>CAWCGC010000035.1:0-194546 GCA_963794765.1 Bryobacteraceae bacterium | reverse complement strand
CTGCTTCGGCATCTTCGGGCACGGCAATGTGGCCGGCCTCGGCCAGGCGCTGCTGCAGTCGGAGCTGCTGACCCCGGGGGAGTTGCCCTACCACCAGGGCCGCAACGAGCAGGCCATGGTGCACATCGCGGTCGGCTACGCCCGGCAGCAGGATCGGCTGCAGGCCTTCGCGGTCACCGCCTCCGTCGGGCCGGGCGCCAGCAACATGCTCACCGGCGCCGCGCTGGCCACCATCAACCGGCTGCCGGTGCTGCTGCTGCCCAGCGACATCTTCGCCACCAGGGTGTCGTCCCCGGTGCTGCAGGAGCTGGAACAGCCTTATGGCTACGACATCTCGGTCAATGACGCATTCCGCCCGGTCTCCAGGTTCTTCGACCGGGTCTGGCGTGCCGAGCAGCTGCCGGCCGCCCTGCTGGGTGCCATGCGGGTGCTGACCGACCCGTCCGAGACCGGCGCCGCGACCATCGCGCTGCCCGAGGACGTGCAGGCCGAGGCGCACGACTGGCCGGTGGACCTGTTCAAGGAGCGGGTCTGGCGCATCGTCCGTCCGGTCCCCGAGCCCGAGGTGCTGGAGGCCGTTGCGGCGACCGATCCGGGCCGCCAGCAAGCCGGTCATCATCTCCGGTGGCGGCGTGACCTACGCCGAGGCCAACGACGCGCTGCGCGCCTTGGTCGAGGCCACCGGCATCCCGAGTTCGGAAACCCAGGCCGGCAAGGGTTCGCTGCCGTTCGACCACCCGCTGAACCTGGGCGCGGTCGGTGCCACCGGCAACCCGGCGGCCAACCTGTTCGCCCGGGAGGCCGACCTCGTCATCGGAATCGGTACCAGGTACTCGGATTTCACCACCGCGTCGCGGACGATCTTCCAGAATCCGGACGTCAAGTTCATCAATATCAATGTGGCGCCGATCGATGCGGTCAAGCACTCCGGGCTGCCGGTGCAGGCCGACGCGAAGCGCACGCTGGAGGCGCTGACGCCGCTGCTCGATGGGTACTCGACCAGCGCCGAGTACCAGCAGGAGGCACAGCAGAAGGCCAAGGCCTGGGACGACGAGGTGGTCGCGTCCTTCCACTCCGGCTACGGCGTCGAGACACGGTGTGCTGGCCCAGGCCGAGGTGCTCGGCGCGGTCGACGAGGTGATGGACGCCAGCGATGTGGTGGTCTGCGCCGCCGGTTCGCTGCCGGGTGACCTGCACGGCATGTGGCGGACCAGGGACCGCAAGGGCTACCACGTCGAATACGGGTTCTCCTGCATGGGCTACGAGATCCCCGGCGGTATCGGGATCCGGATGGCCGCGCCCGACCGGGATGTCTTCGTCACGATCGGCGACGGCTCCTACCTGATGATGCCGACCGAGCTGGTCACGGCGGTGCAGGAAGGCATCAAGATCATCGTGGTGCTGCTGCAGAACCATGGCTACGCCTCCATCGGTTCGCTGGCCGAATCCCTTGGCGTGCAACGGTTCGGCACCAAGTACCGGTACCGGAACGACGAAATCCGGCCGGCTCGACGGCGGCATCCTGCCGGTCGACCTGGCCGCCAATGCGGCCAGCCTCGGGGTGAAGGTGCTCAAGGCCTCCACCCTGGTCGAACTCAAGGATGCGCTGGCCAAGGCCAAGGCATCCGAGACCGCCGTCCTGGTGCACGTGGACACCGACCTGGAATACCAGTCGCCGGCTGGCGACGGCTGGTGGGACGTCCCGGTCGCGGAAATCTCCGAGCTCGACTTCACCCAGCAGGCCAGGGAGACCTACGACGGTCTCAAGGCCCTGCAGCGCCCGCTGCTCTGACCGCGCCCGTTGGTCGCGCGGATCATCATCTCCTGCGCGGCTCAAGTTGCACCGAATGTGACTGCAGTGAAAGTTGTCAACTACTTCATCCGCGCAGGCGAAGTTGATCCGCGCGGGCCCGGGAGGGAACCAACACGCCATGACCACGATTACCGATCCAGAAGCCCTGCCCACCGCCGACGGCCGACGCCGTCCGGGTGAGCTCGCGACGGTTCCGCACTGGAAGGCCGGCGCCCCGTTTGCCGGGGACGAGCACCCGCACCTCGGATGTGTACGACCCGGCGACCGGCCTGGTGACCAAGCGGCTGGCGCTGGCCTCGCCGGAGGACGCCGACGCGGTGATCGCTGCCGCGCAGGCGGCCTGGCCGGCCTGGCGGGACATGTCGCTGGCCCGCCGCACGCAGATCCTGTTCAGGTTCCGGGAGCTGCTCAACGAGCGCAAGGGGGAGGCCGCCGCGATCATCACCAGTGAGCACGGCAAGGTGCTCTCCGACGCGCTCGGTGAGGTCACCCGCGGCCAGGAGGTCGTCGAGTTCGCCTGCGGGCTGGCGCATCTGCTCAAGGGCAGCCTGACCGAGAACGCCTCGACGAAGGTCGATGTGTCCTCGCTGCGGCAGCCGCTGGGCGTCGTCGGGGTCATCTCGCCGTTCAACTTCCCGGCCATGGTGCCGATGTGGTTCTTCCCGATCGCGATCGCCGCCGGCAACTGCGTCATCCTCAAGCCGAGCGAGAAGGACCCGTCCACCGCCAACTGGCTGGGCGCGCTGTGGAAGGAAGCCGGGCTGCCGGACGGGGTGTTCAATGTGCTGCACGGCGACAAGGTCGCCGTCGACGCGCTGCTGGAAGACCCGCGGGTGAAGGCGATCTCGTTCGTCGGCTCGACCCCGATCGCCCGCTACGTGTACGAGACCGGCACCAGGAACGGCAAGCGGGTGCAGGCCCTCGGTGGCGCGAAGAACCACATGGTGGTGCTGCCGGACGCCGACCTGGACCTGGCCGCCGATGCCGCGGTCAATGCCGGGTTCGGCTCCGCCGGTGAGCGGTGCATGGCGATCAGCGCGCTGGTCGCGGTGGACGTCATCGCCGACGAGCTGATCGGCAAGATCTCCGACCGGATCGCCACCCTGCGCACCGGTGACGGCAGGCGGGGCTGCGACATGGGCCCGCTGGTCACCGGGGTGCACCGGGACAAGGTGCAGGGCTATGTCGATGCCGGTGTCGAGGCCGGCGCCGAACTGGTCGTCGACGGCCGCAACCCGGTGGTGGACGGCGAACCGGGTGGGTTCTGGCTCGGGCCAACGCTGTTCGACAAGGTCACCACCGATATGTCGATCTACACCGACGAGATCTTCGGGCCGGTGCTGTCGGTGATCCGGGTCGACTCCTACGACGACGCCCTGACGCTGGTCAACAGCAACCCGTACGGCAACGGCACCGCCATCTTCACCAACGACGGTGGCGCGGCCAGGCGGTACCAGAACGAGGTCGAGGTCGGCATGGTCGGGATCAATGTGCCGGTGCCGGTCCCGGTCGGCTACTACTCGTTCGGCGGCTGGAAGGCCTCCCTGTTCGGCGACACCCACGCGCACGGCACCGAGGGCTTCAGCTTCTACACCCGGAACAAGGTCATCACCACCCGTTGGCTCGACCCCAGCCACGGCGGGCTCAACCTGGGCTTCCCGCAGAACGAATAGCGCGAAGAATCAGCGCGTGACCGCAACAGCGAGGATGCGGCAGGTCGAAACGCCCGTTACCGCAGCGAGTCAGGCACCGTGGGTGCGGCGTCAGGTACTCGCGCACCCTGGCGATGGCGTTCTGCCGCGAGACGGACGTCCTCCGTCGGTCGTCGCTGCCGACTCCCGGCAGCACGGCCAGATCACAAGACGGTTAAGACGTAAGAATGTCAGTACAAACTATTGACATCAGATGTGGCGGAGGCCACTCTTATGCGAGTCGGTTCGACCGGCTGCGACAAGGAGGTTCGAATGGGCGCCAACGGCGACGCCAGTGAACTTGATCATCGGCTCGGCCCCGATGCACCCGGGACCGGTCCATGCGCGCACGATCCCCGGTCACGCTGACCTCCAGTCGAGTCTCGAGCTGCCGCCGGCAAGCGGTCTCGGACCAGCGATCCCTCGGCGCTAGCACTCGCACACACCTCTCCGCCTCGATCGTTCTGCGGCACGAACGCTGCCACGCCGATAAATTGAATCACCCGTATTTACCTCCTCCCGCATGGGACACCCTGTCCCGCAACGAAAGGAACCGAATCGATGACGATTCGTAAGAAAGCCCTCGGGCTGACCGCGGTCGCGGTGGTCGCGGCGCTTGGCGCTGACCGCCTGTAGTGCCACCGGCGGCAAGAAGGCCGCCGACGGCGGCCGCCGCGGCTGCCGGGTCCGGTGCGCCGGCCGAGGGCGGCGGGGCGGTTGCCGACACGCCGCGGTTCACCATTGCCATGGTCACCCACGAGGCACCCGGCGACTCGTTCTGGGACAAGGTCCGGGCCGGCGCGCAGGTCGCTGCCGCGAAGGACAATATCGACCTGAAGTACTCGAACGACCCGACCGGTCCGGGCGAAGCCACTCTGGTGCAGAACGCGGTCGACAGCAAGGTCGACGGGATCGCCGTGACCTTGCTGTCGCCGGACACCATGAAGGATTCGATGGCCGCGGCGAAGACCGCCGGCATTCCGACGGTGGCGTTCAACACCGGCATCAAGCAGTACAAGGACCTCGGGGCCCTGATGTACTACGGCTCCGATGAGGACATCGCCGGCAAGGCCGTTGGCGAACAGATCGCCGCGCTCGGCGCCAAGCATCCGCTCTGTGTCATCCAGGAGCAGGGCTCGGTCGCCCTCGAGGCCCGTTGCGCCGGCGTCAAGGCCAACGCGCCCGGCACCGAGAACCTTCAGGTGGACGGCAAGGACATTCCCTCGGTCACCTCGACCATCGGCGCGAAGCTGCAGCAGGATCCGTCCATCGACTACGTGGTGACCCTGGGCGCACCGATCGCGCTGGCCGCCCAGCAGTCGATCGCCGACGCCAGCAGCTCGGCCAAGTTGGTCACCTTCGACCTCAATGCTGATGTGGCCAAGCAGGTCCAGGACGGCAAGATCCTGTTCTCGGTCGATCAGCAGCCGTGGCTGCAGGGCTACATGGCCGTTGATTCGCTGTGGTTCTACCTGACCAACAAGAACGACCTCGGCGGCGGGCTGCCGGTGCTGACCGGACCGTCCTTCGTGGACAGCACGAATATCGCCGACATTGCCAAGTACGCGGCCAACAACACCCGTTGATGCACTTGCCCCGGGGGGCGGGTTCGACGCCCGCTCCCCGGGGCCCCCAGCCCAGCTAGGGAGAACGTCATGAGTCAATCTCTCAGCAAGACCCCGGCAACGCCGCCGCCTGCGTCTTCTTCTCCGGCCCCCGCGCCGGCGAGGTCGACACCGTCGTTGGGTACGCGGTTGTTGGCCAGGCCCGAGATCGGCGCGTTGATCGCGGCGATCGTGATCTACATCTTCTTCTTCGCGGTAGCACCGGCTTTCCGGTCCGCGGAGGCATTCTCGACCATTCTGTACGCGTCGTCGCTGATCGGGATCGTCGCCGTCGGTGTCGGGTTGTTGATGATCGGTGGGGAGTTCGACCTGTCCGCCGGTGTCGCGGTGGTGACCTACGCGTTGACCGCGGCGATGCTGTCGTATCAGTTCAACCTGAACATGTGGGTCGGCGCGTTCCTGGCGATGATCCTGGCGTTGTTCATCGGGTTCATCAACGGGTATCCTGGTGGTCCGGACCGGGATCCCCAGCTTCCTGATCACGTTGGGCACGTTCTTCATCCTGCAGGGCGCGAACCTGGGTATCACCAAGCTGGTGACCGGTGCGGTGTCCACCCAGAATGTCTCCGACATGGAGGGTTTCGATATCGGCGAAGGCGTTCTTCTCCTCGACGTTCACCATCTTCGGGGTCGTCGGTGAAGATCACCGTGGTGTGGTGGATCCTGTTCGTGCTGCTCGCGACCTGGATCCTGAACCGCACCCGGACCGGTAACTGGATCTTCGCGGTCGGTGGTAACGCCGCGTCCGCCCGGGCGGTCGGTGTGCCGGTGAACAAGGTCAAGATCGGCCTGTTCATGGGTGTCGGGTTCCTGGCCTGGTTCTCCGGGATGCACCAGTTGTTCGCGTTCAACACGATCCAGGCCGGTGGCGGTGTGGGACAGGAATTCCTGTTCATCATCGCGGCGGTCGTCGGTGGCACCCTGCTGACCGGTGGTTACGGTTCCGCGGTCGGCACCGCGTTGGGTGCGTTCATCTTCGGTATGACCCAGCAGGGCATCGTGTATGCCGGCTGGGATCCGAACTGGTTCAAGGCATTCCTGGGCGTGATGCTGTTGCTCGCCGTCGCGGTGAACCTGTCGGTCAAGAAGTACGCAACGACCAGGAAAGCATAGGGAGACTGACCAGTCATGACAGATACGCTGAACGACCACGCGGACCCCGACGCTGCACAAGGGTGAGCCGCTGATCGAGATGAAAGAGGTCGGCAAGGCGTACGGGGCGATCCGGGCGTTGTCCGGGATCAACCTGTCGGTCTCGGCCGGTGAGGTGACCTGTGTGCTGGGTGACAACGGCGCCGGGAAGTCCACCCTGATCAAGATCATGTCCGGGTTGCACGGGCATACCGAGGGCAGCCTGAAGGTCGACGGCAAGGAGGTCCATTTCGGCTCCCCCCGGGAATCGTTGGATCACGGCATCGCGACCGTGTACCAGGACCTCGCGGTGGTCGGGCTGATGGAGGTATGGCGGAACTTCTTCCTCGGCTCCGAGCTCCGGGCCGGCAATTACCCGTTGGCGCCCATTGAAGATCAAGGAAATGCGGGAGATCGCGGACAGCGAGCTCAAGAAGATGGGTATCACGGTCAAGGACATCAACCAGCCCATCGGCACCCTGTCCGGTGGTCAGCGGCAGTGTGTCGCGATCGCCCGGGCGGTCTACTCCCTGAAGAGTGAAGTGAGTCATTCCTGCCTATTTCCGCCTTGCCCGGATTGTCAACAGCGCACACACGCCATGATAATGACAGTCATATGAACCGCAGGCAATTCCTCGGTGCCCTTACCGTGGCTCCGACGATGATGGCGCAGACCACGCCGAAACCAAACGTGATTCTGGTTCTGCTGGATGACCTTGGTTGGCGCGATTTCGGTGTTTACGGAAGTAAGTATTACGAGACACCGGAACTCGACCGCCTTGCTCGTGATGGAGTGCGTTTTACGCAGGCCTATGCGGCGTGCCCGGTCTGCTCGCCGACTCGAGCCAGTATCATGACCGGAAAGTATCCGGCTCGGCTGCACCTGACCGACTGGATTCCGGGCAGGAAACAGTGGCCGACTTCGAAGCTGTTGTTTGTCCCATTCGAACAGCAGCTGCCGCTGGCGGAAACGACGATCGCTGAAGTGTTAAAGCCGCTGGGGTACCGGACTGCGAGCACAGGCAAATGGCATCTGGGCGGTAATGGCTTCACTCCCGATCATCAGGGGTTCGATGTGAACGTCGGCGGCAACGAAAGGGGCTCACTGCCCTCGTTCTTTGGACCCTTTCGTGTTCCCGGGCTGGAGAATACGACGAAGGATGACTACATCTCCGAGGTCTTAACGGACGCCGCCGACAAATTCATCGAGGATTCCGCGAACGCGAAGCAGCCATTCTTTTTGTATATGCCGCATTATCTGGTGCATCTGCCTTTAAATGCCAGAGCGGCATTAATCGACAAATATAAGACAAAATTCGGAGATAAGCCGTGGCCGGACCCGACCTATGCGGCAATGGTCGAACACTTCGACAAGTCGCTCGGGAAACTACGAACGAAGCTGGATCAGCTTGGCATCGCGAAGAACACAATCATCATCGTGACCTCAGACAACGGTGGACTTCGACATGAGGGTAAGAACCAAAAGCTGATTACCGACAACTCGCCGCTTCGTGCCGGGAAGGGCCACGTGTATGAAGGCGGAATTCGCGAGCCACTGATTGTTTACTGGCCGGGCGTGACGAAAGCAGGAACCGTCAGCGATGCTCAGGTGTGCTCGATCGATCTTCTGCCGACGATTGCCGAGATCGCTGGTGCCCGCAAGCCGGACGGTATCGACGGCCTGAGTTTTGCGGCCCTGCTTAAGGGCGGAGCAGCCCCCGCTCGTGAAGCGCTTTACTGGCATTATCCGCACTACAGCAATCAGGGCGGTCCCCCTGCCGGCGCGATTCGTAAAGGTGACTGGAAGCTGATCGAGTTCTATGAAGACGGCAGGCTGGAACTGTTCAACCTCAGGAACGATATCAGCGAACGGCAGAACCTGATCAATCGCGAGCCGAAGCGTGCGGCGGAGCTTCATGCAATGCTGCAGAAGTGGCGCAAGGATGTGAACGCGACGATGCCGCAAGTCAATCCGAAGTACGATCCGGCAACGGCCGATCAGGGACTGGCGGGACAGGAACCAGCTACGCCGCCCGTGTAACGGGCCGGACTACGGTCGCGAACTCCTGCACTGGTCACAACGGCAAAGACCACGAAGGTGGTCCCACGAATAAATCCCGCTGTTGTGACCATCGTTCCAGACAATGCGAATCGCGTAATTACCGACGGGCTCCACGTTAAGCATCTTCGGTGCTGGCGTGTACATCTGAAACGGATTTCTGTTCGGAGATGAGAAGTCGGTTCTCTCCGGTACGGTTCCATGCGCACCCGTGCAAGTCGCACAAGGGCATTCATCGCGAAGCAGTGCAACCGGGTAGCTGGAGTGATGCCCGTCTGTCCAGTCGATTTCGATGCCCTTGCTCTTCGAGATCGCAATGTGTTCCGGATCGTACCGGGCGATGTTTTCCGTCGTCACCGTCATAGTTCCTTTTATTGCACCCTTTCGATGTCACGAACGCCGGGTATTCGCCGGATCGATCCTGAGACCTTCTCCAGCTGCCGCTTGTCACGGACCTCAACAGTCATCTCGACAATCGCGCCATCCCCGTTCCGCTTGTCGTCACCACGAGCTTCGAGACTCCGAATATTGCTGTTCTCGTTCACGAGCACGGTCGTGAGCTGATTCAGCATGCCGGGGCGGTCGTCCGTGTGGACCACCATGCGAACGTCGAACGTATCGTTTGTTGCCCGCGCCCACTCGACATCGATTTTGCGGTCGACCTCATACATCAGCTTCTGCACGTTGGTGCAGTTGATCGAGTGCACGGCGACGCCTTTGCCGCGCGTGACATAGCCGACAATGGATTCGCCGCGGATTGGATTGCAGCATTTGGCGCGGTAAATCATCAGGTCATCGCAACCTTTGACCTTAATGACGAGATCGCCGGTGTCCTGGCGTGCCCCTTTGTTTTTGGCGGGCGACCCGCCACCGTCGACCGCCGGCACGGGTCTTGGAACTGCGCTGGTACCATCAACCGGCACAGCCGGGTTTGCGTCGACTGCTGCAGGTTCACGCTCAGGAACGACATCCGGAGACAGCTTGTGCAGAACCTGTCGGGCCGAGTATTTTCCGTACCCGAGCGCCGCGTACAGGTCCTCCATTTTGGAGCATCCATACTCGGCCGACACCCGCTCGAACTCGGTTTTAATGACCTTCGCGAGTGCAACGCCAAAACGACGAGCTTCCTTCTCGAGATACTTCTGCCCGATCTCGATCGCTCGTTCGCGCGCGCTGGCGTTGATGAAGTGCTTAATCTTGTTCCGTGCGCGCGATGTGTTGACCAGGTTGAGCCAGTCGCGGCTGGGCGTGTGTCCCTGCTGCGTAAGGATCTCGACCACGTCGCCGTTTTTCAGCTGATAACGAAGCGGAACGATGCGCCCATTCACCTTGGCACCGACGCAGGTGTGGCCGACGTCGCTGTGGATCGCATACGCGAAATCGAGAGGCGTTGCGTCTCGAGGGAGAACGATGACGCGACCCATCGGAGTGAACGTATAGACCTCTTCCGGGTACAGGTCGACCTTGAGAGTCGCCATGAACTCGTTGGGGTCCCGAAGATCGCGTTGCCACTCCACCAGTTGACGAAGCCACGCGATACGCTGATCGTCCTGAGTCAGGCCCTTCTTGCCTTCCTTGTATTTCCAGTGCGCCGCGATTCCTTCTTCGGCGATTCGGTGCATTTCCTCGGTCCGAATCTGAACCTCAAACGCAACACCGCTTGGTCCCATCACCGACGTGTGCAGCGACTGATACAGATTGGGCCGCGGAATCGCGATGAAGTCTTTGATCCGGCCAGGTATCGGCGGCCACTCGTTATGAATCACTCCAAGTGCCGCGTAGCAGTTCTTCACTGAATCGGTGATGATACGAACTGCCATCAGATCGTAGACCTGGTCGATCGGTATCTTCTGACGTTTCAGCTTCTGATAAATGGAGTACGCTCGCTTGAGCCGCCCGTCGATACGCGCCGGAATAGCCTCGCGGTTCAGACGCAACTGAATGTCCTGACGGATCCTGTCCAGGGCTTCCTCGTTCGCCTGACGCCGGCTCTCAATCAGCTGCATCAGGTCGGCATAGGCTTCGGGTTCCAGATGCGCGAAAGCAAGATCCTCCAGCTCACCGCGAACCTTACCCATACCGAGCCGGTGTGCAATCGGCGCATATATGTCGAGCGTCTCCTGTGCGATTCGCTCCTGCCGTTCACGCGACAGCGCCCCGAGCGTCCGCATGTTGTCAAGCCGGTCCGCAAGTTTCACCAGGATCACGCGAATGTCAGTCACCATCGCCAGCAGCATCTTGCGCATGCTTTCTGCCTGGCGAGCTTCGCGTGAGTTCAGGTTCAGCTTGCTGATTTTCGTGACGCCGTCGACACAGCGAGCGACCTCGATTCCGAACAGGTTTCGAACGTCTTCCAGACCAACGGATGTGTCTTCGACTACGTCGTGCAGCAGCCCGGTCTGCAGGCCGACGGTGTCCATCTGGATATTGCAAAGGATATGAGCCACCTCCAGCGGGTGGACCATGTAGGGCTGACCGGAGTCGCGCAACTGTCCCGCGTGATGCTTCTCGGCGTACTCGAACGCCTGACGCAGCGGAGCCGGGTCATCATTCGGCCTGGCAGCGCGAAACTTCGCTTCCAGTTCCTGGTATAGTTGCTCGACTAACAATGTGGGCTACTACTCCCTGGCCGGCAAAGAGCCGAATGGCGGTCCACGATATGCCGGTCAGCAGCAGTCGGCCGATATCCGCTTTGCGGGCTTTTACTTAATAGCCCGCAAAGGGCCGAATGGCGGTGCGCGGCACACGTAACGAACAGCCGGTTCGACTTCCGCCATTCGAGCTCCGTTTTGCGGGCTGTCATGTATTAGAGTAGTACGAGGTTAACTGCGATTCACCGGCCTTCATCAAGCACTTCGAGCGAGTTTAACAGCGCGTAGTTCTCAATCGGAACGAACTCCAGGACCAGCTTGCCCTGGGCGTTAGGCTCGAGGCCGCGGAACGTCTTCGATACCGCACGGAGTGGTCCGCCAGCTTCTCTAAGGATATCGAAGTTACGCAGGAGCGTCCGCCCTCCGGAGTAGACGTGGAATCGGCGCGAGCCGACACCTCCGCCTCCAGGCCGACCAGGTCCGAACCAGCTTTCCGAGAATCGTAGGGTGACGGTGTATTTGCCGCGCGGGTCGACCGGAATGGAGTATACAAAGTTGCCATAGCGCTCCGACTGGAAGAGTTCGGCGTCTTGTTCGGCTCCCGCGACTGCTTCGTGGCGCTGCACAAGCTGGCCGCCGGCGACGCACGAATCCGGGAGCCATTCCCGCTTCCCGCTGTCCACGAAGGGTGTCATCCGCGCGAGCAGCCGAACGGGCAAAAGACGGCCAGGCACGCCGCGCAAAATCTCAATTCCGTTTACGAATGCCTGCTCCTTGGCCAGCGGTGCAAACTGAAGGTGAATCTTCCCGTCTTCCGTCGGCTCGACGTCGCGGATCACCCGCACATAAGCGGTGTTCGGGGCTCCCGCGTTCGCCACGACGTCCATAATTAGAAAGATCGAGCCGTTGATCCGGATCGCGAACACGCGGCTCGATTCCCCTCCGCCGGCGACGTTCCCCTCACCGAAGACGGTCTCCGCGAAGTGCAGCCGAAGTTCGTGCGGACCCGGCGGTACGGGGATGTCGTACTGAAATGTTCCCTCCCGTCGGTGCAAATACAAATCCGGATCGAGAGTTCGCGCGATTGAGCGAGGCGGCGCATCCTTGATTTCGCCTCCCGTTACAAATTGCTCAGGCAGCCAGACATCGCCGCCGTGATCGATGATTCGTTGGCGCTCTCCGGCGGCAGCGAACCTGATTTCTTCACTCAGAACCGGAAATGGAGCAGGCGCGACGCGCTCCGTCGCCGTGCCAACGGATCGCGGAGTCGGAGGGATGCGGATCAGATAGACGAACAATGCTCCGATCGCGGCCACTGCCATCACCGATACTCCCGAGTGGAGCGCCGGACGAACGGGCGGCGAAGCCGGCAAGGGGACCTGTTCGACATTCGGACGCAGCAGCTCGATAACTGTCGCAGGCTCGGGCAATTTCACCGATGAGGTAACAGCCGGCGGGTTGGGCTGCCGCGGGACGAATTGAGGGACATAAGTTCCCGCGGGGATTTGGATTACCACCGGATCGTTGTGACCCGCGTTGATGTAGTATTCAGCGAGCCGCTTCCGGAGGCGGTGTGCCTCGACCCTTACGATTGAGTCTCGTTTCTGGTCGAAGTCGGCGGGTCGACCCAGAGCGTCGACGGCAATATTGTATTCCCGAATCTGCTCAATACGTCCGTCGAAGAACCGCTCGCAGACGTACTTAAGGATGAGTGCCAGGTTTGGCGCTCGATCGAAAGTCCCGGAGTGCAGGACGCGTTGTACAGCCTCACGCTCCAGTGGATGGTCGCTGAGACCGGTAGCGGCCCCCGCTGCGGTAGACCCCATAAATTATTGCTGCACAAGATGATATCAGGGCACTGTTTTTGGAGCAACACTTGTTAACCGCGTGGTACATTCCTCGTTAACGGACTTTCAAGTCATTGAAACCTTGAATA
Organism: Bryobacteraceae bacterium; assembly: GCA_963794765.1. Taxonomy (GTDB): domain Bacteria; phylum Acidobacteriota; class Terriglobia; order Bryobacterales; family Bryobacteraceae; genus JAWXCM01. Next base: position 181,700 of record CAWCGC010000035.1, on the reverse strand, counting down.
CTTATCTGCAGACGTGACAAATTCACCTCAATAAACCCCATTAGCGTTGATGTCTACATACTAGTCCGGGTACATTAGCCTCAACGGCAAGCGTGTCGTGCTCAGCACGAATACTGACTTTTGACTTGCCGGTCTAAATTTGGGGGGTCCATGCAGAAACTTGGACAAGGCCTGCTTGAAGGCCTGCTTAAGAGCGCAAAGGGCACGATCGCGCGCCGCCGTGCAGGACAGCAAGACAAGCCTGCCCGTCGCGCAAGCAAACACATAACAGCCCTTTCGCTGGCTATATTTCTGTTTTTGGTTTGTGTACAGCCGAACTACGCCCAGTCAATCTACGCAACGCTGACGGGCAGCGTAGTGGATCCATCCAGTGCTGTGGTGCCACAGGCCAAGGTCACACTGAAGAATGAAGGGTCTGGAGACGTGCGCCGGACAGTGACCAATGCCGACGGCTACTTCACATTTGCTTCCGTTCCAGTCGGCAGTTACACGCTCACTGTTGAAAACGCAGGGTTCCTGACGTACCAGGTCTCGAACATAGCCCTGCAGGGGGCTGAGCGTCGAAACATCGACGTCAGCATGCAGGTTGGCTCGACGGCGGAGACGGTTTCTGTATCAGCCGTAACAGACATTCTGGTCCCGGTCGACTCCGGAGAAAAGTCGACAACTCTCACCACAAAGCAACTTCAGGATTTTTCGGTCGTAGGCCGGAGCGCGGCTGAGTTCATCAAGATCATGCCCGGCTTCGCTATTGCGAACACGGGAACGGAGAATCGGTCGAACTTCTCGGGCGAGGTAATTGGGATTAACGGCAACGGTGACAGCGGCAGCCAGAGTGCGTTAAATAATGCTTATAACGTAAACGGTCTGCCTTCCAGCTCGCTCGACATCACTGCCGATGGTGCGCACGTCTCGGACCCGGGGTGCAACTGCGCGACGCCAGTGAATCCGAACACCGACATGATTCAGGAGTTCAAGGTTCTCACCTCGAACTTCTCTGCCGAGAATCAAAAGGGACCCGCCGTTATCCAGAGTATTGCCAAATCGGGCACTCGGGATTTTCACGGAACCGGCTACTTGTATGCTCGGCACAATGCACTGAACTCAAATGATTGGCTGAATAACTTCAATGCCGCACCGAAACCCGATAACAAGTACTTCTTCCCGGGCGGAAACATCGGTGGTCCGGTTCTCATCCCCGGAACTGGCGTCAATAAAAACCGCGACAAGCTCTTCTTTTTTACGGGCTTCGAAGAATACCTGCAGACGCTGGACACTGGCCTGCTTCGCGCGACAACCCCGACAGAGGCCATGCGGGCTGGCAATTTCAGCGACGCCGAACTGAGGAAGATCGAGGGACTGGTTGGCGGCGTTTACAAGACCCAGTCCGGAAACCCGGCTTCGCGTCTGAATGCGAACCAGTTCCCGACCGGTGTCATTCCTGCCAGCATGATCGACCCCACGGGTAAGGCCCTGATCAATTTGTATCCTCTCCCGAACGCCGATCCCAACCAGACGGGCGGGTTCAATTACGTGAAGCAGATCGTATTCGATCAGAACAGTTTCCAGTGGATGACGCGTGTTGACTACAACATCAGCGATAACACCAAACTTTTCGTGCGCTACAACATGCAGCGCGAAACACAGCAGTTTCCCATTGGCCTGTGGTGGCGCAATGGGAACCAGGTTCCGTATCCAACGCCGATTCTTGGAAAAAACAAGTCCGATTCTGTTACGGCAAGTCTGACCCACGTGTTCAGCCCGACGATGACGAACGAGTTCATCTTTGGATACACGTACATCAGCTTCCCGAACGTGTTCGAGGATCCGAGCAAAGTTGACAGAACCAAACTGGGCGCGACGTTCCCGGGTGTCTTCAAGAACAATATTCCTCAGATTCCGGCATGGTATGCCACCGGGGAAATGGCGGCGATGCTGAATCCGGGCGGCTTCGAACTCGGCGGCAACAGAGGTCTCTTTGCCGACAAGCACCTGCCGAGCATCCTTGACAACATGACCAAGGTTTGGGGCGCTCACACCATCAAGGCTGGTTTCTACTGGGAGTACATCATCAACAACCAGCCTGCAAACGGCTTTACCAATGGTTTATTAGGCTTTGATACGGCCAACGCGCTGTCCTCCGGTTCACCGTACGCGGATCTGTTGCTCGGCCGGATCAACGGATACCAGGAACAAAATTTTAATCGGCTGAACAACATCGCGTACAACACGTACGAATTCTTCGTTCAGGACTCGTGGAAGGCAACGCGTCGCTTAACGCTCGACCTCGGGTTACGAGCGTCGCACTTCCAGCCGTGGTACGACCGCGAGGGCTACGGATTCGCAATTTTCGACTACTCGAAATACGTGGCCGGATCCCCACCGGAAGCCTACTCCGGATTCAGCTGGAACAAGCGTGATCCTTCCGTTCCACTCTCGGGCTTTCCGACGCGCGGTCTGTATTGGGCGCCCCGCTTTGGCATGGCGTACGATATCTTCGGCACGGCAAACACGGTAATTCGAGGCGGCTGGGGCCGGTTCTACTTCCATTCACCCCAGTTCACGAACGGTCTTGACGCCTCTGCCGGAGTACGCAGCGTCACCATCAACGGCGTGAATACATTTGCGCAACTGGCGGCGCTGAATCCCACAGGAACTCCTGCAGGTGCCCAGGGAGTTGACCCTAAGGATGACATGTCTCCGTATTCCGACAGCTACAGCTTTACGGTCTCGCAGCGTACGCCGTTCCGAGGTTTGATGGAGGTCGGGTATGTCGGCAACCAGTCGCATAATCTCCTGAATAATGGGTACGCCGGCAGTTCCATCAACAACGTTCCATACGGAGCCTTGTTCCAGCCCGGTCTGGATCCGAATCAGGCAAACATCGATGTTTACCGACCCTTACAGGGTTTCCAGGACGTCAACGTAATTACGCACGGCTTGTATCAGAACTACAACGCGCTGCAGGCAAGCTGGAGCCGCGCTTCCGGTCGCTACAACATGATGTTCAACTACACGTACGGGAAATCCATGGGTATTGTAGGCAACTACGATCTGTTTAATCTGAACAACAACTATGGAGTGCTCCCGTACGACCGGCACCACATCTTTAACGCTGCCTACTCCGTTGAACTGGGGAACCCGGCTAAGGGGAACAAGATCGCCAAAGGCGTTCTGAACGGCTGGCAACTGTCGGGCATTACTCAGATTCAGAGTGGCGCGAACCTGAGTGCGCTGACGAACTTCTTCTCCAATGACCTGAATTTGACGCAGGATGCTGCCGGCAACCGCTACACCATCCCGGTAAACGGAGGTCAGTATCAGCCCAATAGCCGGACCGTCAACGGAACGCCTAATCTTGCATTCCACCCGATCTGGACCTGCAACCCGGGTTCGAATCTGGGTGACCATCAGTACATAAACGCGGGTTGTCTGGCGCTGCCCACGGGGCCAGGTCAGAACGGACCCACGGTTGCGCCGCCAATCTACGGACCGGCTTTCCTGAACTCCGATCTTGGGATGTTCAAGAACTTCCAGATCAGCGAGTCCAAAAAGCTGCAATTCCGTTTCAACGCCTACAACTTCCTGAACCACCCGCTGTACTCTTTCATCAGTGGTTCCGCGAACCTGAAGCCAACCTTTGACGTGACTGGAAAACAGACGAACTCCCTCTTCGGAATCACAACCGAAAAGCAGGGCCATCGCATCATCCAGCTCGCAGTAAAGTTCTACTTCTGATATGGAGTGTTCGTGTGGCCTGCGGCCCATCAATAGGGATGAAACTCAGCGGAGTGCGCGGTAGTATGGTCGGGCGTGGAGCGGAGAGGTCGAAGTCGCTCTGGAGATGTCGAAGCCGTTATGGAGTTTGGCCCGGAACGCGTGGTTTGAATGAATAAGTGCTCGCCGGCACCCGCACGGGGCGGCAAGGGCGTGACGGTGCGTTTGTAAGTTTACGCGTGTTCTGCGCTTCCACGCCGGGAGGAGGCGCATGTCGTATACAGTTGCAGCAATCGATATACATAAGAAGATCCTCATGGTGGCGGTTGCGGATGTAACTGCCACTGAGGGGGAATTTGAATGTGGTCGGTTTGGCAGTACCAGAAGTGAATGGCGACGGCTGATTGCATGGCTTGAGGAACGTGCGGTGCAGGAAGTGGTCATGGAGTCGACGGCGCAGTATTGGCGGCCGGTATGGCTTGAACTCGAACCGCACTTTCGGCTGCACTTGGCACAAGCGAAATCGAACCGGGCACCGCGAGGGCGAAAGTCTGATTTCGGAGACACTCGGCGACTGGTGCGGCGTTTCGTTGCAGGAGACTTGATCCTGAGTTACGTGCCAGAGGCGGCCCAACGGGTGTGGCGGAATCTGACCAGAAGCCGACAGCAACTCATCCGTGACAAGGTAAGACTTCAGAACCAGATGGAGTGTCTGCTGGAAGAGGCGCGGATCAAGCTGTCGAGCGTTATCACGGATCTGCTCGGGGTCAGCGGCCGTAGAATCCTGCGCGCGATCGCGGCAGGAGAGACGAACCCTGAGAAGCTCGCCGAACTGGGGGATCATCGGCTGAAGTGTACGAATGCCCAGCTGATGGACGCGGTGGACGGTAAACCGGATCCAATCCACTGTCAGTTGCTGGGTCTTTATCTTGAGCGGCTGGAGCTGCTGGACCGACAGGTAGAAAAGCTAAACGGCATGATTGCCGCTGGTTTGCGCGCGCATCAGCAGGCGGTTGTGCGTCTGGCGGAAGTTCCCGGGCTCGGCGTAGAGTCGGCGCAACAGATCATCGCGGAGGTAGGAGTTGACGCAAAAGCGTTCGATACTCCAGCGAATCTGACCTCCTGGGGTGGGCTGTGTCCCGGGAGTGAGGAAAGTGCGGAGGAGAACCACAACGCGGCGTGCCCCAAAGGTAACAAGTACCTGCGCCGCGTTCTTAATCAAGCGGCACAAGCGGCGGTGAAGAAGAAAGGCTGTCATTTTCAGACGGTGTTTCACCGGCTTTTACCGCGCCTCGGTTATAAACAGGCACTGTGCGCGGTTGCACGACGCTTGTGTGTAGTCGTCTGGAAGATCCTGCATGATGAGGTGAAATACGTCGAGCGTGGAACGAAGCCAAGTCCCAGCGCAGCACGACAACGTGCTCAGAAGCTAGTTCGAGCGTTGCGTCATCTGGGATATACGGTCGAGATCACCCGACCCGAGCCAGCAGGATCCGTGGGTTAAGTTTCGACGGAGCGACCTGTCAATACCTTTTACGCGAGGCTGACAGATAAGTGCGATCTGTGGCTGCTCGGTAACGAGCGGCCACAGGAGCCGGAGATGGTGAAGATCGATGCAGGAGACAGGAGCAGAGGCAAATGCGACGGTTGATCACTCTGATATCCGCGGGTCGAAACCGCACAATCGTGATCCGTCGGGAGCTGCCTCTGACTAAGACCGCGGGTTGGGAGCAGAGTCCGTACCGCATAAAAGATCGGAGGGTTCTCCTTTCCGTGTGCCCTGCTCCTGCCACCTGCACAGATCCTCAAAACAAGCAATTCAAAAACTCGCGAGCGCCGCGAAGAGAGGATGGCATTGCCTCCTCTGAGGGTTCTGCGGGCAGGCTCCGGCGGGTCCTGTCAAGGCCACGCGAAGCGTGCCGGAGGGAAGCCTTGACGGGTGCCGGAGCTGCCGCACTGAAAGTCTGGAGGCAATGCCATCCTCGGGGCCGCAAGCTGTCACGCAGTGCATGTTCGGTCCTCGGCTTTTACTGCAATTGCCCAGATGAAGCCGAGCAGTTCCCTGCCGATCGCCGCCACGATCTGCGTCTTGTTCTTGCCTCTGCCAGCCAGCTTTTTGTATCTGGTGCAGAGCCGCCACTGCGCTTTCCAGGCAATATCCGTGATTTCCTGATCGAGTCCCTGTTGTCGTTTGGCGAGATATCCGCCGACCCACGGTTTGTGTTGATATGCCCAGGCGGCTTCCACGATGACTCGTCTGAGATGTGCGTTGCCGGTTTTGGTGATGCTGCCGCGTTGTGTCTTTCCTCCGCTGGAGTGTTCCGACGGGACCAGACCGCTATAGCTCATCAGTTGTCTGGGAGAAGAAAACCGGCTCAGGTTACCCAGTTCGGAAACGATAGTGACGGCCGTCATCTGCGCCACTCCTCGCAGAGCCTGAAGCGATTCGATGACGGCACGCATTTCGGCAGGAGACTGAGCGATAGCATCGGTAATGGATTTCTCCAGCCGCACGATGCGTTCGGCCGCATGCTCCACTTCATGCACGTAGTCGGTAAGCGTCGCCGTCAACGCCGGCTGATCGAAGTTCACCTCGCGTTTGATCCAGTCCATGTACTTCGCCGTCCAGGCTTTCTTAATCGTCTCGGGCGGCCGCATGCCGTGCCGGCAGAGAAATTTACTCAGCCGGTGTCGGGCTCGCAACTGATCCTGTTTGGCGTCTTCTCTGGTTCGCACCAGATCGCGAAGCGCTTCATGCTCCGGCGTTGGAACCCAGATCGGCGTCAGATCTCCGGCACGGTAGCAGCGTGCCAGCTTCTCCGCATCGCGGCGGTCGGTTTTCACCCGGTCTCCGGCCTTTACCGGGATCAGCGACGGCGCAATCACATCGCAGTGGATTCCCAGTGCGGCCAGTCGCCAGTACACGGCGTAGCCTGTCGGCCCGGCTTCGTAACAGACTCGAATCTGCCCCGGCGAGCCCAGCCTCCCCATGGCTTTGCGCAAGTCTTCGGCCCGATTTCGAATAGTTCCAACCGACCGGACTTCACCTCCCGGTTCGGCAACAGCTACAGCAATGGTGTCCGCGTGGACATCGAGACCAATAAATCGTATTTTGGACATGCGACTAACTCCTTCGTATGCGGCTCTGCGCCGCCGGTTTCTCATCCGCAGCGTAACCCGCGACACTACGAACGAGAGTTGGTCGCTCCATATTGACTAAGGGCGGCTGGAGTCAACATCCGAATGGGGCAGCGAATGCTGCCCCATTTGCTTTGGCGGTGAGCGAAAATCTTAACATGCTTCGTACGCTCATCGTAGTGCTGACTGCAGCCTGTGCGGGTGCCGCGGAGGTGTCAGACTTGACGTGGATGGCCGGCTGCTGGGCAACGCCGGCATCGAGCTCCGGCTCGATGATCGAGGAGCACTGGAGCAAGCCAGTCGGCGGCAGCATGATGGGATACAGCCGCACGCTGAAGTCAACGCGAGTCGTATTTTCTGAATTCATGCGGATTGACGCGAAGGCAGACGCGATCGTGTACACACCACGTTTCGGGCAGCTCGCCACGCCAGTAACATTTCGGCTCACGAGACAAACGGCGAATGAGGTCGTCTTCGAGAACTCGGAACATGATTTCCCGCAAACGATTTTGTACCGTCGTGCGGGCGACCAGTTGTATGCCGCGGTGGAAGGTAAAGATAAAGGCAGGCAGCGCCGGGAGGAGTTCCCCTACGCACGAGTCTCGTGTGAGAAGTAACGGACTCAGGGTTCAGGTTTGTCGTCCTCGATCTCGCGAATAATTCGGCACGGATTGCCAGCCGCGAAGACACCATCAGGAACATCGCGAGTCACGACGCTGCCTGCACCGATCACCGCTCGCGAGCCGATTCGAACGCCCGGAAGGATGAGTGCCCCTCCGCCGACCCAAACATCCGAACCGATCTCGATCGGCTTGCCATACTCCTGGCGTCGGCGCAGTTCGTGATTCAGCGGGTGCAACGGAGTGAGTATCTGAACCGCTGGCCCGAAGAGCGTGTAATCGCCGATCCTGACGGGACAAACATCGAGCACGACACAGTTGAAGTTGAAGAACACACGCTCGCCGAGTTCGATGTTGGATCCATAGTCGCAGTAGAACGGTGGCTGAATCCAGGCCGTCTTTCCACCCGCTGCAAATAAGTCCGTCAGAATATTTCTTCTTAGTTCCTCGTCCGCCTCACGAGAGTTATTCAGATTTTGGCAGAGGTCGCGCGCGCGATTGCGAGCAACTACAAGTTCGGGGTCAAGCGCATCATACAACTCACCGGCGATCATCTTTTCGCGTTCGCTTGGCATGTGTTAACGATACGATTGTGCTGATTCAGGGTGAAATGGAGTGCGTGAGCTCACTGGCTCGCTTGTGGCGTCCGCAATCCGGAAGAGAGCGATTGTTCAGCCCGCAACACGCCACGCGGCCCTGCCTCGCGAGTAATGTGTATGCAGCCGGGCGCTCCGGATATTCTGTCGAGAATTCAAAAGCCGAACACGCTTCTCCGGGGAATATCAACACATTGGGGGCAGAACGTTAGCCGGAGCGACGGCCCCACCGGCGACTGAGCTTGAGCTTGACAATAAACCTGTTAACCGGCGCATAAGTGACCTGAAGCGACGATTCTGTTAACCGCAGTTTCCGATATCCGGACCTACCAAGCGCCATGGGTAAACACTACGGCGTCACTGAGGACCGATCCGCTCCCCACACCGCTGCGCTGGTATGATTTGGAGCGACGACGCGTCGCTTCACGATCACATCGGATCTATTCGCGACCCCGATCACGGAGGTTCATATCATGAGTATCGTTGTCCGCTTCAGTCCCACCGCTCTCACTGCCAAGAAGTACGACGAGACGATTCGCCAACTCAAGAACGCCGGCGAATGGCCACCGGCCGGGCTCGACTACCACGTCTGCTTCGGTTCGGATGGCAACCTTAAGGTCAGCGAGATCTGGAACTCGCGGGAGCAGTTCGAGGCCTTCGGCGAGCGTCTGATGCCGATCCTCGCCGGCGCCGGCATCCAGTTCACCAATCCGCCGGACATCTTCGAGGTTCACAACATCATCAAGCGCTGACCATCGGGCGCGGCGACCCGATCGAGAATCGTCAATCGTTCGGCCGCGACCGCTTCGCCGTCGGCGACCTCCGGTCGGCGGCACATCCACTATTGCCGCTCAAATAGGAACTGTTCCAATAGTCAACGCTATGAGGCAGGACGGTCTCGCCTTGAGCCGCGTGCTCAAGGGGAGCCGCCGAATTGGCGACCCGATCGGTCCTGGCCTGGGTAGTCGCCCAGTGTTTACCGATTCCGCCCGAAGAACGGCGCTACCGGAACTTGCATTCCTTAACAGAATGCGGAAGTCCGTTCACGACGTCAAAGGAGATAGCACCGCGACCACCTAAGAAGTCCTGAGAACGCCATCCGAATCGTTCCGATGCACCAGTGCGATCCCAGGTAAAGGCCCGTCAGGTATCCGGGTTACGGACAAAAGATATCAGGCGCTCGTCAGTTCGACGTTTAGAATTTTGATCGAAGAACGTAAAGCGAGTGATGCAATCGTCGATGTTCCTCCATTGCATACCGGCAGGTATGGAGCGGTTCCCCGTTTCCGATGACGTCAGTAGACGTTAGTCAGGAGCGTCATCGACGACTCCGATTACTATCTCGTCATTGCTGAGTCGGGTATCTGGTATTTGACGGTCAACCCCGGCATATTCCCGCGACTGTCAAAAATATTGTCACAACCAAATCAAGAAGTTAGAGCCATTAACTATTCCAACCCGCCCAAATCACTTGGAAGCAGATGCGAAAATCACCCCCGTGAACCGCGGTCCGCCGCGCCAGTGAGAAACGGGAGGGGAGAACCAGCATGGCAACAGACAAGCAGATCGAGGCGAATCGCCGGAACGCACAAAAGAGCACCGGCCCCAACACGACCGAAGGCAAAAACATCGCAAGAGCCAATGCGTGCAAACACGGCCTCGCCGCAACCACGCTGCTCTACTCTCCCATGCGCCACGAAGACAGGACCGAGTTCGAAGAGATGCGCAGCGACCTCATCCACTCCTGGAACCCCGTCGGCATGAAAGAACTCCAGCTCGTGGAGATGATCGCCGGAGCCTACGCCCGCATGCAGCGTCTCGAGAAGATCGAGTCCGGCTACATGGACGGAGCCCTCGCCACCATGCAGCGCCGTTTCGGCCTCGCGGACACCCCAACCCCCGCCGACGACCTCGGCTGCGGCATCGCCATGGGCGACGAAAAGAACCAGCTCACCTTCGAAACTCTCGACCGCTATCGCAGGAACGCATGGCTCGATTACGACCGAGCCGCCCGTCGACTCGAAGCCATGCAGAAGGGCCGCCGCGAACAGGATATCCAGGAAAAAGAAGAAGAGCTAAGACAAGCGGAGCGCGACAAGAAACTGGCCGAAATTCGGGCAGTCTCAACCGCAATGCCCGTCGTATATGCAACAGAGCACACGACTTCGGAAGAATTGGCTTCGTTCCGCAAACGTAACCCGCACGTCACCATCGTGCCATTCAACAGCGAGTTCAGACGCAACAAAAGGGGACAATTAACAGGCGAGATCGTGCCCATCAGTCCCGATCGCGGCAAATTACCGGCCTGATTACGGAAATCAGACAGTTGCATGAGAAAGAAACCAGCCCCACACAGGAGAACTGCTTGCCGGCGCAGGCAGCAGAAGCTAGACTGTGCCGGTAGAACCTTCAGCCAACAAGAATGCCGCTTCTGTCCATGAACATCCCGTGGAATCGATTCGCTGTCTTTATGACTGATGCCACCGTCGGAGTGGTACCGACAGCGCTGACCACACCGCTGCGATGCCGATGGTCGCAATGCCGCCCAACACGACACTCGGGACGGCGCCGAGGAGAGCTGCGACCCAACCGGATTCAACTGCGCCCAGTTGATTGGAACAGCTGATGAAGATGTTGTTGACCGCGAGCACTCGGCCTCGGACAGCGTCTGGTGTCTCGGTCTGCACCAGAGAGTGCCGCAGGACAACGCTGATGTTGTCGAATGCTCCCGTCAGCAGCAGCGCGAAAAAGGAGAGCCAGAGGTTGCGCGAGAGGCCAAAGATTACGGTCGCTACTCCGAATCCGGCGACCGCGGTGAGCAACGCCCGCCCGGCTTTCTCAAACCGAATTCTGTGAGCCGTGATCATTGCCATGGTTGCGGCACCGATCGAAGGTGCGGCTCTGAGCCAGCCCAGCCCCCGGGGTCCTGTGTGCAGAATCTCGACGGCGTAGATCGGAAGCAAGGCAGTGGCACCGCCGAACAGGACCGCGAACATGTCGAGAGAAATTGCGGGAAGAATCAACGGATTGCGAAACACAAACCGCACGCCTTCGAGCACCGCCGAGAGTCCCTGAGGCGCTGAGGTCCTGGCTTCCGGCTGCTCGTCTCGTCGAACACGAAGCAGCCCAAAGCACAGAAGGACCGCCGAGGCGCAGCCGCACTGCACGTAATAAACCCACGTAGAGCCGGCGAGCGCAAGAATGACTCCCGCAAGGGCGGGGCCGCTGACATTCGCAATTTCTGAGGCGCTGCTGTTCCAGGTGATCGCATTCCGCAGCGCTCCCTCAGGGGCGACATGAGGCAGCAGAGCAAGTCTCGCGGGACCCTGGAACGTCCGCGCGGTTGCGGTCAGGAATAAACAGGTATAGATCAGAGCGACGGAATGCGGAGCAAGTGCGAGGAGAAGAGAGGAGACGACATAAAGAATTTGTGTGACTACCAGAATTCGCCGGCGATCGTAAATGTCCGCGAAGTGACCCGAGGCAAGCGCAAACAGCAGGAAAGGTGCTACCTGAACCAGGCCGACATTACCGAGAACGACCGCGGACCTGGTTGCGATGTACAGGTCCCAGCTGACGGCAACAGACAACATCTGCAGACCGAAGCTCGACAGGAAATTGCCCGTGAGGAGAAGACGGAAGCTGCGGGAACGAAAGGCGGCGTAAGCGTCCAACCTCCTATCATCGAACGCCCCCACCTTCGAGCCTTCTTGAAGCGCAAACGGCACGATCCTCAAAGCTGTACACTTCTTCGTCGAGCTTCCGTCTAATCGGCTGGCTGCGGGAAGAGGGTAGAATAACAACGCTCAGAAGCGCGAAGGGCCCGATCCCGCGCCGCCGTCCAGGACAGGGAACACAACTCTGGCGGTCGCGGGTCGGGCTGCGTTTTGCGGCGTAGTTCCCTGGAAGGAGCCACGATATGATTTCGATTCCCCTTACACCAGTTCGATTCCTTGCCCGGGCAATCGAGCTGTTCCCGGGCAAGCCCGGCGTCGTATGCGGTGACCGAGAGTTCAGCTACGGCGAGTTTGGTGAGCGATGTCTGCGCCTGACGGCGGCGTTGCGGCGTGCGGGTGTGGGTCCTGGTGATCGCGTCGGCTTCCTGAGTCTGAACAATCACATGCTCCTGGAGGGGTACTACGGCGTTCCGATGGCCCAGGCGATGCTGATGCCGCTGAACGTTCGTCTGTCACCGCCTGAGCTGATTGCAATCCTGAACCACTCCGAAGTCAGGATCCTCTTCTACGAGACCGACTTTGCGCCGCTGATTGCCGCATTTCGCGAGCACTGCCCGAAAGCGCAGCACTTCATCGCACTCAATGAGGAGTACGAGTCGTTTATCGATGTGGCGGCAGCCGAACTCGATTACATGTCCATCGACGAGAATTCGGTAGCAGAGCTCTTCTACACCAGCGGCAGTACGGGCACGCCAAAGGGTGTCATGTTGTCGCATCGTGCCCTTTATCTGCACGCGATGGCGGTAACCACCTTATACATTGATCCCGATACGATGGTCGACCTGCACACCATCCCGCTATTCCATGCCAACGGCTGGGGGCATGCGCAGACGGACGTGATGCTTGGGATCAAACAGGTGATGGTGCGCCGGTTCGACCCAGCGGCGGTTCTGGAGTTAATCCAGCGCCATCGCGCAACGGATATGAGTCTGGTTCCGACAATGGCCAACGCTCTGCTGAATTGTCCGGAAGCTGGTAAATACGACGTTTCCAGTCTTCGGGAGATCCAGATGGGTGGAGCTGCATCTTCGCCGGAACTGATCATGCGGATGGAGAAGGCATTCGGCTGCCGGGTCTGGGCGGGCTATGGCCTGACGGAAACTGCTCCCGTGCTCACCTGCGCTCGTCCGCATCGCATGCGCCTATTCGATTCGGATGAAGAGCGCTGGCAAACGCAGGCGATGACCGGCCGGCCTATCCCCGGAGTCGACCTGCGCGTCGTTGACCTCGAAGGAAATCCGGTACCTCGAGACGGCACGGCGATCGGAGAGATAGCCGTGCGCTGTGACTGGGTTATGGAAGGGTATTACCTCGATCCTGAAGGAACGGCGGCCGTCATCAGGAATGGCTGGTTCTACACCGGAGACATGGCGGTCTGGCGAGCGGACGGCTATGTGCAGATCGTCGACCGCCGCAAAGAGATTATTGTGAGCGGCGGTGAGAACATCTCGTCCATTGAGGTCGAGCGTGCGATCATTGCGCATCCGGATGTGTTCGAGTGTGCTGTGGTCCCGGCGCCGGATCCGCGTTGGGGAGAAGTGCCAGCGGCAATCGTCGTTCCGAAGAAAGGAACGGACCTGACGGCCGAAGCGTTGCAGCAATTTCTCGAAGGCCGTCTCGGTCGCTTCAAGATGCCCAAAGTGATCGATTTCGAAACTGACCCTCTTCCGAAGACAGGCACGGGCAAAATCCGCAAGCTCATTCTTAAGGAGCGTTACTGGGCGGGTAAGACCCGGCGAGTGGGCGAATAGTCCGCACATGAGCGGCTTTTCTCTAACTCTTACCGCCCCGCAGGGCGACCGCGACACCCTTATCGCAGATCTGTGGGAAGCAGGGACGACCGGCATAACGGAAGAGGATCACTGGGTCCGGGCTTTCTTTGACGCCGACGCCGATGCCGAAGCCCTGCAGAATCGGTTTGCGGCGTACCAGCCTCATTACGAACCGCAGGACGATCACGACTGGGTCAGGCATGCGCAGTCAATGTGGCAGGCCTTCCCTGTGGGGGAGCGATTCTGGCTGGCTCCCGAATGGGAAAACGACCCAGTAGTGCCGGACGGCAGAATCCTGCTGCGCCTGCGGCCAGGTCTTGCGTGCGGCAGCGGTTCGCATCCCGGGACTCGGCTCTGCCTCGAAGCGCTGGAACGGAAGGTTCAGCCGGGCTCGAGGGTGCTCGATGTCGGCACGGGTTCGGGAATTCTGTCCGAAGCCGCCGCTCGGCTCGGCGCTGCGCTGGTGGTCGCGTGCGACGTTGATCATGAAGCGACGGTAGTCGCTCAGGGCAACCTGCCGCCCGGTATCGCGCTGTTTACCGGCTCTGCCGCTTCCCTTCGGGACACCGCATTCGATATCGTAGTTGCGAATCTGGATGCGCCGACAATCAACTCGATCGCCGATGAGCTGGCTCGAGTTGCGAGGGGCACGATAATCCTGAGCGGGTTTCGTGAGAGCGAGGGCTGGCCGCAGCTGCCTCGACCTGCTCGTGAAGTTTCAGAACTTGACGATTGGAGCTGTGTAGTGTGCTGACCAGAAGATCCTTTCTCCTGAGTACCGCAGCCGGGGCCGTTACTTGCCCCGCCTTGCTTGCGTGGCAGAACGAGCGCGCTCGCCCGGGTCGCATGAAGATCACCGCGGTCGAGTTCTTACGCGTAGATGGCGAGCGTACCGCAGACGTCGGGGTGAATAATCAGACTCAGGTCAACCCGCTCCATATCTACGACGAGTATCGGCCAAAGGAGTACAAGGACTCGCCGAACCCCACGCAGCGTACGGCGAAAACGAGTGCTCTGTATCTTCGGCTGCGGACGGACGCGGGTTTGGAAGGCCTGTATGGGCCAATAGACAAAGAAGCCGCAATTGTTGTCGATGAGCAACTGAAGCCCTATGTACTGGGCAAGGATCCGCTTGCTGGTGAAGCGATCTGGGACCAGATGCATCGGTCGAACCGGCATTCGCGCGCTGGTCTGTACATCATGGGCATCAGCGCGGTCGACAATGCTGTCTGGGATCTGCGAGGACGGTATTACGATACGCCCGTTTATCGGCTTCTCGGAGGACCGACCCGGTCCTCGGCGGAGGCCTACTGCAGCACGCTCGGGTATTCGCTGCAGCCCGAGTCAATTCGGAAGCGCTCGACGGAGTTCAAGGCGATGGGCTTCCGTAACCAGAAGTGGTTTCTTGCATACGGTCCAGGCGACGGACTCGCGGGCATGCAGAAGAATGTCAGCCTGGTGCATGACTTGCGTGAGTCGATCGGTTACGACGTGGACTTGATGTTCGACGCCTTCCAGGGCTGGAGTCAGGACTACGCGATCAGCTGGTGCAAGCAGGTTGAGCAGTATCGTCCCAGGTGGATTGAGGAGGCATTCCACATGGACAAGCTGGAAAGCTTCGTGACCCTCCGTCGGAGCACGTCGATCCCGGTTGCGACGGGCGAGCACTTCTATGGACGCTGGGAAGTAAATGAGTTCCTGAAGGCGGGAGCGATCAGTGTGGTGCAGGCTGACCCCGAGTGGTGCGGCGGGTTGAGCGAATTGCTGAAGATCATCGCCGTGGCTTCGCTGTATGATGCGCAGGTGATCCCACACGGTCACAGCATTCATGCCGCCCTGCATGCAGTCGTCAGCCAGAGTCCGATGACTTGCCCGCTGGTGGAGTACTTGTACAGCAAGATGCAAAGCTATTACCACTTCGAGAAGCATCCGCCGACGCCTGTGCAGGCTCATTTTGCTCTGCCTGAGAGGCCCGGATTTGGGATTGAACTCGACCCTGCGAAAGTGCAGAAACAGTCGGTGCAGACCTGGTCTTGATAAAATCCACACCAACATGACTGCCTCACGTCGTGCGTTTCTGACTGGATTAACGGCTGCTTCTTACAGCCGTGTGATGGGTGCTAACGATCGCGTTCAGGTCGGGTTCATCGGCTATGGCCTGATCGGAGCGCAGCACGTGTTCGACTTCGGCAATCAGCGCGATGTCGACCGCGCGGCGATGTGCGATGTCTATCAGCCTCGTCTCGAGCAGGGCGTCCAGGCGTGCGGCGGAAAGGCAAAGCCGTATCGCGACTTCCGCAAAATGCTCGAGAACAAGGATCTGCAGGCGATCGTCGTCTCGACTCCGGACCACTGGCATTGTCTTGCGGCGATGATGGCCTGCGCGGCGGGAAAGGATGTTTACGTCGAGAAGCCTCTGAGTGTCTTCATTCGTGAAGGACGCTGGCTGGCTCAGGTGGCGAAGAAGAATAATCGCGTTGTGCAGGTCGGGACGCAGCAGCGGAGCGGCCGGCACTATCAGAAGGCGCAGGGAACTGATTCAGTCGGGATATATCGGCGACGTTCATTCAGCGCGCGCATGGCTCGTTCCGTAACATCATGCCGGGTTTCGGCTCGCCGCCTGACGGCACCGCGCCTTCTGATTTCGACTACGACATGTGGCTCGGGCCTGCGCCCGCGCAGGCCCTACAATCCACAGCGCGGAATCTATCATTTCCGCTGGTTCTGGGACTACTCGGGCGGACAGATGACGAACCTCGGCGCGCACGAGATCGACATCGTGCAATGGTACAAGGGCGTGAATGGGCCGCTGAAGGTGTCATCGTTTGGGGGGCGGTTCTCGCTTCCGGGGCCGGGCGAGACTCCGGATACGCAGGACGCAATCTTTGAATATCCGGGCAAAATGACCATGTCCTATTCGTTCAAGGAAGCGAGTCGCGGGACGGGCGCGGGCAGCATGCTCGAGTTTTTCGGGACGAAAGGAAGCCTTCAGATCTCGCGCGCCGGTTTGATTGTCAACTCCGATATGAAGATGGATCCGAACAACGCGATTCCAAACTTCAAAGGACAGACCGCCGGTGGTCCGCCGCGCAGCGACACTAAGCCCGACGCCCTGGATTGAAGCGATGAAGATCCCGGGTTCGTCGGAGGAGCAACTGGACCTGCACGCGCGCAACTTCATCGACTGCATCAAGTCGCGGCAAAAGACGATCGCCGATGCAGAGGAAGGACATCACACGGCTGTTGCCTGCCATCTCGCGAATATCTCGCTGAGACTTGGGCGAATGGTCCGATGGGATCCCGAAAAGGAAACCATCCCCGGAGATAAGGAAGCTGCGGCGATGCTCGAGCGGCCGTATCGCAAACCATGGGATTCGGTGCTTCGAAGTTTGTTGGCGTAATCGCACTCGCACTAGCTGCAAGTGCTGCAGACGTCGAGGTCGTGAGTACCGCAAGGCGCGACGGCGGTGTCGAGGTGAAGGACATCACGTATGCGAGCTTGAATGGTTCGCGAACACCGGCGTATCTGGTTACTCCTTCCGGCGAAGGTCCTCGTGCAGCGATTCTCTATGTCCATTGGTATGAGCCGCCGGATCCAACGTCGAACCGCACGGAGTATCTGGAAGAGGCGGTCATGCTCGCTCGTCGCGGCGTAGTTTCGCTTCTGCCGGCGACGATGTGGTCTGACTTCACGTGGTTCGAGAAGCGCAGGCGCGAAGACGACCTCGCTAATTCTATGCAGCAGCTTCGGGAACTCCGTCGTGCCATGGATGTGTTGCTATCCCAGCCGGGAGTTGACGCCCGGCGAGTTGCTTATGTGGGACATGATTTCGGCGCAATGTTTGGCGCAGTGATGGCCGGCGTCGATCGTCGCGCATCGGCGTACGCGCTTCAGGCGGGCACGACGAGATTTCCGAATTGGTATCTCTATGGCCCACCGATGCCGGAACCTGCCCGGGCTGGGTTCATCAAGTCGCTTGCTCCGCTGGATGGACCGGCAAACATCGCGAAGGCTGGTCCTGTTCCGATGTTGTTCCAGTTCGCGACTCACGACCGCTTCGTGACGCAGGACGAAGCACTCGAGTTGTACGCCGCCGCAAAGGGGCCGAAGGAGATTGTTTTCTATGACGCGCAGCACAAGCTGAACGCCTGGTCGGTGCAGGACCGTATCGACTGGCTTACGCGCACACTGAAGCTAAGCTCCGGCGACGCTGTTGCGCGTTCCCGATAGCTGGCCCGACGCAGCGTCGGATGCGAGTTCGTCTGCACGATTGTTATCTTCGTGCGAAGCGTGTCCCTTGGTCCATGTCCAGGTTGCGTTGTGCTTGGAGACTTCATGCTCAAGCGCCTTCCACAGGTCCTGATTCACGACGGGCTTTTTGGCTGACGTCATCCAGCCATTGCGCTTCCAGCCGTGAATCCATTGCGTGATGCCGTTCTTGACGTATTCGGAGTCCGTAATAATTTCGACTTCGCAGCGCTCACTCAGAGCTTCGAGTCCGCGGACGGCGGCGGTAAGCTCCATACGGTTGTTGGTGGTCTGAGGCTCGGAGCCCCAAAGCTCCTTGCGATGCTGGCCGAACCGAAGAATCGCGGCCCAGCCCCCGCGCCCAGGGTTACCCTTGCAGGCGCCGTCAGTGATCAGTTGAATCTTCTTCAAGCGACAGCAGCCTCTTGCTCGCGCTCACAGGACTGCTGCTCGAAGAAGGAATCGACGGCATCGAGGATCTGCTGCGGCTCCTTGCAGCGTGTAGATCGTCGACGCGCAGCTTTGAGCCGTTGCGGACGCCATGGGTGAAGTAGGTGGCGAACTGCTTCATCTTGCCGACGCAGTCGGGCTCATCGGCTCGTGTTCAGCATGGTGTAGTAGTGACGCATCATGTCGTAGCGTTGCTGTCCGTCGGGATTTCATAGACGCCGTTCGCGAGATACTGCTGCGATCTGGCGGAAGATCCACGGATTCGATGAGGCCGTGCGGCCGATCATGACGGCGTCGCAGTCGGTCTCGCGCACCATTCGAACGGCATCTTCGGGCGTGACGATGTCGCCATTGCCGATCACCGGAATGCGCACAGCAGCCTTGACCTCGGCGATGCGGGTCCAGTCGGCACGACCGCTGTAGCCCTGCTCGCGCGTGCGCGGATGCAGCGCGACGGCAGCGAGTCCGCAATCTTCTGCGAGCTTTGCCATATCGACGTGCACCAGTTCCTGGTCGTTCCAGCCGGCACGGAACTTGCAGTCAGCGGAATCGAGATCGCCGATCTGACCGTTCGGAGAATCTTTTCGACCAGCGGCAAATCGCGCAGCAGCCCCGACCCGCCGTTGCACTTGACGACCTTGTTGACCGGACAGCCGAAGTTGATGTCGACAATGTCGAACCCCATGTCTTCGCACATCTCGCGCCGCCTCGGCCATCACGTCGGGATCCGACCCGAACAACTGGGCCGAGATGGGGTGCTCTTCGGGTTCGAAGGCGAGGTAGCGCATTGCGAATGTGCGCCGGCGTAGCGGCCCGGGACTGCACCACACCGTGGGAGACTGGTGAACTCGGTCATGAGCAGTCCGCAGCCGCCCTGATTCCGGATGAGCTGGCGGAAAACGGTATCGGTGACGCCGGCCATGGGCGCCAGCACGGTAGCTGGTGCAATAGCGACGCCGCCAACGCGATATCCGGCGGGGAACTGACTCATAAGTCTATTGTAAAGGCCGAGTTGTAACGTTTCCGCCTGATATACTTCGTACGTTAAAACCCGTTAATTGAGGAGACATTCACTCTTGAGAGTTGGAGTCATCGGTACAGGCGCAATCTCGTGGAAGCACGCGGAAGCGTACAAAAATATCGGCTACGAGGTGACAGCCTGCACCGATATCGACGAAAGAAATGGCAAGAAATTCGCCGACGCGACGGGCGCCGAATTCGTGAAGACTTTTGAAGAAGTCTGCCGACATCCGCGGGTCGACTACGTGGACGTTTGCACGTTTCCGGATTTTCGACTGCAGCCGATCGAGATCTGCGCGCAAACCAAAAAGCACGTACAGGTGCAGAAGCCGATCTCAACGAATCTGGAAACGGCTCGCCAAATGGTGGATGTCGCGCGTAAAGCGGGAATCGTGCTCGGGGTTGTGAGTCAGCACCGGTTCGATGATTCCGTCATCTTCCTGACGAAGGCAATCGCTGACGGCCGAATGGGCAAGATCATTCAGGCCGATGCCTATGTGAAATGGTGGCGCTCGGCTGAGTATTACTCGCGTCCGATCAAGGGCAGCTGGGCGACGGAGGGCGGCGGCGCGCTGATCAATCAGGCTGTCCATCAGGTTGATGTGCTGCTATATCTCATCGGCGCTGTTAAAGAGCTGTTTGCGTACTGGCAGCTTGGCGCCGTGCACAAAATCGAAAGTGAAGATGTGATCAATGCTCTGCTGCGATACAGCAGTGGTGCGACAGGAATCATCCAGGCATCGACGGCGATGTGGCCGGGGTACTCCGAGAGGATCGAGATTCACGGATCTAAGGGCAGTGCGATTCTCACGGGTGACAAGCTGACAACGTGGGATGTGAAAGACGATCAGGGGGATCCCGCACCGATCGCGAAAGATGTCGCGTCCGGGTCGTCTGATCCGATGGCGATTTCGCTCGAGCCGTTCGAACGGCAGTTCCTCGATTTCGGGCGCGCATGCAAGACGGGTACCAAGCCGTTGGTTGGCGGTGAAGAAGGTTATCGCGCGCTGGAGGTCGTGATCTCCGCTTACCAGTCCTGCCGAACCGGCGAAAAGGTCACGATTTCTCCTCAGGCTGTCTGATGTTGACTACTGTCCGCGTCCCCGCGTCCAGCGCGAATCTCGGTCCAGGTTTTGATGCACTTGGCATGGCTCTGAGCCTGTATCTGACATGCCGCTTTCAGCCCGCGACTCAGCTTCGGATTCGTGCCACTGGACGGGACAGCCATTGTATTCCGAACGATGAATCGAACCTGATCTGGCAGACTGCGCTGCAAGTCGCGGCGGATGTGCAGGGGACGCTTCCTCCGGTCGAACTGGACGTCCACAATGAGATCCCTCTCGGGAAGGGGATGGGTTCGAGCGCCGCGGCTCTGACCGCGGGTGTGATCATAGCGGATCAGCTGCTTGGGCTCGGCTGGAAACCACTGCGCATTCTTGACGAGGCTGCACGGATTGAGGGACACCCGGATAACGTTGCTGCCTGTGTCCTTGGGTCAATTGTCGCGAGCGCAATCGACCGAGCGGGAGCGACTCGTGTCGTTCGGCTGGACTTATCGGACCAGTTCGATGCAGCTGTCGTGGTGCCTGACTTTGAGCTGGCGACGAGCAAAGCTCGCTCGGTTCTCCCGACCACGTATTCGCGGGAGGACGCGATTTTCAATATCCAGCGATCTACGCTGCTGGTGGCAGCGCTGGTGAGCGGCTCGGCTTCGGCATTTCCGGCTGCGCTCGAAGACAGACTGCATCAGCCATATCGCGCGGCGCTGGTGCCGGGTCTGGACGAGATCGTCAAGTTGCGGGCTCCGGGACTGCTGGGATGCACTCTTAGCGGCGCCGGACCTTCGATCCTGGTCTTCTTCGAGAAGGGTTGCGCGTCTGTGTGCGATCTGGTGTGCCAGATCTTCGCGATGCATGGCCGCCGGGCTGAGGTGATGCCGGCGCGCATCGCGCGCGAAGGCTACACGGTGGAAACTGGCGTACTCAGTCCCGTCATCCCGGGCTAGCTGCCGACTCCACCCACGTCAACTGAACTTCCGACTGTTGTTTTGAAGCGATATCGAGGATGCGCGCCACGGCGGTGTGTGGTCCTGCCGTGAGTTTTATCAGCGCAACGAGATAGCGGTCACTGATCGCGCCTTGTCGATCCTTGATTTCTATCGCCTGCGCATCCACGTGTTTCCCATCGACGAGCAACTCCGAAAGTGTGACCAGCGGTTCTCGCGGTTGCCCGTCGGGTGTGTGGTGCGCGGCCAGGCGTACTCGTATCGCTGCTCCGGAAGCAGGTACACCCGCTTCAAACTTCAGGCCCGGGCGCAGCACCACTATTGACGCTGGCGGGCGATTTTTCCACTGCCATTCGGACGAGTGTTTTGTGACGAAGTCGCGGACCTCTGGCATTCCGCCGGCATACCGAAGAGCGTTACCGGTAACGTCATCGCGGCGCACGGCAACTACCCAGTTGCGATCCAGCGCTTCGAGCCAACCTTGCCAGCCTGGTTCTTTGGCGACGAAGAGAGTGCGGAAACCGGCGACTTGCTCATAGCTCCACCATGGCTCGGCCTGATGCGAGTCCTGCAGTGCCACAAACGGCAGCCGGCCGTACCAGCGCTGCAGCCATGGCTGTGAGGAAAGAAAGTTCTCACCGCCACCGTGGAATGTGGAGATCGCAGCGTAGCTGCGAGACTGAACAGCGTCGTCCAGCAGAATGCGAGTCAGCTCCTCATTGTCATTGAACGGCCACACCGTTCGGCCACCGGCTTCTTTGATTGCAAGAACTCGCCGCTCCCGAAAGATGTTCCAGTTATGTGCAATCCTGCCTGACATCGGTTTGCCGTAATTTTTGCCCGGAGGCACACAAAACGCGGCGAGATGGTTGTATGTTCCCAAGCCAGGCAGCGCGATAAGGGTTCCGTACTCTTCGATACCAGCGGCAAACAGGACGGGAATCTTCCGTCGATCGGCCGCAGACTGGGCGGCTTCGAGCCAGCCTGGTTCCGGGTTCCTCGCCGCCCAGATATGGACGCCCGTCGCTTCTGCGACCGTGGCCGCTTCTTCAGGACTGCCCTTGCCCGGTGCTTCGATCTGCATCGTCCATACACGAAGATCGCTGGCGAGCGGTGCGCGCTTCTGGACAACCGGCCCGCGAAGCAAAGCAGTAGGGATATGACCGAGCAACGCGAGCGACTCCAGGACGTACCAGGTACCGAGAGGATTCGGCCTGCCGTCCGCCGTCTCGCGAAAGAGTCCATCGCCGGCGCGCAGCCCCTGAAGAAAGTCGATCGCTTTCGCTTTATTGACGGGCTCAGCTCCCAGCCGATTGAGGATGTTCAGTGCCGCCCACGTATAGCCAGCATCTTCGACAGCTCCGAGGTCTGCATCAGGCGCGTAGATAAATCCTCCGCCCGGACCCTGGCAGGCCTGGACAAATGCGAGCAGGCCTGTGGGATTGAAGAGCCTGGTCTCGCCGATGGCATCCATCGCCAACAGACCCCACCATGTGTTCATGACATGGCCAGTTGCATCGTCGATCGCGGGGATGTTGTTGAAGCTGCCGTTCGGCCTGCGGCGCGCGGTGAAGTACTGACGCCACGATTCCTGATCGGATGCCAGGCCGAGCATATTCCGAGTCCGGACGGCCGCCGCCTGGAACTGGAATACGGGATTGCCGCCTGCCTCCCATGTATCGGGGAATTTCGAGGGCGCGGTCCATGTTGACGCGAGCTGACGAAAGTCACCGATGTCGGCATCGAGCCAGCGGAGACTCTGAACCTGCTGATAATCGAAGGTCCACAATGGCCGTTCCGTGCGGCGCCGCTCGGGAACGGGGTACTTGTGAAGGAACGCGATAAGGTGTTCGCGATTCGGCACCTCGACCCCGAGCAAGTGATAGCAGCCGATCACCGCAAATGTCGGGGTGATGTGAGGCTCACTCTCGGACTCCCAGGCATAGCCACCGGCATCTTCGCGCGCTCCCTCACGCCACAAGGGCGTGAGGCCCTCGGTTATCTGCTGCACGAAACGCCGGGGGTATGCGGCGCGCGCCAGTTTGACGCCTCCAAAAAGAGTGACGAATCCTCCGGCGGTGGCGAGCCATTCGCGACGGCTCAGGTACTGCCTGCTCATGAACTGCTACTTCGATGTGCCAGACTGCTGGATCTTGATGGCGGTGTATGTGATCTGTTTGCCTGCGTCGAGCAGGAACTGATGGGGCGTGTTGGCAGGAACGTGGATGATATCTCCGGGTCCGACTTTTTGCTTGTCACCTCCATCGATGCCTGAGCCTCGGGTCTCGCCCGGAGCCGAAGTTTTGGGATTCTGCACTTTGCCGCCGAGCACGATGGTTGCTTCGCCGGTGCGTATCAGAAGAAAGTCGACAACGTGCTCATGAACTTCAGCCTCTCCAGTTGCTTCGCGGTGATTTATACCCGCGTTGTAATTTGCCCACCTGCCGAGGCTCTGGCCGCCAACCTTTTTGCCGCTGAGCTTCTGCTCAAAGCCGGAGAGTTCGGATGACTTCCAGACGTGGCCACTCTCGGCAGCAGTTAACGCAGCAGCGGTGAGGTAAGTCGCGACAAGAAATTTTGGAGGGTTCATAGGTCCGTATGCACGTCCAGTATCTCGCAACCGATGACCTGGGCGATTATCTGTTCTGGGGAAGGTCGCTGAGGGCGAGCTTGAGGGCGGCAACAGTGCCGCTAACGCGCATTGCTCTGGTGGTTGACGACATCTCTACCTGAAGCTGCCCGTCGGGCTGGGTGGAACCCGCACCATTAAATTTCTCGGATCCGAGTGCAGCCTGAACGTCAGATAAGCGGATCTGCGGGCCCAGTCTGTTGACGCTCAGATCGAAGAGGCCCGATGCTGTTCGAAACGTTTCGGGCGTAATCGAGACAGCACGTGCCTGAAACTTGCCGTCAGCAAGGAGGTTCGCGACTGCATCGACGCCCACCCCGCTGGAGGTCAACTTGCCGTCAAGATCTACGTGTCCGTCCTTCCATGCAAAGTTCCGGACGCTTCCTGTCATGGTGTAACGTGGTACGGCTCTTGAAAGATCTGCGGTAAGCCTTCCGATTAAGCTGCCGTCCTCAATTCTTGCTTCCAGAGCAGGGAACTGCACAGTGACGCCATTCCAGAGAACACGCGCGCGCAGAGCCCGAAACCTGGTGTCGCCGGCGGTAAGCGATCCGATGCGGAGTTCCCCTGCTGCCCGGCGCTCGCGAAGCCAGTCGGGCACACTGGTTCTCCATCGTAAGGTTCTTGCGAGGAAACCGGACCCACCGCGCTGAAGTGAAGGCAGCAGCAGCTGCTCCATCTCATTGAGGTCCGCAGACGGAATTGAGATGGCGAACTGGTGGGGACGAGGGTCCGCCGGCAGGTAGCGATACTCGCCGTAGACCTCGACCGGACCTGCGAGTGCCCGGAGCCGGTGCACTTCGAGCCGGGCGCCCTCGGCTTTGATATCCGCGGCTGTGATTTGAATTGGAGACGAAATGCCCGGCACGGTCGCCAGCGTGTTCTGCACCGTGACGTTCGCTGCCCAGGTTCCGCCGGGCGGCGTGGTTTCGTCTGAGAGATAGTGCAGACTGCCGCTCCATGTTCCGCCTCGAAAGTGGCTCAGGATCGGAACAGAAACACCATAAACGAAGGGTTCGACTTTCATTCCCTTCGACGTCACTGTCGCTTCGAGATGCTGACGAAAGGGCGCGTATACCGCTTCAATCTGACCATTCTCTGTTTCGGCGGGAAGCAGCCGGACCTGATCCCCGTCGAGCGCAATGGAAGCCAGGTCCAGGCGAATCTCGGGTGCACCGTCGAGGTGGAAAACCGCGTTTTCGACGGATAGCTGTCCAGTGACCCCGTCGTGCGAGCCGTACTTTACGGTTCCGGCGACAACACCTTCGGTGGTCATCGAAAGCGGCAGCGGCGCTCCCATGTGGCGCGCCAGATCAACCAGCCCGCTTGCAGGCAAGTCGCTGAACTCGGCTTCGAACCGCCATTCCGGGTGGGTCAATACCTGGTCCATAACCAGGCGAATATGGAACGGCTTCTCAGCGCTTATGTCGAGTACCTGCGTTTTCAGATCAAAGCTGCCCTTGTAGTCTGCCGAGAGACTTCCGGAGCGACCCGGGTTGAGGTCCCAGCGGTGGATATCTTCCACATCAAGGTGTCCCGCTATGTGCGGGTTCGTGAGCGGGCCGCTGACGTGCGCGCGTGAGGCGACAGTGCCATGCACACCGAGAGACTGTCCCCGCACCAGTGTCACCAACTCTTCAACCGGGCTCTTTTCGAGCTGAGCGTCGAGGTCGATGGTTCCGTTTTGAATATGACCGCGACCACTGAACAAACCGTAGGGCTGCTGCAGCCGATCGGTTCGGGCTGGTGCTCCCGAGAAGCGAATCTCGATGCCATCGCGTGAGGGACTGACCGTCAGGTCGGTGTCGGTGAGATAAAACGCCGACTTTGTTTGTCCGAATTTGAAGTTAATTCGACCGCTGCTTACCTGGATCTCCGGCAAACGTCGATTGTTCGAGGCTGACGATGACGTGGTGTTTGCGCCTGCCAGCACCATCAGCGCGTTCCAGGAGCCGTTGTCGGGCTTGACGAGATTGAGACTCGGTTCCACAAGGCGAACCGTGCTGAAGTCGATACGTCCGGTGAAGAGCGAACTAAAGCTAAGGGTCGTCTGCAACTCTGCGACGTTGGCGAGCGGTTCGAGGCCGACGTTCGGATCGTCGTAGATCACGACTTTTTCGACGCTGAACCCGGGGCCACGAAAAAGATTCAGATGCGCATCGCCATAGATCTCGACCTTGCGGTGGAGTTCCCGCTCCAGTCCGACGCGTATCTGCTCGCGGTACTGATCAACGCGAATGAAGGGTGCCGCGACGCCTGCTATAAGCAGGAGAAGCAGCCCGAGCAGACCGTAACGCAAGCCCTTCTTCACTGCGCGGCCTCAAGCAATGTCCGGTACGCCTCCGGATCGTCTACGTCAAGAAGAATACCGGGATCGTCCACCTCAATGTACCGCGTATTCGGGATGTGACGGTGCATGACCGTTCTTGCGCTTTCCGATTCAGGGAGCGCCAACAGTTCGCCTGCGATCGACACTGGAATCAACACCGGATGGCCGTGCCTGCCCTGTCGCTGAGGGACCACGGGACCGTCAGCGGGGATTTGCGCGCGCAGAGTCCTGACTGTGCCGGGTTCGATGGCGGGATAATCCACCGGCGTGAAGAAGATGTAATCGGTGTCCTCTACGGCCTTCAGGCCCGCCTGCAGCGATGTGAGCTGGCCCCGCTCCGGCAAGGGATTTATGACTATCTGCGCCCCCGTTTCCGCCAGAGCCGGCCGAATGGCGTCAGCGTTGTGCCCGAGTACAACGACGACCTTGTCGCACTCTGCTTCAAAAGTTGAGGTGAGACGAGTGAGGAAGGTCTGGCCTTTGAACGGCAGGAGCGCCTTTGGCGAGCCCATGCGACGCGACGCGCCGCCCGCGAGAATAACTGCGCCGAATTTCACCTGGCGCCGGCGAGTTTCTCTCGCAGCTGCTCGTTGGCGTAGACCGTCTTTGAAAGCTGCTTCCAGTCAGAATCAGGGGCGCGGCGCACGGCGATCATCTCGGCTACTACGGAGACGGCGATCTCTTCCGGCGTGATTGCACCGATGTCGAGTCCCATAGGTGCGTGGATCCGTTCGAAGAGCTCGGGAGCGAGGCCTTCCTTCTCGAGTTCACGAATGACACCGATGACCTTGCGCTTACTTCCGATCATGGCGACGTAGCGGGCACGCGTCTGCACAGCCCACTGCAGGACGCGCATGTCGTCGCGGTGGCCGCGAGTAACGATGATGAGATACGACGACTCGTTCACTTCGAGCTTCGGAAAGATCTCGTCGTACTCGCCGGCATGAACTTCGTCCGCATCGGGGAAGCGTTCGCGGTTTGCAAACATTTCGCGGTCATCGATAACTGCTGTGCGGAAGCCCGCGAGGCCTGCGACTTTGGCAAGGCTCTTTGAGATATGCCCGGCGCCGAAAATGAATGCTGCCGGTTGTGGAATTACGGGCTCGACGAACACGTCCAGTTGTCCTCCGCAGATCAGTCCGTTGTCGTATGCTGCGTCCTGCCCGAGTGAGAAATGAAGATGCCGCGGCTTCTCCGTCTCGATGACCTCGCGGGCGGCATTCCAGACTTCGGCTTCGACACATCCACCTCCGACGGTTCCCAGCATGGAACCATCCTCGCGGACGAGGAGCTTCGCGCTTTCAAAGCTGGGGATTGAGCCGCGAACCTGGACGATGGTGGCGAGAGCGCACTTTTGCCCCAGGCGTCGAAGGCGAATGATTTCGTCGAAGATATCCATGCGCGGATGATGTTATGCGCCGATTCGGAGCTTCTGGGCCTTATCGTCCCAGACGGTCCGCTTGCTGGCGTTCTTGTAGCTCTGAGTCGCCATGTGTCCGGGAATTGCGGCTATCTGCCCTGCGCTGGCCGGAGCTATTGCCTTCTCCTTCCCGAGTACCGCCATGATGAAGTTGTGGACGTGATCTGCGGTCGCGTCAGGCTGGTTGAAGTCCTTCAGGTAGTTCATGTGCAGTTCGGTCTTCTGGCTCGAGAACGGCGCATGCTTCGCGATGAACTTAGGCTGGGGATAGAAGTGGAGGTTCTGACGATCCATGACTTCGATTGTGCCCTTGTATCCCATGAACTGCTCCCCATAACCGTAGTTGTCGTTTCCGAAGAAACAGGAGTAGTTCAGGTGGAATTTGTCGGGGTACTCGTAGAGTGCGCTGAGCGTATCGGGCACTTCGCGGTCGTCCTTCTCGTTGCGGCCCCACTGATAGATGCCGCCGGACGCAACGCATGAGGTCGGCAGGATCTTGTTCAGGACGAAGTTACTGATATCGGTCTGGTGAACGAGCAGGTCGGTTGAGATGCCGCCTGAGTAGTCCCAGTAATTACGCCACTGGAAGTAGCGTTCTTTGCTGAACGGAATATTCTTGTGCTCGGCGGTTTCGAGAAATCGCTTCCAGTCGGTGTTTTCGGGATTTGCGTCCTGCGGGATGGGATAGCGCCATGCCATTGGGGTGCCGGTTATCGGATCTACCGCCGGATCGAAGTTGCGGTACCAGAACGCGCGGACGTAATGGACGTCTCCGATAACTCCGTCGTCAAACATCTTCTTCGCCTGAATGTAAAGCTTGTTGGAACGGTTTTGGGTACCGACCTGAACGACTTTGCCTGACTTTTCGGCCGCGCGGACAATATCGGCGCCTTCCTCGACGGTGTGGCCAATGGGCTTCTCGAGATAAATATTCTTATTCGCCTTAAGGGCGGCGAGCGCCATCGCGTGATGAAGGTGCTCGGGCGAGCAGATGAAGACGACGTCTACGTTCGGGTCGTTAATGAGCTCGCGATAGTCGACGTACTTCTTCGGCGCGGGCTTCTTTTCCTGGCTGGCGACGATGTCAGCGCCAGCGTTCAGGTTTCCCTGGTAGGCATCGCAGACCGCGACGACGTCCACAAGATCCTTGCTCTTAAGGTACATCTGATTCATGACATGCTTGCCGCGGCTTCCGGTCGCGATCCAGCCCACGCGTACACGATTATTGGGGCTTGTTTGGGCAGAGAGCACGGCCGGGGCGGCGCTGACAGCGGCGGCTGCAGACGTGACGAAATCTCTGCGGGAAAGATCCTGTTTCATGAGAGTCGAGTCTCCTGGTGCGGACGGGGAACTAGTGCGATTTTAACATTTCAGGCTTGATGCGTACGGCCGGTCACGCTGCGAATGTGGCTGAGAATTCCAGCGCGGCGGGATTTTGTGAGGAAACCTGTTGGGTTCGTGGAAGCTCAGACCGTTGCTTCGACAGCCTGGCCGACCTGTTGGCGCCACATCGCGTAGTAGAGGCCCTTGCTTCCGACGAGTGCGTCGTGCGAGCCCTGCTCGACGATTCGGCCGCGTTCGAGGACGTAGATCCGATCTGCGTGCATTATCGTCGAGAGGCGGTGTGCGACCAGGAGTGTAATTGCGTTGCTTCGAAGGCCCACGTCACGGATTGTGCGGCTTACTTCCTCTTCGGTGAGCGAGTCGAGTGCGGATGTCGCTTCGTCGAAGACGAGCAGGTGAGGTTTGCGGAGAAGCGCCCTCGCAATCGCCAGACGCTGACGTTCGCCGCCACTTACCTTAATGCCACCTTCGCCGATTACGGTGTCCAGACCCTTGTCTGCGCGCGCCAGCAGCGAGTCGGCCGCAGCGCCTCGCAAAGCTGCGAGGCAGTCCTGGTCGGTTGCATCGGGGCGGACGAATCGCAGATTGTCGCGAATACTTCCAGAGAACAGTTGCGGGTCCTGTGTTACGAGGCCAAGGCGCTCGCGCAGGTGGTCGATGTCGACTGAGGTTCCGAGCACGCCGTTGTAGAGGATCCGGCCTTCCTGCGGTGTGTACAGGCCGACGAGCAGTTTCACCAGTGTTGTTTTGCCTGAACCCGATGGTCCGACGAAGGCTACGGTCTCACCCCGTTCGACGGTGAAAGAGACGTTCGAGAGCGCGGGAGCCGATGCCGACTGGTGCTGGAAGCCAACGTTGTCGAACTCCAGCTCCGTAAGCTCGTCGACAGCGATGGGATTAGCAGGTCGGGGTTCAGGGGGTGTGTGCAGGAGCTTTTCGTAATTCTCGAGCGAGGCTTCGGTCTCGCGGTACTTGTTCAGAACAGTTCCGAATTCCTGCAGCGGTCCGAAGAGGAAGAACGAGTAGATCCAGAGCGCGAAGAACTGACCGGTTGTGATTTCGCGCCGGAAGATCAGCAGGAGCATCAGGAACAGCAGGCTGGTGCGAAGCGCGTTAACGATCGTGCCCTGAATGAACGACAGGCGGCGGAGTGTTTTGACCTTCCCGAGTTCGAGTCCGAGGATACGGTCAGTGGTGGAATTGAGGCGTCGCGTTTCCTGCGCTGCGAGTCCGAGGCTCTTGACCAGTTCGATGTTGCGAAGAGATTCCGTGGTGGCGCCCGCGAGCGCGGTGGTCTCGGCGACGATACGACGCTGCGTCTCCTTGATTCGCCGGCCCAGCACAAGGCTGACGACCGCGAGGATCACAAGTGTGAACAGATAGACCGGTGCAACGGCCCAGTGCGTCTTCAGCGCATACACCATCACGAACAGGAACCCGACCAGGGTGGTGAAGACGAGATTGACGCTGATATTTACCAGTTGCTCGACATCGCTGCGCGCCTTGCTCAGGCGGCCAAGAGTCTCGCCGGAACGCTGGTCTTCAAATGCGGCGTACGGAAGATCGAGTGAGTGATGGACACCTTCGGCGTAAAGCGCCGCTCCCACGCGCTGGGTGATCACGCTGACGAAATAATCCTGGAAATTTTTTGCCGTGCGGGAAACAAGAGCCACGCCCATCGCCGCTGCGAGCAGCAGGCCTACGCCGCGCAGGAATTCCGCGGTTGTGTAGGTGGCATACTGCATCGCGTAACGATCGATGACGTAGCGAAAAATGAGCGGATCCAGAAGTGAAAAAATCTGGTTCACCGCCGCCAGCATGAGCGCGATGATGACGAGCCTTGTGTGCCGGCGGAGGTGACCCAGAAGTGTTTGCATTGCGTTTCGCCGGCGTTTAAGCCTGTTGTGCTTTGGCCTGACGCTGCGCGATCATAGCCTTCATCATTTCGCGGACTCGCGCTACTTTTTCACGGCCTTTAGGCGTGTTGTCGATCAGCTTTTCGAGTTGCTGGAACATCTCGGGCATGTTCCAGGTTGAGCGCATCTCGGCCAGAATGGGTTCGATCTTCGCAAACACGCCGATATGTTCGCCGTTAGTCGCATCGAACATCTCCTGGCTGATTGCACCCTGATTCACAAGAGCCGCCGCCATCTCCCAGTACGAGCCGACCATGCGCATATAAGCGCTCTTGTCGCTCATCATGACCTGCATCGAATCCTCAAACGATGTCGGGTGGAACTCCTGTGCGAACCAATCCCGCGCTTTCCGCATGGTTTCCTCGCGGCGAAGTTCGTACAGCTTGAGTATGAGTCCTGCTTCGTCCTGTTTCGACATGGAATACCTCCTCGCGACAGGGTAACAGGGTCTAGTAGCTGATCTTGCCGAGGATGACGGGCCGTCTCGCTCCTGTTGCGGAGGGTACGTTCGATGGCCGATGATTCCAGGTCTCGTAGGCGAGAACGGCGAAGGCTATTGCTTCTTTTGCATCACTGTCGATACCGAATTCGTTCGAAGTGCGGACGACGACGCTCGGGCAGAAATTGCCGCAAATACCCCATGATGGTGCGATTGTGCACACCACCGCCGGACACAATGATCTCATCCACCGGATGCCTGATGAACCGTCGGATCCCTGTGGCGACTGATGCCGGCGTGAGCGCGGTCGCGGTGGTGATGAGATCTTCGGTTGGAATTCCGGTCTGTACCAGTTCGTCGACGAACTCCCGGCCGTACTGCTCGCGCCCTGCTGCCTTGGGCGGTTTTCGGCGGTAGAACGGAGACTTAAGTAACTGGTCGAGCAGACGTTCGTTTAATCTGCCCTTTGCTGCCAGTGCTCCGCCGCGATCGAACTTTTGAGCGCCTTTGGTGTGGATGGCGACGAGCTGGTCGATGACCATGTTGCCGGGTCCAGTGTCGAAGGCGGTGACCTCTTCCAGTTCGGCCGAGGGCGGGATGGCCGTGATGTTGGCGACTCCGCCGATGTTCAGGGCCACGCGGCCGAGTCTGGCGTGACGGTAGAGGCGGTAATCGAGAAAGGGCACGAGAGGAGCGCCACTGCCGCCGGCGGCCATGTCGCGAGGCCGGAAGTCGGAAACGACGGGGATGCCCGTGAGTTCCGCCAGCACGGAGCCGTCTCCGATCTGCAGAGTGGTGTTACGGCCGTGAAAGATGGTCTGCCCGTGGCAGCCGATGAGCTGGATCGTTTCCGGACTTACGCCACAGTTTTTTACAGCGCGAGCGTAGAGTTCGGGGAGTTCAAAATTGAGGCGCGCGATATGTGCCGTGTGCGTTTCGGTGTTGGACACTGCCAGCAGATCTTCCCGGACGCTGTTGCGGTACGGGAAGGTGCGAAAGCAAACCACCTCGAACTGACGGCCGCGAATGTCCAGGACGGCGATGTCGACACCGTCGAGGGACGTGCCACTCATAATCCCTGCAACTCTCATCGGGGTTTCAGTTCTTCTTGTAACTCAGCGAGCAGGCGCAGTGCATCAACGGGTCGAAGTTCGTCGACCCGGATCCGGCGGATGCGTTCGGCGATCTCGTAGTTGACCGGTTCGAAGAGCGAGATTTGCATTGGCGCTGATGAAGGCCTGGGGGACGCTTCTTCGGTTGCGGCGTGCTCGGCGCGTTCGTGGATTGCGAGGATCTCGCGTGCCCGATCGATAACGCTGACCGGAAGCGCGGCAAGACGGGCGACCTCGATTCCATAGCTGCGGTCGGCGGCGCCCGGCTCGACCTTCCTGAGGAAGATAATGCCGTCTTTGGATTCGCGAACGGAAACGTGGAGATTCCGGATGCCTTCGAGCTGGCCGGCTAATTCTGTGAGTTCGTGATAATGCGTTGCAAATAGAGTCTTGGCACGGATCCGGCCCTGGATGTGTTCCACAACCGCCCAGGCGAGAGCGAGGCCGTCGTAGGTGGAGGTGCCGCGGCCGATTTCATCGAGCACGATCAGGCTTCGGTCTGTCGCGGTGTTGAGGATGGCCGCGGTTTCGGTCATCTCCACCATGAAAGTCGAACGTCCGCGTGCGAGGTTGTCGGCGGCGCCGATTCTTGTGAAGACGCGATCGATGATGGGGAGCAAAGCTTCGTTTGCGGGTACGTAGCTTCCCATCTGGGCCAGGATGCTCAGCAGTGCCGCCTGGCGAAGATACGTGCTTTTGCCGCCCATGTTCGGGCCGGTGATGACGGCGACGAACTGCGCGGTGTCGAGGTAAACGTCGTTTGGGATGAACCGCTGAGCTTGTTTTTCTGTGAGTTGCTCGATGACGGGATGACGTCCTGCGACGACTCTCATTTCGCCCGTATCGCTGAAACGCGGGCGAACGTATTTGTTTTTTGCCGCCACTTCGGCGAGGGCTGCGGTCAGATCGAGTTCTGCCACCGCCGCCGCAGTGGAGCGAATGCGGGAGGCGTGGCTGGCGGCAAACGCACGGACTTCCGAGAAAATCTGACGTTCGAGTTCCAGGATCCGCTCTTCGGCGGAAAGGACTTTCGCTTCGAGTTCTTTCAGCTCTGGTGTGGTGAAGCGCTCGGCGTTGACCAGCGTTTGTTTTCGTTCGTAATCGGCTGGGGCGTTCTGCAGGTTCGCCTTCGAGATTTCGATGTAGTAGCCGAAGACGTTGTTGAACCGGACCTTCAGCGAAGAGATGCCGGTTCGTGCCCGTTCGCGAGCTTCGATTTGCGCGATGTACTGGCGGGAGTTACGGCTGATGTCACGGAGTTCGTCGAGGTCATGATGGAAGCCGTCGCGGATGGTGCCTCCGTCGGCGAGATTGATTGGCGGCTCGTCCGAGATAGCTCCGAGGATCCTGCTGCTGACGTCTTCGACAGGATCGAGACGCTGCTGGAGCTCGGCAAGTCGAGTCGCATTGCCGGTTGTGAAACGGAGTTTTGGTATCTGTGCGAGCGACCGACCGAGCGCGAGCAGGTCGCGAGGGTTTGCGGTGCCGATCGTCACCTTTGCGAGCAGGCGTTCGAGGTCAAGCACGCCGCCGAGCGTTGTGCGCAACTCAGTCCGTTCGATGGTTGCGGAGAGCAGCTGCGCGACCGCGTCGAGTCGTGCCTCGATTTCTTCCAGAGTGGTGCAGGGACGCAGCAGACGAGAGCGCAGCAGGCGTCCTCCCATGCCGGTGCAGGTTTGGTCGAGCACGAAAACGAGCGTCGAGTCCCTGCGTTCTCCCGCAAACAGCGGATCGAGAAGTTCGAGGTTCCGGATGGTGACGGCATCCAGTATCATTCCCTCCGACCGATCGTGGAAGCCGGGCCGTTCGAGGTGTTCGAGCGCACTGCGCTGGGTGTCGCGCAGATAATGCAGGACCGCGCCGCACGCCGCTACCGAGAGCGGTTTGTCTCCTATGCCGCAGCCATCAAGACTCAGCAATCGGAAATGATCACGGAGGGAGCGGTCGCAGTAATCGTAGTCGAAGATCCAGGGCTCGAGCTTCGTTTGCAGCGTTTCGAGGGCAAGAGTTGCACCGTCAGCCACGAGGACTTCGCGCGTGTTGATCGATTCGAGCATTGGCGCGACTTCTGAGGGATCGATTTCGGTAACGCGGAACTCGCCCGTGGAAATGTCGACCCACGCGACAGCGGCACGGGTTCCGTTCTGCGCAACGGCGCCCAGATAGTTATTTTCGTGGGAGCGAAGGAGGTTGCTTTCGGTTGCGGTGCCAGGTGTGACAATTCGCGCGATGTCGCGTTTGACGAGCTTTTTTGTGAGTTTCGGGTCTTCGGTTTGCTCACAGATTGCGACGCGAAAGCCCTTCTGAATCAGACGCGCAATATAGCCTTCCGACGAGTGCCATGGCACACCTGCCATCGGAATGGGCGTGCCGCCTTTTTCCTTCTGACGCGATGTCAGAGTGATCTCGAGTTCGCGCGACGCCGTTACGGCGTCCTCGTAGAAGAGTTCGTAGAAATCGCCGACACGGAAGAGGAGGAGCGCCTGAGGTACCTGCTGCTTCAGCGTGTGGTACTGCCGCATCAGCGGCGAGGAGGGCTCCTCGTGAGCCATCAGGCGTAGATGCCCCGGAGCTTGATCGCAAAAGCAACACGGTCGAGTGCGAGCATATACGCGGCAGTTCGGTTGTGGACGTCGTGCTTCTCGGCGTATGCGACGACGTCGTTGAAGCTGTTGACCATGATTTCTTTCAGCCGCTTGTTCACAAGCTCTTCGTTCCAGAAGAACCCCTGGCGATCCTGCACCCACTCGAAGTAGGAGACCGTGACGCCTCCGGCGTTGGCGAGAATATCGGGGATTACGAATATCCTCTTGTCCGCGAGGATTGCGTCGGCAGCCGCGGTTGTGGGCCCGTTGGCGCCTTCGGTAGAATGCGGCATTGCAGCTTGTCCGCATTGTGGGAGGTGATGACGTTCTCTTTTGCAGCAGGGAGCAGGACATCGCAGGGCAGGAACATCGCTTCGTTGCGATCGTATTTTTCCGCCTTCGGGGAAGTCGATGATCGAGCCGGTCTCTTTGCGGTGCTTCATCAGCGCCTCGATATCGAGACCGTTCTTGTTGTAAACCGCCCCGTCCCACTCGATGATGGCAGATGATCTTGAAAGCCTGCATGCGCCATCAGGCGAGCGGCCATTCCGCCTACGTTGCCGAAACCCTGGATGACGACGCGGGTGTCCTCAGGCGCTTTGCCGAATTTTCTTTAATGCTTCGAGCGTGACCATCATGCAGCCGCGTCCTGTGGCTTCAATGCGGCCGCGCGAGCCGCCGAGGTCGAGTGGCTTGCCGGTGACGACCGCGGTGACGGTGTGGCGCTTGTGCATGGAATAGGTGTCCATGATCCAGGCCATCGTCTGTTCGTTGGTGTTCATGTCCGGCGCAGGAACGTCGATTTCGGGTCCGATGAAATCGAGGATCTCGGCGGTGTAGCGGCGCGTGATCCGTTCCAGTTCGAACTGCGAGAGCACGCGCGGGTCGCAGATGACTCCGCCCTTGCCGCCACCGAACGGAATGTTTACGACGGCGCATTTCCAGGTCATCCAGGACGCGAGCGCTCGGACTTCGTCGAGGGTCACGTCGGGGGCGAATCGAATTCCGCCTTTGGCGGGTCCTCGGGCGATGGAATGCTGGACGCGGTAACCGGTGAATACGGTGAGGCGACCGTCATCGAGTTGCACTGGAATGTGCACTGTAATTTCGCGGGCGGGCATGCTGAGGACTTTGCGGAGTCCGTCTTCCATGCCGAGCCGTGTTGCGGCCTCGTTGAAGCGGGCTTCAGCGGCCAGCCATGGGTTGAGTTCCTGCTCGGTAGAGTGCTGCTCAACTTCTTCGGCGCTTAGCATTTCGGGGGTAACCCTTTCGCCCTTCATTATGCAATGATGGCGCTGACGGAGGTATATCAGGTTCTTATGGCAACGCAGCAGTTAACTCCGGTTCCGGCCTCGGCGGCAGTTGCGAGCCGCGCTCCGGAAGCGATTCCGTCGACGGGCCGCAATCTCGCGGTCGATGCTCTCCGAGGCTTCGTTATGTTGCTGATGCTGGCCGAGGTCTTGCACCTGCCGGGGCTGGCGAAGGCATTCCCGGACAATCCGGTTGCGCGCTTCCTTGGATACAACCAGAGCCATGTGGAGTGGGCCGGGTGTTCGCTTCATGATCTGATCCAGCCGACGTTTTCGCTGCTGGTGGGCACGGCACTTGCGTACTCACTCGCCTCGCGGCGGAAGCGCGGCGACAGCACAGGCAAGATGCTGATGCACGCCGCGTGGCGGGCGGTTGTGCTGATTGCACTGGGGGTTATTCTGCGGTCGTTTGACCGGCCGATCACCTATTTCACGTTCGAGGACACGCTCAGTCAGATTGGTCTGGGGTACGTACCGCTGTTTCTGCTGGCATTGTCTTCACGACGGGTGCAGATTGCGGCGCTTGCGTTGATTCTGGTGGGTTACTGGGCGGCGTTCGCATTGTATCCGGTAACGATCTCGGCCGAATGGCCTCCCATCTACTCCGGCTTTGCGGCTCACTGGAACAAGAACACCAATTTCGCCTGGGCGTTCGACACCTGGTTCCTGAACCTGTTTCCGCGCGAGGCTCCATTTACCGCCAATCGGGGAGGCTATTCGACGCTGAGCTTTATCCCGACGCTGGGAACGATGATCATTGGTCTGCTGGTGGGCAACTTCCTCCGTTCGGCGGCATCGGCGAGGGAGAAACTTCGCACGCTGCTGATTGCGGGAGTTGCCTTGTTCGCGGCGGGGGTGGTGTGGCATTTCAGCGGCACGGGCCCGTTCGTGAAGCGGATCTGGACCCCGTCCTTTACGCTCGGAAGCGGCGGGCTGGTGCTGCTGATGATGGCGCTGGCGTGGTGGATGACAGAGATTCGGGGCTGGAGGCGGTGGACGTTCCCACTGATTGTCGTCGGGGCGAACTCAATCGTTGCCTACCTTCTTGCACATCTGTTCGAGAGCGGACTTATCGCAGGTCTGAACCGGCATCTGGGGCGGGCGGTATTCCTCGTGGCAGGTGCGCCGTTTGAGCCGGTCCTGCGAGGGGCAGTGGTGCTGGCGATCTTCTGGATGATGCTGTTCTGGATGTATAAAAACAAAGTCTTTGTGCGGATTTAACTCCCCGTAAAGATTTGTTAACTCACGTCGTAAATGGCCCAATTCCGGCCCATTTGCGCTCACAATAGATTTCATGAGTGTGACAGAGGCTCGCGTGCTCATCGTCGATGACGATTGGGACCTGGTGTCGCTGATGTCCGCTTTTCTTTCCGAACAGGGATTTCGAACAGATGCCGCACATGATGGTCCGAGTGGTCTGAAAGCCGCATTGTCGGGTCAGCATGACCTGATGCTGCTGGACGTGATGATGCCGGGCTTTGACGGGTTCGAGGTTCTGAAGCGGCTGCGTGAGCACTCGAACGACCTTCCGGTGCTGATGCTGACGGCTCGCACCGAGGGCCCGAGCCGCGTTCGCGGACTCAACGGCGGCGCGGACGATTATCTTCCCAAACCCTTTGATCCTCTGGAGCTGACGGCCCGGATCCGCGCGATACTGCGACGTTACCGAAAGCAGGACTCTGAAGGCGATGATGCGCAGCTTGAGGCCAGCGGTGTTCGGATCGAGCCGGCGGCGAGGCGTGTGACGGTCAACGGCAAAGAGGTTGAGCTCACAGGCATCGAATACGAGATTCTGGAGACACTGATACGTTCGGCGGGCCGTGTTGTGTCCCGCGATGACCTGATGCAGAAGCTCTACCAGCGCGAGGCGACCCCGTTTGAAAGATCTATTGATGTTCATATCAGCCATTTGCGGCGGAAGCTTGAAGGGCCCACGGTGCTGATTCGGACGGTACGGGGTGTGGGTTATCAGTTTGTGTCTGAGAAAACCGAGCGTGAGGTCTGATGTTTCGCCGTATTCTTCTGTGGTTTGCCGGGATGCTGGGGATCAGCTTTGTCGGCTTTATGGCAACGAGTTATCTTTCGATGCCGCGATCGCCTGGCCGCGAGCCAATGATGCGCCGGTTGTCCGTGTTCCAGCTGAACGAGACTATCCGCGCCTACGAGACCGGCGGAAAGGCTGGCGCTGCTGATTACGTCAAGCGTCTCGACAGCGCATTTCCCGCTGCCAGCCATTTCTTCGTGGATGCTAAGGGCCATGATCTGGTCAGCGGCGATGATCGTTCGGAGATTCTCGAGCGTGCGCGACAGGACCAGTCGCGAAGCCAGCCGTCGTTCATGCAGTTTGTGCGCTGGTGGATGGGCATCCGGCTAAACCCGCCACGTTCGCCGTTTCGGCGGGTATCAGCCGATGGCCGTTACAGTCTGATCATCGAGAGCGAGCCGACGACGCCCGAACCAATGGCTAACATTGCTGTTTACGGCTGGATCGTCGCTGTGATTTTGATGCTGTCGTATGCGCTCGCATGGACACTGGCACAGCCGATTCGGCGATTGAGGGAGACAGTAGTCCGGTTTGGAACGGGAAATCTGGAAACGCGCACCGGATCGAAGCGGCGCGATGAGGTGGGCGATCTGGAACGCGCCTTCGACCAGATGGCCGATCGGATTCAAACGCTGCTCGCGGCCGAGCGCCGGCTGCTGCAGGACATCTCACACGAGCTGCGGTCGCCATTGGCTCGGCTGAAGTTTGCGCTGGAACTGGCTCGCAGCAGTGCGGAGCCCAAAACGGCGCTTCCGCGCGTGCAGAAAGAAGTGGAGCGGCTTACGGTGCTGGTGAACGAGCTGCTGCAGGTAACGCGTGCCGAAGGTGACCCCGCTTCGCGTAACGTGAGTGTTATCGACTTGCGCGAGTTTTTATCTGCGCTGGTTGAAGATTGCCGGATTGAGGCTCAGGCGCGCGGCTGTACGATCGACCTGATTATCCGGGACCAGGTCAAATGGCAGGGGGATCCGGAATTGCTTCATCGGGCTGTGGAGAATGTTCTGCGGAACGCGATCCATCATGCGCCGGCCAATTCCGAGATCGAGGTGGATCTGCAGGCAAGCGATCGTATGGTCACGATCCGTGTGAGGGATCACGGGCCGGGTGTTCCGGAACAACAGCTTACAGAGATTTTTCGGCCGTTTTACAGGGTTGAGGAAGATCGCAGCCGGCAAAATGGCGGTGGTGTCGGGCTCGGGTTATCGATAGCAGAACGTGCTGTTCGCGTCCATCATGGACAAATTCGTGCCGAAAATGCGGATCCCGGACTTGCAGTCGAATTAACACTCCCGCGGTGAAACCAATGGGGTTAGGCGGACGCCATCTCCTTTTACGGGAACTCGCTTTTTAGGCGCGTTTCCTGCTGAAAGCCCTTTACAAAACTTAAAGGTGATTGCAGGCTGATCAGCGTATTCTCTACATAAGGACCTATGTTTTCTCTGGCGGCAAAGAGTGGAGTTGCAGCGTTGTTGGGGGTGGTGGCAGCGACCACCGTGTTTGCGCAAGCCAACCAGCAGGCCCGGGTTATAGGCGTTGTTACCGAAAAGCAGGGGAGCGGCGCTAAAGTCAAGACCGATGCGGGCGACGTGTACTCGCTGGTGTTTGCGCCCCAGACCAAGTTTCAGAAGATTGCGCCAGGCCAGACGAGCCTGAAAGATGCCGAAACAATCGCTGCATCGGATATCAGTGACGGCGATCGCGTGCTGGCTCGCGGAACCTCGACCGATCCGAAGACGATTGTTGCGCTTTCGGTTGTACTGATGTCGAAGACGGATCTTGCGGCAAAACAGCAGAAGGACCGTCAGGACTGGACGCGGCGAGGAGTCGCTGGAACCGTCACTGCCGTAAACCCGGCGAGTAAGACGATTACGATCAAATTGCCTCAACTCGGCACAACCGATCAGCTGGTTACGATCACGCCGAAGCCAGAGGCTCCGCTGCGACGTTACTCAGCGGATTCAGTCAAGTTTGCGGACGCGAAAATTGCGCCACTGACCGAGATCAAGCCCGGCGATCAGCTTCGTGCGCGCGGCGACAAAAGTGAGGACGGCAAGACGCTGACAGCGGATGAGATCGTGAGCGGCAGCTTTCAGACGCTTGCTGGAACGGTGGTTGCGGTTGATGCCGGAACCGGCGAAGTTCAGATCAAGAACATCGACAATAACAAACCGATGACCGTCAAAGTTACCGCCGATGCGGCAATCAAGCGGTTGCCTGAGGGCGGTGGGTTCGGCGGCGGGGTTGGCGGTCAGGGCGGCGGCTTCGGCGATAGAAACAGACCCGAAGGCGGTGCTCGCCCCGAAGGTGCGACCCGAACCGAAGGCGGTCAGCGGCCTGAAGGTGCAACAACTGGTGCCGGCGGTCAGCGCCCGGGCGGTGGACCCGGCGGTGGCGGTCCCGGAGGTGGTGGCCGCGGCCCCGACCTGGCGAGGATCTTTGAAGCGCTTCCGCCAAGCACTCTTGCGGATGTAAAGCCCGGTGAGACGATCATCGTCGCTGGAACGCGGGGTGCGGCAACTGACAAAGTGACGGCGATCACCTTGCTCGCCAATGCACAGCGGTTTGTAGACATGCGGCGTGCCATGGCCGCCCGGGCGCAAGCAGCGGGCGGAGGGCAGGGGTCAAGCGGACCCGCTACCAACTGGAATCTCGGCGAGATGTCGATTCCGGCGCCGTAACCGACAACAAAGACAAAACAAAAACGAACGGAAATGAAAAAGACAGAGAGTAAATACTCCCAGTGTGCCCGGGCTGCTACGCTCGTGTTTCTCACACTTGCCGGCACACTGTCGGCCCTGGCTCAGGTCGGAACCGTGCGGGGTACGATTACGGATCCCAGCGGTGCTTCGATTCCTGACGCGGTGATCACACTGCGAAAGGCGCCAAACAGTCAATATCGCGTGCAGACCGATGCAGCCGGAGGCTATGTTCTCAACGGCGTCGCGCCGGGTGCGTATGAACTGACGATCACTCGGTCAGGGTTTGCTCCGTATCGCGCTTCGGGTGTGAACGTGAACGCGACGGGCGCGACCACGATCAATGCGCAGATGGAGATCAACGTTGAAGCGCAGCAGGTCACGGTTCAGGATTCAAACTCTGCGGTCAGCACCGATCCGACACAGAACGTGGGCGCACTCACGCTGAAGGGGGAGGATCTGGAAGCACTGTCCGACGATCCCGATCAGTTGTCACAGGACCTGCAGGCGCTGGCAGGACCTGCAGCTGGCCCGAACGGCGGTCAGATATTCATCGATGGGTTCAGTGGCGGCCAGCTCCCTCCCAAAGCGAACATTCGCGAAATCCGCATCAACTCGAATCCGTTCTCGGCCGAGTATGACCGCCTTGGCTTCGGCCGTATCGAGATTCTGACTCGCCCGGGAACGGACAAAGTTCGCGGCCAGTTCATGATGATGGCCAGCGACAACGTGTTCAATGCCAAGAACCCGTTCATTACCGGGGATAAGCCAGACTTCCGCTCCATGTTCTTCGACGGCAACGTGAGTGGTCCGATCATTTCGAAGAAGATGTCCTTCAACTTCAATGTGGAGCATCGCAAGGTCGATGAGAATGCGGTGATCAATGCGACTGTTCTGGACGCAAGCCTGAATCCGGTTCGTTTTAACGATGCAATTCCAACACCCCAGACGCGCTGGTCGATTTCGCCGCGCATCGACTATGCGATCAACACCAACAACACGCTGACTGGTCGTTATAGCTACAGCAGAGTCGATGATCTGACTAATGGCGTTGGCAATTTCGCACTCCCGACGCAGGCCTACGACATGCTGAACAACGGCCACACGGTTCAGCTCACGTATACGTCAATTCTCAACGCGAATACGATTAACGAAAGCCGGCTGCAGTTCCAGGATCGCAATGTTGGGAACGTTTCGGCATTAAGCACTCCGGAGACGAATGTCCAGCAAGCGTTCGTGGACGGCGGAGCGCCGATCGGGAATGCGTCGAACCACATTCGAAGCTGGGAGATTTCGAACATCACTTCGAGGACGAAAGGCCGCCACGCATTCAAGCTGGGCGGGCGTATCCGGACCTCAAATCAGACTGACACATCTCCTCAGAACTTCAACGGAACCTTCACCTACGCTGGTTCGCTGATTCCGGAACTCGATGCGAGTGGCAATCCCATTCTCGATGTGAATGGCCGTCCGGTCGGAACGCCCCTCACATCCATCGAACAGTATCAGGTGACACAGCAGTCCCTGCAGCAGGGCCTGAGTGTGCAGCAGATGCGGTTGCTTGGCGGCGGACCGAGCCAGTTCACGCTGTCAGGTGGTAATCCCCTGTCCGCGGTCAGCCAGACCGATGTCGGGGTCTTCGCTCTCGACGACTGGCGCGTCAAGCCGAACCTGACCCTGAGCTATGGTCTCCGTTACGAAGCGCAGACGAATATCAGCGACCTGACAGACTTTTCGCCTCGTATCAGCTTCGCGTGGGGCGTCGGCGGGAAAGGCAACCAGCAGGCCAAGACAGTGATCCGCGGCGGCATCGGTATGTTCTATGACCGGCTCGATGACAACTACACACTGAATGCTCTTCGGTACAACGGCGTCACCCAGGTCAATTACATCGTGCAGAACCCGAATTTCCTCACGGTTCCATCGCTCGACGCGCTTGCACAGAACAAAGTACCGCAGACCATCCGGACGCTTCCAGACAATGTGCGCGCACCGTACATCGAACAGGGTGCGATCGGATTCGACCGCCAGTTGCCAAAGAATACGGCCGTCTCGGTGAACTATCTGTACTCACGCGGCGTTCACCAGCTCCGAACGCTAAGTCTTGCCGAGACGCCCGATCCAACTTCCGATGCGCTGATCAATCGCAACTGGATGTATGACACAACGGGCAACTTTAAGCAGCAACAGCTGATTACGAACGTTAATACGCGCTTTAGCCGGCGAGTGAGCCTGTTCGGCTTCTACATGATTAATCACGCGCAGAGCGACACGGATGGTCCGGGCAGCTTCCCGGCTGTTCCGACGAATTATGCGTTCGACTGGGGCCCGAGTGCTTATGACGTCCGGCATCGTGTTTTCGTCGGCGGCTCCATCAACGCGCCGTGGGCGATTGCGCTGAACCCGTTCATTACGGCGAGTTCCGGTGCGCCATACAACATCACGACTGGTCTCGACAACAACCGCGACCAGATCTTCAACGATCGACCGTCGTTTGCGACTCCCGGCTCAACCGGCCAGGGGATCATTGCCACGCAGTACGGCATTTTCAATATCAACCCCGGTCCGAATGACCTTCCGATTCCGCGCAACTACGGCCGCGGTCCGGCGCAGTTCTCTGTCAATATGCGGATGAGCCGCACCTGGGGCTTCGGTGAACGAGCCAGCAGCGGCAGCGACAACGGCATGGGCGGCGGTAACGACCACGGGCCTCGTGGTGACCGCGGAGGTCGCGGCGGCGGTGGCGGCGGAATGCGCGGCGGTCCCATGATGATGGGCGGCGGCGGTGGTCGTGGCGGTGGCGGCGGCATGTTTGGCGGCGGTGCCTCGACCGGGAAGCGCTACAACCTGACGCTCTCGATTTCAGCCCGAAACCTGCTGAATCACGTGAATCTCACACCGCCAATCGGCAATCTGAGTTCGCCATTCTTCGGTGAGTCGTTGTCGCTCGCCGG
The DNA here is from genome assembly GCA_963794765.1 of Bryobacteraceae bacterium. Classification (GTDB taxonomy): domain Bacteria; phylum Acidobacteriota; class Terriglobia; order Bryobacterales; family Bryobacteraceae; genus JAWXCM01. The sequence goes on along the minus strand of CAWCGC010000035.1, from coordinate 137,618 downwards.
CGGCGGCGGTCCGGGTGGAGGCGGCGCTTCCAGCAACCGTCGTCTCGACCTGAGCCTTCGTTTCAGTTTCTAGTTTCCGGCGAAGTCGGCGTAACCACCGACTTCGCGAGGTCCGCGTAGCACCCCCCCATCGGGTCAGGCAATTTTGCCTGGCCCGCTCTTTTTTGCCGTCGAACTAAAATGCAATCAGTTCGATGTCCTCTCTTATTTCCCGCCGGAATCGTTCTTATTGCTGGTGCCTCGATCACTGGCGCTCAGGCACAACAGACTGGTCCACTTCGCATCGGAATCGCGGGCCTGGTACACGGACACGTCAGCGGATTTCTGAATGCCGCGCTGAAGCGTTCGGACTGCCGCATCGTTGCTCTTGCAGATCCTTCTGCAGACTTGCGTTCCCGTTACGCCGAGCGTGCACAAGTCCCTGCATCCGGTCTGTTTGCGGGAACAGCGGAAATGATCGACCGTGCGAAGCCGGAAGCAGTGGCGTGTTTCGGAAGCACGTTCGACCATGCCGAAGCGGTCGAGGTCTGTGCGGCGAAGAAGACTCCCGTGATGATGGAAAAGCCGCTGGCAGTCAGCCTGGACCATGCGCGACGGATCGAGCGTGCCGCGAAGACCTCCGGAATTCCGGTAATCATCAATTATGAGACGACATGGTACCCGTCGCACGGAGAGATCTGGCGATCGCTGCACGATGCCAAATCCGCAGGCGAGTTTCGGCGCATGGTGGTGATGGACGGTCATCAGGGGCCAAAGGAAATTGGAGTTCAGCCCGAGTTCTTCGAGTGGCTGACCGATCCCGTCAAGAACGGCGCAGGCGCGTTGTTCGATTTCGGCTGCTATGGCGCGAACCTGATGACGTGGATGATGGATAACGCGCGGCCGATCGCTGTGACGGCAATGACGAAGCAAATGAAACCGGCGATCTACAGCAAAGTCGATGATGACGCGACGATTCTGGTGGACTACCCGAAGATGCAGGGCGTGATCGAAGCCTCCTGGAACTGGCCTTACAGCCGTAAGGACTTTGAGGTCTACGGCCAATCAGGGTACGCGATCGCGACCGGCGGCAACAATCTGCGCATCCGTCTGGGGCAGGGAAGTGAACAGACTCGCAAGCCCGAGCCTCTGCCTCCGGCTGAGGCGGACTCGATTTCGTATCTGATTTCTGTTGTGCGGAACGGAAAACAGGTGAGTGGTCTCTCGTCGCTTGCGAATAACCTGATCGTCACGGAGATTCTGGTCGCGGCTCGTGACTCTGCCCGCAGCGGCAGGCGTGTGGAACTGGGGGCGCGAAAATAGAGCCTGTGCAATACACACGACTCGGCAGTACCGGTTTGAAGGTATCGCGCCTGTGCCTGGGCTGCATGACGTACGGCTCGAAACAATGGCGTGAGTGGGTTCTCGAGGAGGAAGAGGGACGGCCGTTCCTTCGAAGAGCGCTGGAATCCGGGATTAACTTTTACGACACCGCCGATATGTACTCGCGGGGTGTGAGCGAAGAAATTCTGGGACGCGCACTGCAGGATTTTGCAGGCGGACGCGATAAGGTCGTCATCGCTACCAAAGTGTTCCAGCGTATGAGCGACGACCCAAACGATCAGGGGCTGTCGCGCAAGCACATCCTGTCTTCGATTGACAACAGTCTGCGCCGTCTCCGAACCGATTACGTCGACTTGTATCAGATCCATCGATTCGACCGCGAGACTCCGATCGAGGAGACTCTGGATGCGCTCGACACCGTGGTCCGCAGCGGCAAAGCCCGTTATATCGGAGGATCGTCGATGTGGGCGTGGCAGTTCGCGAAGATGCTGAGTACATCAGAAGCGAAGGGCTGGGCGCGTTTTGTCACGATGCAGAACCACTACAACCTTGTCTATCGCGAGGAAGAGCGCGAGATGATTCCTTTGTGCCTCTCTGAAGGTATCGGCCTTCTTCCGTGGAGTCCACTGGCACGCGGATTTTTGGCTGGCAATCGCAGCAAAGAAGATCACGGAGAGACGCTTCGGGCAAAGACGGACGATCTCGCTCAGAAGATGTACTACCAGCATTCGGATTTTACGGTTGTTGAGCGCGTGTCGCAGATTGCTCGCAAGCGAGGCGTCAGCAACGCGCAGGTGGCGCTGGCATGGATTCTGCAACGCCCAGGGGTCAGTGCTCCGATCATCGGCGCGAGCAAGATGAACCATCTCGATGACGCGCTGGCTGCACTCGACGTGAAGCTCGATGCCGACGAGGTGAAAGCACTCGAAGAGCCGTACGAGCCGCACCGGGTTCTCGGTCACTCGTAGGCAGTCAACTCAGCCGAGGAACCCCAGATTCGTGGTTTGAAAATTGGCGATGTTCGGCAGCACGGAAGACATACTGTCGGCGGACAGTCCAAACCACGACGCCAGCGTCGCTGCATACTGATCGGTTGCGAATGCCGGAATCCAGCGGCCCTCATCGCCAGCATCATCGGCTGCGCCGAGTGCAAGGCTCGGGAAATTTCCGTACACGTTCCCGCCCTGGACAGCGCCTCCCATTACGAGCTGATGAGAGCCCCACGCGTGATCCGTCCCGCCATTGGAGTTCGGCTGGAACGTCCGACTGAAGTCCGACTCAGTGAACGTCGTCACGTTCTGTTCCACGTCAAGCTCGGCCATCGCATTCTGGAATGCCATCAACGCCTGGCTGAGCTGCGTCAGCAGATTTCCCTGATCGGTCAGCTGATTTGTGTGTGTGTCGAAGCTGCCTATCGATGCAAAGAAGATCTGCCGCGTCAAGCCAAGCTGATGCCGAACCTGAATGATTTTCGCGATTTGCTGCAACTGCTGCCCAAGCCGGTTATTCGCAGGAAACGTCGTGGTCAGAGCCGGAGCACCATTCAGCGCGGCGGTCAATGCAGCTGCATTGTCGATGCCCTGCTTCAGAATACGGTTGGCTTCGTGAACAAGAGTTGCACCTCCGTCAATCGTCAGCAGTTCCTGAACCGCATTTAGCCTCGACTGCGAAGCACTGGTCGTGTAGCCCTGCAGCCCGAGGGGCGTGCCGGGATTAATTGCAGCCGGACTGGAGGATTGCCCCACTCCGAACAGGTTGTTACCGGAAACCGACACCAGCGTGGGAAAACTGCCAGAGTTTTTGTACTTCAATGCGTCTGCGAGCCGGCCTCCCCAGCCGGTTGTCGACTGGCCTTTTGCATTAGAGCTTTGCCACTCGGCCTGCTGATCGGAATGCGAGAACAGGTTTGCGGGCAATCCCGTAGTGCCGTTGAGGAAGTCGGTTCGCGTTACCGGCTTAAGGAGGGTGCCGATATTCGCTGCCACAGCCAGTCTCCTGCTGTTGAACAGGCTTTGGATTTCCGCCATGTTCGGGTGCAGACCTAACGGCAGTCCGGAGGCCGCCTGAACGGGCAGCAGCGCTCCCGTGCCCGTGACCGGCAACGTGAGATTCTTCCTCGTAGCCTGATACAGCTTCAGCCGCTGACTGTCCATCGGGACGATCATGTTGTTGCTGTCATTGCCACCGAAGAGAAAGACGCAAACCAGCGCCTTGTAATCTTCGGACGGCGGCGTCGCCGCCGCGAGGCGGCCAAGGCGGCCGAGCAATCCGGATTCTCCAGCAACTCCCAAGGCCAGACTGGAGCGAAGTAGAGTTCTTCGAGTGACCTGCATTGTTGTAATTCCTTTATGTCCTGAGACCTATTGCGCAACGCTGAAGATGTTTGCAGCAGCAGCAAGATAGAGCGCGGTTTGTGCCTTTGCAGTCGCGGTTGCGGCGGCCGTAACGGCACTCAGTATGGAGGTGCGTTCCGCTGCCGGCATGGAACCGGCATAAAAGGTGGTGTCAATTGCGTCGAGCAGCTTTTGAGGACTGGAGGCAAGCTGCACCCAGGAAGTCAGGTCTGTTGTGACACCCGAAATATTGTGATTAAAAATGAGGGAGTTCAGAAAGTCGAGCCGCAGCATCGCTGTTGACGGCGAATAGATACCGAACTCCGGTGCATTTAGATCTGTTCCGCCGATTTGATAATCCGGAGGAAAGTAATTGAATACACTCGGGGAATAGAACGGATTCTGCCCCATGTTCGACGCATGTGCCGGAAGACCGTTCGTCGTGGTGACGGTGGAGTGCATCGCACGCAGAACCGCCGTCATAAACAACACAGGCTCTCTCAGATGTTGAGCCACCACTGCTCCGGATCCCGAATCGCCCTGCCGGGCTTCAGGGTCCATCAAAATAGCTTTCACGACGGCCGCTATATCTCCGCGTTGTCCGGAGCCGTTGTTGGCAAACACTGCATTGATGCGTCGGACATAATTCGGCGAAGGCGACGAAGTCACCAGATGCTGTATCAGCTGACGGGAAATGAACGGACCGACATTCGGATGTTCGAAGATGTTTTCCAGTGCCGCATCCAGGTCCGCCTTTGCATTACCGCCGGCAGAAATTCGACCGCCGTTGAGCAGCACTTTCTCACTGGTATCGTGGTTTGCCTCGTACGCAACCATGGGTGCCGCGAAGTTCGCCGGGTTGTGAGCCTTCGGGGTCGCACCCGGAAGCGGAGCATACGTCCAGCCAGTAAATGCACGCGCGAACCCTTCAATTGTGTCCTGGTTATACGTCGGCATTCGCTGCCCTGTGCTGTCGAGCTTATACGTTCCGTTGGAATTCAACTGATCGAGGCCGATGGTGAACAGCTGCAGTAACTCGCGCGCATAGTTCTCGTTGGCCCCGGTTCCCTTTGCCGGATTCGGCTTGTCATTGTTCACCATGTCGAGGTAATGTCCCATTGCGGGACTCAGGGTGACATCCGACATGATTTGGCGGTAGTTCGCAAACGCATCCTGCTGCAGCAAACGCCAGTAAGGCAAGAGTTGTGATGCGTCATTTAGCTTCAGGCCCGAAACGACCCAGATCTGGCTGAGCGCCCACGCGACACGCTGCCGCAACTGATCCGGAGCGTTCACGGCGTTGAACAGGAACATCTGCTGCATGGGAGCTATGGGGTGCCGCCCCTTGTCGTCCGCCGGAATATCCGGAATAACGGATGGCGGAGTCGCGAATTGCTCATTGATCCACGCATCCATCCCGATACTCTGAAGTCGAGCTGCGGAATCCGGAGTCGGTCCCCAGCTTGCCTGTTGCAGGAAGCGATTCGCTGCTAACGCGGAAACGCTCGGTGGTGCCGTTTGCGCCCGCAAAGAAACACCGCAGAACAACCCTGCAAGACTTAACGAAATAAATGCCGAGCAGGCATTAAGTCTGGTCATATGATCTCCACCCCTGGTGACCAAGTCACCACCCGCCGCGTGCCGCTCGGCGCCACTCGTGTCGCCGGCAGTCGTAAACCAAAACCCGATCGCTTCAGGTGAGTTGCATTCTCTGTAAAAATAATCTTTACGTTTCCTTAACAATTAGAAATCTATCAGGCTGCGGAACAGACAAATATGATTCAGCCGCCGATGAACGCAGATTGAAGACAATGAGCTGCTATCCACATGGATTGCGATACTGTCCGGTAACAAAGAATCGACTGCTTGAACCTGCTCGCCATCACGATCCGCACTTTCCAGACCCGCGACTTGCCACGGCTTAGTGTGCTTGAGGAGGAAGCCTTCGAGTCGGACGCGTGGCCGAAAGAGCTGTTCGTCTTCTATGCTCGCCAGTGTCCTGATTTTTTCCTGATCGCGAAGGCGAGGAACCGAATCGCGGGCTACTGCATTGGCAGGCTTCGGACGTCAACCTCGGCCGAGATCGATTCCGTTGCTGTGTTCCGCGAGTTTCGACGGCAGGGCATCGCTCGTATCCTGATACGCGAACTACTGCGGCGCTTTCGACGATACGGAGTGTCTGACATTGGCCTTATGGTCCGACCCGATAATGCCGCCGCGCTTGCGTTTTACCACGCGCTGGGGTTCGTCCATCGGCGCACGATTCCGGGGTATTACGCGGATGGATCACGAGCGTGGAGACTGGTGCGGAAGGCTGAAAAAGCGTTGCGGTGATAGCATCAAATCGTGCCGGAAAACAGTTTGTCCAGACGTCATTTCTTCTTCGGGTCCTTGCTCGCAGGAGCAGTGCCAAGTGCAGGATTTGGCAGCGTTGCCTCGTTAAAGCACCTCGGGTACAAGTCGCCGAATGAAAAGCTGAATTATGCGGCGATCGGGTCCGGCGGCAAGGGTTATACCGATATCAAAGGCGTGACCGCGACCGAGAATCTGGTCGCGATGGCTGACGCTGACGAGAAGCGTGCTTCAAGGGCATTTACTGAATTTCCGAATGTCCCGAAATACAAAGACTTCCGCAAGATGCTCGACAAAGAGAAGAACATCGATGCGGTAACGGTCTCGATTCCCGATCACATGCACGCGACGGCTTCCGTTTGGGCGATGGAGCGGGGCAAACATGTGTACTGCCAGAAGCCGCTGACCCGTACGATCTGGGAAGCTCAGGAGATGATGAAGGCCGCCAACCGGTATGGCGTGGCGACCCAGATGGGCAATCAGGGCTACTCCAACGAAGGCGCGCGGCAGGCATGCGAGATCGTCTGGAACGGCGATATTGGCAACGTTACGGAGGTTCATGCATGGACAGACCGTCCCGGCCACTACTGGCCGCAGGCGCCTGACGTCGCGATCAAAGAAGAGCCTGTTCCCCCGACGCTCGACTGGGATGTCTGGCTGGGTGTTGCTGCGATGCGTCCATACAGCCCTGCTTACGTGCCCCATAACTGGAGAGGATTTCCGGACTTCGGATGCGGCGCGATCGGAGACATGGCGTGTCACATTATGGGGACGCCGAACATGGCCCTGAAGCTGGGGAATCCAGTGGGCGTCGAGTGCCTGAAGAAGGAAGGCACCAGTAAGGAGATGTATCCTCACCAGACCGTCATCCGCTTCGATTTCCCGGCGCGTGGAACGATGCCGCCGGTGAAGGTTTTCTGGTATGACAGTCTGACAGCGCAGCCAGAGATTCAGGGAGTGCCGGCTGGGGAACTGCTCGGCGACAGCGACATCAACGGCAGCCTGTTTGTCGGCGATAAAGGGATGCTGACGACGGGATGCTACGGCGAGCGTACTCGACTGCTTCCAGCGTCAAAGATGAAGGATTATACGCTGCCTGCGCCGATGCTGACGCGGTCTCCGGGTCACTACCGAGACTGGATTCGTGCCGCGAAAGGCGGTGAGCCGGCATGTTCCAACTTCAATGTGGCCGCGCCGTTCGTGTCCTGGATGCTGCTGGGCGTTATTGCCATGAAGTACGAGGGCAAGCTCGACTGGGACTCCCAGAAGATGCGGTTTACGAATAATTCTGAGGCGAACAAGTGGCTGAAGCCAGCGTTTCGAAAGGGCTGGAGCTGGGGCTAACGACCGGGACTGGACTGGCGGTTTGCCAGAAGCGGATCGAACTTCATCGCGGGAGGATCCGCGCCTAATCTGAGATCCTTCGGGCTGAAGAAATGCACATCGTTGGCGTTGTTGGCTCAGAGCGCAGCGTCTGAGCGCCTCCAGGTTACAATACTGTTCGGAGCCTTCCGACTTCACAGCCGACCTGTGTCTGTTTCTCTGTTACACTAGTAGGGTTGTAAATCCCCCTCGGAAGTTTTATCCCATCATGCCTAAGCTGAAGACACATAAAGGTGCGGCCAAGCGTTTCAAGCGCACGGGCACGGGGAAGATCGTTCGGAATCATGCCTTTGGCCGACACATTCTGACGAGCAAGGCTCGTTCGCGCAAGCGCAAGCTCGGCAAGAGCGCGGTCGCTGACGTCGCGGATCAGGCCAAGCTCAATACGATGCTTCCTTATTAAGCCGCAGGGTTTTCCCTGCTTCGGGGTGCGGACGGAGCGCGGGGCACGTGCCCGTTATTCCGCCCCTTTTAAACATAAGAAGTCCATAGAAGGAGAAGAAACGTGCCAAGAGTAAAACGTGGATCAAAGCGCCGAGCCAGTCGTAAGAAAACGCTCGCGTTGGCGCAGGGATTTTTCTTAAACAAGAGCAAGCTCTACCGAGCAGCGCAGGAAGCCGTAGAGCGTTCACTGCGTCATGGCTACATTGGCCGCAAGCACAAGAAGCGCAACTTCCGGTCCCTTTGGGTGGTTCGAATCAATGCAGCGTGCCGGACGGCTGGAATTTCGTACAGCCGTTTTATCGATGGTCTGAAGCGCGCCGGAATCACGCTGAATCGTAAGATGCTCGCTGAAATCGCGTTCGCCGATGAGCCGGGTTTCCGGGCGCTGGTAGAAAAGGCCCGAGACGCATCCCCGCAGCAGGTGCAGTAAACGATGGCAGCAACAGATTCACCCCGTGTGAGTTCTGACGCACTGGCAAGCCTGGAGGAGCGGATCCTCCGGGCTGTCCAACTGGTGGGGCAATTGCGTCACGAGAAGGAAGCTGCGGAGGCGGCGGCTGCTGAACTTCGCGCCGAGAATAAGCAGCTGGCCGAAGAAGTCGAATCGCTTCGCGCCGACCGGGGCGAAGTAAAAACCCGAATTGAGCGGCTCCTCAGCCAGCTCGATAATCTGTCCGACTAACGACTCGCATGGATGGGTCGAACAACCCGCCCGAAAAACAACCCGTCCGACTCTCCATCTTCAATCAGACGTTCACTCTGCGGGTCGCCGGTGACCCCGAACAGATCCTAAGAGCTGCAAACGAAGTCGATGAACTTATGTCGACAATAGCCAGGTCCGGCAATGTCGACTCGTTTCGCGTTGCTATACTCGCCTGCCTCCACCTGCAGGACCGCGTATTCCAGCTTGAATCGGAGCTCAATCAAATCCATTCCCGCGTCGCCGACCGGACCAGGCAACTGGAGCATTTGCTGGACGATGTAGTAGAGCCGTAAGAGGGCACCGACTGCAAGCCGAGCCGGTTCCATTCAGCAAACTTTGCGGGACGCGTGAGGGAGCTGGAAGAGAATCACTCGTCCTAGATTTCGTAGTCCGGCGCTCCGCGATCACCGCGGCCGAATGGTACGTGATTCCAGACGCGTTCGTGCAGATAATAAAGCGCGAGTTTGGTGACTACATCGAGCGCGCCGATACCGACCGAGATCTTCGCATTCCCGCTGAAAAGAAACACAATCAGAGCCGTCGAGATCGAACCCAGGAGCCTGTAGCTGATTGCCTTGGCGATGCTGCGCGCATTCGTCTCCATGCAGTTCAGGCTAACATGGCCAACCCTATCGACAAAGTGGAGTTTACCCGGTCAACGATCAAATCGGACCTGAATGGTCGGAAATACGCTACAATGGCCGCGTGCCGAAAGTTACGTTCCTGCCGGAGGGCCGGACTGTTGAGTTTGAGTCCGGGCAACTTCCTTACGGCGAACATGGAAAACCTGAGTCCATTCTTGATATCGCAGAACACTTTGGGATTCAGCTGGAACACGCGTGCGGCGGGTCCTGTGCCTGTACCACCTGCCACATCATCGTCAGGGACGCTACTGACGGTCACCTGACAGAGATGGATGACGACGAAGCCGACCGGCTGGAGATGGCACCTGGCCTGACCCTGCACTCGCGTCTCGGTTGCCAGGCCGTCGTCACCGGTGACGTCGTGATCGAGATCCCGAACTGGAACCGCAATTATGTGAGTGAGGGCGGCGGTTCGATGAATCTCGGCGACGCTATTCCCTTCCCACGAAAATCCTGACGCGCCCCGTGAGCGATTCCTCGCTCACCAACGGTTCGCAATGTGTCTGTTTGAGCAGCGATAACCGAAACGCCTCAACGCGCTACTGCGATACCATGAGAAGCGTGACAGAAGGCGAGTTGCAGCAAGCTGTATCGAGACTGGAGAGTGTCCGCCAGGAGATCGGCAAGATCATTGTCGGACAACAGGATGTGGTCGACGGTGTCCTGATCTGCCTCCTGTCCGGAGGCCACGTGCTGCTGGAGGGCGTTCCGGGACTCGGGAAAACAACGCTGCTCCGTACACTCGGCCGCGTCCTGCATCTTCGTTATTCCCGTATCCAGTTCACTCCGGACCTGATGCCGGCCGACATTGTCGGCAGCATGATCATGGAGACAGACGATCGGGGACAAAAGGCACTCAAGTTTCAACCCGGACCAGTCTTCGCGAATCTCGTGCTTGCGGACGAGATCAACAGGGCAACGCCCAAGACCCAATCGGCTTTGCTGGAGGCGATGCAGGAACGCACTGTCACAAGCGGCACGATTACACACGAACTGGAAACACCGTTCCTTGTGATGGCAACCCAGAATCCAATCGAAATGGAAGGCACCTACCCGCTTCCTGAAGCCCAGCTCGATCGCTTCCTGATGAAGATTGTGGTGAACTATCCCTCCCGCGATGAGCTTTCCGTCGTGGTCGATCGTACGATTCAGCGGGAGGAAACACCAATCGAGCAAGTCCTGGATCGACAGGGGATTCTGGGTCTTCGGAACGCATGCCGCCAGGTTCTGGTAGCCAAGCACGTCAAAGACTACGCTGTAGATCTCGTAATGGCGACGCAGCCGGGAACTAACAATGCGCATGACCTGTCGAACCGCTACATCCGCTACGGAAGCTCACCCCGAGGTGCTCAGGCGCTTGTGGAGTGCGGTCGCGTGCTTGCGCTGATGCGTGGACGCATCAACCTGAGCGTCGATGACATTCGGCACGTTGCCGGCAGCGTGCTCCGTCACCGGATCATTCTAAATTTCGACGCCCATGCGGACGGTGTCACGCCCGACACAATCCTGAAGAAACTTATCCCGGCGATCTCACCTGCCGTTGCCGCCTGAGTTCTCGCAGTATGACAGAGCAGCAGTCTCCCCTTCTGGATCAGGATTTCCTGCATAAACTGGAACGCCTGACGCTGCACTGGCAGAAGTCGTTTAGCGGACTCGTGGGGGGCAGGATCCCTTCGCGATTCTCAGGGCTTGGCCAGGAGTTTCTCGATCACCGCCACTTCCACCACGGCGACGATCTCCGAGCAGTTAACTGGCGCGCGTACCTGCGTCTGGAAAAACTGTTTTTGAAGATGTTCCAGGTCGAGCCGCGAATTCCGGTCCGAATCCTGCTCGATTGCAGCGCTTCGATGGAGGGCAAGTTCGACTACGCCCGAAAGCTGGCAGGAGCGCTGTGCTACATCGGGCTGGTCCGGCTCGATACGATTTGTCTTCAGCCATTTCGGGACAAGCTCGATGAGCACGTTATGTGCAGCGGCGGACGGCACCGTTTCCTGCCGGTATCGCAGTTCCTGGCCGGGCTGAAACACGGCGGCCGGACGAACTACCAGGAGGTAATCCGAAGTTTCGCAGCAGCATGGCCCCAGCGTGGACTCGTCCTGGTTATCTCGGATTTCCTCGACGACAACGACGTTGAGCGCCCCCTGCAGTTCCTGGCCGATTACGGCCATGAAATCAGTCTTATCCAGGTCTGGAAACCAGAAGATCGGGAGCCGACATGGGATGGCGAACTCGACCTCATCGACGCCGAAACGGGTGCACACATCGAGCTTTCGGTTGATGCAAGTGCACGCAAGCACTACACCGAGGCCTTCGACGAATATTCCAGGCGCCTGCAATTGGTTGCAAACCGAAGTGGCGGGCGATACGTCGGTATCCCAACGACGGCGCTGCTCGAAGAGGCGATCTTCGACTCTTTAATGCGCGTCGGAGGCATTCAGTAGATGTTCTTCAACCTCCTGAGCCTGCCAGAGTTTCTGCTCCTGTTCGGGACCATCAGCGGTCTCGTGGTCACTTTATATCTGCTTAGCCGAGCCCGGCGAAAGCAGGTCGTCTCGACGCTCCGGTTCTGGGTGCACGCATCGCAGCCGGTACCCTCGTCCCGGCGCCGCTGGATCCAACAGCCCTGGTCGCTGCTGCTGCAACTGTTGTCGCTTGCGCTCCTGCTGCTCGCGCTCGCTCAGCTGAAAATCGGAAATCGCGAAACAGCTCAGCGGGACCATGTACTGCTGCTGGATTCTTCCTCGTGGATGGGCGCAAGAACAGCCAACGGTCAGAGCATTCTGCTGGATGAAGCGAAGCGTAAAGCCCGGTCCTTTGTTCGCTCGCTGCCTCCGTCGGACCGTGTGATGGTTGTTCGGGTTGAAGGCCTGCCCTCTCCGGCAACCGGGATGGAGAAGAATCGAGACAAAATCGAGCGGGCGATAGACGAAACGCGTCCCGGCGCATCCGCCCTGAATCTCGATCAGGCACTCTTGTTCGCGGACCAGATCCGCAAGCTTCACAACAGCAAGTACGGCGAAATCATTTACGCGGGAGGAGTTCGTGTCTCGGAGAGCGGGAAACCGGTTAATCCGCCGAGGAACCTTCGCGTACTCGAGGTTGCAGGCCCGAGCGAAAATTTTGGGCTTGTGAGTATCGGTGCGCGCCGAACGGATACAGATCCGGAACAGTGGAACATCTTCGTCGCCATCCATAACTACAGCGGGACGGCTCGCCGCGTCCCGATCACGCTTGCGTTTGGCGGAGCACCGGCGGGGAGCATGCTTGTAGATGTTCGGGCGGGCGCGACCGAGACTCACACTTTCCAGTACCGAACCAAGGCTGCCGGCTGGATCGAGGCCCGGCTCCCCGTGCGCGATGCGCTGCTCGACGATAATCGGGCGATTCTCGAATTGCCAGAGCTGAAGTACGTCAACGTTGCGGTCTATACCGAGCACCCGGAAGCGTTGCGGCCCGTGCTCGCGGCCCATCCACAGGTGAGGGCAACGTTCTATCCACCTGCCGCGTATCGCGCGAATAATAACAATGCTCAGGTGATTCTTGCGGACCGGTTCACTCCATCACCGGTTCCGAACGTTCCGATTGTGTTCATTCAGCCGCCGGACGGTTCTCCGTTCCGTATCCGGTCCACTTTCAGCGAGCCGAAAAACGTTACGTGGCATCCGGTGCATGCGATCACTTCAGGCCTGCGGAGCCGTGACGAACGCGTCGGCTCCGGCGAGATTCTCGCGCCGGCCAGAAATGACATCGTTCTTGCGGATGTGGAGGGCTCGGCCATCGTAGTGGTGCGACCGGAGAAACATTGGGTTGCCCTCGGCTTCGACCCTGTCGCAAGTGATCTGAAATTTGACCTGAGCACTCCTCTGCTCATGGCGAACATCCTGCGTTGGGTCCAGTCTGACGCCTTCCGCGTCGCTGAAGTTCACGGAACGCCGGTCGGGACCGTCACTGCAACCCTCGAGCCAGGAACGGCGGCAGATCCCAGCCAGATCCGCGTGCTGATCGACAAACAGGAACTCCCGTACACGATCGTTAACAACACGGTGCGGTTCTTTGCGGGTTCCCCCGGGGTTGTCCGCGTACTGGCAGGCGATCGGGAACAGGTTTTCTCGCTGTCATTGCCTGAAGTCGGCGAAAGCGACTGGTCGATACCGGCTGGTGTGAGGCGCGGACTTCCAAATGGCTTTGGCCAGGCAATCTCACGGGATCTGTGGCAGATTCTCGCGATCATTGGCGCCGCCGGACTTGTGATTGAGTGGCTATGGTTCGGCCGCCGCCGGACGATGACTGGTCATGTGCCGTCGACAGTTGCAGCTTCCTCCGGCCCCGAATGGAGGAAGGCGTCGTGACATTCGCGAGGGCGTGGGTTCTCCTGCTGCTGGTTCTTCCGGCAGCGCTGGTCCTCTGGCAATGGACGCGCGCGCCGCGACGCCTCAACCTGCTGCTGAAAGCTGCGATGTTGACGCTGGTAATTCTCGCACTGGCAGAACCAGCCGTCACCATCTCCGAAAACAAAGTCTCCACGATGGTGTTGGTGGATACATCTGCAGGCCTGTCGCGAGACGATCTGGCGCGTGCCTCCCAACTCGTGTCGAAGATGGACTCGGCACGCGGCCGTAACTGGATGCAGGTGATTCCGTTCGCCCGTGCAACACGTTCGGTCGCGGCTGAAGAGCATAACAGCAAATGGGACTTCCGCAGAACGGCCGGCGAGGCGGGGCGCGCAACGGACATCGAAGCCGCAATCCGTGACGGCGTTGCCTCGATGCCGGGTGGTCTGGTCCCACGACTTGCCCTGATTTCGGACGGGAATGAAAACGAAGGCAGCGTTGCACGTGCGGCGTGGCTTGCACGTGATCTGAACGTTCCTGTCGATACGTTCCCGCTTACTGGACCGAAGCGGCCAGAACTGAATATCGAGTCTGTTACCCTGCCGAGCCTTGCGTTCTCCGGCGAAAAATTTCCGATCGATCTGGTGCTGAACTCACCTGCGAAGGCCGCAGCGACGATCGAATTAGCTGCCGAAGGGAGAAAACTCGGGACCCAGAACGTCGCGCTCGAGCAGGGCAGCAACTACGTTCGTCTCCACACGGCCATCAACACCGCAGGAGCGGTGGAGTTATCCGGGGTTGTGCGCGGCAGCAAAAACAATGAGGTGCGCTTCGAGCGGGCACTGACCCTTCGCAAACCGAAAGTTCTTTATCTGTCCAATGATCCTGACGGAACTGAGAAGCACCTTCTGGATACCCTGACAGCCGCGCAGTTCGTAATCGATCGGTCACAGGACGCAGTGACACCGAGCCTCAGCGATTACCAGATGCTGGTGTTTAACAACTGGGACGTAGATGCACTGCCGTTGCCGCGCAAGGAGCAAATCGAGAAGTTCGTACGCGATGGCGGCGGGTTGCTGCTCATAGGTGGTGAGCGCAACGTTTATCGTGAGGAAAAAGAGAAGAAGCCGGAAGACGCGCTCGACCGTACATTACCCGCGAAACTCGCGCCTCCAAAATCGCCGGAAGGCACCTGCGTCGTTCTGATCATCGACAAGTCTTCATCGATGGAAGGCCGCAAGATGGAGTTGGCGCGTCTGGCTTCTATCGGTGTGATCGAGAACCTTCGTCCTTCCGATCAGGTCGGAGTGCTGATCTTTGACAATTCTTTTCACTGGGCCGTACCGATTCGCCGCGCTGAAGATCGCAGCACGATCAAGCGTATGATCGCGGGCATCACGCCTGACGGCGGTACCCAGATTGCGCCGGCGCTGTCGGAAGCGTACCGGAAAATCGCTGCCCAGATGGCAGCAACGTACCGTCACATTGTGCTGCTTACAGACGGTATTTCGGAAGAAGGCGATAGCCTGAATCTTGCCAAAGAGGCCTCGCAAAAACGAGTCACGATCTCGACTGTCGGCCTTGGGCAGGACGTAAACCGCGCGTATCTGGAAAAGGTGGCGAGTACCGCAAAGGGCCGCTCCTATTTCCTCACTGATCCGACCGGGCTCGAGCAGATCCTGCTGAAGGATGTTATGGAACACACCGGCTCGACGGCGATAGAGAAACCGATTACGCCTATTGTCGTGCATAAATCTGCAGTGCTCGACGGCGTTGGAATGGAGTCGGCTCCGCCGCTTCGTGGTTACGTCAAATTCATTTCCAAGCCGGGAGCAGACAACATCCTGAAAATCGAACCGAACGATCCCTTGCTGGCGACATGGCAGTTTGGTCTCGGCCGGTCGGCGGTCTTCACGTCGGATGCGAAGGCGCGCTGGGCGGAGAAGTGGGTGGCCTGGGAAGGGTTCGACAAGTTCTGGATCAATCTGTTTCGCGACCTGCTTCCTCATGCGCAGTCAGGTGAAGCGCGCGTCGCCTATGACAATGCAAGCGGAAATCTGACGGTCGAATACAAACTCGCCAGTCGCCTTGATGCACCGACGCGCGTCCCCGATATCTTCGTTCTCGGGCCTAACGACTTTAAGCAGACCATCCCTGTGAAGAAGGTGGCTGAAGGAACGTATCGCGGCGAGACGCACATCGGCGGTCGTCGAGGGCTGTTTCGCGTGCGGCCGCTTGCAGACTCTGCGGTGTTTCCCGAGACGGGCCTGTACCGGGAAGAAGAAGAGATGACGCAGTTCGGTAACAACGAGTCGTTGCTCCGCCGAGTCGCGCAGTACACGGGCGGCCGATTCAATCCGAATCCGTCTCAGGTGTTTGACGCATCCGGCCGCTCGATTGCCGGAGTGATGCAATTGTGGCCAGCGCTGCTTGCCCTCGCAGTTCTGCTTGACGTGACAGAACTGATTATCCGGAAGTGGGAAGGCATCGCGGCGCTGTTTACGCGGCGGCGACGTCAGCTAGCCGCGTCGATCTAGCAGATTGACACAATCGTACAACTTCGACTTTCCGCCATTAGCCACAGCGAACTGCCGTGAGACAAAGGCTCCCGTTTGTTTCACTATCCCGTTCCAGAGAGAGGCTCCGGCAAACTCCCCGTCGCGCCGCAACGCATAGAAGTTAATGTCGAACTTTTCGAGCCGTTTGCGATCGTTGTCGAAGTTGCGCGCGATTCGTTGCAGAGCATTCATGCAGGCATCCTGCGGACGCATGCCGTTGCGCATGTTTTCAACGATGGTGTGTGCGCCGGCAATCCGAATGTTCTCTTCGCCACGTCCGGTTGAACCTGCCGCGCCGATGTCCTGATCGACATACAATCCCGCACCGATTATCGGTGAGTCTCCGACGCGTCCGGGGATCTTCCACGACAAGCCACTGGTTGTCGTAACTCCGCTCATCTCGCCCTTTTTGTTCAAGCCCATACAGTTGATTGTTCCTGTTATTGGCTTGCGAGCGACTTCCCACGCCCACGCGAGTGTCTCGGGCTGGGTGTTCGGGAACTGGCGCCGGATCGAATCCGGCACAGCAAGGTTCGCAGTCGTCTTCTTTCCCGCGGGGCCATCCACACCTTCGATCCAGTTGTTGTGGCCTTCCGGATCGCGAAGACTCTGCTTCCAGACCAGCCAGGCGAGCCGCGACTTCTCAGTCAGCAGGTTTTCTTCTTTGAAGCCCCACACCTTCGCGAACTCCAGAGCTCCGTTTCCCACCAGCATGATGTGATCGGTTTGCTCCATGACGAGTTTGGCAACCTTCGATGGATTCTTGATGTTCTGTATCGAAGCCACAGACCCGGCGCGGCGTGTTGGCCCGTGCATGACCGAGGCATCGAGCTCGACGATCCCGAGCTCATTTGGCAGGCCTCCATAGCCGACCGAGTTATCTTCCGGATCGTCCTCAACGATATTTACGCCAGCGACGACCGCGTCCAGAGTATCTCCTCCCGCCTGAATGATCGACAGCGCTTTGTCACACGCCGCGAGTCCATTAGCGCTGGAGATGACGATTTCTTTGCCGCTGATCGCAGGCATGCCGTGACTGCCGTTCGACTGGGCAAACGCTCCGCTACCGGCAGCGGAGGCCAGAAACCAATTTCTGCGCGAGAGCATGCCGTTATGGTGACACGATTCCACCACGGCAACTGGAAACGAAGGTTCCCATTTTATTGCTTTCGTGGACGGACGTTCCGAGTCGGCGTCTGCGCAACGTCAACTGTGTCACAAGGTGTGAAAGGACTAACTGCCTTGAACAACCGAGGGGGTGTCTGTGAAGAAGTGGTGGCCAGGGACGGATTTGAACCGCCGACGCCAGCCTTTTCAGGGCTGCGCTCTACCCCTGAGCTACCTGGCCGACCGCACTTAGTGTAACAAATCTACACTCTGACCCGCTACAAACCCCCTGCAAAATCAGCGGAAACGGTACGTGTGATAATCGGTCCATGCGGGAACAGTGGGTTGCCTCACGACAGAACGATTTGGTCCGGACACAGATGCACTACGCCCGCAAGGGGGTAGTCACCGGTGAAATGGAGTATGTCGCACGACGCGAAAAGCTCTCGCCGGAACTCATCCGGTCCGAAGTGGCCCGCGGGCGCATGATCATACCCGCGAACATCCATCATCGATCACTGGAGCCGATGGCGATCGGCGTGGCTTCGACGTGCAAGATCAACGCTAATATCGGCAACTCCGCGACAACATCGAATATCGACGAGGAACTGGATAAGCTCCGGTATTGCGTGAAGTTCGGCGCGGATACCGTGATGGATCTCTCGACGGGCGGCGACATCCCGCGAATCCGCCGAGCGATCATCGAGAACTCGCCGATACCGGTCGGCACCGTCCCGATTTATGAGGCGCTCTCACGTGTTCGCCGCGTCGAGGATCTCACTGCCGAGATCATGCTCGAGGTGGTTGAAGAACAAGCCGAACAGGGCGTCGACTACATGACTATCCACGCGGGTGTGCTGGTCCAGTACGTCCCGATGGCTTCAAAGCGCATCACCGGGATTGTGAGCCGGGGCGGCTCGATTCTGGCTGAATGGATGGTCAAAAATCATCGCCAGAATTTTCTGTATGAGCATTTCGACGATTTCTGCAAAATCCTCCGGAAGCATGACGTCAGCTTCTCGCTGGGAGACGGCCTGAGACCAGGCTGTCTGGCAGACGCAAGTGATGAAGCACAGTTCGCTGAACTGAAGACTCTTGGCGAACTGACCAAGGTTGCCTGGGAATACGACGTTCAGACCATGATCGAAGGTCCGGGACACATTCCGCTGGATCAGATCGAGCTGCAGGTGCAGAAGGAACTCGAGCTCTGCCACGAAGCGCCGTTCTACACGCTGGGCCCGCTTGTGACGGACATTGCGCCGGGGTACGACCACATCACATCCGCTATCGGCGCCGCCATGATTGGATGGCATGGCGCATCCATGCTCTGCTACGTGACTCCCAAAGAGCATCTCGGGCTGCCGAACAGGGAAGACGTTCACCAGGGCATCATCGCTTATAAGATCGCGGCGCATGCCGCCGACATCGCGCGCAAACGCCCCGGCGCACGGGACCGGGATGACGAGCTTTCGCGAGCACGGTACAACTTCGACTGGAACCGCCAGTTCGAGTTGTCGCTGGACCCGGAGACCGCGCGCTCGATGCACGACGAGACGCTGCCGGAAGAAGGCTTTAAAGAAGCTCACTTCTGTTCGATGTGCGGACCGAAGTTCTGCTCGATGAACATGCACGCAAAGACGACGGAATTGACTGAGGAACAGGCCGCCTCCATCGCAAGCGGCGACGGGCTGGTTCAGGTATCAACCGTCTGACCCGGGCTTAAAAGTTCGCACCTTACTTCAATTGCAAGCTGGCTCGCATACTTGTTTTCCCCCTACGGGTGTGCTTGGGCTGTGGCATTGCTGCTGGCTGAGACGCTGTGGCTGTTCGACGGCTCGGAAGATGGCCCAGACCGAATCTCAGGATCCGGCCAGTCCTTGCTCTGCTACACCGGAATCAGGGGCTCAGCACAATAAGGGCAAGCGAGTCGTTCTTCCGGGAGGCCCGCGCCACAGTTGCTGCAGACCAACGTTCGCGGGGTGGCATCCACCTGCTGGCGTATTTCACCGAACCAGAAGGCCCAGCCGTAGACACTGAATCGTGTCCCAAGCCGCTGATCGACCAGACGCGCGTAGCGATTGACGCGTCTGACAAAGGCCGGGTGTCCGCCGCCGAACAGCCACAAGCGTCTGGCATTTTGGCCGGGCCGCCGCCGTAATATGCTCCAGCCAGTGTGGAGCAGGCGAGTGGCGCGAAGATCGAGTCCCGTTTGCTTGCGGATCAATGAAGCGATTCCTTCAGCCGAGACAAAGGCATTGACGTGTCCGCCACCCTTTCCTATGAAGCGGTAGACCCGATCAGACAGCGTCGAGGCGTCCGGAACGGCAGCGAAGAACGCGGCGCCAGGCGCGAGCAATCGGCCGACCTCAGAGAGCACTCGATCCAACTCGGTCATGTGCTCCAGACTGTGGTTCGAGATCACCGCGTTGAAGCAGCAGTTTCGGAACGGGGAGCTTTGCAGCGTCTGCCTGCACGAAGAAACTGCTGTCCTGCGGTCCCGACTCCGGCCGCTGAATATCGACCCGAACAACTACAACGGCGTGATCGCAAATCGAGGCAGGGAAGGAGCCTCGTTGAGAGCCAAGGTCCAGCACCCTCTCTCCGGGCAGCAGGTTATTGAGTATCTCTTCCACGGCCTTGCATCGCGGCAATCCGCTCGACGTCGCGCATGAGTCGCAGCGTGTTGCCGCCATAGATCTTGCGAATCTGCTCAGCCGTGTAACCTTTCTCGAGCAGCGCGCGCGTGAGGTCAGGGAAATGACTGTAGTCGTCCAGCCCTGCGGGTGTGCAGTTAACGCCGTCGTAATCGCTGCCGATTCCGACATGGTCGATGCCTGCGATCTTCACTGCGTGATCGATGTGCTCGACGACATCGGCAAGCGTTGCTCGCCGGAAGCGTTTTTCAGTCTCGGCACGCAGCCGGTCCATGTTCTCGCCTATGCGAGCATCGAGCAGCTTTTTCTCTGCGAGATGGTCATTACGAACGCCCTCATTGAGAAAGCCGCAATTGAAATTGATCTGAATGACACCGCCCTGTCCGGCAAGTGCTCGCAGCATGTCGTCGGTCATGTTTCGCTTCGCGAGCGAGATTGCCCGGCACGAGGAATGGGACGCGAACACCGGCGCTTTGCTCACATCCAGAACATCTCGGAACGTGTCGTCCGAAACGTGTGAAATGTCGACAATCATTCCCAGGCGATTCATCTCAAGCACGACTTTCCGCCCGAACTCTGTAAGTCCGCCATGGCGAGGCTTGTCGCCCGAGGAATCAGCCCAGTTGTTCGTATTCGTGTGAGTCAGCGTCATATAACGGGCGCCGAGACCCGCGAACTCGCGAAGCAGATCCAGCCGGTCTTCAATCGCGTGACCGCCTTCAATCCCGATTAACGCCGCGACTTTGCCCTGCTTGTGAATAGCTTCGATGTCTGCAGCCGTGGTAGCAAGCGCGAACTCGGACGGATGTTTCGCGACAATGCCGTCGCGTATGGAGCCAATAACACGGCGACAGTAGTCTGCCGCGCCGTGACCGGCATACTTCTTCGGGACATAAGCGGCGAAGAAGATTGCGCCGATATTTCCGGCACGAATCCGTGGCAGATCTGTACTCGCCGATGGAGAAGACCTGGTGATATCGAAGCCATTGATCACCTTCATCGGGGTGTCGTTATGCGTGTCGATGATCAGCGCAGAGTGTTGGACCTGAGCGACCTCCGCGTCCGAAACCGTTTTTGCCGCTGGACTGCTTAAAGCCGCGACAGCCGCGAGCGCGAGTGCGAGTGCTGCCTGCCGTCGCCTCACCGAGCAGCGGATTCCTTGCGCATAACGGCCACGTTGCTCTGCGCTTTCGCCTGGAACGGACCCCTGATCGAGGCGGACTGCTGCATAAATTTAACGGCATCGGCCGTCCGGGGACTGCCGCCTTTGACACCTTTACCCATCTGGTAGTTCACAAGCCCAAGGTAAAACAAAGCCGGACCCATCAGCTGATCATTGCCTTGAATCAATGGCAGTGAGGCTCGTAATGCCTTGTCCGCTTCAGCCTGCTTGTCGGGAAGAGATGAGAGCGTTGTGCCTTCCATCCAGTAGCCGAGCCCAAGCATTGTGTTTCGCTTTTTGTCCCAGTCTGCGTCCGACACACCTTGCGGCTTTTGCTTTCCTCCGAGGACTTCCACCAGCTTCGAGCTGTAGGCTATCGTCTTTGCCGCATCCTTCTTTTGATTCATATAGAAATCGGCCATTAACAGAAGCAGATCCTCGTTGAACACGCCGGTAGCAGCAGCTTTTTCGCCAAGTGCCACCGCAGCAGGCGTGTTGTTCGTCTGACGCGCTGCGTAGATGTATTTGGGAAGCGCAGCATCCAGGTATTGACTGCGCGGATTCTGCGTCGCAAGGGCATCAACAGCAGCCATGGCCTTCGCCGAATCCGTTTCGGTCAGAGCCGCATTCGAGAGCGCATAGTCGCTGTACAGAGAGGAGTTTTTAGCCGACTCGACGGCCGTCTTATGATCCTCTTCAGACTGCTGGGGGCCCTTCGGAACACCCTCCGCCTTGCGGGCAAGCGATGAAGTCATCTGAGCCCACCTGATGATCGCGGTTGTATCTTTCTTGCCTTCGGCCGCTTTCAGATTGTTGTAGGCAGCATCGACGTCGAGCGGATCCATTGCCAGGAGCTTTTCGCCCGCGTCAATCGCTTTGTCGAACTGGTTCGCCTTCAGCGCGTCGGTCTGCATCTGGTACAGTACCCAGCTTGTTGCTTCGTGCTTTGGGTACTTCGAGGCAAACTCCTCCATAAGAGCCAGCTTGCGGTTTCCGTCCTGCTCAGTGGAGATCGCCTGCAAAACCTTGCCCTCTTCCGTTTGTGGGTTGAACTGGGCCAGCGTGTGGCGCTGTGCGAGCGCCGGAACAGCGGCCAGTCCAACCGCCAGCAATAGCCTGAACAGCTTCATGGTGTCCTCCAGTGCAGTCGTCATTATAAGAAGAATTTGCAACTCCGGCGGTCGGCTCAAGCGTCCTATGAGTGTGCCTGTCCTTCGCACAGTTGGGATAGTTCTATTCGCAGCGGCAGCGGTTTCCGCCGTCCCGCCCGCGCGCAAAAAGCCAGCTCCGGCGCCCAGCAAGCAGCAGGTTGTTGTCGATCCCTCGAAGCCCTTTCCCGTCGAATCCATTCGCGTTGATGGCAACAAGCAGTTTTCAGACGAAGAGATCATCAAGATGAGCGGCATTCAGCCGGGACAGGCAGTCCTGAAAGCCGATTTCGACGCGGCCCAGAAGCGCCTGCTCGACTCCGGCCTGTTCGAAACTGTCGCCTACCGTTACGCTCCTTCGGGCAACAAGGGCGGGTACGCCGCCACCTTCGAGGTCAAAGAGATCGGACAGGCATTTACGTACCGGTTCGAGGCCATCGACGTTCCCGACGCAGAACTCAGGGCTTACCTGAAACAGCAGGAACCGATGTTTGCGGATCGCATCCCCGCAACCGAACCAATCCTCAAGCGATTCACTGGCAACCTCGAGCAGTTTTTGGCGGCCAGGAACAAGCCCCTGAAGATCGTCGGTAAGCTGACCCCGGATCCGAAAGGTCAGCTGGAAGTGGTTTTTCAGCCCGCAGCGCTGCCCGCTGTTGCGCAGGTAAAGTTCGTCGGCAATCGGGCAATTGCAACGCCGGCACTTCAGCAGTCGATCGTAGGTGCGGGTATCGGAGCGCTTTATACCGAGCCGCGGTTCCGCCAGATTCTTGATGCGAGCATCCGGCCTCAGTACGAAGCTTTGGGATATATGCGCGTCAATTTTCCCCGGATCGAGACCACGCCGGCGAGCGACGTGAAGGGCGTCAACGTCACAGTCCATATTACTGAGGGACCTGTTTTTAAGCTTAGGGAAGTGAACATCACAGGTGAGATGGCCGACAATCCGCGCCTCGCAAAAGAAGGGGCTTTCCGCATCAATGAAACCGTGGATATGCACGCCATCGATGAGGGTGCGAAGCGTATTGAGAAATACCTGAAGCGGCGCGGATACATGGATGCTGCTGCCAAGGCACAGCCAAAGATTGACGACAAGTCGAAAACGGTCGACGTTGCGATCAATGTGGACCCCGGTCCGCAGTACAGAATGGGCAAACTCGAGATCGATGGACTCGACATTACGTCGGAACCCCAGATCCGGAAAATGTGGGCGTTGGCGGAGAAGGCTCCTTTCGATTTCGAATATCCCGATTCATTCCTGGCAGACATGCCGAATGTTCTTGACAACCTCGGCCGAACCCGCTCGACCATCAAGCCGGATCCTGGGAGACTGGTTGTCGACGTCATCCTGACGTTCAGTCCTGGCGAGCGGAATCCTGCCGGACCGAGGAAGCGCAGGCAGGAAGGTGCCGGGCGCGGTGGTTCGGTAGAATTTCCCTTCGCTGCACACGTGAGATCAACAACTTAGGAGCTGGTAGTACGTTTGCATACTGCCCGGCGTGGCAACTGCTGACACAAGTGAAACTCCTCTCCTCAATTCGATAGACGAGCCTCTGGAGCGACTTCTGGCGTATGAGCCAGGGACGCTGCCCGTGATCTCGCTGTACCTGAACACGCAAGCGGACGACCACGGTCGCGATCAATACCAACAGTTTCTGAAGAAGGAACTGAATGGCGTGGTCAAGACGTGGCCCTCAGGATCCGAGGAACGCAAGAGCCTGGAAGCCGATGTTCAGCGTATTCAGGCGTGGCTCGATGACGAACTCGTTCCGTCGGCCAATGGCGTTGCGGTCTTCGCATGTTCCGGGGCGGATCTGTGGGAAGCGGTACAGCTAAATGTCCCCGTAGAGGAGCACAAGCTGTATGTCTACAACCAACCTCATCTCTATCACCTGGCTCGGCTCGACGATGAATATCCTCGCTACGCCGCGCTGCTGACGGATGCAAACTCCGCCCGTATCTTTACATTCGGGCTCGGGCAGACTCTTGACACGGCAGAGGTCAAGGGGAAGAAGATGCAACGCGTGAAGGTCGGAGGCTGGTCACAGGCTCGGTACCAGCGACGGGTACAGAACGCGCACCAGAGTCACGCAAAGGAACTGGTGGACACACTCGACCGAATTACCCGAGAGGACAATATTAAGTCCATTATTCTCGCCGGTGACGTGACAATCCTTTCCGCGCTTCAGCAAGAAATGCCGAAGCACCTGGCTGCGAACGTCGTGGATACGGTGAAGCTTGACCTGAAGGCCTCAGACCAGGAGGTGTTCGAGGCGACTCTGGAGCGTATGCGCGAGGAAGACGCGAAGTCTGATTCGGAGAAGGTCGATCGGCTGATGCGCGAATACCGCTCCCGGGGCCTTGCGTGCGTCGGTCCGGAAAGTACGCTCGAAGCGCTCGCGAACGGACAGGCGGATGAGCTCCTGATCAGTGTCGCGCTGGAACAGGAGCACCCGGCAGAAGAGCCGGTAGATGCGATCCTTGCGCCCGAGGTGCCCGATTCAGGCGGCGGAACTGAGAGCGATGAACCACGGATCGTCCTCCTGCCTGACCTGCTGGTCACGAAAGCGCGCCAGACGGATGCGACGGTCACCTTCATAGAGGATCCGGCGTTGCTCGCCGAGGTTGGCGGCGTCGGGGCGTTTCTGCGCTGGCGGATTTAGCGCTTACCAGCAGTTTCGCTGCCGAAGACTGTCGATGTGTGCAACGTGGTGCTTGCTGTGCCATGCGTACAGCAGCGCGTTAACATCGAGGCGCATCAGGCCGCGCTCCGGATGACGAAACGTTCGAGCCCATTCGTTATCTTTTAGCGACCGAAGCAGCACCGTCCAGCGACGGTGCATTGACTCGATCAGATCCAGCGAGACTCCGACATCCTCATGCCGGGCGTCCGGCAGCATCGCCCACTTCGCCTCGTCATATGGCTTGATTGTTGGCTCGTCTTCTGTCAGCGCGAGGCGGCACCGAATATAGCTGTTCATGTGGGAGTCCGCTACGTGATGGACCACCTGACGGACTGTCCAGCCGTCGGGTCGATACGGCGTATCGAGCTGAGAATCGGTCAGACCCTTTGTCGCGATCCGGATATCTGCCGGCAGCCCGGCGATGGTATCGATCGCGGACTGCCGGTCCTGTTCAGTGATGGTCGGAGGGGCGGTGAAACGCCCGACGGGATAGCGGAGATCTGTCATACGAGTCTATTTGAGCAGCGCCGGCGCCTGTTGCGGAATTGCAGCGCCGTCGACTCGCGGGTCCGTTCCGCTGAAATTGACAGCCCGCTTTTTATCCCGAACTACGGCGGAACCGAAGCCCATAACGCTGCTGTAATTGGGCATCGTGGTGATGACGTGTCCACGGCGGGCAAGGTCGGTGCGAACTCCTTCCGGAATGCGAGCCTCCATCTGGACATCGCAGCCGTCGAACGTCGACTTGGTGAAGCGCCCTGCCTCAAGCGCCTGCTGGACGTTCATTCCAAAGTCAACTACGTTCGATACGAACTGCGCATGCGCCTGCGGCTGGTTCCACCCGCCCATGATTCCGAACCCGATCCTAAGGTCATCTTTCTCCATAAAGGCAGGGATGATCGTGTGTAGCGGCCGCTTGTGCCCCTCCAGCGAGTTAGGCTTTCCCGGCTGCAGATCGAACCCGGCGCCGCGGTTGTGGAACGAGAATCCCGCCCCGGGTGCTACCATGCCTGTTCCAAATCCGCTGTAGTTCGACTGAATCAGCGACACGATGTTCCCTTCCGCATCGATTGCAGACATATAAATGGTTTCGTGTCCTTTGGCATTCAGCTTTTCGGTCAGCTCAGAAGGCAGAACCTTGCACGCTGCCTTATTCATCTGGATCAGAGCTGCGCGTTTTTCGCCCAGCTCTTTTGAAATCAGATCATTTACCGGGACCGGACCGAACCGAGGGTCTCCGACGTACTTCGCCATGTCGGCGTAGGCGAGTTTCTTTGCTTCGATCATGACGTGGAGAGCGGCCGCCGAGTCCTGTCCGTAGTCGGCCAGCGGAAAATGCTCCATAATGTTCAGCATCGAGAGGGCTGCCAGACCCTGCCCGTTGGGCGGCAGTTCGTATACCTTCCAGCCGCGGTAGGTCGTCGAGATTGGCTCGACCCATTCAGGCTGAAATTCGGCGAAGTCTTCCAGCCTGTGCGCGCCGCCTTGCTGCTGGAGAAAGCTGACCATTGTGTCAGCGAGTTGTCCCTTATAAAACCCATCTCGGCCGTTTGCGGCGATCAGCCGAAGCGAATTTGCCAGGCCCGGGTTTTTGAACGTATCACCATATGCTGGTTTCTCGCCCGCCGTTAAGTAGGTCTCTTTGTAACCTGGCTGTTTCATCATTGTCGTTTGCACGATCGAGCGTGCGCTGACGACTGATAGCGGGAAGCCCTGCTCGGCGTAGTAGATAGCCGGGGCCAGAAGCTGTGACAAGGGCTTTGTCCCGAAGCGCTTCAGAAGGGCATCCCATCCGGCAACGCATCCCGGCACAGTGATTGCGTGAATACCGCGGGGCTCGATCTTCTTCACTCCTTTCGATTCGAGCCAGGCGGGCGTCAGCGCTTTGGGTGTCCAGCCGGACGAGTTCAGGCCGTACAGGCGACCGGTTTTCGCCACGTAAATGATTGCAAACAGATCCCCGCCAATGCCGTTGACGAACGGCTGTGTCAGCCCGGTCATCGCGTTGGCTGCGATGGCTGCGTCGATGGCGTTACCGCCCTGCTCGAGGACCTTGGCTCCGGCGAGGGACGCGAGGTAATTCGAAGCTGACACAATGCCGTATTTAGTGACGATGAGCGGTCGGGCCGAGTCGTACGGCGGTGGCGTTGGTGGGGTTGGAGTGGTGCTCGCGGCGGGTTGTCCGCTTCCGCCCGTTGCGGTCGGGGAAGGGTCCTCCTGCTGCTGGGCCAGAACCAGACTCAGGGCTAACAGAAAAGCCACAGCGGTGCGGCACATTTGATTGTGGAGCATAGCACAGGCCCAAGCTACGTCCGCTGTGCTGGAGCGCCCGCGTGCGCTCTTCTGCGCCAGCTACGCTGCCGGACAAAGCCCGTTGCAACCGGAACGGACCGGGGCTGATCTAAAATAGTGTTCACCGTAGTTCCGCGTCCGTTCTGAGTCATGCAGAATATTGCGCCCGCATCGGATATCCCGACGCCTGTGCTGTCCCGGCGCTCGCCGTTGACGAGTCTGGCAACCTGGTCGCGTGACCTTTTGATCTCAGTAGTGATGGCGGTTCTCGTCATTCTGTTCCTGTATCAGCCGGTCAAGGTCGAGGGCACGAGCATGATGCCTTCCCTGGTGGATCAGGAGCGCATCTTCATCAACAAGTTCGTCTACAAGTACGGAATCGGGGACGTGCAGCGGGGCGACATGGTCGTCTTCTGGTTCCCTGTGGACCCGACGAAATCATATATCAAGCGTGTCATTGGCCTGCCTGGGGATGTCATCGAGGTCGACGACGGGACGGTGTTCGTTAATGGTAAAACCCTTCAGGAAGATTACGTTCCTGACGAGTACCGCGACCGAATGTCGATGAGCCCTTATACGGTCGGACCGGATGAGTACTTCGTGCTTGGCGACCACCGCAGCTCGTCGAATGACAGCCGGTCCTGGGGTGCGGTGCCGCGGCACTACATTTACGGCAAGGCTGTTTTCGTTTACTGGCCTCTGAACAAACTCGGCCTGCTTCGCTAGCGGCGGCTGAAGAGCCACATTCCGAGCGTCAGGAGAGCGCTCAGGAGCAAGCTTGTCACCCACGGGAAGTAGAAGGTGAAGTTTCCGCGCCGGTAAACAACATCGCCGGGCATACGGCCGAGCGGTGTAAACCTTCCGGCCACACTGACGAGCACACCCGCAATCAGAAGCAGCAGGCCAGCGACGATCAGCAACCGTCCGAGTCCCATGCCTGTTAGACGGAAAAGCTACGGCCGCGGTTTTGGCCTACCAGGATTTGGAACAGCCGATGAGGAATCAACTCGTGCAGAGTCAGCAACTCGCGATGGGATTCCGTAATAGCGTCGAGACCACCCTCGGCTGCGACTTGCGCCCCAGCGTTCAGTGCCTGCTGGGCTTCACGGATAATCGGATCTTCCATCACCTCGCCCGCCATCTCCCAGAGCGTGATAAAGCGATCGACCGCGGTCGGGAAACTCACCGAGAAAACGCCGGAGTTACTTGTCGTCCTGGGCGGCTTGTAGTCAAGGTTGAACGGACCGTTAAACCCGTATGTTCGCAGCAGCACGAGGACGTTGAGCCAGTCGAGCGGGTTCACAAGGCCAACGGCGATGTCCACGTCGTGCTTAAGAGGGTATCCATCGTTGATATCGAAGTGCCAGAGCTTGCCGCACATCAGTGCGCGCGCGAGTGACGCCCGTACCGCTCCGCCCCACATGAGTTCGTGCAGATACTCCGGATTCAGACCGACCATCTCGGGATGTTTGAGTTTGCCGGAGAAGATCAGGGCAAGCATGGCATCGCTGGACGGCAGGAGGATCTGTGCGGCGGGTTCAAACGGTTTCGCTTCAAGGCAGTGCTTCAGCGTCGGGCGGCCTTTCTGCGCCGCAACCTTGATGTCCTCATCGC
Organism: Bryobacteraceae bacterium; assembly: GCA_963794765.1. GTDB lineage: Bacteria > Acidobacteriota > Terriglobia > Bryobacterales > Bryobacteraceae > JAWXCM01. The sequence continues at coordinate 108,886 of CAWCGC010000035.1, read as the reverse complement.
ATGCCTCGTTCAAACCTTGGGCGTACCATTCCAGCGTTTTGACTTCATCGATCGTGCCCTGCACCTGGTAACCGAGGGAGCCCGGCCAATAGACGGCGAACTGCGCACCTAACTCATGGCCGATCCGTACGGTATTCCGCAGCCGAGTTGCGGCATAATTCCGGACGGCAGGCGATTCGGCAGCGGGACTGGCGGCAAAGACGGCGTGATGAAAAGTTTCGGTTGTCACCATGGAGCACTTCACGCCCGTGCGCTGCAGTGCCTGCTGTATCTGTGCAACGATGTCGTCCTGCCGAGCGGTGCCAATCGCATCGGCGGGTATCACGTCGGTGTCGTGTGTACACCACCAGCCGATGCCGATTCGTGCGTACTCCTCTATAACTTCATCGAAGGTAACGGGTTTACGAGTGGGAGCGTGGAATAAAGCGTGCCCTTCGTATGCTGCTGCCCACTGCGGGCCGGTGATGAAGAATTTGCGACGCTGGTCGGGGGTGTACGACCCGCCGCACGCCTGCATCAGCCGTTCAACGAGAGTTTGCTGGTCCCTGGCTGGAATAGGTTGCATTCGGGTGAATGGCTCCGGTGTCATGATAACTCCCGGGAACTTTGGGCCGGTGAGCGCAATCCAACCAATCATGCGGTATTGGGCAATTCTATTGGCCAAACTGGCCGCTGTCGCCGGTCTGGTGTTCTTTTTCTACAACTTGCTGGCTGCGCTGTACACGCCGCCCTTATACGTTGTCAGGTGGAAGCAGCAGGCTTTCGTCCACGATCTGGGGTGGACGACGATCATGTTCGTATTCAATCTGTTCGTGTTCGGGCTGCTGTTCCTCGTTTTCTGGGACCAGCGCCGTCGTTGCCGAACCTGCGGCCGAGTCCTGCGCATGCCTGTTTCCCACGGTAGCTACGGACAGATGCTCCTGTTTGGGCGTCCACGAACGGAGTACATATGCATCTACGGCCATGGCACGCTGGTTCAGCCTGAGTTGCACATAGGTGTTCGCGAGCCCTCCAACTGGAAAGCTCACGATGCTGAGAATATCTGGGAAGAGCTGATCGCTCTGGATAAAGCCAGCAAGAAAGAGTAGTTGCGCGGCGAGTCGATTCCGTCCCCCGGTATGCGAAAACAGCGCGTCGTCTGCGCCTGACTAATCTCCGTTTTCCGTTATCCCCAGAAAACTTAGTTCGTCCATCCGGCTTGGCACGATATTTTCTCTTGACGTGACCAATTGGTCACGTTATTATCGAGTCACATATGGAGCCAAGCAAACTTACGACACTCGACGACATGACGCTTGACGTCAATCAGCAGATCGAAATCAAGGCAGCAATTGGCGACGTTTACCGTGGAGCCCTCTACCGCTTTGGCGCAGGCTTCACAAACCCGCAAGGCGAGTCGATGCAGATGATTCTCGAAGAATGGCCGGGCGGACGATGGTTCCGCGACCGCGGCAATGGCATCGGTCACCTCTGGGGTCACGTGCAGGTGATGAAACCGCCCGTTCTGCTGGAATTGAGCGGTCCTATGTTTATGTCGTACCCTGCGTTGAACCATCTTGAACTCAAGCTGGAAGAAATACCTGGCGGAACCCGCCTTGCACTTCGTCATCGCGCCATTGGGCTGATCGACCCGGCCCATCGCGAGGGAGTGGCCACAGGCTGGCAAAATGTGCTGAAGTCGATCGACGACTATTGCAAGGGAAAAACAGCGACGAAAACAGCGTGACGTCAGACGACCTCGACCCGGTCTGGAAGGCTCTCTCCGATCCCACCCGGAGAGGAATCCTTGACCTATTGCGTGAAGGTCCTCGCACCACGACAGAAATCGTGGCGGCGTTTCCGCACCTGACCCGTTTCGGCATCATGAAGCATATTGACGTGCTTCGCGAAGCCGGTCTCATCCTGACGCGCGAAGAGGGCCGCCAGCGAGTCAATTCGCTGAACGTGGTGCCCATCCGGCAGATCTATGAGCGATGGGTCGGCCGGTTCGAAGAGCTTTGGTCCAGCCATCTTCTCCGGATCAAAGAGATCGCGGAGAGCCGCGACCGTAACGAACCCGCGGCCGTGAAAACCCGAAAAGAGCACTAAGGCCGTTTCTATTCCGGACATTTCAGGATACGTGTGTCTGGACATCTTCAACCCAATCCAACCTCGATCAGAAGGAGAACAGTATATGACCGCAACGCAGACAGCCCACGCGGTAGTTTCCACAGAAGAATGGGTCCAGGCGCGAAAGGCGCTGCTGGAAGAGGAGAAGGCCCTGACGCGGCGACGCGATGAACTGAGCCGCAAACGCAGGGAGTTGCCGTGGGTGGGAGTCGACAAGGATTACGTGTTCGACGGACCTGAGGGCACCGTCAAATTGTCCGATCTCTTTTGCGGCCGCACGCAACTGATGATTTATCACTTCATGTTCGGCCCTGACTGGGCGGAAGGATGTCCAAGCTGTTCACTGGTCGCTGACAACATTGACGGAGCACTGGTTCATCTCGCAAATCGAGACGCGACGCTCGTGATGGTCTCGCGCGCGCCGATCGAAAAGATCGAAGCTTTCCGAAAGCGCATGGGATGGCGGTGCCGGTGGGTGTCGTCTTACGGCAATAGCTTCAACCGGGATTACCATGTGTCATTTGCGAAGAACGAAATCGAGAAGGGCGAAGTTTATTACAATTTCGGGCTGAACCGGTTTCCTTCAGAAGAGGCTCCGGGCCTCAGTGTCTTTTGCAAAGATGATGCGGGCGCGATCTTCCACACTTACTCGACCTACGCCCGGGGCCTCGAAGGGCTCGTGGGCACTTACGACTTGCTCGACATGGCGCCGAAGGGCCGAGACGAAGATCAACTATCCTTCACGATGGCGTGGGTTCGCCATCACGATCGCTACCCGGAAGCGACTGGGTCTGCTGGTGAGGCATGTTGCCATTCGACACAGCACTCCTGAACAGGGGCCCGTGTTGTCAGCCGAGCGGGACCGCGTCAAGTAGCGGTCCCGCTCGCCGGTGGCTCAAGCCGGGGGGCGCTGTAATCGCCGCAGCGACTGCTCTCGTGGTGCCGAAGTGTCCCATCTGTGTTGCTGCCTGGATCGCAGCTGCGACAGGTGTTGCGATTCCTACGATCGTGGCGAGTGCCATTCGGCCCTCCCTTGGAATTGCAAGTTTGATGCTTTGCGTGACCTGTTTACGGCTGGCGTTGTCTAAGCGCCGACGGTCACTGCCTCCGCCGTAACCCTGTGATCACCGCCGAGTTCCAGCCACTCTGCGCAATCCGGACTCAGCTCCCGTTCAACGGCTGCGCGGCATTGGGCAAGCTCCTGTTCCGTCAGGACTCCGCGCCAATTGCCGTTGGTGCCCTTGTTCATGAACGTAGCGCTGCCACCGTTCCAAAACTGATTCGCTTCCGGCATGATGGCATTGAAGTTTTCTTTCATGCCGCCGAAGGAAATTCGATGCAGGATACCGGGAAGCAACTCTTCGTTGATTGCAATGTTAAGGTGTTTGGCGATGCGCCGGATTTGTCCCTCGGGATCCGCGAGCAGATCCGTATAGTGGGTCAGCAGGATGTTCGGCAGATGCCGGTAATCCCACCAGGTCTGAGCGTGGTGCAGGTGGGACCAGTACGGAAAGCCAGAACTTTCCCATTCGAACGATCCCTTGCTGATCGTAAGTTGACAGAACTCGTGAACGTCTTTTAAGTACGCCGGGAACTCGAGACCGAGGGAGGCGGCCCGCTGGGTGAACATAGCCTTGCTCTGGTCCGAGTAGCCGTTGTGATGATTCCAGAGCGACATAATGACGTCGCGTATGTCCCTGCCCACCATGATGTAGCGTGCTGTCTCGAAATACGGCAGACCGTCGAGCGGGAGGTGGGCCTTGATAAACCGGCGATGCGTCTGCGCCTCTATCGATTGCACAACCTGTTCGAGTGGAGGCATGGCCATGTCGAGCCAGGGTGACATGACACTCACGGCAGCGGGAAACACCCCATCCTGGAAGATCAGATTGGCGACGATCGTCTGCATCCAGGTGGTGCCCGTCTTGTACGATGTCGAGATGATGATGTCGTCGGGCCGGTGTTTGTAGGCGTTCCAGCGGGTGCTGTCCAGCAGAACGTGGTTTGTATATTCATGAAGCTTTTTGGGTAGCTCAGACTGCATTAGATGTATTACTCCTTCGAGGCCTTCCGGGCCGATTGCCTACTCGACAGACCGCGAGGCTGGAACAAGCTCCACACGACCGACACGGGACGGTCACGACACAGGCGCACTTAGTCACGAGGGCTCTGAAATTGTATATCAAAAGCGTCCACGTTGGGGAGCGGCAGTTTCCCGGTACTGACGCCGACCTGTTGGTACCGCAGGCGATACTTCTCGCAACAGGTGACGCTAAAGCGGGGTCACCGATTCATGCCGGCGATGTCCGTGCGCATCTGGAACAACGTCTTTCCGGCTGTGATGTAGAGCGTTCGCATGTCCGGCCCGCCAAACGCTGTGTTCGTGATCGTGTCCTCCGGAACCGGCACAAACCGCAGGAGCTTGCCGGACGGCGAGATAACGTAGACGCCGCACTTCGTGTCGAGAGTCTCCTGGGTTCCCCGTCGGCTGTGAAGGCCCGCGGCGGCGTATAGATTGCCTTGGGTGTCGATGGCCATGCCGTCGGCGCTGCGCCCGGGATAGAAGTTGTGCAGCACCCGCATGTTCGAGACAGTCCCGTCGGCCGAAAGATCGAAGGCACGGATCGCGCGCGCTCCTCCTTCCGTCTTGTGGGCTTCGATCAGGTAGAAGACCTTATCGTCGGGCGAAATCACGAGACCATTGGGCCACTCGGTTTGCGGTCCGGCGAGAATCCGCGTGAGCTTCCCATCCTGGTCCAGCCTGTATACCGCAGGAATGCCCGTCGCATTCTTTGGCTTCGCGGGCGACTGGGAGGTGGAGTCAGGCGCCGGATCCGTGAAGTACAGCCGCCCTTTGGAATCGATGGTCACATCGTTCGGTCCGTTGAACTGCTTTCCTTCGAAGCCGGCCGCGAGCACCTCAACTTTGCCTGTTTTCATGTCCGTACGCGTGAGTTGCGGTTGGTTGCGTTCCGGCCCCGAGCTTTCACAAGCGATGAGCCGGCCCTCATTGTCGAAGATAAGGCCGTTGGTCCGGTTCGAATCCGCGCGAAAGACCTCCTGGCTTCGATTCTTCGGATTGAATCGCAGGATGCGATTGTTGGTGACATCGGTAAAGTAGATGAGGCCGTCAGGTCCCTGCGCGGGACCCTCCGTAAAGGCTACGGTCGTCGCAACGGACACTTCCGGCTCGGCCTGGGATGCACTGGCCGACTCCGATTTTGGTTGTGCGGTTCTGGTTTCGTTACCGCACGCGGCGAGAAGGAGCGCAGTCACTGCAAGTAGCAGACGGAGACGCATGGGGGGATCGTATCATTCTGCCCGCCGCAGCCGAACCGGTTACCGGGCGCGGTTCAGCCGACAGCGTCCGCTCCGGCCGGACTACGCTATTCTGCAGCCGCTGCCTTTTTGGTATCCGCCAGTTCGGGTACGTTGAACATCTGCGCGGCAACCGTCCGCAGTTCATCGGCGGTCTTGTTGTAAGGATCGAGGAGCTGCTGAAGCGGTGCGCTAACTACGGTACGGAAGGGACGAGCCGCGGGGTCCATCTCGATCAACGTGACGAGTGCCTCCGCCACTTCTTCACTACCTGATGCATCCGGGCTGTTAATCGCACCCTGAAAGACCGACAACACGCGATTTGCGAATTCCCCGTTCGAGCCGTAATCGGACACTCGCTGCTCATCAGAAGGTGTCATCAACTTGTCGAAGATCTCGGTTCGATAAATACCGGGTTCGACCAGGACGGAGTCAATGCCGAACGGCTTGAGCTCGAAGCGGTATGCATCTGCAAGAGCCTCGAGCGCAAACTTGCTCGAACAATACGGAGCCAGCGAGGGAACAGTGATACGTCCGGCAGCCGAACTGACGTGGATCAACAGTCCGCTCTTTTGCTGACGCATGTAAGGCAACACGGCGCGATTCACTCTCACGACACCGTACAGATTGACGTCGAAGATCTGATGGAACTGTTCCGGTGTATACGCTTCGGTGATTCCGAATCCCGCAAATCCCGCGTTATTGATTACAACGTCAAGACGGCCGTACTTTTCGATTGCCGCTGCGACTGCGTTTCCGACAGAACTCTCGTTCGTGACATCCATTTCGATGACCCGCAACGAAAGGTTCTCTTTGGTTGCGATGCGCTCCAGTTCCTGGCGGCGTTCCTGATTCCGCCCTGCTATGTCGCGCATTGTGGCAACCACCTGGTGTCCACGGCGTGCGAGCCGTTCCGCGGCATCTCGGCCGAATCCTGTACTGGCTCCAGTGATGAGGACAACTGTGTTCACGAATCTTCTCCTATGACCTGGTCAGCGAACCAGTATAAACGCTCGCAGCTTATTCGAGTCCTTCGACTATCATTTTTGCAAGATCGGCGATCAGGATGGAGCCTGGGTTTTCGGGTGTGTAATTTACTATCGGGATCCCATCGACCGTTATGGCGACGGCGATTTTCAGACCAGATTTACCCGATACCAGCGCGACATCAGAGCGTAAGGCATCGAGAGTTCCTGTTTTGTTCGCGATCGTGTAGCCGTTGAGCTTGCGACGGACTCCGGTATCATCCTGACAGCGGCTCATAATCGCGAGCATCTGCTTAGACGCTTCAGGGCTGACGATCTCTCCGCGGTCAAGCTTTTCGAGGATTGTCACCATGTCTTTTGGCGTCGATCTGCCCAGACCGAAACGCTCATTTTCGGGCAGCTTTCCGGCGGCTGAGAAACCAGAAGGTGTCTTCAGATTACTGCCGTCACCACGGACTTTGCGCATCAGACGTGTTGTTCGGATGCCAAGCTTATCCAGATACGCGTTGGTCGCATCTGCCGTGAATCGCCCGATCAGCATATTCGTTGCGGAGTTGTCGCTGAGGACCATCATCAGGTTCACGACGTCGCGGAGCGGCAGCTTTACGCCGTCAGAGATTTCGTTTCCGATCACACCGCTTCCCGAGACTTTGTCCTGTTGGTTGACGGTCAGGATCTCGGAGAGATCAGCCTTGCCTCGAGATACGGCATCGAAGACCGAGAGCATGATCGGCAGCTTGATCGTGCTGGCGGTTCGAACCGGATCGTTTTCTCCGATGCCGACGGTTGCGCCTGTGTTCAGGTTCTTCGCGTAAAGAGAGACGGTGATGGGAGCGCCGGGTATGCGCTGCCGCAGGCGGTCGCGCAGCGGATTCTGTTGCGCTGAAGCGAAGCAGCCAAGTGCCACGAACGCCAGGAGCACGCGCTTCATGGATGGAGCAGAACCTTCATAACCCCTTTCTGCGCCGCGCGCTCGAAAGCGAGGGGAGCGTAGTCGAGGCGAATGCTGTCATCGATCATCGAATCTACGTTGATCTTCTTCCGTGAGAGCAGCTTCAGCGCGGGTTCGAAGCGGCCGCACCGCGAACCCACGAGGGTGATCTCGTTAACGATCGCCGGAGCGGTGTCGATTGCGACTTCGCCGTGCACCGTCGACTTCATGATCACCGTGCCTCTCGGACGAGCCATCCGCACCGCTGACTTCAGGCCCGCCGCGGTGCCGGTCGCTTCCACGACATAGTCGTATTCAGCGACGGGCAATGGGCCACCGCCGGCTATTTCCGTCGTGACGCCGGAGGTGGCAGCTATCGCCAGCTTGTGCTGATAGCGACCAAACTGATGGACCTGCGCTCCATGGGCCTGGAGAACCTGCGCTACGAGCAGGCCCAGTTTGCCGTCTCCCAACACAGCGACGGCAGACTTCTTCGGGATGGTGATCTGATCGAGGATCTCACAAGCCGCCGCGAGCGGTTCCACAAAGACGGCGTGTTCGTTTGGGATTGACTTCGGGACGATGTGCAGGTTGGTTTCGGGGAGCGTTAGTATCTCGCGGAACGCTCCTGGATGTTTCAGGATGCCGAGGACCGTTCGCTTCGGGCAGTGCCGGCCGAGACCCTTCCTGCACCATTCACACTTGCGGCACGCGAGGTTGATCTCGCCCACGACTCGTTTGCCGACGAGCTCCTTTGTCTCGGCGTCGATGACTTCGCCTACGAACTCGTGGCCAGGGCATCCCGAGAAGCCGTAGTACCCACGCTGCAGTTCGAGGTCGGTATTGCAGATTCCGCCGTAGATCAGCCGAATGGAAGCGAAGCCGGGCGCACGCCGCGGCCTCCCTACTTTCCGAACTTCGACCGCGCCATCCGCCAGATGGACTGCGATCATGCGGCGGTCAATGTCTGAGGATTCCAGCTGCAGACGCGCTCTTCCCAATAGCTCGTGTTCGTGAGCAGGGATGGCCCGGCCGTCCGGAAACCAAAGACCGAGTCTTCAAAGAACGGCTTGCGCGTACGTACGGCGTTGTAGAAGTTCGCGTGATGCTGGCGATGCGCGCTGAACCACTTCGGCGCTTTGTAGTTGGAGTCGTTGTCTGCGCGAAGTGAATCGGCGACCACGGGCTCGGCCACGATCTTCGTCATGCGCTCATTCAACTGCGGCTGCATGCGTTTGGGGAAATTGTTGATGCTGTAATCGAACTCGGGCTGGCGGTAGGGTTTCGAAAGACGCAACTCGTCCATCGTCACTTCCATTACGCCTTCGTTGCCGATGAACTGGAGTCCAAAGCTTTCGTCGACACTGCCGCTGGCGAAGTTCACTCGAAGCGCCAGCGTGAATTCCGGGTGTTGCGGTGTCTTTGCGTAATCCATGGTCGCGAGCATCACGTCGGGCACGTCGCGGCCGTCTTTCCAGAAGCGGGTTCCACCGGACGCATAGATACGCTCGGGACCGAGCGAACCCGTGACGACGTGAAGTCCGGTGAGCAGGTGGACGAACAGATCTCCTGCGACTCCGGTGCCGTAGTCCTTGTAGTTGCGCCAGCGGAAGAGGCGGACCGGTTCGAAGGGTCGCTTCGGAGCATTGCCGAGGAAGCGATCCCAGTCGATATTCTGCGGCGAGGCGTCAGGCGGAATCGAATACTGCCACGCACCGATTGCCGTGTTGCGATCGAGATGCGCGGCAACAAGGTTGAGTTCACCGATCGCACCCTGCTTCAGCAGTTCGGCTGCTTTCAGGAAAACGACGCTACTGGCGTACTGACTGCCGATTTGCAGAATACGGCCGGACTTCCTGTGTGCTTCGATGACCTGCGGTCCTTCGCCGATCTTCTGGACCATAGGCTTCTCGCAGTAGACGTCCTTGCCTGCGGCGAGCGCTGCTTTGGTGATGGTTGCGTGCCAGTGGTCGGGCGTCGCGATGATGACGGAATCTACGTCCTTGCGATTGAGGATCTCGCGGTAATCACGTGTGGTGAATGTGCTGTCGCCCCAGATTTCTTTCGCGCGACGGAGACGTCCGTCGTAGATATCGCAGGCCGCGATGAGCTTCACGCCGGGGAGACTGGTGGCCATGCGAGCGTCGCCCTGCCCCATACCGCCTGCGCCGATCAGTGCGATCTGAATATTGCTGTTGGGAGATTTCTGCATGGCTGGTTAACCTTTCTTCGCCAGCACCATCGTTTCAGGGTCCCAGCGGACGACCCGCTTTTCGGTGTAGCTCAGATTCGAGAGCACCGCCGGTCCGGCAGCACGCAAGCCGAATGTCGGATCTTCGACAAGCGGCTTTCGTGTTCGAACGGAATTCGCGAAAACTCGATGATGTTCGACGTGGGTGTCGTAGCCTTTCGGCGGGTGATACTCCTCTTCAGCGCGCGGCCGGAGGTCATCCGTGCGGGCGGGTTCCACCGGGTACTTCGCGAAATACTCCTTTTTAAACTGAGCCTGCACATCCTGGGGAAAGGTATCGATGGTGTAGCCAGGAGCCTTCTCGCGTGGCTGCTTTGCTATCGTCAGCTTGCTATCGCCAACGGTCATTACGCCATGGCTGCCGACGAACCGCATTCCGGTGTTCTCGCCGTCGCCGCTTTCGAAGTTGACTCGAAGCGCCAGATTAAACGGCGGGTGCGATGCCGTCTCGGGGTAGTCGTAGATGCCGAGCATGATGTCGGGTACATCTCGGCCGTCTTTCCAGAAGCGCAGCCCTCCCGTCGCGAAGACCTTGTTGGGTCCGTGCGAGTCCAGGATGAAGTGAAGACTGGAGAATAGATGGACGAAGAGATCGCCGGTCACGCCGGTTCCGTAGTCCTTGTAGTTGCGCCAGCGGAACAGCCGGATGGGCTCGAACGGGCGCTTGGGCGCTGAGGCGATGAACTTGTCCCAGTCCACGGTCTGCGGCGATGCATCCGGCGGTATCGCGTACTGCCATGCGCCAACGGGCGAGTTGCGGTTCCAGGTCGCCTCGACCATGTTGAGCTGACCGATCGCACCGGACCGGATGAGCTCTTTCGCTTTCGCGTGCAGAATTGAGCTCAGACCCTGGCTACCGATCTGCATGATGCGGCCGGTGCTCTTGTGCGTTTCGATGACGCCAAGGCCGTCTTCCGGCTTCTGGATCATCGGCTTCTCGCAGTACACGTCCTTGCCCGCGTTCATCGCCGCGATGCTGATTGGCGCATGGAGGTGATCGGGCGTGCCGATGATCACGGCGTCGATGTCGGGCCGCGTCAGGACCTCACGAAAGTCGCGGGTGGTGAAAAGGTCTTTGCCCCACCGCTCTTTCGCGCGTTCGAGGCGACCCTCATAAACATCGGCCACGGCGACCAGCTTGACGCCGGGGACCTTCTGGGCCGATTCCGCGTCACCGGAACCCATGATTCCCGCTCCGATCAGAGCGTATTGAAGCTGGTCGTTTACGGACCTGACGCGTGGTGCCTGCTGTGCCATCGCGGGCACGGCAAGCCCGACGCCGGCAGTGGTGTGCAGGAAATGACGACGAGTGGAGGACATGTAAGAAAACTCCGCGGAGAACTCTTCAGATTGTATAGCGGCTGGAGTCGGCGTGAAAACAACACAGCCCGCCGAACCATGGTTCAGCGGGCTGCCGGGTGCGGAAATGCTCCGCTGGTTATTCGGATTTGCCGGTCGATGAACTTTTGGATGAAGACGAGCTGTCGGACTTTGAAGACGAACTGTCGGATTTCGATGATCCGCTGTCTCCCTTCGAAGACGAGCTGTCGGACTTCGTTTCGCTCTTTTTCTCGCCTTTTCCGTCGCCCTTCGTCTCCGAGTTGCCGCCGTTTTTGGGGTTCGAGCCTCCCGATCGGGCGTAGTCGGTGATGTAAAAGCCGGTGCCTTTGAACTGCAATGCGGGTACGGATATCAACCGCTCAACAGGGCCCCCGCACTCTTCGTGTGTGGTCAACCGAGGATCAGAGAAGCTCTGTCGAACTTCAAAGACTTTCCCGCATTTTCCGCACTTGTAATCGTACAGTGGCATTGAGTTAAGTGAATCCCCCCTGGATTATTTATTCGGTGTGAGCGGATTGCGCCGCTCCGGTAAACCCTGCGGGCCGGCCGCTCCAGAGTCTGTGGTCTGCGCTGCCGGGTGACCGGTGGTCACTTCAAGAGCTTTCTTCAGAATCTCGTCGGTGCTGTCCTTGCGCGGCTCGGGAGTGGTCGGAGCAGCCTGCGGAGTATTGGTATTAGCTGCGTTCTCGTCATCCTCTTCGGCCGCGGCAGTCTGGTCCGAAACCTGATACGTCGGAACGACGCCAGTGTCCTGAATCGCTTTGCCGGACGGTGAATAATACTTCGCGACTGCCAGCAGGACGGCTGATCCGTCATCGAGCGTGACGGCTTTGCGGATGGCGGCGTCGCCGTAGCTCCGTTCACCCACGACTTCCGCGCGCTTGCTGTCGAGCAGCGCTGCCGCCGCGATCTCAGCCGCGTTCGCCGTGCCCCGGTTCGTGAGAACAGTGAGCGGGATGCTCTTCAGAGCGGCCTTTCCGGCTTCCGCGTTGTAATCATGGCGAGGGTACTTCTGACCCTGTACGTAGCCAATCAGGCCCTTGTCGATGAACAGGTTGGCGAGCTCGATGCCGGTTTCCGGCTTGCCGAAACCAGAGCTGCGCAGGTCGAGGATCAGCTTCTTCGCGCCCTGCTTCTGCAGCGCTTCTGCCTGCTGCTGGATTTCCTTTACCCGGCCTTCGACGAGCGCTGGAACCTGGATGATCCCCACGCTTTCCTGGGCCATCCGAGATGTGACGTTGGGGTATTTCGTGAATGCGCGCGTCAGCGTCATCTTCTGCGGATCGGGCTTACGGACACGCAGGACCGAAACATCGACGTTCGTATTTGGATCGCCGGTGAGCAGCATTTCCGCAAACGCGAGCGGCATGTCGCGGGTACCAACGCCGCCAATCGATTCGAGCATGTCGCCCGTTGCGAGCCCTTGCTTCCATGCGGAGGACCCGGGGATCACGTCGACGACGCCGATATAACCAAATCGACGCGAGAGGACCAGGCCAACGCTGGCCTTTTTGGCATCCTGCGATTTGAGGTACTGCTTGTACTGATCAGCGCTCAGGTAGCTCGCGAAGGGGTCGATCGCTTCGAGCATGCCGTTCATGGCGCCAAGCGTGACGTTCTTGATGTCGGGTTCTTCGACGTAGTCGCTCTTAATGCGGGAAAGCACGTCGCTGTAGACGGCGAGATGACGGTAGGCATCGTCCGGGGACGATGCGCCGCTGCCAGCAGCCGCTCCCAACAGGAGCAACACCACAAGCAACGTGGAAGAAGTCACGACAACAAGCTTCAGTCGGCTGTTCATTGATTACGCCTCAAAAAAGGGGCTGCTGACCGCTTCATTGTAACAAAGCGGCTAGAGTTGGACCTGCCCTGTGAATAGGATGCGGAACCGCGCACGCTGGTTGCTCACCCTCTCCGCAAAGCGGGGTTTTTCAGTCATGGCGGCGCCGGAAGGCGAATGCCGGCATCGCGGGCTCGAGTGGAATGTACAAAGTATTGAGTTTGCCCGCCTTGTCAGGCTGAAATCGGATCTGGTCCGATCCCATAAGCGCGATCTGTGGTGATTGCAGGGTAAACGAATTTTCGGCGGTTCTTCGCAATTTGCTCTGGTAATCCGGAAAGATCAGCGTGAGCTCCGGTCCGTCGCGTCGGATTGTCACTGTTCCGAACGCCGGGTTCTCGAACTCGCCCGCATATTCCGAGATTCGGTGATCGAACGAATCCAGGCCGGCTCTCGGCTCGGACGAACGCGGAACGTCTGTTTGCTGGCGCCGATTCGCCAGCTGTGCCGCGTACGCATCGAGCCTGTTCTGGTGGACGTGGCCAACCATCTGATCGACAATTTCATCCCCGACGAGGACGGGCAGGTTCGAGCCGAGATTATTCAGTACGACGACTCCAATTTTCTTTTCAGGAACCAGCGCCATGTATCCTGTGAATCCGGTGATGGCACCGGCATGGCTCACCAGTTTCATATCGCCCACCGTCCCGATCTGCCAGCCAAGGGCGTATGTTGTGCGGTCGTTCACAACTGTAACGGGCTTCCACAACTGCCGGAACGACTCCTCCGACAGAAGACGCTTTCCACCGACGGTACCGCCTTCGAGGTAAAACGTGAGGTACTTCAGCATGTCGTTAACGCTCGAGTTCACTGCGCCGTTCGGTCCGACGCCAAACCTCTGGTAGTCGTAAAACGGCACGGGTTCCGGGGTGTCGAGCGTCAGGGTGTGAGGGCTCCCAAAGTCAGGCCGGTCCTGCATTTCGCCGATTGTTACGGTCGAAGATGTCATGCCGAGAGGTTGGAAAATTCGCTCCGACACCAGTTGCTCCCAAGTGGCGCCTCCGACCACGGAGGCGATGTATCCGGCGGTTGTGTACATCAGATTGTTGTACTGGTAAACGTCTCGGAATGAGTGGCTTGGCGGCAGATACCGAAGTCGTTTCACAAGTTCCTGCCTCGGAAAGTGCACCAGGAAACGCATTGAGTCGTACCGTGGCAAGCCTGATCGGTGCGACAGCATATCGCGAAGTGTGATGAGCTGAGTCGCGACTGGGTCATACAACTCCAGGGAGGGGAGGTAATCGCGAGCCGGGCGGTCGAGATCGAGCTTCTTGTCGTCCGCCAGCAGACTGACGAGAAGGGATGTGAATGATTTCGTGATGGAGCCGGTTGCGAACAGGGTGTCTCCGGTGACGGGCAACTCGGTTCCGGCTCGGCGAACCCCGTAGCCTTTGGCCAGGATGATTTTTCCGTCTGACAGGATTCCCACAGCGGCTCCCGGCACGTGAAGGTCGTGCATTGCGCGATTGACCAGCGCGTCGATTTGCTCGGTGGAGAGGTCGGTCGCGTGCAAAAGACCTGCGAGCAGGAGCAGGAGGGCGAGGCGGCGGAGCACGCTGGCGATTATACGCTAAAGCACGCCGCAGCCACCTTTCGTATGCATCAAAGGTGCATAATCGTATGCATGAGAACGACGCTCATCATCGACGATGTGCTGTTACAACGAGCAAGGGAGGCGACCGGCATACAGGAAAAAACAGCTCTCGTCAGGGCCGGTTTGGAAGCCCTTATTGCACGTGAAGCGGGCAAGCGACTGGCCGCACTTGGCGGTACACAACCGAAACTTTCCCCAACGCCCCGACGGCGAAGTGCATGATGGTCCTTCCGGATACGTCAATCTGGATTGCTCATCTGCGCGCCGGGCAGCCTGGTTTCGCTGATCTCCTGATGGAAGGTCGAGTGGTTATGCATCCGTTCGTGGCAGGCGAGCTTGCATGCGGCAACCTGAGCAATCGTGAAACGATTCTGGCTGATCTCGCGGTGCTCCCTTCCGCTCAGCCCGCGTCCGACGGCGAAGTGATGCGCCTCGTTGAGGATCGAAGACTGTGGGGCCGAGGACTGGGCTGGATCGACATGCACTTGCTCGCCTCAGCCCTCATTTCATATTGCGGCCTGTGGACTTTAGACAAGCGACTCGAAGCAGCGGCATCGAAACTCGGAGTGAGTTATTGAGGGTCTGTCAAACCACTCGGAACTGAAAGTGGGCGGCCGATCAGGTATTTCCGGCGACGCCAAACTTGCCCGAGAGCATGAACCTGAGCGCCCCCTGAGGTTCCGGGCCGAAGCGATCGAAGTCCACACAGAGCACGGCACCCTTTCCGTAGTGGACCTGCAGGTTCGGTGCGCCCAGCAGATAGCCGGCTAGTTGGGAGCAGAGAGGATTGTGGCTCGTCATCATCAGCGCTTCTTCGGACTTATGCGTTCGAATCTCTTCCCACGTGTCGCGACTGCTGGCGTCCGGGGTTAGGGCATGAGAGTGCACAAGGTCCCCCTTGTAGTTGAGCTCTTTCGCGGCGATCTCGGCCGTTTCGATTGCTCTCTTCAGGGGGCTGGTGATAATCAGGGTCGGCCGGATTCCGGCCTCGGCAAGGAGCGCCATTCCGGCGGCGAGTCTTTTTCGGCCGTCGCCTGTCAGTCTGCGGTCGGCGTCAGACTGCCCGGGACGGGCGTCTTCTGCGATTCCATGTCGTACCAGGTAGAGTTTCAGGCGGTGCCTCCAGTGTTCGCCCGCTGACGATCCCAAATTGCAGCGGGTTGGGGTCGGACGCTATCTTGTATAGAGACCCTGCTCATGCTCAAACACACACGAGTAGCATCCGAGGACCTGAATCCGCAAGAAACCAACGAGTGGATTGAGTCTCTCGACGAGGTGATTGACGAAGGCGGACCAGACCGAGCTTCCTATCTGTTGCAGCGGCTGAACCAGAGAGCTGCTGAATTCGGTGTAACAGCTCCGCTCCGCCTCAACACGCCTTACGTTAACAGCATCCCGAGAGACGAAGAGGTTCCTTATCCCGGTAATCGCGAGATCGAACGGCTAATTAAGAATTTTATTCGGTGGAACGCGCTCGCCATGGTCGTGCGCGCCAATAAGTACGACGACAATATTGGCGGCCACATCTCGACATATGCGTCACTGGCGACGCTGATCGAGGTCGGGCAGAACTGGTTCTTCCATGGTTCCTATGATGGAGAGCCGGGTGACCTGATCTACTACCAGGGTCACGCATCGCCGGGCATGTACTCGCGTGCCTTTGTTGAAGGCCGCCTGAATGAAGACCACCTTCTGAACTTCCGCCACGAGTTGCGCGACCATCCGGGCTTGTCCTCGTATCCGCATCCGTGGCTGATGCCGGACTTCTGGCAGTTCCCGACGGTGTCGATGGGTCTCGGTCCGATTAACGCGATCTATCAGGCGCGCTTCATGCGCTATCTCGAGAATCGCGGAATCATCAAGAAGACCCCTCGAAAGGTGTGGGCCTTCCTGGGCGATGGAGAGACGGATGAACCCGAGTCGCTCGGCGCGCTTACGCTGCCTTCACGCGAACATCTGGACAACCTGATTTTTGTCGTGAACTGCAATTTGCAGCGACTGGATGGTCCTGTTCGGGGCAACGGCAAGATTATCAATGAGCTGGAAGGTGCGTTCCGCGGAGCGGGCTGGAACGTCATCAAGTGCCTGTGGGGTTCGAACTGGGACGCGCTGTTTGCCCGCGACACATCGGGTCTGCTGATTCGGCGCATGGAAGAGTGCGTCGACGGCGAATACCAGAACTTCAAGGCAAAGGGCGGGAAGTATGTCCGCGAGCACTTCTTCGGAAAGTATCCCGAACTGCTGGAGCTGGTGAAGGACATGTCGGACGAGGAACTCGGTGAGCTTCGCCGGGGAGGCCACGATCCGCAGAAGGTGTTCAACGCTTACCGGAAGGCTGTGAACAACGTCGGAACGCCGACGGTGATTCTGGCAAAGACCGTCAAGGGCTATGGTCTGGGTGAAGGCGGTGAAGGCCGAAATGCGACTCACCAGCAGAAGAAGCTGAGTGGTCCGCAGATTCAGTACTTCTTCAATCGGTTCGATATGAGTATTCCGGCCGAGAAGGTCGAGAAGCTCGAGTTCCACCGGCCGCCTGAGGACAGTGCTGAAGTGCAGTACGTCCGCGAGCGTCAGAAGGAGCTCGGTGGACCGCTGCCGGTTCGCAAAGTTCGTGACTTCGAGTTTCAGGCTCCGGACCTGGAGAAGACCTTCCATGAGTCGCTGGCGGGTTCGGGCGGGCGTGCGGCTTCGACGACATCGGCGTTTGTCGGCGTGATCAAGTCGTTGCTGAAGCACGAGAAACTGAAGAAGTACGTGGTTCCGATCATTCCGGACGAGGCGCGTACCTTCGGTATGGACTCGCTGTTTAGCCAGATTGGAATTTACGCGAGCCAGGGCCAGTTGTACACACCGGTCGACAAAGACATGGTGATGTACTACAAGGAAGCCAAAGACGGGCAGATTCTGGAAGAGGGCATCACCGAGCCGGGTTCTATGGCCAGCTTCACGGCCGCCGGAACCAGCTACGCCAACTACGGCGTGCCGATGATCCCGTTCTACATCTATTACTCGATGTTCGGGTATCAGCGCGTCGGCGACCTGGTGTGGGCTTTCGCTGATTCACGGGGCAAGGGGTTCCTGGTTGGCGGAACTGCAGGGAGAACGACTCTGCTGGGCGAAGGTCTGCAGCATCAGGACGGTCACAGCCCCATCCTGTTCAGCGTTGTGCCGACCTGCAAGGTTTACGATCCGGCTTACGCGTACGAGATCGCCATCATCGTGCAGGACGGTCTGAAGCGGATGTATCAGGACCGTGAAGACTGCTTCTACTACGTCACGGTCTACAACGAGAACTATGCACATCCCGAGATCCCAAAGATCGAAGGCCTTCGTGAAGGTGTTCTGAAGGGGATTTACAAGTACCGTGCAGCGACGGGCGGACCGGCAGTTGTCAACCTGTTCGGCAGCGGCACGATCTTTAACGAAGCCCTTCGTGCGCAGCAGATCCTTTCGGAGAAGTATGGTGTGCAGGCCGATGTCTGGAGCGTCACGAGCTATGTTGAACTGCGACGTGAGGCTCTCGAAGCCGAGCGGTGGAGCCGGCTCCATCCAGACCAGCCCGAGCGTGTGCCGTACATTCAGCAGGTGATGGAGAAGGCAGGTCCGGTGATCGCCGCCAGCGATTACATCAAGACCTTGCCGGACATGCTCGCTCCGTGGCTCGGGGATCGTCTGGTTTCGCTTGGAACCGATGGCTTCGGGCGCAGCGAGAACCGTCAGCACCTTCGACGCTTCTTTGAGAACGACGCGGAGTCAATCGCCGCTGCGGCGCTTTCGAAGCTGGCACGCGATGGCAAGTTCGATGCGGCGAAGGCGCGTGACGCCATCGCAGAACTGGGTATTGACGCGGAGAAGCGGTACGCGGCAGTATCCTGAGCGACCGGGCGATAACCTGATCGGCGCAGTAGTCGTTGACAAACCTCAAGGCTGGACGTCGCACGACGTTGTAAACAAGGTGCGGCGTTTCGCCGGCACCCGAAAGGTTGGACATCTTGGGACTCTCGACCCTAACGCCACGGGTGTGCTTCCTCTCCTGCTCGGCCGGGCTACCAGGCTCGCGCAGTATTTTGGGGCAAACGACAAGATTTACGAAGCCCTGATCTGCTTCGGTCATTCGACCGATACCTACGACATCGCCGGTACCGCAACGAGCCCGCATGTGGAGTTTTCTCCGGATCGGGAGATCGTGGTTGCTGCTCTGCAGCGATTCCATGGATCGCTCGATCAGATGCCTCCTCCAGTCTCAGCTAAGAAAATCGGCGGTATTCCTGCCTACAAGCTTGCTCGCGCTAATCAGCCGGTCGATCTGAAGCCGGTTCGGATCAAAGTAAATTCGATTGAATTGCTGGCATTATCCGGGCCTGATTTAAATGTGCGAATTCACTGCAGTGCCGGAACGTACGTGCGAAGCATCGCACATGAGCTTGGGATCGAGTTTGGCTGCGGAGCGTACTTGAAAGGCCTGCGAAGGATCGCTTCCGGTGACTTCACGACTGGCGAATCGAGGACGATCGACCAGCTAGCTGAGCTTGCGGATCAGGGCCGATTCGAGGAGGCAATTATTCCCGGAAGCCGGCTGCTGCCCGGGGTTCCTGCCGAGACCTGTGACGACGTCACTGTCGGACAGATTCGTCATGGTCGCGAGTTTCGGATTTCGCCATTCCGAGGTGTTGGCGAGCCGCCTCTGGTCAAGGCTTTATCAACTCGTGGCGAACTGGTGGCGGTCGGGCAAATCCTGATGCCGAACGTATATCGTCCAGTGCTCGTTTTGTGACTATTAAGCAAAGTTAATTCCTGGTTTAGAGCTTGTTCATCCGCGTCGCATATTCTTAAATAGGATTCGTGTGCTCAAGCGTCATTACATGCAGTACTTTCTAAATTTAGTACTGGTTTTCCTTATAAGTTTGACGTCTGCAGCCGCGCAGCCACAGGAAGAACCGAACGAACCCGGCTACGACTTCGTGTCGGGTACGGTAATGGATCTTCCGCCGGGCAAGATCATCGTAAATCGTGCTGTTATTGGAAAACCGCCAGAGAATCGAACCTTTGTCATTACTCCTGATACGAAAATCGAAGGTAAACTGCGGAGTCGCGTGCGCGTGACTGTTGGGTTTCGAACTGGCGAGGAAGGCGAACCGGTGGCGGTTCGCATCATCGTTCGGAACAACCCTCCCCGGAAGCCCTGACTCGGTACAATCGGTCTGGGCGTGAAATTAACGATCTCGAAGGAAAACTACCTTAAAGCGATCGCTGAGGCTCAGTCCGAAGGAGAGATCGTAATTGCCGCTAGCCTGGCGCGCTGGCTGAATGTTTCGCCCCCGGCGGTCACTGCAGCAATCAAGAGACTTCGACGAGACGGACTGATTTCCGTGGGCGAGGAAGGCGAGATCACCCTTACGGACGCCGGACAGGCAATCGCCGGCCGGGTCCTGAACAGGCATCACCTGATCGAGCGCATGCTGAACGAGATCTTTGGCATGGAGTGGTACAAGGTCCATGATGAAGCCGAGCAACTGGAGCATGCTGTCAGTGAAGAATTCGAGCGAAAGCTGCAGGATCGGCTCGGCACTGAGGATGTTGCTTGTCCGCACGGCAACCGCGTTTCGCTGGATACTCCCGACGAAAGGCGTCGGCGAGGCTGGCGCAAACTCGATGAGTTCGATCCTGAGACGCCGGTGCAGGTGATGAGCGTCTTCGAGCGTGACCGGCGACTGCTGGAGTATCTGGATAATCTCGGTGTACGGCCTGGCGCTCGTCTGCGCGTTGTCGCACGCAATTACGATGACACAATCACGCTCGCGATCGAGGAATCTACGGTGCCGCTCGGCACCTCCGCGGCTGCGCGCATCTGGGCCGAGCGAGTTCAGGACTGAAGCTACTGCTGGCGCTCGAGAATGACAGCAGTGCTGTCGTAATCTCCGCGCACGTTCAGTGTCACACCATGGCCCATGAGGTATGCGCCGCTGAGGGCGGCTTGTTTATCCTGCAGCTTACCGTCGACTGACTCAAGCTTGTACATTGCGTTTGTTTCCAGCCCCCGAAGAGGGATTGCCGGCACGCTTGTGTTGTATTGCTGCGAATGCCGGAATGCGAACACGACGCCTGCCTGCCGTTCTGAGACACTCACTCCGTCGAAGCGAAATCATTGTTTGTCGTGGGCGAGATCAGGCGATACAGGTTGCCCGTCTGGATCGTCGATCGGATTCTCTTGTACGTTGAGATCATCTTCGTGGCGAGCGACTGGTCTGCATCGGTCCAGTGGTTCAGGTTGGCTCCGATGCCCAGCGCACCCTGCATGGCGACGAGGAATCTGTACTGGAGCGGAGTGCTGCGGCCGTTCATGTTCGTGGCGCTTCTGCCGATGACTCCGTTTTCCGGGTAGACGCTGTAATGGACGGTTGCTGTAATGTTGTCGCCAATATCCTGCAGCGTTATGTCGAGATTATTGGCCTTGATCCGGTGAGAGGTATAGCGGGAGAACGAGATCGCAGTCGCCATTTGCGCACGTGATTTTCAGGGCTGGTTCATAATACCGGGAACGCCCCAGCCGGGATATTCCTCCGTTTCGATCATCTGACGCGCGTCGAAACACGACACGTCGCGTTGGGCACTGCGGGAGGGATGTCTTCGACACGCCACAGAGGCGCTCCCCAGTACAGGCTCTGCAATGTGCCGTTCCTGTCGACGCCGATGGCATAGGAGTTGTGGGTTGTCGTCAGAAGCCAGATCTTTCAGGCTGCGTCAAACTGAACTGGCGGCACTGCCGAATCAACTGCCGGCACTATGGTGAAGCAGAGGGCGACCGCTGCAACCGCCGCCGGGAGTTTTGATTCACCTCTCAAACGAGAAGTATATGGCGCCAGAACGGCGTTGCTGCACTGACTTCGTCAGTTCACTTTAAGGTACAAAGCGCATCACGGTGGCCGGAGACCAAGGCACAGGCATGCCGATGAAACTGCCGCGGCAGCAGAATCCGTATCCGAACATCATCGTCACGGTATTAGGCAGCTGAAGACTTCCGCTACGCGCTCCCGCTTCTGCTGACTAATCTTTGTATCCGGCCTCAGGGAACACGTGTGTCCGGACGCCGCAACAGCGGAGCTGCTGTTTCAGAATGCTGCCAGGGAAGTGTCCCCAGCCGCTGTGCAGATACTGTCTGTGAGGACGTACAGAAGTGTGTCCGACTCGGTGCATCCTCATCTCGGGACTGCGGCCGCTGTCTGAGGCGCTGCTCTCCTATTCAGGTGATATTCCCCGCGGAGCAGGATCCAGATAATCGCCATAATGATCGCGAAGCGCAAGTAGATGGCCGCCGGAGACAGCAGCCAGCCCAGGTGGAGCAGGTCTGGACGCATGTATAGGATCGGAAAGTTGACATACATAACGAGATCCAGGGCGACGTACAGCACCGTGAGAGTACGGTTGAAGCCGGCAAGCGGTACCAGCAACGGAGCAAGCCAGAGAATCCACTGCGGCGAGAAGAAGACTTGCAGAATGACGAATAACGTCAGAACTACCGCGCATCGTCGGAGAAGGCTTGAGATCGATTCTATGTGCCGGACACAGAGACCTGCAATCACGAAAATGACGATCCCGGAACGCAACCAGCTCCAGGCGTGTGTCCCCAGCGCGCGAGGAAGGATCCAACCATAGATGGAGTAAAACTCCAATTCTCGAGAAAGCTGGTATCTATAGGGTGCGGTAGCTGCCGTCAATCCTAATCTGAGGACCGTTGGCACAAACAGCACAGCCACTGTGGCTCCGAATACGAGACCCCACAACATCACCTTCCGGCGGTTCCCAAGCAGGTAGCGCAGGAAAAGCGGCGCTAGCAATGCCGGAAAGACCTTAATCATCGCACCCGCGGCCAGGAACGCGGCTGATGCTGCGATCCGATCGCGGCCAAGACACCAGAGGCTGAGCGCCGTCAACAGCGCGGGAAGTATATCGAATCGGTTCAAAGTGAAATATAAAGTCGCCGGGCACATCAGCAGGAACACGCTGAGCGCAGCGCCCTCACTCGACTGGTACCCGCTCCTCAGGATCGCAATCAGACCCAGCATGCACAGAATTGCTGCAATTGCGTAGCTCTGGCCCGCCCGTCGCAGATAGCGCCACAACGCAAGCTCGTCGTTGTTCGACGGTACGTGAAACACGAGTGCATAGTGACAGATATCCAGGAAATCCGGACCGTAGTGGCGCACTTGCACGTTGTGATCCAGCCTGTATGGCAGTCGGAACAGCCAAAGAGCGGTGTCGGGGTATTCCAGAAAGAATTCGCGTGACAGCGTTCCGTTGTTTGCCTGATCCGGTCGGAGTGACCACATGTCCGGTCTTGTACAAGGATCCACCATAACTCCCGGAACTCTGCCACGTTCGGCATTAAGCGCGCGAATGGCAACGGCTGTCCAGTCAAAGTCATCCCAAAGCAGTCGCATCCGACCCGGCACTCCGGGTGCTGCGCCGAGGCGGTCGGCTGGCTGAAGCCAAAGTACTAATAAGAGATAAGCAATCGGGATGACGTATGGTGCGAACTGCTCGAACATACGTGCTGGCCGGCCCGACCTGTCATTCGCGGGAGTTACCACTCGACGTCAGCTTAGCGCGACCCATTATGTGGCTCAAGCTCGATCCGAACAGAAAGCTGATTTGTGCGTTTCATCAGCTTTGCGAGGCGCGGTACCAACTTCGCCACAAATGATGTTGGATGTCGCGTCTGCCGCCGCCAGCCGTCGATCACTCCGATCCGCGCAATCACAAGGGCCACGGCCGTCACGGGCCCTGGAATCAGGAGCTTCGGGTGGGGTGCCAGTCATGCCGCCGTGTTGATAACAGAAGCATTCTGTGACTGAGAGCGGCGCTGCCGCACGTTTCAGCGGAGCGGTAGGCAGACCCGACCCGTGTTGCCGAGTATGTAATCGCAGAAGCGAAATTTAATGGGCAAACCGGAAAAGCCCGAACCCGGGCGAAAAAATGAGTCCCCTTGATGTTCATTTCATCTTAGGGATCTGGTCATCACTACGAGTAAGTCAGGCCACTCTGCCGTGGCGAATGCTGTAACTTGATGCAGGGATAAGTCAGCGAAGCAGGAGCCAGCCTGCTCGGCGATACGCTTATCAGGGCTCCACTCCGGCCGAGATGTCAGTGCTGCTCGACGTCGTTGAGCGACCGGTCGAATAATCCGGAGCAGCTGTTGGCGCACGCGGAACTAAGCGTTGTCCCAGGGCGCGCATCGGAAACTTCATACCTTCGATGACTATTTTCCGGTTCAATTTGGATTTGCCAACTTCGCGCTCTACGAAAACGATCGGAAATTCAAAGAAAGTTGTGCCGAGCCGGTGAAGTGTTAGCTTCATTTCCATCAGAAACGCGTATCCTTCCGACCGAATCTGATCCAGATCGACGTTGCGCAATACGTCGGCGCGATACCCGACGAAACCAGCCGTGACATCGTTGACCGGAACACCAGTCATTATTCGAGCGTACATATTCGCATAACGGCTCAGCAATATTCGGCGGAAATCCCAATTCCGGCTACCGCCACCCTCGACATAGCGGGAACCGATCACTACCGGCCATTTCTTCAGCAACTCGATCATGACAGGCAACATTTCGGGCGGATGTGAGAGGTCCGCATCGAACTGAATGATGTGAGAGTCCAAATTGTCCCGCAAGATGCGCTTCATGCCCTCACGGCACGCAGATCCGTAGCCGCCTTTTCCGGGGCGGACCATCAGGTGTACATTTGGGTCGGCTTTCTGAACTTCGGCGACTGCTTCGGCTGTACCGTCCGGCGAATTGTCGTCGATAAAAAAGATCGGCTCCGATGGGACTGCCGCGCGAACCCTGGACACCAACGTGTTGACATTCGCGCGCTCATTGTAGGTAGGAATCACTAACATTCCGGTCACGTCCTCATAGCCAGAATAAGTGCGCCAACCAAAGGCAGTAACGGCGGAATGCTCGATTGTAGCGCGCAAAGGACTTAGGCTGTAGAGAACGGTTAGCTCGTGTTCTGCAGCTCTCTCTTCTTCGCCAGGTGAGCACTGTTCGGCCGATTGACGCTGTACACGCGCAACCTGAAAAGGCGCCTGAATTAAAGGCGCATGCTAACTTCAAAAGACAAGTTTCGGCCGATGTCCGCTACAACAGCACTAAGGCTGTGTATTCACGGCCGTTGCTCGGCGTCGTAGTAGCTCTCGTGCTGGTTGTGTGGGGATCTGCCGTGGCCTACTACCAGGCTTTTTCCGCGCGGCAGGCTTACGATGACGAAGGATTTCTGATCGGCTGGGTGAGAAATTTCCTGGAAGGACATCGCCTTTACGACGAAGTCCATTGCTTCTATGGTCCCGCGTACTTCTTGTATCAGACTCTGGGCCATTCCATTCTGCACACGGTTCCAACCACGGATTCCGTTCGTTTGATCGCGATTTTCTTTTGGGTACTCACCTCCGTCTCGGGTTTCTTTTTCATAAGCCGCACGACCGGTTCGTGGACCTTCGGCGCAGTGACCTACGTACTGATTTTTCGATTCGCACACTTTCTGGGGGAAGAACCGGGACACCCTCAGGAACTGATCCTGTTGCTTGCCGCGTGGTCTCTGGCGGTCGCCTGCCTTCGTCTGGGAGCGCCGTTGCGTTTTTTCCTTCTCGGCGCAATAGCAGGGATTCTGGCGTTAACTAAGATCAATGTCGGAATCAGCCTTGCACTCGTCATCGGCACCACCATTGTGTTCGGTCTTCCTTTGACGGCATTCAAAAGGACCTTGAGGCTTGCCTGTGTAGTGATTACGGCCTCCTATCCACTTCTGCTGTTTTTGCCGAGCCTCGATTCTGCCTGGGTACAACAATATCTTTTTGTCGAAATGTGCTCACTTCTGGGCGTATTCGTGACGATCTGGCCGGCGATCCCCGAGTTAGAGCTGGACTATCGCTGTGCTGCGGCTGCCGCCTGTGGCTTCGCGACAGCTGCTGCTGCACTGATTTGCTATACCCTGGCATCGGGCGCGTCGATGCACGCAATGTTCGAGTGGCTGCTAATCCGTCCGCGGCAGACGTTGGGCAGGCAGTGGTATGTGCCCCACGTCTTCGCCTGGTGGCATTTGGTTCCGGCGCCACTAGGAGCCGCCCTGGCGCTCGCCGTGCGCTTCTACCGTCCGCGACAGCATTACATTGCTGCTCTGAAGTTTGTTGTCGGGGTTTGGTGTGATGCTGCTGGCGGTTGGAGGCCGAACCGGGGCCCTGTTCGCAGTCGCTCCACCGTACGTATGGCTGATTGCCCTTCCTGGAGAAGGTCTTCTCCGCATCGACCGGCTGGGACGTACGCTCGTCGCCTTCATCCCGGTCCTGTTCTTCACCTATGCGTATCCGGTGGCGGGTGTGCACGTGCGCCTGGTCGATGTGCTTCTGTTGATCGTTGCAGCGTTGCTGGTCGGGGATGTGGTGCCGTCCGCGATGAACCGTTGGAACGCTGCTTCCAGGCTCCGGATATACCGCGGTGCCGCTTTAGCTGCAAGTGCCGCCATTCTGATATACGGTGGTTGGGCTTTGGCCTCCTCGCGAGAGATTTACTTTTCCAAATCGCCTTTGAATTTGCCCGGAGCCGCGCGGCTTCATCTGCCGGAAAACGAAGTGAGGGATTTGCAGACGATGGTTGCTGCTACGGCCCGATCCTGCACGTTTCTGGTGACAGTGCCGGCCATGCTCAGTTTCAATGAGTGGACGGGGCTTCCGTCCGTCTCAGGCCTGCCCTTTGCGACCTGGGTGAGCGCATACGATGACACCGCCCAGGCGCGTATCATAGAGCAGCTTTCCACCGCACCACGGCCGTGCGTTATCGAGAATCCATCGATGATCAGCTTCTGGACGCACGAGGGCGATGTGTCCGGCCGGCCGATAACACTCTACACGAGGCGTAAACTGCACGAGATACTAGTCGCCGGTGATAATCACCTTTACGCTCAGTAGCATGGCAGTCGTGGAGAGTCTTGCCACCTGCCATGGCTATTTGAATTGAGGCTAACGTTTCTTGCTCGCACCTCACCATCCCCGGAGAGCGAAGTCCCCCGATTCCGTATCAGGTTTTTTGCCGCACGGAGCGAATTATCTAAGGACGCTGTTCGCTCGCTTCAGCGCTCCTGATGCCACACTTCTTTCGCTATTCAGCCTTGCTATCGCGATTCAGATTAATAACGGCAGCCGATCTCGTTTGGGGCTGCTTCTCCTTGCCGCCGCCTTAGCGTGCCTGCCGTTCACACTTCGAAATCTGCAAGGGCATGTCTCATGGCCGCTCGCGTATTTATTGCTTGTGTGGGAAGTGTTCGCACTGTGGTTTGCGCAGCCCTGCCCCGGACTGGCTGCGGACACGCCAGCTTTTCGAGCCGGTATTCTCGCCTGCGGTCTGGCGGGCGGAGCTGTTTGTCTGGCACGAAGCAATCGCTGGCGGGGCGTCGGTTTGATTGTGGCGGCAGCAGGAGTTTTCCTGCTGGGCGTTTGGATCTTGAGGACGACGCCTGTGCCGCAGATCGACACCTATAACCTTCATCAGGAAGCAAGCGCGGCGTTGTACTCGGGCAGGAATCCGTACGGAATACGCATCCCGGATATCTACGATTCCGTACATTCCAAACTTTTCTATGGTCCGGGCGTTTCCGTCAACGGACGTCTCACGGTTGGCTTCCCTTATCCGCCGGTCAGTCTTTTCATCAGTTCGCTCGGATACCTTGTAGCAGGTGACTGCAGATACGCGCACATGGCAGCGATCTGCGTGGCTGCACTGCTGTTAGGCTTTGCTCGTCCCAGCCGCTTGAGTTTTATCGCGGCGCTTGCACTGCTGTTGCTGCCCCGAAACTTCTACGTCGTAACGGAGGACTGGAGCGAGCCGGTGGTGGTCTTCCTGTTCGCAGTGGTGGTGTTCGTCCGTTTTCGCTTTCCCTCGGCGGCACCGTGGGTGACGGGAGTAGCGCTGGCAGGCAAACAGTATCTGTTCCTTGCCGTTCCCATTCTCCTCAGGAGGTGGCGTGACGTCATGAAGGCCGGGATTATTGCCGTGCTGGTCACCGCGCCGTTAGCGCTGTGGAGTTTGAAAGAGTTCTGGCGCAGTCTTGTCGTCTTTCACCTCTTGCAACCCTTCAGAGACGATTCGCTGAGCTACATGGCGATGCTGGCAAGGCGTCACATCTACCTTCCGGGATGGCTGCCCTTTGTACTGGCGGGCGCGGTCGCGGCAATAGCGTGGCGCAAGAAGACGCTTTCGCCCTCGGCGCAATTTTCCGCCTGCGCCTTCAGCCTCGGCGTGTTTTTCGCGTTCAACAAGCAGGCCTACTGCAACTACTATTTCCTGGTTATCGGCTTGCTGGCGTGCAGTTTGGCAAGCGTCGCTGAAGTACCTTCTTTGGAGGCGTCAGACTGAAGCCCAGCATGACTGTCAGACAGTCGCGCGCGGACTGGGTCTCGCTTCCATTACAGACGATCCAGTGATATCGAATTCCTGCCTGTGAAGGCATGTTGCCGTACCGGATCACTGGATGCCGAACAAGATGGCTTGCTACACTGACTTCGTTATCGCCTGCCCTTTGTTCCCCGGTCGTCTAATGGTAGGACAGCGGCCTTTGGAGCCGTGAATCGTGGTTCGAATCCATGCCGGGGAGCCACTTGTTTCCTTCTACTACTTACAATTTGAAATGATTTGGTGCGAATAGCGATACGAATTCATGTTACGCTGCGACAATCCTGGCAGCATCCGCCGCTGTAAATA
Organism: Bryobacteraceae bacterium; assembly: GCA_963794765.1. Lineage (GTDB taxonomy): Bacteria > Acidobacteriota > Terriglobia > Bryobacterales > Bryobacteraceae > JAWXCM01. Next base: position 80,761 of record CAWCGC010000035.1, on the reverse strand, counting down.
CCTGAACAATATAGTGGAACAGCATCACGGCTGAGTGAAGTTCCGCGTATCAGCGTCTCTGGGCTTTGTGTCGTTCCGGAATGCCCGCATTGGGATCGCCGGAAGCGAACCATTCAGAAGTGGAGGACGGGTCAGTACGGTGTTCCCTCGAGCGTCGAAGGCTCCCGCTCGACATCTGGATTAAGGTGCTGCAGCGTCGGGCAAATTCAGGTGCAACACAACCTGATCAGGCTCCGGCCCGCTGAGCTTGCAAGTATACTACTATCTCTCCATTGGAGGTCCGCTTCGGGTATGAAGATATCGTGGCCCAGCCGGGCTGGCTCCGTTCCTGCCGCCGCCCTGATTGTTTTGGGGCTTTGTGCTCCAGTGTTGAAGGCACAGACGTTGTATGGATCGCTCATCGGCAATGTGACCGATCCGAGTGGTGCAGACTTGCCGTCCGTCAAGGTATCAGCCGTGAACACGGACACCCGGTTCACTCGCGAAGTAGTCGCGAACGAGCGCGGTGCTTACCGAATTCCGGATTTGCAGGCCGGCCACTACGACGTGACCGTTTCCTCGCCATCGTTTGCCACGTTTGTGCAGCGCGGAGTCCTTGTGTCTAACAACGCCGTTATTCGCGTTGACGTCCAGATGCAGCTTTCGTCATCGACGGAGAAGGTGACGGTTACCGGCTCAGCGGAAACCCTGCAGACAGATCGTGCCGATGTACGGTCTGAACTCAATACCAAACAACTCACCGATCTCCCAGCAGGAGGCGGACGAAATTATCAATCGCTGTTCAAGCTGATTCCCGGATTTACACCCCCGCGGCCTCAAAACTCACTGGTATCAAATCCGCAGGAAGATCTGGTCGCCGAAGTCAACGGCACGACCAAAAGCACGAACAATACCCGCATTGACGGCGCGAACAACACGCATATCTGGCTGCCACACCATTCCGCATACGTCCCCCCGATAGAAGCGATTGAGCAGGTGAACGTCGTGACCAACAGCATGGATGCCGAACAGGGGCTGGCAGGAGGAGCCGCGATCAGTGTGACGGTCAAGTCCGGCACGAACGACCTTCACGGCGTGGGCTTTGAATATAACGCAAACAGCCACTTACAGGCGCGAAACGTGTTCTATGCCAATCCGACTCTGCCGAAAAACATCCAGAATCAGTACGGCGGCACAATCGGCGGTCCGATCGTGAAAAACAAGTTGTTCTTCTTTGTCAGCGACGAAGAAACAAGTCGGCGAACGAATGTATCGAGGCTCGTGACGATCCCGACGGCGGCACAGCGCACGGGAGACCTCAGTAGTTTTGGAACGACGATCTACGATCCGATGACCGGCAACTCCGATGGATCCGGCCGAACGCCATTTCCCAACAACACAATCCCAGCGACGCGTCAGAGCCGGGTTGCCCAGCAGCTGATGTCATGGCTGCCGGATCCGACCAACTCAGCACTCACCTCCAACTACTTCGCGACAGGCAGTTCTTCCCTGGACCGTAATTCTCTCGACGCTAAGGTGAACTGGAACAAATCGGACAAGTTTACGATGTTCGGCCGGTTCAGCATTCTGAATTTCACGACATTCTCGCCGACTCCGTTCGACCAGGCTTCGGGGTCGAGCATTGACACCTCACAGCAGGCCGGACCTGGTGAGGGGCGGATCATCAGCACGACAATGGGCATGAACTATATCGTCACCCCGACCTTCCTGCTGGATGGCAATATCGGCGTATACGCGAATCGCGCCCGGCACGCATCCGATCCAGTATGGCCAGAACGTAGGTCTGGACATTCTGAAGCTGCCCGGAACCAATGGGCCGACGATCTTCTCGAAGCGGCATTCCGGAATTTCAGATCACAGGGTACGAAACACTCGGTAATCCGGGAAGCGCAACGCCTTATTTCTGGCATGATAACGCCTGGCAGTACAACGCCAATGCGAGCTGGACAAAAGGCTCGCACAATATCCGCTTCGGAATCGATATCTCCCGTCAGGATATGAATCATCTCACCGCGGAACAGGGCGCCGGGCCTCGCGGTACATTCCAGTTCACCGGCGGAGTCACCTCGCTGAGGGGCGGCCCGCTCGAATCAGTTCAATGCTTTTGCTGCATTCCTGCTGGGACTGCCTTCCACAGTAGGCAAAACGGTTCCGGTGGAGGCTCCGGTAACTACGCGTGCCTGGTCGGACGGCTTCTACGTGCGGGATCAGTGGCAGGTGACGGCGCAACCTCACACTCACATACGGATTGCGGTATGAGTATTATCCGATCCCGACACGCGACCACCGTGGTCTGGAGAGGTATGATCACGGATACCAATCAAGTTGTCATCGGCGGAATTGGTTCCGTTCCCACGGATATGGGTGTTTCGGAGAACTCGAAGCTGTTTACACCGCGTGTCGGGCTCGCTTATCGGCCGACACCGAAATGGGTGGTTCGCACGGGCTACGGCATCAATGCCGACCCGTACTCGTTAGCGCGGCCATTCCGCACGAACTACCCGGTGCTTGTGGATCAGAACTTTGTCGCTCCAAACTCCTACACGTGGGTTGGCAAAACGGAGGATGGCATTCCCCCTGTGCCGGTCCCGACGCTGGGGAACGGAATCATCAGCATCCCAGGCACTGTGAGCGCAAAAACGCTCGACACGAACTTCAAACGTGGCTATGTAGAGTCTTTCAATTTCACAATTCAACGAGAGATCACGCCTGGGCTGTCCGCCCAGATTGCTTATGTAGGAACGCGCGGCATCCGCCAGCAGGTAAGCCAGGAACTGAACTGGGCTCCGATCGGCACGGGCAATACGGGACGGGTTCTGAATCAGCCTTTCGGACGCGTGGCAAGCACGCTGATGCAGGCGCCGTTCGGAACAGCGAACTACAACGCGCTGCAGACCCACCTCAATCGAAGATTTGGCGCCGGGTTCAGCGTACAAGCCAGCTACACGTTCTCCAAGGCAATCGCTTATGCGGATGAGTCCGACAGCACGCTCGCCTTTAACATTCCATCCTCATTTCGGCGCGACCGTTCAGTCACGGGATATGACCGTACGCATAACTTCCAGGCAGGGTTTCTGGTGGAATCACCATTCGGAAAGGAAAGAAGCTGGCTCCGAACTGGTTCGGGTAATCACCTGCTCGGCGGATGGCAACTGAACGGTACATTCAGCGCGTACAGCGGCACTCCTTTCAGCGTGACAGCGTCGGGGACGTCGCTGAATGCGCCAACGGAGACGCAGACCGCGGATCAGGTGCTGCCGAGTGTAGCGATACCCGGCGGCACAGGGCCTGGACAGTCATACTTCAACCCTGCCGCATTTGCACCTGTGACGGCGGTTCGATACGGAACCAGCGGCCTCAACATTCTGCGTGGTCCCGGTGTGGCGAACTTCGATGTCGGCATCTTCCGGCAGTTCTCGGTCACGGAGCGCTGGAAGATTCAGTTCCGGGCGGAGGCGTTCAATGCGACGAACACACCGCACTTCAACAATCCCGGGACGAACGTGTCGAACGCGATCTTAGCTCCGGATGGCAGTATCAGCAGAACGAATGGGTATAGCGAAATCACCAGTGCGCAAACCGATCAGCGGCAGGTTCGGCTGGGACTGCGTTTCAGTTTCTGATCGCTGCTCAACGGTGTTATTCCGCGAGCGCCCCGGTCTGCATCGACAACAGAACCACTGCATCAGGCGCAGCTCCGGTTAAGTGCTTCCGCTGGAGAAATTTGTATGAATGTTGTGCGAATGCGGCAATTTCGGCAGGCTCGTGATTGGAAAAGTATTGAATTAAAACTTGCTCGTGTCAGAAGAATTCCGTTGAGTCCGGCATGCCGCAAGGATGTTCCGCATGTTTCGGGGCGTTCTCTCTTCGCATGACTCTTTCCGATACACACCAGTATTGCGTGCTATGAGAAGACCTTGATGGAACATGCGGGCGCATTGATAAAAGATTGTCTCGCACAACGCCCTCATGATTCGCGAGGCTTTGAGCTATTCGTGATGATTATCTGCCCGCTGCTGAACAGTGTCGCTGGTATTGTCATTGATTTGTACGCGCCCAGCATCCCGGCAATCGGGCGAGAGTTTGGCGCCAGTGCTGTGGCGATGCAGAACACTATTGTGATCGCGACGTTTGGCTACGCGATTGGACAGTTGTTCTTTGGAGTGCTGTCCGATTGGAAAGGCCGACGCCTGAGCATTATTTTTGGCCTCCTTCTCTTTTGTGTTGCGAGTGTCTTTGCGATGCAGGCTCATTCCCTCGAAGCTCTTCTGTTGGCTCGTGCCCTTCAGGGTTTTTCAGTCGGTTCTTGCCAGGTTGTAGCCAGGGCAGTGCTGGTTGACAGCCTCTCCGGCAGACGTTTTGAAGTGTCGGTCATCTACCTCAGCGTTGCATTTGCGACAGGACTTATCGCTGGTCCCTACGTAGGAGGCGCGATCCAGGAGACGTATGGCTGGCGTGCGAATTTCGCCTTCTATGCTGCCTACGGGGGCCTTCTTCTCTCGCATCGGCCATTGGGCTGCGAGAAACGCTTGGTGCCGACGGCGCGATCCACGCCCGCTCAGGTCTTCAGGACCTACAAAAGAATCCTGCGGAATAGTGCATTTGTATCCAATATGTTGCAGCTTGGACTGTGCTTCATTGGCTTCACTCTCTGGAACCAGATTGGCCCGGACATCGTCGAGCGACTCCTTGCGCGTAGCCCTCGATATTTTGGTGCAACTGCGCTTGCTGTTGGCGTGGCCTATCTTTTAGGAACAATTACGAATCGATTACTCGTCTCAACGACCGGTGACAGACAGCGTTTATGGGGAAGCAATATCGTCTTCGCGTTGGGAGCATTCACGATCTCGCTGAGCGGTAGCCATATCAACCTGCTCCTTATTGTTTCAGGCATAATGCTGTGCGCTTTTTCGCAAGGTGTCGTTTTCCCGAACATTCTGTCGAGGAGTTGTCATTTTTTCCAGACCGTGCAGGAATCGCTGCCAGCCTGTTGGGCTTTGGGATGCTGATCGTGGGCTCCGGAGGGCTGGCTCTCGCGCGTCTGATTCAGTTTCATTCGGGTGTGACAGTCGCGGCGTTCTATGGACTGCTCTGTGCAGCGACGATTCTTTCCCTGTTGTTGAACCCAGGGAACCGGAAATCAGCGTAATCCGTCTCGTGCAGGTGTTGGCGGCAGACGGTAGCAGGGTAAGACAGCTGGCACTTCGGCCGGTTCAGGAGCATCTACACTCAAGATAGATATGCGTCTTCGATTCGTTGGCACAGTGACATTGCTGCTGCTCGGAGCTGTTCTGGCGGCGGCTGAGTCGAAGAATCCGGTCACGTGGACGCTTACGCTGGATCAGTCCTCAGCAGCGCCGGGCTCGGCTGTTCAGGCGAAGATCAATGCGAAGCTTGAGCCAGGATGGCACATCTACGCCTTAGACAATCCGCCCGGCGGTCCGACACCCACGACGTTCAAGGTCAATCCTCCGAATCCGGCGATCGGTTCGCTTCGATTGTACGAGCCGAAGCCGGAGACGAAGTACGACCAGAATTTCCAGCAGAACGTCGAGGCGTTCGAGAACGAAGTCACCTTCCTGGCTGCAATTGAGGTCGCGGCAAACGCACCGCAGGGCAGCACCGAAGTATCGCTGTTTGGGCGCTATCAGGCCTGCACGGATAAGCAGTGCCTTCCGAAGAAAACAACCCTGACGGCGGCGCTCAAGGTGGATCCTGCTGCAGTGAAGACTGCAGCGTTCACACCGCCTGCGGGATATACCGAATGGTCGAAGCCGCCCGCTGCTGCTGTCCCTGGCAACGCCGCAACTTCCGGCAGTCCACCGCAGGACCAGAGCCTCGCGACGTTCCTTCTGGTTGCGTTCGGGTTTGGGCTTGCGGCGATCTTCACGCCGTGTGTTTTTCCGATGATTCCGATCACGCTGTGTTTCTTCCTGAATCGGAGCGCGGCGGGATCGCTGAACAGGCGCTCGCTGTTTTGTCTGGGAATCGTGGTGCTTTTCTACGGGTTGGGCCTGGCGTGACCGCCCTGGTCGGGCCGTTCGGATCTGCAGCTTGGGTCGAATCCCTGGGTGAACGCGTTTATCGCCGGACGTATTCGGCTTTCGGGATCAGCCTGCTGGGTGCGTTCGAGATTACCCTGCCATCCAGTCTGCTGACCAAACTCGACAGGCATCGCAGCGCGGCGGAATCTTCGGCACGCTGCTCATGGGGCTGACGTTTTCGCTTACATCGTTCGCCTGCGTTGGACCGTTTGTGGGACCTTGCTTGCGGCGTCGGTGCAAGCGCAGAGGCGTCCAGCCGGTGGTGGGGATGGCGGCGTTTGCCAGCGGGCTTGCCTCGCCGTTTCTTCTTTCTGGCGCTGTTTCCGTCGTACCTGAAAGCGATGCCCGAAGCGGCGGATGGCTGGCGCGAGTCAAGGTGGTGATTGGCTTTATTGTTCTCGCCGCATGCTGAAGTATCTGAGCTCGATCGATCAAGTTTTGCAGATGGAACGTTCTCACGCGTGAACGTTTCCTGGCGGCATGGTTCGTGCTGTTTGCGATGGCTGGGTTGTATTTGCTGGGCTTCCTGCGATCTGGAAGGGATCAAGTCGGACGAGACAGCTCGGGCGTTGGACGACGCTTGCTGGTAGCGCGCCTTTCCTTATTTTCGCCGTTCAGTCTGCTGCCGGGGATGTTCGGCATGCCGCTCGGGGAGCTTGATTCGTGTGTTCCGCTTTCGGAGCGCTCGGGCGGCATCGCCGCTATCGGCGGCAACGGCGAGGCGGCGGACTCTCGCGTGGATGAAAAATGATTCCGATGGCGCTATCGCCCGCGCGAAAGCTGGAGAACAAACAGGTGCTGGTCAGCTTTACGGGATATGCCTGCACGAACTGCCATTGGATGAAGGCCAATATGTTCACCCGCCCGGAGATTGCGACCACGATGCAGAATTTTGTGCTGGTTGAGCTATATACCGACGGAACTGACGTGGCGAGCGAAGCGAACCAGAAGCTGCAGGAATCGCAGTTCAACACCGTCGCGATACCGTTTTACGCTATCTTCGATACAGATCGTAAAGTGGTCGCCACGTTCGCTAGTCTCACCAGGAAAGCCCCGGATTTCTTAGCCTTTCTGCGAACCACTCCCGGTACGACCCAGACTGCCAGCACGGCTCAAGGAAACTGAACGGCTTGAAGAAGTTCATCGCTATTCTTATTGCCTGGACTGCGGCATTGCCCGCGCCTTCGAACTCGACAATTCGCGGATTTACACCCGAAGGTGCGAGCGTCGAGCGCGGCCTTGAAGAAAAGGCCCGCGCGATCCCCGATCCAACACGCCTCCGCTCGTATATGGAGCACATGTCGAACGATGTGCACATTGCAGGTTCTCCGCAATCGAAGGCAGTTGCGGAGTATGCAGCAGGCCTGCTGCGCGAATGGGGTCTCGACGCTCAGATCGAAGAGCAGGAAGCGCTGATGCCTTATCCTACTGCGCGTGATCTGGAGTTGACGGAGCCGGTGCATTACCGCGCGAAGCTGCAGGAGCCGCCGCTGAAAGAAGATCGGGCATCGCGCGATCCGAAGCAAATTCCGACATACAACGCTTATGCAGCCAGTGGTGACGTGACCGCGCCGGTGGTCTATGTGAATTACGGCATTCCGGAGGATTATGAACAACTGGCGAAGCTTGGAATCGATGTCAGCGGCAAGATCGTCCTTGCACGCTACGGCAAAAGCTGGCGTGGCACAAAGGCGAAGGTCGCACAGGAACACGGAGCCGCTGGATGTCTGATCTATTCTGACCCAAAGGAGGACGGGTACTTCCAGGGCGATGTCTACCCTAAAGGTCCGTACCGCCCGAGTCAGGGTGTTCAGCGCGGGAGCGTGATCGACATGCCGCTTTACACGGGCGATCCCCTGACTCCTGGCTGGGGTTCGGAGAAAGGCGGGAAGAAGCTGTCGATTTCCGAAGCGAAATCGATCATGAAGATTCCGGTCCTGCCAATTTCCTATGCCGACGCGCAGCCGCTGATGGAGCATCTCGGCGGACCCGTTGCACCGGAACCCTGGCGCGGCGCTTTGCCGGTGACGTATCACATCGGCCCTGGTCCCTCGAAGGCCCATCTGAAAGTCGATTTTGACTGGACAACGAAGCCGCTGTATAACGTGATCGCGACCATTCCGGGTGTTGAGTATCCGGATGAGTGGATTGTGTACGGCAATCATCACGATGCATGGGATGCGGGCGCAAGCGACCCGATCAGCGGGGCCGTTACCGTGCTTGAGACAGCCCGCAGTCTCGCGAAGTTGAAAAGCGAAGGCTGGAAGCCGAGACGGACGATCAAGATTGCTCTCTGGGACGGAGAAGAATTCGGGCTTCTCGGAAGCACGGAGTGGGCTGAGAAACACGCTGATGAACTCGAGCGCAAGGCGGTGATGTACCTGAACTCGGACATGAATGGCCGAGGTACGCTGAATGCCGGCGGATCCCCCGTTCTGGAGCAGTTCTTCTCCGAGGTGATCCGCGATGTGAAGCAGCCGGGTAAAGACGTCTCGATACTTGAGACAAGGCCGATTCGAAATAACAAACCAGAGCCATTCAGGCTCGGGCCGGTTGGGGCGGGTTCAGACTTTGTCGTGTTCCTGCACCATCTTTGTATTCCGTCCATCAATACGGGATTCAGTGGAGACAGCGAAGGTGGCATTTACCACTCGGCATACGATTCCTTCGACTGGTATATGAAATTCGGTGATCCTGATTTCGTGCATGGCCGTGCGCTTTCTCAGGTGACAACGACGGCGTTGCTGCGGATGAGCGAATCTTCGGCATTGCCGTTCGAGTTTGGCCCCGTCGCACGTGCCGTGGAAGAGTGGATGAAGGATCTCCCGAAAGTGGACACGAAGCCCGTTCAGGCTGAACTCCAGCGCCTGAAGGACAGTGCTGCGCGATTCGAACAGGCGTACGCGAACGCTCCAGCCGCTTCTCCGGACACTCGACGGGCGCTTAATGCTGCTCTGATTGCAACCGAGCGTGCGCTGGGAACCGGCAGCGGCGTTCCGGGAAGACCCTGGTACAAACACCAGCTGATGGCACCGGGGCGATACACCGGCTATAGTGCAAAGACGCTGCCTTCGATTCGCGACTCCGATGATGCAAACGCCGGTGTTCCGCTGCTTGCGGCCGCGCTGCACGCTTATGCGAACAGCATCGACGCGGCGACACAGATCCTGACTCGTTGAACGTTATTTCAACGGAGGGTACGACCACGGGTAAGCAGTTTTCATCTCCTCGGCAATCTCGAGGGCCTGTCCAATTTGAATCAGCGGTCCTTTATTGATCCCCGGACACTTCTTTGCTTCGTGGTTCCAGACGTCGCGGTACTCGATGAGTTCGGGCCAGTACGGGTATGTCCGACACTGCACCGGCTTCACCGGATGTATGGTGCATCTGCCGCCGCCTCCGGCGTTCTTGTGGAGGAAGTGGCACTGTGAGTGGCGGGGCTTGCGTAAGCGAAGCTGCCGGGCCGTGCGATATACGAATTTGGCCTCGAACGCCGCTTCTGTCATGCCAAGGAACGCTGAGATCCGGCGAAGGTCATCTTCGGTGATGTAAACGAACCCATTTCGATCGCAGCACTGGACGCAGCCCGGCTGGCACTCGAACTGGAGAGCCGTCTGTTGGATATTATTCGCCTCAAACATTGAATTCAGTTAGCCGCTGTCCTGTATACTAGCCGAACCGCAGGGCTGCCGGAGATACTTCCGTTCTGTCAAACCGCTGCACTTTTGGTTCCCGTTAAAATGTAGAAACATGCCGGAAGCGGAAGACACTTTGGAGCAGGCGCAGCTGTCCTTTGAGGCCGGCCTGAATGAACTCGAAGCGGTTGTCAAACAACTGGAATCGGGCGAACTGCCCCTGGATAAATCGCTGGAGCTGTTCGAAAAGGGCATGCAGCTTAGCGAAATGTGCCGTAAGCAGCTGGAGGAAGCTGAGACGAGAGTTGAACTCCTGACGCGCCGCGGTGGCGGAGTCCAGGCCGAGCCGTTCAATAATAAACCTCGTCCATGACCGCGTTCCAGGAATATCTTCAAAGCGCCGTTCAGCGCGTGGAAGCCGCCCTCGAACGATGCGTGCCGCCTGAAAGCACAGAGCCGCTCAACATTCACAAAGCGATGCGCTACAGCCTGTTCGCGGGAGGTAAACGCATTCGGCCTGTGCTGTGTATTGCGGCGGCGTGACGCTGTTTCGGACGACGTACCCGGCCTGGAGGATGCTGCCTGCACCCTCGAACTGATCCATACGTATTCGCTGATTCACGACGATCTGCCTGCGCTCGACAACGACGATCTTCGCCGGGGCCGGCCGACGTACCACAAGGTCTTCGGGGAAGCCATGGCGATCCTTGCGGGCGATTCGTTGCTGACGCTGGCGTTCCAGGTCCTGGCGTCCACCGAAGCAATCGATCACCAGACAGCGGGTCGCTGCTGATTCTTGAACTGTCCACGGCCTCCGGTACGGTCGGCGGGATGATCGGCGGTCAGGTTCACGATATCGAGGGCGAGCGCCAGACGCCCACCGCAGCACTGCTCGAATCAATTCATCGCGCGAAGACGGGAGCACTGCTTCGCGCCAGTGTCCGCCTGGGTGCTATCTGCGCCGGAGCGAGCGACGAGCAATGCAAGGCGCTGTCCGGGTATGGCGAACACGTAGGGCTGGCGTTCCAGATCGTCGATGATCTTCTCGATGTAGAAGAATCGTCCGAGCGACTCGGGAAGACAGCCGGCAAAGACGCCGAGCAGGGCAAGATCACTTTCCCGGCTGTGTATGGCATCGAGAAGTCTCACTCCATGGCCGAAGCCGAACTGCGCCGCCGCACATGACGCTCTGAGACCGTTCGGCGACCGAGCACGCTGGCTGCACGAACTGGCCGACTACATCGTTCATCGCAGGGCATGAAGACAGCCGGCAGGCAGCGAATCGATCAACTCCTGGTCGATACGCGGCCTGGTCGAGTCACGCGACAAAGCCCAGGCTCTGATCCTCGCGGGCAACGTTCTGGTTAACGGACAAAAGGCGGACAAGCCGGGTCACAGCGTTGCCGACGACGCCGAGATCGAGCTGCTGGAGCAACTCCGGTATGTCAGCCGGGGCGGGTTGAAGCTGGAAGCGCGCCCTCGGCACTGGAACATCAATCCTGCTGGCTGGATTTGCATCGATATCGGGTCGTCAACTGGCGGCTTTATCGATTGCCTGCTGCAGCATGGCGCCGCGCGTGTGTACTGCGGTGGATGTGGGCCCGACACAACTCGACTGGAAAATGCGAACCGACCCACGGGTCGTGATCAGGGATCACACGAATGCGCGGGCACTGACACCGGAGCGATATCGGAGAACCCTGCCGGCTCGCTGTGTGCGATGTTAGTTTCATATCCGTGACGCTGCTCCTGCCTGCAATCGCCTCCGTGCTGCAGCCCGCGGATGGTGAAATGGTTATCCTTGTAAAACCGCAGTTTGAAGTAGGACGAGGAAGACGTGGGCAAGGGCGGGATTGTCCGCGATCCGGAATTGCACGCGGCAGCCTGCAGCAAGGTTGAGCGTGCCGTCAGGGACACTTGGTTTCCAAACGGACGTGATCGAGAGCCCGATACAGGGCGCGGAAGGAAATCGGGAATTTCTCCTGCATGCGACCCATTGACACTGTCGGGATCATCTCGAAGCCAAATATTCCAAGAGCCGCGGAGATTGTTCCGCCCACTGGTGGAATGGCTGCATTGCCGCGGTGTGAAGGTCCGCTACGACCATCAGACCGGGGTTTACATCAGCCGCGGATCGACTGCCTCGCGCGGGATGAGGTGCCTGAAGGCTGTCAGATGGTGATCGTGCTTGGCGGCGACGGCACACTTCTTTCGGCGGCACGAGCCGTCGACGGACGACAGATTCCGATTTTCGCAGTCAATCTGGGCAATCTCGGATTTCTGACTGCCATCACCATTGACGAACTCTATCCCGAGTTGGAACGCGCTTTCCGGGGCGAGCACCGGGTTGCCCAGCGCCGCATGCTGCACTGCTGAGTTGTGGCGCGGCAATCGACCTCTTAGCGCAATACGAAGCCCTGAATGATGTTGTCTTAACAAAAGGCTCGCTGGCGCGCATGATCGACGTTGAGATCCATGTGGCCAGTCACTTCGTCGCCCGGTATCGCGCCGACGGCCTGATCGTGGCGACCCCAACCGGCTCAACCGCGTACTCGTTGTCGGCGGGAGGTCCCATCGTATTTCCCACTGTCTCGGCACTGTGCATTACCCCGATCTGCCCGCACATGCTGACGCACCGGCCCGTGATTGTGCCGGACGACATGGAAGTGCGAATCGTATCTTTCGCTGAGTCGGATTCCGCCTGGATCACGATTGATGGCCAGGTCGGCGAGCCCACTCGAACGCGGCGATGCGATCACCTGCCGGCGTTCGGACCAGCACGTCTACCTTGTCCGCCCGCCTCGTATGCTGTTTTTCGATGTTCTGCGGGAGAAGTTGAGCTGGGGAGAACGATGAAGCGGCTTTCTATTACTGCCTGGATCTTTATCGCGATGTCTGCGGGATCGCGCTTGGTATTTCCGCGCCCGGATTTGCGGTCCAGCTGGCGCCGGTTTCGAACATCTTTCTTCGACTGATTAAGTCCATCATTGCGCCGCTGCTGTTTGGCACTCTGGTATCCGGAATCGCGAGCACGGGCAGCGTGAAGACGATGGGCCGAATCGGACTGAAGGCAATCATTTACTTCGAGATTGTAACCACGGTTGCGCTGTTCCTGGGTCTGGGTGCTGTGAATCTGGTGCGCCGGGAGCCGGGCTTACACTCGACGACCGCTGCGGTAGACGTTGCCGAAGACTCGCCCTGACTCTCAGCGGAATCCTCGAACACACGTTCCCGACCAGCATTATCGATTCGATGGCCAGGGGCGAAGTGCTGCAGATTGTTGTCTTCACTTTCCTGTTTGGAGCGGCCGCGCGAGTCATCGGATGCGGCCGCTCGGCCGGTGGTCGACTGGTCGCGAATCGCTCGCGGAGATCATGTTCAAGTACACGGCGTACGTCATGTACTTCGCGCCGCTCGGTGTGGGCGCGGCAATGGCGGTGACGGTTGGAGAGCAAGGGACCGGCGGTTCTGTTCAGTCTCGGCAAGCTGATGCTGACGCTGTTCGGTGCGCTGTTCATCTTTGTGGTCGTGGTCCTTGGCGCAGTGCTGGTGATTTGCCGAATTCCGATGCGGCCGTTTCTATCGAAGCGGTGAAGGAACCGTTGCTGCTCGCCTTCTCGACTGCTTCCAGCGAAGCTGCACTGCCCTCGGCGCTGGAGAACATGGAAAAGTTCGGTGTGCCGAAACACATTGTCGGGTTTGTGCTGCCGACCGGCTACAGCTTCAACCTCGACGGCACGACGCTGTATCTTTCGCTCGCGTCGATTTTCGTCGCCCAGGCTGCCGGCGTGGATATGCCGTTCGGCACTCAGATCCTGATGATGCTGACGCTTATGTTGACGAGCAAAGGCGTGGCCGGTGTTCCGAGAGCCTCGCTGGTGGTCCTCGCCGGCACCCTGGCGACATTCAATCTGCCGATTGAAGGTTCTCGCTGCTGCTTGGGGTCGACGCGCTGATGGATATGGCTCGCACGTCCGTCAACGTTGCTCGGGAACTGCCTCGCGTCTGCGGTTGTGGCGCGCTGGGAAGGCTACGACTTCAGTGAAAGCGGGTCGCCAGGTGACGGCGACGGTGGCGCTGCCCGGCTACGCTCTGCAAGCGCAGCGTCACGAGGGTAGCAAGCACAGGAGCGGCTGCATTGCCGCTGAGTTGGCAATAAAGCTTGGAAATCTCATCCGCTATCAGAGGTGTTGGTCTTCGCACATCCCCGCCGTTAAACGTGCTGGGCCTCGGGCTGGTGGTCAAGACCGCCTGGCTCACCGGACCTGGGCGGCTGCTGGTTCACCAGGCCTATAACAGAAACCTGCTACGCCGGTGCATACGTATTCGCGTCAACCAACAGCACTTGCAAAAACATTTCGAAATGCGGATGAAGTGGGTATTGATTATCTAACTATCAGGACTTATACTCGCCAATACAAATCAGCGTGACTTGATCGGACAAAAGGAGAAAGCCATGTCACGTCGGCTGCTCGAGACCCTTCCGCTCCTCCTGGCCATCGCAACCCCTCTGTACGCGCAGCAGATCACTGCCACTCTGGTCGGAGCGGTCATCGATTCGACAGGATCTGTCGTGCCTGACACTTCAGTCATCGTAGTCAACACAAGCACAAGTGTCCGCCGCGAAACCAGGACAGACCAAACCGGCAATTTCACAGTGCCTTTTCTGCCCGCAGGCTCATATTCCGTTACTGCATCGATGAAAGGTTTTCGCCAGGCAAAGACGGATGAGATCGTCCTCGCCGCAGGCCAGACGGGCCGGGTCGACTTCAAGCTCGAAGTCGGTGATGTCACACAAGTGGTCGATGTTCAGGCGTACGCTGTCGTACTTCAGACGGAGAACGCCACTGTCGGCACTACAATCGACTCAACGAAGATCGAGGAGCTTCCGTTAAACGGCCGGAACTTCGTCCAGCTCGCGCAATTGATCCCAGGTGCACAGCCGGGTACACCAGGCTCGATAACGGTCCGCCGCGGGCGCGGCTCAATCGGCCAGAGTGACAGCGCCTTCGGTTCGACCGGATTCTCCACCAATGGCGTGCGCGACACGGCAAACCGGTACTATATCGACGGCATTGAATCGATGGACGGCGATGCATTCACGTATGCTTTCTCACCATCCGTCGACTCGCTTGCGGAATTCAAAGTCGAGACAAACAACTACGGCGCAGATTCCGGAGCAGCTCCCGGCGGGCAGATTAGTTTGATCACGAAGAGTGGAACCAACACGTATCACGGTACGCTCTGGGAGTTCAATCGCAACGATGGAATAACGTCGACCTACGATGCCATAGCAGACAAGGACCTGAAGTCTGCACGCCTGAACAGAAATCAGTTCGGTGCCAATCTTGGCGGCCCCGTCCTGTTTCCCAAACTGTACAGCGGACGCAACAAGACGTTTTTCTTCTTCAACTGGGAGTCCGGAAGACAAGCACTCGGCGCGGTCCCCGGTTACCGCCTCGTCCCGGCTGCCGCTCAGCGGGATGGTGATCTTCGCGGACTCACGGACTCAAAGGGCAATCCGCTGATCCTCCGAGACCCGCTTAACGTCGGCATCATCGGGAACGTGATTCCAAAATCGGCACTCAGTTCACAGGCGCAGGCATTCCTGAAGTTCGAGCCTGTTCCCAACACTCAGAACGGAGTATTCAATTTCATCAACACGCCGCAGAGTCCGGTTTCCACCCAGGACAACTACACCGGCCGCGTGGATCAGATCGTCTCGAGCAGAGACAACCTCACCGGCCGCTACATCTTCAATGACACGCTCGAGAAAGGCACACCTTTCTGGGGACACGATCAGCGCGACAACCTTTCAAGGACGCAAAACGTCTCCACCACCTGGACACGTACGTTCACGCCGAGCCTGGTCAATATGCTTCGCGTCGGCTGGAGCAGGATACATGAAGGCGAAATCTTCGGCACTACCAACGATCCGGCGTACAACGTGGCCGGTGCGATGGGGATTCCGCTGGTCTCGACGCGGCCGAAAGACTACGGCCCACCCTCGATCTCGATCAGCGGTCCGGACGGCGGCTACTCCACCTACGATCTCCAGCGCCAAATCGGGCCGCGCGATCGGTCCTATAGCTTGTGGGAGGTAGCCGAAAGCGCGTCGTGGCAACGTGGCCGCCATGCTTTGCGGTTTGGCGTCGAAATCGATCGCCGCAACTACTATTTCGAGCAGGCCCGTACACCGCGCGGCAGTTTCCGTTTCGACGGGACGTACACGGGTTCTGCGCTCGCGGATTTCCTTCTTGGTTATGTCAAACAGGCGTCGATCAATCCCACTCCGACAGTCACGGATATGTACAGCACATGGCAGGCGTACTATGTCAATGACGAGTGGAAGGCCACCCCGAATCTGACACTCACGCTGGGCCTCCGCTACGACTACTTTCAGCGCTGGTACCAGTCTGATGACCAGATTATCGACATCTACCAGAACGGCTATCTCGTGACCGACTTTGCAACGCCGCAGAATTCCCCTTATGGGCGATCGCTGCTCAGGCCCGACAAGAATAACTTCGGGCCGCGATTTGGCTTTGCGTGGAGGCCTCACTTCGCTCCTGACACTGTGGTCCGGGGCGGTTACGGCATCTATTACCAGCAGGAGCATCCGAACGCGAACTTCTCGATGGTCGAAGGCGCTCAAGCTTTGATTGGAACGACTGTGATCGGAAGCGGCACAACCACGCCCAACGTCTTCTTCAGCAATCCGTTTGAGAAGTCGACCAATACTAACGGGACGACTCTCGATAACACGACCTCTATTGATCCGAATGAGCGCGACGCTTACATCCAGCAATGGAATCTGACCGTTCAGCATCAGTTTCCGGGAAAGATCGTTCTGGACGTTGGTTACGTAGGGACTAAAGGCACCGATCTCTCGATTGCTTTCGACGAGGGGAATATGGCCCTGAATCGGCCTGTAGAACTCGTCGATCCGCGCGATCCCACCATTGCACCGATCGATGCGCGCAGGCCGAATCAGAAGTTTCAACGCTTCGTCGAAGGAACCAAGTCCGTTGGGAACTCGAACTATAACGCGCTGCAGATCCGGGCCGAGCGACGGTTGTCCGCTGGTCTGACGTTCCTTACGGCATACACGTGGTCGAAAGCACTGTCCGGTCCCCATGATCAGGGAGGGCTCATAGGCAACGGAGGGTTTATCGGCACTCCGCAGGACTACTACAACATGCGCAATGAACACTCGCTGTCCGGCTTCGACCTGACACAGCGATTTGTTCAGACCGTCATCTATACCGTCCCAACATTCAGATCGTTGCGTGGCGTCAGCCGGACGCTTCTGGGCGGCTGGCAAGTCTCGACGATCGTCGTCGCACAGAGTGGGTTTCCTGCAGGTATCGACTACGGCATCGATACGACCGGCACGGGCGTGCAGTCCCGAGCCGATGTCGTGCCGGGACAGAACAGCAATCTGACTGCAGACCAGCGCACATGGCAGCGCTGGTTCAACACTGCCGCATTTGCTCCCGCCCAATGGGGCCACTTCGGCACTTCGCCGCGCACGGGAGCGATCCGGCTCCCGGGTTTGGTCAACTGCGATCTCGGGCTGAACAAACAGTTCGCCCTTCGTGAGCGCGCGCGACTCGAACTCCGGTCAGAGTTCTTCAACCTGTTCAATCATTTCAACCCGGCACCGGGATCGGTCGACCGCAACGTTCAATCTCGTACCTTTGGATCCATCGGCGGAGGTGTCCAGGGTGTGACGACACGCGTCATCCAACTGGGCGCGAAAGTTATTTTCTAACCTTTTGGAGCGGGCTGCCGTGCGTTCACGAGTAAAGATGTCGCCGGCGTTCCCAGAGCTTCGCTCGTTCTGTATGGCATCTGCCGTCGTCACACGGTCGGAAGGCTACGATACGACTGAAAGCGGGTCTCGGGGTGACGGGTACATTGCACCGCTACGCTCTGCAAGCGCAGCGTGAAAAGGGGGTTCGTATGCGAAAGGGGATTCTCTCATTCGTTGCGAACTGCCTGGCGCTGGCCGGCCAGGGCTACCAGAAGCCGCCCAAAGCTGTTCTGGACGTTCTTAACGCTCCGGGCCCACCGGAGGTCTGGGTTAGTCCCGATGGAGCGCACGCGGCCGTCGGGCAGCGCGTTCGAATGCCCTCGATTGCCGATGTCGCGAGGCCGTACATCGGTTTGGCGGGAATACGTATCGATGCCGCGAACAATAACGCAAGGCTTCTGACCTATATCTCGACTCTGAGCGTGAAAGACCTTGTAACCGGCAAGGCAGCGGAAATTCGTGTTCCAGCCGATGCCAGGCTCGAGGATCCCGTCTGGAGCCCCGACGGCAAACACATCGCCATTGCCAATGCCGCTGCAGGGACACTGGAACTTTTTGTCATCGATGCCGAGACAGGCGAATTGCAGAAGCAACCGGGTGTGGCACTCAACGGCATTTTTGGGAACCCTTTCACCTGGATCAGCGGCCGCGAACTGCTGGTCAGAACGATTCCTGAGAACCGCCCAGCACCACCCAAAGCGTCCGCCGTACCGTCGGGTCCCGTCATTCAGGAATCGCATGGACAGTCAGGTCCGGTCCGGACGAACCCGGACATGATCACGAACCCGCACGATGCGGATCTGTTCGACTACTACGGCACGTCGCAAATCGTGATTCTCGATATCGCTTCACGATCGTTTAGAGCGACCGGCATGCGGGGCGTGTACTCCGCCGTATCGATGTCGCCCGACGGCAAGTATCTGCTGGTCGAGCGGCTCACGCGTCCGTACTCCTACCTGCATCCCTGGCGAGCATTTGCTCACAACGTTGCGGTCTGGAACCGCAAGTCCGGCGGACGCGTGTATGACGTCGCGCAACTGCCCCTGGCTGACAAGGTTCCGATTGAGGGCGTTCCTGCAGGTCCTCGTAACCTGCACTGGTTTGCGACAGAACCTGCAACGCTGCTGTGGATCGAAGCTGTCGATGGTGGTGATCCGCGTAAGCCGGCTCAGTATCGGGATCGCGTCGTGCGCTTCCGCGCGCCGTTCGGCGGTGAGCCTGTGGAGGTTGCACGAACGGAGCAGCGAATCAGATCATGGTCAGCGGTCGAGGGTACAACGCTGGTTGCTGTTGACGATTACGATCGCAGCAAACGGTGGGTCCGTGATCTTCTCATCGACATCGACAAGCCCGGTGAGGCGCCGCGGCAGATCTCGGGCCGCAACATGAACGACCGTTATCGCGATCCAGGTCTGCCTGTATTTCAGGTGCTGGCGAACGGTCATACCGCGATAAAGCAGCGGGATGGCCACATCTGGCTTCACGGGCAGGGGGCAACTCCAGCGGGTGACCGGCCCTTCCTCGATAAGCTGGCGCTGGCCGACTTCAAGACTACACGAGTGCATCAGTCTGGAGAAAAGGACTACGACGAGGTGGTTGCGCTGGCATCGGCCGATGGCTCCCGGTACGTCGTTCGTCGCGAGAGTTCGACCGATCCTCCCAACTTCTTTCTGTATGGGAGCGACGGCAGGCGAAAACCGATTACCGCTTACGCTGATCCGACACCGCAACTGCGACGGGTAACAAAGCAACTTGTCCGGTATAAGCGCAATGACGGTGTGGACCTTCAGTTCACTCTCTATCTGCCGCCAGACTACAAAAAAGGCACTGCGTTACCGACGGTTGTCGAGGCGTATCCGACGGAGTTCACCGATGCGGACACCGCCGGTCAGGTTGTCGGCTCAGCACAACGCTTCACGATCCTGCCCGCGGCCACTCATCTGTACTATGTGCTTGCGGGCTACGCGGTTCTTGACAATACCTCAATGCCGGTGATCGGCAACAGTGATACGGTAAATAACACTTACGTCGAACAGATCACGGCAAGTGCAAAGGCCGCGATCCAAAAGGCTGCGGAAATGGGAGTCACCGACCCAGCCCGAGTTGGCGTTATCGGCCACAGCTATGGTGCGTTCATGACCGCCAACCTGCTGGCGCACACGGATCTGTTTCGTGCCGGGGTCGCAAGAAGCGGTGCATACAATCGCACTCTGACGCCGTTCGGGTTTCAGAATGAGCGGCGTACGTACTGGGAAGCTCCGGAGATCTACACGAAGATGTCTCCTTTCACGTACGCGAACAAGATCAACGAACCGATCCTGTTTATTCACGGCCAGGCGGACGATAATCAGGGCACCTTCACGATACAGTCGGAGCGGATGTATCAGGCCGTTCGAGGCAATGGCGGAACAACCCGGCTGGTGCTGCTTCCGCACGAGGCTCATGCGTATCGGGCGCGCGAGTCGATTGAGCACACGCTCTACGAAATGATCAGCTGGTTCGACACGTACGTCAAACCGGCAAAGCCGGTGCCAAACGCGACCTCGATTTCCGGATCGCCAGCGAATTAAGAGGGAGCCAGAGTTCGTTCAAGGATCTCGCGAGCCATTGCGTACTTCGGCATCGAGCGGTCGCGGCCGGACCATGCCCGAACCGGATCGCTGTTGTCGTCGAGATCAGCCAGTTTGACAATGACTGCAAGCCGATTTTCTGCGCATCGGAGGATGTAATCGCGATAGCCCTCCCCTTTTCGGTGCGTCATGGCGTCGACGCCGTCGATCACCGCGTCGCTGAACTCCATCCTCCGCAGCAGGTCGAGCGTCACCCAGCTATCTTCCACGGTGTCGTGCAGAACCGCGACAATCTGCGTCTCCCATGACTCGGACGCGCACTTCTGCATGACACGAACGGGATGGAGAATATA
Organism: Bryobacteraceae bacterium; assembly: GCA_963794765.1. Taxonomy (GTDB): domain Bacteria; phylum Acidobacteriota; class Terriglobia; order Bryobacterales; family Bryobacteraceae; genus JAWXCM01. The sequence goes on along the minus strand of CAWCGC010000035.1, from coordinate 60,343 downwards.
CGGGTGACCGGCTTTATCGATCTGAGTAGCGTGCGCCGCCGCCGCCAACGCGATGGCTCGGGCGAGGTCGTCGGGGTCCATCCGTTTATTCTATGGTCGCGCCCCGTGCAGTTCGTCTTGTGAAGCTACGAACGTTGAAAACGGCGCGTGCGCTGGCGGAAACGCAGCCAAATTGTGGTGCCTGCCAGCACGAATGCGAGTGGTGCGAAGGTTCCCGGCTCGGGGATCGCCCGTAGCTCGACATCGAACCGGTAGTTTACGGTGGGAACGCTGAAGTCCTGAATCCATCCGGAATAAGGACCTGGCCCAAGCGGTGTCGTGAAGCCGCTGGAGCCCATGGACGGAATCGCCATTTTGCTTAATATGTCCTGTCCGATGTCCGCCGTCGAGTAGTGCCACCAACCCAGCAGGCCTGTCGCGTCAGTTGCTGTCGGAGGTACAGAAAACGTGTTTCCGGACTGCAGTCCAATGAATGAGGTTGAACCATTGACCTGCGTACCCGGAAGCGGGGTGATACTTACGAGGTTGAGTCCGACCGGAACAGTGAAGGTGAAGTAGTCTCTGTCGATTGCTACCGTGGAACTTGCGCGTCCGGTTGTCCCGATCACCTCGTTCGATCCCGAACTGAAGGCAATGAACGTCGGCGTGGTCCCGATATCGGCCAGATCGCCTGAAGTCGATTCGTTATAGATTATGCCGGCACGTCCAGAAACGACGAATACGCAAGCGGCTGTGAGCAGTAGCGAGATCTTCCTGATTCGCATGTAGTCTCCTTAGCATTCATCCGGATTTCTTCCGGATCTTCTGTTTGAGACTGACTATAGTTCGGAATTGAGTGTGATTCGCGCCGCTGTTTGCTGAATTTGCGTTCTGTGAACGAATGTTTTACAACTTCTGAACAACTTGCCGTTTTATGTGAGCCAGGCGTGGAGATCCGGAAACAACAGTTCTTTTATTTCCGGCCGGTCGAGATCTTCACGCACGATCAGGCGACAACCGGAGTCGACGTTCGCGGGCGGGATTGCACCTCTGAAGTGCATCCCGATCGCGTTGGCGCAGTCGTAGCCCATACGAATGCAGACTGTTCGGCCGTCAGCTGACTTCGGCGTGAAAGAGCGCTGCGATTATTCGAATCGCAGCGCTTCAATCGGATCGAGGTTCGCGGCCTTGCGAGCCGGATAGAACCCGAAGAACACGCCGATCGCCATTGAGAACAGCGCTGACGTTACTATCGCGACCGGCGAAATCAGCGTCGGCCATCCGAAGCCTTTTGCAAGCCCGAACGACAAACCGACTCCGAGCACTACACCGACGAGGCCGCCCGTGAGGCCGAGCACGAGAGACTCGATCAGGAACTGGCGCTCCACGTGTTTGGAGCGCGCGCCGACTGCCATCCGGATGCCGATTTCACGCGTACGCTCGGTCACGGAGACGAGCATGATGTTCATAATGCCGATCCCGCCAACGAGCAGGGAAACGCCCGCAATGCTGCCCAGCAGGATCGTCATCACCCGCGTAGTCGACTCAGCAGCTTCCGCTACATCGGTCAGATTGCGGACGCTGAAGTCATCGTCCTGACCTTGCCGGATGTTGTGTCTCTGCCGGAGCAGGGAACCGATTTGTGTCTCCGCGGTGTAGGTGAGCTGCTCTGTCGGTGAAGAGACGTAGATTGTTGGCACATATGTGGTCGCGAGCAGTTTCTTCATGGCGGTCGTGTAAGGAATCAGAACGGTATCGTCCTGGTCCTGACCCCACTGGGTCTGACCCTTCACACCCAGCAAACCGACTACGCGGAACGGAAGATTGCGGACCCGGATGATTTGCCCGACCGGATCAGCTCCGGCGAACAGGTTGTCTGCCACAGTCTGGCCGATGACGGCAACACGACCCGCCGTCCGCACATCCTGGTCGCTGAAAAAGTCGCCGCTTACGACCGAGCGGTTGCGGATCGCCAGATACGACGTTGTGACACCTTCGGCGCGGGTCGTCCAGTTCTGATTTCCAAACACCAGCGGCACAGGTGCCGTGACGCTGGCGCTCACGTTCGCAACAGAGGGCAGTTCGCCGATCGCCTGCATATCATCTGCCGTCAGGGTTGTCGTCGTTCCGGCACCTGCGCGCACGCCGCCGGAGGTTCGCTGGCTGCCGGCAGACACGATCAGCATGTTGGTTCCCATGCTGCTGATCTGATCCTGAACCTGCTTCTGCGCCCCCTGACCGAGGCTCACCATGGCAATAACGGATGCGACACCGATGATGATGCCCAGCATTGTGAGGGCCGAGCGGGCCTTGTTTCGGGCGAGCGCCCGCAGTGCGATTTTGAAGACCGGGATAATCACAGCGCTTGTTCCTCCAGTTCCTCCTCGAGAGGAGGTAGTGCATCCAGTTCGACAGCAGCATCGCGCGGATCCTTCACGGAATCGTCGCGCGTGATTCTGCCGTCTCGAACCACAACGACGCGGCTGGCGTATTGAGCGATATCCGGCTCGTGTGTGACAAGCACGACCGTCAGCCCAGAGTCGCGATTCAGCCGCTGGAAGACACCCATCACCTCGACCGAAGTGCGGCTGTCGAGGTTGCCCGTTGGTTCGTCCGCCAGCAACAATGACGGATCGTTCACCAGAGCCCGAGCAATCGCGACACGCTGCTGCTGTCCGCCCGACAGCTGGCTCGGGATGGTTGTCCTCCCGGTGGGCGAGTCCAACCGCCGCAAGCGCCAGGCGGCTTCTTCGTGTGCGTTCCGCCGCGGGCACATTCGAATAGATCAGCGGAAGTTCTACGTTCTCGAGAGCGCTCGTGCGCCGCAGGAGATTGAACCCCTGGAACACGAATCCGATCTTGCGATTCCGTATGTCGGCCCGGCGATCCTTCGATAGCTGGGAGACGTCCATGCCATCGAGCAGGTATTGCCCGGAGGTGGGCCGGTCGAGGCAACCGATGATGTTCATCAGCGTAGATTTGCCCGAACCGGAGGCTCCCATGATGGCAACGAACTCTCCTGGCGCGACCTCGAGTGTCACGCCCTTGAGAGCGTGCACTCGAACCGCACCCGTGTCGTAGACCTTATGCAGATCGCGAATGTCGATTACGTTTGGCGTGTTCATCTGCGGCCTCCTCCTCTGGGTGCTCCGCCTGTCGCGAACGGAGATCTTGTAGCTCCACTCTGAGCCTGCGGTTTGCTGTCGCCGCTCTGCATTGAAGCGGTTGCGACCAGATCGCCCTCATGCAGGTCGCCTCCGGTCACTGCCGTGACTGTGCCGTTGGTGATTCCCAGCGTTGCCCGGACCGGCTCAAGTTTACCCGCACCTCCAACGCGCCAGATCATGGTTCCACCGTTACCGTTTGCTCGCGGGCGAGCCTTTTGGTCTCCGCTCGTCTGTGCGCCGGTCGTGGAACGAGTCGTATCCGCGGGCCGGAAGCGAAGCGCCGCATTCGGAATCGTCAGGACATTCTCGGCGTGCGCGGTCGTCGCCGTAACGTTAGCCGTCATACCCGGCAGAAGTTTTCCGTTCGGGTTGTCGACATTGACCACCGCTGTGTAGGTCGTAACGTTCTGTACGATCTGCGGCGCGAGCCGGATCTGGGCAATACGTCCCTCGAACGTTTCCGTCGGGAAGGCATCGACCGTGAACGTCACTTTACTGTCCGTGGTCAGCTGCCCAACGTCGGCTTCATCGATGTCCGCGAGCACCTGCATGTGGGTCAGGTCGTTCGCGATCAGGAAGAGAGTCGGTGTATTGAAGCTTGCAGCAACAGTCTGACCCGGATCCACATTTCGCGCCACAATGACACCGTCGATGGGCGCGCGGATGATGGTCTTGTCGAGGTTAGCAGCCGCTGCTGTTACCTGAGCCTGGGCCTGCGTGGCCTGCGCCTGTGCTTGCGACACCTGGGATTTCGCAGAACCGACCTGTGTCTTCGCCTGATTCAGCTGAGCCACGCCTTGTTGTTTCTGCGCGAGGGCCTGATTCAGAGTCGCGCGGGCTGTCTCGAGGTCACGCGTCGCGACCAGCTTGTCATTAAAGAGTTCCTGTGTACGGTTGAAGTTGAGCTGCGCGTCGTCGACTGCGGATTGCAACCGGGCCACGTTGGCCTGCGCGGCTTCAACCGCAGACTGCATGCCGGCGACGTTTGCCGTCGCGGTCTGCACGCCCATCTGCGCGCTCAGCAGCGATGCGCGTGCCTGCGTCAGCTGGGCCTGCAACTGGTCCTGATCGAGCTGGGCGATAATCTGGCCCTTCTTAACCGGGCTATTGTAATCGACCAGAATCTGGGATACAGTTCCCGAGACCTGCGTCCCGACCTGGACGGTGGTGACCGCCTGCACTTTGCCCGTGGCGGAAATTGTGCGCGAGATATCGCCCCGCTGAACGGGAGCCGTGATGTACTGCGGTGCCGTCGGTTTCAGCAGTGTGCGTCCGGCGACTGCCGCGACGACAAGCAGAAGCGATAACGCGACAATCCAGATCCAGCGGACTCGCCCGTTCGGCTTTTCATCTTTCAGTTCCGGCAAAGGCGGTGCCGGCGCCGGGACAGCGGCAACAGCATGGTTGTATTCGAGAGTCTGCGGCATCGAACAAATTCCTCACTTAGGAAGATGTTTCGACGCCCCCCGATACAGGTAAACGTATGTAAAGACGCGTAAATGTCATGTCGCTTCGGGTGCCTGCAGCGTGGTTGCGTGCTGCACACCGAGAGCCGCTTCGGGCAGGATTCCGAGTCTGACATAAACCGGCCGCAGTATTGTACGTATCTCCGGCAGCTTTCGTGAGAACAGGACGGACCCGATCACGCACAACACTCCGCTGCTCACAAGGGTCCATCGTGTGCCGATTTGCGCGGCCAGCGTTCCGGCGAGCAGGCTGCCGAACGGCGCCATGCCCTGAAATGCCATGGAGTAAAAGCCCATGACCCGTCCCCGCTTCTCGTCTTCCACGATGGTCTGTAAGATCGTGTTGCTCGCCGCCATCTGCTGCATCATGGAGAATCCGATAACGGGAAGAATCAGCAACGACAACCAGAGCTGGCTGGATACTCCGAACGCCATAACGCCCAGTCCAAAGAGACCTGAACAAATGACGATCCTCATGCCGAGCCCCAGGACCGATTTCCTCATCGCGAGCGTGACTGCACCTGCAAGCGCACCAACTCCCGACGCGGAAGTCAGCAGACCCAGCGTGTTCGGTCCACCGTGCAGGATCTCAGACGCGATCACCGGCATCAGAACCGTATAGGGCATTCCGGCAAGGCTGCACAACGCAAGCAGCAGGAGTATGGACCGGATCGGCACCGATTGCGAGACATACTGCCAGCCGGCGCTCAGTTGCTGCTGAACATTGCCCTTCTGTTGGACGCTAGAGCGGGCTGCTCTGTTGACATGCATCAGGAGCAGGGAAACGATGACCGCGATGTAACTGACGCCATCGACGAAGAAGCACCAGCCCTCACCGACGGCCGCGATCGTTATTCCGGCAAGTGTTGGCCCGATCAGCCTGGCCGCATTCACCATTGAAGAGTTCAGCGCGATCGCGTTGCTGAGGTCCTCCCGGTGCTCGACCATGTCGTAGACGAAAGATTGCCGTGCAGGCATATCGAAGGCGTTCACCAGGCCCTGGACGATTGCAAGCGCGACGATGTGCCAGATCTGAATCAGGCCGGAAAGCGCGAGAGCAGCCATCGCGAGAGACTGGACCATCGAGAGCACCTGCGTGACGACCAGTGTCCGGTGGCGGTCCCACCGGTCGACGAGGACACCCGCAAAGGGTCCGAGGAAAAATGTTGGAGCTTGTCCGGCGAAACTGACAGTACCCAGCAGGATGGATGAGCCAGTCAGGCGATACACCAGCCACCCGGTGGCGAGCCGCGTCATCCACGTTCCAACCAGGGAAATGCTCTGCCCACTGAAGAAAAGTCGATAATTTCGGGACCGCAACGCCCGAACCATGAAGGACCAGTTCGTCACGTCGGTTGGATGCGGTTGCGCCTGGTTCGTGCACAACTCAGAGGTAATAAGAAAAAAAAACGGTCTCGATGACCTCGGGAAGATGAGGCATCGAGACCAGGGTGGAAGTTGGAGCAGGAATCGTCGGCTACTTGTTTTCTCCGGCGAAGGATGTGCACGAAACGTTCGGGTGCCAGTTGACGAAAGCACCGTTCGGATTGTCCTTCCATGCCCAGACGTGCAGCGTATAGAAAGCCGGCAGACCGAAACGATTGGGTGCGTCAAACAAGTGGAAGAGCTGTCCCATCAGTTGCGGAGGTGAGGAGTGCGTTGCATTCCACGCGTCGGCTATCAGCAGAAAGTCAGCGCCGATCAGCTTCAGAGTTCCGTCCGGCAGTGGTTCATATATGACGATCTGCGGGTGAGCAGCATCGAGGACAGCACTGTTGACAAGGTTGCCATTCACGTAGTGAAGACCCATTGCTCCCGAGTCGGAGCCGGTGACGCAGCCGAACTGAAGGGCATAGCCGTCCTTCTGTGCGACGGTGACGTCCTTATAACGCTCTGTTGAATCCCGTATTGCCTGGAGCAGAGCGCCCTGGCTGTTTGTGCCCTCAGCCTGACCCTGAGTCGTCTTGCTGTCGCCCGGCATGGTATGCGCGTCATGGGCCATGACTGAAAGCGGCAGAACGGCGGCCATCAGCATCGAGGCACTGACAGTACCTCGAACGTATTGGATGATGACCTTGATCGTATTCGATGTGATCACTGCATTTTCTCCTTTTGAATCCTGAAATCAACGCGGTTCGCAGTGCATCGTGGGAACCGCCGAAGTGTTTGATACTCACTTTGAATTGCGTGTCCCGATGGAAGAATTGGCAAATGATTTATGTGAGTCGGCGAATCGTTCGGATTTCGGCAGCGCTGGCACAATCATAGGAACTTCATTGCGATAACGCTGATAATTCTCGCCGTGAACCGCGAGCAGATCGGCCTCCTCAAAGCGAATTGCGATGAAGATGTAAATTGTTGTCATCAGCGCGAAGAACAGATGCGCCGATGTCATCACCGGTGCGGACCAGAACGTCAGCAGCCAGCCGACGTACAGCGGATGACGAACGTATCTGTAGAACAATGGCGTACGGAATTCCAGGTGCCTGTACGGACGACGCATCAGGTAGAGGTATACCTGCCGCATTCCGAAGAGATCGAAGTGATCAATCAGGAAAGTACTCACCAGCACGATCGCGAGTCCAAGTCCATACAGCACAAGAACCGCAAGTGACAGCGACGGCGATTCAATGTTCCATATCACTCCTCCGATCGGCCGCCATTGCCAGAAGACAAGGAACAGCGCAGCGCTCGAAAGCAGTACATAGGTACTTCGCTCAGCTTCCCAGGGCACTATGCGCGTCCACATGCGTTTGAATGCCGGACGCGCCATTCCGCTGTGCTGCACAGCAAAGAGAGCAAGCAATCCGGCGTCAATGGCCAGAGCAGCTGGAATGGAATCGCTGCGCCCGGAATCTATCGATTTCGGAACACCGAAATTACCAAGAAACCCGATTGCGTACAGGAATGTACCAAGAAATGCCGCGTAGGAGATAACTCCGTAGCAAAAAGTAATAATTCGTTTCACGACGCTTACCTCGATGGGGGGAACTAAGCAGAAACACATCTGCTTCGACAAGGAAAGCGAAAGTGATGTAAAAAACTGGCAAGCCGTCAGGCGCTGCGATCCAGGCGCCTGCGAAGCCACGCATGCGCATACCGAAGATCGTGGCGAACGATGTGAACCGATATCCCCAGGACCTCAGCTGCGTCTTCAGCGGTAAGTCCACCGAAATAGCGCATCTCAATCAGCCGGGTCAGATTCTCGTCTTCCGCTGAAAGCTCTTTCAACGCGTCATCAAGCTCGATAAGCTCAATCAGATCCGTGCCGTTATCGCCCGGAACTTCGAGGTTCGTAATGTCGACGATGTCCGGAGCTCCAGAGGGGCTCGAGCGCTTTTGCGCCGCTCGGGCTCTGGCGTAATCGACCAGCACCTGCCGCATGACTCGCGACGCAATAGCAAGAAAGTGGAGCTGATCTTTGAACTCGCGCTGGGATCCGTCGAACAGCTTCAGCCAGGTCTCGTGGACCAGAGCTGTCGCCTGCAGCGTGTGATTCGCTCTTTCTCGCGACAGATGACGGTTCGCAATCTTGCGTAATTCGCGATACAGTCCGGTCGTCAATTCGTCCGGCACAGACTTGTCGCCGGCGAGCAATCTTTCAAACAGCTGCGGCAGATCCCCGTTCACGGATCCTGATTTTAACATTCGACACGGTTCTTTTACATAGTTTCTGAGCTTTTCCTGCGCATTTCCTCGCGACAATTCTCAATAAAGTGAATACCGAAATCCGCCAATTATTTAGTAAGTTGTCCGACTATTCTCCGGAAGAGCGACGACGCAGGCTTTCGGAACAACGCGGCGTACCGACAATGGTTCGTCGCGAGGTCGCGTCGCTGCTGGATTACGACGACGGACCTTCAGACACAACGATTCGTGCACGGGTTGCTTCCGTCACTAAACAAGCTATCCCTTTCTCTCATCCGATCTCTCATACGACCTACGGTCCGTACAACGTGATACGAGCGCTGGGATCCGGTGGAATGGGCGCGGTTTATCTGGCGCAGCGGGTCGATGGCGAGATAGATCAGACGGTCGCAATCAAAGTTTTGCGTTCCGATGCTGACAAGCCATCGTGGCGCGAACGTTTCCTCAAAGAACGGCAGCTTCTCGCCTCCATGAATCACGCTGGCATCGCCCGGCTGCTCGATGCGGGACACTCTGAGGACGGCCGGCCGTGGCTAGCACTGGAGTATGTTCATGGCATCTCCATCGACGAGTTCGTCGAGCCTCTGACTGTTACAGAGAAGCTTCGCCTTTTTGTTTCTGTGTGCGACGCGGTTTCGTACGCACATTCTCAGGGCGTGATCCATCGCGACCTGAAGCCATCGAATATTCTCGTCGACTCTGACGGCAATCCCCGGCTTCTGGATTTTGGGATTGCGCGGATTCTGGACGATACAGCCGATCCGACCCAGACCGTGGAACGCATGCTGACACCGAGTTATGCGAGTCCGGAACAGATCTCCGGCGGGGTTCAGACGGTAGCGACGGATATTTATTCGCTGGGCGCTGTATTGTTGAAAATCCTGACCGGCCGTGCCCCAAGATCCCTGCCACTGGACTCTGATATGCACGACATCGAACGGGCTATGAACTCCTGCATTCTGGCGAGGGACGTGCGTGACATCGTGCTGAAGGCATTGCAGCCCGAACCGAAGTCACGATACGCATCCGTGTCGGAACTGGCTGAGGATGTGAGCGCATTCCTCGAAGGACGACCGGTAAAGGCTAGTTCGCAGGCGACCGTCTATCGCGCCGCGATGTTCTTTCGGCGATATCGGGCTCTTGCGACATCTGCTGTAACTGCGCTGCTGCTAACAATAATGGTTGTGGGACTTGTCCGGCAGCAGCGGCTGGTCGCATCACAGCGAACAGATCAGGTTCGACAGCTTACGAGAAAACTCCTTATGACGGAGGAAGTCGATTCCGGTCTGCATAATTCCAGTCAGTCGCTCCGGGAAATCGCTTCCATCTCGAAAGAATATCTGGAAACGGCCGATCCGGAAGCGCGACAGCATCCGCGCGTTGCGCTGGAAGTTGCTGAGGCCTATTCGGCGCTGGCGCGGGCAGAAGGGATCTGCATCGCGAGCAGCGTAGCTGGCCGCAAACATGCGATCGCCACTCTCGGGAAGGCACTTGAATTCCTTGCGCCAGTGCTGAAAGCAGACCCAAACAACTTCCTGCGCTGCTGCTCGCAGCAAAGATTCATCACGATGCGATGATTCGGGCATCGAGTGATCGTGAATCGCAGCTGGTCGAGTCTGAGGCGCAAACGTCCGCAGCGTACCTTACAAAGCTTCTTGCGTTTCCGGGCTTCTCGGAAAAAGAATACAACTCTGCTTCCGAGACTTTTCTATGAAATCGCACTTTCTGAGAAGAATCTGGGCCATAACGATCACGCGATTCACACGCGAAACTGTCGCTGGAACTCGCAAGGAAAGCGCCGGGTTCCGAGATGCGAGCTAGTGTGACGCTAAGCATCATCGCTGACTTGCTGCGGAGGCAGGGCAACGTCGAAGCCGCACTTCCGGCCATTCGCGAGGCTCGGCTGGAACTGGAAACCGTGCAATTTCGCAGCGAAAATGATCGCCGGACTGCATGGTCTGCCGTGCTTGGCCGAGAGATTCGAGTTATGAACAGAGCCGCCGACATCGGCATGGTCGGCCGCGGCGAAGCTCAGACAGCTTTGCGGCGCTTGTTTAGTCTCCTTGAGGACTGGTCGAGAAACGATGGTGGTGATCCCTGGAGCAGACTGCTCTTTGCGCCTGCGGGAGTTGAAATCGCAACTGCTTTCGCGGCCGGCGACGCCCACATGGCCCTCGAACTGTATGACCATGCGTTGATGCGCGTGCAGGAGGTGAAAGACAACGGGGAGGCAAGGTTGGGAGAAGCGGAACTCCTGGCCACATCCGCCTCCGTTTTACGGCGGATTGGCCGTAACGATGAGGCGCAAAGAAGGATTGATGCAGCTCTCCAGCTGCTCCGGCAAAATGACAAAGATCCGGACGGTGCCGTCCCGGGCGAAGCCGCGGACAACGTCCTTCGTGCTCAGGCGGAGCAGTTGGCGGCATCTGGTCAGCTGAAGCTTGCAGTCGAGGTCTATGAAACTCTGTTGCGGCGCATAGACTCTTCCAGGCCTGATCCACTTAACAAGATGCAGGATGCTGTCGCGCTGTCGAGTCTTTATCGTGCGCTGGCTCGTCTGCAACACAAGCTCGGTGTCGAGGAACGCGCGACCGAACTCATGCAAATGGATCGACAGCTGTGGCACGAGTGGACCCAGAAGCTTCCCGACTCCCGCTTCGTGCGCCATCAGGCCGAACCGCAGCCTCACGTGCGCAGCCGCGAGTTCCTGGCGCGTGCCGGGCGACCGTACGCAAACCATTCGGTCCACCGGCAGTCCCGACCCGCAATCACCTGACCGGCAGTTGTACCAGGTCGTTCTGCGTCAGCGCTAAAAGGTGTAGCTCAGGCCGAACAAAGGAGTGAACTGCTGGAAGACGCCGCGTGCAGTATTATGCTCGGCCGGGACAATCTGCTGGCGCGGAAATGTGGTGATGTAGTCCCGAAATTCGCCACGCACGAGGAGATGCGGCCGAAGCAAAAAATGCACACCGCCTCCCGCCGTCCACGCAACCTTCCATACATCGTTTGTCGTGAGGGTGGCGATCGAAGGAGCGGGTTGTGGGAACGGTTCGGGCCCGGCGACCACATACCCTTTTGCGCCCGCTCCGCCGGCGAGAAATGGGCGAAGCCGGCGCTCCTGCGGAGCGAAGAAGAACAGCCCTTCCATGGTCAAAGCGTGTGACTGGCCCTGAATGTCCGTTTTGACGCCCTGACCCTGCAGAAAGGGGTGGCCATCGTGATACAGGTAACAGAACTGCGCGCCGACGTAACGGCTGAATTCGTAACCGAGATCGATGCCGGCCGCAAACCTGTTCCGCATTCCGGCCTGGAGAGTGCCGGCGGCCGAGTAAATGGTCCCGTTCTGGTACCACCCGTAACCGATGTTCGCGCCAACCTCATAAGGCTGGCCGAAAACAGCGCTCCAGACGAGCCCAAACAGCAGAATACAACGCATTATTTCGTAGCACCACGACGACCGAAAAATCGGATTCGGATCGAAAAGTGATGTCCCTCATCCCCGAAAAAAGTCAGATATTCGGGTGATCCTATGACGTTCGATACCGCTGTAGGATTCCGCCGCCCGGTAATGTTGCTAGCCGATCCTCGTAACGCAAATCGGTAGCCATGGAGTGTAAGCACACGTTCCAGTGCCACCGTCACGTTGAAGTAGAAGGGGAATCGTTGATCATTCACGCTGCCTGAAACGAGACCGGTCTCCTGGACGATCGAAAACGGAAACCCTGAATGCGCATCCACCAGCGCCGAAGCCGCCCACTTCTTAAACGGCAGGGGCACATAGGCCCATCCGATAAATCGGTTTGGCGCGTCCCACGGCATGGGAACCAACTCCGATACCAGCTGGGTGGGAAACAATGTGTTCACATCGGCGACTGCGTTTGTGTGCGCCTTGGATCGGGTATAGGAGGCCAGCCATTCGTACTGTCCCGACAGACTCTGCCGAAGCGTAAACTGCACCGAGTCATATGCCTCTCGACGACCGTTCGTCAGCTGGAAAGCGCCTGGTTGAGTGCTGTTGGGAAACGGCAGCAGTGAAGGCGGAGCGTTCGGGCTGAGGAGATCGACAAAACTGAACCCGTCGCTGTTACGCCTTCGCAGATAGTTGACGTTCAGGTAGGTTCGTTCCGCGATTTTGTGATCCACTCCAATCGTCCAGTTTTCGGCACGCGGGATCCTCAGACCTGACCCTTGATGAAATGAGGAGAACACCGTCGTTGGCGTGGCCGAACCGTCTGGACCGTAGCTATAGCTCGTCGTGACCGGAGCCTGATCCAGCAGTCGGCCAAAGGGGTCCAGCGGGACGGCATCGTGCGTAACGGCGTAGCCTCCCGCTATGCGAGTATTTCCTGCCCGGAATGGTGAAAATGAGAACGCGATTCGCGGCGAGAACGCCTGATTGTGAACGATGGAGTCCCAGTCCTGCCGAACGCCGGCTACTACTTGCAGACGCTCGGACACGCGCCACGTATCCACAGCCCAGACTGCCTTCGGCGTGTCCCGGACCTCGAACACGCCCGGTCCGGTGAAAGTCGTTTGCGAGAGTGGGAGGCCCGACAAACCAATCACTTGATAACCCGTCCGGCTGAAGTCGCCCGAGTAACGCAGCACATGCAGTTCGCCACCCGCCTGAATCTGGTGCGATCCGAAATAATGGAGCATCGGAGCATAGGCGTGAACGGTCGCCTGATCCCGCGTGGCAGTCTGGTCTGACCTCACAAAGTAATTCCCGCTGCGGCCTTCCGGCGAGTAGACGTACAGTTCGGACCCCTGCGGACGCTGTTTGATCAGAAAGTAGTTATGGGCGTAACCCAGCTCAATCACCGCCGCATTTCCGAAGTTGAACTGATCGCGTGCGCTCACGAAGAACTGCCGGCTCCGATTGGTGACCGTAGTCGAAAGTGGATCAAGCGGACCCAGACCGATCCGATTTCCTCGGTCGAAGTTTATAAGGAAGTCGGTGAATAGAATGTTTGCCGGAGTCAAATTGATCTGGGTGTGCAGAAGGTTGCTGGCTGCCAGAGTGGTACGTGTGTTGGGTTCACCCGCGGGCAGCCCCGTGATCAACATGCTGCTGCGCCCGACATCGAACATGTCCGAAAACCATGCCCGGCCGCGAACAATCGGTCCCGAGATGCCTGCGCGGGGATACCAGTTTCCCAATCTGATGCCCTCCTGAAAGTCGACACCTGGTACGAAGTTTGTCGCGGTGTAGCGGAAAGCGTCGGTTCCATTCTGCGTCTGAATCTGAAGCACACCTGCCGAACCTCGCCCGAACTGGGGAGAATAGCGGCCCGAAGAAAACTCCGCCGAGCGGATTCCCTCCACCGCGAGCGTGGATCGAAACTGACCTGTGATCGGATCAGCGATATTGAAACCGTTCAGGACGTACTCCACCTGATTCTCCGCCGACCCGTTGAAGTGTACGGCCCCGGTTCGATCTTCCATAACGCCCGGCATGAGCCGCAGTGACCGCCGAAAGCTGTGACTGTTCTGGTATGGAATCTGATTGACTTCCGTCCCGGTCAGCCGCTCCTCACGGGAGGTCTGCGCAATGTCGACGGGGGAAGGCGTTTCGTTGACGTTGATCGACTGGAAGACTTCCTGAAGAGAGTGGAGAGTTAGCGTCAACTCAACCGGCTTATCCGCTACGTGAACGGGCTGATCCTTGAGAACGTAAAACCTGGGCTGCGCGACCTCGATAGTGTAGTCGCCCGCCGGCCGTTCACCCAAAGAAAACCGGCCAGCGGCGTCCGTCTCCGCTTCCGAGGCTGGGGCATTCGGTGAGCCGGAGGTGCGCAGGATCACTCGTGCGCCTCCGACCGGAACTCCGTTTTCATCCGAGACGATTCCAGTGACGGGTGCAGTGGCCGCAGGGAGTGAAAGTGCGAGAAGGCACAGCGCTGCGCACAGCAGGACGAACCGCCGGGCAAGCCCCGTTCGCCGAATTGCGACATTGGCCTTGCGCTTAACCCGACTTAAGCCTTTATGCGTCAACATCTATAGACCCTGCGCACTCGCGACTCCGTGTCTGAGGAAGCACTCAATTCACACGATCTCAAGACGGTCCTGGTACCATGCCCGTTCGTGAGATTAGCGCGACGGCAGGGTGCGGTTCTACATGGCTGGCAAAGCGTGCCCCTGCAGAATTGCGTGAATGCTGCCGATGTTACAGTAGAGAGGCATCGCTTGTAGTCCGCTCTGCTCCTGAAGAATGGCATTCCAGATTAAACCGCTTAAAGAATTCCTTGTACGTCCGGCTTTGCCTCCCGCACTTGGACGCTTGTCTGAACTTGCCCACAATCTGTTTTGGACCTGGGATCATAACGTGCGCACGATGTTTCGGCGCCTCGATCCCCAGTTGTGGAAGGGTTGTGGCAACAACCCCGTGCTGATGCTCGGAAGAATCCCGCAGGCAGCGCTGGAACGCGCCGCCGCGGATCCGCGCTTTCTGACGCTATATCGGCGGGCTTGCGAGCGCTATGACAGCTACATTCAGACAGCGCAGTCCTCGCAGTCGGACAAACTGATTGCGTACTTCTCAATGGAATACGGGTTGACCGAGTGTCTCCCGATTTACTCCGGAGGTCTCGGACTGCTTTCAGGCGACCATCTGAAGTCCGCCAGCGACGCGGATATGCCTCTCGTTGCAGTCGGACTCCTGTATCAGATGGGTTACCTTCGCCAGTACCTGAATCCCGATGGCTGGCAGCAGGAACGTTATCCGATAAACGATTTCTACACACTGCCGGTTGAGCAGGTGTGTGACGAGAACGGGAATGAACTGAAGGTCTACGTAACACTGCCGACCGGACCGGTAGCCATCAAGGTTTGGCGCATCCGGGTTGGACGCGTCGACCTGTATTGTCTCGACACGAACATCCCTGAGAACGTGCGCGACTTCGAGCGTGACATTACCGACTCCCTCTATGGCGGCGACATCCACACCCGGATACGGCAGGAGATCGTGCTCGGTATTGGCGGCATTCGAACGCTGAAAGCTCTCGGCCTGAACCCGACTGTGTATCACATGAATGAGGGACATTCTGCGTTCCTGGCCGTCGAACGAATTCGTTCGCTGATGCAGGAGCAGGGCCTGACTTTCGAAGAAGCGCACGAAGCGAGCCGGCACAACAACGTTTTCACTACGCACACCTCGGTGCCTGCGGGAATCGACATCTTCGACGCCGGCCTGATGTACGAGTACTTCAACGACTTCTGTCAGAGCTCGCGAATCGGATTCGACCAATTGCTCGGACTCGGCCGCCGAAATCCCGGCGATAGTAACGAGCGTTTCTCAATGGCGATCCTGGCATTTCGAACTGCCGCGTACCGTAACGCGGTCAGCGCGTTGCATCGCGAAGTGTCGCAGGAGATGTGGCAGGACCTCTGGCCGAATCTGCCGACCGACGAAGTGCCGATCACTTCTATTACCAACGGCGTACATCTGCCCAGCTATCTCAATGGCGATCTCGCGCTGCTCTACGACCAGTACCTTCAGCCGGACTGGCGCGAGAAGTACTACGAGCCGCACACGTGGGATCTGGTGCGTGACATCCCGGACCAGGAACTCTGGGAAGCTCACCGCCGCCGCAAACGTCGCCTGATTGCTTTCACTCGCGAACGAATGGTCCGCTTTGCCCAGGACCGCAAATCATCAAATACCGAGATTCGCCGGCTCTCAGAAGTGCTCGACCCGGAAGCATTCACTATCGGTTTCGCACGTCGGTTCGCGACCTACAAGCGAGCCACACTGCTGTTCCGCGACGTCAACCGGCTCAAAAAGATCCTGACGAATCCCGACATGCCGGTGCAGATAGTCCTGGCTGGCAAGGCCCATCCCAAGGATCACCCCGGGAAGACGTACATCCGTGAGATCTATCAGCTTTCGAAAGATCCTGCGCTGTCTCGTCGACTCGTCTTCCTCGAAGATTACGGAATCGAGGTCGCGCGCGACATGGTGCAGGGTGTCGATCTCTGGCTCAACACTCCACGCCGCGGCGAAGAAGCCTGCGGTACATCCGGCATGAAAGCCAGCATCAATGGTGTGCTGAATCTGAGCATTCTCGATGGCTGGTTCGATGAAGCTTACGAGATTTCGGGAGGCTGGGCCATCGGCGACCGGGTGCCGTACTCGGAGGACCAGGACGAGTATCACGCAAGTGCGATCTATTCACTTCTCGAGAACGAAATAGTTCCGATGTACTATGCCGGCGGAGAAGACGGTGTGCCCGAAGAGTGGGTTCGCCGCATGAAGCAGTGTCTGATGAATATCAGTCCTGAATTCAACTGCCAGCGGATGGTCAACGAGTATCTGGAGAAGCTGTACACTCCGGCCGACAGCGACTGGAAACAGGTCCGCGACAGTCACTTCGACGTCGCGCGCGAGCGAAGCAACTGGAGCCAGCGCGTGCACGACGCCTGGAGCAATGTAAAGTTCGTTGAAGTTGGAGAGAGTCCGAGCGCGTCGGTTGTCTCCGGCTCTGCTATTCCGATCGCAGCGACGATAGATCTTGCTGGACTGAAGCCGTCCGATGTCCGGGTTGAAGCCGTTCTCGGCCGTGTCGGACCCACCGGTCAGCTTGAAAGTACTGAGAACGTCACTCTGCCTCCGGTGTCGCAGAACGGTTCCGGGTGGTTGTTTTCAACCGAGTTTGTGCCGCATCAGACTGGACTGCTCGGCTACGGTTTGCGCGTTTCGGCGAATCACACCGATCAGTCGCTTACGCGACCTTGTAACGCGTTGCTGAAGTGGAGCAGTCAATAGTAGTACTAATCGATCGGATCGCAAGAACCGAAATGGAACAGTTCGTCAACGCTTGCGCATCTAATAGCCGAGTGAATGTACTCCGGGACTGGTACCAAACTCGGAGGAGATCCTCTCCGCATCGAACTCGGCATCTACTCGCCGATACATTTTTGCACTAGAATGGTGTTTGACAATCTGCCAGATTCACTCCTCCCCGTCCGTGGCATGAGTGTCTCTCCCTGTCTGAACTGAAGGAGCTATTCGCATAGCTATGGATCAGGACCGCAAATACCGTCAGCACGGTTACCACGACTCCGACCGCGAACGCAACAGTGGAGAACGGCAAACCGGCGGCGGACAGAAACCACGCGGGCCGCAAGGGCCTCGCACACTTCAGGATCCGAACGGACCCCGCCTCCCTCGTCTCGTTCAATCCGTCACTGCGTCCCGATGCTTCAGCTGCTCGGCAGTCCTTCCGGCATCAATCGACTTCCGTGGCAACTGTCCGAAATGCAGCACTGAACTGCATTGCTGCAAGCAGTGCTCGCACTTCGAACCATCGACGCGGTTTCAGTGCACGAAGCCGATACCGGCTCGCATCCCTTATAAAGATAAAGCCAACGAGTGTTTGTTGTTTAGTCCGCGTGTCACCGTCATGCGCGACGGCATTCAGCCGTCGGCGGCCCCCGTGTCTCCGAACTCCATCGCACCAGCTGGTGGTCGCACCTCCACCGATGCGCGTGCAGCTTTCGACAGCCTGTTTAAGAAATAATCGATCGTGCTCGTTTCCGAACTTTACGAACCCCGGCGCTTTCGGGTGCTTGAAGCCGAGCCTGTGCCTCCGGGCCCCGGTGAGATCCAGGTAAGAGTCAAGAGCGTTGGGATATGCGGGTCCGACCTCCATTACTACGCCGAAGGTTCTATCGGCGATGTGGTGATCAGGTACCCGGTTGTCCTCGGACACGAACCCACGGGCGAGATCGTCAGCGCAGGGCCGGGCGTTACGGGAATTACGACAGGCGCACGCGCATTTCTTGAACCGGCTCTCTACTGCTACCACTGCGAGCAGTGCCACAGCGGGAATCACAACACATGCCAGAACATTCGATTTCTGAGCTCGCCGCCTGATCCCGGATTCTTTCGAGAGTTCGTGAATCTCCCGGCGCACAATGTTCTGCCAATGCCGGAAGGCCTTGACCCGGATACAGCAACCTTGTTCGAGCCGCTCGCCGTCGTACTGCACTCGATGCTGTTCGCAAAGGTTACGCTTGGGGAGACGATTGCCGTCTTCGGAGCCGGACCCATCGGCTTACTGACGATCGCTGCCCTGCGTATGTCGGGTGCCGGGCGGATCTGGACGATCGAGCCGCGAGCCGACCGCCGCGAACTGGCGCGTGCAATGGGTGCGGACGTCGTCATCGATCCAGGTCAGGTCGATCCCATTCGGCAGATCCGGACGGAAACGGGTAAGCGGGGTGTCGACTGCGCCATTGACTGCGCGACGAAACCGGGAACGATTCAGCAGACGATCGATGCTGCACGACACTCCGGACGCGTTGTGATCACCGGCATTCCAAGCGAGCCCGAAACACCCATCAACTTCCATGCGCTGCGCCGCAAGGAGCTCGCAGTCTACAACGTCCGAAGGTCCAATCACGAAACACCGGCTGCAATAGCGATGCTGCGGGCGAACCCCGGCTTGTTTGGCAAGCTGATTACGCACCGCATGGGCATTGACGATGTGAATAAGGCGTTCGACATGCTCGAGACGGGAGAAGGCGGAGCCGCCAAGATCGTAATTCGAATCTGATGACCGCTACCTGCGCACACTGCGGCAGCAAAACCGAGGTAGTCGCGTCAGAAAGCCTTCCTGAACCGGCGGGTCCGCCGGACTTCGATACTCGCCCTGCAGAACCACTTCGCCACACCCTTAAGGACTGGATTCAATTCTGTCCTCACTGCGCTTATGCGAGTGACGACATAAGTCGCTGCCCGCCCGAGGCGAAAGCAATTGTTGACTCGGCTGCATACACGGCTGTCGTCGAGGATCAGACGCATCCCGCGGCATCGCGCCGCTTTCTGGCGTACGCTTACCTGCTCGACCGCTTGCATCAGCACGGCGATGCCGGCTGGAGCTGTCTGCATGCTGCCTGGGTTTGCGATGACCTGAGCGAGTCAGTGGCAGCGACACTTTGCCGTGCACAGGCAATTGAGCACTGGCAAAGCGGCAAGCGGGTTGGCCAAACCTTCGGAGATGATCTGGCAAGCGAGTTTGCGCTGGTGACGGATGTCTACCGCCGGATGGGCGAGTTCGAGAATGCGACCGTCACGTGCGCGGAAGCTCTCGATATCGAGGATCTCGTACCAATCCTCGAACGACTTCTGCGACGGCAGATGACGCTGATAACCGCACGCGACACCAGTGCTCACAACATGAAAGAATTGTTGTCCTGAGCGATCGCATGGAACTCGAGAGACGAACGTTCCTGTTCGGTGCTGCGGTTACGGCTTCGGCGCAAAACGAGCCGTTCGACATCGTGGATACGCACATTCACATCTACGACCCGACACGCCCGGAAGGAGTACCGTGGCCGCCGAAGAACGACCAACTGCTGTACAAGCCGCATCTGGCCCGCGACTTCTACGATGCTGTCCGAAACACGCCCGTCAGAAAGGCCGTGATTATTGAGGCAAGTCCGTGGCCCGCGGATAACGACTGGATTGTGGCGCGCGCACAGGAAGCCCCCGCGTTCGTTTGTGTGGTCGGTAATTTTAGCGCGGTGAAAGAGCTGGAACGGTTCACAAAGGTCCGGCAGTTCCGAGGCATTCGAATCGGAGCACAGCTATTAGACAAAATCGAAGAACTGAAGCGAGTCGGTGACGCGGGTTTGTCTGTCGACGTCCTTACCCCGCCGGCTGAGTTTGGCCGGATCGCGGATACAGTCGCGAGGATTCCGAACGCAAGGTTCATTATCGACCACCTGCCGCTCTATCCGAATCCGATTCCGGCGCTGAAAATACTCCGGCACGCACCGAACGTCTGGATCAAGGTTTCGGCTGTAGACCCGAGCGCGACAGATAACACCGAACTGCTCGACCAGCTTTGGGAGATCTTCGGCGCGCGCAGGCTGGTCTACGGAAGCAACTGGCCGGTCAGCAATAAAAAAGGCAGGTACGAGCAGCAGTTCCGAATCCTGCAGACCTACTTCAGCAAGAAATCACCAGCCGATCGGAAGTCATTTTTTCACGACAATGCCGCCGGCGTTTATCGCTGGAAGGCCTGAAGCAACTCCTCGGCATAGAGTGCTCCGGCCGGGGAATCCTCGTGTTTGAAATACGCGTAAACATCGCGGCCGCCCTCGAGAAGTCCTCGGACTCGCTCGGCAATCTCGCCGCGTTCCTCGGGCGAATACTCTCCCTTACGCAGCCGAAAATAAACGAACGGCGCCGTCAGAACATGCGGCACCACAAGTTTCTCTGATTCAGCGAGACAAAGACAGAGCCCGCGTGCTGACATCAGTTCGTAAACTGGATCGGCGAGCCACGAATCGTGGCGGAATTCGAACGCAAACTTCAGATCGGGAGGCAGCAGTGCTGCAAAGTCCGTGAGGAGGCCGATGTCACACTTCATATTCGGCGGCAACTGAAACAACACAGGTCCTAAACGGCCGACCACACGCAGCGGATCGATCGCCCGAAAGAAGAGTTCGAGAAACGACCCGCAGTCCTTCAGCCGGAGCACATGCGTGATCTTCATGTGCGCTTTCAGTGAGAACAAAAACTCGGGAGGCGTACTATCGACCCATTCCTGAAGCGACTTCGGGGTGGGAAGACGGTGATAGGTGTAGTTGATCTCCGTGCTGTTCAGCCGAGACGCGTAATGCGTCAGAAACTTCTTCGACGGAAGATCCTGCGGATAAAACCCGGGCTTCCATGTAGGATACGCGAATCCTGACGTACCTGCGAACAAATTGCCAGCGGACACGACCGCAATAATAAACTACCGGCTCGCGCATTTTGGCACGGGAATATTGGCTCGAACGTTTCAGATCCAGGATATAGATTCCGTCCGAAAGCACGCGCCAGTTTCTGCTCGGATCTCGGCTAGTACGGGCTCCTCAGCTTTCGAGCATCCGCGAGATCTCACGCCGTGAAAGGTGCGTTGCGGGTATGCCATGCGTGCGAGGGTTATTGCTGCGTCGGTGCGAAGCACCAGGACCAGCTTCTCTGATGGTGCACGACAGAGCAGATTCGCCGCGCCGACATCAGGTCGTATGCGGGATCGGCAACCGAGGTGTAGTGGTTAAGGCTGAGTTTGTCCGGCCGGCTTTGATGCAGGCGCCTGGACTGCTTGCGGGACGGGAGCTTGCGGAACTGTGGTTGGCGTGGCGGACGTATCCGACTTACCGCCCGGAATCAGAAACTGGGTCTCGCCGGGCTTGACAAGCTTCAGACGGTCGCGAATCTCCAGTTCCTGCGTCCCTGGGTCATTCTTCAGCAACTCGATTCGCTTCCGTTTTTCGGCGTTCTCGGCCGCCAGGGTGGCGTTTTGCTCCTGCAGTGCCTGGACCTGCCTGCGTTTTTCGGCCAGAGCCGCCATCCCGTTCGGCCCCCGGAGCGCCATCAGGCCATAAAGGCACAGGACCAGCCCCAGCGCGATCCCTCCGGATTTTTGAAGCACTTGTTTCATTTACAACGAGTCGCGCGACGGACCAACTTACTAAGTCGTCAGAAGCACTACATTACTTTATAGAATTGTTTTGGCTGGAAAGCCAGTGCTTCAGGGTTAAAAATAGCACATGGCCGATAAAATTGTTGCGTTCTCGACCTGCGGAAGCCTGGAGGAGGCTCGCGCGGTCGCGCACGCCCTGGTCGAGGCCCGGCTCGCCGCCTGCGTCAACATCGTCCCGGGTGTTACCAGTACCTATCGCTGGAAGGGAGTCGTCGAGGAGGCATCCGAGCTGCTGCTCGTGATCAAGTCGACGACGGGACTTATGCAGCAACTGATGACGAAACTCAGGGAAGTGCATAGCTATGAAGTTCCGGAGCTGATCGCAGTCCCGGTCTCCGGTGGGTTGCCGGACTACCTTGCCTGGATCGACGCCGAGACCGGCAGTCTCGCTCAGGCCGACGAATAACCTTGCGTTACGGGCCTGCGCCATGATGAGATAGAACCCTGAATGACGCACCCCCAGCCGGCCTCGAAGAACATTCCGGTCAACACAAGGCAAAAGCCCACGAACGCGCGGTACATCGTTGTCCTATTCGCGGTCACCCTGGCCATCCTTTCTTATATCGACCGGGTCTGTATGTCGCAGGCTGCGCCCAGGATCGTGGCCGAGCTCGGACTGACGAAGACGCAGATGGGCGCGATTTTCTCTGCGTTTGCCGTCGCGTATGCGCTGTTCGAGATTCCGGGCGGCTGGATGGGCGACTGGATGGGAGCCCGCAAGGTTCTGATCCGGATCGTGATCTGGTGGTCCGTCTTCACGGCCGTAACTGGCTACATGTGGAGCTTCGCTTCCATGTTCGTCGCCCAGTTTCTTTTCGGTGCAGGTGAGGCAGGCGGCTTCCCGAATCTGACGAAAGCTCTTTCGGCATGGTTGCCCAATTCCGAGCGGACTCGGGCGCAGGGCGTACTGTGGATGTCTGCGCGCTGGGGCGGGGCATTCACACCTCCGCTGGTTGTGCTCCTGTTCCACTACGTTTCGTGGCGAATGGCGTTTGTGCTGTTCGGGTCTCTCGGGGCTGTGTGGGCGGTCGCGTTCTACTTCTGGTATCGGGACAATCCAAAAGACCACAAGGGTGTGAATGAAGCTGAACTTGCGCTGCTTGCCGGCAACGCAAAGCTCGCGCAAGCGCACGGCAATGTTCCCTGGAAGAAGCTGATCGCATCGCGTACTGTGCTCCTCTTGTGGGCGCAGTACTTCCTGATCACGTACCCCTGGTATTTTTACATCACATGGCTTCCGACGTTCCTGAGAGAACGGTACCCGATGCTGTCGGACACAGAGCGGGCAAACCTGGCGATTCTGCCACTCTTCTTCGGCGGGATTGGGTGTGTCGTATCCGGGTTCTTGTCGGCCCGTGTTAACCGCTGGTTGGGTGGCGAGATCCGGAAGACTCGGCGGACTATCGGCATCACCGGCTTCCTTGGGGCCAGCATAATGCTGGTGATCTTCATCCAGATGCAGGGGACCGGCACGGACGCGACACTCGACACCGCAGTTCTTACGATGATTTTCATGGCATTGGCCAGTTTCTTCAATGACCTCGTGATGCCAGGTGCATGGGCCACCTGTATGGATGTGGGCGGCCGGTATGCCGGAACCGTGTCGGGTTCGATGAACATGATGGGCAACCTTGCCGGGTTCGTTGCTCCGCAGGTTGCGGGGCAGAATTGTTCAGGCCGGCCTTGGCTGGAATACATTCCTGTACACTATGGCCCTCTCCTATTTTCTCGGCGCGCTTTGCTGGCCCTTTATCGATCCAACAAAGCCCCTGGATCCTGAAGACGCGATCCACCACTAACGTCGGCCCGTAACAGCACGCACGGTACTGGCATCAACAAAGTGGAGGAACCGTCGCGGATGCCGAACTTTGCACAGCTAAAAGACTGGTTTGTCGAGACTTGGCAGGAATGGAACAAGGATGAGGCGCCACGGCTGGGTGCAGCGCTCAGTTTCTACACGATGCTGTCGCTCGCGCCGCTCCTGATTCTTTTGATCGCGGTTGCAGGTCTGGTGTTTGGTTCTGAAGCCGCCAGCGGTCAGTTATTCGGACAGATTCGTGATCTCGTGGGAGATCAGGGCGCAGCCACTCTGCAGCAGATGGTCCAGAACGCGAACAAGCCTGGTAAGGGAATCATGGCGTCGGCGATCGGATTCATCACCCTTCTGGTCGGTGCCAGCAGCGTCGCGTCCGAACTTCAGTATTCGCTGAATCGGATCTTTGCCCACCACATCCCGGATCAGGACGAGGGTATGACTGATCAGGTGAAGAAACGCGGTATTGCGCTCGCCATTGTGCTGGGCGCCGGGTTCCTGTTGCTGACTTCCCTCGCTGTCAGCTCCGCAATTGCTGCCGCCGGGAAGTGGTTCGCCGGCATGATTCCGCTGCCCGAAGTCGTTCTGACCTCGCTGAACTTCATAGTCGGTCTGATCGTAATTGCAGGTGTGTTCGCGGTTCTGTTTCACTACATGCCCGACGCTCGTCCGCGTTGGGAGCACGTCTGGCAGGGCGCGCTGTTCACATCCATCCTGTTCGGCATCGGCAAACTCGCCATCGGCGTGTATCTCGGGAAGGCGAGTATCGGCGATACCTATGGTGCGGCGGGCTCGCTGGTGGTGGTGCTCGTCTGGGTGTATTATTCGGCGCAGCTTGTATTCTTCGGAGCCGAGTTTACAGAGGTGTATGCGCGTCACAACGGCGCCCCCGTTCGTCACAATCAGGACAAACCTGCTCCGGCATCCAGCACCACAAAAGATATGCACGGGACACGACTGCCTGAGCATGTTGCGGCCGGGAATTCCCACATGTCAGGATCACCGAACCGTGGTGATCACTCGATCGGCGTCCTCGGCACGCTGATCGGCTCGGCGCTCGCGGTTACCAAACTCGTGCGCGGGCGCAAATAAATCCGGAACTTTTCATCTCGCGAACTCGAATTCCTGTCGAAAGCGAGACAGGCGAGATGACAAACACAACAAAGTTCATTTGCGCGGGGCTGGTGACGGGGTTGTCCGCTCTTGCGCAGACGGATACGAACTCACAGAAGATTGCAGACGAACGCGAAGCGGCCCGGACGACGGTGTTCGTCAATGGAGCAGACGCGCCCAGGAGCGTCGGGATGATGGGCACTGCGGGCGCGTTCGAGTATATACGGACAGAGATGGGTGGACCGGGAGTAGTAAAGGGTGCGCCGTATACGGCGGAAGCCGTGACCGAGAACACGCAAACACTCCCTGACGGGAATCGAATCGTTCATAAGGAACAGACAACTCTGGCCCGCGATAGCGAGGGCAGGACGCGGCGCGATATTAATCCCGCGATGCCGGGGATGAACGCCGCAGATACTCCGAAGTTCTCGTTCATTTACGACCCAACAACAAACACCAGCTACACTCTCGACCACAATGCGCACACAGGCACGAAGTCGGCCGGACAATCATTCAATATTCAGATCATGAAGAAGGAAGCTGAAGCCAAAGCTATGGCTGAGAAAACGGCCAGCGCACAAGGGAACGCAAGTTATCAGGTGGTGAAGGACGGTGGTGCCGGAAAAGCAGTGCTCATTAGCGGAACTGATATTGTCACGACGGAACTGCCCGCTGGTGTTGGAACCGCGCGAGTGCGCGTCGCAGCTGCGGCTGCAACTGGCAAGGACGTGCGAACCGAAGACCTCGGAAAACAAAGCATCGAAGGTGTGATGGCGGAAGGAACACGAACCGTCATGACCATCCCCGCCGGCCAGATCGGGAACGATCGCGCGATTGAAATCGTCTCTGAACGCTGGTACTCCCCGGAGTTGCAGACCGTCGTACTATCCAGGCACATCGATCCGCGTCACGGCGAAAACGTGTATCGCCTGACTGGGATAAGCCGAACAGAGCCAGATAAGTCTCTGTTTGAGATTCCTTCGGCTTACACAGTCCAGGATGCGCCGGCGATCGGTCCGGACCGTCTGATTCTGCGCAAGTTTGCGACCACGCCCGACAATAAGTAAGTTTTCATACGATCCCCTGTTATGCTCGCCTTACCGGCGCGACCCCGGTTGGCGAGCTTTTTTTATGTCCGGCGGCCAGGGCGCGACACTGGAAAAACAGAGAAGCCGCTATGAACGAAGAACACAAGAGTAACGGCCTCGGGACGCTGGCGAAGGGTGCTGGAATGATCACAGCGGCCGGCCTCGGCGCTGCCGCAGGATGGACAGCCTGGAGTGCGCTGTTCATCGATCACCGCGTCCAGCTGACGCCCGCTATTCGCGCCAATCGTTACGTAACTGCCACGCCGCTCTCCGGCCGACTTTCCTTTTACGCGGACGAATCCGCTTCGGGTCGGCCGCTGGTCCTGCTGCACTCAATCAACGCCGCCGCGTCCGCTTATGAAGTGCGGCCCTTGTTCGAATACTTCCGCAACACCCGGCCGGTTTTCGCACTCGACCTGCCCGGGTTCGGGTTCTCTGAACGCGCCGATCGCAACTATAACGCCGACATCTATGTCCAGTCGATCCTGGATTTCATTGACGGCGAGCTTGCCGGCTCGGAAGCAGTCGACATCATCGCACTTTCTCTGTCATCGGAGTTTGCGGCCATCGCTGCGGTCGAGCAGCCGTCGTTCATCAACTCTCTGACGCTGATCGCGCCGACCGGATTTACCACCAGCACACCGACGGCTTCTGTACCGGCACAACGTGCTTTGAGCTTTCCCTTGTGGAGTCAAGCTGTTTACGATCTGCTCGTCACCAGGCCGTCGATCGAGTATTTTCTGAAAAAGGCTTTCGCGGGACCCGTCGACAAGGGACTGGTCGAATACGATTATCTGACCTCGCACCGTCCGGGAGCGCGGCACGCACCATTTGCGTTTGTTTCGGGCAGGCTCTTCACAGGGGACATCCTCGACTACTACGCCGGGGTCTCGCAACCCGTGCTGGCCTTCTACGACGGGAGTGACTACGGTCCTTCGGAACTCCTGCCCCGATTCTGTCGCGACCACGAAAACTGGCAAATGGCCTCGGTTGTGGGCACAAAGGCGATGCCGCAGTTCGAGAACTGTCACGACACTGGCCGGGTCATTCAAGAATTTCTGCAGAAGTGTGCCGTAACTGCCGAGGTCTGAGCGCCCGCAACAGCGTAGCAAGAAGTACCAAAGCAATGCACCCGCTGACGCGTTCACTGCGTATCAGGGATACAGAAGGAACTCCGAGTGTACTTCCGTCATCCACGTTGGCTGCCCCTGATTGCGGTCGCGCTTATTGCCCATTATGACGCCGAGTCTTACGCCGAGTCTGCCCATGATGGAAACGGCCAACTCGGCTTCCGATACGATAATTTCCGCTCAGTCGAACGACTTGTTCTGGTCGGCAGCGCCCGGTCCGACGGGTCGTTGCTTCGCCTCACGCCCGCAAAACACCAGCGTACTGGCGGTGTATGGTTTCAGCACACACAGCCCGTTGCAGCCGGCTTCGACACAGAGTTCACGTTTCGCTTCACGAAGCAGGCCGGACTTGGTCCCGGAGCGGACGGCATAGCCTTCGTCATCCAGAACAGGAGCACGGCCGAACTGGCCGGCCGGGGAGCGTCCGGCGGTTTCGCTCCGGGAGACGGCTTTCGCCAGCCGTCATCACCTGGGATCCCGGAAAGCGTCGCGGTCTTCTTCGATACCTATCGGAACGAGGAGGACCCTTCAGACAATTACATTGTGCTGTGCACTAATGGCAAGCTCGGTCAGATGAACTGGCCTCCGACGCGGCTCGGCATCTCTGGTCGTCTGCCCGTTCGCATGAAGGACGGCAACGTTCACAGCGTGCGAATTCGCTATGTGCGTCCGATGTTGTCTGTCTACCTTGATCGGTTTGAAGACGCTGTCCTTCGTGCTCCCGTTGATTTGACGACGATCACAGGCGCAGAGGGCTACGCATGGGTCGGGTTTACCGCCGCGACAGGAGGCGGTTACGAAAATCATGATCTGCTGAAGTGGTCGTATACCGGTGAGCAGATCGAGTCAGGGCTGTTCGACGTCTCATCGCGAATCTCGTACAACCTCACCGACTGCATGGAGGGCCGAAATCTCTGTACGCCGGCAAAGCCCGTCGCGGAAGAACGCAAAGCGGGTGAGTGGCAGATCATCCTGCCAGCTCACCTTCGATGGGCTGCCAGCATTCCGAACCCGCTTGGACGTCCTGTTCGGATCATCGATCCTGCAGGTACCGTTTGCTTTGGCAGCCACGGACTGGCGGAATGCGTCGACGGCGGTGGCGCGGTGATACAGCGGAATGACAGCGGCCGCACCTGGTTTTCAGTCGCCGGAACCAGAGAGAACGCCGAAACCGGCCAGGGGTTCGTCGAGTTTCGTGCCGTCCTGCAAGTAGATACTCCAAGCCGAAGACGAACTGCATGGGGCGTCAGCGCTGCGTCTGCGTTGACGCCCCATCCGTCTGGTGTTTAATGCCGTACTCCACTCGGTTTCAGCACGATCTTGATGCAGTCGTCCTGTTTGTCGTTGAAGATCTTAAAGCCTTCCGGAGCCTGTTCCAGCGGCAAGCGATGCGTGATCACGAAGCTCGGATCGATATCGCCTTTCTGGATGTGCTCCATCAGAGGTTTCAGGTAGCGGTGCACATGACATTGACCGGTTTTGATCGTGAGCGATCGGTTCATCACCGTGCCCATCGGGAACTTGTCAATGAATCCGCTGTAAACGCCGATCACTGACACGGTTCCGCCATTGCGGCAGCACATGATTGCCTGCCGCAATGCGATTGGACGATCGTTCTCCAGCATCAGCGCTTGCTTCGCACGATCGTACAGCCACAATCCGCTGTGGAAGTGCGCTTCCAGGCCGACAGCGTCGATGCAGGAGTCCGGACCGAGGCCGCCCGTCATTTCCTTCAGCGCATCGTAGATGCTCGACTTCTTCGTAGTTCAGCGTTTCGGCTCCGACCTTTTCGCGAGCCATGGCCAGACGCTCCGGGATGCGGTCGATCCCGATGACACGCTCCGCACCGAGCAGAAGGGCGCTCTTCATCGCGAACTGGCCGACCGGACCGCAACCCCAGACCGCAATCGTGTCACCCGGCTTGATGTTGCACATCTCCGCACCCATGTAGCCCGTCGGAAAAATGTCGGAAAGGAACAGGACCTGCTCGTCGGACAGTCCTTCCGGCACCTTGATGGGGCCAACATCGGCGAACGGGACGCGAGCGTACTCTGCCTGGCCGCCAGCATAACCGCCGAGCATGTGAGAGTAGCCGAAGATGCCGGAAGGCGAGTGACCCATCAGCTGCTCGGCGATGTAGGCGTTTGTGTTGGTGTTCTCGCAGAGCGAGGTCATACCCGCCTGGCATGAGATGCATCCGCCGCACGCGATCGGGAAAGGCACGACAATGCGGTCGCCTTTCTTCAGGTTGCGGACCTCCCGGCCGGTCTCCACGACCTCACCCATGAATTCATGGCCGAGAATATCGCCGGATTCCATCGTCGGAATGAATCCGTTGTACAGGTGCAGGTCGGAACCGCAAATAGCGGTTGATGTGATCTTGACGATCACGTCTTTCTGGTTCAGAATCTTCGGGTCGGGCACCGTCTACGACACGGACGTCCTTTTTGCCCATCCAGCAGTTGGCTTTCATTTGGTTCTCCTCGTTCGTTTTCCTGTCACCGAAGAATCACGCCAGCACCGGTTCCGGGCTCCGCATCTGTTCCTCAGTCAAACGCTGCTCAGGCGGCTGGCCGGGATGCATGCCCTTGTGAATACTGGCATCTGACCGGACAATTTCGCCAGTCTCCAGGATTTGTTTGAAATGCCGAAGGTCGTCATAGACCTGCTGTTCCGGCGCCTGGCCCATCAGCTTCGCCGCGAGTGCCGTGATTGCTCCTCCGGGCGGGGCATACTCGAGTTGAACGCGAACAAAGGTCCCACGTCCGCCGGGTGCCCTCTCAAAGGTGACCCGACCCGCGTTGTATACGTCCGCGTTTTCAAGCGAGCGCCACGCGATCACTGTTCCGGGCTGATCTTCAGTTGTCTGTGCGTCCCACTCGACGGTTGAGTCCATCGGTCCCGTCGCCACCCAGTGAGTGCGGCCGTTCCCGGAGTCCGTAACGGACTTGATGTGCGACATGAAACGCGGCAGATTGTCCAGCTGTCGCCAGAAGCGATACACCTCATCCGGCGACTTGTTGATGCGAACTGCCTGGCGCACCTCGCGAGTGCCAGTCTTTCCCGCTGAGTTCGATGATTCATCGGAACTCATCTGCTGTGCACACACGACATCGAGAGCCGTTACGCCCAGCACCGCCGCCGTCGCTGCAGCGAGTTTTCCTTTTTGATTCCAGTCCGAAGACATTGCCGACCCGAGTGTTGCGAGATCGAGCAGGTCACCGCCGACTCGTCCCCACAGCCAGCCGGCAGGCCTGGGCTGAGTAAGAATTCCGACACCGGCCGCGATCTCACGAAGACCGTAAAATCGAAGCAGGGCGCGGTTGCCGTCGTCGTCATTGACGCCGATCAGCCGGGCAACACTTCCAGGTGCGAGTAGTTCGGCAGCGCCCAGCCCGATGCTGAACCAGCCAAGGCCGTTTGCGAGTCGTTCGGTAGTTTCTTCTTCCATGCGTCCTCCCGTTCAATCGTGGGACGCCCTGCGAGACGTTTGTTAGCCGTCTAACTGCTTGACTGTCGGTAAGCCGGCAAGATACCTTGCCGTGACAAATACATCGATCAGCATTGATTCCGTCAACTTGCCCGTCGATGTGTTCTGCTGGCTCGGGTGGTACGAGGCGAGCAGGTACGGCAAGCCATTCCCCATTTCGTTAACGTGACCATGTGCGAACGTGTACCCCGATTTCCGTTCGATAGACCCCGATACGCGCAGCAGTTCCAGGTAGTTGTCGAACGCGATTCGCCCCAGTGCGATGACCACCCGAATATTCGGCAGGAGTCGCAGCTCCTGTTCGAGAAACGGTCGGCATGCTGCAATCTCGAGCGCGGTCGGCTTGTTATCCGGAGGAGCGCAGTGCGCCGAAGCGCTAATGTACGCGTCCCGGAGTTTCAGGCCGTCGTCGGCTCGACGACTATTAGGCTGGGATGCGAATCCGGTCTTCCACATTGCCCGATACAGGAAGTCGCCGGAACTGTCGCCGGTAAACATTCGGCCGGTGCGGTTCGCCCCGTGCGCACCCGGCGCCAGACCGAGCAGCAAGACGCTGGCATTAACATCGCCAAAGGACGGAACAGGCCGGCTCCAATAAGTTTCTTCACGATACGCGCGGCGTTTCAGGATGCCGATGTTGATGCTGTGCTGCCGGAGCCTCGGACACAACTCACACTCGATGATCTGCTCCTGCAAGCGACGTACTTCCCGCTCACGTTTTGTCACCTTTTACCATCCTGGCATCGCGCAAACGGTGAACGAAGTTTCATGTAATAGTCCGTACTAATCTCGCAAATTCGTGGCGTCTCATTTTGCGGAAAGGGTTTGTACCACTATGTCGTACATCAAAGTTTTCGCACTGGTCGCGCTGGCAGCAAGCGCTGCGACGGCGCAGGGAACTATCTATTGCGCGTCGGATGATATGCGCCGTCACTACTGCGCAGCCGACACTCGCGGGGGCGTCAACATCGCGCGGCAGCGAAGTGACGCGAGTTGCGTCGCAGGCCGGACTTGGGGTTATGACGGCCGCGGGATCTGGGTTGATCGAGGCTGCCGTGCAGATTTCGTTTTAAGCAGTTATAACGCTGGCGGGTACGGCCAGTACAACGGTCGCGGCGGCGGACCCTACTATGGCGGCGGGAATAGTGGACCGTATTACGGGAATAGTGGACCGTACTACGGCAATAGTGGATCCGGCAACTACGGCGGAACGTCCAGGCTCACGTGCGAGAGCAACGATATGCGCAGGCACACTTGCTCGGCTGCTACCGGCGGCGGCGTGCAACTGATTCGCCAGCACAGCCAGGCCGCATGCATCGAAGGCAGGACCTGGGGCTATAATCGCAGCGGTATCTGGGTCGATCGAGGCTGCCGGGCGGAGTTCGCCGTGAATTACGGGTCGAATGGCAGCTATAACGGTAACGGCCGACGGGGCAGATACAATCCTTACTACACCGACCCGAATCGTGGCGCGTGGAGGCCCTGGTAAATTCCGGGAAGTAAGACGCGGTGGTTGAAAGAGGCATGTGGAAAGTCCATCCACATGCTTCTTTCGTTTTTGTGTCTTAACCCTTCCACGTTCGAAGCACGTCACGAGGATGCTGTGGGAAGCCGGTGATCCCTCGTGAACGGTCGAACTGGTAGATTCGCTGAAGTCGGCGAGGCGAAAACGGGAACGCACGGAGATTATCTCCATCCATCCCGGCGCGCAGTGCCGGGCGATTTGTCATTCCAACCACTCGGCTCCGAAGCCGGCTCGTGATGTCCGCCTGTTCACGCACAGCGTTGCGCAACTCGTGCGGGTCCGAAACTACGTTGAACAATTGCTCACGTCCCCCGTTGGCCATCCAGATGTACTTCCATGGCCCTTCGCGAGCCATCACTTTAAACAGGGGAGTTCCGGGAACGCCGTAACAACCGAAGACGCACTCGCGAGTGCCGCCGTTGTCTCGCAATGCGGGCATCAGGTCGACGCCCTCGCGCAGTTCCTTCGCACCTGCGGCCGAAGTCGCGAGACCGAACAAATCGGTCAATGAAGCCAGTTGTTCTCTTCGCACATTTCCGGGAGCAGAATCAGGCCAGCTCACGAGGAAGGGAACACGTGACGACACATCGAAGTAAGACTCCTTCTGCCAGCCATGATGATCGCCAAGCATGTCGCCGTGATCGGAAAAGAAACAGATCATCGTGTTCGCGGCGTCGCCGCGCGCGTCCACGGCATCCAGAATCCGGCCGATGCAGTCGTCGATATAGGTGATCGTGCCGTAGTACCTGGACCGGACAACGCGCGCATGGGCATCGTTCACGTCTTCCGCCCAGATGGCATAGTTCATCCACGGAATCTGCTCATCCATGTGGTCGACGCTGATATCGCCACGCACAGGATTCGGCATGCGGTCCGGATCGTACAGCCGATTAAAGGGAATCGGCGGAGCGATCGGGGGGTGCGGTCCGATGAACGACACGAATCCGAAGTATGGCTCCGGATCCTGCTTGCGGATTTGCTCAACGGCCCGGTCAGCAGCCCAGCGCTCGACAGCAAGCTCGGGAGGCGTCGGGCGAGCCTGCGGCATGTAGTACATGTCAGTTCGTTCGCCCATCAGTCCTTCCAGGTAATTGAATTGCGGATGCTCGGAAGCAATCCAGTGGGCGTATGCATCGCGTTGGCGCTGATCGGGAGTCGCGTACAATTCCTCGCTGTGCAGGTGTACGTCGTAACCGAGCGGCTCATCCCAGGGCGACGTGTGAAATTTCCCGACACCGAAGGTTCGATACCCAAGTCGTTTCATGGTTGCGGCCAGATAAGGGCCGCAGCGTCCTGAAACTGTCGGAGCCTGACCTTCCAGCGGCTTCGCCGGGCCGTTTAGAAAGACGCGGGTGGTCTGCGGTTCACAACCAGTTCGGATGACGTATCGGGCAGGGACACATACGGGACACGGAGAGTAAGTGTTCGTGAACGCTGCGCCGCGCTTCACCAGCCGATCGAGATTCGGAGTGTAGACATCCTTATTGCCGAGGGCGCCGATGGCGTCGAACCGGAACTGATCGGCCATCAGAAAAAGCACGTTGGGCTTGCGCTGTGCGGCAAACATCAATGCAGGCGGTGTCAGACTCGTTGCCTTCAGGAAACCCCGCCGCGTACTGTCAATGGCGTTATCTGTGTTCATCCTGTCTCCACTTCTGAAGTCTTGCCATGAGCTTCTCTTCGTGTTCTTTAGCCGCAGCGGATCCAGCTATGTTGTGAGCCTCCGCGGGATCGTGCTGGAGGTCATACAGTTCGCGCTCGCCCGTCTCATAGCTGCAAAGCTTCCAGCGCTTTGTTCGAACCGCGCGAATTGGTTCCACCCAGTGCTGCTTGCCGTAGTATTCGAGCAACACGGCGTCCCGGTTGTGGTCACTGAAAAGATCAATGCCGTCGATCTGCCCGGGCCACTTCAACCCCGCAAGCGACGCGACAGTCGGAGCGATGTCTGCCGAGGTAGCAAACTCTTCGCGTGAACTGCCAGCCCGAACCCCCGGTCCTGCAATCACGAGAGGAATGCGGACCAGCGGCTCATACAAAAACGGACCTTTAAACGGAAGCCCGTGCTCACCCAGAGCATCTCCGTGGTCTGACGTGTAAACGACGATCGTCCCCTGCGGCTCTTTCACGCTGTCGAGCACATTCATCAGACACTTGTCTGCCTTCTCGATGAGGCTGCAGTAGTAACTTCGATACCGGATCCAGTCCTCCGGCGTGTATTGAACCGTCGGTTTGCCCTGGTCTTCCTGAAGGTACTTCAGTTGTGCTTTGGGCTTACCTGCGAGATCAGCCGACGTCGTCGCAGGCGCCTGGACTCCATCACGCACCGCAACGGACTTCAGGTTCTGCACGATCCCGTAGATTCGTGCGGATTCAGAACCGATACCCATGCGAGCCAAGGTTCTGTCTGACTCCGAATCCACTCTGCGGCTGCCTTCGCGACCACCTCATCTTTGCCGCGCTCGTAAGTGTCGAATCCAAACTTCGTCAGGGGACCGCGTTCGTCTCCTAAGTGCCACTTACCGAAATAACCGGTTCGATAACCTGCATCACGGAATACCGTGCCGACTGTAGGCAACGACGGCGAGAGGGGCTTACCAAGCGACGACGGATCGACGTTCGTTAGCACCCCAGCTCTGTGCGGCTGAAGCCCCGTCAGCAGACTCGAACGTGCGGGAGAGCACTGTGGTGTATTGCAAAATGCCTGAGTAAAACGTGCCCCGCGCTTGTCCAGCGAATCCCGGCCCGGAGATCGAACCGGCCCCGGAGTCATGGCTGACTCCTGGTCGGTCATGAAAATCAGTACGTTCAGCTTAGGGCCCGCCGCGCGGATCAGAGGCGCTGCAAAGATGCCGGCAAGAAACGCACGCCTCCCGACCGAATGCTTCACTGCGCACATTGTTTCACACGATGCGGAGTCACCCGCGGGCGGCGCGGGTCGGCACCTGCGCTTATACTAATCGTCAACGAGCAACAAACGCGGGTTCGCTCGCAACCCAATCTCAAACTGCTGGAGCCAAATTGAAACGCCGGAGTCTCGCCCAATTCTCTCTCCTCATCATCGCGCTCTTAGCGCTGCATCGACAAGGGCTCGCACAAACATCCCTTGGTACATCGTCGCTCGGAGGAACTGTCTCTGACAGCAGTGGTCTCGCGGTAGTCGGCGCCAGCGTCGAACTCACTGATGTCACCCGCGGTCTTCACCGAACGGCCGTGACCAACGACTCAGGAAACTATGTGATCCCGGGACTTTCGACTGGCCAGTACAGCCTTAAGGTGGCGAAAGAGGGCTTCACCACTTACACCTACAACGAATTCTCGATTGAAGTGAATCAGCGAGCGACCATCGACGTCCGCCTGAGCATTGGCGACCTCAAACAGGTAGTTAACGTCGATGTCCATGGAGAAGCCCCGCTTCTCGAAACTGATTCGAACGCACTTGGAGCAGTCATCGACAATCGCCGCGTCGAAGAGCTGCCGCTTAACGGGCGGAACTTTCTCCAGTTGGCAGTGCTCTCCGGTGGTGTCGAGTTACCTCCCGCTGGTTCCAACGCGGATCGCGCCTCTGCACAGACCGGTCACTCGAGTCGCACAATCAACATCGGCGGCAATCCCGAAAGTGTCACGACCTATCTCGTCGATGGCGTTGCGACCAGAGGCTCGCGGCTGGGCGAGTCTTCGCTCAACCTCTCGGTCTCCGACATCGATCAGTTCAAACTCCAGATGAACTTCTTCATGCCCGACCAGGGGCCAAATCCAGGGATTGTCAATGTGGTAACAAAGTCGGGAACCAATCAGTTCCACGGCGAGGTTTTCGAGTTTATCCGCAACGGTTCACTGGATGCCAGAAACTTCTTTTCGCCGACGGCGGAACAACTGCAGCGCAATCAGTTCGGATTTGCATTGGGCGGCCCCGTTTACATTCCGAAGCTCGTCAACGGAAAGAATCGGCTGTGGTTCCACACCCATTACGAGGGCACACGCCAGATCCAGAAATTTACAAGCCAGGCCTACACACCTGACGCTGCGATGTTCAGCGGCGATTTCAGTGCCGTAGCTCAGCCGATTTTCAATCCCTTCAGCTACGACCCGAATACTGGCACGCGCGCACCATTCCCCGCAAACAAAATCCCGGCGGCACTCATCAATCCCGTTGCGAAAGCGCTCCTGCCGTATTATGTTCCGGGTGCCAGTGTCAACCAGAGACCTTCAAACTATTTTGGGCAGCCGCGGAACACGCTGAACGACGACCAGTTCAGCATCCGCGCCGACTATGCAATCTCGCAGTCTCAAAGCCTGGCGGTGAATACACTGCATGAAAACAGTCCCGCGATACAGGGCAGTC
The DNA here is from genome assembly GCA_963794765.1 of Bryobacteraceae bacterium. Taxonomy (GTDB): domain Bacteria; phylum Acidobacteriota; class Terriglobia; order Bryobacterales; family Bryobacteraceae; genus JAWXCM01. The sequence goes on along the minus strand of CAWCGC010000035.1, from coordinate 24,104 downwards.
TCTTCCCCCTGGCCGGTGCTCTGTATCCTCTGACCGGAACCGTAGCCACAGCGCAGCATACGTGGACAATCTCCCCGGCTCTCGTGAACATCGTTCGGCTTGGGTTCGGCCGTTCCACCGAGTACAGCGCCGGTGAAGGCGCCTCCGGCCCTGACCTTCTCAGCAAGATCGGCATCACAGGAACTCTCGACACACGGGGAATTTCAGGCATCGGGGTGCAGGGCTATACCGGCTTTGGGCGCTCGTCCGGGCCTCTGGGCGATGTCGACAATAACTATCAGCTCGACGAAGGGTTGAGCTGGAATCGCGGCAATCACTCATTCCAGTTCGGAGCGGGCATTCGTTATCACCGAACAGTCCAGCAGAATGCCAATGCAAATGCTCTCGGCTCACTCAATTTTCAACCGGTCTTCACCGCACAGCTGGCGAGGAATGCTGCAGGACAACTTGCTCCTCAAACGAATACCGGCAATTCTTTTGCCGATTTTCTTCTGGGCATCCCCACCAGCGGTCAGGTAGTCGGTCTTCAGCCGTTCCACTACCGCTACACCGAATACTTTCCTTACATCCAGGACTCCTGGAAGGTTCGTCGCGATCTGACCATCAACTGGGGCCTTTCGTGGTATCACCTCACCGTCCCGAACCCGCAGGGCGCAGACGCGCAAATTCCTCATTCGTTCAACTTCCAGACCGGGCTGCTGGAATACGCTGCGCTCGGGGAAGTGAGTCCGCAAGTCATCAGGCCGGACTACAAAGACTGGACGCCCCGATTGGGACTGGCGTGGCAGCCATCGTTCCTGAAGAACACGGTCATTCGTGCCGGGGCAGGCATTTACTACGAGACAGGAGCCCTGATCGAAACTCAGTTCGACATGGTCGCGCCACCATTCCAGCCTTCACTTTCGATCACGAATAATCAGTTCCAGCCCCAGCCGACTTATGTGCTCGGACAGAACACATTTCCCGTAATCAGCCTTCCGCCGCTCACACATGATTTTGCGGCATCACTGCCCCAGGGCTTCACTCCTTTTGCCGTGAACGAGAACAGCAAGCTGCCCTATATCACGCAGTGGAATCTTTCGATACAGCACACTCTGCTGAGATCTGACCTGATCGAAGTCGACTACACAGGCACCAGCGGGCACCGGCAGCAGAACCGCTATGACATCGACCAGTGCATAGTGACAGCCAGTTTCTTCTGCGACCCTGCCACCAGACCATGGCCGCGTTATAACTACATTCTGTATTCCGACACAAACGGGAACCTGAACTATGAGGCACTGATTCTGCGTTACCACCATCAGTTCTCGAAGGGTCTGACCGTCATGGCGAATTACACGTTCTCGAAGACCATCACGGACGGCTGGGAAGGCGGTGGCAGTACGCAGAGTCAGGTCGCGAACTGCCGCAGCTGCGATCGCGGCATAGTGTCCTATGACATCCCGCATCACTTTGTGCTGTCGACGGTTTACGAACTGCCGTTCGGTCGCGGCAAAACTTTCGGACGGAGCTGGAACCGGGCTGCCGATATGATCGGCGGCGGATGGCAGGTGAACGCCATCGTCACGCTCGCCAGCGGAAATGGATTGACCATCACCGCCCCGAATCGCACGGGGAGTAACTTTACCGCGGTCAGAGCCAATCGACTGTGTGATGGAAGAGATGATTCGCTCAGCAGCAATCTTCGCTCCAATGGCTTCGTTTGGTTTGACAGATCGTGCTTTGCAAGTCCGGCTGCCGGCTACTTCGGAAATTCCGGAAGGGGGATTATGCACGGCCCCGGCACGAACAACTGGGATATAGGAATCCAGAAGAATGTGCGCCTCACGGAATCGTCGAGATTCGAACTGCGTGCAGAGTTCTTCAATGCCTTCAACCACGCCCAGTTCAACAACCCGAACACGACGGCTGGCGACCCGAACTTCGGAATCATTTCATCTGCCCGAGCACCGAGATTAGTGCAGCTTGCCGGCAGAATCGTCTGGTAGCGCACGCCTCAGCGCTTCTCTAACCGTGCAATTCGTTCCGATGCGGATTTTGTCAGTGCCTGCTTCCGGGTGTCTGGAATAGTGCTTTCCGTCGCCAGCAGTTCGAGAGTTCGCCGCGACAGCGCGAGCGCCTCCGTACTGCTGGCACCCGCAGACTCCAGCGCCTCCGCGAGGCTGTCGGTCGCATTCGGCGAATTGGGATAGCGCTGCACGTTATACCGAAACACCTCCACAGCTTCCTGCTTGTGGTTTGACCCCAGCAGCTGGTAACCAAGAAGGTTCAGTATCGGCTCTTTCAGGATCGGCGCCTCTGGTTCTTCCGAAGCGGCTTTCTCAAGAGCATTGCGACTCGTCTGCCAGCCATCTGTCGCGATGTTGTGGTAAACCCGGGCGGGGCTGGGAGTCCATGAGTGAAACGAAGATTTCACCGTACCCTTCGCTTGTGCGATCTCGAGCGCCGTAGGGTAAAACTGCGTGAACGTATTCTCCACCGCGCCGTTTGTGCTGTGGCACGCAAAGCATCCGGCGGATTTCGGAAGTGCTTTCGCACTGGCGGCCGGAACGCCTCCGACCGTCCGGAAGTCGTAGTAGTCCCAGTGGTCTTCAGGCGACCTGGAACTATCTTTTACCGCCATCTCGACAGCACTCACATCCGTCTGAAAGTGGCCGCCGCGATTAATAGACCCGTGGCTTTGCGAGTAACGAATCTCGAGAACAAACATCGTCCCTTCCGGCCACATGCCGGTCTTCTGAAAACTGCGCCACGCTTCCGGTTCGACAAAAACATTGTCGAAAAGCTGGACAGAGGCACCTGTCGCCGCGGCGGGGCCGTACGTCATTGCCAAACCCGATGTCAGCCATATCCATTCCCGATAATTCTCCGGCCTGATTAGTTCGCCTGAGTCCCTGTAGCGTGGTTTCACAGATGTGTCGCGTGGTTTCGCAGTTGTGGTGGCGTTCGGCGCAGCGCCGGCGGCCAGAACCGCGCCGATGGAGAGGAGGCTTACAATCAGGTGTCGCATTCTTTTCCAGATCAACTTTATACTCGAATCTCGTATTGTACGGAGTTCAGTTTCTCCACGCGCAGTATCATCTCTAAAGAATTCCCGCATGATGAAACGCTTACTCGCGGTATGTCTCCTCCCAGGGGCGGTCTGGTGTGCTTCCGAGCCTGAGAAAGCAGATGTGTATAAAGCCGGTGAAGGAAACTACAAGCTTTTTCGCATACCGGGGATCGTCGTTAGTGCAAAGGGATCTGTGCTCGCTTACTCAGAAGCGCGCAAGAGCGATCGCGGCGACTGGAACACCATCGATGTTGTGATGCGCCGAAGTACCGACGGAGGCCGGACCTGGTCGCCCTTCCGCAGAATAGCCGACGTCGAAGGTCCAAAAACGAAGAACCCGGTCGCATTGGCACAGAACCTGGCGAGCATCGAAGATGTGACATACAACAATCCAGTTGCAATCGCAGACCGAAGCGGTGCAGTCCACTTCGTCTTCTGCCTCGAATACATGCGAGCGTTCTACATGCGCAGCGACGATGATGGCATTACGTGGTCGAAGCCGCGCGAGATCACGTCTGCTTTCGCTGAGTTCCGTCCTGTATACGACTGGAAGGTTCTTGCTGCAGGGCCCGGACACGGGATTCAGCTTCGAAACAACCGTCTCCTGATTCCGGTCTGGATGTCGACGGGCACCGGCGGCCACGCACACCGTCCGTCGGTCACCTCCACAATTTACAGCGACGACAGCGGCAAAACCTGGCACGCGGGCGAGATCGCTATCCCAAATACACCCGAGTACATCTACCCGAATGAGACCACGGCAGTGCAGCTCGCAGACGGTCGTGTAATGCTCAATGCTCGAAGTGAATCGAAGCAGCAGCGCCGCCTGACGACCGTCAGCTCCGATGGAGCAACGGGCTGGTCGACACCAAAATTCGACGAGGCTCTGCTTGAGCCGATATGTATGGCCAGTTTAGTTCGGTACTCGACAGCAGCAACCGGTGGCCGCAATCGAATTCTCTTCTCAAATCCGTATAACCTGGAACGGCGCGATGGAAACACGGCTCCTGGCACGCCGCGCGACCGACGTAACGTGTCGGTGCAGGTCAGCTACGACGAAGGGCAGACATGGTCCGTGCGCAAGTCAATTGAGCCAGGATGGTCGGGTTACTCGGACCTGGCGGTGGCGCACGACGGTACGATCTTGTTGCTCTACGAACGAGGTGGCTCAAACGACGATCATTTCCGCACCGAGGCTCTCACCCTGGCGAGAATCTCACTCGGCTGGCTCACGGACGGAAAGGACGGAGGCCGCAAGCGGAAATGACTCAAAAACGGCAATGAGGATTGTGGAATGAGCGAAAAGCTACACGGCGTGATTCCCGCACTGGTAACGCCTCTCGACGATAGGGAGCAGTTCGCGCCTCGGCCGATGGAACAACTGCTCGAAAAGATCTACTCAGCCGGATCGGATGGCGTGTATGTTTGTGGTCAGACCGGCGAAGGTTTGCTGCTGCCTGTGGAGGAACGAAAGAAGGTCACGGAAGTTTCGGTTCGAAACAGCCCGCACAGCAAACAGGTGATTGTGCACGTTGGCGCTTACCGGACTTCGGAAGCAGTGGAACTGACGCGCCACGCCGCCCGTGCTGGAGCGCATGCAATCAGCAGCCTGCCGCCGTCGACTGCCTTTTCTTTTGACGAGGTTCGCAGTTACTACGAGGCGATCGCGAGTGCCTCCGATCTCCCCGTTCTCGTGTACTACTTTCCGGAGTTTTCACGAGCCGTGTCGTCGATCGATCAGATTTGGTCCCTCTGCGACATCCCGAACGTTGTTGGTCTGAAGTTCACGGATTTCGATTTCTATCGTCTGTCACTAATCGCGCGCGCCGGGCACGTGATTTTTAGTGGACGAGACGAGGCCTTTGCGGCTGGCGTGCTCATGGGCGCGAGTGGAGGAATCGGAAGCTTCTATAACCTGATACCAGAGCTGTTCGTTCAGATTTGGAGACAGGGATCGGCAGACGATTATCGCGGCGTTCGTGAGACGCAGGACCGCATCAACGACCTGATTGCGGCAGTGCTCAGGTTCCCGATGCTGACGGCGATTAAGACGTTGCTGACGTGGTCTGGAGTTGACTGCGGACATCCGGTTGCACCACGGCGGCGCCTTACTGTCGACGAGGAGCAACTCTTGAAAACTTCGGTAACCGAAGCTGGCTTTGAACCGGAAGGGTTTCTCAGGCATTCTGTTGTGACCAGTGCATGAAGACGTTCCTCTTTCGGACAGGCAGAGTGCCGTTGGTTGCTGTCGTGGAGGTGCGGTAGTGCGCCGGCCCTGGCTCCTCGTTGCAGTTCTCTGGGCTGTTGCGCTCCTGAACTACTTGGATCGACAGGTCATCTTTTCGCTATTCCCGCTTCTCCAAAAAGACCTCGGCGCTTCCGATGTCCAGCTCGGTTTGACGAGTACGGTCTTCCTCTGGATTTATGGCCTGCTGAGCCCGTTTGCGGGTTACCTCGCCGACCGCTTCGGAAGAGTCCGGATCATCGTAGTCAGTCTCGGCGTCTGGAGCATCGTCACGCTTCTGACCGGCATAGTCCGGAATATGAACGAGCTGCTGGTCGCTCGTTCCCTAATGGGCATCAGCGAGGCTTGCTACCTTCCGGCGGCTCTCGCCCTGATTGTCGAACGCCACCCCGAGCGAAGCCGATCCCTTGCCGCGGGAGTTCACCAAAGCGGACTCTATACCGGAATGATTCTGGGCGGAGCGTGGGGAGGCTGGATGGGAGACAACTACGGCTGGCGACCCGTGTTTCACATCCTCGGCGCTGTCGGTATCGCGTACCTGGGAGTACTCTGGCTGGTGCTTCGCAACTCAGAATCAAGTGCGGAACAAGCCGAAGCTCCCAAACTCGCTGCTTCGCTGCGCAAGCTGATGTCGCTGCCCGGCTTCAATTTGTTGACCTTGGTGTTCACGGCCTTTGCCGTTCAGAACTGGATCGTCTACACATGGCTGCCCGTCTATCTTTACGAGCGCTTCGGCATGTCTCTTGCACGAGCCGGGTTCGTGGCGACCTTCTACATTCAGGTAGCAAGCTTCGCGGGAATACTGGCGGGCGGCTGGCTTGCAGATCGCTGGAGCAGAACAGCGCCCAGAGGTCGTTTGATGACTCAGATTGTTGGACTGTCCGTGGGGGCACCGTTCCTTTTCCTGATTGGTTTTACGGCTTCCTTTCCCCTGCTGGTTGTCGCACTGATTACCTATGGCCTGGGCCGCGGCCTCTACGATGCGAACACCATGCCTGTGCTGAGCGAGATCGCCGCACCGAATCTCAGGTCCACAGGTTACGGCATTTTCAACATGGTGGGTTGTGTCACTGGAGGTGTTGCGGCTGCCGCTGCCGGCTCCCTGAAGTCCGCGATCGGATTATCGGCTGCATTTCAGATCTCCGCACTCATTCTTTTTGCCGGAGCCGCCCTGCTCTGGCTTGTTCCCGTCGCGCCACGCCAGGACACGGCTGTTTCAGGGACCGAGGCGACGATCTGACGCGGCCTGTCATGTGATCACAGACGGGTCCAGTTCCATGAGCCCCGTCGAAAGTTTCTGCATAACAAACGCGGCGCAGGGCTGCTATCAAACGGAGCCGGCAGATTTGCAATGCATTCGTAACCAGTACCTGCAGAATGATCGAAGCGCAGCGAGTCAGGACGTGCTACGCTTCAGTACCATGTCTGCAAAATGCGGAGACAAAGCCCGTTTCAATCGCGCACGGAAACGCAGAGCCGCTCGACGGCTTGCAATGCGTGAGTTGCGGGCTACGATGATCGCGTCGGTCACTCCCGTCAAACCGTCGCCAGATAGTTTGTAGCGAACCAGGTCGCCGCGGGAAGCACACGTTGGACATTGCTTTGCCCGGGCTTTACCCCGCCGTCGTTTTCGCGGCCTCGCTTGTCCGTTTCACTCGTTTGGCAGCGCCGCCCACAGTTTTCAAAGAACCCCTTCCGGTGGACTTGGAAGGATTTTTGTCGGGGGCAACCTGGTTTGTACGAATGAGGTACCCGGCAACGAAGCGCATCTTTGTACGCTGGTCCGGTGAATCCCGCACTTGTCGTTTGACATCATCCGGGGCGTTGGACTTCAGAAAATGGTCAATATCGGCCTGTGTAATCCTGTCTGTTATCTTTTCAAAATCCGGTGTTTTAGCCATTACTTTTCCTGTGGGCGGCAGTAGCCAGTGATGTCGAAGGCGTGGTACGACGGGCAACGTTGTGCTGAGAGTACACATCAGACCATGCCCTGCGTATCGTTTGTTTTTTAATTGGCAGTGTGACGGCAACCTCCTCAGGTGACGAGTTTGCCTAAGATCAGCAAGCAGATTACGAGTCTTAGGTCGAGTGATCTGCGGGTGAACGGGGTTATCCACCCATAACCAGTATGCGCCTTACGTCGATGATTGTCAAAGCGCAGCCAACAAGGCAGGGTTAGGACGCAGAAGATTCTCCTTCTGCTCCTCTGGCAGCAGTGCCGTTCGGTGCAAGAGTGACCAGGTTGAGCCTGTCTTGCGGTAGCACGTGAGGAGAACACGTTCGCTCGAGTGCAGCAGGCGCTTCTAAATTCGGCATCAACTTCCCTTTGAACAAAGGAAGTGTTCGGCGGGCGATAAGTCTTGCCCAGGACGTTGCCCGGCTTCGCCTGGCGCTGTCGGTCGAAATGCCGGTGTTTGCGTACATCTGCCGGTACAACTTTGACACCAGCAGAAATGCAAGCCTCGCGCGCAGGTGCGGCGTGCACCGGGAACGGTTCCAGATGGCAGACAGGCTATAAAAGTTATCCCAAACCTTCTGTGTCCGCTCTCTTAATTCCCTGGAGCTCATCGATGGATGAGGCATGAACATCTTGGGCCGCCTGTGATGAGGAATCAGCCAGTACCGAGTTATCGGCGTCCCGTCAACAATTTGTGGCTCCGGACCCTGAGCCTTTTCCCACTTCTCGAAATCGACGGTACCGGGAAAGGGCGTCAGCATGACAAACTGCGCAAACGTAAGGTGGGCTGCCTTTGCAAGCTGCTCGGTAAGATTGAACGTGTCGGGCTGATCGGTGGGCAGACCAAAGATGAACGATCCGAGAATGTGAATTCCATTGTCGGCAAACTTATTTAACTGCCGCACAAGGCTCTCGCCGGAGAGATTAAAGTCCTTGTAGACGACCTTTAGTGCTTCTTTCGTGACCGCCTCAATACCGACCAGCGCACCAAGTATGTGGGCCTTCTTCATCGCGGCAAGAAAACTTTCATCTTCCGCCGCTTCCATTGTGATTTGAGTAAAGAAAACCAGGTCGTCCGGAAGTGCTGCGAGGCGGGAGAGTAATTCGAAGCGTTCCTCGCGAACACGCCGAAGTTGGCTTAGTTTCGCGGTGTTATTCTGCCGCTCTGCAAGAGCGATGTCTGTAAGTGTGACAGGGTAGAAATTGTCGTCTGCGAGAGCAATGAACCGAAAGCCTTTCCGTCTCAGCTCGACGATTTCATCAATAACCTTATCTGGTTCACGCTGACGAGTGTTTTGCCCGTCCGTTCGCCAAACGGAGCAGAATGAGCAATGTTTCGCACACCCGCGAACTGTCTGAACCGAGGCCCACATATACTTGTCTTCAGGCAAAAGATCCCAGCGTGCCGGTTCAAATGAATCAGCGTCGATCCTGCCGCCGTGATACATCTTCTTCGGAACTGCATTCGCGCAGTCGGCCAGTACATCGCGCCAGACTAAATCGCCGTCACCCGTGACGACTGAATTCGCATTGCCGAGTTCCAGACTCTCGTCAGGGTACAGCGACGCGTGAATACCTCCGTAGACCACATACGCGCCACGAGCGCGGGCCATCCGGCCCACTTCATAGCCACGAAGCGCATTGCCCGTGTGGATGCCGATTCCGACCACGTCACCAACCTGAATTACCTCAGGGTTGAAGTGCTCGAGAGTTTCGTCCCACAACGACGGGTCGCCATACGCCGTCGGCGTCGCCGACGCGATGACGAACATCCAGCGAGGGGTAATTACCGCGGTTCCAAAAGCCGTGTCACTCGGATTGACTATATGAACGTTCATGAACGAAATACCTTGAACGTCGTAAGCCCGAGGCTTGGGCGCAGTCAGCCGAAGATGAAGAGTGGACGTCCGAACGGGCACCCGACCGACACAACCGGCGCGCCTGCATGCGCGACGTCCTCTCGAAGATAGCAGCAAATGGGGGACTTCTCCTAGGAGAATATGTCGTCGGGGTTAAAAAATCGAGGGAAGAAATGATCTTCGACCACGCATTATGAAAACGTGAGCGCGAGTTACGAGGCGAACTGCACTGCACACCGGGACGAGAGTCGCGGCCGGAAGGTGATTAAAACCGCCAGGTTCACTGCTTAACGTCCAGCCGGGTAAGTCGAACCAAAGGTTGAGTAACAATGGCCGTGCTGTGTTCCGAGTGACATGAGTCCGCCTAAGTCACCCGTAGGAGTATGTTGACAAAGGTTACTTATATTCACTCGCGGCGAATTGCCTCAGGAGGATAATCTTTGTTCGTGGACGCATCATGCCCACGAAACGGCAGCGCACACTTGCCAGCAGGGTCGTGGTGGCTGGATTCAGTGCACCACGATGTCCCAGGGCAGAGCTGGTTGACCTTATTTGTGACGGTACGTAATCCGACCTTTGGTCAAGTCGTACTGTGAGAGCTCCAGCGAGACCCGGTCGCCGTTCATAATCTTAATTCGATTTCGACGGAGTCGACCGGCCATGGTGGCGAGAACGACTTTACCGACATCGAGCTCGACTGAGAACATCCCAGCCTTGAACTTTTCTACTACCTTGCCCATTACTTCTATCGAGTCTTCTTTTGCCAAACGAATGTCCTTCTCTTTCGCTAAGTGCGAAGTTTGCGACTGCCAGTCGCTTTGCTTACCGGTGACTCCGGCGAGATCCACCTTGATTGTACGTGGTGCAATCTTCGCGAGTAGTGAAAACAGCCGCGCGCGGCGTGTTTCGTTTATGTTCAGGATACGACCGCAAGATCGTGTCCCTTAAGTCCGCTGAGGGCCGGCGATGCGTTCTGCTCTGGCCTGCCCTAAATCACGATCCGGCCCCGATCTTCACCCGCTGAACCGTTGCGTATGGGTTGAACATACAGGCCACATTCAATCCGCTCAAGCTGGTACCGATAAACACGTTCAGCCTTTCTGACGCTTCCAGCTGAGTAGGCCGAGCGACAGCGAACGGAGACACAGGACTGTTTTGGAGCAAATGTTCGGAGAGATGAATCGGGCAGATTAGCAATGACTCTTCAGTGTACCACGCTCAGGAACCCCAAAGCTACCATTTAGCGATTCCCGGATCGGCGCTTGCGAAAGTTCCAGCTCCGACCTGCCGGACTGAAGAGCTCAGTGCTGAGATGCTTTCGGGTTTGTGTCCCGGGTGAGTTCTTGGAGGCGCCGCTTTGCCCGGGTTAAAGCCGGGTCAAGAGCGTAACTCTGCGTGTAAGCGTTAATCGCTCCCTGGCGATCACCCTGGGCTTCGAGGCAGACGGCAAGATTCAACCAGGACATCGCGTCATTGGCATCGATCGACACGGCTCTGGACAGGAGTTTCATTGCTGCACTGATGTCCTGTTGACGAACGTACGCTACTGCGGCGGCGTTTAACAGTGTGATGTCATCCGGGATTCGATCCAGGCCGTGTCCAAGCACCTCGGTTGCGGCATCCGCCTTCCCCCGAGACATGAGAATATCGGCGGACGCGACGTAAGCGCGATTATCGTTCGGCGCAACTTCGATCGCGTGTTCAAATGCCTGGCGCGCCGCATCCAGATCTCCTGCTCTTTGCATCCCCTGGCCAAGTGTGATCCACGGCTCAGCATACGGAAGCGACGTTCGCTGGAGCGCTTCTGCCAGAGACCTCAAGTCGTGGTTCGCGACAGCGAAGTACACGGCGTTGACCGGTGTATCCGTAAGACTCGCCGGATACAACAGCCGAACGGGACCGGAAAGGTGATCATGCCGTTCAGGGATCATCGCCAGTTGATTCTCCGGACGCGGCGTGCGTCGGATGCGATGATCCGTCATCACGACGTGAACGGCATCTTCGGTTCTGCGCTTTTGCATGTGGCAGCCGGCGCAGTTCGTCGTACTTGCCTGATGAGCGGAGGAATGGCAGGAACGGCAGACCTGCGTATATCGGGCGTCGGCACCGCTGGAACGGAGAGGCTGGTGCGGATCGTGACAAGTTGTGCACTGCAATTTACCGGAACTGCGGACGAAGCATGGCGACTTCATGAGGCTGTAAGCCGATCCGTTTACCGTGATCCGGTCAACGGTCGGAGCTTTTGTGTACTCAAAGTACAGCTGGAAGTCGGAGAGCAGTTCGCCGGGACGCCAGGAGAACGGAGACCGATCGAAACGCCTGATCGATTCGGGCAGCGTCCTGCTGGCGGACTCGAGGTGACATTGGAGGCAGACCTCAAAGCGGCGCTCCGATGTGAGCTTTGCGGGATTCGTAATCGAAGCTCCGCGGGTTACGTGCTCTTCTCCCGGACCGTGGCAACGCTGGCAATCGATACCTCGACCCAGGCCGCTGTTCGCCGCAGATGGATAAGCGTTATGGCAAAACAGACACGACGCGCTCACGGTCCGTTGAAACCCGGAGTGGTCCGGACGGTCGTAGCCCGGACTCATGAACCAGGATCCGCCGGCTTCCGAGTACCAGCTCAGGGGTAGTTCCGTCAGCCCGCCACGCTCGTCCTGATGGGCATAAGTACTGGAATGATCTCCGCTCCCGATTTTGTAATCGATGCTTCGTTCCAGCGGCGGTGATGCGCGTCGTAGGAACCATGTCGGCCCGCGCTTCGTAACGGAGAACTGCTGTTTCGATAATTCATGCCGGAACTCGTCAAGGGCATTTATCTCCCGGACCCGATCGAACGATCGAGCCATCCCGGTCTGCTGGTATGTGTCGTAAATCTTCTGATGACACCCGCGGCACACTGCGGGATCGACGTACCCTTTTTCGACCGCCGCGGAGCTGCCCGCGAGAGCTAGCCAAAGAGCGACACAGATTCGCAAGCCACTATCTCCCGCCCTGCAACATACTGAGCGCCATCGACAGATTCTGTCTTGCTTCCGCGTTGTCGGGGTGTATCCTAAGCACTTCACGAAACTCACTCACAGCGTCCGCGATCCGGCCCTCATCCCCCAGCAACTGACCAAGGGCGAGGTGGGCTTCGGCAAATGCGGGCTGCAGCTGCAGAGCACGACGATATTCCTGGACCGCCGCCGCCGACTGGCTCAGCGGCATGTAGCAGGCGTGCAAGGTTGTAATGTGCGGGCGCGTTCGTATCGCCGAAACGGACAGCGGCGCGGGCATGAGCCATAGCTTCTGCGAGCCGTCCCTGGCCGGCAAAGATTCGCGCGAGGTTAATATGCGCGTCTGCAAGGCTGGGGTCCACGCGGAGCGCTTGCTGCAGCTTCTCGACGTCGCTCTGGAGCGCGCCGAGGTTGGACCACACCTGTGCATACGCGGGACGCAAGCGCACGGCGTTATTGAAATGCGCTATCGCGTTGTCGCGTTGCCCTGTCTGCATAAGCAAGTTACCAAGAGCATATTCCGCTTCGGGAAACTCCGGCTGAAGCCGAAGAGCTTCGAGGAACTCCTTCTCTGCATTAGCCGTATTCCCGCTTGCCTGTAATGCCTGGGCGAGATTGTATCGTGCCCTCACGAGTCCGGGATCCTTCTCGAGCGAGTGACGAAAGGCTTCAATCGCCTTCGAGACCAGGCCTTCAGCGAAGTACGCTTCGCCGAGCACGGCGGTTGCTCGCGGCGGAGCATCACTCATGTGGCGTTCCAGGAGTTGGATGCCGTCGCGACGACCAGCTCCATTCAGCACCAATGCAACAGCGAGATAAATATCACGGTCGCGGTCCGGTAGATCGGTCGGGTAGTAAACGACAGGTCGTCCAGTAACACTTGCGGATGTCTCCTCACGCGGACGCTTCAGATCGCCGGCGGGAGGACGACGCTGGATGCGGTGATCCGTCATTACAACGTGAACTGCATCTTCTGTTCGGCGCTGAGGCATGTGACAGGATACGCACTCGGCGGCAACGGGCACCGGATGTGTCCCAGCCAGTGCCGGATGGCAGGAGCGGCATCGGTTGGACACAGCGGTGATAGCAGCTCCGCCGCGTGTTGCCTTGTGGGGATCGTGACAAGTCGTACAAGTGAGTCGCCCGCCGCTCTTCAGAAAGCAGGCCGATTGCCGGAGACGATACGCCTGATTAACAATCTCGAACTTGTCTTGTTGTTGGTCGTCGAACTGGACGGTGTAGTCACCCAGGCGTTCACCAGGGACGAACGAGAACACCGCTCGATCAAACCGTCGGACCGAGGAGGGAAGCCCTGCGCTGGTCGTCTCCAGGTGGCATTGCATGCAGACCTCAAGTTGGCGCTCGGCACTCAATCGAGCCGGGTTAACGATTGCATTCGTGATCTCCTGCTTCGATGCCTTGCCAGTTCCTGCAAGTTCAGCGTGACGGGCACCCGGCCCGTGGCAGCGCTGGCAGTCAATGCCGCTGGCGAGCTTGCCATCCTGCGTGGGATATCCGTTATGGCAGAAGAGGCAGCGGTCATCCACGATTCGGGTGAAGTCGGGCGGGGAAGACTGATCGAACCCGGGACTCAGATACCAGCGCTTCTCCTGCGAGTACCAGGTGAGCGGCAATTCCGTGAATTCGCCGATGCCCGAGCGGTTAAGGTAAGTTCGCGCGTGATTACCTGAGCCGATCGCATGCGTGGCTTCCATCTCGAAGCTGTTGATCTGATGGCCCGAGCTGTCCAGTTCGAAGCGGCGCTGAAAAATTCGGTTGTCTCGACGTACCACCTGGTAATGCCGGCCGGACGCAGCGTGCACCAATTCGGTCCGGGGATCAAACTCCTCAACGTGGTCTAATGAGGCGACCTCGCGAAAGCCTCGCGCCATACCGACATGCTGAAAACTGTTATGGGTAGCCGCGTGACACGACTGGCAAGTCTTCGGATCGGCGTATGCGCTCTTTTCGGCTTCGACCTTCCGCTTACACCCCGGGCTGACGATGACCGCTGCGAGAAGACAGACGACCGCTATCGGGCTTCGGGTCCTGCTGATCAATGCTTCTCGTCGAGAACTGCCGCGGACACGAGTTCGAGTATTCCCGGAACTCCCGCGCCCTCAGGGCCCGGTTTCGTCGCCTTCCAGCTATCGCGGGACCCGTCGTAACCGCCCGGCTGGGGCAGACCCGTCAACGAAGGGTTATAAGCGGCGTCCGCGCCGCCCAGCTTGTAGATCACGAGATCCAGCGACGGCACAACATAGATAGCGAACCCGCCTGCGCCGGATTTCCAGTACGCATCCCGAGGAGCACCTTTGACGTGTCCATCCTGATTGACCTCGAACATCAGGCTGTAGGGATAGTGGGGATTGTAAGGAGACGGTCGCGAACACATCGCTACGTATTCTGCCGGCACCAGTTGCCGATTCTTCCAGCGACCGTCGTGCAGCAGTAAGTAGGCGAACCGCAGGGTATCCGTCGAGTGGAGTGCAATGCTTCCCGCGCCCGGCGTGTGCGGAAGCGTCCGGCCATTCCGGTGCATGCAGTACGTCCAGGAACCCCACTCCATCGGCTTTCCGAGCTTCTCGTCGATGTACTGCTCCATCTCCATCCCAACCAGCCTGCGCAGAACAATCGACGCTATGTGCGGCGAGGGAGACGAGTAGGAGTAACCCTCGCCCGGTTTACACCAAAGCGGATACCGGATGGCAGAGAGATCCATCGGCAGATTGCGATCCTGGGGAATCGGTTCCAGCTGAATGCGCTGCCCATTCTTATAGCCTGGTGACGTTGCTTCTCCGTGATAGCCAGCAGACATCGACAGCAGTTGCCCAAGGCTGATGTCCGCACGTGCGGGATCATCGAGCGGCAAAGCTTCCGGCAAATATCGTTCGTTGAATACTTTCGTGTCGAGTCCGTCGCGGAATCAGATCATGCTTTTCCTTGAGCATGATGCCGCATGCGATGCTCGTGAAAGCCTTGCCGCAAGACGCCATGTCAGGATTCGCGTTTCGGTTCCCTCGGCCGAAATACTTCTCATAAACCAGCCAGCCATGCCGAACCACAACCAGTCCACCGTGTTGTGTCGAGGTCTTTGAGAACTCTAACGCCTCATCGAGCTTCGCGCGGTCCATTCCCGCGACTTTCCGAAACTTCGAATCCGGAGCATCGACGACAGATCGCCATCCGCCGGCACTGTCGGGCGGCGGGTAGTATACGGAACCGGCATGCAGGATGAACCCTGTTGTCAGGGCAATCAGAATTTTATGAATCATCGACCTACGCCAGCACCTGCTTGATCACCGTGCCGCCTGTATCGGTGAGTCGCTGATTGCGGCCGGCACTGTAGAACGTCAGCTTCATATCGTTCAGACCCATCAGGTGCATGATCGTCGCGTGCACGTCACGCATGCGATAGATGTCGGTGACTGCCTTGAATCCGAGGTCGTCCGTAGCACCGACCAGCGTGCCGCCTTTTGTACCTCCGCCGGCAAACCACATCGTCATTGCACGCGTATTGTGATCGCGGCCGGCCTTGTCCCGAAGGTCCGCGGGGTTATCCGGCGTCCGTCCGAACTCGCCCATCCACGTGACGAGCGTGGAATCCAGCAGACCCCGCCGCTTCAGATCTTTCAGCAGTGCGGCAATAGGTTTGTCGGTCTCCGCAGCGTTCTTTGTGTGGTTCTTTACGATCTCGGTGTGACCATCCCACGACTGGCTGGGAGTGTACAACTGAACGAAACGCACACCCTTCTCGACCAGCTTGCGCGCCATCAGGCAGCGCTTCCCGAATGACTCCGTGACCGTATCGTTCAGACCGTACATCTCCAGCGTTTCCTGCGACTCGCCCTTAAGATCGAGAACGTTCGGGACCTCCGCCTGCATGCGGTAAGCAAGCTCATACGCGTCCATGCGCCCCTGCAGGTCGGGATTGGAGGTGTGGTGGCTGAGGAACTCCTGATTGTATTCACGAAGTAATTCGAGACCGCCGCTCTGCACCTCCGGCGTCACCTCTGCCGGAGGTTTCAGGTTCAGGATCGGGTCTCCTTTCCAGCGAAGGACTGTACCCTGGTAGCTCGCGGGAAGAAATCCCGGACCCCATTGCTGGGAGCCGCTGAAGGGAAGAGAACGAAAGTCGGGAAGCACCACGAACGCCGGCAAGTTCTGGTTTTCGCGTGCCAAGTCCATACGTCAGCCAGGCTCCCAGGGACGGCTTCCCGGGAATCACGACGCCGGTGTTCATCAGAAACACGGCAGCGGGGTGGTTTCCGTTCTCGGTCTGAACCGACCGCACAAACGCAATGTCATCGACGCAGGTGGCGACATGAGGAAACAGGCTCGACACATCCATACCGCACTGACCGTGTTTGCTGAACGGAAACGTGCTGCGAAGTATCAGGCGAGGTTTCGCAAACAGGTTCGGCTGGTCGGTATTCTTTTCCTTGCTCCAGTCCATTACCGTCTTGTCAAACTTCTCCAGTGACGGCTTCGGATCGAACGTGTCCATCTGGCTGACGCCGCCCAGCATGGTCAGAAATATGCAGGACTTCGCTTTGGGCTGATGGTGCGGCGGCTTCGGCGCAAGGGGATTTTCATGCAGTGTTGCGCCCTTCAGATCACGACTGAGCAGGTCCAGAAATGCGAGGCCGCCCACGCCCGAAAGACTGCCGTACAGGAAGCGGCGACGCGCCGAATCAAAATCCATCTGACTACTCCAGGTAAATAAACTCGTTCAGGTTGTAGAGTACGACGCCGAGCTGGGTCAACGCATCCACCAGCGGTTTTCCGGCCGCAGCCTGGCGGAAACGTTCCAGCTCAGACGAAGAAGGGCGTCGCGCCAGTGCATACAGAAACGTTTTCTCGACCGCCTTGTCGAGCTCCGGACCAGCGTTCTCGATCGCTCTTTCAGCGAGGCGTCGAGCCTGGCGGTGAGTAAATTCGCTGTTCAGAAGTGAGAATGCCTGGGTTGGCACGACCGTCGCAGAACGACGCGAGCAGACTTCGCTCATATTCGCGCCGTCGAACACTTCGATCATCGGATTCATGACCGAGCGCCGCTGAAACGTGTAAATCGTGCGTCGGTTCTGATCCTTTTCTTCTGAGGGATACCACTTGAAGAACTCGAAGCCCTCAGCGACATCAGCCGGCACGCTGACGAACACGCCCGGCCCGCCGTCAGATTTCTGCAAAGCGCCGCTTGCAGCAAGCATTGAGTCGCGAATGGTCTCGCCCTCCAGCCGAATCCAGTTCATCCGCCAGAGCAGCTGGTTCTTGGGGTCCGCTTCCGCGTACTTTTTGAACTCAGGATTTTCCGTCGATTGCTGATACGTGTTCGACGTCAGCATCAGCTTGTGAATAGCTTTGAGACTCCACTTCTTCTCGATGAACTGCGTGGCAAGATAGTCGAGCAACTCAGGATGCGACGGTCGGTCGCCATTGATTCCGAAGTCGCTCGGCGTACGAACGATGCCTTCACCGAAGTGGTGCTGCCACAAGCGATTCACCATGACGCGCGCGGTCAGCGGGTTCTCCGGAGAGGCGATCCACTCTGCCAGCGCTGTCCTCCGGCCGGAACTGCCGCCCGCGAAGGGAATTTTCGCGGGCTCCGGTTTACCGACCACCGCCTGCGGGAATCCTGGCTCCACCTTCTCGCCTTTATTCGCCAGTTCCCCACCTGCCAGGACGTATGTGCTCGCAAGTTCAGGAACCTGAGGCGGTGCAACGTCGGAAACGGAGTACGCCATCGGGCGATACCGGGCCGCCGTTTCGGCGAGTTTCTTTGAAAGGTTCGTCGCAGCCTTCCATTGCGTGCGCTCTTCCTCTGAGAAGGTCGTGTCTTTAGCGTTCTTCAGAGCGGCGGTGAAGTCGCCACGCCTTTTTGTCGTCGATCTTCTTGTCGCCGTCCTTCAGATTCTTTGCGGCGCGGTACTTGGCCTTCAGATCGGACTCGAGCTTCTTCAGTTTCTCGGCTGCGTCTTCCGCTTCGTCTTCATAGCGACGCATATTCTGCTTCATCAGCTCGGGATGCTCGACTTCCATGAAGGGAGCGGGCCGGTCCTCGACCCGCATAGGAGCGAAGAACGCCTGCAGTCGATAGAAGTCACGCTGGGGAATCGGGTCGTATTTGTGGTCGTGGCAGCGCGCACAGCCGACCGTGAAGCCGAGGAATACCTGACCCACGGTCGCCGTGATGTCGTTGAGAACATCCTGACGCAGCTGCGTCTTGAAGTTCGCGTCGGCCTCCCAGGTTCCCATCCGAGAAAACCCAAGCGCGACCAGACGTTCGCTTCGATCGCCTCCACCCTGCAGTTCGTCGCCGGCAAGTTGTTCTTTGACGAACTGATCGTAAGGTTTGTCCTTGTTCAGCGATCGAATCACGTAATCTCGATAGCGCCACGCGGTTGGACGCTCGCCGTCGATGGCGAAACCATCCGATTCTGCGAATCGCGCCAGATCCAGCCAGTGACGCGCCCATCTCTCGCCATAGCGAGGATCCGCAAGCAGGCGGTCGATCACTTTCTCGTACGCGTCTGCCGACGTATCTTTTTCGAATGCCAGTACCTCGTCGGGTGTTGGCGGCACACCAATCAGATCGAAATAAACGCGGCGGAGGAGTGCGCGCCTGGGCGCCGGAGGTGCTGGCGTGAGGCCCTTAGCTTCAAGTTTGGAAAGGATGAAAGCGTCAACCGGATTCTTCACCCATGACGCGTTCCCGACGGCGGGAATGGCCGGACTAGCGGGTTTGTGCAACAACCAGTCCAGATAGGCATCGGGTTTGCGGCCCGCGTTCTCTGACGGCTTCATCTCGTCGATCGCTTTTGCGATCAGCGAGACTGTCTGGTCATTGAGCGAGCCTCCCATCGGCATCTTTGGCTGTCGCTCGCCGCGCAGATACTGCACCAGCAATGAACTTTTCGAGTTGCCGGGTATAATCGACGAGCCGTGTTTTCCGCCGGCGAGCGTCGTGGAAAAATCAGCAACGACCAGGCCGCCGGACGCACTCGTCGCAGAGTGACATCCGGAACACTTCGACTGGAGCACAGGTGCGATCTGCTGCCTGAAGATGCCTTCGTTGGGTGAGCCGGCGTTTTGTGCGAACGCCAGCCCACCGGTCACCAACAGGGTTACAACCTTACAGACCACACTGCGACTCCAACTTTTCACGCGCACTCCTCAGAAGACTATTTTAAGTCCTAGCTGAGCACTTCGGCTTCCGCTTGCATTTGTGATCACGCCGAATTGGGTGTTCGACAGATCGTTGTTTGGATTCGACCAGGTTTTCTGGTTGAACAGATCGAAGACCTCAAACCGCAAATCGCTTCTCACGCGCTCCCAGATCGGAATGCCTTTTGTCAGAGCGATGTTGGTTCGGAAGGTCCGGAACGAACGTGTTGCACCGTCGAGACGTGGCGCGTTTCCGAACGGATCGAGTGCAGGGTTGGTACGCCGCACGAAGACAGACTTGTTGTAAAAGTTGTCCACCGACGGATCAAAGCGTTCGCCCGCGGTGGGAGCTCGCCAGTCGTTTGAAAGGACATTCGGACGCGGCGTACCGCCCTTCAGATTGTTGACAAAGCCGTTGTCGATGACGCCCATTGGATAGCCGCTCTGGTAGAACATGAATGTGCTGATGTTCCAGTTGCCGACCACCCGGCTCAGGAATCCGCTCGTGAGATACTGTCTGCCCTTGCCAAACGGAAAATCGTAGCTTCCGGTTAGCTTGAACATCTGAGGCAGATCGAGCACGCCGTACGACTTTTCGTTACGCCGATTGTATTGGTTCTGCGCTGCGCCGGCGCCGACACCGGAACCGACCACACCCGCAATCCACGGCTCGGACGAATCCGCGTCGGTCAGCAGCTTCGACCACGTGTAGGACGCCAGCAATCTGAGCCCGCCGGAGAAGCGCTTCGTTGCCTTCAGGATCAGGGCGTTGATACGTGGAGTTGCCGCTGTGGTTCTTCATTCCGCCCGTGGCCACGCTCGTGTACTGCGGGAACGGACGCAGTGCCTGACCCAGCGTCGCATTCCCGCCCAGCAGATTCTTGAAGTTCGGGAAAGGCGGCCGGAATCCGAGTGCTGCAACTTCCGGATCGTCGATCGGCTTGTTCAGCAGACTTCCCAAGATACGCGTACTTTGGATCGATCTGCATGACATTGACACGATCAGAAGCCAGATGCGTTCCCTTGCTCCCTGTGTAGGTCGCGTCCAGGACGAAGTTCCCTCGCAGCACGCGGGAGATCGCAAAGTTCCAGGTGGCTGTGGAAGGCAGTCGGCCCGGTCTCCTCGGCGCCATACCATGGCACGCTGAAACCTGCATTGAATCCCGGGTTGATGAACGGCGGCGCTTCCCAGGCCGGGAAGCCACTGTTCCAGTTGAATGCGGGTGTGATGCCGTTGTTCTGGGAACTCCAGCTCGGCGAGTTGGTGAATCCGTTATTAGCACCATTCAGGCCCGGTGCTTTGTTCGTGCCGTAGAAGATGCCCGCACCAGCCCGGACCACCGTCTTTTCGGCAATCTGGTAAGCGAGGCCGAGGCGCGGTCCCCAGCCCATGCGCGTTGTTGTACAAATGCCGGCGCCCTTCACGTCCGGTTCCATCACCCAAGAATCGGAGCGCTCCGGGATAGCCGTTTGCGGCTGGGTTCGCGCAGCGTCGGATCGAAGTACGACAGCCGGTCATGCTTCTCATACACGCCCATGTTGACTTCCCAGCGCAGACCGAGATTGACAGTAAGCCGGCGGTGTGACTTTCCAGTCGTCCTGCACATACGCGGCGTGATACGGGAACCGCAACATCTCCGTGTTCGGGACCGTGAATCCACCGTTGTACACCTCGCCGAGCATGAAGCTGGCGAAGGAACTGCCGGAATTCCCGCTGTTGTCACCCGGAACGGACGTGCTTCGACGGTCGAACGTAAAGCTGCCTGCGGCGGTATTGCGGTTGTTCGTGTTCAGGAACATCAGCTGGTAGGAGTAACCGAATTTGAAGCTGTGGTTGCCCTTCACCCAGGTCAGGCTTTCGTCGAGGCCGTAGACGGTGTGGTACTCATCCCACAGCTTGGAGCTGTCCCAGCTGTAGTAGTTGTCATTCGCGAACGTGACCTGCGGGAAGCCGGTGTTGTAGCCCGGATTGTTTCCGACCGCGCCGCCCAGTTTGTCACCCCAGTTCTGGCCGAAAGGCTCTACGGTGATGTCATGCTCGGGATGCGTGAGCCGGTGCGCGCCGACGGTGAGTTGTTGATGACGGTCGGGCTGAACAGATGGGTGTCATTTAGCCGGAAGACGTTGCCGTAATACTGGTCGCCGTTGTAATATTTCCGGCCTGCCAGCGGATACGGCAGGGCGCTCCAGTTCAGCGGATTCGTGGGATCCGTGTCGTAGTCATTGTTGAAATACTTCGCCGTTCTTTGTCCAGGTGAACGCCAGGCGATTTTTCGTGCCGAAGCTGTGATCGATCTTCGTTGTATACGCATTCTCGATCCGCTTCTTGGGTTCTGATCCGGGCGAGACGTAGTTGCGGACCAGACCCGGCGCATTCGGCGCCGGATAGTATTTCGCGATCGCGCGGGACAGCGGACTCAGCCGGTTCTGCGGGATGACGTTGCCGGGGAACGGATCCCGCGTGAAGCCACCTTTTCCGTCGCTGCGCGTCGTCGACGGATCATAGATCGGGACAAGTGCGCCGCTCGGCAGCTTCCAGTTCGAGAAGTCCCCGTTGAGCATCTCGGGCAGAGGAATGGTTTGCTGCGATGCGTCTGAGGTTTGAGGGAACCGATAGCCTTCGTACGAAAAGAAGAAGTAAGTCTTGTTCTTTCCGTTGTAGACCTTCGGAATTACTACCGGTCCGCCGATTGTCGCACCGAAGTCGTTGCGGTGAAATTTCGATTTCGGTCGACCGACCTTGTTGTTCAGCCAGCTGTTGGCATTGAAAATATCGCTCTGGAAATAATCGAACCCACTGCCGTGGAGTTCGTTCGTTCCGGACTTCGTCGTTACGCTGATGTTGCCGCCGCTGGCGCGGCTGTTTTCCGCCTTGAATGCGGAGGTCTCGATTCGGAACTCCTCGACCGAATCGACCGAGGGCGTCAGCCGGTTCATGTAACCGACGTGGTTGCGCCAGCCCATTTCGACGGACAATCCGTCGACACTGACGTTCCAGTCATGTTGCTGCCCGCCGCCGACCTGAAGGTCATCCCAGGCGCTCTCGCCATTGCCGCTCTTGACCTGCGGCATCATCATCATGATGCTGAACGCGTTGCGCATGCCGCCGCCGATTCCGGCTACGGCAAGCGGAACGTCGTTCACAAGTTTACGTTCCATTGTCGTCGAGACTTCGCTCGACTCGGTCTTTAGAGGTGGTGCTTCCGCAGTAACCACCACGCGTTCGGTAGTGGCCCCGACTTCGAGCACCACGTCAACACGGATGTTGTCGTCGCTCGAGAGATTTATTCCCGAACGGTCAAAGCTCTTAAATCCGGTTACCGCCACGGAAATGTCATACCGTCCAACCTGCAGATTGGGAATAACGTAGTTGCCAGTACCCGATGTCACGGTCTGAGCCCGGACGCCGGTCGCGGTATTGGTGGCAACCACCACGGCGCTGGGGATAACAGAACCGGACTTATCGTGACAACACCGGTGATTGTGCCGAGCGTGCTTTGAGCAGACAAACACGCTGTCATTAGCGCTGCCCAAAGAATCAGCCTGAGAGATATCTTCATGGGTCCTCCCGAGAACAGGTACCGACGAATTTATGCCTGTATAGCCGGAAACAAAAGGCTAGAAACGTTACTAACGGAGCCGTAAGTGTTTGATTGGCATCAGCAACCGAAAGGGAATTTCGTGAAATGTGAACAAATTGTGATATCGTAACGTTCACAGGGTTGAGGGTTATGGCAGGTCGTGCTAGTCAGATCGATAATGTGGCAGCTATATCCCGCGTGAACGCCCACACCGAAGTGCAGGCGGAGTCCTTTCGTCAGCACTTGGGCGAGATACTGAGCAGCCCTGCTTTCAAGGGCAGCCGGCGAAGTCAGGATTTTCTTCACCACATTATTAATAAGGCGCTCGCTGGGCATTTTGAAGATCTGAAAGAGAGAGCAATCGGTGTTGAGTTGTTCGCGCGGGCGGTGGATTACGACACCGGTGGGGATGCGATCGTCCGGGTAACAGCAAGTGACGTTCGTCGTCGGTTATTGCACTTCTATTCGGAATTCGGTGTCGGGTCGAACACCAAAATTGAGCTGCCTCCGGGATCATACATCCCTGAATTCCGTCACACTCCCGGAGTGGAGGTCACGCCGGACCCGCAAATCCAGCCGCTGGCACCGCAGGTCCAAATCGATCAGCCTTCGCCGACCGTCGCGTCGGTGCAGTAACTTCGCCCGAACGGCGGAGATCTCGATCCTGGATTGCATTTGCACTGTTAGCGGCATCGCTCCTGGCGTGCATACTCTGGTTTGCAGTTCACCCGGCTTTTACCGCTGACGCCGGTGCCAATCTTCAACCATGGAGCTCATTGCTCCGGCACGATCATCAGACTCGGATCATTCTTTGCGATCCGGATATTTCTAAGGTGCAGGGCCTGTTCGACTTTCGCATAAGCCTGTCCGACTACGCGAATCATCGTTACTTGCCGGAGCGTCTGGCGCCCGGACCCGATCTTCAGCGCGTCATTCAGACACTCAGAGGGACCGATGTGGCTTCAATCGACTCTTCGATCGCGCTGAGTATATCTGAGCTTGCGTTCAAACGTTCTCACACCGTAAAGACACACACCGCGAGAACCCTTCAACTCGGCGATTTCAAGGTCGATGATGATTTCATCGTGCTCGGCAGCCCTCGGTCAAATCCATGGTTCGATTTGTTCGACGATCAACTTGACTTTCGATTCGAACACGACCCCGGCGTCAAACAGGAAGTCATCCGAAACGCGCATGTCCGCGATGGAGAGGCGGCCATGTACGTCCCGACGGCTCAGGGGTGGGAT
>CAWCGC010000034.1:0-15338 GCA_963794765.1 Bryobacteraceae bacterium | reverse complement strand
CCTAAGATCCTCCTGTTTAAAGATTGGTTAGGAGTTGCCGCGTGATTCAGGGACGCACGTGGATTCAGGCAACTGCGGCCTTACTGGGCTTCATATTGCTTTTGACATCCTCGGTGTTGAGGCAGTCCAACAACACCACGGTCAGCGATTTTGCTTTTGGTCTGAATCTTCCTCGTCGAGGCTATACGCAGCCTCAGGGAAACGAACACAGTTCCATCCATTTCGCTCACTCTGGTACGGACGGCCGCAACTCACAACTTAACTGCACATTATCCCGGCAGAATACGGCTCCTCCGCCGACTGCCAGAGCCGTGTGGTTACGTAGAGCACGAGCACATTCGATCAGTCGTGAGTGTTCCCTGTGAGAGTTGTTGAGTTAATGCTTCAGCATGGGGGTTTTTCTTGAGAAGATATATGAACCGAGTTTGTTCGCTACGAACTATGCTGTTCGTACTGCTGGCTTTGCTTTGCGCCAGCGTCGCGTTCGCACAGTCGGATCTTGGATCGATTTCCGGCTACGTCAGAGACCAAACCGGAGCGAGCGTTCCCAACGCCAAAGTAACGGTCCGCAACACTACCGGCCTTGAGCGTGTCGTCAACAGCAACGAGTCCGGATACTACATTGTCACGAACATCCCGCCTGGCGTATACACCGTCATCGCGGAATCCACGGGATTTAAGCGCTTTGAATCCACCAATAACCGGCTGGAGGTCAGTTCCTCTCTTAGCGTGGATGCCAGTCTCAGCGTCGGTGCGGCCACGGAAGTAGTGGAAGTCGTCTCAACTGCTCCCGTCCTGCAAACCGAGACAGCAACCGTGCAGCGCAACATCAACCGCCAGCAAATCGATGCTCTCGAAATGAATGGCCGTAACCCTGTCGACCTCGCTCGCTCGTGCCCGGAACGCGCAGCGGCAACCTTGCCAGTACCGGCTTCGGTATCAGCCAGGGTCCGTCCAACTTCAATGGTTCGCGTAATCCGGAAAACATCATCACCTATGATGGCGCTCCTGCCACTCGTACCCGTTCCAACGGATACGAGCCTTGGCGCGGCCGACGTCGACTCCACCTCGGAAGTCCAGATCCTGACCGCCTCCTACGCCGCCGAATATGGCCGTACCTCCGGCGCGTCAAATCCGCATCCTCACCCGGCCGGGTACGCGATTCCACGGCGCCGGTTACGAATACTTCCGCAACAACGCGCTTGAACGCCAACACCTGGACCCGCAACCACACCCCCGATGTTCCGGGCCTATTGCCGAACAGCACGTCGCGCCGTTCCGCTACAACCAGTTCGGATACAACGTCGGCGGCCCGTTCTACATCCCGAACAAGTTCAATAAGGACAAGAGCAAGTTCTTCTGGTATTGGGGACAGGAGTGGGTCCGATACCGCTTCACCGATACGCGCCACCTGGACCGTTCCCACGCGCCTGATGCGCCAGGGCAACTTCAGCGAACTGCTGACCAACACGCCACGAACATCCTGGCAAAGTCGTTCAGCTCAAGGATCCCAACACCGGCACGCCGTTCCCGGGCAACATCATTCCGGCCGAACCGTCTCAGCCAGAACGGCCTTGGCATTCTGAAGGCCTATCCGCTCCCCGAATCCCCGGCTTTGGCAACGGCAACTACGAACTACTACAGTACGGCCTGCCACCCGCAGAATCAGCGCAAAGACACGCTTGCCGGCGATATGAACCTCACCGACAAGCAACGTCTGCAGTTCCGCCGCAACAACTACTCGTTCTTCGAATATCAGCCGCTGGACGGCACGCCCACCGAGACGCCGAAGTACTTCAACCGGCCGAATCAGACCAACTCGCTCGATTACGTCTGGACCATCAGCCCGAACCTGGTGAACGAAGCTCTCGCAACGGTCAGTCTCGACGACGTTTACATCCCGGTCGATACCGCGCACTTCTTCGACCGCACCACAGCGGGCATCAACTATCCATACATCTTCCCGAAGGGCAAGCTGATCCCGAACCGTATCCCCACCGCGAACATCACCGGTCTGAACGGGCTGAACGGCGGGCCGTATCCGTCCCACTCCTCCGGCCCCATCTACACCGTCACCGACAGCTTGACCTGGATCAAGGGCAGCCACACCTTCAAGTTCGGCTTCTACTTAGAGAAGTCGGGCGAAAACGACAACGACGAAATCAACGTCAGCGCCTGCCCCACCTGCACCAACAACCAGAACGGGCAGTTCACGTTCACCGACACCCGTTCCGGTCGCGCACGAACAGCGGCAACGCGATCGCCAACGCCGCCCTGGGCCTGTTCGACAGCTACTCCGAACTCGGCCAGCGCGCCTACACGGTCTTCCGCGGCAGCTCCTATGAGCCTTCGCGCAGGATTCCTGGAAGGTCAACCAGCAAGCTGACGATGAACTATGGCGTCCGCTACACGGTCATCGTTCCCTACAAGGCTCTGTGGGGCAACATGATCGTCTTCGATCCCACGCTCTACGATCCGTCCAAGGCCGTCGGTTGTGAACCCGGTCGACCGGTGGCATCGTATTCGTGCCGGTAACGGCGATCGCTACAACGGCATGGTCATTCCCGGCACCGGCTGGCCGGATTCGGCGAAAGGCCGTTTCCCTGAAGCCACCGCCAGGTCACTACGATTACCTGTTCCGCGGCGGCAATTATCCCGACTACTTCTCGAAATTCAGTGGGGCCAGTTGCAGCCGCGCGTCGGCATCGCCTATCAGTTCAACGACAAGACCGTCGTCCGTGCCGGCGGCGGCCGCTTCTTCACCCGTCTGGGTGTCAGCGACTCCGTCTTCCTCGGCGGCAATCCGCCGTTCCAGCCGACCGCTAACGTGACCTTCGGCAATGCCGACAACCCGGGCGGCACCTCCGCCAACACGTCTTCCGCTGACCGTCACCACGCAGAGCCGGACTTCAAGAATCCGGAAGCCTGGAACTGGAACTTCACCGTCGAGCGTCGAGTTCTTCTTCAACTCCGTTCTGAGCGTCGGCTTATGTCGGTCGCCGCGGACTGCACCAGCAGCGCGAAGCCAATATCAACCAGCCGACGATCGCAGTTGTTCAGGCCGCCCGCGGTCAACCCGAACGTCAACCTCGATGCTCTTCGCCCCTACCAGGGCTACAACTCGATCCGCGAGACCGACAACGTTGCCAGCTCACGCTACAACTCGCTGCAGGTCGCCTGGAACTCGCGCTTCTCGAACGGTCTGCTGTTCGGCGTCGCCTACACGCTTCTCGAAGAGCATGGATGACGGCTCCAACCAGCGCGACATCATCCCGAACACCTACGACGCTCACAATCTCTGGGCTCCGTCGGATTTCGACGCCCGCCACGTCTTGATCGTCAACTTCCTGTACGAACTGCCCTCTTCCGCGGACAGACACAACCTCGCCGGCAAACTGCTCGGCGGTTGGCAGGTCAGCGGCATCTTCCAGGCCCAGACCGGTCAGCCCATCAGCGTTGGAACCAGAGATTATGCCGGTGTCGGCCAGGACGGCAGCATGGACGGCAACGAACCCAGTTCTGGGATTTCAACGGCGGTCCGAATATCTCCACAACAGATGCTCCCAATGGCGGCGGTGCGACGCCAAGTACTGGTTCAACACCACGAACTCGACGGTACGCCGATCTTCACGGCTCCGGCCACCGGCACCTTCGTCACCCAGAACGTCCGCAACGCTGATCTACAATCCTGGCTTCAACAACTGGAACCTCGGCCTGTTTAAGAAGTTCGCCATCAACGAACGCATCGGCTTCCAGTTCCGTGCTGAAGCATTCGACGCTATCAACCACCCGAACTGGAGCGATCCGAACGCAATCCGACCAACCTCTGTTCGGTCAGGTCACCGGCAAGAACGGCGACGCTCGCAACCTGCAGCTTTCGCTCCGCTTCTTCTTCTGATATGGAGCGACCTGTCAATACCTTTTACGCGAGGCTGACAGATAAGTGCGATCTGTGGCTGCTCGGTAACGAGCGGCCACAGGAGCCCGAGATGGTGAAGATCGATGCAGGAGACAGGAGCAGAGGCAAATGCGACGGTTGATCACTCTGATATCCGCGGGTCGAAACCGCACAATCGTGATCCGTCGGGAGCTGCCTCTGACTAAGACCGCGGGTTGGGAGCAGAGTCCGTACCGCATAAAAGATCGGAGGGTTCTCCTTTCCGTGTGCCCTGCTCCTGCCACCTGCACAGATCCTCAAAACAAGCAATTCAAAAACTCGCGAGCGCCGCGAAGAGAGGATGGCATTGCCTCCTCTGAGGGTTCTGCGGGCAGGCTCCGGCGGGTCCTGTCAAGGCCACGCGAAGCGTGCCGGAGGGAAGCCTTGACGGGTGCCGGAGCTGCCGCACTGAAAGTCTGGAGGCAATGCCATCCTCGGGGCCGCAAGCTGTCACGCAGTGCATGTTCGGTCCTCGGCTTTTACTGCAATTGCCCAGATGAAGCCGAGCAGTTCCCTGCCGATCGCCGCCACGATCTGCGTCTTGTTCTTGCCTCTGCCAGCCAGCTTTTTGTATCTGGTGCAGAGCCGCCACTGCGCTTTCCAGGCAATATCCGTGATTTCCTGATCGAGTCCCTGTTGTCGTTTGGCGAGATATCCGCCGACCCACGGTTTGTGTTGATATGCCCAGGCGGCTTCCACGATGACTCGTCTGAGATGTGCGTTGCCGGTTTTGGTGATGCTGCCGCGTTGTGTCTTTCCTCCGCTGGAGTGTTCCGACGGGACCAGACCGCTATAGCTCATCAGTTGTCTGGGAGAAGAAAACCGGCTCAGGTTACCCAGTTCGGAAACGATAGTGACGGCCGTCATCTGCGCCACTCCTCGCAGAGCCTGAAGCGATTCGATGACGGCACGCATTTCGGCAGGAGACTGAGCGATAGCATCGGTAATGGATTTCTCCAGCCGCACGATGCGTTCGGCCGCATGCTCCACTTCATGCACGTAGTCGGTAAGCGTCGCCGTCAACGCCGGCTGATCGAAGTTCACCTCGCGTTTGATCCAGTCCATGTACTTCGCCGTCCAGGCTTTCTTAATCGTCTCGGGCGGCCGCATGCCGTGCCGGCAGAGAAATTTACTCAGCCGGTGTCGGGCTCGCAACTGATCCTGTTTGGCGTCTTCTCTGGTTCGCACCAGATCGCGAAGCGCTTCATGCTCCGGCGTTGGAACCCAGATCGGCGTCAGATCTCCGGCACGGTAGCAGCGTGCCAGCTTCTCCGCATCGCGGCGGTCGGTTTTCACCCGGTCTCCGGCCTTTACCGGGATCAGCGACGGCGCAATCACATCGCAGTGGATTCCCAGTGCGGCCAGTCGCCAGTACACGGCGTAGCCTGTCGGCCCGGCTTCGTAACAGACTCGAATCTGCCCCGGCGAGCCCAGCCTCCCCATGGCTTTGCGCAAGTCTTCGGCCCGATTTCGAATAGTTCCAACCGACCGGACTTCACCTCCCGGTTCGGCAACAGCTACAGCAATGGTGTCCGCGTGGACATCGAGACCAATAAATCGTATTTTGGACATGCGACTAACTCCTTCGTATGCGGCTCTGCGCCGCCGGTTTCTCATCCGCAGCGTAACCCGCGACACTACGAACGAGAGTTGGTCGCTCCATATTGACTAAGAAACCGGCAGGCAACTTCGTTTAACCCCGGGCAGGCTTCGTCCATAATTGGACTGAGCCTGCCCGGTCTGTTTTTGGGCGTATATGGACGAGCAACTCACACAAGTGACCGGGTTTCAGTTTGTCGACCACGTTGCGATTGCGGTACCGCAAGGACAGCTCGAGGCGCATGTTGATACCTACGAGGCGCTCGGGTTTCGCGAGGTCCATCGTGAGGATGTGCTCGGGAACGATCAGGTTCGTGAGGTGCTGCTGGAGGTTGGAGGCGGTCCGAATCTGATTCAGCTGCTTGAACCGCTCAATGCGGAATCACCTGTCGCAAAGCAGATCGAGAAGAGCGGTGGACGGGGTGGGTTCGCGCACGTGGCGCTGCGCGTTGCCGATATTCAGAAGGCCTTTGATTACATGAAGGCGAACGGGTTTAACATCATCGACGCGGCGCCTCGTCCTGGTTCTCGGGGTACCACGGTGTTTTTTGTGCATCCGAAGACTACGCCTGAAGTCTCGTTCGGATATTTAATAGAAGTGGTGCAGGAAGGCAATTCGCTTTGAGCAACGAATTCCCGCCAGTCACTACAGAAGAGTGGGAAGCCGCAATTCGGGCTGACCTTGGCGGCGGGGATTACGAGAAGAAGCTGGTCTGGCGGACGGATGAAGGAATTGACGTAAAGCCTTACTACCGCCTTGAAGACGCAAAACAACTGCCGGGGTTGTCGCACGTATCATTCGAAGCTATCAAGGCAGACACGTTAATCGACGCCGCACAGTTCGGCGAGAACGGGGCAACGACGGTGCAGGAGCTTGCGTACGGGCTCGCGGCGGCTCAGGAGAAACTTGAGGAGGGCGCTGAACCGGCGAGCATCGGACTGGCGTTCTCCGCGGGCTCGAACTTCTTTTTCGAGATCGCGAAACTCCGTGCTGCCCGGCTCCTCTGGTATGAGCTGACGAAGCAGCCTCTGTATATCGAAGCGCGGACTCCATTCACTGACAAGAGCATCTACGACCCGTACACGAATCTGCTGCGCGCGACTACCGAAGCTATGTCGGCATTGATCGGAGGAGCTTCCGAGCTCAGGGTGCAGCCGTTCGGTTTTCGGGAGCGCCTCGCGGACAATGTAGACCATATTCTCCGCGAGGAAGCCGGGCTTGACGATGTCGTTGATCCAGCTGCCGGGTCCTGGTATGTCGAAGTGCTAACCGCGTCGATTGCCGACGAAGCTCGCAAGCTGATGGAGCAGATTGCAGGAGAAGGCGGCTACACCAAAGCGAAGGCTTCGATAGATCAGGCGATCGCAGCGTCGCGCGCCGCTAAGGAGAAAGCTGTCGCGCAGCGGCGGCGTGTGCTGGTGGGTGTAACCGACTATCCCGACAGCAATGAGACGAAGGACCCATCGGACCTGCCGCCAACGCCTTCCGGAATCTGGCGTGCCGCCGATCCTTTCGAGACGATACGACTGCGAGCCGATGGTTACGCGAAGCAAACAGGTCACAGGCAGACAGTGTTGCTACTCACGCGCGGCGACCTCAGGATGCGGCAAGCTCGAGCGCAATTCTGTCGGAACTTCTTCGCCTGTGGCGGATTCGCCATCATCGAATCGCATGAGCTCGACCCGAACGCAGACCTCGTCGTTCTGTGCAGTTCTGATCCGGAGTATCCGGCGCTCGCAGCCGAGATTGTTCCTCAGACTACGAAGCCAGTAATCGTTGCGGGTAAGGAGCAGGACATACCCGGAGCCGCCGGCTACGTTAATATGCAGTCCGACATGCTCAAGATACTGGAGTACTGGCAGGAAAAGGCGCTATGACACGCAACGCCGCTTCACTGCCGCAGACCTAGAAGGAATGGAGCATCTTCACTACGCGGCCGGTATCCCGCCATTCCTGCGCGGACCCTACTCGACGATGTACGTCCTGCGGCCGTGGACCATTCGGCAGTATGCCGGCTTTTCTACTGCGGAAGATTCGAACGCGTTTTACCGCCGCAATCTCGCTGCCGGTCAGAAGGGCTTATCCATTGCCTTCGATCTTGCTACGCATCGGGGCTACGACTCGGATCATGAGCGTGTGGCCGGCGATGTCGGTAAGGCGGGCGTTGCCATCGACAGTGTCGAAGACATGAAGATTCTGTTCGACCGGATACCGCTCGATCAGATGTCGGTGTCGATGACGATGAATGGCGCCGTGCTGCCGATTATGGCGTTCTACATCGTCGCCGCGGAAGAGCAGGGCGTTCCGACAGAGGCGCTTACCGGCACGATTCAGAACGACATCCTGAAAGAGTTCATGGTTCGGAACACGTACATTTATCCGCCGGAACCATCGATGCGGATCGTCGGCGACATCTTCCGGTATTGTTCGACGAAGATGCCGAAGTTCAACTGCATCTCCATCTCCGGCTATCACATGCAGGAAGCCGGAGCGACAGCCGAGCTCGAGCTGGCTTACACACTCGCCGATGGGCTTGAGTATCTCCGAACCGGTATCGCAGCCGGCCTTAATATTGACGACTTTGCCCCCCGTCTGAGCTTCTTCTGGGGAATTGGGATGAACTTCTTCACGGAGATTGCGAAGCTGCGCGCCGCACGAGTGCTTTGGGCCCGGATTGTTAAGAGCTTCAATCCGAAGAATTCGAAGTCGATGGCCCTGCGAGCACACTCGCAGACATCCGGATGGAGTTTAACGGCGCAGGACGTCTTCAATAATGTGACGCGGACCTGTGTCGAAGCCATGGCTGCTGCGCTTGGCCACACGCAGTCGCTGCACACGAATGCGCTCGATGAGGCGCTGGCGCTGCCGACCGACTTCTCTGCCCGAATCGCGCGTAACACCCAGATCTATATCCAGGAAGAGACGGACATTACGCGCGTCGTCGATCCGTTCGGCGGAAGCTACTATGTTGAGTCACTGACAAAAGGTCTGATGGATCGTGCGTGGCATCTTATCAGCGAAGTTGAGTCGCTCGGCGGTATGACGAAGGCGATCGAGTCCGGGCTGCCGAAGATGCGCATCGAGGAGGCAGCGGCACGACGTCAGGCACGCATCGATTCAGGTGCCGAGGTTATTGTCGGCATCAACAAGTACAGACCCGAAACGGAAGAGAAGATCGATGTACTTGAAGTCGATAACCGGACGGTTCGGGAGAACCAGTTGCGGCGGCTTGCCGAGATTCGGCGCAGGCGCGACGCAACGGCGGTTCAGAGTGCGCTCGATGCTCTGACGCGGGCTGCGGAGAGGCGTGATGGTAATCTGCTGGAACTTGCTTTGAATGCTGCACGGGCTCGTGCGACGCTTGGCGAGATCTCTTATGCGCTCGAAACAGTCTTCGGGCGTTACCAGGCTGCCAACCGGACAATCTCGGGTGTGTACTCGTCGGAATCGAACACCGATCCTGAGTTTGTCAGAGCCAGAACTATGGCTGACGAGTTCGCTCGGGAGGAAGGCCGGCGCCCACGAATACTGGTGGCGAAGATGGGACAGGACGGACATGACCGAGGCGCCCGCGTAATTGCATCTGCATTCGCCGATATCGGCTTCGATGTCGATGTCGGTCCTCTATTTCAAACTCCGCGTGAAGTGGCCCGGATGGCCGCGGAGAATGATGTCCATGTACTTGGAGTTTCGACACTTGCAGGCGGACATAAGACTCTTATGCCGGAAGTGATTGCTGAGCTGAAGAATCTCGGCCGGGAGGACATTCTGGTTGTTGTTGGCGGCGTGGTTCCGCCGCAGGACCATGACCTTTTGATCAAGGCGGGTGCGTCGGGCGTGTTCGGGCCTGGCACAGTCATTCCGATCTCTGCACAGCAGATACTCAAAAAGCTGCAGACTAATCTCGCCCGTGTCTGATTCGCTCCGGCGAGCGCGTCTCAGCGCATCCGAATACATCGATGGCCTTCTGCAAGGCAACGGCGTGACGCTCGCACGCGCGATTACCGTCATCGAAAGTGAACATCCTGCTGATACCGAGCTTGCGCAAAGGATCCTGGACGGCGCACTTCCTCACGCCGGAAACAGCCGTCGTGCAGGCATCACCGGACCTCCAGGTTCCGGAAAATCCACATTTATCGATGCGCTCGGGATCCATATCACTCGCGATCACGGCGAGAAGGTCGCTGTGCTCAGCGTGGATCCGTCGAGCCAGATTTCCGGCGGCAGTATTCTCGGCGACAAGACACGGATGGAGAGATTGTCGGCAGAAGACCGCGCCTTCATTCGACCAAGCCCGGCGCGGGGTCATCCTGGCGGCGTTGCCCGGCGGACTCGGGAGACGATTCTGCTATGCGAGGCCGCCGGCTACAACAACGTGCTCGTTGAGACCGTGGGTGTTGGTCAGTCTGAAACAGCCGTTCGTTCCATGACCGACTTTCTTCTCCTGCTTATGATTCCGGGTGCCGGCGATGGTTTGCAGGGGATCAAGCGCGGCATCATTGAGATGCTCGACGCTATGGTCATCAATAAGGCCGATGGCGATAACAAAGGTCCTGCGGAGCGGTCCCGCACGGAATATGCCGCTGCGCTGCATCTGTTTCCGCGATCCCCGGACGGGTGGGTTCCCCAGGTACTCACGTGTTCCGCGTTGACGAACACTGGTGTAGCCGAGGTGTGGCAACTGGTGCTGGAGCATCGACGGCAACAAGATGCCGGCGGCTACTTCGCGCGCCGCCGAAGCACGCAGAACGAGGCCTGGCTCATCGAGCTAATCGATCAGGGCCTGCAGCAGTTATTCCGAAGCGACGCGGAGATACAGGCACGGATGCCGGAACTGCTCTGTCGCGTGCGTGCCGGGCAAACGACACCGTTCAGCGCGGCATCACAGCTGCTTGCGCTGTTTGCGACCGCGTGTTCGAAAGGACGTAATTAGTGAGACTCGGTCGGTGACATCACGCAGCTTTGCGCTGGATTGACGAAACGAACCCAAATTCGAGGCCGTGGAGGATCTGCTGTTCGAGGCGCGACGCATCTTTGCAGATGCTGACAAACTGCGCGATCGTGCGAGGGTCGGGACAGCTCCGAAGCGGTTCGAAAGCAGGGAGCTTCGCGCGGACGAAGTCATCGCGCATCTCGAGGGTTCCGAGATACTCGTGAACGACGCTTTCGGGCCGCAGCGCGGATCGAACGGACTTTCTGGGCCAGCCGAAAGCTTCCAGATCGTATGTCGCCGCATCGTCGGGCAAAAACAGGATTCGCCGCTCCGGATACGGCGCAAGTTCTCTGAGCGAACCGCCGTCCTGCGCATCGTAAACGCAGTTGTGTTCGGCTTCGAGCGCCATGCCCGGCCATTCCCAGATGGTCCAGCCGGTTTGTGCGCGGCCGGTTTGCGTTTGCGCCGCGTACTCCCGGACGAAGGAGAATGCTTTGCCCAGGACGGCGGATTTCACAGGAAACACCGGTACGTACACCGGCGTGGACTCCGGAGCTATCGTTCGGCAGAATTCGAGGACGTGTGATGAGATTTTGTCTGGTGTGGTGAACATGGTTCCTCCTCAGGCTGCGGTTCCCAGCGCTGTTACGGAATGCTCTTGCGCGCTGACGCCGCGTGCGGCTTTGCGTTCGGCTCGCTCGAGTACGCGGCGCTGCTGACGGCTGAGCTGTGAGTGTGGTTCCGGTGCTGACATCGCCGGCTGGTTCATTACTGCTGTTACGGGAGTCTGTTCCGCTTCGGCTGCCTCGTTCGTGTTGACTGGTCCGGTATGTGATGCTGAGGTACCTGGCTGTTTGTGGCCTTTCTCAAGCCATGAATCGACTACAGCGAGTTCCAATTGCTGGCGGTAGCGGTTCTTCTGCACCTTTTCCAGTTCAGCCATGGCCTTCTCGTGTTCGCGTTTTGCGGTATTCAGATAGCGCAGCATGAGCGTGAAGCGCTTTTGCTCGACTGGATCGACGAACATCAGCACCGCGGCCTGATCGGGATCCTGAGTGAGGTCCGGATTGTCGGCTGCCAGCGCTTTCGCTCTTTCTGCCAGGAATGCGTCGTGGTAGCGGTCACTGCGCGTTGCACGCCAGAGTGTTTCGGCGACTCTGATGGCGAGCGTGCGCTCCAGCTGGTCGGCTGGGTTGTAGTAATCGAGCGTGCAGTCGAGAAGCTCCAGATACGCTGCTTCATCTTCGTGCGGCAGGACAACCTTGCGGGAGGTCATGCCGTGGGAGAGGGCGTTGGCACTCGAGGCTGACTTGCCTTCTCCAGTCCTGGGTCCGGTTGAAAATGCCGCGTTCGCGATGTTTGCTGCGTGTTGTGCCGGTGATGCCATTGGTGTCGGCTCCTTCGTTGCCGTGGTTCGAGTTTGGCATTGGGGTGTATGGAATTTTCGTCGTGCGCGCACATTGCTGTTGAAAAAGAACGAGATTTACCTCCAAAAAAGATTTATTAAAGCGGTTTAACTTTCGGTTTTCTGTTACTTCGGAGCCAGTTGATGCTGCTGGAGAGCGCAGGGAACGCAGGCAGATCGTCCCGCGCGGGACAGGACGCAGACAGAACAGCCTCAGCCCGGACTACAACGGCTGTTCGGGCCAGAGGAGTAGCGGAGTCCTTCTTGTGGGCGTGCGTTCTGACGGCTTCGCGAAGGTTGCGTAAACCATCGGGCCAAGGTGGATGTTGCCGGTATCGACGGATGATCCAGCCGCGGCGCTGCGCTGACGACCTCCAGGTGTACCTTTAATTCATCGGAGATTGAACTCTTGTCGCGAGGGTATCGCTGAATGCGTAGCCGCATTGCGAACATGTTGCTGCATTGCGCCTGATGTGTCTGCTTCTGGTCACATGAGTTCACGTTATCTGCGCTGCAGGCGTTGACGCCGTCAAATTTTATTGAGCGTCGTTCTCCGGCGTGATGTCCCAACCCCGCTGGCATTCAAGATTCGTTCTTCCCGACTGCCCGGTCTTACACTTCAGCCTCGGAAGTCCCTCATTCAGAGCACCGGAAGGTAGAATGAGGGACGCGGTGATAGTCAAGATCGCGTTGGCGGCGACCCTCGCCAGTTGCTTGTTCGGCGCCCCTCTGGACGGTGTATGGCAGACCGAGGGTTGGGGACTTGTTTATCAGATCCGCGGTGCCGATTGGCAAACTTTAGAGCTGACGAGCACGACTTGTGTCGCGGGAACAACCGCGAAACAGGTTCGACCAACGGCGGCGGAATCGGACCCGACTTTCCGCGACAGGAACGAAAGGCGATTCTCGATTCGAGCCAATGGCGACAGCGAACACAAGCTGATCACGACGGCATCTGGCCTGAGCTATATCGCAATCAAACGGATCACTGATCTACCGAAAGCGTGTTCAGCTCTCACGGCCAACACGCCGCTTACGAACTTCGAGGTGTTTACTCGCACGCTTGCCGAACAGTACATCAGCTTCGATCTGCGTCATGTCGACTGGCAAAGAACTATCGAAGAGCAGCGGGACAAAATCACGGTCCACACGACGCCGGCAGAACTGTTCAACATACTGTCCACAATGATCGCGCCGTTGAACGATATTCACACTGGCATCGAAGCGGCGCAACTCAACTCCGAGTTTGGGCCGCCCATGAAAGCCGGTTCCGATCGGCTAGTTCATGGAAACTTGAAGTGGTTCGCCACGAATGGAAGACGGCAACTGGCGAAGCTGATAGACCGCGAATATCTCAGCCGTCCCGTTGTCCGCTTTTGCAGAGGTCAATGGGAGTATGGGTTGGCTGGTGAGGGTATTGGATATTTACGGATTTTGCAGTTCGGAGACTACGCGAGAGGAGGACAAAAGGCAGACATTCAGGGGCTGGACAGAGCTCTCACTACCATTTTCGCCGACGGAGCGATCCGCGGGTTGATCCTTGATTTGAGGCTGGCGTTCGGCGGCGATGACCGTCTCGGGCTGGCGATCGCCGCTCGGCTCACGGGCCATGAGTACCTCGCCTACAATATACAAGCCCAATCCGACGCAACGTCGCCGCATCAGTACACGCCCGCACAGCCGGTAATGGTGCGGCCAGGAAAGCGACCTGTGTTCGGAGGTCCTGTTGTTGAGCTCATTGGCCCAATTACGATGAGCGCGGCGGAGATGTTCACTCAGGCTCTGATGGAGAGGACGCCTCGCGTCTTGCGTGTAGGCGAGAACACTCAAGGTGTATTTTGCGACCCTCTGGAACGACATCTCCCAAACAGCTGGACGTTCAGCCTGCCAAATGCGGTTTACCGCGGCACAGATGGGCGTGCTTTCGACGTGACGGGGATTCCACCCGACATAAGTGTGCCGAGTTTTCTGGATGAGGACATCGCCGCCAGACGTGATCCTGCCCTGGAGGTTGCCATCGGGCTACTGATGAAAAAGGTACTAATTGACCAGCGCCGCTCACACATGTCTCTGAGACAGCTGAGTGACGCCGGTTCGCCTTTAATCGTCCGTCTGAGACCAGTGACCGGCACTCTTGCAGGTGTCGATTGCCAGGGCGCTGAGGCTGGAAATTGTGACTTCAGGGTACGTTCGACATTCTTCCTAATGTGTCTAATTCGCGACAAACGACAATCGGGCGGGCAGACGCCGCTCACGAGCTTGCATATTGGTGTCGGCCGAGGTCACGCGCAACTGTCGCCAGGGCCACTGCTCAGTGCTGCAATCGATGAGTCTCAGGTAGAAGGGTGCCGTCAGGATCATTAAGCACGGCTACGATCTCCGGGTACGTGCGGCTGACAGTACGGAAGCCAAGGGTGGCAGAGTTACCGGCGCGAAGTTATTACTTACACGCGCTCCCGATCCATGTGCGTTACGAATCAGATCCATGGCAGCGAGATTTTCATATGCAACCAGAACCGTGTTTCGGGACACGCGAACCATGCGAGCGAGCACGCGTGTCGACGGCAGTCGGGAACCGATACGGAGTTTTCCTTCACGAATTGACTGACATAACTGACTGGTGATCTGCTGATGAAGCGGCTCGGTTGTTTGTCGGGTGAGCAGTATGTCGGGGAATTCCCTATTTTCGAAATGGCTCCATCAAGTGGCTCTTCCTATTTTGTGACAGATCCGCCATTATTGCCGAAGAAGGAGAGGGCGATGATTACTGGCGGCAATGCAACTGTTTTCGTGTCCGACATGGATAACGCGGTCCGGTTCTATACGGAGGTTTTAGGCCTACGGCTTACGAATCGCTTCGGCGATCATTGGGCGACGGTAGACGCAGGAAAGGGATTGACCATCGGCTTACACCCGGCGTCGCCCAGGTATCCTGCACCGGGCGTCAAGGGGGCGATGGTACTCGGACTTGAAATCGGGATACCCATCGAACAGGCGGTTGCTCGGCTGAGCGACCGCGGAGTGAACGTGGGCGGCATCATCCGGGATTCGGCGGGCAACTTCGCTCATTGCGAAGATCCTGATGGTAATGCCATATATCTGTGGGAAGTGAAACAAAAAATCTCCGAATCGGAACTGGCGCACAGCTCGGTCCTCACGAGTTCATAGATACTGGCGAGGCTGTGTCGATTACTCCGCCGCGACGACGCGGTGCAAACAAATCCGGCTTGCAACACCCGTTTACGAGGCCGATCTGAAGACTTCGTTCTATTTCCTCCGCGAGAGGATCATCCTAATGAGTCTTACAACGATATGCCGCGCATGTCGGATCAGTGTATGACGCGGAACTCAGCACTGGAGGGGGCACGAACGCGGGGTCCTAAGCTCCACGGGCCACGTAGTGACCTTCTTGCCAGCCAGCAAAAATACAGATTACTTTTGAGTCTATCGACGAAACGGTTCT
>CAWCGC010000033.1:0-30298 GCA_963794765.1 Bryobacteraceae bacterium | reverse complement strand
TCGGCTGTTAACCGATTGGTCGTAGGTTCGAATCCTACCTCAGGAGCCATTTTTCCCACCCCTCAGTCAGGCGTCCTGCGCCTGCCTGCGCTTTAGCACTCGATCAAAGGCGTCAACCGCCCGAAATGCCAATTCGGCGGCAGCATTCACATCCGCGATGCTGGGTTGTAGCTGCAAAAAATATTGCCATGCACGTTCCTCAGATGTTTTGGGTTCGGACTCTTCGCTCATGCGAACCACGATAGCCAAAAGGCGACGCTACGCACGTCACCTGCCCACTGAACTAAAGCCGGCTTACTTCTTCGAAATCTTTCCGATCAGATCGTCGAGCGCGAAGACGGGGCGGAGCAGGCTTGGTCGGTGCAAAGGAAGGCTGCGGCTCTTCCAGCGTCGGATATTCGACATCGGGGTTGGGCAAGGCGCCTTCGCGCTCATCGAACCATTCGACCCGTTTATAGGTAGTCGGTTGCCGCAGATCGGCGACAAAGAGTGCTTGCGCCTTTGGATCATTCTTTCGACCCACCATGGTGATGTGCAGAGGCATGAGTCATTTCTTGATCGGCCAGCAGAACGCCGGCCACCATGGTATCCGCGCTGTTCGATTGCGGCGGGCGTTGCGAGGAACCGCATCGCCTGTTCAGCCACCTTCTGGTATTCGGCTTTCCGGTATAATGCCACAATAAGATTCGCCACTTGGACGACACCGATGTTTTCGTCCAATTGCAGGCCGGATTTCAACGAGCCGCCTTGGGCGCTGGTGACGTATCCAAGCTGACCCCCAAAATTTGCCGCGATGAATCGATTGCTCCGCGCGCTTTCTCAAGCCAGGCACGATCGCCTGTCAGCCGCGTACAATCGCCAGAAACGCACGCCCATGGACAGGGTGTCTCCGAGATAAGGACCCGCAGAATCGACCGCATCGTGACGAAATCCGCCATTGGGAAGACCGCGGTGGCGCAAATCCAATCGGCAGCCCGCATCGCTCGTCCAGGCATTCCCGTTCACCCGAATCCGTATAGAGACCGTCAAGGGCATTGATCGCCCAGCCGTTTTCACGAGAGTAGACGTGCTTATCGACCCGCGGGATGCCCTGTTTTCGTCGATCTTGTCGCCGAGCCGAAAATACTCGCCCCCATGCTTGCCATCGATCAAGTCGGCATCCTGGCTGGTGTAAAATGCACCTTCCGGCTGAGTCAGAAAATTCTTCAGATACCCGCGAATTCGATTCGCGGCCCGCAAGATACGTCGGATCATGCCAGAGCGCATAGGCCAGGCGTAAATCGCGCAAATCCTCCGCCTGGATCTGCATGATCTTTTCGAAGTGCGGATGCTGCCAATCGCCGTCGGTCGAGTACTGGTAGACGCCGCCCCAGGCCGGATCGAGCAGCTTGAGCTGCGCAGTCGAGCGTTTCCCGCGCCATGCGTTCAAAGGTCCGGTCGCCGGCGATCCGTTTGGTCAAGGCAATATTCGATCGTGTCCCAATCGAGAAACTTCTGACCCGTGCCCCAGCCGCGGTTAGTGTGGTCGTAACCTCGACCAAATTGACGCAGAACTGCTTTGTCTGCCAGTTCCAAGCGCGTTCTCCGCGCTCGGGACCAACGGCGCTTCTGGAACCACGGAAGGGCCGGGCGACGGATCGTCGATGATCGCCTGCAACATCGAAGCCATCTGCTCGGCGGCAGATAGCCTCGCCGCTTCACGATTTCGCTCCCGTCGCTGTTAAAAACGATTGTCGCAGGCCAACCGTAATCTTCGTATCGATTCGAAAGATCAGGCCGCGCTCCGCGTCGACTCTCACCGCGAGATATCGCTGCCGACAAAGCCGACGACCGTCGGGTCGCGATAGGTCTCCTCGTCCATGACGTGACACCAGTGGCACCAGACCGTTCCAGATCGAGCAGGACGAAACGTCCTTCACTCTTCGCCTGGGCAAAAACCGAGTCGGACCATGGTTGCCAGATAATGGATTCTCTTCTGCCATCTTCGCCAAAGGCAGCAGAACAAAGGCAGGAAAATCGGCAGGCGCGTCCCACACTTTCCTTCTATTCTGTCGGGAAGAAAGGCCGCCCGAACGCGGAAAATCCATCTGTCCGACCACCCGTCTTCAACAGGGCGTCGATCGAAAGCAAGCCGGGACCGAAGGCCAACACCATCAAAGCCGTCAAAAGATAAGGAAACGGATCGGCTTTCACGAACTTATCGGGGTCACTGATAATGCCGGCAACGCTTCATGATCGGCGGTCAAATAGGCGACGAACATCGAAATCGCGACCATGAGGCGATCGGTCGGGAGGCCAGGCCGATGATCAACAAAAGGCCGCCAAAGCACTCCAGGGAACTGACAAAATAGGCGTTTAGCGCCGGCGCCGGGATCCCGAGGCTGGTGAAAAAATCGATGATTTTTCCGATGTTCGAAAGCTTCCTTTCCCGGTCAAGAAGAGCTGCCAGAAAAAGTAAATGCGCAGCGCTAATAACAACGGCGCCTGCAGAAAATTGGCAGCGGTCAC
Source organism: Bryobacteraceae bacterium (assembly GCA_963794765.1). Lineage (GTDB taxonomy): Bacteria > Acidobacteriota > Terriglobia > Bryobacterales > Bryobacteraceae > JAWXCM01. Next base: position 27,790 of record CAWCGC010000033.1, on the reverse strand, counting down.
GAGTAGTTCGTAAGCGCGCCGGATAAAATGCAGAATTCCACTCATGATTTGCAGAACCAACCGAGCGCGGACCATGCGTCAAACCATTCCTTGATTTGAGCCGACCAGTCGACGTTGATTCTCTTGCTCGCGGTTACCGCTTCGACGCACGCATCTTCGACCGTCACACCGCGGCCAAGCGACGTCAAGATCGCAAACGCCTCTTGGTCCAGGCGTTTGTAGTAGAGCATGTTGTCGTGCCGATGAACCGCTAGATAGACTTTCTCTCGCTTTGGAAACGAACCCGTTTTCGGCGGATGCCGCTTTTGGCGCACCATCCATGGCGTTGCTCGCTTCGCCGCGCAAAACGTCCGATTCACCCTTTTTCACGGCAATCAAAAAATCGTCGACGGCGAAATTCAATTCCAGCAGGGAAAGATAAGGTTGCAAGCCGAGCAGCAACTTCGACGGAGGTGTATCCAGGATGTCGTCCGGCGTCACTGGGGGATTCGGCCGCGCCGTCAAAAGCAACCACTTGAGCCCATTCAAACCGGATCATGTCCAGAGCCAATTCCTCTCGCGGGGCGCTCCAATGGGGCTCCTCCCGCAGGAACTGCTCGAGTCGGCTCCCGAGGTCGCGAAGCGTATACGAGTCAGATGGATATTGCGTCAGATAAGCCGTTGCCAGCTTCATGAATCTTCGCTCCCCGACCACTGCGCGAAGTCCGGGATAGTCGTCATAGAGGCAATCCAGACACGAAACCAATACTGCCGATTATAGATCTCCAACCGCTCAAAGGAACTGAGTCGATCGTTCGGCTTGATAAATTCCGAAGCCAGCTCCTTCATAGGAGTGCCATCGGTCCAATGCTTCTGCATTCGCCATTGCGGGGTTAACGGACGAAAAAGGGCGCCGGTCATCACGCGCTGCAACTGCCGCAGTTGAGCGCGTGAATTAATCTTTTGAGGTGGTCGTGGCGAGTTGTTGGTCTCGGAAATTGTTGGCTTTGAGCGCTTCATTGTGAACTTCATCGAAGAAGGAATGCGGTCATCCCACTCCAGCAGCGTAGCGGTGCTACCCACCAGCTTGACGGCATGCGCGTACATCTTCCACACCGGGTCGAGCACCGGATGATCGTGGGTGTCGAGCATGTATTTTTCGAATTTCGAGTGTCCCGCAATATGGATCTGTCCCACCCGATGGTGCGGGACGTTGTTTAGATAGTCGTACGGATCAAAGTTATGATTTTGCGACGAAACATAGATGTTATTCACATCGAGCAGAATCCCGCAATCGGCCTGCTCCACGACTTCGCTGAGGAACTCCCACTCGGTCATTTCAGAGGCATGATATTCGGCATAGCTGAATGATGAAGTCCGCGAGATTCTCGAAGAGTACAGCGAATACATGCGTCGCGAAGGTGTCAGTTACCAGGAAATGTTCCGGAAGACCAAGAACACGCTTCTGCAACAACGAAAGATCGTTAAGGCCTCGGGACGTGACACCGGCGACAGTATGAAGTTGTCGCGCGACAAAATTAACGACATATCGCACAAGATCGTCGCTGCTCTTCGAAAGAATCGGGACATACGGATGCGCAGGCTCGACAATGACGTCCGGCTTGCGATCGTAGGTGCTATTACCGAGATCCTGAGCATTGAAGACAAGGTCGATAAAACCGCGCGCACGAAGATTCGATCACAAAAGAAAGATATTCCCGAAGGTACGGAAGAGTGGGACATCCTCCATCGCCGTTACTATGCGGACGAATTAAAAAAGCTGGGTATCGATCTGGCGCGCTGATTTCCTGACCAATGAAGCCCGCGATCGTGGTCACAGGCAGTCTGAACATGGACTTTGTCGTGAAGACGGACCAACTGCCGACGCCCGGGCAGACGGTACTTGGAAGCGGATTCAAAATGATTCCGGGCGGCAAAGGCGCAAATCAGGCCTGTGCAGCAGGCAAGCTCGCGAAAATCGCTGTCGTCCGAATGGTGGGGCGCGTGGGCTACGACATCTTCGCGGACCAGCTTCGAGCCAGCTTGTCGGCGGCCAATGTGGACGTGAGCCTGGTCGCCGGGACACGATCGCAGCCAACCGGCGTGGCCCTGATTGAGGTCGACAAAGAAGGACAGAACTCGATCGTCGTGGCTTCGGGTGCCAATTTCGCGTTGACGCCAGCGGATATGGAGGGCGCGAGGTTGTGCTGGAAGGGCGCTCGATTTGCGCTGTTTCAGCTGGAGACACCTTTGCCGGCTGTTGAAACCGCTCTCCGGATTGCCCGGATGCAAGGGGCCAAGACAATGCTCGATCCGGCACCCGCACAAAGCCTTTCAAGGGCACTACTGGAACAGGTAGATATCCTGACGCCAAATGAGAGCGAGGCTTGCCTGTTGCTTGGCCGGCCGCCGTGTTCCATCTCTGTGGATGAGGCTGCCGGCGTCGCTGGCGCACTCGTCGATTCCGGGGCAACCGCCGTGGTTCTGAAGCTGGGTTCTGCCGGCTGTTTCTATCGGGATTCCGAGCAGATGTTCCATGTTGAAGGATTTCCGGTGAATGCAGTAGATACGACGGCCGCAGGCGACACATTCAACGCTGCATTCGCAGTCGCTCTGACCGAAGACTTTGACGTTGAGGAAGCGCTTCGGTTTGCGAACGCCGCGGCCGCAATCTCAGTAACACGTCCTGGCGCACAAGGATCGGTACCTTCCCGCGTGGAAGTGGAAGAGTTTCTGAGCAAGCCTTCCGTCAGTAGTATTAGCGAGGTCTGAAATTTCAGGTCGGCGCGTCCATCCCGCCCGCCGAGATTTGTCCGTCGTGGCCGCCGCTGCCCTCGATTTCCGGCAAACAGCGTGTTCCTGAAGCAGAGATCTGCCGATTGTTACTATCGTGATTCCGAGCAGATGTTCCGGTTCAGGCGTTTCCGTGATTCCTGTTGATAGCACTGCCGCAGGCGACACTTTCAACGCAGCACTTGCAATCGTGCGGACAGAAGCCCTCTATCGTCGGGAATCGCTTCGATTCGCAGATGCCGCTGCCACCGTTTTGGGTAGCGTAAACCGGGGTACAAGCACGGATGCCGTCCGCGTCGACGCACAAGTATTTCTGAGGAGGGGCTCCGCTCAGTGACGCTGGCTTCATTCGTACTTCTGTTTACTGTCGGTGCCTGGCTTTGTACGGCGCCGGAGCAGTTTATGCGCGTGGCAGATCGCATCGCCTCGATCTGTGCGGAGGTCGACCACCTTGTCGGGGGAAGGTCTTCAAGTGGCGAGTTGGCGCGTCCGCGATATAGAAGTGTTCGGATCGCCGGGACAGCCGGACTGGTCTCGGCGGTGCTCACCGCTTATCTCGGCGCCTGACTACCCGACCCGCCTGGGGTCTCCTGCAGCACTCAAGGTCCCCGCACCCCACGCTACCGTCTCAGAGTTGGAACGCGGTGCCGTTCAGATGTCTCGCTTATCAAGCGAACGCGTTCCTGAACGTTGTCGAAGTCACCGGAAGCGCCGCGTGTAGCCGCGGGCAAAGATGCGAGCGTCTCTTGTATTCTGGCGATCCGCAGATCGCGTCCGGGCAGTGGCGAGTACTTCGTGTCCATCGGGTGGGTTCGCTCGACGTATCGGAGGAAGGCCGATGCATCGTACCCGCTCTGGGAGGTCAACTCCAGTCCGAACCGGTCGGCTTCAAGCTCGTATGTCCGCTGGAGTTCCAGGAAGCTTAGCGGGACCAATAGTTGCGAACTGGCCGAATCGGCGTGCGAACCTGTCCACCCCATAAACACCAGAGGGGTGCCGGTTAGATCGGTTACCTGCCCACGCCTTGCCGTGCGTGTCCCGTGTCGCAACGCTGCGTGACCTATGGCGTGAGCAAGCGCACCGGCAAACTCGTCTTCGCTGTGAGTGCTCATAACAGTGCGGGCGGGAATGAAGATGTATCCGCCCGGCAGTGCGAACGGGTCCACACGGTCACCGCCTGAGATCACCTCGAACTGATATGCCCACCGCCGGTCTGCCAGTCCACTCAAGAGTTGCCGACCAATTCGATCCGCGTAGTCCTGGACCGACGGGTCGCCAGGCGGCTCCGATTGTCTCCTGACCTGCGAGGCGTATTGCGCCCCGACCGCCCGCTCCTTTTCGACGCTGTAGAGGCTCACGCCCTGTTGGCCCAACAATGGAACGGTCAGTAAATAAACGAGGGCCTTCATCCGCAACCTCGTGAGCAGGACGTGCGGCGATGGGCAGCCGTTTCGTTACGCCTCGCGAGCTGACGGAACGCGCCAAAGTGTCCGATGGTAGTGGGTCATCGTTCGTCCGCGTCGGCAGGCCGAGAGGAGAGGACTTCGCGATCGTACTGTTGAAAAGCAAGAGCGGTCACAATGGGCCCATGTCATTCACTGATCCAGATCAAATTGCGCGATTCGAGCGATTCAGACAACTTCACGCCGATCCGGGCATCTTTGTCATACCTAACCCCTGGGACGCCGGGTCCGCACGTATCCTCACTGCTCTCCAGTTTCAGGCGCTGGCCACCACCAGTGCCGGCTTCGCATTCTCCATCGGCAAGAAGGACATGGGCGGGGGCGTCACGCGAGAGGAGATACTCGACAATGCACGCACCATTGTGGATGCAACCCACCTGCCCGTCTCCGCCGATCTCCAGAATGGTTTTGGGGATGACCCACTGGACTGTGCCGCCACGATTACACTGGCCTCGCGAGCGGGACTGGTCGGCGGCTCCGTCGAAGATGCCAGCGGTGATCGGGAGCAGCCCATCTACGACTTTCAGCTGGCAGTCGAGCGCGTCGGCGCTGCCAAAGAAGCCGCCCTCTCACTTCCGTTCGTGCTGACCGCCCGCGCAGAAAACTACCTCTGGGGCCGACCCGATCTTGACGACACCATTCGCCGTCTGCGCGCATATTCCGACGCAGGTGCGGATGTCCTCTACGCTCCGGGTCTCCCCACGCTGGAAGCTATTCGTGAAGTCTGCGCCGCCGTCACCAAGCCGGTGAATGTCGTTATGGGTCTGAGGGGGCCTGCCTGGTCGCTGGAACAGTTGCAGGAAGCGGGAGTGAAGCGAGTAAGCGTCGGCGGTTCATTTGCCCGAGTTGCACTCACGGGGCTGCTCCGCGCCGCCCGTGAAGTGAAAGAACAAGGCACCTTTACCTACGCCACCGATGCCATTACCCACGCCGAGGTAACGGAGTTTATGCGTTCGGCCGGCCAATGATCGGACGGACGAACTCGGTGGAGATTCGGGCGTTCTTTCGGGCACGCATTGGCCCGAAAGACAGGTCCCAAACTTTGATCGAAACCGACTCTCCGGGCCGTATCGAATCGGTGGCCATATGATCGCGGGTCCGTAACATTGGCGTGGGCGGCGTTCGATGCCGGACGACGCTATTGCAGAACCACAATCCGCCAGGACGTGCGGCTCAGAATCAAACAACGGGTTGGACCGCATTCCTGCCTGTATTCCCCAGAGTTGCAGCCCCGGACAGGAGGCTCAAAATTGACTGGTTCGAAAGGTGGGCGGAAAGAGCTGGCGAGCGGATCAGGCTTGGTCTTCTCGAATGCCCAGCATAACTGGAGAGGGGTCGGTTGTCCGTGCGCGGTGATCTGAATCGAGTTCGTCAAATCACGATGCCGACAGCTGCAAACCGGCGAAACGCAACATAAGCAGGGCGGTCTCCGATGCGACTCCGGCGATATCGGAGGAGTGGACCAGGCGGACGGCAACTCCGTCCTCCGCGACCGCGCGTCGGCATCCGGCAAAGCAGGATGTTTGTATGTCGACGTCGGCCCGACAGGTTCCTCTATGATTGCTCGCCTGGGAAGCTAATTGCAGATGAAGCTGGACGTCAGAAGCAATCAATTCCGGCAGGTGAAGTTCGCAAGATCGAATTCACGCTTCACAGGTCAAAATGAATGCTGGGGCGGTGCCTTCTCCGATCGCGACTTCCGCCCTACGATTGCGGCCGCAGCTGATCACCGTTTGGAATTCGGGCTGCCACAATCTGGGCAATATCGAGCAGCTTCGGCGGGTTCTGCGAGATCTGTGTTAAGGCATCCCGGAACATCGAGTTGCAAAACGGGCATGCAGCGGCAATGGTTGGCGCACCCGTTGACACCAATTGCTCTGCGCGTTCTATGTTTACGCGTTTGCCGACCTCCTCGCCGAGAAACATCCTGCCGCCTCCCGCGCCGCAACAGAAGGTACGCTGCTCCGCCCGTGGCGGGTCGTCGACGCTTTCGCTGCCAATCACTTCACGCGGTGCTTCGTACACTCCCCTGTAGCGCGCAAGATAACAGGGATCATGAAAGGCTACCTTGCCATCGTCGATGTGCCCGAGTGCAGAGGAGTGACGCGCGAGAAACGCACTGTGGTGTTCCACGCGCACCTCAATGCCAAATTCCTTCCAGTCCTCCGTCATCGTTCTTACGCAGTGTGGACATATCGTCAATACCGTTTTGACCGCCTTAAGTTGGGTCGCGTTGAATTCGGCCAGGTTAGAAGCAAGCAGGTCGTTGCCAAGCCGGCGGACGGGGTCCCCCGTGCAACGCTCCTTCTTCAGGACTCCCCAGGTCACGCCGAGGTGATTGAGAACGCGTGTCAGCGCAAGAATGATGTCGCGTCCGCCGGGATCGTATGCACCCATGCAGCCCAGCCACAGACAGTACTCCTGTGAGCCATCGAATAGCGGGAGAGTGTTTCTCCCAATGAACTTGTCACGCTCCGATGCTGCGAACCCAAGAGAATTTCCGTACTTTTCGAGCGATAAGAACAGCTTTTCTCCGTATTCATCCTCCCATTTGCCGGTATTTACGAGACTTCGCCGTAATCCGATGATGATGGGCAGATGCTGTATGCCAACGGGACACTGGTACTCACACGCACCGCAAGTTGTACACTGCCACAGCATCTCTTCCGGTACGTACGGGCTCGGGTGGACTGAAGTTTCGACCGGAACTTCGGTGCCCGCTTTGGAGACAATCGGAACCGTTCCTTTGGGACCGTGGTCGCGCAAATACGAGCGCATTCCGAGAATTATTTTTTTTGGGTCGAGCAATTTTCCGGTATTATTCGCCGGGCAGTGCTCCGTGCATCGGCCGCACTCGACGCAGCTGAACGCCTGCAGCGCCACGATGTTGGTAATATCCTTTCCGGAGTCGATTCCGAAATCCTCATCACCTTCGAGCGGCGGGATATCACTGAAGCGAGTGCGTTTCAGAAAGATTGTTACCGGACTGAGTACGAGGTGAAGATGCTTGGTGTGCGGAATCAGGGGAAGGAAAACGAGGAGGGTAAGGGTATGCAGCCACCAGTTTATCCGTCCCGCCGGCGAGTCCTCGGGCAGCCACAACCAGGTGGCGAGAAACGTCAGCATGAGCAGCAGGATCAGCAAGGCGATGATCCCGGACTCGTACGACAGCGGTCCGAGCCAGCGCGGCCGGATCACGAAGCGCCGAATCGCGAGGCCGGTAATGGAGACAGAAACTGCGAATGCGAACAGGCCGGCCAGCCCGAAGTACACTCGTCCAAAGGGGCCTGATTGCGACAGGAACCCGGCGTGCAGGCCGACTGCGAAGTGATTCAGGGTTACGAGTGCAAAAGCCAGAAATCCCCAGAATACGAATGCGTGTGCAAGCCCCGGTAACGGCCGCTCTTTTATCACCTTGCCCTGGCAGAGCACTTCCCACGCGAATGCCTTCACTCGGGTCGCTGTGTGGCCCCAACGAAATCCGGGATCAGATTTCGAAGCTCGAATGATCTTGATTACCGGAGAAATTCGCGCCCAGAAGAGCACTACTGAACTGACAAGCAGGACCAGAAATATTCCGCTTTCAAACCAGGACACGACGAGAATGTACCACGCAGGAAACCAGTGTCCGGGGAGGACTTTAATTTGCGCTATGTAATCACCGGCGGGGCCGGCTTTATCGGCTCGCACATGTGCGACTACCTTCTGGAGCGCGGCGACAGCGTTGTCGTGATCGACAACCTGATCACCGGTTCACTCGACAACGTGCGTCATCTGATGAACCGAACCGATTTCACGTTCGTTGAGGCTGACGCGGCCGCCGCACCGATATCGCTCGAGGGACCAGTCGACTGTGTGATGCACATGGCTTCTCTGGCTAGTCCGCGTGATTATCTCGCCCATCCGATTGAAACACTCGAGAGCGGATCCACGGCGACGCGGAACATGCTTGAATTCGCACACCGCAAGGGAGCGTCCTTCCTTGTGACGAGCACATCGGAGTGTTACGGCGATCCACTGGAGCACCCGCAGAAAGAGACATACTGGGGCAACGTTAATCCGGTAGGTCCCCGCTCGTGCTACGACGAAAGCAAACGCTACGCCGAAGCGATCACCATGGCGTACCACCGCGTCCACGGTGTCAAAACGTCGATTGCTCGAATCTTCAATACTTACGGTCCCCGGATGCAGCTCAAAGACGGTCGGGTTGTGCCCGCATTCCTCGACCAGGTGCTTCGTGGCGAGCCCATGACCGTTTATGGCGACGGATCGCAGACTCGAAGCTTCTGCTACGTCTCGGATCTGGTGCGAGGGTTATATCTGCTCTCACGAAGCGGTGAGCCCTACCCGGTGAACCTCGGCAACCCTCGTGAGATGACGATCCTTGAGTTTGCTCAAGCGATCCGCAAGGTGACCGGGTTTGAGAGCGACATTCAGTTCGAACCCCTGCCGCAGGACGACCCGAAGCGGCGACAACCGGACATCACCAAAGCGCGGCAGTTGCTCGGATGGCAACCTGAGGTCCGTCTGGAAGATGGGCTCGTTTCGACGTTCGAGTACTTCCGGGCAACAATCGGCGTCACGGCGGCGTAATCCTGCGGCACGCAACGTGCTTCCGGATCAGGGATGCGTGTTCTCGTTGCCGACGATCAGGCCGGCGTCCTGGAAGCCGCGAAGTTTCTGCTGAAGTCTGAAGGTTACAGCGCGGTTACTGCGGACAGCCCTCAGGCTGTACTCCGGCTTACCAGTCATGAGGACTTCGATCTCATCCTGATGGATCTGAACTATGCGCGCGACACAACGTCGGGCGCTGAAGGTCTGGATCTGCTTCAATCTTTACGGTCGACGGGGGTGCGCGCTCCCGTCGTCGTTATGACCGCGTGGGGCAGCGTTGATCTGGCGGTAGAGGCCATGCGCCGGGGTGCATCCGACTTCGTCCAGAAGCCCTGGGACAACACACGGCTACTGGAAACTATCCACAAGCAGGTTTCGAAGTCGAGAAGCGACTGTTCGGATCTGGACATTGCCCGTGAAGTGCAGGCCAAACTGTTACCGCGAACTGCACCGAGAATACCTGGCCTGGAGATATTCGGAAATTGCGTACCCGCCCGCGGAATCGGTGGAGATTCCTTCGACTGGTTCGAGTTGACTGACGGCCGCTGCGGGTTCATGCTCGCAGATGTTTCGGGAAAGGGTATCGGCGCGGCCCTCCTGATGGCTAACCTGCACGGCGCATTACGCACGCGTTTGAGCATGGGACTCAGTTCGATACCGCAACTCCTCGCCGAATTGAACTACCAGTTCTGGTCGTCAAGTCTTCCGGAGCACTACGCTACTGTCCTGTTCGGCGTTTATGACCCCCATCGCTGCCGCTTGTCGTATGTCAGTGCAGGGCATCCAGCGGTATTGGTTTCGCGCTCATCGGGAAAGCGTGAATGGCTGGCCTCTTCAACAACACCACTGGGATTATTCAGGAACTGGCCGCTGGCGGAGGAAGCACACGCTAGACCTAGCCGACGGAGATGTCGTTGTCGCATGGAGCGATGGCGCAGTCGAGGCGGGGCTTACGGGACGCGGTGAGGAGTTCGGAGAGGAACGCCTCGCCGCATCAGTCGAGGCGGCGCGAGGCGCATCGGCATCAGAGCTGGTTCACCTGATTTGTAATCGCGTTGCAGTGTGGGATACGGTTCAACACGACGACTACACGGTGCTGGCGGTTCGCTGCGTGCGACAGGATCCAATGTAGGGGTCAGCCGGCCGTGATACAGTCTCACGATGCCCTGGGATGATCTGGACAATACGATAAGCAGTCTGGTTAGTAGTCTTTCTTCTTTCGATTACGATTCCGTATCGCAGACCATCGATTGCCTAATCGACAGCATCCGAAAAGAGCCAACACCGCTTCCGCAGAGGTCTGCTGTACAAATCCTCCAGGCGCTGAGACGTAAACGGCAGTTTACGGCGATCACGCGGCTTTCTGAAGCTATCGTTCAGACTGCCGGGCGAGCACCAGCCGTCGCACGCCACTATGCCCAGGCGTTAATCGATCAGGGCATGCTGACCCCGGCCGAGTCCGTTTTGAACGAATTCCGAACGGATTCCCGAGTGGGCTCAGCGGATCAGGCAGAGATTCGCGGCCTGCTGGGCCGAGTATACAAGCAGCTTTACGTAACTACAGCACCAATTTCATCGGCCGCTCGCAAACGTGAACTTCTGATGCAGTCGGTCGAGGAGTATATGGAGATGTACGATTCCAGCCGGGGAAAACATACCTGGCACGGTATCAACGTCGTCGCTCTGATGGCACGGGCTCAGCGGGACGGCTTTGGAATCCAGGGACTTCGAGACTACAAACTTCTGGCTAAAGAAATTCTCGAAAAGCTTAGCGAAAAGGTGCGGGCTGCGTCGAATGGCCTCGGTGCATTGGATATAGCAACTCAGCTGGAAGCGCTGCTCGCTATCGGCGATCACGCTTCCCTGAAAGCGAAGGCTACCGAATACGCGGATGCTGAGGACGCACACGAATTCGAATACACAAGTACCCTTCGCCAACTCACGGAAGTCTGGCAATTGCGCGAAGATGCAGAGCCGGGCTCAACGGTGCTGCCGATCCTTGAGGCTGCTCGGCTCAGGGAATCCGGCGGCAGTGTTCGCCTTTCGGGGGATCAGGCGCGAACACAACTGGAAGCATTGGCGGGGAAGCGCAAATCGGTCTCCCTTGAATGGTACAAGTTGGGGCTTGTTACGGCCCGCTCCGTGTGCAGAGTCGAGAATATTGGCGGCTTCGGACACGGCACTGGCTGGCTAGTCCGCGCCTCCGATTTTTTTCCCTCAGAAGACGGTAGATTACTGGTGCTGACAAATGATCATGTTGTTAGTGACACCTACGAAGGCGCTTTGACACCACCGAACGTGCTGTGTAACTTCCAGATTTTAGGCAAGCGCATTCAGATGAAGAGCATCTTCCGTTCTTCGCCATTCGGCGAACTGGATGCTGCGTTTTTGGAGCTTTCTGAACAACCCCGGGCAGACGCGCTGCCCCTTTGCGCCGAAATGGTTGAAATGGCCCGTCCCGCACCTCGCATGTACATCATCGGGCATCCTGGAGGTCGAGACCTTGAGTTCGCACTTCAGGATAATCAACTGGTGGGATGCAGCGATAAGCTGCTGCATTACCGCACACCGACTGAGTCCAGCAGTTCCGGCAGCCCTGTCTTCGAGATGCAAAACTGGGAGGTAGTCGGGATACACCGCGCACACGTTACGAACATACCGCGAGCGAAAGGCGAGACTGGCGCACCTTATTCCGCCAATGAAGCTATTTCTATGCTGGCGCTGCAGAAGCATTTCCGCAGCGCTGGTCGCGTCAGCAAACCGAAACACAGCACTCCTTAAGGCGCATCACTGGCAGGACCAGTTGCGTTCCGCGGATGTCCAGGCGACGCGACTGCCGCGACAAAATGGGATTGGCATGAGAGGTCGTCTCATCGGTACCGCCGTGCTGATCACCTTTGCGTCTCGCTCTTTTGGGCAGGAGATTGAACGCTGTTGCTCGGCGACAGTTGAAGTGCGGACAACCGAAGGTCAGCCTGTCTCGGGCGCGTTGGTGCGGATTGAATCCGGTGCTGCCCGGTACCAGGCGCGCACGACAGATTCGGGCGACGCTACTGTCGAGCTTCGCGCACCGGGATCGTATCGGGCAACTGGCTCTGCGCAGGGCTATACCGAAGCTGTACAAGACTTCCAGCTCGCTCGCGATCAGAGACTGCGCGTCCGCGTTGTGCTTAAGCGCAGAGATTCGGTCGTGGTCGAAGGCGAGGCGGACAAGCTGGATCCTTCTTCGACCACGACTGCAGAAGCAAATCGTGACCAGGTTCGGTCGCTGCCTGAACGTGTTGCCGATGTTCGCAATGCTGTTCCGTTACTGCCGGGCGTTGTTCGAACTCCGGAAGGAAAGCTTCAAATCAGCGGCACCCCGGAGTATAGAAGCACCTTCCTGGTGAACTCGGTCGATGTGACCGATCCCGCTACGGGTTCGTTCGGCGCTACTGTTCCGATTGATGTTATCGAGACGGTTCGAGTTTATAAAAGTCCATTTTTGGCGGAGTACGGCCGTTTTAGCAGCGCAGTGGTTGCCGTTGTCACTCGCCGGGGCGGAGACAAATGGCAGTATGAGCTAAACGATCCTACACCGGAAATGCGTATCCGTAGTGGGCACCTTCGCGGGGTTCGCGGATTTACGCCAAGACTCGCACTGACTGGTCCTGTTATCAAGAGGAAGTTGTATTTTGCAGGGGCTGGTACGTACGAGTTGCGCAAGCGTCCGATATATCCACTTCCCTTCCCGTACAACGAAGAGAAGAGTCAACGGATTAATGCTTACGCTCAGTTGGACTGGATTCTCCGGCCGACTCACTTCGTTACTATGTCAGGCCACTTTGTGCCCGATCGCGCTAACTTCCGCAATTTGGGCTTTTATACGCCACAGCCCACAGCACCTTCGTGGAAATCACACGAGTATCGCGGGACCGTGTCGGATCATCTTGACGCCGAACTGGGCACGTTTGATACGAGCGTTTCCGCCGCGGAGATTCGAGGCATTACCGGCTCGCAGGGGCCTGAAGATCTGATTCTGGCGCCGAACACGTCGGGTGGAAACTACTTCTTTAACCAGGACCGGCGATCACGGCGTTTACAGCTTAATGAGATCTGGTCTCTGCCGGTGAAGACGGCAGCGGGCAAACACAGCATCCGCATGGGAGCAAACCTGGAGCGCTCGACGCTGGACGGTGTTGCTTCTGCGCGGGCGGTACATGTTGTGTCACTAACCGGCGAGACGCTTTACTCGATTCCTTTTTTGAATGACGGGCGGTATCGTATTTCGGACTGGAATGGAGGTGTGTTCCTGCAAGATGGGTGGGAACCACTTCCGGTTCTGAGATTCGATACGGGTATTCGTATGGATGTGGACCAGGTTGCAGGGAGCGTTACGGCGGCACCGAGGTTTGGCGTTGCGTGGACTCCGGGCGAGACAAGTCGAACGGTGATACGCGGCGGCTTTGGCTGGTTTTACGACCGCGTTCCGCTCAGCAATTTCTCGTTTCCCTATTACCCGGACCGCTTCGGTCTGCCTAATCTGCTCGATCAGTCCAAAGCATTTACGTCGAATAGCCGGACACTCTCAACTGCGATTGAACATAAGCTCAACCGTGTTGTGCTGCTGCATGCGGGGTACTTGCAGTCGCTTTCTACTCGATTGCCTCTGCTCACGCCGGAAGCCGCATTCACGCGACTGGCTGCAACGGGCAGGAGCCGAACGAACGAAGCCGAGTTCACAGCGAAGCTCAGCTGGTATTCGGAGCAGAGCTGGATTTTATCGTATGTCCACACATATGGCCGCGGTGATATCAATACCTTCGATCGCTATTTTGGCGAGTTCCCGGAGCCAATTTTGCGAAATAATGTTATCGGAGCATTGCCCGGAATCGTGCCTCACCGATTTCTCTCGTGGGGCGTGTTTCCTCTGCCTTACGGAATCCGGTTTGCTCCGGTCTTTGAATGGCGGAGCGGTTTTCCTTACAGTCCTCTAAATGAGCTTCAGGGATATGCCGGGGACCCGAATTCGCTTCGGTTTCCGAACTTTCTAAGTCTGGATACGCGACTCTCCAAGGACATTGCGGCGCACGGGCACAAGATCAGACTGTCTTTCAGCGTGTTCAACGTGACAGACCATGACAACTGGGACGCGGTTCGGCTCAATACAGGAGACCCACAGTACGGTGAGGTACTCGGACGACGCCCCCGACGATTTCGGCTCGATTTCGACTGGCTATTTTGACGTAACTTTCGGCGCGGACCTGCGTAATTAGCTTCTGAGGGCTTCTGTGGGAGTGCCACAGGAGCAGAGGAGAACTGTATGAAGCAGGACAAGCTCGACTTGTTGCAGGGCACGCTCGACCTGATGGTGCTGCAGACGCTGGCTTCGATGGGAGAGATGCACGGTTACGGGATCGCGCGCCGGATCGAGCAGGTAAGCGGTAACCGAGTGTTGCTGAACCAGGGAACGATTTATGCTTCGCTGATTCGGCTGCAACAGCGAGGATGGATCTCGGCATCCTGGGGCACCTCGGAGAATAACCGACGCGCGCGATATTACACCATTACGAAGTCTGGAGAGAAGCAGCGGCAAGCCGACATTCATTACTGGCAGCGGTTAAGCGATGTGATGGTAAACATCCTCGCCATGACGAGAGAGGCGCTGTAACGCGATGAAGAACAGGCTTGGGTGGCTGCTTGCTAAAACACGCGCTTTGTTGTTCGATCGCGACAAGCTCGATACGACGCTGAATGAAGAAATTGAATTCCATATCGATGCAGCTACGGAAGAGAATATCCGTACTGGGATGAGGCCGGAGGACGCCCGGCGGCAAGCTCTGCTTTCCTTTGGAGGTGTCGATCAGGCGCGTGAGCACCATCGGGACGCTCGGAGTCTGCCTTTAATCGAGAATGCGTTTCAGGATCTTCGATTCACGTTTCGTACGCTTGGCCGTGACGCACGCTTTACAACATTTGCGCTTTTGATTATTGCGATTGGTGTCGGAGCAACGCTGACCGTCTTCAGCGTAATCAATGCCCTGCTTCTTCGGCCGTTGCCATTTCGTGATCCGGCGCATCTGGTCTGGCTCAGCAACGGAACAGGTCCGGGATTGTCTGACCAGACGCTTCAGGTCAGCCATCTGGTCGAGTTTCGACAGACGACCAAGGCTTTCGAGGATGTGGCTGCGTACTTCGCCTTCTATGGGGCTGGCGATGACAGGCTTACGGGGCGGGGTGAGCCGGAGAGGCTGACCAATGTGCCCGTATCCCAGAATTTCTTCCAGGTGCTTGGTGTGCAACCGAGTCTGGGGCGTTTATTTACGGCGGAGGAATGCAAATGGAACGGTCCTAAGGTCATTCTGCTCAGCCATGCCGTATGGGAGAGGAGGTTCGCATCCGATCACAACATCGTTGGCCACGCCGTTATTCTGAACGACAATCCTGTGACGATTGTCGGCGTGTTGCCGCCGTCGTTCGACTTCGCTGCAGTATTCGCGCCAGGCACTCGAGCGGACGTCTTCTCACCGTTCCCCCTGGTCCCCGAGACCAATCGATGGGGTAACACATTGGCTGTGATCGGCCGCATTCGACCAGAGGTTTCGCTGGCAGCAGCTCAGGCAGAAGCCACCGTGATTGCGAAGCACAACATGGAGTCCAACCCCAACCGCAACACTTTCGAGCCACACCTGCGGTTTCTGCCTGAAGAGGTAAGCGGCCGTTTTCGGACCGCACTTTGGCTCCTGGCGGGAGCCGTCGGGCTGGTGATGCTGATTGTCTGCGCGAACCTTTCGAACCTTCTGCTGGCGCGCACGATGAGCCGGCAACGTGAGATCGCGATTCGAGCAGCACTGGGCGCCGGACAAGGTCGTCTCCTCCGTCAGCTCCTTACGGAAAGCCTCGTACTTTCGTGCGGGGGAGCGGCGCTCGGACTGGCGGTTGCCCTTATCGGGATGCGCTTGCTGTCTCATCTCGATGCGATCAGCATTCCGCTGCTGAATCGTGTCGCTCTGGACTGGCGTGTGGCCCTGCTTACCGCTGGCGTCGCGATTGCAACGGGTTTGTTATTCGGGCTTGCTCCCGCCCTCTACGTATCGAGAGGCAAGGTCAGTCAAGCACTCAAACAGGCAAGCCGCGGATCCAGTTCGGGAAAGGGACATGAATGGCTCCGCAGAGCGCTGGTAATCACGGAAGTCGCGCTCGCCTGTGTTCTGCTCATCGGCTCGGGGTTGCTCATCCGAAGCTTTCTCAGGGTGCTCGAAGTGAACCTTGGCTTCCGGCCTGAAAATGCGATTGCGTTCCGCATTGACCCGGGAGCTCAATGGAACACTCGTGAGCTTCGCGACCGCTACGTCGCCGAATCGCTCCGACTCGCCAACGCTGCACCGGGTGTGGAAGCTGCCGGTCTTGTTGACAACCTGCCGCTCGGACGTAATCGAAGCTGGGGTGTTCGCGCAGTCGGCGTGGTGTATGAGAGAAACCGTATGCCCGACGCCTTCGTGCGGATGGTGACTGATGGCTACTTCCGCGCGATGGGCGTCAGCTTCGCGGCGGGCCGCGATTTTACGGAACGAGATCAACGCGGGAGTGAGCCGGTGGCTATTGTCAACGAGACACTCGCGAGAGCTTTGTGGCCGGGGCAGGATGCCATCGGGCGATGGATTGACACGGACATCAATCGTCGAGTTGTTGGGATCGTGAAAGATGTTCGCCATCTCGCGCTGGAGCAGGAGGCCGGCAACGAGGTGTACATGCCGATACGGCAGACCGGTGATGTTCCCAGTCTGGACCTTGTTGTACGAGGGAACCTTGGTTCGTCCGATCTTGCCTCCGGAGTTCGTCAGGCACTTCGGCCGCTGGACCCGAACATCCCTGGCGGAGACTTTCGAACGCTGCGTCAGGTTGTCGATCGAGCCGTTTCCCCCCGGAGATTTGTCGTGTGGCTGCTGGCTGGGTTCACGGCCTTCTCGCTTGTGATCGCATCGCTCGGCATTTACGCGGTCATCTCGTATTCCGTGACACAGCGGCGTCAGGAGATCGGAATTCGAATCGCCCTTGGAGCATCGAGCCGCGAACTGCAGCAAGGCGTTCTGGCGCAGACGCTGCGGCTGGCACTCGCCGGGATGGTGATTGGCGGGATCCTGTCGCTTGTCTTATCTCAGCGAATCAGCGCGCTTCTGTATGGGATCACGCCGAACGATCCGCCGACCTTTGCCGGCATGACAGCGATTCTCATAACGGTTGCCGCGTTTGCTTCGTGGCTTCCGGCGAGGCGGGCGTCGCGCCTTGATCCGATGGCGGCGCTACGAACTGATTGAAACGCTTCGTGCCATAATCCCGGACAGTGGTCCCGGAAGTCGGTCATAGCGGGAATGATTGTCGCCGCCAGATCTCCGTTGTGAACGCATCGGTCGGTATTTACGTGCTCATCTCGCGTTCGGTATCCAACATTGTCAGGAGATCGAAACAAAAATCGCTCTCGGGAGGTATGCGGCTTTCACTCGCTGGAGAGGTTGATCGGTCTATTTCTATCTGCCCTGCTTTCACCTCAGCGAACAGGCGCGTTTCTGTATGGCATCACACCGAACGATCCGTTCCGAGCACTCGAACCGAGAAGCACCTCGTCGGGGCATGACCGGCTACCTCGTCACTTGAGGCGGAAGGCCGACAGCATTATCTTCGTCGAGGAGTGCAGTAAAGTGCCCTGTCTGTCAGACGCGTTTGTTTCGCCATGGTGTAGGCTCGTGTTTGCCTTGGTTGGTTTTGCTTTGGTCTGCGAAATCACTTCCACCGACCTGGCCCTTGCCTAAACACGGTTACGTCAATCTAACATTTGATTGACTTGCTTCACATCGGTGGTTAACATACCTAGTCCAATTTGGCGAAAACACTTCATCGCGGTGCAAGAAAGCTGAATGAAATGTTAGCCCAATAACGCTGGAAACAGGAGGGGAATATGTTAGCTATTGTCGTGCGTTCTACAGTCGTGATCCTTGCGTTGAGCTTCATCGCACAGGCTGCGCCAACCGTATTTTTCGGTGAAGACTTAAACCCGGGCGGAACCGTGCCTCCGGGCGGCAATGCTGCAACTGCCCGCAGCCAGTTCCTGGGGAGTTTAACAGGTGTCGGTAACGAAGACTTCGAAACGATAGCGGTCGGAACAACTCCGCCCCTCGCCTTGACCTTCCCTGGGTCCTCCGGGAGCTTGATAGCAAGTCTTCAGGCGAGCAGCGGTGGTGTATGCTCTCCCGCCGCCGGCACCGTTGGAACTATCGAATGTAACGGTTTCGGTCGATTTGCCACGTCCGGCACACACTGGTTCCATACTGACAGCAATACATTCTCGGTTGTATTCCCTACCGCGATCTCCGCATTTGGGTTTTACGGAACCGATATAGGCGATTTGTCCGGTCAGCTCACCGCTACACTGACCGGTGCGAGTGGCTCTGTCATGTTGACCGTTCCGAATACTATAAACGCGCCAGACGGGTCTTTGCTGTTCTGGGGCTTTATCGATCCGAGTGCTTCGTATTCCAGCATCAGTTTCGGCGACACGGCGGCAGGATCGGACGTCTTTGGATTTGATGACTTGGTGATCGGCGATCAGAAACAGGTCAGGCCTACTCCAGAACCCTCCACCTGGCTGACCGTTCTCGCGGGCACGGCACTTGTGGCTCTTGCACGAAAGCGTCGGACGCGTTGATCTTCTCTGTGCTGTCGCGAAACGATTCAGGCCGCGGCCAACACTGCCCCATGTTGTCTTTTGATCTAATCGGACACAGCTGAACTGAAGGACAATTGCTAAGACTAACCTGGTCCAGCGCTATCCCGAACTCAGTTTGTGCAAACAGTTGTTATCTATACCGGCCATCGACGCCGGGAAGGCAGTCTGGGATTCAGTTCGACGCTCGCATGAGTGCAGGGCACCGCTTCTTTCGCAGCTTCGACTGCGTGATTAACTTAGGCGCCTGCCTGTGACTGCAGGATGGCCGCGCTTCGAACTCATTGAGACGCTTCGTGCCATAATCCCGGACAGTGGTACCGGAAGTTGGTTATAGCGCCTCGTCCCTGCTCGATGTTGTGGAGTCCGTTCTGCACGCTAACGCTTCCGAGTGGGTCTTTTTGCGCGAGCTTCGGGTTGGGACTGGCTTTCGAAACGGCTCGCTGCAGCGACTTGACGCATTTGCCCTGAATTGTTTTCCGCATCAGATGATGAAGCGCATCTGTTACGAGGTGAAGGTCTCACGTGGCGACTTCCTGGGCGAGTTGAAGCATCCGCTTAAGCGGCGTCTTGGGCTGCGTTATTCAAACGAATTCTTTTTCGTGACGCCGGCCGGAATGCTTGCTCCATCTGAGGTGCCGGTCGAGTGCGGACTGATCGAGATCGAGGGCGGGTTTCCGGCTGTTCGAGTTCCGGCACCATGGCGCGAGACGCCTGGCCCAACATGGCAATTTGTCGCCTCGATGATTCGCAACCAGCGGCGCTGTTTCGAGGAGCGCGTGTCACCGCCAGCGCAAACGAGACTGAGTTTCGAGTGACGGGCTACAATTAACTCCGGAAAACACTCAAGGAGCAAGCATGGCATTCACTCTACCTCCCCTGCCGTATGCACCCGAGGCGCTCGAGCCGCACATTGACGCCGCGACGATGAAGGTTCATCACGGCGGCCACCATCAGGCTTATGTGAACAACCTGAATAAAGCTCTGGAATCCGCCCCTGATCTGGCGAACAAGAGCGTCGAAGAACTGCTCGCGAACAATCTGTCTGCTGTTCCCGAGAATATCCGCACCGCAGTCCGGAATAACGGTGGCGGCCACGCGAATCACAGTATGTTCTGGATGATTATGGGCCCGAACGCCGGCGGCGCGCCGACGGGTGATATCGCGACACAGCTAAACAACGCATTCGGTAGCTATGACGGTTTTAAGGAGAAATTCACTGCAGCAGCGACCACTCGTTTTGGTTCAGGCTGGGCGTGGCTGATTCGCGGCGCCGACGGAGGTCTTCAGGTGACTTCATCGGCTAACCAGGATTCGCCGCTGATGGAAGGCAACACGCCGATACTGGGTCTTGATGTCTGGGAGCACGCTTACTATCTGAAGTATCAAAATCGCCGCCCCGAGTACATCAATGCCTGGTACAACGTAATTAACTGGAATGAGGTCAATAAGCGACTGAAGTCCGGTAAGTAAGCTTTTGTCGTCGCCCGGAGTCGGACAGGCTCCGGGCCTATTCCTTCCACATCCCGCGCTTCAACAGGTCAGGCAGGATCTGATTCCTGATACTCGGAGCGAGCTGTGTCTTGTCATCTGCTGGCTCCGAACCAAACCAACTCCGCTATTTCCGCCTGCGGCGCCGGCTGGCCGGATAGCGTCCCTGAGTAGAGTTGGATCTCGACGATCTTTTCGGTGCTGCCGGCGGCGATATCTCGGTATGTTCCGAAGTAGTGAAGATCACTCAGAGACACATTTGAACCAAGTTCTTCGCTGATTTCCCGAACGAGACACTCTTCGGCTGATTCGTTCGGTTCGATGCGTCCACCTGGAGTAATCAGCAAGGATGTGTCGCGATTCTTGCGGCAGAGCAGGATTCGGTCTTCTTCATCGAACACCAGCAGACCGGCTTTAATGATGTCTGCGGTCACTGCAGGATTGGGAGAGTGAGGTGGTTCTGCGGGACAAAGAAACTGCCTTCGGTTGTACCCCGACGGAGCTTGCGCCGCAGTTCCCTGCCGAGTTGTTCGGCGGTAAGGCGCCGTGCAAAGAAGTGCTGGAAGGCCTCGATGACGGACCGCGTTTCTTCTTCCGTTTCGTGGGCGAACTCGAGGCGATAGTGCCGGATGCCTGCGTCGAGCCACTCAGGCAGATGAGCGCTTGCTTCCTGTGCTTCCGCGCCGAATACCGTGTTGCGACAGCCAACGTCGGCGATGACGGGATGCGCTCGGCCCTGCGTGTCGCGTACCGCCAGCTCGTGCTTTTCACAAGGCCGGCCGCAATCCTTGTAGCTGGTTCCGGTCGAGAGGAATCGGCAGAAGACGCAGTGCTCGGTATGAAATACGGGAAGGTGCCCAAACGCGATTACTTCGAGGCGCGATGACGGGACCTCGGCTGCCAGTGACGAAATCTGCGCCGCGTTGAGATCGTGACCCGGAGTGATTCGTTGCAGGCCCATCTCCAGCAGCACGCCGGCGGTCACGGCATTGGCAGCGTTGAGGCTGAAATCGGCAAATAAGGCAGGATGGCCGTCTTCTGCGCTGAGTGTGTCGACCATGCCGGCGCCCCGCAACAACAGCGGGCAGTCGAGGCGGCGCATGAAGTCCAGTATTCGTTCCTCGCCGGGTTTGAGAACCCGAGGGCTTGCTACGCGGACATTGATTCCGCGGGACTTCAATTGCTCAACCGAGGGCTTCAGACCATATAAGTCGAGGTAGTCGAGAGTGATGCTCGCGGGTTCGAGACTTAGCGCTGCTTCGAGTTGTTTTCCGTTGCGGACCAGAACATGTAGCTTCGGCTGAATTTGGGGCTCCGGCAGCGACTGATCACAACCGGTCGTCCGAACGCGGTCCATTGCCTGTTCAAGAACGGTAGCTGGATTTCGTAAGGCTTGTACAGGCCGATGTGCCTGAAGCACCGCAAGGCGTTCTGTCGCTTCGCGCCGGACGGAATTCAACAGCGACGCCGGCGCGAATGGGCGACCGCGCAACTCGAGTTCGATTCCTGCAAGTTCGTACGGAGTGTTACCAAGACGGCCGAACTGATCCTGCAATAATGCCTCATCAAGCACGCGATTCTGTGCGGTACCGAGCGGTGTGGGAGAGTCGACCGCGACACTCACGCCGTGGTTGGCGTCTATTCGCCATTCTGTTCTCAGGGGCTCACCTTCAACAGCAACAACCTGGATGATAAGAGGCTGTCTTGTGACAGGTGTCGCTGGTTCCAGAAACGGCCGAACGAGACGATCGAGTTCGGGGTCGGAAGTCCGCCAGATCAGGTCTCCGACACGAATGCGATTCATGTCGATCGCGGCGTTCGCAAATGAGATTTCCTGTCGGCCGCCCGGACGTGGAGCTACTTCGTAAACACGTCCACCTTCTTCTGGTTCTTGCGGACTGCGCCAGTCGGCGGCGTCGAATACAACACCATCACCGGGCTTGAGTACGATCTCGCCCGGTTCGACGAGAATCGAATTCGAAAGCACCACAGCAACGCGGCCCGCAGTCACGCCCCTGTGTCTGGGCGCCCTGCCCCTGACGACTTGCTGATGATTTGTGCCCTGAATGAACCAGGGTCCGAGCCCTCGTGAATACACTTGTTCCAGCCGCAGTTCCTCGTCGCGGGAAACACTGGCGGACAATCCAGCTGCGGCGCGGTCGACGGCCTTGCGATAGGCTGCGGTCGTGAGTGCCACGTAATCGGCGTCTTTGTAACGTCCTTCGATCTTGAGCGCGCTGATGCCGATGTCTACCATCTCAGCGACATGATGCAAGCCCATCAAGTCGCCAGGCGAAAGCAGATACCTTGCATCCCCAAGTTCCTCCTGCTGACCATCGACCAGCAAGTCGTATGGAAGCCGGCAAGCCTGCGCACATTGACCACGATTGGCGCTGCGGCCGCCCCATGCCTCAGATGAGAAGCACTGGCCCGAGTATGCGACGCACAAGGCTCCGTGTACGAAGATCTCGAGTTCGCAGTTGGTGTCCTCTCGAATCTTTCGCACTTCGGCGAGGGACAGCTCACGTGCGAGCGTTACACGGGAAACGCCGTGCTTCTGTGCGAGCCGAACGCCGGACGCATCGGTGATGCTCATCTGCGTGGAAGCGTGGAGTTCAAGATCCGGCGCGATGTCGTGGGCGATATCGAGTACTCCGAGGTCCTGAACGATGAGGGCATCTGCACCGGCCGATGCGATTGCCGAGATCGTACGGGCTGCTTCGGGCAACTCGTGATCGAAGATCAGGGTGTTGAAGGTGACGAAGCCCTTGACACCGCGGCGGTGCAAGCGTCCTCATGACTTCGGGAAGCTCCGCCAGACTAAAACCAACTTTGGCTCGCGCTGTGAAATGTTTCAGTCCGAAATACACTGAGTCCGCGCCCGCCTCGATCGCTGCATGCAGCTGAGGCCAGTAGCCGGCCGGACTCATAATTTCGGGCTTACGCTGATTCACCTGATGAACTGCTCCTCGACGGCTTTGCGCAGGAGTGCCGGAGGCAGCAAGCCCTGAGCAAGGATGAAGTCGTGGAAGGCTTGGGGCTTAAACTTTGGCCCAAGTTTTTGTTCGGTTTCTTTTCTGATTTCGAGCAGCCGTGTGTAGCCGTAGAAGTAGGAGACGGCCTGTCCGGGAGTGCGGAACATATAGCGATCGAGCTCCTGCACTGCCATCGGGTCAGACAGAACGACATCCTCCATCAGGATTCGCTTCGCTTCGGCAGGAGTGATCTTGCCCATCTGCAGTTCGGGGTCGATGAAGGCACGAGCGGCTCGCATCATTCGATGCTGCAAGCGAGATTAGTTTGCCTTCAGCAGGCATATAGGGAAACATCATCCATTCCGAGTACAGGCCCCAACCTTCGACGTTCGTACTGTTGAAGGCGAAGACACCTCGCGCGATCGGTATTCCGTTCTCGACCATCTTGCTGAACTGCATTTCATGGCCGGGCCGTGCTTCGTGGCATGACAGGGTCCAGGATGCAGCTGCAAAAGTGAAGTCGTCCGTTTTTGCGTTACCGGCACTGGGGTTGGTCAGAGGCAGCACGAATTCGCCTGTCTCGCCAGTGTTGCCGATTAATCTCGGCGGCTGCATGTGCGGAGCGGGCTGCTGTGCCGATTCGGCGGGTGTAGCGAGCCGCATCCTCGGCGGCCGGTTGGGCAGTGTGACCAGCTGCTCGCGTCGGACAATATCTTCGATTTGTGAGATGCGCGTTCGGTAATGGTCGAGGATCTGGTCCGGCGCGAGCTGGTCCTTCTTCAAAGCGCGAATCACATCGCGATAGTCGGTTGCATCAATCCCTTTTTCGCGGGCAACAACACGTGCCACCTCGTTCGCCTGAGTCTGGAAATCGGTGAACGCTTTATGGGCCATCGCCGCAAGCTCTGCTGGTGCGATGTCAACGCCATAGTTTCGAAGGGCATTGGCGTACAGCTCGGGCGGAAGCCGAAAATCGGTCGCCGCCTTCGGCATCAGCTCGCGGCGAATGAAATCGTTGTAGGACGCGATCTGTTCTTTGAGCTTCGCCAGGGGTTCCTCGTACCCGGCGATTTTGTACTTTGCAAAGAGCTGCCCGATGCCGTCGACAAAGAATGAGGCATTCTGGAGATCTTTCGTCACCTGGTCTCGCGCTGGTCCGATCAGTCCCGGGGAGTTGAGCTTTGCCCTGGTCCGTCGTTCGGCCAGGACGGCCAACGGCTCATAATCCTTCTCGAGTCCCGTGTATCGCCGCAGACGAACCAGTGCAGCGGGACGGCGAGCAGGCGCGACCTGATCGTCGAGCAATGTCTTCACTCCCCCGAATACCGCCTGCGCGAGGTTCAGATAAGGTATTCGGTATTTTTGGGTGAGTTGTTCCGACTGGATGTCCCGATCGAGCGCGTCGATCATGATGTCCAGGTCCTGACGGATCAGAGGATCTTTCTCAGCCTCACGCCGCTTGCGGAGTTCGGCGACAGCATCACGCTCTGCTGCGACCACGCGTTCCGTACGGTTCGGGCCGAAGTCGCTGATTGCCTCATCATTGCCCTCGATGCCGAGCGATGCTGCACCTTCCGGACTGAATCGAACTATCGGAGCCAGCGCAACCTTTGCGTTCTCATTGCTCCGCTGAATCCACGCCGGGGTGTTGGCGGCGAAGCCTGTGCCAAGGCAAACCAGGCTGAAACAAAGCACACGTACAGCTACTCGCATTAATACCAGGGTAACTTATTCTTTGATGGTCGCCCGGTCACGATAGTTGCGGGCAAGCCAGCCCGAAACGGTGCGAACCAGACCTCTGGGAAGGACCTGACCGGCACTGACGAGAACCTTGTAGCGCCAGCCGGGAACCACGAACAACTTGCGTTTCGCCAGCCCTTCGAGTGACGCAGAGACTACGTCATCCGCGTCGGTCCACCATGCTCGGGGGATGGCCGACCGGTCCATCTGCATTACATCGTGGAATTCCGAGTACGTGAACCCAGGGCACAAGGCCTGAACGGTCACCCCCGAACCTCGAGCCCTCAATTCCAGCCAGATACCTTCTGTGAAGGCGTTCATCCAGTTTTTGGTCGCTGAGTAGCTGACCGATCCACCGCTGGGTGAGAATCCCGCGACGGAGGACACATTGATAATTGCTCCCCGGCTGATCGGGAGCATCCGGCGAAGCGCGGCGTGAGTCAGGCGAAGTGTGGCGAGGATGTGGAGCCTGTGCATGCGCTCGTGTTCGGTGGCGGAGACGTCGACGAATCGGCCGGCGACACCGAAACCGGCGTTGTTCACCAGCAGAGCCAGATCAGGCAGGACTTCCAGTCGTTTCTCGACTGCGGCAACTCCGTCGTCGGTCGCGAGATCGGCTGCAAGCACCTCAACGGTCCGGCCGAGGTTTTGAAGTTCGGAAGCAATCGCGTCCAGTCGCTCGAGCCTTCTTGCTATCAGCAGGAGATCGTAGCCATCTCGCGCGAGCCGCCGGGCGAAGGACAGGCCGATGCCTGCGGAAGCACCGGTGATCACGGCAGTTTTGGGCATAGAAAAAGGGCCCTCCCCGGAGGAGGAGCGCCCTTTAGTGTACGAACAGTGTAGGCGGAGTTTAGAACATAATCTTCGCGCCAACCTGCAGGCGGCGAGGATCATTGATGACGCTCGTCACACGGCCGAAGTTGGTCGGATCGTTGATGTTCGTTCCACCAGTGCTGAAGCGGGTGCGATTGAAGATGTTGAATGCTTCACCGCGCAACTCGATCGTCGTCGCATGCTCACCGCCGAAGCGGAACAGCTTGGCCAGCGAGAGGTTCTCGTTCAGGTTCGGGAACTCGCGGAGCTTAGGATTGAACCGGGTCGCGTTTCCAATTGTGCCGGGAACGTTCTGGTTCGGGAACACCGACAAATTGAGGAAGCGATCGACAGCCGGATCGAACTTGTCGCCCTTTTGTGGCGCGCGCCAGTTGTCATACGAGTGACGAACGCCGGCTGACGTCCACTGAAGATGCCAGACCCGTTGCCGCCCGAGATCCTATCGGGCGACCGCTCGAGTACAGGTGATGCTGGAGATCCTCCATCCGCCGACCAGCAGATTAGCGAACGCCACTGTTCAAAGCGTTTGCCCTTGCCGAACGGAAGTTCGTACGTGAGACCCAGCTTGAAGTTGTGGGTCACATCGTAAGAGCCGATCGACTTTTCGAGGCGGCGATTGTACTGATCCGCCGCTCGCGACTGGTCGGTGATCCAGTACGAATCTGCGTCCGTCAGCATCTTTGAGAACACGTACGAAGTCGTGAATGTCAGTCCGCGAGCGAAACGCTTATCCAGCTTGAGCACCGCGGCGTGATAACTGGAATGGCCGCTGTGATCGCCGTTGCCGTCCCATGTGTTGATGTCGGTGTACTGCGGGAAGGGACGAAGCGCTGCGCAACGGTGGCTCGGTTGCCGAAGTCAACCAACCATTCGCCCTGGCCTGGCTTGGTCGCCGCCGGGTTCGAGTAGGGCATCGTAAGCCCAGCGCTTCAGCTTGCGCACGCTGTGCCGGAATGTTGAAGCTGAGACCAAGCTGGGGGTACCGGGACGCATACTGCGTGGGCACCTGGTTGTAGTTGAGGATTCCAGCCTGGAGGTGCGTTCCGACGACCGCGTTATAGGAGGCATCAAGTACTAGTGAACTGGTCAGCTGCCGCTGAATCGAGAGATTCCAGCTGAGTTGTTCTGGCATGCGAGTTACTTCACCGTTCTGCCACCAGGGCATGTCGGCACCGTTCTGGAACGACGGCGAGATAAATGGAGGTACTGGGTAACTGGGCAGACCATCCTTCAGGAGGAACGTCGGCGTGAGGCCACCAGAATTCGTACCGAAGGAAGTTGTCTGGGTAAAGCCCTTCTGGTGTGTCGAGCCCGTGGTGGTAGTGACCTGCGAGAAGGAACGGGCGAAGTTAGCGCGAATAACAGTCTTTTGTTCGAAGCTGTACGCGAAACCAATGCGCGGGCCGAAACCCATGTACCAGGAGTCGGCCAGCGCGCGGGAGCCTTCGACGACCTTGCCGGTTCCGGCATAGATCAGCGCGCCGGGACGGTTGCCGGCGCCGGGATTCGGCGCGAGTCGGCGAGAAATCGCTCCACCGATCCTGTTCCTCGACGGGCGGAAGCGTCATGTCCCAGCGCAGACCGAGTTGACGGTCAGCTTTTGGTGTAGCTTCCAGTCGTCCTGAACGTACCCTGCGAAGTACGGCCACTGCTGGCCGATGTAGCGGACAGTATCGATCTGGCCGTTGGTGGCCCAGCCGAGCAGGAACGAAGCAAACGCGTTGCCGCCGGCGTCAGATTGAAGTCGGTCACGCCGAGGTACCTGTGTTACCGGTCCCGAGGTACCTGAAGTCGGCGCAGCCGGCCACGCACTGACGGCCAAAGCCGTTGTAGGGAGCCCTTCTGGTACATGCCGCCGAACTTGAGGTGTGCTTGCCGTGGATCCAGGTCAGGTCGTCGGCGAACGAGTAGACCAGGTTTTCCGAACCGTTGTTCGAGTCCGCACCCCAGCTGGTGTACTTGTCATCTCGAAGCGGATGCGGCCCAGGCTGTAGTTGCAGTCCGGCGCATTGCCCATGCAGAACTTGTCTTTCCAGTTGCCCTGCAGTTCCTGAATGGAGTTGTGGACTTCTTTCCAGTCGTTGCCACCGCCGCGGAACTGATTCAGCAGGGAGGGGCTGAAGTTGTGATCCCAGGTGGCGCGGTAAACGTCGCTGGTGCGGGTGAGGTGTCGTTGAAGTCGAGATAGTTAGGGGAGGCCC
>CAWCGC010000032.1:0-254283 GCA_963794765.1 Bryobacteraceae bacterium | reverse complement strand
CCGGAAGACCGTCGTGTCCGGCGACAAGGCTTTGATCGACGTGGTTCTGACCGGCCCTCAGAAGGAGCCGTTCTTCGACATCCCGATCCGCGACGGCCACATCTTGCACTCCCGGCAGGCCTGGCGCATCGAGGCCAACGGGAACACCGTGTCCTCGCTGAGGGTGTTCTTCTGCACGAACGAGCTGAAGTGGAGCCTGGGCGCCAACAAGACCTACGCCGAGGCGATTGCGGGGGCCCGGGCATGAGCAAGCGTTCCGACACCGCGACCGCCACGGTCGAGTCCTTCTTCGCCGCGCACAAGAAGCGCAACATGCTGGCGATGGCCGAACTGTGCTCGCCCCGGGCAACGTTCGACTACATCCCGTTCGTGCAGCACGACAAGTCGCGCCTGGTCACCGGCACCGGGTACGTCAACGGTGTCGGCCGCACGGTCTGGGGCCTGGGCTTCCGGGCCTTCCCGGACCTGGCCAACAAGGTCAATGACGTCTTCGCCGACGACGACGGCAACGTGGTCGCCGAGGTCACCCTGTCGGGTACCCAGCAGGCGCCGTACCTGACCGTGGCCGCGTCCGGGCAAGAAGTTCTCCGAGCGCCACTTGTTCCGCTTCCACGTGGACAAGGACGGCCGGATCGACGACATCATCGGCTTCTGGGATGTCGGCGGCGTCAATGCCCAGCTCGGGCACCACGAACTCGACTGAGCCCGCGACCGGGAGAGACGAAACCATGAGCGACGAAGTTCAGATGATCCCGGTGAACGCCTGGTTCAAGGGCGATCACATCACGCACCTGGTGGTCTTCGAGTCCACCATGACCGATCCCGCAGGCCATCGAGTCGATCACCGACCTGGTGATCGGCAAGCGCATCTTCAAGCGCGAGGGTGCCGAGTACAAGATGTCCTACGAGGGCACCCCGTCCCCAACGACATCACCGTGGGTGAATCGATCATCCAGCCCCTGGGTGAAGTCACCGTCGAATTCGCGAACTGAGCAGGGAAGCCACCGATGGCTGAGGGCAAACAGGGGTGTCGGACCCATCCTGCGGATGAGCGACGACATCGACGGCATCATCCAGGCCGACCGCGACGACAACCCGGACAAGGAAATCCGGGTCATCGACCGGCACGCGTACGTGCGCATCGAGGGCGACCCGCCGTTGCTGCTCACCCGCGCCTCGATCGAGAACGAGCTCGGCCGCGACTACCCGTTGCGTGAGATCGAGTTGTTGATGTCCTTGTTCAGCGGGGTCATGGACAGCTCGAATTCCGACCGGTTCATCTGGTCCCGCAAGAAGATGTGACCCGGCGACCTCATACGATTTAGGAGCGTTGGCAGTGGCAAGCAGACTGCGGACCTGGTCCGCCTTCGGCGACATCAATCGTCGCCCGAGTGAGTACGAGATCGTCACCCACGCCATGCACTACAGCATGCGCAAGGGCCGCGGACGCGCCGTTCGAGGCGAGCCCCGTCGGCCCCGATGAACATGTGGCTGTCCACCTACCGCGACGAGTCGCCGGTGACCGCCGATGACTGGGAGGGGTTCCGTGACCCCGACCAGTACACCTACCGCGAGTACTGCGCGCGGCAGGACGAGAAGGAGGTCGTGGTCCGCGAGCTGTGCTCGGAGTTCCACGACCGCGGCCACGACAAGGAGCTGAACCCGGCCTGGGTGAACACCCTGCGTCAGGTCTTCACTCCGGCCCGCTACCCGCTGCACGGCATGCAGCTGATGGCGGCCTACGTCGGCCAGGTGGCTCCGTCCTCGTACATCACCAACGCGGCCTGCTTCGAGGCGGCGGACTACGTGCGTGCGGTCTGCGTCATCGCCTACCGGACCCGCGAGTTGCAGATCTCCCACCCGAAGGCCGGCTTCGTCGACGGCGAGCGGGAGACCTGGCAGAGCGAGAAGCTCTGGCAGCCGGTGCGGAAGTGCATCGAGGAGGCGCTGGTCGCCTACGACTGGTCGGAGTCCTTCGCGGCGCTCAACCTGGTCTTCCGCCCGACCATCGAGACGGTCTTCTACAAGACCTTCTCCGAGGTCGCGTCAAGAACGGCGACGAGCTCACCTCGTTGCTGCTGGCCAACCTCAGCGACGACAACGAGCGGTCCGCGCGGTGGAGGCGGCGTTGTGTCACTACGCGATCGGCAAGAACCAAGAAGAACCTGCCGCCTTGGCACACTGGGTGACAAGTGGTCCCCGGCCGCCGATGAGGCTGCGAAGTCCGTCGCTCACATGCTGACCACCCATCCCGGAGGTCAAGGCCGACGCGAAGAAGGCGATGGCCGCGGCCAAGGATGCCCGGAACAAGCTGCTGGAGAACTGCGGTCTGGCCGGGGCCAAGAAGTGAATCGGGAGCCACACATGGGCAACTGGGTCGACGTCTACGACGACGATGAACTGTGGGACGGCGACATGGCCGGCGTCACGGTGGGCAAGGAAAAAGTCCTGATCATGCGCGCGAACGAGAAATTGCTCGCGTTCAAGGACGCCTGCCCGCACAAGGGCACTCCGCTCTCCGACGGAGACCTTGACGACGGCGTGCTGACCTGCAACGTGCACCTCTGGGAGTTCGACGTCGCCAGCGGTGACAGCGTGAATCCGCGCGGGGAGAAGCTCGAGCCCTATCCCTGCCGGCTCAACGGCAGCGCATCGAGGTGGAAGTCGGGTAGCACCCTGCGAACTACGATATGGCCCGTCTCACGTGAGACGGGCCATATCGCTTTGGGCTTCAGCCAGTCACACTCGTTCCAGATATTTATCCCAGACGACCCTGGAGTCACCCCATGACGCGCCGCCTCGAAGGCGTCCGGATCATCGCGCTCGAGCAGTACGGCGCCGGCCCGTACGGCAGTGTGCACCTCGCCGATCTCGGCGCCGAGGTCATCAAGATCGAGGACCTGCCCACCCGAGGCGACATCGGCCGCTACGTCGTGCCCTTCCAGGAGGGCGAGGACTCCCTCTTCTACGAGACCTTCAACCGCAACAAGAAGAGCCTCGGGCTGGACCTGCGCACGGCCGCGGCCGGGCGGTCTTCGAGGACCTGGTCAGGTCTCCGACGCGGTGTACTTCAACATGCGCGGCGACGTCCCGGAGAAGCTGCGGCATCCGGTACGACGACCTCAAGCACCTCAACCCGAAGATCGTCTGCTGCTCGCTGTCCGCGTTCGGCATGTACGGGACCGCGTGCGAGCCCGGCTACGACTACATCCTGCAGGCCGTGGCCGGCTGGATGTCGCTGACCGGGGAGCCCGACGCGCCGCCGGCCAAGTCCGGGCTGTCGGTGGTGGACTTCGCCGCCGGCTCGCTGCCGGCTACAGCCTGCTCGCGGGCCTGCTCGCCGCGAGCCGCAACGGTGTCGGCATGGACTGCGACGTCAGCCTCTACGACGTCGCGATGTCGTTCCTGAGCTACCCCGGCACGTGGCACCTGACCGGCGGCCACGAGCCGCAGCGCATGGGCCGGTCGGCGCACCCGTCGCTGGTGCCGTTCCAGGCGTTCCAGGCCGCCGACGGCTGGGTCGTCATCGGCTGCGCCAAGGAGAATTCTTCCAGCGGATGTGCGATGCGTTCGAGCGGCCCGACCTGCCGCGATGACGCGCGCTACCGGACCTTCAAGGACCGGTTCACCAACCGCGAAGAGCTGATCGAGGAGCTCGATGCGGTAATCGCGGAGTACACCGCCGACGAGGTCGTCTCCCGGATGCGCAAGGTCGGCGTCCCTGCGGAGCGGTGCTCGGTCTCGCAGGCCTTCGCCCACCCGCTGGCCGAGCAGCGTGGCATGATCGTGCGCACCGAACATCCGCCTGGGGGCGAGGTCCGCAGCCGGGTTCGCCGATCCGCGTCGGTGAGATGCCGACCGAGCACCGGCGGGCCCCGCGGCGCAACGAGGACTACCGCTACGTCCTGCACGACATCCTCGGTTACGACGAGGCGCAGATCGACGAGGTGACCGGCACCGGCTCGGTCGGCCCGATCACCCCGGTCGTCCCCTGACCCGTCCCCGCAAGAAGACGAAGGGCGGCCGGAGAACCGGTCAGCGCTTCGTCGGGCGGCAGGGCCCGTCAACCAGATCCGGGTCGCCAGATGCAGGTCGAACCGGGTCGAGCCATCGGTGAGGTTGTACTCGGTCAGTTCGCGGATGCGCTGCAGGCGGTATTTCAGGGTGCTGCGGTGGATATTCATCCGCTCGGCGGTCTCGTCGTACTTGCACCCGCAGTCGAAGTAGCGGGCCAGGGTGAGTACCAGCGCGGAGCGGTGCTCGTTGTCGTACTCGGTTCCGAGCCAGGATTGCAGCACCGAACCCCGCAGCCGGTACCGGTCCAGCACTGGTGCGGCTTCAGCCAACTCGTCCATCACCGAAGGACCTTTGTAAAAAATTGCTCGACCGCCTTTGACCCGTCCGAGTCCCAACCCAAACAGTGCGGCAGCCTTACTCACGGGAGCGACTGCCCGGCCAGTCAAAATCAACCCCGGTACGCCGGAGGGCAGCAACTCCTCCGCCCGCACGTTGCCAACTTCAACGTTCCTAAGTCCTAACTGCTCGACAATCGCTTCCACGAACCGCGCCTTCTTCCCGATCGACTCGGAAAGCACGAAACGCACCCCCGGCAGGACCACCGCCAGCGGCACGCCCGGAAACCCGGCGCCGGTACCCGCGTCGAGCACGGCAGGAGCGTCGGTAAACAGGTTCCACGGCAACACCGAATCCAGTACATGCTTGATCACAGCTTCGCGAACCGAAGTGATACGAGTCAGATTGAAGCTTTCATTCGCTTCCACGATCCGCGCCAGATGCACCGCCGCTTTGATCACCAAGTCGCCGCGGTTCGGCAGATCCGCGGGCAAGACAGCGTTCAGTTCCTCAGCGAAATCCACTACGATCCAGCGTAGCCCGGAGGAGTGGCGACGCGCGTGATGCCCGGCGCTGCAGCTCGGATCCGCGGCTAATTGAGACGTTGAATCGGACGACAGGACTCACCGGCCTGATGTCTTGCCAGCACGGCCTCCGCGCGACCCGACGAAGCTGGCGGTAACACCGTCGCCCAGTCCAAAGCTGTCGTCGGCGAGTGGCAGGGCATTCTCGATTCCGCTACGGGACGACCACGCGCACGCCAATAATGTCGGCCCTGTTCCGTTTGCGCGAGCAGACGACGTTATCGCAGCGCGGAGATCAGCGGAACCGAGAGGACGTGACACGGTAAATGTCCCGCCAGCGCCAGCAGGTCGCGTCCACTCGCCTCCCCACTGACGTAGACGGGTCGAGCCGCGATCAGCAAACCAACACTCAGTTGCTCGACGACGCGAACCAGCGAGCGCGCGACATTGCGCAAACCGGCACTCGGCTCAGTGTCTGCCTCCTGATCCGGGACCGTGAGCACATCGGCGCCACACCGCGCGGCAACCGACTTCGTAAAACGCAAAATAGGTTCATCCGATGCGTCGCCGCGTCCCAGGCATGCAATCCTGTGCAGTGAAAAGCGAGGCCCGGCGGAAGTGTCTCCCGGCAGCGTCAACATAGGGCGCGTAGTTAAGCCTGCAAGCTGCAACGCGACCGAACGGCGCAACAAGTACCTGCGTGAACAGTACTCCGGAGGCAGGACGATCGCGTTCACCGCTTCACGATCTGCGCAACGCGCAATCGCCTCCGCAGGGCTTCCGCTCAGAACAACACGTCGAACGTCGAGATGTGGCTCCATCTCACCCATAGCGTCACGAGGCCACGAAGTGTTCCGCCAGCTTCCGAATGGCCAGGACCGAAGAGCAGACGTCAGCGTTACGTCGGCACGAAAATAGTCCGCGGTCTCGAGCACACGCACGACGGCTTCAGACGCGTTTCGGGCGTTCAGCTCGACTGGCGCAAGAATCCGCCAGCGGTTCGTTTCACGGCCGGGAGTCACGCCGCGTTCGCCTCGCTGGATCCGTGTTCAGCGGCTTCCGGCTGGAACAGTACTTCCAGGACCTCGAGCCGGCGCACACCTTTGGGAACGTGCAATTCAATGACACTTCCGACACGGTAGCCGAGAATGGCAGTACCGATCGGGGCCAGAACGGAAACTGCGTTGATGTCCCGTCTCTGTCGTGGGAATACAAGTGCGTATTCCCGTACTTCATGCGAATCCAGATCGCGCAGACGAACAGTGGAATTCATGGTCACAACGTCGGGCGGGATCTGCTGTCCGTTGCTCAGGACTTCCGCACGTTCAAGTTCCTGCTCCAGCTCGGCCAGATAAGGCGCGTCGATGCCATTCGCACGACGGCCTGCAACAAGCCGTGTCAGCTGTTCGTAATCGGCTTCCGTGATGAAAATGCGATCTCTCATGTCGATGCTCTCCAGTTGCGCCTTTTGCTGAGGCTGCTGTGACTGATGCAATCCGCTGACCAAAGCGTAAGCGTCTGAAACGATCCCAGCCGCCCCGCCTGCGTGCCTGAAAACGCGCAGCGATGCCGCGAAACGCACAGACGGGAAACGGCAATCTACTGCAACTCGATGAACCAGAGTTTGGCGTACCACTTGCTTACATCCAGGTATCTGGATCACACCGGAGATACGCGAAAGAGACAGCCATGCAGATCATCACCCACACACGAACATTCGAGAACACGGACGAGCTTCGCGAACGTGTCGAACGCCGATTGCGGTTTGCGCTCGACGCTTTCGGAGATCACGTCCAGGCCGCGCGCGTGCAACTCGAGGATGTCAACGGACCTCGCGGCGGAGTTGACAAACGTTGCCAGATATCGGTTACGGTTGACGGTGCCGGAATCCTTATGGCCAGAGCTTCCGCTGCGACCGTCAGCTCGGCCGTAAGTCGCGCGAGTCGGCGCTTGAAATATCGTGTGTCTGAAACATTGAGGCACGCCCACCGGCCGGCGACAGATTCGATTCGGCGGATCGATCAGGCTATGGGACGCCAATGGGAAAAAGAGCAGTGGCCAGGGACAACAGAAAGGAGCACATTGTGAACAGAACCGTGTCGATGGTCGCGGAACGTTTCGCACTTGCCGCCTCAGCGGATGTCCTGGTCGTTGGGGGTGGCTGCAGCCTCCTTGTGCCCGTCCTGGACGTCCTCGACGGATGTGGCTGGACCGTTCGGTACAGGGCCGGGGTAGATGCGGCGGTTGAGTGGCTGAAGGACAAAAACACGCATGTCGCTCTGGTGGCAGTCGACGAGATATGGAGAGATCTCGTCGCGCGTCTGCAGACGTCGGCCAACTGCGGCAGAATCATACTTGCCTCACAAGGTTACTTGCCGATAGCAGAAGTTCTCAGTGCTGGAGTGCACTACACACTCCGTGTGCCCCTGAACGCGTACGATTTGCGCTGGACCGTTGTTACCGCCTGCCGCGAAGCGCGGAGCGAGGCCGAACAATCGCGGAGTTTCCAATGATGCCGGCCGGAGCGATGCAGGAAGCAAAAGAGCAAGACTACAACGGAGTGTGCGCAGTGGAAGTAGCACATCAGCGGAACCGGGTGCTGACGTTCGGTATCGAGGAGCCATTCGAGGTGGCTTTGCGGATGTTGCGCCGGGCACTTGCGATGGAGGGGCTGAGAGTACCCAATGAGCTGGATACCCGCGCTCGCGTGCGTCAGGAACTGGGTGTCGCTCTCCGACACAACATTGTCCTGTATGTCGACGATCCTGTGCGGTTACTGGAGGCCACGTTACTGAATCCTGCGGGCGGCTTGTTTGTCCCTGAATCTGTGGTCCTTGCTACGGACGGCGAAGAAAGGTGCGTCGTGTTTGTCCGCTCGCTGGAACAGGTAATCCTGGCTGAGTTGCCACCCAGCGTCCGCTCGGCGGTTTCGAATCTGCACGAACGCATTCTGGCCGGCGTGCACCGGATCGCGCTGAAGGAGACAGCGGCAACCCAGATGGCAACCTGCGGAGCCGTCGCATTTTAGAGCTGTTACCGCCCAATGTTCTGGACCGGCACTGCCAGGCTAGGCTCATAACAGGACACAGGTCGAAACCATGGAGAGCGGCCCGGAACGAACATCGTCCGTCACGACATGGGGTGCTCTGGCCGCTCTGACTCTGCTGGTCTCAATTATTGCAACAGCGCACTACCGGCTCTCGCGCGGTTTGACGGTCGGGACTTCGATCGAGCATCTCTACTACCTGCCCGTGGTTATTTCCGCTCTGCTTTTCGGCTGGCGGGGTGGTCTCGGCCTCGGTTTGTGTGCAGCGGCAACTCTTGTCCTGATTGCAGGGCAAGCCGATGCCGGCGTTTACCTCGAGGCAATCATCCTGTGCATCGTTGGTGCAGGTACAGGATGGTTTCTCGATCGTGAGCGCCGCCAAAAACGCCAGTATCAGAACGTCGCAGCGAAGCTCTCGAGCGTTTATGAACAGCTTCAGATCAACTTCGAGGGCATGAAGCGCGCGGAGCGGCTGTCTGCCATCGGCCATCTTTCCGCGGGACTCGCGCATGAGATCCGCAATCCTTTGGCAAGTATCTCCGGCGCGGCCTCGATTCTGCGCCGAACGGTCTCTACCGACCCAAAAATCCTCCGCTGCATCGAGATCATCGAAGGCGAGTGCAGACGGCTCAACGGACTTTTGACGAACTTCCTCAACTTTGCTCGCCCCCGATCGCCGCAGTTCCAGACCGCCAATCTGAACGTGCTGCTGGCTGAAGTAATCGAACTGGCCGAGCACGCAGTCGAATCGCCGGCAGATTCTGTTCCGCAAGGAGATCAGCGAGGGACTTACGGCCGTCGACTGCGACCCCGAACAGTTGCGTCAGGTCCTGCTGAACCTCGTTATCAACGCGGTTGAGGCCAGTTCCGAGCACACCACCGTTGTGCTTTCCGCGGCAATCGAAGACGATTCAATTGTCATTCGTGTCATTGATGAAGGCTCCGGCGTTACTCCCGAAGATGTCGACAAGCTCTTCGATCCTTTCTTCACCACCAAAGAAACGGGGACGGGACTTGGCTTGCCTGTTGCGCACCAGATCATCGGGCAAATGGGAGGCAATCTGTCGGCCCGCCGTAATCTGGATCGTGGAATGACCTTTTGCGTTGTCTTGCCGTGGACGAGGCGGAGCGTTGCATGAACAAGACTCGGGTGCTGATCGTGGACGACGATGACAATCTCCGCTGGGTAACAAAAACGCAGTTGGAAGACGCTGGCTATTCTGTCGCCGAAGCAGCGGACGGTAACAGCGCCATCGCGACGCTGAATGGGGAGCACGCGGACCTGATCATTACCGACCTGAAGATGCCCGGGATGTCCGGAGTTGAGCTGCTTCGAAAAATCAAGGCTTTGGATCCGGGGATACCGGTGCTGGTGATTACGGCATTCGGGACAATCCAGAGCGCCGTTGAAGCTGTACGTGCAGGTGCTTACGACTACATCACGAAACCTCTCGATCACGATGAACTGCTGCTTGCCGTTCAGCGAGCACTCGACCACAGGCGTTTAGTTGCGGAGGTCGCCGACCTTCGCGAGAATCTCGACCGTAAATACGGGTTCGAAAGCATCATCGGGCATTCGGATGTGCTGATGGCAGCGCTTGACATGGGACGACGCGCGGCTCGCACAAACTCAACCCTTCTGATTCATGCGGAGACGGGCACCGGCAAGGAACTGCTGGCCCGAGCCATCCATCTCAACAGCTCAGCGCCGTGAACGTCCTTTCGTCACCATCAACTGCGGCGCAATTCCGAAGGATCTGCTCGAATCGGAGTTGTTTGGTCACGTCAAGGGCTCTTTCACAGGCGC
This sequence comes from Bryobacteraceae bacterium, assembly GCA_963794765.1. Taxonomy (GTDB): domain Bacteria; phylum Acidobacteriota; class Terriglobia; order Bryobacterales; family Bryobacteraceae; genus JAWXCM01. The sequence continues at coordinate 244,553 of CAWCGC010000032.1, read as the reverse complement.
AATGACCAGCAAGAAGGGCAAGATCGAGATGGCGGACACGGGCACGCTGTTCCTCGACGAGATCGGCGAGATGCCGCCTGAACTCCAGGTGAAGTTGCTCCGGCTCGTTCAGGAGGGCGAGATCGACAAGATCGGGGCAACCGAGCCTGTTAAGGTTGACGTTCGGATCGTGGCGGCGACCCACCGCAACCTGAAGGCGATGATCGAAGATGGTATGTTTCGCGAGGATCTGTATTACCGGCTCGCTGTAATTCCGCTCGGTCTGCCGCCGCTTCGCGAGCGCACGGAGGACATTCCTGACCTGGTGCAGTTTTTCTTTCTTCGCGCCCGGAAGAAGGTCGATCGTCCCGGCGCAGTGCTGCCGCCGTCGCTGATTAGCTACTTTCAGGAGTATCGCTGGCCGGGCAATATTCGCGAGTTGGAGAACGTAATCGAGCGGATCGTAGTGCTCAGCCGTAATGACGAGATCACTGTGTCGGACCTTCCGGATTTTGTGCGTGAACGCCAGGCCCCGGTCGATAGCCTGCAGCTATCTCTGCCCGCGCATGGGATGAGCCTCGAGGCATTAGAGAAGGAGCTTATTCAGCGCGCACTTGTGAAGTTCCACTGGAACCAGACTCACGCTGCGAGGTACCTCGATATCAGCCGTAAGGCGCTGACGTACCGGATGGAGAAGCACGGAATTCGTCGGCCCGACGGAAAGGCGGTCGATGAGTCTGACGACGGTGACTCGTGAAGTGCCCGAAAGGGCGCAGCGCCCTCCTGAATAGTGCCATCCGGCAGGCACAAGAGGCTCGTTCAGCGTGCGGTCTTCGCGTGGTGAATGGATTGCACCTGGGCGTTATATGCCAGGAGCCTGTGTTTCGTTCGAAGCCGTGCCTTTGGAGGTCGCCTGCCTGGAGCACCCGGGCTGTCATGGCCGTCGCGGGCGCGACGATCTGCGACGGTGGAAGTTTCTCGCGCCGCTTCATCCTCATGAGTCGGACGAAACTGTGCTTCGGTTGAGCGTAATCGCAGAAGCGCTGTCAGGGGAACTCGTAACGTTATCGGTCATCGACGGCACGAGCTCGGCATATGAAACCAACCGGCGCGATCCGCTTGCGCGCGACGTCATTTTGCATGGAGACCCGGCATCACGGATCCGCAGTTACTCATCGTTCCTGCGTCCTGATTTAATCCTCATGCCGTTGCACCGACGGCGCTTTCGCATCAGGTTCTGGCGACGATCGGTACTCGAAAATATCCTTCTCCGGACGGATCACGCCGTGATGGTTGTTCCGGACTCGTCCGAATGGGATCCAAGTCAACGGATTCGTAATGTGTTGTGTGTCGTGCAACTGGATGGAACCGACGACCTTCTTACTGACCGTGCCGCCGCAATCGCCTCGCGACTAAATGCGGAAACGACTTTGTTGCATGTTCTTCCTGAAATAAACGAGGGAACTCTTGCCTCAGGTGTGGAGCGATGCGACGCTCCGCTGTCACTCACTGTCGCCAGCGAGCGAATAGCGAAACTCCGTGTGCGCGGTGGGCCGCATCAGGTCGAGATCAGAACTGGTGACATTCACAGAAACATCGCTACCGTTGCGCGGGACCTTCATGCGGATCTGATCGTAACCCAATCTGACGTTTGCCGATCGACCTGCCCCGCAATCTACAGCCTGCAGCGCTATGCAGCTTGTCCAATATTATCCCTGGCTCGTTCCCCCGCCAGTTATCCGCCAGCACAGAGTTGAGGTTCCACCACACGGTATACACAACTTGATCATGCTTCCGACAAACTGCCTGCGGCTGTCAATGGCCCGAAGGCCTTCAGCAGATTCTCGAGTTCCGTAAGTTTGTCCGCGCCTGGCGATAAGTCCACCAGGTGGGCGGGCATTTCTTCCCGATTCGTTTTTGACGAGAAGCCCCGGGGTGTGGCGCAAAGATTGCCGCGCTGGACAGTTTTAAATTGTCAGCGACGCGCGTATCAACGTTGTTCCTAAGTAAGGGCGTCGGTTTCTGAAGCGATGGTCCGGCTCGCCCAACGGGGCTTGGGACCCCTGAATCTGGAGAGCTCCGCGACCGAGCCATCCTCATATCGCGACGAATGACGGCCAAATCGCCACTCGTTCGTCGCGCCTGGACTCGCGTGAAGCAACGACGCGTTGAGCTAGCTGGCGCGCTTTGTCACACCAGCTGAGATTCACGGAAAAGGCGAAGCGCCTCCGCGGTGCCACGCTCCCACGCATCGATCAGACGGTCCCAGCGCGAATTTGCTTCCTCATCGATCAATCGGCGCGCCGGATCGGCATCGAACCATGAGATGGTTCTTCGGATGCCCTGGGTGAACGGTACCGTGGCGCAGTACTCGGGGACGAAGCGTTTGATTTTCGAGTTGTCGAAGACCACGCTCGCCGCTTTGTCACCGGTCAGGCTGCCTCGCAAATCTGGAATGCAGGCGGCGAGAAAATCGCTTGGGATGTGGACGATTTGCGGCTCGGCGCCAGCGGCTTCGGCCGTTATGCGATACCACTGGTCCCAAGTCATTACTTCGTCGCTGGTGATGTGAAATGCGTGGCCAATGGCCTGTTCGCGGCCGAGAAGGCCCACTAGTCCCCTGGCAAAATCAGTGTTGTGGGTGATGACCCACAGGGACGAACCGTCGCCCGGAACGATGACTTTTCGGCCATGGCGCATGCGATCGACGATCGTATACGAACGGGTCCAGCTGTTGATCACGAGCGTGATTTGCGAATCGCCGTAGGTGAGAGAAGGACGGACGATGGTGACCGGAAAGCCTTCGTGTCGGTATGCCTGCATCAGCCGGTCTTCGCACGCGATTTTCTGCTGAGAATAGGTCCAGAAGGGATTCGCAAGTGGCGTCGATTCGGTGATGAGGTAGTGCCCCACGGGCTTCTGGTATGCGCTTGCCGAACTGATGAAGATGAGTTGGCGGGTGCGGTCACGAAAGAGTTCGAGGTCGCGTTCGATGTGCGAGGGTTCGAAAGCGATCCAGTCCACGACGGCATCGAAGGACTCGCCCGCAAGTGTGTGGGAGACCGCGGCAGGATCATTGATATCGGCGGTGACGGTTCGGACTCCGGCCGGAACAGCGCCGATTCGAAGCCCGCGATTGAGCACTGTGAGCTCGATGCCACGTTCGATGGCCAGATCGGTGCAGGCGCTGCTGATGATCCCGGTCCCTCCGACGAATAGTACTCGCATGAAGAAATTTGTATCAGACTCGAGTTGACTGACACGTACAAGACGGGCGATAGAGTCCTGTGTGTCGCGGGGCTGCGCAAATCGGAAATCGTGCGCTCGAACTGCCCGTCTACCGGATGGTACGCCGCCTTAGTGTGGTGCGCGACGTCACTGTTCGAGCCCGTTCGGTGTTCGGCACGACAGGCGGGCGCTCCACACGCTTGTTGCTGTCCAGCACGGCGCTGTTGCTGTCGTTTCGATGCGATACAACGCGAACCAAGCGATGAATGGAGTTCCAGAAGTCCTTGCCTGCAAAACGGCCGTGGTTGCGAAGGAAATCCGTCAGTAGCGCTGCGGTACGACTGAGCGTGCGCCGTCAGCTCAGTCATCGTTGGAGGAGTGTTGCCCTTTTTAACGGCTGGGTAGGCCCTCACACTCCGCGGATGGTGATTACTTTTCGGAATGGTGTGTAGCCGGTAATGTACACACAGGAACCCGGCGCGCGCAGTCTCGCTCCGTGCGCCTGAAAGGTGTGTCCGGAGAGGTTGATGATGCTGTGTTCGCTCAGTCCGGGGCCAAACTCGATTGCGTCGGTTCCCACGCGGTATGTTCCCAAGCCTTCCTTCAGGAACCAGGCCTTTGTGGACGCCGGTGCACCGCCCCCGTAGCCGTCGGCACCGCCGCTCACTTCGGTTTCCTGAACGCTGCCTCCGAACGTGCCGCCGGGACGAAATGCAAGTTCGACGGTATAGGGCACACGATCGTGCCCGGTGATCTCGAAGTGCAGCTCGAATACGCCCTGCCTTTCCACGACTGTCACGTTTTGGTCCAGCACCTGGACGTTCGAAACTGCCCGGTGAGGAAAGTCGAGCTTGCTCCAGAATCGACCGTCTTTTACCGGTGTCAGCGGGTAGTCTCCATTTTGATTTCGAAACTGCCTGGGCAGGGGCTGATAGTATGGCGCCTCGTATCGCTGATGGAGTACATACTCCTTTCCGTCGGCGATTACGCCCTCGGCTCGAAATACTCCGAGGCTGAAGAATTGTCCACCCATTCGAACGGAATCGAGGATTGCTTTTCCTTTGCGAAAGCTGAAGAACGTCGGGTTCGAAGATAATCCTGATGCGACAACGGATGGCCGATCGTCACCGCCGTAAATGGAGGCGACGCTGTCATCCCTGCGAATGCGGACCAGATCGCTGTTCGCAAACACCTTTACATAATCGGACGGGATCGCACCTCCATCTGGCAGTGATTTGCGCAAAAGGGGCTCTTCGAGGAACTGGAGTATCGGGTTAGAGCCTTCGACGAAACCCTCTCCGGGGCGTGCGGCGATCAGGCGAGCTACGGCAGCAAACGTCGCATTGCTGTCGTGAATCGCCATGTAGCGATACTGCACGCAGAAGTTCGCGATATGAATGGGTCGCGCCTGATCCTGCCGGCGGGAGTTGACGGTTTCCAGCTCGCCATCCGGCTGCATCAGATACAAGTTTGCGAGCAAATGCTTTCGCACAGGATCGAGCAGAGCCGGGCGATTCAGCAGCCTCGACATGGTCAGGAATGAATCCACCTCGACCCGCGCATAGTTTGGACTGCGTTCAGGAAACAGACCGTCCTGATCCTGGTAGATGCCTTCTCCGAGCCAGTCGTCGATCCGGTCTACATATTTGCCATTCGGGAAAAGCGAGTTGATACGCGCCAGCGCGGAGCAGACTACCCATCGGTGATTAGGCGTGTGAATGCCGCCAGTCAGCAGAGCTGCACCCACACCAAGCAGGAACTTGCTCAAGGTCTCTTCTGTCCGTGCAAGCTGCGGGTCTCGCACTCGGCGGGCGGTGCTCAAGGCGCCGGCTATGGCTTCGACTACGAAAGCAGTATCGGGTGGCGAGGCGAGATTGCCGGCATCGAGCGTGCCGTCTGGATTTTGCGCATCGAGGAATACACGTGATTCTCTCTCCAGCGCCGGAATCAGCTTCTCCGATTTGTAGAAGGACGATTCCGGGGAGCACCAGGATGACATCAGCGCCGCCACATTGCCTCCGCGCGCCACTCGCAAAGTGCGTGGACGCGCGCCGGGCGTATCGCTGAGCAGGCGGCTTACCAGATCGTCGTTGCTCTTCAGGAGCCTCAGAAAGAACTGGTCGCCTTCACTCGTTGCAGACTTCGCACTCTCTGGCTTCCAACAGATGGAGATGGTCAGTGCTTTGATCGTATCGGCAACGACTCTTCTGCGGCTCAGTTTCACGGCATCTCCTTGCCTGGAACTCAGTGTATCGTCGTGGAGTTTTGGGCAACTCGTCCGAGTTCGGTTTGTCTTGGGCGGCCGATTGGTTCGCCGTCGCTGGAGGTGCGGCGATGTACTGCCGGTACAGTGAGGCGTTCGTGCTTTGAAAGCCGGTGTTTCCCCTGCTCACGACTTGGCAAACAGATCCGCGACATAGGCGCAGCCAATCGCCACGCCGTACGCGAGCAGATCCAGGTAGCTGAAATGCGTGCCCATCAGCCGCGCGATGATCCGGACGATCACGTGCTCGCAATTCAGCATGTGTGCCGGAATCAAAGTTAGCTGGAATAACTCGATTGAGGTCATTATCGCGACCGCCAGGACCGCTGCCGCTCGGGATGTCCACCAAAGCCGCAGAAGGACATAAATCATCGCCGCGTATAAGGCGTCCCCGAGGTATTTGTCGAACAGGACAGATCCAGTCCGCACGACTCGTGACAAGATTCCTGTCAAAATGATAAGGCCGAGGCAGATCATCCACGGGACCCGCTCTCTCATGAGACGATCCACGCTTTTATGGTATGTGTCTGTCCCTTACCTGAGCTGAACTATCTGGTGGCCGCCGGTGTTTTGTGTGATGTTGCCCGTCGGCATAACGAGACAAGTCACCGCCACGTTTGTCAGCTGAACTGAGACTGTCACTCGTTGCAACGCGCTACGGCAAAGCACGATGGAAGCTGTCGGCGTGAAACTGAAATCCGTGCAGACCAGCACGGCTGTAGTAGACCCTGCCATCGTGGCTGACCCCGAGCAGCGATTCGTACTCGTGTGGGATGGCCAGCCTCAGCAACAACTCGTGGAGTGCTTCGCCGTCGGGCATGGATACGTCTTTGGTCCCGGTAATAAAGCGAATACGGAGATGGCCGAAGCTCGCGGAGTTTTTCTTCGCGAGTTCGAAAACATCATCGTCCGGAGAGAAATGCTGGCTAAGTTTCGCAATCCATGCCTGCTGCTCCGGCGCGATACCAGGGAAATAGCCGTCCAGCGGCAGTCGCTTATACGAACCCGCGTAGGCGACCACCGAGCCAAACATTTCCGGATACTTGAACGCGAGTTTCAAAGCTCCATTCGCGCCCATCGACATCCCCTCCAGCGCGCGAGCCAGGGGCAATGCCACGGTGCGGTAGTGAGAATCGATCCAGGGGATCAGTTCCCTGATAATCATCGTCTCCGGCATGATATTTTGCTCGCGCCAGTCCCTGTACTCGGTCTTCTTTCCACCATTGGGGAACACCATGATGGCAGGTGAAACCGTGCCGGAGGCAATTGCCCGCTGCAGATGGTCCGCTACATAGAGAGCAGCTGATTCATCACCGCCCGCACCGTGCAGCCAGTAAATTACGGGATAGCGGTCCGTGGATGAAGCATATTGCGACGGGACGCATACGTTGAAGCCGACGTCCCGATTCATCGCATTGCTCCGAAGTGTCTGATGAGAGCAGCCGGGGGGCGAAGCAGCCGGTGGATTCACCCATTTGACGTCGAACTCCAGACGCGGCTTTGTTTGCGCGAAGCCGACCGGCACCGCACAAGCCAGTAACAGCAGAGCGCGCATCAGGAGTAGAGAAACTTCAGCGGCTTCGCACCGTCGTCGGCGAGTTTTGTCGGGCGGCCCAGCGGGTTCACATATTCCTTGCGATAGTCGATCCCGAGCTTATCGAAAACCGTGGCCATGAAGTCCGGTATCTGAACGGCGTCCTTCGTCACGTACGCGCCGTTCTCGTCGGTTTCGCCGTATACCTGGCCGCCGGGGACTCCCGCGCCAGCTACGCACAACGAAAACGCATGCGCCCAGTGATCGCGCCCGCCATTGCCGTTGATCTCGGGAGTGCGCCCGAATTCACCCGTCACGATAACAAGAGTGTTCTTCAGCAGACCCCGGGACTCCAGATCTTCGAGCAGGGTGGAGAACGCGCTGTCGAGTTCCGGCAGAAATGTATCGCGCAGCAACGGAAAGATGTTCGCGTGATGATCCCAGGTATTGAATCCGCGCGACACCGTCACATACCGAACGCCTGATTCCACAAGTCTGCGGGCGAGCAGCGCCCCCTGGCCGAGCGAAGTACGGCCATATGCATCCCGAAGCTTTTCCGGCTCCTCCCCGATGAGGAATGCTTTCTTTGCCCGCTCAGACTGCATGAGACCAAATGCAGTCTGATAATACGAGTTCATATTTTCGATGAGCTTTTGTGAGTCGTAACGCCGGAACTTGTCATCAGCGAGCTTCAGCAAAGATCGGCGCCGGTCCATGCGTGCCCAGTCGACTCCAAGCGGCAGCTCGAGGTCACGCACCTGAAACTTCTCAGCATTCGGATTGCCGGTATCGAATGGATTGAATCGCGGTTCCAGGTAACCTGCGCTCTCCCAATAGCCGGTGGAGCCAGGGACGGAGGCAAAGGCAGGCAACTCATTTCTGGGCCCGAGTTCTTTCGCAACGACAGAACCGAGACAGGGATGGGTGATGCTGGACAGCGGAAGATGGCCGCTGAGAATCAGACCGCACGCGGGCACATGCACCGGCGTCTTGTGCGTCATCGTGCGGATGATCGTATATTTGCCGGCCAGTTTGGCGCACCTTGGCAGGTGTTCGCTGACGTGCGCGCCGGCCACGCTGGTTGGAATCGAAGAAAATTTGCTGCGAAACTCGGGCTTTGCGTTCGGCTTTGGATCGAACGTGTCCATCTGGCTCATGCCACCCGTCAGGAACAGATGGATGACCGAGATGTCGCTGCCTTTCGTTGAGGGGCTCTGGGCATGCAGCTGGAGCGCGCTCCCGAGCGGCAGCCAGGTAAAGGGCGCGATGGAGCCAACCTTCAGGAACGATCGCCGATCGAAATCTTCCTTCATAAGTACCTCTTAATGGTGAAACAGAAACTCCTTGGAATTGAACACGGCCCAAAGCAGATCTTCGAAAGTCTTGCGGCGCGTATCCGGATCTGACGTGCTGCCTGCTATTGGCGCCAGCGCTGCGGTGATTTCGTCTTCCGAAGCGTGCCGCGTCAGAGCTGCCACGTATATCCGATCCATAACACCACGGTCCTTCAGGGCAGCATCGCCCAGCCATGCATCCAGTTGTCCGCCTCGCGAGGTGATCTGATGTTGAATTGTGTCGCCACTCACCAGATGCATCACCTGACTGACGCTGGGTTTGGTATCGCGCTCACAGATCACTTCCCGAAGATCGTTGCGCCCGAATACCTTCATCATGTAGTTCGGCGCCATGAATGGAAGCACGGGTATGGTCATGGCACGCTTACCCAGCAGGCATGCTGGAAAACTTCTCCGGTACTCCTGTTATTTGCGCCATGGAGTCCACGATCTGTTCCGACATCAGTCGGCGAACCAGGAACTTCGAGTAGTTCACGGTATCGTCGTGATTCGTGTCGTTAGGAACCGAGGAAAGCTGGTACGCACGGGAGTTCAGGATTCGCCGTTCCAGTTGCTTCAGGCTGATAACCGCTGTTCACGAAATCGTCTGCGAGTGCCTGCAGAAGAGCCTCGTTTGAAGGCGGATTCGTCACGCGGAAATCGTCAACCGGCTCTACCAGTCCCCGGCCCATATAAAACTTCCACACACGATTGACAGTGGCCCTTGCGAAGTACGGATTTCGCGGTGAGGTTACCCACTTCGCGAGCTTCTCGCGAACATCCTCTCCAGGCTGTTCCTGTTCATAATCGCCGTCCAGGTACTTCGGGATCATGACTTTCTTTGTCTTCGGATTCACAACCTCGCCTGTTTCTTTCAGATATGTACCGTTGTGATTGTTCAGGTACATGTCTTTGCGGCTGACACGAGCGAAGAACGCCGCAAATCCGTAGAAATCGTTCTGTGACCACTTCTCGAATGGATGGTTGTGGCAGCGTGCGCACTCGATCTGAAGTCCGAGGAAGAGCTGGCTGACATTGACGCCGGATTCTTCGGGCGTGATCTCGCGGCTGACGAAGTAGAAATTGGAGATGCCTTCGAAGTCATGGCGGCCCTGGCTGACGAGCATCTCCCGAACCATCTCGTCGTAAGGCACGTCCTTTCGAACCTGATCGCGGAACCAGCGGGCGTAGGCACCTCCGCCCTTCTGACCGGCCTCGTTATATCCGGCTCGGAACATGTCGGCGAAACGCATTGCCCAGAAATCGGCACGTTCGGGACGTTCCAGCAGCTGATCGATAACTCGCGCCCGTTTCGCCGGATCTTTGGATTCGGTGAACGACCGGAACTCATCGAGCGTGGGCGGAACTCCGACAGTGTCCAGGTATACGCGTCTCAGGAACTCGTCATCCGTAGACAGATCAGACGGGATCACATTAATCTGTCGCAGCTTGGCGAATACAAGCTGGTCAATGTAATTGTTTTCCGCTAAGGTCGGGATAGTTCTTTATCGGCCTGTCCTTCACGACCAGCATTGGCACCGCGGCGGCCAGTCCAAGTGTCCTCGCCATAATCGCTGTCTCACCAACCGACTCAGCTGTTATCTGACCTCCGGGTTTGACCGAAGCGATCGCAGAGATGTTCGAGCTGAAACGGACGACGTGGGTCAGGTCCCGGACTGAGCCATCGTTATATTCACCGACCGCGATCAGGTTCACGGCTGAGCCGAGGCCGATCATTCGCCACTCGCGGGGATACACCGTCAGCGTTTTGAGTCTCGCCTGGTCGGCAGCTCCAAATGGGGCTCCCTTTTCCAGCCATTCGAGCATGGCGTTGTACTCGGGTGAACCTGTCTTGAACCGCTGTCCACCCCCGTGTGGAACCTGAAACGTAGGCTTCTTCAGAACCAGACTCGCCGCCGGGTTATTGCGGTCGATGCGGTGGCCATCCCCGTTCTTCGTAATCGCATCGTAGTCGAGTTCCGGATCGCTGCCGAACAAAGACAGCTTGAAACCCTTCTGGCCTCGGACAGAGCCGTGGCAATTGGAATTCGCACAGTCAGCTCGCGTAAAGATCGGGACAATGTCGTTGATGAAACTCAGTTCGTGCGGCCTCGCGGGAAGTACATGCAGTGGAACACCGGCCGAGACTCCATCGAAAGAGACCCTGAGTTCCGTGTCACCTTGCTTGTTTCCTTTCACAACCCGAGCCGAGGCAAGCGAAGCCGTCGAGTTGTCCGCGACTGTGAACGCGGCTTCGTTGGCGGATATCTCTCTGCTTACTCCGTCATCATCAGTGGCGATGAGAAGAATCGTCTGACCTTCGGAACCGATGTGAACGCGGACCTCGGGAGGATAAATCTTCAGATCTGCCGTCCTCGCACAAAGGCCGGAGATGACGGAAAGACCAACCACCAGACATGAGACTATGCGCATGCTACTTCCTGGTAAGCGCCTCCGGTCCGACTTCGACCGGTATGGGAGCTGATTTTCCGACGGCATTTCCTTCGGCGTTCAGTGCCTCAAGTATAACGGTGCCGGAAGATGTAACGTTTCCTACGGTTGCGGTGAGTTGTGCCTCTTTACTGTCGGGAGCCACCTCAACCGAATCCACCAGCAAACCGTCCGGCACCCGCTGTGCACGTATGGTTAGCGGCTTGTTTTTCGTTTCGCCAAATCGATGAATTGTTACCTTCAGCGTCTTTTTGCTTCCGGAGGTGAGATTCCAGCCGTCACTGGTGCTGAGAAGGACAGCTGGCGGAGGAACGATTGTTAGTTCCGTACCTGCAATTTTGGCTGGACCGTAGATATATCCAGCAGAAAGGTGCGGATAGAAAGAGATCGCCTGATGCTCCACCGTAACTCCGCCCATAACACCAAGGGCCTTCACTTGAAAAGTGAATTGGCCGAGTTTCGCGACAGCGGCGGCATGAAGCGGGAGCATCACGATGGTCCCATCGAGAACGCGATCCACCCCGCACGTGTCTTTCACAACGGAATCCTTTGGAGCGGCAGTCTGAGCTTCTGAGGTGATGCCCTGAGGCAAACCCTCCAGTGACACCTTGACAGGTGCATCCCAACCCGCTCGCCGGCGGATGCGAACCTGCACGGTACCATCTCCTCCGGCGTAAATCGTTCTCAGCGGATCGCGCAACTCGACGATGAAGTCGGGCGCAGTGCGGGACGCAGTCAGTCTGTACAGCAGCTGATCGCCCCCACGATACATGCCGTCGCGAATGGCCACGTACCAGGTCCCCGCGCGAGGTGCAGTGAAGCTGAGGTCAGGATCCAGCTGATACTCATCGCTGCGGTCATCCATTCCGGGATCGTCAGCGTACGCCTGCTTTTTGCCTTCACTATCAAAGATGGTCAGCGTCGGGTCCAGGTGATAGCCGAGCTTCATCGACTCTGCATGAAAAACGAGATGCTCGCCCTCTTTGGCATCAAAACGATAGAAATGAGACTTTCCGCGTTCAGTGATGATGCCGTTCATCACGAGAGACGGCTGGACAGGAACTGCGGTTTGCAATGTGAGTCCCGGATGCGCAGCCGTGATCTCGGGCAACGTGGAAATTCGAAGCTCTGTCGGTATCCCAATTTCCAGATCATGTGAGGACGCATGTATCCGATACGCACCCGGGTTGACGCCATTCGGCAACTGGAAGCGAACCTGCAGACGCGACGGCTCACGCTGGACGATCTTTCCCGCAGCGATCCGATCACCTATCCAAACTTCGTCGACAAGGTCCATGTGTGACCCGGTCAGTTCCAGGGTTGCGGGTTCCATCGTGTTGAGCCCCGCCGGAAATGTTCGAGTGACATACGGAAGCTCGCCGGCGGAAAGACGGTAATCAGCGTTTGGGTTACCCGCCAGCGAGCCTACGCGAATGATGTAGTCACCTTCTTTGGTGAAGGTGTATTGAAGGTGCGGATCGCCGAAGACAGTGGTGTCGTCCACCCAGGCGAGTTCGTTGCCTTTCCCATCCAGAATCGCGAGATCAGCGTCCAGTCGGGAGCCGTGCCGGGTTGCACTGACATCGAACACAATCGTTTGTCCGGCGCGCGCGTGGAACCCGAAATGGTCCCAGTCTTCGGTCCGGATGACACCATTAACCAGAACGGGTAAAGTAATCACCTGCGGCTTGCGCCAGTTATCGTTGTCTTCTGCTTCCTGGATTTCGGGCAGCGTACCGATATCGAACACACCGAGGTATGCACCGCGTGAGGTCAGAAGACGAAGGTCATGCAGCCCCGGCTCTGTTGCCTCATCGACGCTGATGCGCAACTGAAGGCTGTTACCCAGCGCCGAGACGATCTCGCCGCGTATTCCCTTTCCGGAGAACTCGACGGACTGGGCGTCTTCGAGATTCTGTCCGGACAACTTGATCAGGTGGTGGTTCCCCGGCGTGCCCCATGAGGAAAGATGCCGTTGACTACCGGAGCGGGCGACGGCAGGTCTGGATCGACAACTCCGGGCAGCATCCCCGCGAAGACCAGTGCAATGACGGGCAGCGCAGGGCCGCCCTTAAAGATCGCGTCACGCATCCATAGCCTCCGCGAGTGCGGGTTGCGACACGCCGCTGGCTCTGGGATTTACGAACCACCATAAGACAGCCGCAACGAAGGTGGATCCAACGCTGAACAGCAAGACGGAATCCCAGTCGCCCGAGTTTTTCAGCACCCAGCCCATCACGAAAGGCGACGCAAATCCTGCGCAGTTCGAAGATGCGTTCATCAGGCCCGAAACACCGCCGCCATAAACGCCTCCAATGTCGGTGGCGGAAGACCACGCAGCGCCCAGATAAAGGTCGACGAAGCCCGCTGCAAGTGCCATCAGCAGCGCCGCAACGCGACCCTCAGAAGACCAGATTCCGGCGGACATCAGCAAACAGGCACCAATCAGTGAGCACAAGCCTACAACGGTGCGTCCGGCGCGGATGTCCGTTTTACGGCCGACCAAATCGGCGATCCAGCCACCGCTCATAGTTCCCATAAATCCGAACACAAACGGCAGGCTCGCATAAAGAGAAACCTCCCCGACGGACAAGCCTCTGTGCTCCCGAAGATAGGTAGGGAACCAGGTGATGAAAAATTGCCAAAGAAATGTGGAGCCGAATGCTGCGCCCAGCAGACACCAAAGTCTCGGGGAGCGAAGCAGAACTTCCCAGCGTGAGGCTTTCGCTTCGGTTTGAATTGGAGTGCCCGAATTGATAATTCCCAGTTCGAACTGGGAGATGCGTGGATGTTCTGCAGGGCGGTTTCGGTAACAGACGTACCAGATGCCCGACCACACGATGCCGAGCGCACCAAAAACGACAAAGGACACGCGCCACCCAAATTTCAGCATCAGTATGGTGACCAGCGGTGGTGTGAGCGCGGCTCCCAGCCGTCCCCCGCTGAGAAACGCACCGAAGGCCGAGGAGCGTTCAGTCTCGGGAATCCATCTTGAAAAAGCCGCCGCAATGGAAGGTGACAGAGCCGCTTCGAGACCGCCAAAGATCAAACGAATGACAAGCAGTGACGCATAGCTCCACGCGGCTGCTGTCAGTGCCGTGAAAGCCGACCAGCCTGCAACGGCAAAGCTGACAATGCCTCGTGCACCCTTGCGGTCCGCGAGCAGTCCCCACGGGGTCTGGCCAAGGAAGTAGGAGATGCTGAAGATGCTGAATACCAGGCCCATTTGCGCCTGATCCAGACCAAATGTTTGTCGAATTTCGGGACCCGCAACCGCAAGACATGCACGATCGGTGTAACAAACTACATTAATCAGCAGAGCAACGATTACGATCGAGTGTCGGACGCGGGTTGGCTTCATCTACGCGACAGCCTCCTGCCCCAAACCTGCAGGGCGAGGAATGTCTTCATCGAGAGGATAGATCGGCCGCGTGACACGCTGCCACGGAAGCGTCTTCAGATTGGCAGTACTCACGCCGGGCGTATCCACCATGAAGATCTGTTTCGCGATCGGCTCGTACTCCGCGCGAAAGCCGTTCGGGGATTTCACGACGGCAATCTGGCAGTATTCAGGATTGATTCCATGGCTGCGGAACAGCTCGGGATCCACCGTCATTGCCGAGCGCTCCGCAAGCAGAATCTGAACCTGCCCAACCTCCAGCACGGCGCTGCGGCCCATCGAAGTCGTGATACCCGTGTTGTAACCACGCGCCCGAGCCGTCCAGCGTCCGTCCGATATGAGCCTGACATAGGCCGTCACATCGACCGGCTGCGAGTGTTCCCGATCGAACGCGCCACCGATGCTAAGGTTCAGTGTGGCTCCGGGTCCAGCATGTGCGGCGCGGCGAACCGCTTCCGGATCGACCAGGAAGATAGCCGCGGGACGCTTCAAATCGGCCTTAACCAGATGCTTAAGGACTCCGGTGCTGTCGCCAGGCGATCCCGAGCCGGTGCTGTCGGACGACTCGGATAACACGACCAGCCCGTCCTCAACCTGCATCGCTGCCCGGATGGCGTCTTCCACGGGGACAAGTTGTACATCATACGCACGCCGTTCGTCCCAGAGACGCCGTGCCAGCCGGTCCGCCACGGCCTGCGCCGACTGCAAGTTATTGTTCGTGACGCAAACGACCGCCGAACCCATCTCTTCTATATCGAGCCACGGCTGCACGGGAAAAATCGAAACAGCTTCGACTTCGCTTGCTGCCTCAGCCGCCTGCGCTGACTGGATCAGCTCCTGCATCGGGCCGCGGTACGTTTGGCAATTCTCGGCGGGGACGATGAGCGGAAGCTTGCGCATGGCCATAGTCGGCGTGACCGAGCCATCGAGAATTTTCCGCAGCAGACGCGCCGCTCGCTGGCCCACTTCAAACATGTCTACGTGCGGGTAGGTGTGATATCCGACAATCGCATTTGTTCGATCCACCATGCGTCTGGTGACGTTCGCATGGAGGTCCAGAGTAGCCACAATCGGCTTATCAGGGCCAAGCACTTGGCGAGCCCGGCTGAGCAACTCGCCTTCGACGTCATCCTCGCCTTCCGCTGTTTGCGCGCCATGCAGCGCGAACAGCAGAGCATCGGCGTCAGCGTCGCGCAGGTGCTGCTGAAAATTTCCGGCCAGCCGCTCGAAATCTGCTCGTATCAGGCGGTTAGCGGTGATCGCCCAAGCGGCGCACACAGGCGCAATCTGTGTCGATGTCTCACGCAGTACATCGATAAAGCCACCCATCTCCGTGAGTTTGCCCTCATGACGCTGGAGAACATCGTCTCCAAAGACGGGGGAGAAATCCTCGTAGTGCGTGTAGACCGGTGAAAACGTGTTGCTCTCCTGCAGAATGGAGGCGATCGCGATTCTCATGTCAAAAGACCAGCTTAAGGCTCATCTGTCCGACGCGGGCAGGTCCCGCTGAAGAGATAATCCCGAATCCCGGCGTACCCAGCACGCTCCCTGGCTGGCCGAAGTTGGTCCGGTTCAGCAGGTTGAAGTATTCGGCCCGATATTCAATTCTTCCCCTTTCGCGGATCGAAAACGCCTTCTTCAGACTTGCATCTACCGTCGCGAGGCCGGGCATGATGAGTGTTCGTGTTTCCTCGCTGCCGAACGTGTACATCGGAGCGAACACATAAGCACCCGTATCGAACCAGCGATTGATGCTGCGCTGGTCTGACGGCAGATTGCCTTCGCGAATCCGGTTCGGACGTTGATCGCTGCCCGTGTTCACGCGCGCTGAGCCTCCCTGTTCAGTGACCGCGAAGGCGCCCCCTGACTGCACATTGATGATGGAGCTCAATTGCCACCCGCCAAGCACCCAGTCAACGGGGCCGCCTCGCGTCAGAAAAGTGCGTCCTTTGCCGAATGGCAATTCGTAAACTGAGCTGGCAGTCAGTACGTGTTCGCGATGTGAGGAAGAAAGTCCCCGCTGCGACAGGTTGTTGATTGTCT
The DNA here is from genome assembly GCA_963794765.1 of Bryobacteraceae bacterium. GTDB lineage: Bacteria > Acidobacteriota > Terriglobia > Bryobacterales > Bryobacteraceae > JAWXCM01. Next base: position 228,321 of record CAWCGC010000032.1, on the reverse strand, counting down.
GCGAAACGGCTCCTCCCGTTGGATTGCCCGCAACGGAGGAGAATGCCTGGTCAATTGTTCGGGAGAGAGTATAGGATGCAAGCACCGTCAGCCCTTTGCTGAACCGGTGCGTGTATTTAACAGATCCTGAGTTGTACCACGTCTTGGCGTCTGAGCGAACCTCGCTGAGAGTTCCGTACTGCGGGAGAGGCCTGCGTTGCTGAATCGGCCCAGGTCCGGGGGGCGCATCGTTCGCGCTGACCGTCCTATCGCCCCCGAGCGCCAGGTTCCCCACATAACCGATCTCTACCGCATCGTTGTTACTCAGTTGCTGCGACAAGTGAACAGATCTCAGCTGAGAATACCCATTGCCGAAGTCATTTATCAGGCCGCCATAGTTTGGCGGCGGAGGTGCGCCGGCGACGGCAGAAGGAAAGGGATTACTGAACGTTATCGGCGGAGCTCCCGGATTTGCAAAGTAATTCGTGAGAGTTGCCCATGGCGGGTTGCTTCCCAGCTTTGTCAGCGCGAGGTTTATCGTGTAGTTGATATAGATTCCGTAGCCGCCGCGGATTACCGTCTTATCCGAGCCGAACGGACGCCACGCAAAGCCGAGTCGTGGAGCGAAATTCGTCCACTTATCGGGGTAGAACGGGTCATCTGCTTTCATCGGAATTGGCACGCCTTTGACGAAGTCGAAGTTTGTGACTTCTCCACGCGCGTCGTGAACCGGAGTGCTGGGTTCGTATCGCAAGCCAAGGTTCAGGGTCAGTTTGGACGATACGCGCCAGTCGTCCTGTACGAAGAGAGCGGCCCGGATGGTTCGCATGCGAACTGTCCAGGCACGATCGCCGACACTCGTCTGCTGAGGCAGACCAAGCAGAAAATCGGCAAAGGAATTACCGGAACCGACAGGATTATTGTTCTCGAAATTAAACTGTCCACGAACAGTCAGGCCCTGCGTACGGTCTGAACGGATATGCCGGAAGTCGCCTCCGAATTTGATGTTGTGCCGGGCACGATTAATCGTCAAATTGGTGGCAAGCTGCCATACATCGTCCGGCTGAATCAGAGGATCGTTCGTCATATCTCCGACGGGCGAATAGCCGGCAATCGCAATCCACGGGAAAGCCGTTTGTCTGACCGGCAGCCGGAATATTCGGGATCCCCAGCTCCTTTTCAATGCTGAAGTTCGTATTCTCGCGAGGGTCGGACTGAAAAATGAAGCTTCGGTTGTACGCCAGACGCGTTTCCTGCACGATCGCGGGACTCCAGATATGGGTGTAAGCAGCGACAATGTTATACGCCTTCAGACCCGTGCGCCGAACGAACCCGGGGAAGAACTCGGGGTCGGGACGGTCGCGGTTGTCGTATGCTCCGCGAGCGAAAAAGAAATCGTTCTCGGAAAACCGGTGGTCCAGTTTGTGAATGGTGGAATCGCTGTTGGTCAGCACCGGAGCCAGCACCTGGTAATTGAAAACCTGACCGGGCTTATTCTGGTGCGGGAAGTACTTCAGAATATTGACTGCCTGCGGCGAGATACGGTTCGAGGGAATGACATTGCCCTGGAAAGCACTCGCCGTGGCTGGATCGACGATCGCAGTTGTCAGCGGGGCACCGGCAGAGGTCCGAGTCAGGTTTCCTGATCTCTGTTCATCCGTAGGTACCGTAAAGCTTCCAAACTGCTCCTGCCGGATACGAATTCCTTCGTAATTGGAGAAAAAGAACGTCCGGTTCTTGCCGTTATAGATTTTCGGAATGTACACTGGTCCGCCGAACGTGCCGCCAAACTGATTCTGTCGCAGTTTCGGCTTGGTCGCCGGGAAGAACCCGCGCGCATCCAGCTTGTCGTTCCGCAGAAAGTCAAACAGCGTACCGTGGAGCGCGTTGGTACCCGACTTAGTGACGATGTTTATGTTTGCGCCGGACTGAAAACCGAATTCCGCGGAGTAGGCACCGGTTTGGATCTTGAATTCCTGTATCGCGTCGACCGACGGATTGAATGAGTTCCAGTTGTAGAATCCGACGTTCATCGACGCGCCGTCGAGATTCCACTCGTTATCGGTGTCGCGGTTTCCGTGCGCCCAGATTGCAATACCGCCTGCCAGAAAGTTCTGCAGAGTAGCGCCGCCCGGCACACCGTTCTGCACGTTCGGTGTGAGCAGAGCCAGCGTGTTGAAGTTCCTGCCGTTCAGGGGTAGTTCCACTACGCGCTGGTTTTCGATCACATCGCCAAATACCGAATCTTCGGTGTTGATGACGGGTACCTCAGCACTGACGTTCACGGTCTCGTTGACACTGCCGGTCTGCAGCGTCATATCGAGTCTCGCCCGCTGCGCGACCTGCAAAACGATTCCTTTACTGATTTCCGTGCGGAATCCGGCGGCGGAAGCGGTAACCTCGTATTCGCCTACAGGCAGGTTGGTGAGAATGTATTCGCCATCGCTGGTGGTCGTAATCTCTCGCGTCTGGTTCGTTGCAACCGCGCGAGCGACTATTTTGGCGTTCGGAACGGTGCCCCCGGTGCTGTCGGTTATTGTCCCGACGATAACGGCGGTGGTTACCTGCGCGTTCAAGACGTTCAGCAACAGCAAACCACAGAAGACCAGGCGAGAGCACATACTACCTCCTTGAGACCTGCTGGTATGCAATGGCTGTATGCTAAGTCAGACCGGTCTGCGTGTCAAGCGCATATTCGGGTTGACACGGCGGGTATTGTCGGATTCAAATAACAGAGTCCGGTCAGGACCACGAAATATTCATGGACACACCGATCGCACAGCGGAGCTCTGTCAGCGTACCGGTACAGTTGCGCTCCTTACTGCAAACAGAGATTAATGACGGCGTCTACGGCCCGGCTGGACGGCTGCCTTCCGAACGAGCTCTCGCGGAGAGGTTCGGGATCTCCCGAACATCGGTTCGCGAGTGTCTGGATGCACTCGTTAAGGACGGGGCGCTGATTCGTCTAGTCGGCAAAGGTACCTTTGTCGCCGACAATACGCGACGCGATCAGACACCCCCTGCCGCAGTTGCCGGGCACCTGGCATTTCTGATTGGAGAACACATATACCGGTTTGTTCAGCCGGGATACAGCCGAATCCTGATCGGTGCGGAGCAGATGTGCAGACAACAGGGATACCGGCTGCTGTTCCATTCTGTTGGCGAAGAAGAGACGGACATCAGAATGGAGGCTCAGCAGGGCGGCATCCAGGGATGCCTGGTTGCGGGAGGGCTTCGCACGAAGACTCTGCGGAGATTGCTCGAGTGGAATGTCCCCATCGTCCTGACGGATTTGATTGTCGAGGACGGTAACACCAGCACAGTGGTTGCGGACTACGCGAGCGGAACCCGAGAGGCGATGCAGCACCTCGCTGAACTCGGCCACACGCGAATCGGCTTCATCGGGTTTCCTAACTCCGAGAAGTATCAGGCGTACTGGCAGACGCTCGCACAATTCGACCTGGCGTACGACGGCCGAATCGTCCGATTCCTGCAGCTCCCGGACGTGGGGCCCGGCATTCTGGCCGGGTATCAGGTCACGCGGCATCTCATCGACGATGGTGAGCTGCCTACGGCGATTCTCGCGACCAATGACCTGGTTGCTATGGGCGCGATTGAGGCGCTGAAGCTGGCCGGTGTTCGGGTACCGGAAGACGTAAGTGTGATCGGCTACGACGATCTCGGCCACGATATGCGGCCCCAGCTGACGACCATACGTTCATTCCCGGAAGAAGTCGGCCGAATTGCAGCCCGCGTTCTGATCGACACTCTGGCGGGAAATGCGACCCGAAGCCGGATTGCAGTACCAACTGAACTCGTTGTAAGAGATACCACCGCACCGGCAATTCACAACACAGCAGGAGCAGCACTTTGATCAGCAACTGGAATAAGTCGCGCGAAATGCTCGCCCGTTCGCGGCGTGCACTGGCCGGCGGTGTGAGCAGTCCCTTCCGCGCCAAGGCACCTGTGCCGCTCTTTTTCGAAACAGGGCAGGGCTGCCGGTTGTGCGACGTGGACGGAAACGAATACATCGACTACCAGCTCGCGTGGGGGCCGATGATCCTGGGATACAGCCATCCGGCGATGGTCGAAACATTGCGCGCGCAGGTGGCAAAGCCGCTCAGTTACGGTGCGCAACACGAGCTCGAGATTGCGGTCGCCGAAAGAATTCAGGCCATGGTGCCGGGCGCGGAGCTGATCGCGTTTACGTCCAGCGGCAGCGAAGCGGTCCAGCTGGCGCATCGTCTGGCGCGGGCGGCAACGGGACGGCCGCTGATTCTCAAGTTCGAGGGGCATTATCACGGCTGGATGGATTCTGCGCTTTTCAGCTATAAGCCTTCGCCGCAAGACACAGGTCCTCGCGAATCGCCGAATGTGGTGCCGGGTTCGTGCGGACAGGTGCTGAACGCTGCGGAAAACCTTGTGGTCGCTCCCTGGAACGATCTTGAGGTACTCGCGCGACATTTAGAAGCCCATCGCGGGCAAATCGCCGCAGTCATGATGGAGCCGGTTCTTTGCAACAGCGGATGTCTTTTGCCCGATAACGAATACCTCCAGCGAGTTCGCGAGCTTGCGTCGGAGCACGGTGCTCTGCTGATTTTCGATGAGGTGATCACAGGCTTTCGAATCGGTACGGGAGGCGCTCAACAACATTTCGGAGTGACGCCCGATCTCGCCACATTTGGTAAGGCGGTGGGCGGCGGCGTCCCCCTGAGTGTGGTGGCCGGGCGTGCCGACATCATGGAGAGAATGTTCACCGGCAACGTTGCGTACGGCGGAACATTCAACGGCAATCCTCTCTCTCTGGCTGGTGCCGATGCGTGCCTTGGAGAGCTGTCGGCCAAAGACGGCGCTGCTCTCCGGCATGCAAACCGCATGGGTGAACGGCTAATGGCAGGACTGCGCGATTCGGCATCTCGCCACGGTGTCCCTGTGCAGGTGACGGGTTTCGGTGCAGCTTTCTGTATTCACTTCACGGAACGGCAAAACCTGCGTGAATATCGCGATACTTTCGACGACAGCAGGGAAACTCTGCAGACCTTCCTGATGGCCGCGCTCAGGCAAGGCGTGATCGTGGTGCCCGACGGACGCTTCTATGTCTCCGCGGTGCATGGGGAGAGCGACATCGATGAGACGTTGCACAGACTGGACGCGGCGTTGATGGAAGTCTCACGCGGGATGAACTAATGGTGGTCGCGAAACACGCCACTAACGCGATTGCGCGCCGCGAGGTGCTTCGTTTGGCGGCACTTGCGTTTTCGCCTGTCGGTATCCGACATCTGACCGCACAGGAGCAGCACGCCCGACGCGGACTGCCGCCTCTGAAAATCACAAAAATCCGAACGATTCAAACACGGCCCAACGCCGGGTGGAGCATCGTGAAGGTTGAGACCAGTGAGCCGGGCTTGTACGGTATCGGTTCTGCTTCGGACATGTTTCGCCCGGCCACGATCCCGCCGGCTGTCGAGGTTCTCTCCCAGGGACTGTTGGGACGAGACCCGGATGAGATCGAAGACATCTGGCAATCGGCTTACATGAGTTCTCTGTGGCGCAACAACGCCACCATGAACGTCGCGCTGAGCGGCGTGGACATGGCGCTCTGGGACATCAAAGCCAAGCGTGCCGGCATGCCCTTATATCAGCTTCTGGGAGGCCGTTGCCGTGCCGCCGTTCCCGTGTATGACCATGCGCGTGAGGACACGACGTTCGACGGCTGCGTTGAGGCCGTCCAGCACTCGATGGAAAAGGGCTTCCGCCATATCCGGGTGCAGTTGGGCGGCTACGGCGGGGGCGGTTTCATCGACGCCGGGAAAGGCCTGAGACCCAGGGGCGGTCCACAGGGTCGTGTGTTCGATGAAGAACTCTACGTCGATACAATCCCGAAGCTCTTCGAGTACATCCGGTACTAAACTCGGATTCGAGCCGAAGCTTCTTCACGATGCCCAGGAGCATTTCACGCCGCTGAAAGCAGTCCAGCTTGCGAAGGCTCTCGAACCTTCGAAGCTGTTCTTTCTTGAGGATGTAATCAATCTGGAGCAGCTGGGCTGGTATCGAACGCTGCGACAGAGTACGGTAACGCCTCAGGCTGCGCATGAAAAGCTTACAAGCGCAGCCGAGTATCTTCCCCTCATTACCGAGCGCCTGGTTGATTTCATTCGCTTTCGTATTGCCAAGGTCGGAGGCATCACGCATGCACGTAAGATCGCCACGATCGCGGAAGCTTATGGCGTGCGGACTGCATTTCAGGAGGGTGCCGACAACGACCCTGTCAACTTTGCCGCTGCCATGCATCTTGATACCGCAATCGTGAATTTTGGCATACAGGAAGAGAACCATTTCTCACCGGCAGAGCTGGAAGCGTTTCCCGGAGCACCTGTTGTGGAGCGCGGGTACCTGTATCCGGGCAATCGGCCAGGACACGGCGTTGATATTGATGAACCACGTGCCGCGCGCCTGCTTACATCCACCGATCGGAAATCGCAATTTGTATATCCCGACCGTATGATGGACGGAACCTTCGTCCGACCATGAGGTGACCTTTGCATCGTCGTGATATTTTCCGCGGCCTGGCTTTTGCGGCAGCGGTTCCGGCCCGCCCCGCGGGCGAACCGCGACTCAGGATCACGAACGTAAAGACGATCCTCACCGCTCCTCCGTACCCCGATTTCAATGACCCTGCACAGACCCGGCTCACCGTCGTCAAGGTCGAAACCAGTGAACCTGGCCTTCATGGAGTCGGCTGTGCTTCGTTCTGTTTTCGACCGACAGCAGTAGCTGCAGCGATCAACGACTACCTGAAGCCGTTTGTCCTGGGCAAGGATCCGGACGGCATCGAAGACCTCTGGAAATCGATGAATGCGAGCTCTCTTTGGCGCAGCGGACCCGTACTGAATAATGCGATCAGCGGCATCGACATGGCGTTATGGGATATCAAGGCCAAGCGTGCGCGGATGCCGTTGTTCCAGCTGCTGGGAGGCAAGTGCCGATTCGCCGCCGCGTGCTATGCACATGCCGGAGGAAGAGATGCGAGCGAATGCGCGGAGAGTGTTCAACGGTATATGTCGGAGGGCTTTCAGCACGTCCGTATCGAAGTAGCCGGAACGACTCGCAAGGTGAACTCCGCCGACGATATGCGCGGGATGCCGACGGAGTACATTCAGGACCGGACCCGGTACATCACTGAAGTTCCGAAGTTGTTTGAAAGCGTGCGGAATCGCTGCGGCGAGAAGGTAGAGCTGCTGCACGACATTCACGGCGAACTGCCGCCGATTGACTGCATCAACATGATCCGCAGAATCGAGCCATCCCGACCCTTCTTCATCGAGGACCCTTTTCTTCCGGAAGACATCGGCTATCTCGAACTTCTGCGCCGGCAAACCAGTTCTCCCATCGCCATTGGCGAGAAATTCGTCAATAATCACGAGTTCGTGAACCTCGTGACCCAACGGCAGATTGACTTTGTGAGGATTCATCTCTCTGCAATGGGGGGAATCACGAAAGCCCGGAAGATCGCTGCGCTGTGTGAATGGTTCAATGTCCGCTCGGCATGGCACGGCCCCCGCGACGTGTCGCCCATCGGCCACGCTGCAAATCTTCACCTTGATCTGGCAATTCCGAACTTCGGCATCCAGGAACGGATCGTATTCAGCGATGCGGTGCGCGAAGTGTTCCCGGGCGCACCGGAGGTCCGCGGCGGATACATGTACGTGAATAACGGGCCCGGCCTGGGTCTGGATATCAATGAGGCTGCAGCGGCGCGGTATCCGCACGCGAATGTGCCCGGGAACTTCGGCCCGAAACGGCGTCCTGACGGAACGATCGTCGAGAACTGAAAAAGTCAAGAGGAGGCAGTCATGCTGAACAGAGTCGTGGTGGCCCTCGCGAGCCTCTGCGTGATCGTCACTGCGCAGACCACAAGCACGGCAATCCTGGGAACGGTAGTTGATTCCTCGGGAGCCAATGTCTCCGGTGCCGAAATCAATATTACAAATACCGGAACAGGCCAGAGCCGTTCACTGAAAACGAATGATGTCGGTTATTTCAACGCTCCGGCGCTCGACCCAGGTTCCTATTCGGTATCCGTCACTAAACAAGGCTTTCGGAAAGAGGTCCGCAGCGGACTCGAACTGCAGGTGAACCAGAGGCTCACGCTGGACTTCGCTCTCACCGTCGGTGCTGTCAACGAGACGGTTTCGGTTGTTGGCGCGGCTCCCATCATCGATCCCTCCAGTGCCGCGTCGGGGACGGTTGTTAACGAGCGCAAAATTGTCGATCTCCCTCTGAACGGTCGGAACTATGCGCAGCTTGCGTGGATGGTGCCGGGCGTGACGCCCGGGCAGCGGCATTCGAATGACACGGTCAATTTCAGCAACCCGTATCAGATCTCCGCCAATGGCCAGCGTCAATTCAACACGGAGCTCACTCTCGACGGCGCCAGTATCAACTCCGTCCTGCTGAACCAGTCCAATTTCCGGCCGTCCGTGGATGCTCTCAAGGAGTTTCGGGTGCAAACGGGGAACTACTCTGCGGAATACGGTATGCAGTCGGGAGCGCAGGTAAATCTCGTGTTGAAATCGGGCACAAATTCCATTCACGGCAGCGCTTTCGAGTTCTTTCGAAACGACAAACTGGATGCCCGTGACTTCTTCCAGCCACCGAACCAACCAAAGTCACCGTTCAAACAGAACCAGTTTGGCGCGACGGTCGGCGGCCCTGTCGTGAAAAACCGGACCTTCTTCTTTACCTCGTATGAGGGCTTCACGAAACGAAAGGCACTGGTCGGCTCTGCCGTGGTTCTTACGGACGCACAGCGTCAGGGCATCGTTGGAGGAGCTACGCCGATCCGGGATCCCAACAACGCAGGAGCGGTATTTCCAGGGAACGTCATTCCCGCTGACCGCCTGTCGCCCGAGGCTCAAAAGGTCCTCGCGTATATGCCGCACGCCAATGCTGCCGGCACGCTGAACTTTAACGGCGCTACTCGGAACAGCGCCGACCAGCAGCAGGGTTTCGTCAGAATCGACCATCAGTTTCGCCAGAACGACCAGGTATTTTTCCGGTATGGCGTTAGCGATCAGCACATACCTGAGATAGAGCTGAATCCAAATTTTGCAGAGGTACAGGATATTCGGGACCAGAATATGACGGCTAACTACATCCATTTGTTCAGCCCGTCAATGCTGAATGAGTTCCGATTCTCATACAACCGATCCAATGATGAATTTTTCGGACCCGACCGTTCCAACTTCAGCCCGCTGAAAGATCTCGGCATCTCAGGCGTGGCGGAAGATCCGAAGCTGAAAGGGGTGCCGGATATCAGCATTCCAGGCCTGCTCGGTATCGGTGAACATTTCCTTGTTCCGCTGACTCAGATGGACTGGAGTTACGGCATTGCCGAGAACGTGACGAAAACGTGGCAGGCGCACACATTTAAAGCGGGTCTCGAAATAAGAAAGCAGCGCCTCGATCGTTTTTTTCAGCAGAGCAATCGTGGAAGCTTCACGTTTACCGGACAGATAACCGGGAATGCAGTTGCGGATTTTCTGCTCGGGCTTCCGAGCACCACTACCCGGGCAGTCGGGCCCGGGATTTACAACAACATTCACCAGATCCGGCAGGGCTATTACGTTCAGGATGACTGGCGCGTATCCCGGAAGCTTACGCTGAATCTCGGATTGCGATACGAGATTATGGGCGTGCCGGAAGACAGCGGCGGAAACCTCCGAACCTACGATTTTCAGCAGCACAAGCTGGTACCTGAGTTCGGGCAGACGATGGGTCTGTTTCAGCCATACAGGCTCGGATTTGCGCCCCGCTTCGGATTCGCTTATTCCCCGTTCCGGATTGGGAATCGACAGACCGTGTTGCGCGGGGGCTACGGTATCTACAACAACATGCCGCAGATGCAGATCTATACGTTGATGGGCAACAACCCTCCCGCCAGCCTTACTGAGTCCTTCAATGTGGCCGAAGGGACAAGGCTCACCCTCGCGAACGGGTTTCCTGGATCGGGTACGGTACCTCCATTCCCGGCCCTGCTTCCGATATCGAATGATTTCAAGCCGGCCTATGTACAGTCGTGGACATTTAATATTCAGCAGGAGATCACGACAGACATGGTGTTCGAAGTTGGCTATGTCGGCTCGAAGAGCACGCGCCTCGATCAGACTGTCACGCTGAATATGCCTTATCCGGGGCCCGGTCCCATTCAACAGAAAAGGCCGGATCCGGCGACCGGAGCTATCCGATTCTTTTCGAGCGATTCGAACGCGACTTATCACGGACTTCAGACGAGATTTGAGCGAAGATTCAGCCACGGGATAAGCCTGCTCGCCGCGTACACCTTCTCAAAAACCATCGATGATAACTTTACCGGAAGTTCCACTCCTCTGAACACCGCTCGATGGGCGCAGGACCCACAGAATCGCCGCGCCGAGAAGAGTCAGTCGAGTTTCAATATTCCGCATCGATTCTCGGCGACTTACATCTGGGAACCGTTCAATGGGACCTCTGTCGCGGGTTCCAAAGCCGTGGCTCTCCTGGCCAGGAACTGGCAGCTTTCGGGCACGACAGTGTTACAGTCCGGGCTGCCGTTCACCATTAACGTTCCCGGGGATCCCGCAAATCTCGGGAGCTTCGGAACAAATATACGGCCGAATCGTGTGGGTCCGAGTCTGCCCGCTGGTTTCCATCAGGATCCGTATCTCTGGTTTTCTCCTGCGGCCTTTCTGGATCCCGACAAGGCAACCGACGCGAAATGCATCGCGGCACCGGGTTCGTGCAATTACTACGGCAATCTTGGCCGCCTGACCGAGTCCGGACCGGGCGTGAACAACTGGGACATCGGCGTCTCGCGGCGCTTCCCGATAACTGAGCGGCAGCGAATCGAGTTCAGGTTCGAGATGTTCAATGCCTTCAACCGCCCGCACTTCGACACGCCCAACAGGACTACCGGTACGGCGTTGCTGGGCAGAATCACGAGTACGAACCCGCAGATTCCGAACCGGGACCTGCAATTTGCATTGAAGTACGTGTTTTGATTTCCTGCTGCGTTTGACTCAGACCTTTGATGACCCTGCCACCGCGCGCATGTACCCGATGGTGTACGCCGTGTGTGGTCCTCGCAATCCCTCGGAGGGAACGTGATCAGGGATCAGAACCGCGTTGACGTTGTGCTCGCGGAGCAGCGCAGCAGCCTTTTTCATGTCGATGTATCCGTCGTCCACCAGTGTCTCCTTAAACCGGGGCAGCGGACCGTCGACATTGCGGAAGTGTACCTTGAAGATTCTTCCGCGGGGACCAAAGTAGCGAATCATCTCGTAGACATCCTTGCCCATACGCGATCCGCCTTCCGCCCACGTTCCGATGCAGAAACACAGGCCGAAGTTATCGCTTCCCGCGATGTCGATCGCTCGCTGATACGCATCTGCATTTCGGAAAATCCGCGCTACACCTCCCAGAACCGGGACAGGAGGATCGTCGGGGTGCAGTCCGATGCGTACGCCTGCTTCTTCCGCTACTGGCATCACGGCGCGTATGAAGCGCGTGAAAGTATTCCAGATCTCTTCCTCGCTGTATTTCCTGCCATGCGAATCAGGGAGTCGGACGGCTTCGTCCAAATCGAAGAATCGTGTCTTCAGACCGCGCGTGGTCGCCGCTCCGGTCGCGTAGTACGGCGCCATCTTGATGTTGGCCATGTGCGCGTAGGTCGTGTAGTGTATCCCTGCACGACCTAAATCGCGGAGATACTGTTGGTACTGCTCAATCTTCTTTTCGAAACCCGGTAAGCCGAGCACCATCACAGGATCACAATGCAGATCCAGGTTGCCGATATTGAGCAGTCGAATACCGTGAGACTCGACTCTCTCTCTCGTCCGATGGAAGTATTCGTAATTGCAATTTTCGGTCGTGGTCCAGATTGTGGCGTACTCGATTCCATGATTTTGGAAAAACGCAATGTCTTCGTCCGAGAAGTCCGGAGAAAGCCGCGTGCCAATCCTGATGCCGTCAGGAGCTTGCAGACTTTCCGGCCGGAGGAAAAAACGCAGCACCGGGCATCTGCGAGAACGATCTCCTGGTTATTGATGTGTACGCCATAAACGGTCGCTCCCTCCCTTCAAAGTAGTTAGTTAATCACGAAATTATTGCAAGTTGCTCAGGCCATCATAGGCGAGACCCGAACGGGGCCGCCCGTTTCTGCCGTTTGGCACCCACTGTGGTCCGCAAAGGGTTCATACAGGTAACGCAGCCACATTTTCGAGCTGATAACACATGATGACCGGCGTCCAAACGGTAGCGCTCCGAATGCCGTAACCTTCAGAAATAGGGTGACACGGGATGCTGCGCATAATCTCCAAAATAGATTTGAATGATGCGCGTTACATGTCGCTGTTCCGTAGCCGCTCGTTACACCGATGTACGACCATCGAATGGAACTGCAGTCGAACGACCGGAGAAACGCATTCAGGGTTCGCTCTTTGGACCAGGCGGAAGGTACACTATGCGAGCCATTCAGTTGTTCCTCGAAAATGTCGCTGCACACGCTTGCCAAATGCTGAAAGGCCCCCTGTTCGGTTTCCGAATCCGGCAACGCCTTGCCCGCTCGAATCGACGGCCTTCCAGATCGACAATATTCCCATGCCATACGCGTTCCACGAGAGTATCGATGATTCCAGGAAGAGGGCTGTCACTTCAAGCTCTCTGAAGGGCTGGAAGTGCCAAGCGAGCTTGCCCGCGGTTCGAGTTTGCCACCCAGAACTCAAAGTTGGCTGGCATCATTCGTGGTTCGTATCTTGCGTTCAACGCAGACTACTGATCGGCGTTGACGTGCCAGTTCGGCCGAATCAGGGGAGAGGAACGCGATCGTTCAAATAAACACAGTTTCAGCGCCGCCGCATTTACCAACTGTTTCGAAGTGTTTTTGGTGATTCGACTCCATTGGCTCAATCCATAAAGCTGCGGCGTCGCCCAGAATGGATCTGACTCTGCGGCCAGCAATGTTTAGCCCAGGATCAGATCCGACGACCAGCAATTCGCAAGGCTTGCTGTGCGCTCATTCTCAAAATACAAACTTCAATGCCAGCTGCAAGAGTCGAGGACCTCCGTCTCCGAGGGGATTTCCATTCGCGACATCAGGCGTGCTGGCGATTGTTCCAAATGCCGCGCTGTTGACGGTGACGTTTGGCAATGCAAAATTGGGGTGGTTGAAGATGTTGAAGAATTCGGCTCGGAACTGCAGGTTCATCCCCTCTCTCAGCCTCGTTGTCTTCAGGATCGAAAAATCTCCTGAGTTGGTGCGCGGACCGATGATCGTGTTGCGTCCGGCATTGCCGAATGTACCTTTCGGGGCGGCGACGAATGCCGCGGTATTGAACCAGGCGTCACGCTGGTGGGGGCCGTCGTTTGGATTGCTGATGACGTTCGGCCGGTCGTTGCTGGATTCTCCGCTTCCGCTGGTTGCAGCGCCGTTCCAGAAGGGAGTGACTGGAAGGCCACTGGCGAGGGTATAGATGCCGCTCAACTGCCACCCGCGTGTCAACGGCTTCGGGAGCCAGTTCACTGAACGAGTGAGACCGTCGAGGTCATACACGAAGTTCATTGTGAAGCGCTGCCTCTGGTCAAAGCTGGAAGAAGCCTTCTCTGCGCGCGTATCGAAACTGTTCTGCGGCAGAGAAACGCCGGCCGTACATGAGCAGAAGCCGTTTGAAGCATCGTCGATGGAATGTGACCAGACATGAGAGGCGAACAGCGTTAGCCCCTTTGAGAGACGCCTTCGAAGAACGATCTGCAGAGCGTTGTAGCTTGCGCTGGCAGAGGCTTCCAGCTGATAGATACCCGCGAACTGGGGATAGAGTGTGTTGAACGGGCGCCGCTGCTGTAACGTATCCACCGGTCCGGCCAGTGCCTGATTGATGTCGCGCACGCGGAACAATTTTGTGCCTTTCGATCCGACATAGCCGACCTGGAGCACGGTACCTTCGACGATCGTTTGCTGCACGTTGAAGTTATAGCTCTGGACGTAAGGTGTTCGCATGTGCTGGTCGACCCCAAACACCGTAAACGGTGGCACCGGTGTGCTGACGCTGCCAAAGATGTCGACACCTGTGCCGAACGGCACCGGGCCGGTGAAGTTCGTCGTGAAGGTTCCCAGTCCGGGTGCCGGATTGGTACCCACATTTCCATTGGGAAAACTCTGCGCGAGAAAGAAGTCCTGCGAAGGGGAGTCGTAGTAGAAACCGTACGCTCCGCGCACAACTGTCTTACCGGTTCCCCTCGGGTCCCACGCGAAGCCGAAGCGAGGCGCAAAGTTATTCCAGTCACGGTCGTACAGTCTGTCAAGACCCTCTCCGACACGGACGAGACCGACGGTGGGAAGGAAGTTGGCGATGCGATCCGATTTCTCGGAGAGCGGTCCGGTGTATTCGTATCGAAGTCCGAGGTTCAGAGTCAGCTTGCGGCTTACCTTCCAGTCATCCTGCAGGAACAACCCCATGTTGTTGGTGTAGGTGTCGCGCCGCGTGTCTCCCCGCGCGATGCTGGTCCCGCTGGGTGCAGCGACTCCGGCAAGCAGGTCGGCAAGGTTGTTGAAGGTTAGCCTTCCTCGCGAGAACTGATCGTTGTACGACCGCACAAGAGAGCGGCGATAATCCATGCCGGTTTTGAAAGTATGGCTTCCACGTATGACGACAAGAGAGTCGACAAACTGCCACGACTGGCTGACACGGCCGCGGGGCTCATTAGTCGGCGCACCCAGACTTTCAAATCCTCCAACAACGATGGTCGGCAATCCGCCCTTCGCTCCCGTGATAAGGCCGATGCTCGCCGGGTCGAACTCCGAGTCGAGTGCCGAGAAGACCTGAGCATAGCGATTGAAGCTTATGCGGGTGTCGTGAATCAGCTGCGGAGTCAAGACCTGCAGAAAATTCAGGCCGCCCAGTTGTACCCGGGTAGGAACAACGGTCTGATACGCCGGCAGTTGGGAGCCCTGGCCTGAATTAAGGGGGAAGGTCTGGTTTCCGTTCCCGAAAATGTATCTTCCGCTGAGAGTAAAGCGGTCACTGAGATGATGATCGACTTTTACCAGGAAGTTATCGCTGTCGATGTTATTCGGAAGGCTGTACGCCAGGTTGGCTTTCGCACCGGGGACGTTCTCGTGAGGATAGAGGCTGAGGATGTTCGCACCGAGTGCATTTTCGGGTCTGCCCGCAGCGGCGTTTGCGGCACGTGCGTCTGCAATATCCGCCGCGCCCGGGACACTGACGGCGAGCGATGAACTGGGACGGCCTCTTTCGCCTTCGAACCCGGCGAAGAAGAATGTGCGATTGTGCACGACAGGGCCCCCGATTGTTGCCCCGTAGTTGCTGTTCTTAAACGGACCCTTCGTTGCGCCGGGCAGCGTCTCAAAAAAGTTGCGCGCATTTAATTTGTCATTTCGAAGGAATTCGTAGAGCGATCCATGAAACTGACTGGATCCGGATTTGATGACTGCGTTCACGACAGCTCCCGAGTTGCGGCCGTACTCGGCGGCGCCCTGCGTCTGCACGCTGAACTCGGCGAGTGCATCTACCGGGAACAGCACCGCCTGAGCCCCGGCAACGCCTCCCTGATTGAAGGATGGCTGATTGCGGAACGAGTCATTGTTGTCGACGCCATCAATGAGAAATATGTTCGATTTTTCGCGCTGTCCATTCGCTGTAAAGGACCCGAGTGAACCGCGCGGTGACCGCGGTGCGGCACCCGGAACGAGAAACGCAAGTTTTCGGAAATCGCGGCCGTTGAGTGGAAGTTCCTCAACCTGCCGCGTTCCGACCACTTCCGAGAGGGAACTGGAGTCTCGCTGCAGAACAGCTGGTTCCGCAGTTACGTCGATCGACTGATCGATCGCCTGAGGGGACAGCGTGACATCAACGCGCGTATCACCTCCGACATCGACCTTGACTTGCTGAATTTCTTTCGCACCCATGCCGGGTGACCGTACCCGTACGGTGTAGTAGCCCACCGGGAGTTCGGCTGCGACGTAAAGGCCGCTGCCATCGGCGGGCACTCGACGCTGGAGTCCGGTGCCCTCGTTGACGATTGTGACGGAAGCGTCGGGTATCGCGGCGGCGCTCGGATCGGTAATGAGACCTCCGATTCGGCCGCTGAAGGACTGGCCGAAGGCGCCGAACGCGCCAACGCCGTGAGGCAAAGGATGACCAGAGGCAAAATTGTGGGAAAACGAGTCATAATTCTTCCTGAAAACGAAAGTATTCCGAGATCGCCGGGAGTGAAGTTTTGAATTCGCGTTTATAAAGCTGGCAGCCGGGGTCCTGCAACCGCCTCAGCTGCCGGGGCGTGACCGCATGTCGCCCGAAACAGCACTCCTGTAATAGGAGCGGAACAAGTCGACGGAATTAGCAGCCTGCGTCGATTCTCAGCTTCAGCACTGGCCCGGCGATCCGTTGTGCCCCAGCGTTCGCAGCTCCGTGATAAACCGGTGGGATGGCGCTTTCACCGGATCTGGACCAGGACAGGTTATGCGAAGCCGCGTTAGCAATTCTCAGCCTGACAGCGTTCCCCGAGTGTAATGCGACGCGGGCATGGAAGGGCATGGATTGGGATGTTCTTGACGCACTTCATCAAAGAGGCTGGATTCACGACCCGCGGAACAAGGCCAAATCGCTGGCGTTCACAAGTTCGGGTGCCAAACTTGCGGCAGAGTTTCTGAAACGTCACTTTGGTCGGGAGAAACCATTCCCTGTCACCTGAAGAAGTGTAGGAAGGCGTATGGCCCGGAAACTGAATCTGATTGAATCTACGTTGTTGGCGGAGACGTCGCGTGCGTTAATTATGAGGCGACTACATCCGACAGCCCTCGATCTGGAGCATAAGAGATCTCGAAAGCCACGCCGTTCCGCATGCCTAAGAGAGCGTCTCAGTTGTTTACTCGTCCCTGAGCACGACGTTGGGGTCCACCCGCGATGCGCGCCATGCCGGCAGCCAACTGGCGAGCATCGCTATCGCGGTAATGGCAGCGATCACACAGGCGATCGTCACTGTATCTGTCGGCTGCACACCGAACAGCATTGACGCTATCAGTCGATTCACCGCAAGTGCACCTGCAACGCCAACCATGACACCCAACGCCGTGACCTGAAGCCCTTGCCTCATGATATGTGCGAGCACGTCGGTTCGAGTTGCACCCAGAGCGACCCGAATCCCGATCTCACGCCGCCGCTCCGTCACCATGTAAGAAAGTACCCCGTAAGTGCCGATGGCTGCGAGCAGCAGCGCAAGTCCGGCAAAAGCGCCCAACAGCTGCGCCAGAAGCCTCGGCCTGCGAATTGAGTCGGCGAAGACCGAATCCATATCGCGAAGCCGCACGATGGGAACCGCAGCGTCCACCTCTCGGACCACTCGCTCGATCGTCGCTGACAGCGCGGCCGCTCGCAGCGTCGTTCGGATCACCACATTCATACTTGGCGGAGAGACGCGGTGCTGGTCAAGGTTTATATAGAGTTCAGTTCCTGCCGGGCGCTCCACCCCGCGCTGCCTGACGTCCCTGGCAACTCCAATCACCGTATGCCAGACGTCCTCGCTGGCACCAAACGATCCGCCCGGAGGCCGCAGATGCTGGCCGATCGGGTTCTGACCCCGCCAGAGCCTGTTTGCCAACGTTTCATTGACGATGACCACACTGCCCTGGGATGCGTTGTCGGTTGGTAGAAAGCCGCGGCCCGAGACGATAGGGATGCCCATCGTTCCGAAGTAGTCGCCCATCACGAATTGGTAGTAGTCCACGATCGCGAAGTTCCTTCCATCCTCGGATGTGTAGTTCTCGACAGGAGTCGCAATCGCATCCGGAGTTCGATCCGGCGGCAGACCGGACATCGCAACCGTTCCGAGCACTCCCGGCACAGAGCGGATCTTTTCCAGCACGCGCTGATATGCCTGCGCGCGTGTGTCAGGATCCGAATTAGCCATCGGCAATGTCATCGAGAACGTCACCAGCCGCGATCGGTCAAATCCCGCATCGATCCTCGTCAGGTTATAGACCGTCTGAACCAGCAAACCCGCTCCGATAACCAGCATCACCGCGAAAGCGACCTGCGCCGTCACAAGACCGTGACGGGCATAATGACGCCAGCCGCCGGTCGCACTCCTTGCGCCCTCTTTAAGTGCCGTCGCCATACTCGTTTTCGGGCGCCCGAACGACACGAATCCGAAAAGCAGGGCGGTTCCCATTGACACGCCGAGCGCAACCAGAAGCACGGGTAAATCGATCGCAAGCTCACTCGCTCGTGGAATGCTGGTCGGATAAGCACGGACGAGCCCGCGCACGCCAGCACTGGCGATGGCCAGACCCAGAACGCCACCGGCTCCGGACAGCACTGCACCTTCGGTTAGCGTCTGCCGAAGGAGGCGCCAGCGGCTCGCTCCGAGCGCAGTCCGCAGTACGAACTCACGTCTGCGTGACCCGGCGCGAGTCATCATCAAATTTGCGAGATTTGCACAGACGATGAGCAGCACAAATCCCACGGCGGCCTGCAAAACCCATATCTGCCGACTGGAACTGCCAACGATCGCGTCTTGTAACGTCCGCAACTGAAGAGTATGGTCTGCTGCGTAGACAGGGCGCTTCGTGGGGACATGGTCTTTCGCGCCGACACGCTCGCCCCAGTCTTCGACGAATGCGTTCAACTCCGTTTGTGCCGCGGCGAAGGTGACGCCGTCTTTGAGTCTCGCAACCACGTACAGGACGTGGGCATCGCGCTGCCGCGCCGTATTCGGGTGCAGCCATAGAGGCAACCAGACCTGAGTGTGGTTATCCATGACGTCGGCCCGGGATGGCATAACCCCAATAATTTCGTGGGGGCGGCCTTCGATTTCGATCTTCTGTCCAACGAGCGATCGCCCTCCAAATGCCGTTCGCCACAATTCGTGCGAGAGGATTGCGATCGGCGGGGGTAGCGTTCCCGTCCAGCGCGCGGTTTCTTCGTCACTGAAAAACCGTCCCTGCTCCGGCTGAAATCCGAGCGCCTTGAGCAAATGCGCATCGACGGAGATCGAGCGCACCCGCAGAGGCCGATCCCCGGCCGTGAGGTTCACCTCGCCGGTGGTATACGCTGTGCCGCCGGTCGAATAAGCGCCGACAGCCGCGAACGACTGATTCATCTGCCGGAACTCGGCGTACTCTGGCGGAGAAAGCGGATTTCCCGTGCCCCCGGTTGCCGGAGATTCTGCGGTCAGGTACATCAGCTGATTGGGTTTTGGGTATTCGAGAGGCCGGAGCAGCACTCCATGAAGGATCGTGAAAATAGCAGTGTTTGCTCCTATTCCAAGAGCCAGTGTCGCGACCACAACTCCTGTGAACCCTGGACTCTTCGCAAGGGATCGAATCGTGTAACGAACGTCTTCCACGAAATCCTGGACAAAGTTTACCCGGCGCACGTCCCGGCACTCCTCTTTGAATTGCGCGATGCCGCCGATGATGCGCTGCGCGGCCCGGCGCGCCTCCTCGGGCGGCATACCGGATGAAATGTTCTCCCCAGTGAGCTGATCCAGGTGGAAACGAAGTTCGGCTTCAAGTTCGAGGTCGACATCCGGACGGCGGAACAGCGATCGAAGGCGCAAGCGGGCTTTGTCCAGAATCCGCATTGCTAAGCCTCCTGTACAACGACGTTGATAGCCGCTGACAGACGACGCCAGTTGGCCAGTTCCTTCTCCAGTTGCTTCCGTCCCGAACGGGTAAGCGAGTAGAACTTTGCCATTCGCCCGGTCTCGGTTGGGCGCCACTCCGCCTTGATCCAGGCCTGCTGTTCCAGACGGTGCAGCGCCGGGTACAGAGATCCCTGCTGGATCTGGAGGGCTTCCTCTGAAACCTGCTGGATTCGCCTGGCAATGGCCCAGCCGTGTTTTGGTTCGAGCGAGATGGTCTTGAGGATCAACAGATCAAGAGTGCCCTGGATAAGATCGGTTGGCTTCGCCATACCCCTAGATTATCAACAATTGTAGACCGTCACACCAGCGTCCCGTAGCCCGGCTCAGGACGTTTCAAAGTCGATATATAGTGGACGCTGATGAAGTTCGCCGCGCGATTTGCCGTGATTGGGTTCGTGGCCGCGGGCGCCGTCGCCGCCCAGGACCTTGCCGGCCGTTGGACAGGGATCGCCGATACAACGGACGAAGGCAGCACCAAACGGGAGGAGAAGCACATATTTGAGTTCCGGATCGAGGGGGGTAAACTTACTGGCGTTCAGTTGAACCGCAACGGCATCGGATCCGTTCCGATCGACGTGCAACAGGATGGTGGAAAGCTCAACCTCTACCGGTACCTGACACTGGATGGTGGCGAGCATCTGCGATGGAAGATTGAACTTCGGGACGGGAGTCTGGTGGGCACGTTTTCGGCTCAGCATAACAATCCCAAAAAGTGGGTTTATGACCGAATTGGCCCCATTACCCTGACGAGAGCCGCGCCTGAATCAACACCGCCGAGCAAATAGGACATCGTTCATACCTACCGCGTACTTGCGTCTAAAACGTCGCAATCGGATTGAGGGGTGACCCAGTGCCGAGCGGAACGACGAGAGGCGCGGCGGTGAAAAGAAACTCCCAGCGACCGCGCTTTGCGGCAGCCTCGCTAAGACGCTCCAGATCGCAATTGTCAAACATCGGAGTTCCCATCGCGATGAGAAGCAACTGATGCAGCGGGAAGGGAACACCTTCCACCATCGTGGGCTTCACTTCTCCATGCGCATCGCTGCCGACTGCGGCCACGTCCCGCTTGTGGAACCACTGCGCGCAACTCGCGTGCATTCCGGCCGCAAGCTCACCCGCATTCCATGGGCCCTTTTCCGCCCTGCGTGCCCAGCGGCCCGTTCGAACGAACACAATGTCGCCCGCTCCGACATGAATTCCGGCCTTCTTTTCCCACGCGTCAAGATCTGCGGGAAAAATCGGCGTCGACAACTCAAGGTATTTCACACCCTTCAGCCGCGGGATATCCATCAGGATTCCACGGGACAAAAACCCGTCGCCGAAGGCAGTTACTGCGAGTTGCTTCGCCCCGGCGGAGTTCACGTAAGCCTGCGAGTAGCCGTTGTAGATCTTGCCTTCGTAAAACATGTGTGACAAGGAATCGAAATGAGTCACCGCCAGATTGTGATAACCGATGGTGAAGGTATCCATCGCGAACATAGGGTCCGGGCTGTCGGAACTCGATGTCATCGTCTGGACAAACGGCTGCGCATTGTCGGCAGCCGCTGTGCGGTCCGCCTCGCGAGACAGCGAGACCGAAAAACCTTCCCTGACGAGCGCAGCGGCCGCTTTCCGCTTTGCCGGAGTAATCAGGTTTACGGTGCCCATCTGGTCAGTTTTTCCCCAGCGGCCCCAGTTCGAAAGTTCCTGCATCCAGCGATCTATGGAGGCTTTTGTGAGTGCCGGCTGTGTCTGCGCCATCAGCAGGGTCAGGCCCAGCGAGGCGGCAATGATTGGGGTTCGCATATCTGTTAAGGAGCTGTGAAAGTCGACCTTATCAGGTATCCACATCAGGTATCCACATCATGTAGCCCAGCGGGAACTGATGACCCGGGAAACATTCTGAAGCTCGTGATACGCCATACTTTAGTTAGCGCAACCCACCTATGATTCGGCTGTTTTTTGCAATTGCGGCAATGGTGCCGTTTCTTTACGGTCAGGATTCCGAACTGCCTGCGCGAGCCGTCGCCGCGCTGGAACAGCGATGTTTTGCCTGCCACGGGGCTGATCTTGCCCAGGGCGGTTTGCGGCTCAACGCGCGTGACGCCGCGCTGCAGGGTGGCAAGCGCGGACCCGCTTTCGTGGCAGGGAACGCTTCCGGCAGTCTCCTGGTGAAGGCAATTCGCAGGACGGGCGAACTGGCTATGCCGCCCGGTCCGAAGCTGTCCGAGGGTGAGATTGCAACGATCGAGAGCTGGATCAACGCCGGTGCTGTGTGGCCAAAGGCTTTAGCCCCTTCGCCAACGACGGGGTCTGCGGCCGGAGCAACAGGGCAGAGCTGGTGGTCGTTCCGGAAACCGGTGCGTCCGGCTGTTCCAGCTACCAAGGACCGTTGGGTCCGAACCCCCATAGATGCCTTCATCAGTGAAAAGCTAGCTGCCGTGAAGCTGAAGCCGGCACCCGAAGCAGACCGGCGGACTCTGATTCGCCGAGCATACTTTGACCTTCATGGGCTTCCGCCCTCTCCCGAGCAGATTGAAAAGTTCGTAAACGATCCCGCGACGGATGCGTACGAAAAGCTGATCGACGAACTGCTTGCGTCGCCGCGGTACGGAGAGAAATGGGGCCGACACTGGCTCGACCTGGCGCGCTATGGAGATACAGCGGGATTCGAGCAGGATCCGTACCTTCTTTACGCCTGGCGTTACCGCGATTACGTGATCGATTCATTCAACTCCGATAAGCCGTATGACCGCTTCATCAAGGAGCAGATAGCCGGTGACGAGCTTTACGCCGACGACCCTCCTTCGATGACCGGTACGGGGTTTTACACCGTGGGCCCGAATCGGGACATGCTGTACAAGGTCGAAGACGTTAATCGCGTTGAAACGCTCGTGGACTGGGTCGACACCACGGGATCGGTATTCCTCGGCCTAAGCGTGGGCTGCGCCCGCTGCCACGACCACAAGTTCGATCCGATCTCGCAGCGAGACTACTACGCACTTCAGGCCATCTTTCAGCCTGCAGAGAAGACCAGAGTCTTCCTGCAGTATGATCCGGCTCGTGGCTACGATCTGGCAGAAGTATCGCGCCAGGTACGTCTGTATGAAATCGCCGATCAGCTCTCGGCGATACTGCCCTCCGGCGCTGGAAAGCAGGTAAGTGCGGGCAACAAAGCGCCCGGCAGCAACGCAGTGAGCCGAGTCAAGCCCGAAGATGAACCAAAGCTTCACGCGCTGGAGCAGCAGCTGATTCAGATGTTCCGTAACTACAAGCCTGGTCCCTTTGCACCAGGAATCCACGACATTGGCCGGGAGTCACCGGTGCGGTCGTGGCTGCCGGGGCGTGGCGGGCGAAAGCCTGAGCCGGTGCCGCCCGGCTTTTTGACCGCGCTGGGTGGCGGGGTTGTCCCGGAGCCCGCCTGGGATGCCACATCAACGGGGAACCGGAAGGCGCTCGCGAACTGGATCGCTACAAAGGATAATCCGCTTACCGCCAGAGTGATGGTGAATCGCATCTGGCAATACCATTTCGGCCAGGGATTAGTCGCGACGCCAAGCGATCTGGGTCACCGCGGCGGAATGCCGTCGCATCCCGAACTGCTGGACTGGCTCACAACGGAGTTCACAGAGCACGGCTGGTCAGTAAAGAAGCTGACAAAGCTCATCATGACCTCCAGCGTCTATCGTCAAAGTTCTGAGGTGTCAGGCAGCGCCACAGAGCACGACGCGGCCAACATCTACCTTTCGCATTTCAATCGCCGAAGGTTGCTGCCGGAAGAGATTCGCGACAGCATGCTGGACAGTTCCGGTGCGTTGAATCTGAAGATGGCGGGGCGGCCCGTGGTGCCGACGATTGCGAAAGAAGAGTTGTACGGCCTGAGCGGAAACGGCATGTGGACCCCAACTGCCGATGTCTCCGAACATACGCGGCGCAGCGTCTACATGCTGGCCCGACGGACGTTCCGGCCTGCTATGTTCGAAACCTTTGACGCACCGGAAGGAATTCAAAGCTGCTCCAGAAGAGTCGAAAGCAATACGGCACCGCAATCTCTGACACTGCTGAACGGGCAGTGGACCGTGCAGGAAGCAAATCGCCTTGCCGAGAAAACTGTTGCGTCAACGGCATTGGATGACGGCGAGTTGATACGAAAGACCTGGATTGCGGTGTACCGCCGCGTACCACGAGCAGAAGAAATCACAAGCGCGCAAACGTTCCTGGAACGGCAAACCGCGGAACTCGGGTCAAGGAAAGCGGCTGCCGCTGAACTGACCCGTGTACTGTTCAACACTAACGAATTTCTGTACATAGATTAAGCCACCAGCATGAAAAACTTCAGCAGACGTGAAATGCTCCGGAATACTGGCCGCGGATTTGGCAGCATTGCGCTGGCGTCAATGGTCGGCGAGGCGGCTATGGTCGAGCTGGCAAAAGCCGAGGTGGCGAATCCGCTCGCGCCGAAGCCGCCGCATCGCCCCGCGCACGCCAAGGCTGTGATCCATCTCTTCATGCATGGAGGGGTCAGCCACGTTGACACGTTCGATCCGAAACCGGAACTGGCGAAACGCGACGGCCAGACAATCTCAACCGAAATGGCGAAGGGACTCAAGACAAATCGCATCGACTTCGCCCGTGCGCCTATGCGTGGAAGTCCCTGGAAGTTTCAGCGCCACGGCCAGTCGGGAATGGAGATCTCTGAGCTGTTTCCCGGTATCGCGTCGAAAGCGGATGAAATCGCGCTCATTCGCTCCTGTTACGGTGATGCCTTCGATCACGCTCCTGGGTTGTATCTCCGCAATTCCGGTTCGCAGTTTCCTGGACGGCCCTGCCTCGGCTCATGGGTAACCTACGGGCTGGGCTCAGAGAATCAGAATCTGCCTGCATTCGTGGTGATGTCGGATGGTGCGATGAAGTCGGGGCCCAGCGTTTATAACGCCGGGTTCCTGCCCGCGGTCTATCAGGGCACGGTGTTCCGCAGCGGCGAGTATCCGGTTCTGAATCTCGCGACTCCTCAGGGGATCACGCCGAAGGCACAGCGCAACTCACTCGACCTCATCGCCGAACTGAATCAGAAGCACCTCAATGCTCACGGAGGAGGGTCGGAGTTCGAAGCACGAATCGCTTCCTATGAGCTGGCCTTTCGAATGCAAAGTTCCGCGCCGGAGGCGGTGGATATCAGCAAGGAGACGGCCGCAACGAAAGCGCTGTACGGTATTGGTGAGCCGGATACAGATGATTTCGGGCGCAAGTGCCTTCTGGCTCGGCGTCTGGTTGAGCGCGGAGTGCGATTCATTCAGTTGTATTCAGGAACGAATATTGGCAAGGACTGGGACGACGCACACACGGACCTCCATGGGTCGCATACGCTGATGTGCAAAAAAACTGACCAGCCGATCACGGGACTACTGACAGACCTGAAGTCCCGAGGCTTGCTCGATTCAACGCTGGTCGTCTGGAACAGCGAGTTCGGCAGGACACCACTGGCAGAGGGCACCAAGGGCCGTGACCATCATCCCTATGTATTCAGCATGTGGATGGCAGGTGCCGGCATTCATGGTGGGCAGGTGCTCGGCTCCAGCGACGATTTCGGGCTGCGGCCGCAGGAATCGCCGTTTAACGTGCACGACGTGAACGCGACGATACTCAGTCTTCTGGGTCTGGACCACACCAGGCTGACGTACCTCTACCAAAGCCGGGATATGCGGCTGACCGACGTGCACGGCGAAGCAGAGTTCACGAAACAGCTGCTCAGTTCCTGAGTAAGACGAGGGCGCCGGCATGCTCGCAACCGCGCTGTCTTTGATGCGGCGTTACTCAGTTTCACCTTTGTGGGCGGTATTTTCACAGCGGCAGTTGATGGACTGACCGATCCGAACTCGTCCGGCACCTGGCCGGCTCGACCGAACATGCGGAGAACGGTTCGGTCCAGACAGATCTAGTGAATCTTGCCAGCCACGTCGTGTCGTGTTGAAGGACCTGAGTATGTAAGTGGCAGCCGGACTACAGCGGCGCGGATGAGGAAAGTTCTCAATTGTGTCGGCTCCGAGCGGTTGGACTTGGCGCTTCTGCGACATGCTCCGCCAGCCGGAACCGTTCCGCTCGCGTCCAGTACCAGTAAAAAGGCAAACCCGTCGCAATGATGCACAGACCCGCGATTGACTGCAAGGGCTGCGTGAACAGAGTGTTGATCAGGAGTACCAGCGTCACCAAACAAAAGAGGGCTGGGACAACCGGGTACCAGGGCGCGCGGTATGGACGTATGGCGTCCGGCTTCTTTCTTCGCAAGACGATCAGGCACGAAGCCGTCAGCCCATAAAACAGCCATAAAGAAAAGACGGCGTAGTCTGTCAGCCGGTCATAATTGCCTGCCACGGCGAGCGTGGATGCAATCACTGCGACGAAGAACCCCGCACGCACTGGCACACCGCGACGAGAGAGTCGATTCAGGAAATCAAAATACAGGCCGTCGTTGGCCATCGCGTACGGTACTCTCATAGCCGGCGCCACTCCAGTTTGCAGGGCGCCGAATGAGGAAACCATCATGCCCGCTGCAAGCAGTGCTGCACCTGCTGCGCCGAATACCCGGGCCAGCATTACTGTTGCTACCGAGGAGGAGGCCGGCACTGAAGCGACTTCGAGTGGCGTCAGCGCATAAAAATATGAGGCATTTGCGAACAGGTAAAGAGCGCCTACGGTTGCCACTGCCATGACGAAAGCCCGCGGTACATTCCTCTGTGGATCGCGTATCTCCCCAGCCATCGGCGAAAATAGCGCCCAGCCCTGGAAGCCCCAGAGCGCTCCAATCATCGCTGCCCCGAAACCGGCAAGTCCGCCCCGTGTGGCCGCTGGAACTGATTCGCACGCGCCGCCCGCGCCCGACAGCGCGTAGTGCAGCCAGTCTCCGTGAGAGAGCAGAAACGCGCAGCAGCCTACCGCGAACACAAGCAGTACCTTGACGACTGTGAACAGCGACGCCACCCAGCCCGTCATCGTGACGGAGACCGAGTTGATCAACGTGGCCACCAAAATCGCCGTCACCGAAATCAAAGTCAGATGATTACTGACAGCGCCATTCGATACGATGTTCAGAAAAACCGCAGTCGCGACCGATTGCGCCGCAAGTGATGCGGGCCGCGTGATGGCCGTGTAAGCCCAGCCCCATAAAAATCCTGCTCGTCTGCCGTAAGTCTCAGTGATGAAAACATACTCGCCACCCGCGCGTGGAAACATGGCAGCGAGTTCCGCATAACAGAGTGAGCCAGCAAGCACCAGAACGCCGGAGGCGGCCCATACGGCGAGCACGGCTACAGGCGAATCCACGTTACATGTCATGACACGAGCCTTCAGAAACACACCCGTACCGATCATGTTGGCGATATTGAGAGATGCGGCGGAGGTGACTGTCAATCCGCGGACGAGTTTCGCCATGTGGAACGTTATCCTAGCAGGAATGAAAGGACTGCATCGCACGTGATAAAAGATCGGGCTCGAGCAGCGCGTCTACGCAGTGGCTCGCCTGGCGAATGTAACTGATGGAGGTACGCGTGAGTCAGGTTTCCGCCCAGGTGAAGTGGTACTAGAACACCTTCGCGCTGCTGGTCTGCTTCGCCGCGCAATCTTACGAGCCGCATGTCATGTCCTCGCAAATGCGCAGAATGAAAGCGTTGTAGTTTCGGTCCCTTTACCCCTGTTCTCTCGTCGACAGCGATGGCCGGTATTCGAGATCATCACCTTGACCTGTGGGCGGACACACGCGGCCGACCGTGTCACTGGTCAGTGAGGCGCATTCAGCCGCGGAAGGCGATATGCTCTTCCGGGCGACGGACTCGCGAGAGTGGATAATGGGAAACTTCTTTCGAGACACTCAGGGCCGGTTGCATGGAGCACGCATTGCGGGAGTGATCTATGCATTCGGCCTGGTGATTACTTTCCCAGCGCTGCTCCGGGGCACGCCTGAATTGGCCGTGTGGGCTTGCCGTGGGTGCTTTACCCTCGGTTGGGCGCTGGCCTTCTGTGACAAGGAGGTTCCGCGATCGTTGTTGCAACCCTTCCGAATCCGGCATGGGATCGGTTTGCTTCTTATCTTGATCGGGCTCGCGGGTCAGTTAACGACACGCACACCGATCTGAACAGTTGGGGCGACAGTTGTAAAATCCTGGCTCTATCGTTGTCGGGAGTGCCGGCAATCGGGGGATTTCTGTCTGGCGATTCTCCGGCAATTCCTGTTAGAACTTTGACGATTTTGCGGAAAATATGTTTGATGACTGCTTTCACTCGGCTGTGTCGAGGCGAAAAGCGGCACTAACCACAATAATAAGAACGACTCCAGAACTGGAGAAGTGGACACAATCTGACAAGACCCTGCCGTTCGTCGCCGAAACCTGGGCTCTAAACAGGCATGCGTTTCCAGAGGTCCCCCCAAGTTAAAACGCCCACAGTGATCTAATAGAACGAATTCCGGTCGCTCGGGCGGCCTTTTTTCGAGTGGAGGGGAACGAGACGTGTACAGAACACTTTTCTTCCTGCTTTTTGCTATTAGCCTCTTCGGGCAAGGAGAACGAGGCTCACTGAACGGCACAATCACAGACCCGAACGGTGCGGTGGTTCCCGGTGCAATCGTGACCGCCACCAGCATCGATCGGAGTACCGAATTCAAAGCTACGACAACGGACGCAGGTGTGTACCGTATTCCGTATCTGCCTGCTGGAACTTACAGAATCACGGCGACCTCTTCAGGTTTTCGAACGTCAGTCGCGGAACGAGTAGACCTGTCAGTTGCACAAACACTCACCGTCGATCTGCGGCTGGAACTTGGACAGACCGCCGAACAAGTGACAGTTTCGGCTGAGGCCCCTCTTCTTGAGACCGGCACGGCAGAGATAGGCCGCTATGTCACCGAACGAGAATTCGACACATGGCCCATAGCCGTAGGTGATGGCCGCCGACAGATTCAGTCGTTTATATTTCGCTCACTGCCCGGCACAACGGGCGGTGAGTTTCAGGGATCGATCAACGGCGGTCAGCAATACTCGCACGAGATTCTGATCGAGGGTATGTCGCTTGGCAGGTTCGACCTGCAGGGCGGCAGCAATAATGAGTTCAGCCCTTCTGCGGAATCGATCAGTGAGTTCAAACTGCAGACCGGCACTATCGGTGCTCAATATGGCGGCGGCCAGACAGCTGTGGCCAACTTCGCAGTCAAGAGCGGAACGAACAACCTCCACGGCAGCGCATACGATTACATCCAGAATGATGTTTTGCGTGCGAACAGTCTCACCAACAATGCCATTGGGAAAGCGCGTGCGCCCTACAAGCTGAACAATTACGGAGGAGCGCTCGGGGGACCTGTATATATCCCGAAGCTCTACAACGGGAAGAACCGTACCTTCTTCTTTGTCAACTACGAACGAACTCGCGTGCGGGATTTCAATTCCCTCGCGTTCACTACTTTACCGACCACGGACATGAAGCGCGGAGACTTTTCGAAACTGTTTGATCCTGCCTACACGGGCAATTCCGCTTCCGGCACGGTAGTGGGAACCGATGCCCTCGGCCGGCCAGTTCGCTTTGGGCAGATCTATGATCCCCGAACAACCAGAACTGTAAACGGGCAGGTTGTCCGTGACCCATTCGCCAACAACATCATTCCCCAGTCCGCCTGGAGCAACGTATCGCGGAAGGTGGTACAGGACGTTGGCATTGACGATCCAGTATTGTCGACGTTGTTCAACAACATGCCCAACCTGAGTGCATGCTGTCCCGTCTTCAATGAACACATGATCTCTGTGAAGGTCGGATCACAACCTTACTGACCGTCAACGCATCGCTGCCTTCTTCAGTATGAATAACCGGCGGCGCAATAACTCTCCAACCGGCCGGTGGGGTGCGCCTCCCGGACTTCCTACCAACGTCTATCAGGATCAGTACACACCCGGGCGAATGGTTCGGCTTGCGCACGACTGGACGATCACAGCATCGATCATCAACCACATCGCACTCGGATATAACCGTTTCGGAAATCTGAATGAGAGCGTTTATGTGGACCAGAACTGGGCCAGCAAAATCGGCCTTCAGAATACAGCGTCGACAACCTTCCCGGCCCTGACATTCACGGGGTCGACGATTCTGGGAGGTGGCATCGGAGCAACAAATCGACTTGGATCGGAGAATCGCGGCGGCAGCTACAATGGCTCAACGATTTTTCAGGATGACCTGACGATCGTCCGGGGCAAGCACAACTTCAAGCTCGGGACCGAAATCCGTTTTTACTACTACAACTTTCGGAACAAGGACGGTACGGGAACCTTCAATTTCCAGTCCGTCCAGACCCAGTTGCCCGGATTTAACAACAACACCGGGCACGCATTCGCAAGTTTTCTGCTCGGCGCCGTGAACAACACCTCCCGAGCCCTCAGTCCAACGAATCCGGGATTTCGCACGCGTGTACCCGCGTTCTACGTCAGTGACGACTGGAAGATCACTCGGAAACTGACCTTAAATCTGGGGCTGCGCTGGGAGATTATCGGCGGCATCTACGAAGTGGCGGGCCGAATGGTGAACATGGATCCTAACGTTCCCAATGCCGGAGCAGGCAACATTCCCGGAGCACTGGTGTGGGCTGAAGACCTCGGCCAAAAGGGATTCCAGAACACAAACTGGAAGCAGTTATCCCCGCGAGTTGGTTTCGCGTATGCTCTCTCTGAGAGACTGGTGCTGCGCGGCGGCTATGGCATTAACAACATGGCTCCCGTTACTAACTTCTCGACACCCTCGACGTTCGGCTACAACGGCACAATTAGTCTTGCGCCAGCTAACACCAACCTGCAGTTCCCGCAAGATCCGGTCATGTACCTGGATCAACCGTATCCGAATTTTGCGGGCGTACTGCCGAACAAAAATCCGGCACTTGGGAACGGCCTGGGTCAGACTTACATCAACCCCGGCGCCACTAAGCTTGGTTACGTGCAGAACTTCAATTTCGGCATCCAGTATCAGTTGCCGCAGAATCTGGTGCTGGATGTCAGCTACATCGGTAACAAAGGCACAAACCTGATCTCCGGTGGACTCGATGCCATGAATCAACTCCCGGTGTCGGCACTCCGGTTTGGAGATGCTCTGCTGCAGCCACTCTCGGCGAATCCCGCGCTTGCACCTGTGCCATATGCAGGTTTCACCGGCACCCTGGCACAGGCTCTACGAAGATTCCCACAGTATCAGGGCGTGGGGCAGTATCTCTCGAATTTCGGGATTTCAAATTACCACTCCCTGCAGGTCACCGCGACTCGTCACTTCACTAAGGGCCTTGCTATTCTCGGAGCCTACACGTACTCGAAAGCCATCGCGGACGTGGTGAATCAGGTGGACGGAGGTCTCTCCGCTCAGGACGTTTACAATCGCAGGCTTGAGCGCTCCGTGACGGAGTTCAACACGCCGAATAACTTCAAGCTGACCTGGATCGCTGAAATCCCGGTCGGAAAAGGCCGGCGATACAGCCTGGGAGGTGCAGGGAACGCCATCCTTGGAGGTTGGAACCTGACGGGCATACACAATTACCGATCGGGGTCTCCTCTGCAGGTCACGATGGGCGGATACCGCAGCGATGCTTTGTTCAACGGCACCATCCGTCCGGACTGGCTAGCCGGCGTTAACCCAAAGATCGAGTCGGGGAAACTGGATGTAATCAACTCTGGCAACTCATATCAATACCTGAATCCGGCAGCCTTCGCCGCAGTACCGCTAACTCCGAACGGTGTTCCGCTGAAACTTGGTACAGCGCCGCGTTTTCTGCCAAATGTTCGAGGACCACACTTCTTCTCTGAGGACTTCGGAATCGAGAAGCGCTTCCCCTTCCTGGAGAGCCGCGCTGTCGAGTTTCGTGCGGACGCTTTCAACGCGTTCAATCGCTCCGGTCTTGGAAATCCAGTGACTGACGTGACGAGTCCTCTCTTCGGCAAGATCACCGGTCCGCAGCAGGGGCCGCGCAACATTCAGTTGTCTCTTCGTGTCGAGTTTTAAACACTCAGTGCAACCAGGGGCCGGCAAACGTTCCGGTCCCCGGTTGTTCAACTTAATCCTGTGTTGCGTGCCGGTGCTCGCTCAGGCGCAGGACTGTACGCGCACGCTGCTGAGAGCGAGCGAACTGTACGAGAGCAGGAACTACGGTCAATCTGCACGTCTGTTTCAGGAGGCACTTCCGCTGTGCCCGCAACGGCTACCTGTTCTGTTGAATATCGCAAAATCGCAGTTTATGGAACAGGCATTCGAGGCGGCCTCCGAAACTCTGGACGACGCGGTCCGGCGGGATCCCGCAAATCCGACAGCGCTGAAACTACGGGGTGATGTGCTGTACCTGCTCGGGCAGGAGCAGGAAGCCGAAAAGTCCATCCTTACGGCGATAAAGTACGATCCTCACAATCCGGAGCCGTATTACGCCCTGGGTCGAATCTACTATCAGCAGAACCGATTTGCAGAGTCAATTGCGCAGTTCAGCAAGGTTCTCGAACTGGATCCAAAGTCCTTTCGAGCACACGACAACATGGGCCTTGCGTTTGAAGGCTTGAACAACAACACCCGTGCGATGGAGCAGTATCAACGAGCACTTGCGCTGGTCCACAAAGATCACCCTGACTACGACTGGGTTTACGGCAATGTGTCCAACCTCCTCTACAAAGAAGGCAACTACTCGAGTGCGTTCCAGTTCGCGGCTGAAGCAGCAAACCGGAATCCGAGCTCCGGCCGTAATTTCTATTTGGGAGGAAAAGCGCTCGCAAGGCTTGGAAAGCCAGATCTTGCGGCGAAATGGCTGGAAAAGGCGCTAACATTGGACGCCTCCTTGTCTGAAGCCCACTACCAATACGCTCACGTG
Source organism: Bryobacteraceae bacterium (assembly GCA_963794765.1). Taxonomy (GTDB): domain Bacteria; phylum Acidobacteriota; class Terriglobia; order Bryobacterales; family Bryobacteraceae; genus JAWXCM01. Next base: position 195,800 of record CAWCGC010000032.1, on the reverse strand, counting down.
CTGCGCAAAATCGGAAAGCCGGAAGACGCAGACCGCGAACTGAAAATCTTTCAGGAAACCAAAGTGAAGGAGCCGCAGAAGCGACGGTAGCGCCAAGGCGTTGTGTTGCACACCACGCTGCACTGGTTATTTGTGCCATCTGCTCCACTGCCGCTGGTTTGGGAGTGACGTTGAATACGTGATATACATCGGATACCAGACAGGAGGCGGTTCTGCGTGGGTAAGCTCTCGGTCCTGCGTCGAAGGTCGCCAAGCGGCTGCCATCCAACGCGCTGATCATCGCGTATCGAGTGAAATAGAATTTCAGCCTTTGTTTCTATAGAGTGCTTCCCAGTTGCGGTTGGGCCACCTGGCCTTGTAAGCCGCCACAGGCAGATCATCCTGAGTACGAATTGTCCATCGCAGTAGCTCCGTCGTCAAATGTTCTCGCACGGGAGCGGCTTCTTTATCGGTGTAAAGATTATTCAGTTCGTACGGATCTTTCACCACATTGAACAGTTCGCCCACTCCAACGCGATTGAACGTCAGCTTCCAGTCACCCCAGCGGACCATTTTCATATTTCCGCTCTGAGTGCAGGAATTGAGCTCGTCGAAGGTGCTAATGGCTCCAGACGGGCCTGTCGTTCTACCTGTACGGGGTTCGATTTCATCGCCCGGGCCGTAGTCCATTCCGCCAAAGCCTACTTCGCTAAAAATGCTCTCGAACTCCCGCTGAGGATAGTCTTTACCCTGCAGAAGCGGCCACAAACTGCGACCCTGTGTGCCGACAGGCATCATTGCGCCCAGGGCTTCGCATAGAGTTGGGAAGATATCCGCGGTGGAAACGAATGCCGGATGATCGGTCTGCGCACGAATGCCCCATCCCGACCACACCATTGGGATTCGCGTAAGCACTTCAGGCAAGTCGACACCTTTTCGGATCAGGCCGTAATCGCAGAAGAAGTCGCCGTGGTCCGTCAGATAAACGATGATTGTGTTCATCAGTTTTCCGGTCGATTCCAGATGATTCAGCAGCCTGGCAATCTGATCGTCGATGAGCCGAAGCATGCCGAGATAGTTGGACCGAGTGCGACGCCACTGGTCGTCATAGCCGGGGTAGGTATCGTTCTCGAGTTGCCGGAGCCAGTTCCATTTGAAGCCTTTTCGCCTGAGAGCTTCCGGCCCCCAATCGCGAGCTGGCACTCTATCTGGTGGAAACATGTCGAAGTACGGCTTCGGCACCTGATAAGGGTTGTGAGGCTCCGGAAAACTCACCCACATCGCGAACGGCTGATCCTTACTGCTGTCCACGAATTCAATTGCGTTGGAAACAATCCGGTATGGAAACTGAAGCTCGAGCGGAAACGGAGTAGCTTGCTGCCCGGTGCCGTGATTGAGATGACCCATCCAGCGATCAAACTCGACGTAATCTTTGGGAGGCGGATCTGGAATATATCCGTTCGAGTGCATGTAAGGACGCCAAAAGTCAACTCGCTCGGGTGTCAGATGGCTGTGGTTTTTTCCGACCAGAGCCGTCCGATAGCCGAGTTCCTTGGTGACGTGGAACAGGTCTTTATCGAAATACGCGAAACGGGCGGCACTGTTCTGCCGGACCCGATGAGCGTGAGGCCATCGACCGGTAAGGAGGCTCTCGCGCGCCGGCACGCACAGGGGGGCCGTTGTGTATGCGCGATCAAACGCCACTCCAGAGGCAGCCAGGCGATCCAGAGCCGGCATAGTATCGATCGGAAAGCCGCTTCGTTTTGTGAGTCCGGCGCGATGCTGGTCGGCCATGACGATCAGGATGTTGGGCCTGGTTTGCGGCGCCGCCTGTGGGGCGGCCTGATTCGCTGACGCAAGCGCGCCCGCGGCTGAACCCGACAGAGTCTTGAGGAAGTGTCTGCGTCTTGGAGAAGTCATCACGTTTGAGTCACCTAAAATCAGAAAACCAGGCGCAAAGCCATCTGCATTACTCGTGGCAGCCCCGTAGTGGACCGGATCTTACCGAACGTTGTTGAATCATTGAGGTTGGTGCCCGGGAGCCAGAAGAACGGAGTGTTCGTGACGTTGAACGCTTCTGCGCGGAACTGCAGGTTCACACGCTCAGCCAGCGCCGTGTTTTTCACCAGCGATGCATCCCAGTTGGTCATACCCGGACTGCGAACGTCCGGCAGAGTTCTACCCACATTGCCGAATGTGTAAGGAGCGGGCTGGGTGAACGCGGTGGTGTCGAACCATTGCTCAGTTTCCGCACTACGGGAACGGTTGGCATCGATCCGGGCGCTGGCACCGGTGCTGTTCGGCCGGTTGCCACCGCCTGCGATGGTCGTCGTAGCCGTGAGCGGAAGACCGCTTCGGTTCGTCAGAATGCTGTTGATCTGCCAGCCTTCTATGATTTTCGCGACGGGACCGTGGACCCCCGAGAGGTACCGCTTGCCGGGTCCGAGTGGAAGCTCCGCAACCACGCTAAGGGCAAGTTGATGAGAGATGTCCATTTCGGAAACGCTTCGTTCAGCACGAAGGTTGTACCAGTTCTGAACGCCGCTATTGTTGGTGGGTCCGATGGGAGCGAGCTGATTGTTGACATCGGAAATGAGCTTGCCCGCAGTGAATGCAAGCAGAAAGCTGACGCCCTGACTCATCCGTTTGACGGCCTTCACCTGAAGCGAGTGGTAGATCGAATTGGCGGAGGTGGAGTTGATGACGGTAACGCCCGTGTATTGAGGGTAAGGCAACAGCAGCTGACGGCGGGTGACTGTAGGCTGGGCCAGCGTACCGACCGTAATCAGACCACTGAAGGGATTGCTGACAAGAGGGGTTTGTAGTGCTGTTCCGAGTGAAAGGTACTCCGGATTCAGGGCGTTCAAATCACGGGCGCGCGTAAGTGCAACACCGCGATTTCCTGCATAGGCAGCGTCCACAAGAACACCCCAGGGAAGCTGACGCTGCACATCGAAATTCCACTGCAGGTTGTAAGGGGTGCGCGCGTGAGAATCCCAAACGGAAACGCTTTGTCCAAGGAATGTCGACGAGCCAAGAGTGTTGCGGACAGGTGCTACCAGACCATCAGGAAATGGGTTCGATAAAGTGCGGAAGGGCGTCAGGTTGCCGTCAAGCGAGCCAGTGAAGGGCGTGGACGATGCGAACCCCGCATTCGGAATAAACCCGACTGCGTTGTTGCTGATCTCGAGCGGGGCGAAGAACACGCCACCTCCTGCCCGAATGACCGTTTCGGGTGTGATTGTGTATGCTAATCCGGCGCGTGGTGCAAGGTTGTTTCGGTCCCAGTTGTACACATAGCGATCGTCCGGTGAAGCAAATCGCAGACCCCCGGTCAGGTCTGGGAACGCGGCATTCTTTACAGGACTGGGAAGCGACGTGTCAAACGATACGAGCTGGTTATAGCGCTCGGTATACGGGCTTTCGGTTTCGTACCGAAGGCCGAGGTTGATGGTCAGGCGGGTGCTCACCTTCCAGTCGTCCTGAAGGTAGCCTGCGAAATACCAGTTCTGGAGATTGGCTCCAGCCTGTATGTTGGCGGATCCGCTTCCGTAACCGAGCAGGAAGCTGGCAAATCCGTTTCCCCCCGTCTGACTTGTCACGCTGGGGTTGGGTCCATTTGTGAATGCGCGCGGGAAATTAAAGGTTCCACCTGCGCCGCCAACGTTGAAGAAGTTGATCCGGCGCAAACGAACATCGGTGCCGAATTTGAAGGTGTGTTTGCCCGTGATCTTTGTCACAGAAGCAATGAAGCTGTGCGTATCGTTTCCATTATTCAGGTACGACTGGCCACCAAGCGCAGCATAGTTCTCCACCGTCACGGCCGGAAATACGGGCAGCTGATACTGGCTGACCAGCGAATCCGGCAGACCGAGACTACGCTGATCGAAACCGTAGGACAGGGTCGCGCGAAGCTGATACCAGCGCGCGAAACCGTACCGGAGGTTCAGCAAGAGCGTGGGATTCAGCGTTATCGTATGGTCGTTCGCGAACGTATGCTGGCGGAACGGAGTGGAGCCAACCGCGCCAGGGTCAGGACTGGCGACATTGTTGTAATAGTCCGGCTGGGTGAGGACACTGTCATTTCGCGAGAACCGTCCAAACACGTGGTACCGATCGCTGACATTGTGATCGATGCGAACACTGAATGCGTCGGCGTTCACGGACCGGCCTGCATTCGAGATGAAGTTGTTCAGGCCAGTTACCGGATCGCCCGGCACGTTGGGCTGAGGATAAAACGCAATCAACTGCCGTGCGATCGAGTCGATGCGATTCGCAGGAACCTTGTTGTCGGGGAATGGATCGCGGACCAGAGCGCCGGTTACCGTCCGGGTGGTGAGCGGGTCGAAGATGCGTATCAGCTGGCCGTTCGCGGCGAACGTTTGCGAAAAGTCGCCCTGCCGCTGCAGAGCCGTGGGCAGCGTTGCCTGGAACACATCGCCGCGGAACCAGCGCGTACCCTGGTAGTCACCAAAGAAAAACGTCTTATTCTTTCCATTGTAAGTATGCGGCAGAATTACCGGACCACCAAGAGATCCGCCAAACTGATTCATCCGGAAGGGAGGCTTGTCTCGTCCGCTGCGCTTGTTAAAAAACTCGTTAGAGTCCATGGCTGAGTTGCGCAGGAACTCGAAGGCGGAGCCGTGCCATTCGTTAGCTCCGGAACGCGTACTGACATTCAGGACGCCACCACCGGAACGTCCATACTCGGCAGCGAGGCCGTTCGACTGTACTCGGAATTCCTGCGTGCTTTCGACGGACGGAATCGTTGTGATCTGGTTGAAGAATCCGGCTGTGCTGGGGACGCCATCAATCAAAACTTCATTGCTTTGGGCGCGACCGCCATTGATCGAGAAGTTTGAATCCCACGTTGTATTGACGGGAATGTCCTGAAATTGCCCGTTTGCGGAGGGACTGGCAAGTACGCCCGGTGTCAGTTGCACCAGCCGGAAGGAACTGCGTCCGTTCAGCGGAAGATTCACGACTTTACTCTGATCTACAACCTGGCCGAGTGCGGATGTCTCCTGTTCCAGCAGAGGAGCCGTTGCCGACACTTCCACGGACTCCGTAACACTGCCGAGTTCGAGTGTAACGTCGAGCCTTGCAACCTGCGCGACCTGAAGAGTCACGCCGGAGAAAGTGACCGGCTTGAAACCCTCCTTCTGAACTCTGACGCGATATGTGCCGGGCGGGAGCAGCGGCATGGTGTAACTGCCCGCCTCAGTGGTAACGGTTTCGCGCCGGGCAGCAGTATCCGTGCTGACAACCGAAACGGTCGCGCCTGAAACGACAGCTTTTGTCGCATCCATAACCGTGCCGGTCAGTTCGGCTGTAGTGGTTTGTGCAGCAACTCCCAAGCCGCACACCAGGACGAGTGCGGCCGTATGGCCGAGGGTGTTCCTATTCATGGGTTATGTGTGCTCCAGGTTTCAGTCCGTCTCATACTGCGGTTTCCCACATTTACCGAACTGCGCCATTTCCTTGGGCCGGGCCGGTCAGGATCATTACGAGCAAATTGTGGAGTTTCGTTCGGTCTGCGTTGATGTCTGGAACTCCCAGCGGCCCGGTGGGCCAACCGCGACTGCTTCCCATTTACCAAGTCTGATAGCTCGATAGCCTTCATGTTCTCAGTACAGCGGACCGCGGTCAACGTGCTTTCCTCGCTGAGCAGGGAAGCGGACTGCGACCGTTGATCGGCAGCGCTGGTGGTCCGTGATACTTCGCCGAGGCGAGCTCGAGCAGGTGGGCATCAGGTGGATGTGGTGACCTCGTCGGAATTCAATACTATTTCTGTCAGGTGATAAGCTCCGGACGATGGTCCTGAGCGGCTGTAGTACAGATAATCGCCGGGGTGGCCGATGAACCGACGCGCCTTTCTGGCCAGTGCTCTGGCGGCAGCGGCTAAGCCGAGCCTGAGGTTGAATATCATTCAGGTTCTCATCGATGACATGGGATATGCGGACCTTGGCTGTTATGGCGGCGAGGCTGCAACGCCCAACATCGATCGAGTTGCGGCCGAGGGGATCCGGTTCACTCAGGGCTATGTAGCATCGCCAGTATGCTCACCGTCGCGGGTGGGGATCACTACCGGTCAGTTCCCCGCTCGTCACCTGATCTACTCCTATCTCGACACGCGTGCCGCACAGCAAAAGCACAAGATGGCCAACTGGCTCGATGTAAATGCACCGAGCATTGCGCGCACGTTCCAGCAAGCGGGGTATACAACGGGGCACTTCGGAAAGTGGCATATGGGCGGCGGACGCGACGTCGGAGAAGCACCGATTCCGGCTGAGTACGGCTTCGACGAGACATTTACGTCATTTGAAGGTCTGGGCGACCGCGCTCTTCCGCCAGGCCGACTCTCGGAACTGAACGAGAAACTCGGCAGGGGCAGCATCACGCATGCGCCGCAAAGTGAGCTCACAACCATCTACGTGGACAAGACAATCGCGTTCATGAAGAAGGCTGTCTCGGAGGACAAGCCGTTCTATATCCACCTGTGGCCAAATGAAGTGCACGACCCTTTTGACCCGAAGCCCGAAATGATGCGGAAGTACGAACGGTATGCATCGCAGAAGTACATTCAGCAATATCTTGCGACGATCGAGGACATGGACAAGCAGCTTGGCCGCGTGTTTCAGGCCGTCGATCAAATGGGCCTCAGCGGACAGACTCTCATCATAGTGCTTAGCGACAATGGTCCGACCGCCTGGCCGCGGTACTACAACGAAAAGCAGGAGGCTCCGGGCTCAACGGGCGGACTACGGGGACGGAAGTGGAGCCTCTACGAAGGCGGCATTCGGATCCCGTTTCTCGCACGATGGAAGGGCAGGATACCTTCCGGGCGTACTGATGAGACCAGCGTGATTTGTTCCGTTGATTTGTTTCCCACATGCTGCAAGTTTGCGGGTATCAGACTGCCTTCAGTTCCGCTGGATGGGGAGGACAGATCCGGCGTATTTCTCGGGAAGCCTGCCTCACGTACGAAAGATTTGTTTTGGGACTACGGTCGCGACGCGGATTACCAGAAACCGGGTTTGACACATGACCAGAGCCCGAATCTTGCGATCCGAAGCGGGAACTGGAAACTCCTGATCAACGATGACGGCTCACATCTGGAGCTTTACGATCTCGCCGCGGACCGCGCGGAGACGAAGAACCTTGCAACCGCACATCGCGACGTGGCCAGGCGGCTAAGCGCACGCCTGTTGGATTGGCGTCGATCGCTGCCAGTACTTCCGGCGAACGGCTGATCAGGGGTGCTTCGCCCCGCATGTGGCAGGCACCTCATACCTTTCCGTCATCCGAGCAAAGACGATGAACTTCGTTCGGTGAATGTGGTTCCTTGTTATCGCTTCAATTTGCGCGCGCGATCGGAATTTATTCACGATGGAAACGGGAAACCTGACCAGTGGCAATCGATTTCGATTTATTAACGTTCTGTACTGCAGGATTGAGTTTCGGTCATCGAATCTCTGCAACACCACTGTTCAGGCTTTATCTTCGGCGCCGGTTGCACGGTAGCTGGCGGGTGCGGCAGAAGAGACCGTAGCCGCCCCTTGTGGTCCTCCAGTCAACATGTCGGCGATCCACGCCAGCGGCGGCATAAGCAATACCAGGCCAATCGCTACGATCAGCCTTCGATACAAAGCCGCCTGACCTCCGGGTAAGTCGCCGAAAGCTGCGATCGAGCAGGCTAATAAGAAATAGGTGATCGGGTTCAGCAGAAACAACATACGGACCGCGCGAAAGCCCGAGTACGCGTTGTTGCCGGTGTGAAGTGTCAGTGGCGAACTGCTATCCGCAGAGGCGCCGGAACTCCGCGGCACCCACTGAAAGATGTGGTCGAGATCCCAGGCGGCGAAGAACGATTTGATGCGCCGGGTTAGCGTACGAGTTTCGTCATAGAACACGCGAACCTTATCCTCCGGCCATGTGAAGAAGGCGAAAGACGCCGCCGTCATGCTGTAGAAAAATAGTGTAAACGTGGTGCCGGTGAACAACAACAAGCTCGACTGGAAAAAGATGTTCGCGAGCACTGCCCAATACTGAAGCGACGGAATCAGCAGGCAAGGGACGGTGCCAAGCTCTGTGACGATCGTCGTCCAACACATGAACTTCGCGAGTGCTAGTGGCGGTAGCCTCGAATCGAGCGCGATGTACCAGGGATGCTGAAGACGGTGGACTGCCCAGTTCTCGAAGAAGACACCGGAGTGCCAGTCCGGATCAAGTGCTTTGTTTAATCCCGCTCCAAAGTAGGTGATTGCGAGCTGCCAAGGAATAAAGTTCGGTCCACCGGGCTGATACAAGCCCGCAAGGAAGAACATCAGGCCGCAGAACGTCTTGTTGTTGCCGTAGTATGCTTTCGACGAAACTACAGAGAGCAGAATGGTTGAGCCGAGGACGAGGGATGCGAGCCGAACGCGTCTGTTGAAGATGATTGCAATTGCGGATACCAGAAAAACTGTTTGAATCGTGCGCTGAAAAAGCAGCGGGGGAATCCGATCGAGCCCGGGTATAAACGGCAGCCACGGATCGGGGAGGATACGCACATGATTCACCAGCAGAACCACCATAGCCAGCATTTTAACCATTACCGTCAGGTTCAAGGGCAGGTCTGTACCACGGCAGACAAGCGGGTTCCACGATGGTGCTGTTGATTGCATGGCGAGTGAACCGAACTTAAGCTATCACAGAGTCTCAGCGGCCAAACGTATGTCTGAGTGCCGATTGGGCCGCATGGTATCCGCACATTCCGTGAACGCCTCCGCCGGGCGGTGTGGAGGCGGAGCAAATATAAACGCCATCTCGGGTCAGCCTGTACGGATCGAGCGCCGGCAGCGGCCGGAAGAGAAGCTGCCACAGGTGATTGGCCCCGCCGGCGATGTCTCCGCCGATCAGATTTGCGTTCGAGTGCTCCAGTTGCTCCGTATTCTTTGTGCTTTTCGCGAGGATGACATCCCGAAATGCCGGGGCGAAACGCTCAACCTGAGCTTCGATAATCGCCGTCATGTCTTGCGTTGAGCCGTTCGGAACGTGACAATACGCCCAGGCGGTGTGACGGCCGGCGGGAGCCCGTGCTGCATCGAACAGACTGGGCTGAGCGAGAAGGACGAAGGGCTTCTCTGAAGGCACTCTGTTCCATGCTTCCGATTCACCCTGCTGGATCTCTTCCATGCTGCCTCCAAGGTGCAGGGTCGCGGTGCGGTGGCACTCCGGATGATGCCACGGAATCTGATCCGACAGCGCCCAATCGATCTTAAATACTCCCGGGCCATACGTAAATCCCGCGAGCCGGTTTCTCAATCGAGCGCTTAGACGGGTACCTGCGATTCGAATTACCTGCCGAGGGGTAACATCCAGAAGCACAGCGCGTGCAGGCGGCAGCCCTTTCAGCGAATCGACGGGCGCGTTCGTCTCGATCACTCCGCCGAGCGAACGAAAGTACGACGCCAGAGAATCCGCTATCTTTTGCGATCCTCCTCGCGGCACAGGCCATCCCTGAGCGTGGCCCGCTGCAGCCATCACCAGACCTATAGCGGAGGTTCCCGGTTTGTCCAGCGGCACGATGGAGTGGGCGGCCATGCCTGCAAACAGCGCCCGAGCGCGGACTCCATCGAAGGCCGTCCTCGCCAGCCGCGTGGCAGGTAAAAGAGCCGGCAGGCCGAATCGCGCCATCGCAATCGGGGAGGACGGAAAATGTATGGCAGGCGCGAGGATCTCAGGCACAAGCTGGTCCCAGTCGCGAACGAGCGGTGTGAAGAGCCGACGGTATGCGGCGGCATCGGGACTGAGAGAGGATGCCGTAACCTCCACGCTGCGATCCAATATCGCGGGAGGAGCATCATCAAGTGGATGAACCAGCGGCAGTGGAGGCAGGATCCATTCCAGACCGTGCTTTGCCAGGGGCAGGGAACGAAAGAACGGCGACGCCGCGGCCATTGGATGGATCGCCGAGCATACGTCGTGCACGAATCCAGGCAGAGTCAACTCGAGCGATCGCGTACCTCCGCCGATTGTCTGTTGTGCTTCACGAACAAGGACGGCGAGTCCGGCCTGGGCAAGTACGATTGCTGCAGACAGTCCATTTGGCCCGGATCCGACTACGATAGCGTCATACGCCATCGGTCAGGGTTGTTGCGCCGCCGGAGGCCAGTGCCATTCCTGCAGTTTCTTTCCATTGACGCGGTACTTCATCGTGACCGTAGCATTGTCACCGAGTGCGGCTCTCTTCTCTTCTACCTGCTGCAGCATGTCGATAACGTGCTGAGGCGATCGGTTATCGAAGCCCTGCTTCGTCCTGCGATACCGCTGACGAAACTCAGCTGCCGTCAACTCGTGCCCATTCACCACTGACGTAGCTGCGTAATCTGTTTGGGTATCGAACGGCGCCCAGCAGAAATATCTGGTTGGAACGAAGCGCGCATAGATGATTGCACCGATCTGAAAGACAAACAGGAGAATGGGTATCGCGATTCGCATCGTGCTCCTACTGCCAGCTCGTAGCAGAAACAGATTCAGAAGCATGTCCCACACTTACTCGACACCCGTCTGGCGCGATGGTCATTAGCATACCTTAAAACAAAGGGAAGAAACTTACCCGGAGCTTATTTCCGCTTCTGCTTGTTCATATCGTAGTCGATGCGTGCTGCCGCCCAGCGAACGGTCGCAAACGCGTCATTCCCGAGGAACTCCTTTATCACGGCCTGACAAAGTCGCTCCATATTAGTCAATATGGAGCGACCAACTCTCGTTCGTAGTGTCGCGGGTTACGCTGCGGATGAGAAACCGGCGGCGCAGAGCCGCATACGAAGGAGTTAGTCGCATGTCCAAAATACGATTTATTGGTCTCGATGTCCACGCGGACACCATTGCTGTAGCTGTTGCCGAACCGGGAGGTGAAGTCCGGTCGGTTGGAACTATTCGAAATCGGGCCGAAGACTTGCGCAAAGCCATGGGGAGGCTGGGCTCGCCGGGGCAGATTCGAGTCTGTTACGAAGCCGGGCCGACAGGCTACGCCGTGTACTGGCGACTGGCCGCACTGGGAATCCACTGCGATGTGATTGCGCCGTCGCTGATCCCGGTAAAGGCCGGAGACCGGGTGAAAACCGACCGCCGCGATGCGGAGAAGCTGGCACGCTGCTACCGTGCCGGAGATCTGACGCCGATCTGGGTTCCAACGCCGGAGCATGAAGCGCTTCGCGATCTGGTGCGAACCAGAGAAGACGCCAAACAGGATCAGTTGCGAGCCCGACACCGGCTGAGTAAATTTCTCTGCCGGCACGGCATGCGGCCGCCCGAGACGATTAAGAAAGCCTGGACGGCGAAGTACATGGACTGGATCAAACGCGAGGTGAACTTCGATCAGCCGGCGTTGACGGCGACGCTTACCGACTACGTGCATGAAGTGGAGCATGCGGCCGAACGCATCGTGCGGCTGGAGAAATCCATTACCGATGCTATCGCTCAGTCTCCTGCCGAAATGCGTGCCGTCATCGAATCGCTTCAGGCTCTGCGAGGAGTGGCGCAGATGACGGCCGTCACTATCGTTTCCGAACTGGGTAACCTGAGCCGGTTTTCTTCTCCCAGACAACTGATGAGCTATAGCGGTCTGGTCCCGTCGGAACACTCCAGCGGAGGAAAGACACAACGCGGCAGCATCACCAAAACCGGCAACGCACATCTCAGACGAGTCATCGTGGAAGCCGCCTGGGCATATCAACACAAACCGTGGGTCGGCGGATATCTCGCCAAACGACAACAGGGACTCGATCAGGAAATCACGGATATTGCCTGGAAAGCGCAGTGGCGGCTCTGCACCAGATACAAAAAGCTGGCTGGCAGAGGCAAGAACAAGACGCAGATCGTGGCGGCGATCGGCAGGGAACTGCTCGGCTTCATCTGGGCAATTGCAGTAAAAGCCGAGGACCGAACATGCACTGCGTGACAGCTTGCGGCCCCGAGGATGGCATTGCCTCCAGACTTTCAGTGCGGCAGCTCCGGCACCCGTCAAGGCTTCCCTCCGGCACGCTTCGCGTGGCCTTGACAGGACCCGCCGGAGCCTGCCCGCAGAACCCTCAGAGGAGGCAATGCCATCCTCTCTTCGCGGCGCTCGCGAGTTTTTGAATTGCTTGTTTTGAGGATCTGTGCAGGTGGCAGGAGCAGGGCACACGGAAAGGAGAACCCTCCGATCTTTTATGCGGTACGGACTCTGCTCCCAACCCGCGGTCTTAGTCAGAGGCAGCTCCCGACGGATCACGATTGTGCGGTTTCGACCCGCGGATATCAGAGTGATCAACCGTCGCATTTGCCTCTGCTCCTGTCTCCTGCATCGATCTTCACCATCTCGGGCTCCTGTGGCCGCTCGTTACCGAGCAGCCACAGATCGCACTTATCTGTCAGCCTCGCGTAAAGGTATTGACAGGTCGCTCCATATCAGAAGTACACTTTCAAACCAAGCTGGATCCGCCGTGTTCCTCCAATATTGGCACCGATATCTGCGTACGCCGGATTGATATTGGCTGCCGTCACGGGCGGGACCGTGTAGTGCTGATAATCGAGGTTCTGGTACACGGTAAAGTTGTTCCCGTTCGTCTGAAAATAAGGATGGTTAAACGCGCCGTATAACTCAGCCCGGAAAGCCATCCTGATCTGCTCATGAATCGGGAACTCCTTGATGATTGCCATGTTGTATGTGACCGTATGAGGCATTCGCACCGTGTCGAGCACACGTGTCGCTGTGCCGGTCGTCAGCAGAGCGGGGGGACTGTATACCGCCAGAACATTCACATACGGCGCGCGTTGCGTCACCGGGTTGTTGAGGTTCTCCCGCCAGCCCGGCATTACGGGATCCACACCAGGACTGATGTTTGGACGAATCCGGCCCACATCGTCCGGGAACCCTGCATTGGCACCCAGCAGCGCCTGCAATGGTAATCCGCTCGAAGCGGAACCTGTACCACTCAGCTTCCAGTTACCCAGGATCTGATTCATCCATGGCCGGATATCGGTCAACAACGCCTTGCCGCGACCGAATGGAAGGTCCCAGTTGTAGTTGAACCGGAACACCGAAGGGATATCGAATACTGAAATCGAGTGCTCCAGCGTGCGGCTGCCGCCGAGCAGCTGCGGGTATCCAACGCCCCAGTTCTGGATATTGTCGTTGCAGAACTGTCCATCGCACGATGAGTCATCGGTGGACTTCATCCACGTATAGTTGATGTTGAACTGGAAGCCTTGCGCGAAGCGTTTACGAAAATTGATCTGAAGTGCGTTGTAGCTGGAGGTGTAACCCTGGCCGAGGGGATTCCCAATGCTTCCCATCGTCGGGATGCCACGAAGAAGATCCTGCCTTGCGACTGTGATGATGTTCCCGTTCTGGTCCTTCAGACCTGCGGGGTTCGGCACGCGTTCGGTCATGTTGAACCCCGCAGCGTACTGTTCCGCATACTGCGGAAGATTGATCGTGTTGTACAGCGCTGAAGGTCCGAACAGGTTAGTGCCTTTCGAACCGACGTAGTTCACCTCAAGGCCATAGTTGTTTCCGAACTGAAAGCCGAGACCGAAATTCCACTGCTGAATGTACGGAATGGTGACATCACGATTCAGGTAATAAATCGTGTTGATGTTAGAGGTATCGACGAACTTACCGTCGCTCGGCCAGTTGAAGGGCTGATTCGGAAGTATCAGCGGATTGCTGTCCATCTGCACCCAGCCTCCATTTGCCGCACCATTGCCTGCGAGCTGGGCAGATTTCGGGGCCGAGATCGGGAATCGGAATGCGGAAAAGACCGTTCGTCGGAGTATGCGAGATCGCATACGCACCGCGGAGCACTGCCATGTCGCCAAATGAGCGCGGCAACCGGTAAGCGAATCCGACACGCGGTTCGAAGTTGTTGTAACGAGTTGGCAACAGCGTATCGATGGCGCCGCCCAGCCCGTTCAGCTGCAGATAACCACCCTGCTGAACGCCAGCCGATGTCGTCACATTCTGAGGGACGAAGTATCCCTGATTGTGGTGCTTCTCCGACCGGGGAACCTCCACCTGATATCGCAAGCCGAGGTTGAGCGTCAGGCGCGGTAAGACTTTGAAATCATCCTGAACAAATCCCGCGTAATACTTCCATCGATACTGATACGGGATCACCGCAGGCGCCATCGTTACGGAGTTCGGGAACCCGAGCAGCAGCGACGTCATTCCGAGCCCGGTCTGCGCGTTGGGGATGCCGAGCACGGTCGCTGTATTTCCCGAGCCGATATTCGTCATGCGGGAGTTAAATGACCACGAGCCGCCGACGTTGCCGTAATCTATGAGGTTTTGCTGAGGTGCCTGGAACTCAAAGCCGGTCTTGATATTGTGTCGACCGACGGTCCAGTTAAATATGTCGAGCGCCTGAAAGAAGTTGTCGATCTCGTAACTGCCCGGACTACTGCCCCATGACTGCACCTGGCTGTCTCCCACGCTGAGGTTCGGAAAGCCTTTGGTGAGCACGGACGGAAACCCGAACTGAGCGAAGTAATTATCGGCAAGCTGCTCATCCTTTTCCCGGCGGACGATGCTGGAGCGATTAAAGCCAAAACGCAGCTCGTTGACTTTGTTGCCGCCCCACGTATGCGTATCGTTAAGCGCGATCTGCAGCAGATTGATGAAGGTCCGAATTACCGCTGGGGAATCGCCGGTGAAGACGGCAACCGTTTCATTTATTACTACGCCGGTGGAAAAGCTTACAGCCACGACGGGCGTGAGGATGTTGGCGACCGCGCTGCTCACGATACAGATTTCTGCTCGAGTTTCGGTGTCTGGAAGAACGGCAGCTTTCGCTCGATCGGCCGGAATGTGCTCGATCGTCCTCTGCGCGATGTCGAGGTCGCGCAGTTTGCCGAGATTACTCCACGCAAGGGCACCAACTCCTACGCGTGGCCTGAATACCAGAGCCGCAGCATTCTGATGGCAAGCGCTGACTACTTCGTTGTGTATGATGACGTTTTCAACGATGCCGTAGCGCACCGTTTCTCGTGGTTTACCCACGCTCGGGATGACATGCCGCTGATACACATGGTCCGGGGAGGTGTCCGCGAACGTGAAAAGCTTGTGGCTCAGGTGTCAACAGGCGCCACAAAGGGCGTGTGGTACGACGGCCTGGGAGACGCGATGGCCGTGATCAGCCATGACAAATCGCTGAAAGTGGAGAATGCACCGTTTGGAGCCGTAGTCAGCAGCACCGGATTCAGAGATCTGGTATTCCGCGATCCGAATGCCGTTACCTACAACAACAAGACAGGAGATGTGTTCGAAGGCAAGGCAGGATGGATTCGTGATCGAACGGATGGCTCAGCAGAAGTAGCAATCCTCGATGGCACTAAGCTCGCACACAAAGGCCTGGTCCTGGGTATCGATCACGACGATTCGGCAGTTAGCGCGATCCTTTCACAGACAGCCCAGGATGGCATCCGAGGTGTGTTCGTCTCGGAACGCGCAGGTGCAGTGCTCAGCGTCAGCGCTCCTCTCCAGGGTGCGGCGTTCTACATTGACGGCTTGCGGCAAGCGGTCGATTGCGGCTCCGGCTCATGCACTGTCACGCTCTCGTCAGGCCGGCACCGCTGGGAGCTGAGTCGCAATCTTCGGGCTCCGCCCGCTCCGGTCGTTCTACGTACCGCAAATCACTCTGGCGGAGCCACGCTCGATTTCAGTGTTTCCGGCGGTGCGACCGAGTATCGGGTCGAAATAAGTGACGATAGCGGGAAATCCTGGATGATGCTGACGAAGGGGACGTCGCCCCACATCGACCTTACCGGCCTCCGCAACGGAGCCAAGGTACACGTGCGCGGCATTGCAGCGAACGGGCAACGGGCAAGCAGCCCGGGGCCCGAGTATCCGATCTACGTTAGAGCCCATGCGCCGAGTTCTCCGGACGGGCTTCACGTCGAACTGGAAACAGGCAAAGCAACACTGACTTGGGGTGAGGTGCTGGGAGCGTCAGCGTATCGGCTCTACCGCAGGCGCCAGGGAGAGACAGCGTTCCAGCAAATTTATGCGGGGCCGAAGCGCCGATTCGACGATACGGCTTCCGGTATTGTGCCGGCGTTCGCGAGACCCGGCGCGCGTGCGAACGCGACGCGCGACAGCAGCACATACCTGGTTTACGAGTACGCTGTTTCGGCCGTCAACGGAAATGGCGAAAGCCGCACGGCGCCCGCGATTGATACGGATCCGACGAGCTGGGCCAACTGGGATCTAAAACCGGGTGAGCCATTCCGGCGCCGCTTTACCTACAACACCACAAACTACCTGAACGTTGGCCAGGAGGGCTTGGTGGACCGCTACTATCCGAAGTGACTCGAAACGAGTCCGTTGAGGTTTGGTGCCGATTCCGGGCGGAGGTTCAGGGCCTAAGATTTTGCTTGCGGCTGTGACGATCAGCGCATGAAAGATAGTACGAGTGCATCGCATAGCTTAGCCGGTCGGGTACCCTACAAGTGAATGCTGACATTGCTCCACAGAGGGTTGCTTGTTGCGAAGGCGTGATCTGATCCTGGCGGCCGGGATTAGCGCTGCCACACGGCCGGTACGGGCGGGTGAAGCTTCCAGCTACCTTCTTGTGAATCAGACGGAGCTTGACGCGGCAAAGGAAAAGGCTCGTCGGCTTGAGTGGGCGCGCGGCGCGATGTTGCAGCTGCTGAAAGATGCCGAAACGGCGCTGTCAGCGCCTGTCGACATCCCTTCGAGGGGTGGCCAGTGGGGTCACTCGTATGTCTGCAAAAAAGGACGGCGTGACGTTAATTGCGGATTCTCCTGTCCGTCATCGGTGTCCGCATTGTGGGGAGATTTACACCGGCTATCCATACGATGATGTGTTTCTGACTCGTATCCACTCCGTCAATGCCGGGCGATGAGAAACATGGGGCTTGGCTTTCGGCTGACGGGGAAGCAGGAGTTTGCGAAAAAAGTTCAGGAGCTGCTGCTCGGCTACGCGCATCAGTACGGAAACTATCAACATCGCGACAACCTCGGTAAGGACTCGGTCAATGCCGGGCGTGTCCTTAGCACTACTCTGGATGAAAGCACCTGGACAATTCCCGTCGCATGGGGTTATGCGCTGGTTCGGGATACCCTCTCACAAAAGGATCGAGCAAGAATCGAACGCGAGCTTTTGCGCCCTCTTACTGACACGATTATTGGAACCAGCTACGCCCGATTACCGAACATTCAGTGCTGGAAGGACAGTGCCATCGCGTGTGTGGGGTTTGCGATACGGCGACAGCGATCTGATAGCTGAGGCGCTGGACCACCCAGTCCGCGGTTTTCATGCGCTGATGTCTCCTTATGTGATGCCGGGAGGGCTTTGGTACGAGGGGTCCCTTGGCTATCACCAGTATGCGATGTCTGCGCTCTGGACGCTGGCTGAAGCTGCACGCCACAACGGAATCGATCTCTATACAGATCAGCGTTACAAGTCAATGTTCGATGCGCCACTTGCAATGTCGATGCAGGATGGCAGCGCGCCCGGTTTCAACGACAATCCTGGCGGAAAGCTTGCGACGTTTGCCGATTTGTATGAGATAGGGTTCGCACGCTGGGGTGATCCGAGATACGGCCGCGTGGCGCGAGAGGGCTCGAGGACGACGATCAATGCCCTCCTGTACGGCGCTCCCGAGCTACCGTCATCCGATCAGCCGTTAATCCCAGCAACGAGTGTTCTCCTCAAGGAGGCTGGATATGCTGTGCTGCGATCGCCGGAGGTGACGGCAGCGGTCCGGTTCGGTTTGCACGGCCTTGGACACGGACATCCGGACAAGCTCAACGTGGTTACAAGCGCATTCGGGGTCATGTTCGGTCTGGATCCGGGATCAATCAATTACGGCGCCCCGCTGCACAGTGAGTGGTATCGCAGCACTATTGCCCACAACACTGTCTGTGTCGATCAGCAGCTGCAGGCCAATCATGACGGCGACTTAGTGCAATGGACAACCAATGGCGGGCGAACCCTGTTTGAAGGGACAGCAAAACGCGTTTACGACGGTGTCTCTCTGACCCGCCGTCTGGAACTGAATGGGGCGGAAATCATCGACACGTTTGAGTGTACGTCCGGCAGCGAGCATCAGTATGACTGGGCGTTTCACGCCATCGGGAAGCTGGAAACATCTCTTCAACTTCAGCCTTCACAACCCGGTGTTCCGGGCAACACCAACGGATATCAGCACATCCACAATGCGCAGGAGGCGAGCCCGGCAGAGGATTGGTGGGCTCGCTGGGAAAATCAAGGCCGCTTACTGACAGTTCATATCAAGGGAGCCGCCGGGACAACTGTATTCATTGGTGAGGCACCCGGTCGGACAGCCGATGAGCGAATCCCGTTGATCATCGTGCGCCGGAAGACGGATGCAACCGTCTTTACCGCGCGTCATGTGTACTCGAAGAAGACTTAGATCCGACTCGCTTTGCGCCAAACGAGTTCGATATTCGGTGTTCGCGCCGCCTTACTTTCGAGGGGCGTCGTACATCGTCGCCACGCGGAAGCTACGGTATGTAATTCCGCCCTCGCTCTGCTGAGCATAAACAATCGTGCCGTCGGCCGTTGTCTCCGTGGTGCGGCTGTACACGCTTGTCAGTAACGACGGGCCCGGATTCAAAAATCCTGACTCAAAGGAGTAATTCCCATCGGCGAGCGGTTGGGCGGATCCGACTGCGATGGCGTACACACCCAAGTCCGCATTCAGGATAAGGGTAGCGGTACGTGCAGCCTCGTCTATCCTCCACGCCTGTCCCCGGTTGTTCGCTTTCGGGTCCTTGTCTTTACGACGGTGGCCGTCGTCAAATAGCACCAGCAGTCCTGTTTTTGGATCGAAGCCGACGTCATGCTGGTAAGAAAACCAGGGGTACGGGTCCTTTGACTTCGCCGTGAAGTCGCCGTCTTTACCGAGACGCCAAAGGACCTTGCCGGTGCCCTTGCCGTCCTTATAATCAACTTTGATGACCCAATCCTGTTCCGGTATTGAAACGAGAACGTCGCCGGACGGCTTGTCGTAAAAGATTGAATTGCTGTGAAGCCAGCCGTTGGCCGCGCTGGAGAGGAAAACCGGGGTGCAGCCGTCCCCGCCAGGACCGCCCGGGCATTTCTCGTCGCCCAGCGATGCTCGCTTCAGGTCCATATGGTCGAACGAGTTCCAGAACCAGCTGAGTTGAAAGTTCTCATCCAGATCGAGAATCAGGTCCCCGAGAACATCCACCGGTCCTTTCGCGCCCTGGGTTCCAGCGGGGAGCATCCGTTCAAGCCCTGCTAGCACCAGAGTGTGTCCGTTTGGGAGGCGGACAGCCTCATGATGAAATCCAGCCACACACTGCTGGCTCTCTTTCCTGCAGTCAGATTTGATGCCGCGTTCCGCGAGTTGCTCCGCCAGCCGGCCGATGTTCGTTTCGCGAAGAGTGTTCCCGAGCAGGTCCAGTTCGCGAACGAGTTGCCACCGCTTCATATCGTTGACGGAGTTAAAACCGTCGGCGTGAACCAGGAAGCGGCCACCGGGCAAAACTCGGACCAGAAACGATGGTGCGGACGCGTTAAGGTACCAAAGGACATTTCCGTCGAGATCGGTTGCATTCGGACGCCACGGGTCAGTACTGCTTCGGATCACTATGCCCTCAGCGCTGCGCGTTCCGGTCTTGCGCGCGGCCTCAGTGGTTACTTTTGAAAACCGCCCATCGAGGAGTCCGGTGTGGAAATTCATCCACGCATCAGATTTCGAATCGCTGCCGCGCAACACCTCAGCCCGCATTTCGTAATCGGAATCTGCGCGCATCCCGGCGATGTATACGTTATTGGTTATCGAAGCGCGGCAAGGCTGATTCGGAGTTCGCATCGAGTTCTCGTCGCCTTTCAAACGGAACATCACTCGGAATTGCGAGCCGTCGGGACAAGGCGGTGCGCTGAACAGGGCAACGAGTGGATGTGACGTCGGAGTCACAACCCGCACCCGAGCTCGCGCGCGGCAGGATCGCAAACGGGATCTCGGCGTCCGACATCTCTGCTCCCACTCGCACCGTCAACCGTATTCGCGCCTGATGCTCGTACAGTTCGGGCGACCAGCTAAATGTCGGGTCCTGGCTGAAATCTCTGACTACACGAAAGGGGCCGCCATTCACACTCACCATGTACCGGAAGTTGTACAACCCGGGTCCTGTTGGCTGGATGCGTGGCAGCAAGCCAATCACGCTTCCGACGCGCTGCGGGGACGGCAGGCTTGTTGTCAGCTTGACTGGAATCGCGGAGGCGATTACCGCCGTTAGCGCTGTTAAGAAAAAAGTCTTCAAGAAACCTCCTGATACGTCACCGATGTAGTGCGATTTTCGAGCGTTTCCAACAATTATCGTTCAAAACGGCTCATCTCCAAAAAGTTATCACGCGATCCAGAGATGACCCGGCCGCGCAATTCAAGGCCGCGAGCACACGGTCCTGCCGCAACGGAATTCTCCGAACAGGAAACACGCTGGTGCCCCCAGACAGCTAACCACGGACCGGATTCTCTCCGTTCAGTTGCGCTTCGTAGCTTCAAACCAACGCGCGATCGCCGTAAGCTCGTGAAGTGACCAGAGCGCGTTTGCAGAGTGCGTGCCCTATGCTGACGAGCATCGATGACGTGCCGCAAAGCGTACGATACTGACCTGACCTGACCAACTTGTCTCGATGGTGCCCGATGATCTGCCGCCATCCAGAAAATACGTCTGGGACCGCAAACGGCACGTGCTGGTCTATAGCATCGGCTTCGTGCTGTTCGTCACGAGCAGTGGCGCGATTGTGCAGGATCGGGCAGCCGTCTTGGATTTGCTTGCCGGAAACTACGGAAGCATTTACGCCGCGGATAATCCGGCTCATCCTGCTCAGACTGCTGCCCGCTTCACCACTATCAAACGTGCTGCAGGCTGACTAAAGAATTCGTTCTTCACGTCCGATCAATGCTCTGAGCGAGCGAGGCGGATCGGCTTTCGCTTGCATTGCCACCGTGAGCAGAGATTAGCAACATGGAACTCGCCATCGCCGCAGTTATCATCGGTGTCCTGATCGCAGTCGTTCGGGCCAGGGTCGAAGTCGACAGGTCTCCCGTTCGAGTGGAAAGCAATGAGCAATGGTTGGGCGTCTCCCCTTCAGAGTTTTTTGAAAGACACTCAAAGGATTGATGACATTCGTGGTTTCGGTGCCGCGGTCATTTCCCGCTGATGGTGGCGGCTGCTGCATCGACCCTCGTTAAGCCAAGCCGTTGTCCGATCGGCGCGGATGGCGTCGCCAGTGATCAGCCGAATGGTCGCGCGCTGGGCTTTCTGT
This sequence comes from Bryobacteraceae bacterium, assembly GCA_963794765.1. GTDB lineage: Bacteria > Acidobacteriota > Terriglobia > Bryobacterales > Bryobacteraceae > JAWXCM01. The sequence goes on along the minus strand of CAWCGC010000032.1, from coordinate 174,507 downwards.
CGCATGCAGCAGGGGGAATCGTTCAGAACTCGCCGTCGCTGCCACGGCCGTAGTTACATTCTCAAAGCAGTGTGTCCGTCGTCTTCTCTACACCGGCGAGGCGCTTAATCAGGCTGCCGACACGCTGGGCGAGACGGAACGAAGATTGAACGGACTCGGGATCGAGCAGGCCCAAACCGCAGGTGGCCGTGATGATTGCCCGCGCCGCCAGCGCCTGTGGATCACCCGCCATTGAGGCTGCCGTCAACCATCGCCTGAAGATAGATGCCGGTTGCGCTGCGTCTAACGTTAAGGAGTTCGGGATGATGCCATAGGCAATCCATCCACCACCTTCTACAAACCTAAGCGCCTGCGAATCCGCAAAGAACTGCTCCAGCCCCCGGTGCGCGTCAAAAGACAAAATGTCCGGCCTTGCCACACACATTCGAGCGAAGGGCTGCGCGGCGCAACAATGCAGACCCGCAAATGCGCCACGCCCTCGCATATCGTCAAATATGGCCGACAAAGCGGCCAACCGACGCTCCTCGGAAATGCTGTTCGAAACAGCTTCATCCAGACACAACGCAGGCTCGTCAACGAAGATCAGTACGGGCAGGCCGAATGCCTTGAGACGGTCTATTTGCCAGCGCACGATTTGAGCGATGTGAAAGACTGTTGCAGCGAACAGGGAGGCATCCGACAGAAAGGCGCGGTCTCGGTAGAACAGATATGTTGCCAACGTAATGGGCCCTTCGATCTGTCCTTTTATCGCGAGAGCTGACCCGAACACGCCCAGTCGCACAGCCTTTTCGAGAGCCCAGAATCCTGCCGCATGCAGTGGCGTCAAACATCCTGTGCTGTTGTGCAGAGCATTCACCACAGCGTCGATCCGTCCCGCTTTTACCTCGTACCCGTAGCCGCCAGCGCGAGGTTCGACTAAATCGGCAAGTATGCCCAGACCCTGGCCAATTACATCTTCGTGGTTCGACACTTTTGGCAGTTGAGGCCAAAATGGCACCGGGGCGCAGTGTTCCGCAATCGCACGGATAGCTTCGTCGCCGGACAGGAAAGGCAGGCTGCCGATGCCCGTGACGGCACCAGCCAATTCACGCGGCAAAGCTCCCGCACGCTGTCCTGACGGCGATTCTGCGGGGTATGTCAGGCCGGCAAAAGTCATCGATACTCAGTTAAACCGATTGCGACAGTGCTGGTTCCGAGACGTCTCGCTCTGACGGAGTGGGATCGTAGTTGAGATTCGGACCGAGCCACCGCTCGACTTCGGCTACACTCATATTTTTTCGTTGGCTGTAGTCGAGCACCTGATCCCGTTCCAGCTTTCCCAAAACGAAATAGCGGGACTCGGGATGCGCGAAGTACATCCCACTGACGCTGGAGCCAGGCCACATCGCGAAGGATTCCGTAATCTTCATCCCTGTGTTGGCTTCGACATCAAGAAGCCGCCATATAGTGCCCTTTTCCGTGTGGTCCGGGCAAGCGGGATAGCCAGGGGCTGGTCTGATTCCCTGATACTTCTCCTGAATCAGATCTTCGTTGCTGAGGTTCTCCGTCCGGCCGAATCCCCACTCGTCACGCACATGCTTATGCAGGTATTCCGCGAAGGCTTCGGCCAGACGATCTGCAATAGCCTCGGCCATGATCGCGTTATAGTCATCGTGCAGATCACGAAAACGATCACACAGTTCCCGGAGGCCGATTCCGCTGGTCACCGCAAACGCACCGATATGGTCGGGAAGTCCCGTTTCTCTCGGCGCGATGAAATCGGCCAGGGAGCGACAAGGCTCATTCCCTTCGCGATTGGTCTGCTGTCGAAGAAAGTGGAACCGCTCCAGCAAGTCGATTCGTGAATTGCCGGTGTAGAGCTCAACATCGTCCCCCACGGCGTTTGCAGGAAAAAGCCCGTAAACGCCTCGTGCCCTAAGGAGGTCTCTCTCGATAATCTGATCCAGAAGAGCGTTCGCCTCCGTGAAGATCTGGCGGGCTTGCCCACCGTAGTCGGCGTGATCAAAGATGCGCGGATAGACGCCCTTCAGTCCCCATGTGTGGAACAGCGGACTCCAGTCGATATACTCCCGAAGCTTCGCCAGCGGAAACCCGTCCAATACACGGACCCCGGTAAAAGCGGGCGTCGGAACGTCTTCATTGCGCCACTCGATTGGGGTCCGCCTCCGTCGAGCTTCCTCGAGCGAAACGGCACTCTGCTTTGGTGCCGCGTGTGACTTACGGAGCGCCTCGTAGGCTGCAAAATGTTTCTGAACGAAGGTGTCTTTACCGTCCTCGCTCAGCAGGCTTGTGGTTACTGGAACGGCACGGCTTGCGTCGAGCACATGAACTACGGGCTGACTGTAATGAGGCGCGATCTTGATCGCGGTATGTGCCCGACTCGTCGTAGCACCACCGATGAGGAGCGGCAGCTTAAAGCCCAGGCGCTCCATCTCGCGAGCAACGTGTACCATCTCGTCGAGCGACGGCGTGATCAGACCGCTGAGCCCGATGATGTCGGCCTTTTCTTCCTTCGCGCGCTCAAGGATCTTCTCGCACGGGACCATAACGCCCATGTCGATGACTTCATAGTTATTGCAGGCAAGGACAACACCAACGATGTTCTTTCCGATATCGTGTACGTCACCCTTTACGGTCGCAAGCACGATTTTCCCTTGCGTCCTGACCGCCTGCCCCGCCGCGGCCAGGGACGCCTTCTCAGCCTCCATGAACGGCGTCAGGTAAGCGACTGCCTTCTTCATCACACGGGCGGATTTCACGACCTGCGGCAGGAACATCTTGCCCGCGCCGAAAAGATCGCCCACCACTCCCATGCCCGCCATTAGCGGCCCTTCAATAACCGACAGAGGCCGACCCAGCTTCACCCGCGCTTCTTCGGTGTCCTGGTCGATGTAAGTATCGATACCCTTGACCAACGCATGAGAAAGACGCTCCTCAACGGTTCCAGAGCGCCACTCCTCTGTTTTCTTCTCGGTTGCAGTTGATCCGACCTTCGACGCTTTCAGCTTTTCGCCGAAATCAACCAGACGTTCGGTCGCATCGGGCCGACGATTCAGCAGTACGTCTTCGACGAGCGTCTTCAGCTCCGGCTCGATCTCCTCATACACCTCGAGCATTCCGGCATTGACGATGCCCATGTCCATGCCGGCCGCAATGGCGTGATAAAGAAACGCGGAGTGCATCGCCTCGCGGACTTTGTTGTTGCCCCGGAAGCTGAACGAGATGTTGGAAACGCCACCGCTTACTTTGGCGTGTGGCAGATTTTGTTTGATCCAGCGGGTGGCGTTAATGAAATCGACAGCGTAGTTGTTATGCTCCTCCATCCCCGTCGCGACGGTGAGGATGTTCGGGTCGAAGATGATGTCTTCGGGGGGAATCCGATCTCATCGACGAGGATGCGATAGGCTCGTTCGCAGATTCGGATCTTATCCTCACAGGTCGCCGCCTGGCCTTGCTCGTCGAAGGCCATCACGACGACGGCCGCACCATACTTGAGAACGGTCTTCGCGTTCTGCCGGAACTTCTCTTCGCCTTCCTTCAGAGATATCGAATTTACGATTCCCTTTCCCTGAAGACATTTGAGTCCGGCCTCGATGACCTCCCATTTTGAGGAGTCCACCATGAACGGCACTTTCGCTACCTCAGGCTCGGCGGCGAGCAGATGGAGGAAGCGAGTCATGGCAGCAACGCCATCGATCATCCCTTCGTCCATGCAGATATCGAGGACGTTTGCGCCGTTTTCGACTTGCTGTCTGGCGATGCTGACCGCTTCCTCGTATTTTCCTTCTTTGATCAGTTTGGCGAATTTGGGTGAACCCGCAACATTGGTCCGTTCGCCGATCATGAGATAAACGCCGGGCTGTTGCGTGAAGGGCTGCGATCCGGAAAGACGCAGCGGATTTACAGCAGGGGCGTCTGGCCACAGCAACATGGCTGCGGTTTCGCGCGGGCTGCCCATTCAGCGCTTTGGCAATTGCCGCGATGTGCTCAGGGGTGTTGCCACAGCAACCGCCGGCAATGTTGATGAGTCCACCTTTGGCAAACTCGGAAAGGTAGCGCGCCATGTCCGGAGGTTCCAGATCAAAGCCTGTAGGCGAGAGGGGGTTCGGGAGACCAGCATTGGGATAACACGAGATCGCGGCCGTGGATTTGTGCGCCAGTTCCTCAAGAAACGGGTACATCAGATCGGGACCAAGTGAACAATTAAGTCCAACGGAAAGCGGCTTGACGTGCTCTACCGCGTTCCAGAATGCTTCGACCGTCTGCGCCGAGATCATCGTTTCGCCGCCTCGTCCGACGGCCGCCGAAATCATGACGGGCAGTTCTTTGCCATCGGAGTCGAAGACGTCGCGCATCGCCACGAGTGCTGCTTTGGCATTCAAAGAATCGAAGATGGTCTCGACAAGCAGAACATCGACTCCGCCGGCGATGAGCGCGCGGATCTGTTCGGCATAAGCCATCCTGACCTGGTCGAAGGTGACTATGCGGAAACCGGGGTCATCGGCATCAGGAGAGTTAGACAGCGAGACGGTAAGAGGCCCGATAGCACCCGCCACAAAACGCCGTTGCGATGTCGCATTCGCGACGCGATCCGCCCACTCACGGCACTGGCGGGCCGACGTGTAATTGATGTCCCAGGCCAACTCCTGCAGCGAGGTGTTCTCAATGATTCCCTGATAAAAGGCGGGATCCTTACGCCCACCGTGCTCCCGCGGATCGTCGACGAAGAACTCGCTTTGAGCAATCGTGGTCGCACCGAATGTATTGGTCTCGATGATGTCGGCGCCGGCTTCGAGAAACCGGCGGTGAATGTCACAGATCATCCCGGACTGAGTAAGCGAGAACAGATCGCCGTTATTGAGCAGGTCCTTCTTCGAATTCCTGAAGCGATCTCCACGAATATCGGCTTCTGTCATACCGTAGTTGCGAATGGTCGTACCCATCGCGCCATCGATAATGACGATCCGACTATTGATGATCTCTTGGAGCGGATGCATTTTGTTGAATTCCACCAGGGCTGCGGAGACAGTCACGAAACTGAACGTAAGGTCAGACTCTATTGTAGCGAGCGGGACCCTCCCTGCCGCGCTCCGAAGGTCTTTGACAGTCGTCCGGTGTCCAAATTGCTATACGATGGCTAGTCAACAATCTTGGAACGCCGCCTCGCCTCTAACGCCAAGATCCTGCAGGCCCATGATTCCCAACTTCACAGGACGCCGCCGACGATTCGGGGCGGCCGCAGTTGCACTTGGGTCGTCGTTATGTCAATGACGAACTCAAGGAACGGGACAGCACGTCTGACCGCGGCCAGCGCCAACACACAGGTGTTGCAGCCTCAATCATTCGAGTCGGCGGACGTCTGATTCCCGGAAGCAAGCACTGTGGCGCCGATCTGAAATGACCAATTCATAGCGTTTAAGCAGTCCGTCGGGTGGGTGTCATTCTTTTTCTCATTTGACCGCCTGGACCTCGACGGGCGAGGAAAGCTAACTCTTCCGTACGACCTCTCAAAGTTTGAATCTGCAATTTGCGCGCCGGAATCAGGTGACTGCGGCAGGTTTCCGGATGTGGGGCGTATGACGTAATAACTGTGCGTTGCGCGACTGTAAGTCAATACCGACGTGAGTTACTGATCTCTTTTAAGAGCCTCGACGGCCTGTAAAAATCCGATGAATTTCATATACGACAACCGCAATACGAGTCTTCTCAGTGAATCTTTGGAGCGGCAGTGACTCCTATCCAGTCGTTCCTCCTTATCCTCACAGGGCACTGGCTGAGCCTTGTCGGCACCGGCCTTGTGACTACTTCCGTCGTTTGTTGGGTGCTTGCACTACCAGCCCACCTGCGGGGGCACGTATCCAATCCATACATCGGGATCCTGCTGTTCATCATTCTGCCGGCGTTCTTTATTCTGGGACTTCTACTCATTCCATTAGGGGTTTCTCGTTCCCGGCAAAAGATCCGTGCAGGTCTGGCGACCGTCGTCGATCGACCCACGGCGTTCCGCCGCCTAGCCATCCTGCTGGCCGTGTGTACCTTCTTTAATGTGTTGATCGGCTCGCAGCTGACTTATAAGGCGATCGAGCATATGGAAACCGTGCAGTTTTGCGGCCAAAGCTGTCATGTCATGAAGCCGGAGTTCGCGGCTTATCAGAATGCGGTTCATTCGCGGGTACTGTGTGTCGAATGCCATGTAGCTCCAGGGGCATCAGGATGGGTGGCGAGCAAGGTTGCCGGTACACGGCAACTGGTCGCCGTCGCGCTCAACAACTATCCGCGCCCCATTGCGTCAGCGATCGAATCCAACCGCCTGGTACCCGCATCGCAGACGTGCGAACAGTGTCACTGGCCCCAGGTTACGACAACGCCCAGAATACGCGTAATCCCGAATTACAAAGAAGACGAGAACAGCACGCCCGAGCAAGACGGTTCTGATGATGTATGTTCGGGGACCAGGAACTCCCGGGATACATGGGTCCCACTTTGGTCCGGGTATCAGGATTCGATATGCGGCGGCGGACGCAAAACGGGAAGCAATACCGTGGGTAGAATACCAAAACGACAGAACAGGTACGAAGCAAACGTATCTGGCTGAAGGAACTAAGCAGGAAGCAGTGGCCTCAATGCCGATGCACGAGATGCAATGCGTGGATTGCCACAATCGTGCTGCGCATTCGTTCGAGCTGCCGGAACGAGCTGTAAATCGCTCCATGGCAGCCGGCGACATCCCCGCGAATCTGCCGTTTATCAAGAAGAAGAGCCTCGAACTTCTGACGGCGGATTATTCGGATGCGAACGTCGCACAGGAGAAGATTGCCGGCGGCCTTCGCGAGTATTATCGCGGTGCCTGGCCCGCAGTTTTCTCGCAACGACCGAAGGATATTGATCGTGCGGGTCAGATTCTGGGTTCCATCTACGCGAAGAATGTCTTCCCTGATCTCAAGGTGACCTGGGGAACGTATGCAAACAACCTCGGGCATACCGACTCTCCCGGATGTTTCCGCTGCCATGATGGGGCACACTCGACTTTAGATCAAAAGTCCATTACGCAGGACTGCGCAGTGTGTCATAACCTGCTTGCGGTCGATGAGGAGAAACCGGACATCTTGCACAGCCTTAACATCGCTGAACCTGCAACGCAGATTTCGCAACGCTGAACCGCATCACCGGCAGAAGCAACCTGCAGGTAAGGCCGGCTTATGACACGGAATGCAAAAGCTGTGATGGAACCACTGGTTCATCAATCCCGGTGTGCCAGGAAGGATGAAAGTGGAAATCGGTGATCGTTAGTTCGAAAGCAGTTGCAGAAGCCTAAGCTACGATCGGATCCGCAAAGACATCACCGGCGGGCACGGCAAGATCTCAGGGGCTGCGGGTCCCAGCTTTTCACGCAGAGCATACTAATTCTCGTGTGGGACGGCAACGGTCGCCGCGCGCGGACGTAGTGCTTGCTGGTGATCCGGTGCCACTCGAGACCGTCGCAGACATTGCGTCTGCGCATGCAACGAGGTCTGTTTACAGGGTTCCAGCTTCACCGCTCATGAACTTCCCGAAGCCGTAGCACCCGGTCGCCATGCAGAACCTTCGATTGCCAACCCCACGCCGACGTCCCCGATTCTTCTCGCCCCGCGGTCAGCGCTGCGCGTCTTCGACATCCGGATCGTCGGGCACTGCGTGCCAGGATGCATTAGGATCAAACTTCGTCGTCGCTTTGGCAAGGGCGGCTGTATTCGGACCAAGATCCTTTTGATAAACGACACCGTCCTGATTGACGATGAACGTCATGATTCCGGAAACGCGGTACTCCGCCGGCCACGCAACCAGAGCGAAGCCGCCGATCATGATGTTATGAACCACATAGTCAACAGCGCCATCTTTTGCTGCCGGACCCTGAGAAAGAAGAATCTTGTAGAAATACCCGTGATAGGGTTTTTCTCCTTCCATTATGTGATAGCCCTGTGAAAATGCTTTGGCGAATGGTGCCGCAACCGGGCTATCCTCACCAGGCCAGTAAAGGCCGTCCTTTTTTCCCTCGCTGCTGATGATCTTGCGAGCGTACTGGAATACGCCGTTACCGTCCCAGTCGGTCTCGGAGTACTGCTTCTGTGCTTCGACGTAGCCGTGGCATACCTCAATCGCGTCGAGCTCATTGGCTCCGATCATCCGCCGCCGGATCTCGGCTTTGCCTTCAGTCACGTCCCAGTACCAGCGGCCGTTCTTCCGGACCAGCGGAACAGCAAACGGCCACTCGACTTTACCGACGGACAGGGTGATCGTGTTTGGGTCCGTTTCGTCGCGTTCCAGCTCCGTCTTTTCCGCAGCAAGTTCGTTAAACTGCGCCAGAGCTCGCTTGTCCTCGACTTCATCGCCAGTTCGGATGAGTTGGGCAGAACTCGAGCCGAAAAAACCTTTCGCAGCATCCAGTCCGCCGGCCGCGGCATGAATCAGTGCGTCACGCGCCTCCTCAGGTGTGCTGAATGTCTTTGCCGTCTGCGCGTGTGCCACAACGCAGAAAACTGCTGTGGCAAGCAATGCTGTCTCAAAGAGTCGCCGTCGCATCGTCTTGCTCCTTTAACGCCGGCGCCCGCCACCGCCGCCGGATGATCGTCCGGATGATCGGCTCCCCGCGGATCTCGAACCGCCGCCGGCCCCTCCTCCGCTCTCCCTGCTACTGGAGAATCCGCGATCGCTCGCAGCTGTTGTCTGCGAGCGCGAACCAGCTCCACCGAACGCACTGCCACGTCCAGAGTCGGAGCCTATACTCCGGTCGCCAACGCGATCCTGCGAACCACCGCCGCTACGCGCGGACGGCTGCGCCCGATCTCCTCTCCCGGAATCGCGATTTCCCCCCTGTGACCCACGGTCTAGTCCTCGATCCGCTTGCGTCGAACGCGCCTGTCCGCCGCGGTCGGTTCTTCCCGCAGAGTCCCTGCTTGTGCCTCCAAACTGCCGGGCAGTATTTGGGTTATCGTACGGCACGGACTTCCGGTGAGAGGGATTGTGTTGCCAGCTGTTGCCGTTTCCCGCTGCGACGCGGTTTCCGCCGTTAATATTCGTGCGGTTACCGCCATTGACGTTCGCATACCCGTAACGGTTCTGGAAGTTGTTGTTGATCGTGATGTTGTTATTCCCACCGTGCCAACCCGTATTCCAGCCGTAGCCGCCGTGACAGCACCCGCTCCAGAACGCGCCCATTGCCACTCCGACACCGAAGCTGATCGCTGCAGTGGTGATCATCGCTCCGGTCGATGGATAAACGACAGGTGGATAGGCGTATACCGGGGGACCATACACCACGGTTGGCTGATAAGTGGGTACATAGATCACCTGTGGATCCGCAGGGCGGATCTCGACAATGGTCTTCGTCTCGACGGTCTTGACCTCTACCTTTTGTTCTTTTGAGGACTCGAGCTTGCCGTTGTCTTTGGCCTTCTTTCGCATCCTCTGTACTGCGTCCATAACATCGCTCTGCTGGTCCAGGAATGCGTTGCCAAGCTCCGTGGTCCACTGGATATTGTCATCCAGCAGCTTCAGAGCACTCGGAAAAGCAACAAGAGCCTGCACGCTGGCATCCCACGGCTGCTTTGCCGCAGCTTTGGTGAGCTCTTCACCCTTCAGTGTGGAATTCGATTTTAGCCAGCGCTGAACCTGCACGACCTCCAGCGGGTACGTGGATGCCGCGAGCACCTGAGCGAGCAATGGGTCCGGGTAGAGTGCGACAGGAGCTACCAGACTGTCCAGTTGCTCTGGCGCTTTGAGCTTTGGTTTCTGCTCTTCGGCCGGGGCCTGCTGGGGAGCTGCGCTCAAAACGGGCATATGTGCGGGCAGCAGCACGACCGCGCAAGTCAATGCCAGAACCCGGCGCCACTCAACAAATTCTCCGAATATCATGTTGCCGCCTCGCGGGACATCGCGACGACAAGATGCAACGTCTGTCATAACGGCGCTATTTTCTTGGAGCTTTACTCTGCTTCTGACAGGGACCGCACACTCTCCAGACCGGAGGAGCAGGTCTGCCAGCCGGCTGTTCGCTGCAACCAGAAAAAGAGTCCGCGGGTCGTGAGGTAACATCTTTCGGCCGCATTTAAGGCGCAGGCTTACGGGTTGTCCTATGGTGTCCGTCCTCGTCAGGACTCTCGTCTGTGGCATCACTATATGAAGCCGTTGCTATTCCGGAATTTGATTTTCGTGCTCGTCATTGCGATGAGACCCAGCCCGGCTCAGTCGCCGGATGTGAACCAGCTGAAGAGCAAGATGCAGCAGTTGCAGGAGATGATGAAAGAGCTTCAGCAGCAAATTGCCGATCTTGAGAAGGCACAGCTTGCTTCTGCGACAGCGCCGTCGACTGAAGACCAGCCGCAAACTCAGGCATCGCCGCCGGCGATGTCTACGGACCACATAGGCGACCAAACGAGACTGCGCGATGTTGCCAGTGCGAACCCTGAAAGCGCGGCCAGGATAAACAACGAACCGATGGATCCCGCTTTGCGCGGCTACTTGCGCCTTCCCGGTACGGGCACACTGGTCCACATCGGAGGGTTCGTCAAGACTGATGTCTTCGTTGACACGAATCAGGCCGGATCCTATTACGGCGCTTATGTGCCTTCCAGCTTTCCTTCCAGCGCGCAGCCGCATACTGCAAATGCGACCGTCTCTATGCGACCGTCGCGGTTCTTTATGGAGATCCTCCAGCCGACTCACTCCGGCAGCAGCAGCGACACCGTAAAGGGATATCTCGAGTACGACTTTCTGGGCAATTACGATCGCACATCGCTGCGGCTGCGCCAGTTCTATGCGCAATACAGAAACGTTCTCGTAGGTCAGACGTGGAGTGCCTTCGGCGACCCGGACGCGTTTCCCGACACCCTCGAATTTGAAGGGCCTCCAGGAATCATGGGGCTGAGACAGCCCGCAGTCAGATATACCCAGCCACTCAGTAAAGCGCATAGTATCGGACTGTCTGTTGAAAAGTCTGGTACCGATACTCCGTTCAGCACACAGTATGGCACCCCGGTAGGCTCATCGCTCTGGCCCGATCTGATTGGTTTTTATCGCTATGAAAACAACCATGGACACCTGTATTTCGCCGTCGTGTCGCGTTCAGTAGGGGGCGTCGTACCAACTACGACAGTTCCGGACCTGGGGAATCACGTGCAGGGCTGGGGAGGATCGCTGTCCGGTGTCTGGGCGCTGGGCGGGACCAAAGACAACATCGTATTTCAGACGATCGTCGGGAAGGGTGTCTCGAATTACTACAACGACAATTTTGGGCTTGGGTCCGATGTGGGATTCGATGCTCGCGGGAAACTCGTCGCGACGCCAACCGGATCAGCTTCTGTCGGGTACCAGCATCACTGGACGAAACTGGTTCGGTCTACGTTCAGCTATGGTTACACCCGCATTAATAATACGGCCGCGGATCCGGGCACCAATTACCACATCAGCCATTACGCAACCGGCAACATAATCGTGCAGCCTACAGCCAGCCTTCTCTTCGGCACTGAATACGTCTACGGCTCTCTCGAGCGGAAGAACGGCTTTAAGTGGATCGCACCTCGCATCCAGGCAAGTGTCACTTATTACCTCAATAAATATCCGAAGGAGTAATCGGATGCTCAGCGGGAGTCTGCGTGTGAAACATCCGGCAGCCTTGTCTCTGGTCGCCGCAGTCCTGACTGTGGCGCCAGCTTTTGCTCAGCGCAGCCCCGTTGCGCCGCGTGATGAGCTGGTAAAAACAGTGGTGAATGAAGCATATGCCATGTTTCGGAACGACACTGCAGGAAAGAACGCCGATTACATACCGTACCTCGCAAAAGTGAACCCGAAGCTATTTGGCATCGCCGTCGTCACGACAGATAACAAGGTTTACACACTCGGCGATGTGGAATACTCGTTTTCCATCCAATCAATCTCGAAAGTGTTTACGCTTGCTCTCGCGATGCAGGAAAAAGGTGCTGAGCGCGTATTCACACAAGTCGGCAGTGAGCCCACCGGGCGCCCGTTTAATTCTGTTGAAGCGGTGGTGGATCTTCCGACTCACACCGGAAATCCGCTTGTGAACGCAGGAGCCATCGCGACGACCAGCCTGATATCGGGCGCAAGTCCCGAAGAGAAGTGGAAAAAGATCCTGTCGTTCTATAGCAAGACCGCCGGCCAGGAACTCTCGCTGATAGATGAAGTCTACAAGTCAGAGGCGGCTACGAACCTGGGCAATCGCGCACTTGCGGCGCTGCTGCTGAGATACAACCGAATCTACTCTGATCCGCTCGAATCTGTCGACCTTTATACGAAGCAATGCTCGGTCGGAATCAATGTCGCACAACTCGCCCGAATGGGCGCGACACTGGCCAACAACGGTGTCCAGCCTGTCACGGGTGAACAACTGATAAGAGCTGCGGATGTTCCAAAGATTCTCGCGACCATGACAATGGCCGGTCTTTACGACGGATCTGGTTCCTGGGCGTGGCATGTCGGCCTGCCGGCAAAGAGCGGAGTTGGGGGAGGCATTCTGGCGGTAGTTCCGGGGAAGGGAGCTGTCGCCGTTTTCGCGCCCCCTCTTGATGAGGCGGGCAACAGCGTCAAGGCTCAGAAGGTGATTACCTACATTGCCAACAAGCTGGAGATAAACTTGTACTCGCCAGCGTCGGTCGGGCTTCGGTAGGCGTGAGGAATGGCTCAGTATTGCTGCTCTGAGATATATAGTGGTCGCAGTTCTCCTTAAGTCCAGGGCTGTGGGCGGCCGATACCTCACCTGCTGACTTCAGCTTTAAGGGTTCACACTTCCATCTGACCAACTACATTCAGGAGGGTACAGATATCCGCAAGTTCCTGAAGATTATGGGGCCGCCACAGACATGGCATACCTGTCATTTGCCGGAGGTGGACCGCGCCAGATTCGACCCGATTAAGCCAGAGCCTGGTCCTGCAGCTCAATAATATCCGGCAGATAAACGGTCCGGTGCGCCATGCAATGGCGGTTTATACGGTAGGCCGTTGCAGCCCGCTTGTTTCTCGCTGCCAGAACGTTGCCTCCGGTGTTCGCGGCCAGCAGATTGCGGCCGGAGACTTACTGGATCTTCCAGTCCGACGTCAGCTGAAACTCCAACCGAGTTTCCGCAGGAATTTTCAACTGAGGTTTGCCGGACGCCGCCATCGCGGTTCCAGCGGCACCACCAGCGAGTGCGCCTATCGCGGCACCCGACCCGCCGCCCGCTATACCGCCGATAATTGCGCCAAGACCAGCACCGCCCGCGACCTTCCTTGTTGTTTTCTTGCCCTCACCTGCGCTCTTCGACTGTGCAAGGCTTGTGACCACGGGATAGGACTTTCCGCGAGCGGTGATTGAGTCTACCTTCAGTTCAATCAAGTCGCTGCCTTTGAACCTGCCTCCCTGTTCCACTTTTGCCGCGACAAGAACGACATCCGCACCACGCGGCACGACCACGTCACCCCCGATCATGATCGGATCGTCCATCGAGCCGTGAAACTTCATTCCGGCCTGACTGTGATCAACGTTGATTGTGTCGATAGTCCGCACGCGAAATGGTGTGCCGGTAGGGATCACTACAGGTCGCCCTCCGGCGCTTGCGGCCGGAGCACGGGGTGGTGGTGCAGGTGCCGGTGTCGAGAAGCTGATCGTGCCTATGCTCTCGATCGGCAGCCTCACTGTCTGGCCAGAGGTCGTGAGGAAATCCACCTGGCGGGCACTGCCGCCGACGAATGTTCCCTCCACACTCTTGCCGTCCCGAAGACGAATCGTATCTGCGTTCAAAGACGCCAGCCCCGTTGTCAGGGAGATGACGATCGAAACAAAGCGCACGTACGTCATAGACTTTCCTCTTCGTGAAATCACTTCGGTGTTCCAGCCCTCGTCCCGTTCGCGCAACAGTGAACGCGCACGGTCCTCTTCCTGTTTATTGTTGCCGCGGCACTGATGCGATGCCTTGCTCGTGAGGTCTACAAAATCCCACTGGGCACGCGTACACCCAGGAATTCCTTAGAGCTTGGCGCCATTGTTCAGAATCTTCCTCCCGCACTCCGGATGATCGTCCGCCGGGAGTCCTGAGGGAGCTGATATGTGTCGACACGATGTTGCGCGATTGCCTCGTATACCCGTTCTTTTATTTTGTTTGCTGGCTTACCTGGCAGCGCAAGCTACCGAACCGAATGGGTCTGGATCGGTTCCACTTCCTGCGGATCCAGGCTGGCCGAGGGAGTTCGTGAATGAGACCGGCAAACTCCTGCTGTATCAGCCGCAAATTGACAGCTGGAAGTCGTTTCGCCGGATCGATGCGAGGTTCGCTGTTGCTCTGACGCCGACTACAACAAAACGCACAGTATACGGGGCAACTCGAGTGGAAGCGGACACGGTTATCGATACCGAAACGCGGACCGTAGGGCTGGCAAACTTCAAAATTACTGAGGTGCGTTACGCGACGGCGGAGACCGAAGGCGAAGCGGAACACCTGAAGCAGCTCACGACCAGGCTGTTTCCGCAGGCACCCGCCACTGTCTCACTCGACCGGGTCCTGGCGTATATGGACAGAAGCCAGATCAAGCCGCGTGAAACTGCCGTTCTGCTGAATCCGCCTCAGATTCTCGTCAGCATGCAACCTGCTGTTCTGGTCATCATCGACGGAGAGCCCATTCTCCTTGACATTGAAAATACCGATCTTCAGAAAGTGGTGAACACCAACTGGGACCTGTTCTTCCACAAAGAACAAAAGCGCTATTTTCTGCGCCGCGAAAAGACCTGGCTCTCCGCAAAACAGTTGAATGACGCGTGGAAGGAGCAGAAGAAGTTGCCTGACGACTTCGGCAAGCTGCCGAACACGGAAGAATACAAGGAGATCAGGCAAACAGTCGCAGCTCCGCAGAAAGACTCGACAGTCACGCTTGTGCTGGTCGCTCAGAAACCTTCCGAGCTGATTGTTATAACGGGCCAGCCAACACTTCAACCCGTGCCGCAGACGCAGCTGAGCTGGGTCAGTAACACCGAGTGTGATCTGTTCTACTCGGGGACGGACAACAACTACTATTACCTGACCTCTGGACGCTGGTTCCGTGCACCTGACCTGCGTGGGGGCAAGTGGGAGCCCGCGACCGCATCTCTGCCGGAGGACTTTAAAGCCATCCCGCTGAACCATCCGCGTGCACAGGTACTGTCCTCCGTGCCCGGCACCAGACAGGCAGAGGAAGCGGTCCTGATGGCGTCGATTCCGCAGACGGCAACGATCGATCGCAAAACAGCTCAGGCACAGGTGCAATACATCGGTGATCCGAAGTTCGACCAGATCAGCGGAACGAATGTCTCCTATGCGACGAACACGCCGAACGATGTTTTGCGCGTAGGTGAAAATTACTATCTCTGTCTGGATGGCGTTTGGTTCATTTCTTCATCAGCGAACGGGCCGTGGAATCTGGCGGATAAGGTTCCGGAGGAGATCTACAAGATTCCGCCCGAATCTCCGAAACATCATGTCTCATACGTTACTGTCTACGAATCCACACCCGAGACAGTTGTGTATGGGTACACCCCGGGTTACGTCGGCATGTATGTCGGTTTCGGAGTGGCGATGTGGGGCACCGGATACTATTACCCTCCTTATTACGGATTCGGCTACTATCCCTATCCGGTCTACTGGCCGTCGGCGTATTACACCTACGGTGCAAGTGCCTGGTACAACTCTGCTACGGGTGCCTATGCCCGAGGCAGTGCCGTATATGGTCCATACGGCGGATACGGTCGCGCAGCTGCCTATAATCCGTCCACTGGCAGATACGCGTGGGGTCAAAGTGCATGGGGACCATACGGCGCAGCGGCTGCCGGTGGTTTCTACAATCCGCGTACCGGAACCTGGGGCAGCAGGCAGATGGCCTCAAACGGGTACCAGACGTGGGGAAGAAGTGTCGTGAATCGCGGCGATCAATGGATGCGCACCGGCTCTTACTCTGACTCGCGCGGCACAGTCGCAGGTGCAAGGACGTCTGCCGGCGGTAAAGCGATCGGGCGGAACACTGGTGGAGGGCAAGGCTTCCTCGCACGCTCTGGAGCGGGGGACGTGTACGCAGGCAGAGACGGCAACGTATACAAGCGGGATCAGTCTGGCCAGTGGTACAAGAACAGCAACGGATCCTGGGAAGGTATGAATCGCCCGTCGCGGGGATCAGGTTCACAGCAATCGCCCGTCTCCCGGGATCAGATGCGCGACGCTGCACAGTCACGCTCGGCCACATCTCCAAATGTGCAGTCCCTGAATCGTGACGCACAGGCAAGGAGCCGGGGTAATTACAATACTCAGCGGTCCAGTTCTATGCAATCCGGTGGCGGGTTCAGCCGCGGCGGCCGGGCTGGCGGCTTCGGTGGAGGCAGGCGCAGATAGCTTTCTCCAGCTGTGATGATTATCTGAGACACTATGGCGGCCTCTCCTGAGGCCGCGCGTGCATAGCCAAAGACGCTTGTCGGGAAAATGAATCAAGTATCTTTGCGTACATTCGCAGCAGTATCAACATAACCGCGCCGCTTCGTTGTAATTGCAATACCGAACGCGTAAACACTAACATAAATCGGCTAGAACTGCCCCTGGACCAGGATCAGACAGTTGCCTCAAAGGGGACAGGCAAGAAAGGGAACAGCCAGAATAAGGCACCTGTCCCTTTCTGATTACTTTCTCTACTAAGGTAAACACCTGAAAATACATCATCGATACCGGATACCAATCCTGGTACGAAACTTGCCTCTTATAGTGCGTTCAAGCAGCTATTTTCATCGGGAGGCATAGTAAATGCGGGATCTCAGGGTATTGTCCGAGCGAGTCGATTGTGAGCTGGTAGCATTAGCCCGGCAGAATGACAATGATGCTTTTGGCGAATTGGTTCGACGTCACTATCGTCGATGCATCGAACTGGCGACACTTTTTGTCCGCAACCATTGGGACGCGGAAGACCAGGTACAGATTGCATGCACGAAGGCCCATACACGCTTGCATCAATTTCAGGGCGAGGCTGAGTTTGCGACCTGGCTTTCAAGGATTGTTACGAATCAGTGTCTGATGTTTATGCGTGAGAGACGCCGCGCGCGATTTGTTTATCTGGACGACACATCGCGGGAATACGAGGCTCCGCCCATGGAACTCCCTGCATGTGGTCCGGACCCGGAAGGTGAGCTCGCATTCGGTGAACTGAAGCAAGTTCTCAGAACAGAATTACGGCGTGTTCCGCCTGTGCTGCGCAATGTCATTCTGCTGCGCGATATTCAGGAATTGCCTATGACGGATGTCGCTGACGCGCTGCAGATCAGTGTGCCCGCTGCAAAGTCCCGGCTTCTCCGCGGCCGTACAGAGCTCCGGAGCAGGCTGAAACGGCGCTGCCAGAACATTGGTACCCTGTCGCCGCTCGCACGCTCGGCTGCGCCGTTGAATCGAGTGGCTCATCCTCGTACAATGCATCCGCTTGTTGGTGCAGCTGGCTGAGATGGGGCCCGATATTGGCAGGAAGGAAAAACGGGCGGGAACTGCGTATTCGCAGCTGCCGCTCGTTATCCTGGCTTGCCAAGCCAGGAATACTGCCACGCAACAGAAAGGGTTTGAAAATTTCCGCCTACTCTCCTGTATGCTCCGTGACTGTAACTGAATTTGAGCGAATTGTGGCGTGATATCGGGACGGAAAGAGTGCTCCCAACGCGGGATTCTCTTTGAGAATCCTGCTTCGCAATTCCGTTCACGGAAGTTTGACCGCCAGCCCAGAAATTCGCATCAAAGGCAGCCCACAGACCCGGCCTCACATAGTAACCAATATGTCCTTCAAAGGCCGGCATAGGATGCTGCGTACGTTTCGAATTACCGGGATAAAATGCGAAGTTGTCTGAATATAACCAGACCCCGGCATAGCCCTCCGCGACCCAGCGCTGCCACCTCCGTGTCAAGCCGACCTCCGGCTTGACGGCCCACCGGTTTGTACCAATATTGATTGCGCGTGCTCGGATCGTATTGCCCGCCCGGAATCAGCACTGTGACGCTGGCACCGATCAGGCGCTTTTCGCGCCACTGTCTGAAGTCATTCAGCTTCATTGCCGGCCCTCCATACAGATTGGTGGAGATCCGGATTCGATAGTCTGCCATGCCGGACGGGGACACACTTGCCCTGGCTCCGCCAACAGTGCCTTCCAGAGTTCCTTTTACATATGGCGCGGATACAACGATGTTCGAGGACCGGCCGAGCAGGCTAAACGAATGATAGTAGCTTAGAACGGAGGCGTTGAATCGGCCTGACGCATCTTCGACTGGAACGGACGGATCAAAATTGATTTCACCACTGTTCCAGGCATAGGACAGAATCACCGCATTGGAACCAGTCGGTGTTATCAGGTATGCGCGCGGAACAAGATCCTGGCCTTGCATACTCATGCTGATCAGAAAGAGCACAAGTGTCCACGATTTGTTGTACGACAGGCGCACGTCTCCGAGGTGACGGTGATGCATAATCATGCCTTCCTGACCTGGAGAATGGCGGCTTGCCGGGCAACGCTAAGTCTGTAAGTGCCGAGCCGAGATGGCAGTAACGGTCTGTCGCCGGTTGACAGAAGTTCCGTTGTTTCAAAGTTGCGACGAGTACTCAAACCACGCCGCCGGTATCGCAGATGGAACTGTGCACTGCCGCCGTGGCTGAAGAAGTCGCCGGTGGTGGAATCCCCGGAGGCCGGTCTGTGCCACTAGTTACGTAGTTAATCGTGCGAAACGGAATCCCGTCTGCTGACACGACCATACAGTCCAGCGCGTCGGACTCACATCGCAACTTGGCGCGATCTTAGCAAACGCGCGAGGAAGAAAACAGAATACGCTATACGATGACGGGACCGCGCTATAACTTAACCCTGTGCCGCCGATCTTGCTGCGGCAACAGGAATTTCGCCGACACGCTCCGTTTCGCCCCAGATCGTTGTGTACGCGAAGGCGCTGGTCACTGCCCCAGCCAGCGGCGCCACCCAGAAGAGCCATAGTTGCTGCAAAGCCCAGCCACCTACGATCAGTGCCGGACCCGTACTTCTTGCCGGATTGACTGAGAGATTGGTGACAGGAATTCCGATGAGGTGGATGAGAGTAAGTCCAAGTCCAATCGCGATCGGAGCAAAGCCAGCGGGAGCTCGACGATCCGTTGCACCAAGTATGATCATCAAGAACATAAACGTCAGGACGAACTCGGTAACGAGCGCCGCAGTCATTGTGTAGCCGCCAGGCGAATGAATTCCATACCCGTTGGACGCGAATCCGCCATTCAGGCTGAACCCTGCGGTCCCGCTGGCAATAACGAACAGCAACCCCGAAGCCAGAATGGCTCCCAGCACCTGCGCTATGACATAACCCGGCACCTCGGACGCAGGGAAGCGACGGGCCGCTGCCAACCCGAGAGAAACGGCCGGGTTGAGATGGCATCCCGAGATGTGTCCGATTGCATAAGCCATGGTCAGTACCGTTAGGCCGAACGCCAGAGAAACTCCCAGCAGCCCGATTCCTAGCTGCGGAAACGCGGCTGATATCACCGCGCTGCCGCACCCTCCGAATACCAGCCAGAAAGTACCGATAAACTCTGCCGCCATACGTGTTTTGAGTGACATTCAGGACTCCACTGACCGACACTGACGCGGACAACTTTGCCAGGGGTTCTTTTTGTTTTTGTGCAAAAGTTCTAAGACTTGGCATCCAGTTCAGCATCCTGCTACTCATGACCGAACGGCTTGCAACGGCTGTAATGCTCGCCTGCGCATGTCTGTTGGCAGACCAGGTCATCCTGAAGAATCAGGACCGGGTTACGGGGAAGGTGGTAAAAAAGGATGGCGACAAGCTCACATTCAAGTCGGCTCTCTTCGGTGAGATTACCATCCCCTGGGATCAGGTTCAGGAGCTTAAGACCGATAATCCCGTCACCGTCATCTCAGCCACAGGTGCTCAGTCTCAAGCTGTTCTGAATGCTGATCAGCCCGCGCTGCAGGATATTAAAGAAGTTCGAGACCCTGCCGAACAGCGTGAGTACGAGAGAAGGCTACACCCGTCATTCCTGGAGCTCTGGGGTGGTACGGCCACGATCGGCTACGCGGGCGCACAGGGCAACGCGAAGACGCGTACGTTGACGGCGAGCCTTGCTGCAGCCCGGGCTACCCGAACAGACAAAACAAGCATCTATTTAAATGCTATAAAGTCATCCGCCCTCTTCGATGGCACGCAGTCAACTACGGCGAAGGCGGTCCGGGGTGGCTGGGCGTATGACCATAACCTGTCAAGTCGTCTGTTCTTTAACGGATTCAACGATTACGAGTACGATGCGTTTCAAAATCTCGATCTGCGATTCGTTGCCGGCGGTGGCCCGGGCTTTATTGCCTGGCAAAGCGAGCATGGAAGACTCGATCTGCTCGCCGGTGTTGCCTATAATCATTCGACATTTTCGCCGCGGGCTGCTGCCTCTTTTTCGCAAAACACCGCCGAGGCTTACGTCGGAGATCAATTGACATATCCGCTGACGAGTACAACCGCACTCGTGCAGTCCTTCCGATACTTCCCAAATCTGAGCGAATCGGGATTATACAGAATTAATTTTGATATGGCGGCCAATACGCGGCTTTACAAATGGCTCACCTGGAGCTTCGCTGTCAGCGATCGCTTCCTCAGCCAACCCGTCGCGGGCCGCCAAAAGAATGACCTCTTGTGGACACTCGGAATTGGATTGACCTTCGCCCACTGAACTGGCGCCGGTCAAAGTGCACCAGATGGACGCGGCGCCCGGTTACGCTCTGCTCTCAATATAGCCAGGAAACTGACGCTGTTTCCTTTCGGCGGGATGCAGTTGAACATGCCGAACAGTGTAGCGGTCGGGCGTTGTGCAATTTCGGAGCCGGCGATTGTTGGCGACGGATCGTGGTCCGGGGGAGGGCCCGACGGGCCTGTGCCTCTGCAGAAGTGTTGAGGCCGTCTCTCGCAATCGGAACTGGCAGTATCTGTCTCAGGTAGGGAAATCCTCTAACCTTCCGACTGGGAACGTGGTGGCAGCATGCACAAACCGAGAGTTCCTCCGCAATAACGAAGCTCTTCTGTGTCAAGAGTCAGCTGACCGGGAGCCGAAAAAAATCCGGCTGTGAGCCGCTGCGAGCAATCGTTAATCGAGAAGCTCAACGTCTGACACCTGGAATTTACCTGGATGTACGGGGGTATGGCGCTGATGGATTCTGGAACCCTTAGTGGTCGATGTGCGCTGAATGAGGACCTTGATGTAAGATGACGTTTCTGACGGCGTCCTCGCAGGAACGACCGGGTTCTCGCACGCCGATGCTGATGGTCTCCCTTACAAGTCATTTCGACCCGCGATATTTTGAGCGCATGACTTGACGGCAGGTTTACGTATGTATGTAGAGCTCAATTCAGATCATCAGGCGGCACGCCGCGCTTACGCTGCAATAACGGCACAGCCTCCGGAACTACGCGAAGAACTTGCAACAGCCCTGATCTCCCTCGCTCTGCACCGCGTCTCAGGGCTTGACCGCCGCACGCTTATACCTGGATTCAAGCCTGGCTTCAATGCCGGACCAATACGGAGACCGGTTCTGGTCCACCTCCATGCTCAAAGTAGTTAAGAAGTCCCCTGGGCTGCCGAAAGGAATCGACTTGAATAGCAGGGGTCTCATTCTGGCCGTGGATGACTCGCCGGAAACGCTGGTCATGCTCAGCGATATTTTGACTGCGGAAGGCTATGAGATGCGACCCGCCGACAGCGGTGAACTCGCGCTCAGCGCGGTCCATGCGGCACAGCCGGACCTGATTGTTCTTGACATTCGAATGAACGGCATTGATGGCTTCGAGGTTTGCCGGAGACTGAAAGCAAACCCGGAGAGCCAGCACATTCCGGTGATCTTTCTCAGTTCCCTGAACGAAACGCGGGAGCGTGTCGAAGGGCTGAAGCTCGGCGCGGTGGACTTTATTTCAAAGCCGTTCCAGAAAGAGGAGCTTCTTGCACGCATTCAGACTCACCTTGAACTGAGCCGCCTCCGCAATCGGCTCGAAGAAAGAGTTGTCGAAAGAACGGCGAGTCTGAATGCTGCAAACGAGCAATTGCGGCTGGAACTCGGCGAACGTCGTCGCGCAAACAGGGCGCTGCGCGAAAGCGAAGAGCGATTTCGCAGCGTGGCGGACAATGCTCCGGTCGTTATCTGGACATCCGGGCCGGACACCGCTGTTACGTTCCTGAACAAGTACGGGCAGGCATTGACCGGCCGAAAGCTCGAAGAACTTAAGAGTGATCGGTGGAAGGAGGTTGTCCATCCAGAAGATCTGGCAATCCAGTTCGAGGAATACAGCTCGATAGCTTCCGCCGGGCGCGAATATCGCACGGAGGTCCGCATCCGTGACACCGACGGAGAATACCGCTGGCTGCTCCATACGATGACTCCACGTTTACTCGATGATGGCTCTCTCGCAGGCTATATCGGGATTGGCATCGACATCACAGAGATGAAGCACAATCAGCAGCAGCTGATGGCCGCGCAAAAGCTGGAAAGCCTCGGCTTGCTCGTCGCGGGTATTGCACATACCTTTAATAACCTGATGGCTACCATCATTGCCGAAGCGGACCTTGCGATGTCGAATCTCCCCTCCGGTACCGCGGCATATCAGAATGCGGAGCGAATCAGTCTGATCGCGATGCGAGCGGCAGATTTTGTGTCCCTTTTCCGTGCCTATGCCGGGTCGGGTTGCCCCGGAACACTCAGGTCAGTCAATGTTTCAGATGTGGTACGTGAGACACTGCAGCTGCTGGAGCCTACCGTCTCCAGAAATGTTGCGTTCTCCGCCACACTCGATGAGAAGCTGCCAGTCATTTACGCTGACCTGTCGCAAATACGTCAGGTCGTTATGAACCTGCTGACGAATGCGTGTGAGTCACTCACCGGCGGGCAGGGATC
Organism: Bryobacteraceae bacterium; assembly: GCA_963794765.1. GTDB lineage: Bacteria > Acidobacteriota > Terriglobia > Bryobacterales > Bryobacteraceae > JAWXCM01. The sequence continues at coordinate 151,565 of CAWCGC010000032.1, read as the reverse complement.
CGTTCATGTAGCCACCTCGTGTGTTGTTTTGAATGATGGCAGTCAGCGGCCAGGCCTCGCGTCGGGTGAGTACGTTCAGCTCTGCGTAAGGGACGATGGATGCGGCATTCCGTCGGAAACTCAGGCGAGGATCTTTGACCCGTTTTACACGACGAAGTTTCTGGGCCGTGGTCTTGGCCTGGCAGCAGTTCAGGGCATCGTTCGCAATCTTGGCGGCACCATTCACCTTCAGAGCACGTCTGGTCAGGGGGCCACCTTCGAAATATTGCTTCCGTCCGGGAACTCGGACGAGCTGTCCCTTTCGGACTGACGAGCACTCCTGACACTCACCGCAGGCCGGAAAAATTCCTCACCGACTCCAGCAGCGTGGCGAGGCGATAAGGCTTCCGCATAAAGTGATCGCCCTTCAGCCCATCGAAGAGATGCGTCCGCCGCGTCGGCATCGAGTGCGCTGGTTACAATGACGGGCATTCCCGGGCGGAGTCGGCGTGCTTCGCTAAAGCACATCGCGGCTCGATAAGCCGGGCAGAGTCGCATCAAGCAATACGAGATCTATCTTATCCGGACACTGCCGAAGCAGTTCAACCGCTATGGTGCCGTCTCCCGCTTCCAGCACCGAGTAGTAATTGTGCCGCAACATTGTGGAGATTGCCGATCGAAGGAGTTCCTCGTCTTCGACGAGCAGAATCGTACCTCCGTGCGCTTTCGTCATTCTCTGCAAGGAAGATGCTAAATAAGGACCGCAGACACCAGGAATTCCGTGACAGTGACGAAACCAGTGAATCCGGACGACGCCACACAGCATCAGCGACGTGATACAAATGACGTCTGTGTTCAGATTTGCGGTTGTACTGTCAGCAATTTTATTCAGCATGGCCGGCTCGGCGTTTGCGCACGCAGTTCTCATCGAGGCAGCCCCTCCTGTTCACGGATCTGTAACAGGGCCGGACGTAGAATTTCAACTCCGATTCAATTGCAGGATCGACTCGGCACGTTCGGGGCTGAAACTGGTCTTACCGGATGGTACGCTTCGTCCAGTTGCAATGGCCCCGCAGCCATCTCCCGATACATTGCGCGGCAAGGCTGCGGAGATGAAGAGCGGCCACTATCGACTGCGCTGGCAGGTGCTTGCAGTCGACGGCCATATCACCCAAGGTGAGCTTCCGTTCGCCGTGCGCTAGGCGGTCATCGTGCTTACGCAACTGCTGGATGTGTTCAGCTTTCTCTCCGTGCTGCTGCGCGGTTGCGCACTCGCCCTTGAGTCTCTGATCCTCGGAGGAGCAATATTTGCGGTCTGGATTCTGATACCGCTGAGGAAAAAATGGGGGTCGCAGGTCGATGCCGTTGTGCAGTCGAGCAGACGCCTGATCTTCTGGTCGGCGGTAGCACTCGCAGTATCCAGCTCTGTTACCTCGGAACTGACTCCTCATTGCTGGTCGGAACCACCGGTCTGGGCTGGCTTGATCTCGCGGGTGCAATGTTCTTCATAGCCGGCCTGACGAGTGCAGCGGCAGCAGTGGTCGTCGCAGGTAATGTCAGCACGGTCTCAGTGGATTCCTGGGCCAGCGCTGCTTCCTCCAGCGCTGCTTATTTTGGCGAGCCTCGTTGCGACCAGCCACGCCGCCGGCCGGATGGATGCACGTGCCGTCGCGCTCTACTGCAGGAGCAGTCCACATGGTCGCTGCTGCAGCCTGGATTGGGGCGCTGGCTCATCTCGTCCTGGCGCTGCCGCGAACTCCCGATCGCGGGGTCACCCAATGGCTCTGCCGCAGATTCTCGAGTCTGGCTGTATTCGGTGTGGTCGTTCTGGCGGGAGGCGGCCTTGTTCTGTCATTCGCCTATATCGACTCTCCGAAAGCGCTGTACGGTACAGCGTACGGAGTGATGCTTGGCTCGAAGGTAATCCTGCTCGGAGTTCTGCTGGTTCTGGGCGGGGCAAACTTTCTGGTTGTCCGGCGTATGGAAACAGCGGACGAAATGCTGTTCCTGAAACTCCGGCGATTCGTCGAAGCGGAGGTCGGCATTGGATTCACAGTAATTCTCGCTGCCGCTTCTTTAAGCTCGCAGCCTCCCGCAAGAGACCTTACGACAGACCGCATCTCTCTGACGGAGATTATCGAGAGAGTGAGCCCGCGATGGCCGAGTTTAACGACTCCGCCTCTCAGCTCTCTGTCACCGCCAACACCCCTTGGCTTCGATAATGAAAGCAACGGAAACCTGCAGTCATATGTTCCCGGCACGTCGTCATACCAGCCCAACACCGCGAACGATATAGCGTGGTCTGAGTACAACCACCACTGGGCAGGAATTATCGTACTCGTTGTCGGCTTGCTGGCACTGGCTGCGCGCTCGCCGTCGCTTAAGCTAGCCCGGAACTGGCCGCTTGCATTTCTGGGACTGGCTGTTTTTCTCTTTCTGCGTGCTGACCCTGAGAACTGGCCTCTTGGACCGCGGAGTTTCTGGCAGAGCTTCGCGGTGGCTGAGGTTCTGCAGCACCGGTTGTTTGTTCTGCTTATCATTCTGTTCGCAGTGTTTGAATGGCAGATTGCCACAAAGCGGCTCTCGTCGGCTCGTGCAGCACTTGTGTTTCCCGGCGTATGTGCTGCTGGCGGGGCTCTGCTGTTAACGCATGCGCACTCGCTCGGAAACATAAAAGAGGAACTGCTGGCTGAAATCAGCCATGTGCCGCTCGCCATCTTTGCTGTGCTCGCCGGCTGGGCGCGATGGCTCGAAATCCGAGCTCCAGGGCGGTCACGGCAGGCGATGGCGTGGATCTGGCCGATCTGCTTTGTTATGATCGGGCTGCATTTGCTGGACTATCGCGAGAGCTGAGCCGTTCCCTGGGGGTGTCGATTGGAAACTATCCTGGTCGTGGATGACGAATCTGAGTCGCTGAGATTGCTCTCCGACATTCTGAATACGGAAGGGTATCAGGTTCGACTCGCGGACACCTCCGAACTTGCACTAGCGTTCGTCGAGTCCGAGTCGCCGGATCTGATTCTTCTCGATGTGCATATGTCGGGTATCGACGGCTTTGAACTTTGCCGCCGGCTTAAAGGAATGAGCCGTGCGGCGGGTGTTCCGGTGATTTTCGTTAGCGCATCTTCAGACGTGACCACAAGCGTCAGGGGACTTGCGCTCGGCGCGGTCGATTATGTGTTGAAACCGTTTCGCCGCGAGGAACTTCTGGCACGCGTTCGAACACATCTGGAACTTGGCCGGCTGCGCGGCCAGCTGGAAACACAAGTCGAGCTCAGGACCGCCGAGCTTCGTGCCGCCGTTGAGCAATTAAACGAGGAAGTCGCAGAACGCTTTCAGGCTGAATCTGCACTCCGGGAAAGTGAGCAGCGGTTCCGGATAATGGCGGATACCGCTCCAGTCAGCATCTGGGTTTCCGGACCCGACAAGCTGTGTACGTTCTTTAACCAAAGCTGGCTGGAATTTACCGGCCGCACCATCGAACAGGAACTGGGCGAAGGCTGGGCCGAAGGTGTGCACCCGGATGACCTCGATCGTTGCCTCGGTATCTACAGTTCCCATTTTGACCTGCGGCGCCCTTTCAAAATGGAATACCGCCTTCGCCGCAATGATGGCGAGTACCGCTGGATGGTTGACCAGGGTGTGCCCCGCATCGCTCCCGGCGGAAACTTCCTGGGATATATCGGCTCGTGTATTGATATAACCGACATCAGACGCGCGCAGGAAGAAGCTGTTGCACGGGCAAGAGTGGAGAGCCTCCGCGTGTTAGCCGGTGGAATCGCCCATGATTTCACGAACCTGATGAGCACGATTTTGGCTAACGCGGAAGTAGCCGAAATCGGGATGGGCGGCGGCGCTTCGCCGGAGATTGAAACCATTAAAGCTGCCGCAGACCAGGCGGTAGATATTGCCCGAGAGCTGATGATTTACGCCGGACAGGACAAAGGGACCATGGAGCCGCTCGACTTGTCCCAGCTTGTCGAAGCGATGATGGAGATACTGAAAACATCAGTCCCGAAGAGATGCGTATTGAAGGTCGATCTGCAGAAGAAGCTTCCCGTCGATATGGGGTAATGCCACACACATCCGGCAGGTGTTGATGAACCTGATCATCAATGCGGCCGAGGCGATCGGAGACGGCGAGGGTACTGTTCAGATCCGCACCTCCGTCCTTCCTGCCGGGAAGGAGCCGCGCGGGGTTCCGGGCACAACGTATCTAAGTCTGGAGGTCACGGATACGGGCATGGGGATGACCGAGATGAGGAAAGCCGCATCTTCGATCCTTTCTTCACCACGAAGGAAAAAGGGCATGGCCTGGGGCTCGCCGTGGTGCAGGGTATCGTACACTCGCATGGAGGGTTCATCGATGTCGCGAGCGAACCCGGGAGAGGTACTACTTTCGACATTCATTTCCCCTGTGCTGAGCTTCATGCGAGCGGGACTTCCGCGGGCAATGGCTCGACACCTGCTCCCTGAAACCGTTTCTCCGTCCCGCAAAAATCTGGACCTTTTCTTTGCCCGCGGTAATCATGCCCGTGCCCAACGTCGTGACCAATGGCTTTCAGGATTCTCCTTTGTCTGGCCACGTTCCTGCTGACATCTGTAATCGCGCAGGTGAAGGCGCCTCTGGCCGTACCGACGCCCGTCGCCGCCCCTGCTCCGGCCCGGCCTGAGCCCATTCCACTTACACAAATCGCGGTCCGCGCCGAGGAGCTTGCCCGGACTCTGCGCGACATTTCGCGGAAGCTGCCTCCGGATGCGGAGCTTTCTGCCTTTGACGAGCAGCTCAGAGACAGAGACGAACTGATTCAGCGCAGCTTGTCGAGCTCGACCGAAGCGCTGGAGGGCGACGCGACACTGATGGACCTTCGCGAACAGACTCGCGAATGGCGGGCGTATACCGTCACTGAAGCGAAAGATCGCGACACTCTGCGGGACTGGGGTGCTGCCTGCGAACAAAGCCTGGCAGCGATCGACAAGGCACGCGTGGAGTGGGAAGTGACGCTCAAAGCCTCGACGTCGCTGCCCGAGTACGCGACTGTACTTCCCCGAATCAGGCTGGCACTCAAGGATATCGACAGCGTAAAGACAGAGGCCGAACATCACGTCAAGCTCGTGCTGGATTTGCAGTCGCGGCTGTCAAAACAGGCCCTGACCATCACGGATGTCCTGGAAAGACTTGCGGTCGCAAGACAGCACATCCGTGCAAACCTTTTCCACCCTGATGGACCGCCGATATGGAAAATAGTGTCCGGAGTGCAGCCTGACCCCCTGCGTGCCGTTCTCGCAAGCTCGCTCTCCGCGTCGTACGAAGCAGTCATGGCAGGTCTGAGTGAAAAGAGCTGGCAGACGGCCTGCATTCTCCTTTTGGTGGCACTGGCATGTGCTGCTGTTTACCGGTTCAGCCATGCGATACTCCGTGTCGGCCAGCCGAACGATGAAGCAATCGTTCTGGCGTCGAGACTGCTTGCCCGGCCTCTCGCGCTGGCAATTTTGATTGCTGCACCCGCGGGACTCCTGTTTTACCCTCTCGCGCGCATGAGTTTGGTGTTCCTGGTAGCGCAGCTGTACTTGATTCCCATCACGCGACTGCTGCCGTTCTACACTTCCTCTGCACGCCTGATATATTTGCTCTCCGGCTTTTTTGCTTTGAATGCCGTTGTCGGCGTTCTCAATCTGAACGCCGTCGTGCGCAGGGAATTGGTCGCAGGGCTGTTCGCTGCGGCAATCTGCATTCTTGTGTGGTGGATACGTCCTGCCCGATTCCGCCTCCGTCGGCCAACCTCTGATGTCAACCGGACCGAGGCGCTGTTCATTCGATGGACGCTTGCGATCCTTCTCCCTCTGCTTATTTTGAACGTCGCTGGCTTTCTCCTGCTGAGCCATGTTCTCCGGCTTTCGATTCTTTTGTCGTGCAGTTTCGGCGCTGTTCTATATACTCTGGCGCAAGTGACGAGTACGCTCTTTCAGGCTGTGCTCCGGCTGTCTCCGATATCTTCGCTTGCGTCGGTGAGGATGTACCGGGCCGGGCTGGTGCGGTGGTTCGGGCGGGTGCTGAAGCTGGTTGCGGTCTTGTGCTGGTGCTATGTCAGTCTTCGTCTGATGGAGGCGGACGAGTCTGTATTTGCGGCCATCTCGGCGGTCCTGAACGCAACCCCCGGCAAGGCACTGAATATTTCGCTTGGCGATGTGCTTGGGTTCCTGACGGTACTTCTGTTCGGCTACCTGTTTGCCGGAGGTCTTCGATTTGTATTGCGTGAGGAGATTCTTTCCCGATGGAAGCTCTCGCGCGGGGTGCCGGATACAATCTCGACTTCGTTCTACTATCTTGCTCTGCTGCTGGTGTTCTTCATGTCTCTCAGCGCTGCGGGTATTCAGCTGGATAAACTGACGGTGCTGACGGGGGCGTTCGGTGTCGGCATCGGCTTTGGCCTGCAGAATGTGGTGAATAACTTCGTCTCCGGCCTGATACTTCAGTTCGAGCGGCCCATCCGGGTCGGTGACATTCTCGAGGTTGGCTCGCTTGGCGGAGAGATGCGCCGGATTGGAGTTCGCTCCAGCACGATGCGCACATTCCAGGGTGCGGAAGTGATCATCCCCAACTCGATGCTGGTCTCCGATCGCGTGATTAACTGGACGCTCAGCCAGGCGCAGCGGCGCGTCGAGATTCCTGTGCGCGCCGCGTACGGCACAGACCCTGAGCGCGTCGTTAAAATCCTCATAGAGTTAGCCTCCAGCCATGCTGAAGTGCTTCGCAATCCTGAGCCATTCGCTGTTTTTCAGGGCTTCGGAGACAGTTACCTGGATTTTCTGCTCATGTTCTGGGCCGATCAGGACACGCATTTCCGTCTGCGGAGTGAAATCTCAATCCGCATAAGCACCGTGTTCCGGGAAGCGGGAATCGAGATACCATTTCCGCAGCGTGAGATCCGCGTGCATGCTGCAGATTTGTCTGCATTGAAAAATTCAGCTTCAAAGAATCCTGTGGAAGGGACGGAATGCCTTTCCGCCGAGTCAGTCCAAAGTTCTGCACGCGAGCTGCGCGACGCTGCCACTCAGTCCTGAACGCGGACGCGTCCGGCACCGAATTCGGATCAGATGTGTGTACCTGGGCACCCAGCGGTGTCGTGACGCGAGTTGCGCTTGACCAATCGGACCGTGACAGGTGTATTGAAAATCGTGAGGCTGTTCACCATGTCTGTGCGTCAGTGACGCGATGGCCCGTGAGGTGGCTGGTATGCGACTGCTGTGTTCTGTTCGATATATCCATTTGGTTGTTGTTCTGCTGGTGGCGGCAGGTGCGAGTTACGGACAACCGTCAAACTCCGCGACCGGCGGCCGTCCCACCCTTGGAATTGCTCTGGAGGGCGGAGGCGCTAAAGGTCTGGCGCACGCAGGCGTACTGCAGTGGATGGAAGAACATCACATTCCCATTGACTATGTCGCAGGAACGAGCATGGGCGGTTTGATCGGAGGCTTGTACGCGATCGGCCTGACCCCGGCGGAAATTCGGGAAATCGTGACCGGTATCAACTGGGACGAAGCTGTAGTGGGAAATACTCCGTACAGTGCATTGTCTTTTCGGCGCAAGGAGGACTTTCGGGCGTTCCCGAACCGGCTTGAACTTGGTCTGCGTCATGGCCTTGTATTGCCCGCCGGACTTAGCTCAGGGCAGGCAGTCCGGGTTCTCATCGATCGTTTTATGCTCCCCTATTCCGAGCCGAGAAGCTTCGATGACTTGCCAGTTCCGTTCCGTTGTGTAGCAACGAATCTCGTTACCGGTAAAGCGGAGGTGTTCTCCAGCGGGTCCATAGCGACGGCTCTTCGCGCGACGATGTCACTGCCGGGCATTTTCGCTCCCGTAAGGGATCACGACAATATTTATGCCGATGGCGCTCTGCTGGACAACCTCCCGACTGATGTAGTGAAACAAATGGGCGCCGATGTTGTCATTGGCGCTCATCTTAGTGTCGGCCCGGTTAAAGTCGAACAACTGCAAACCATGCTTGGAGTTGCTGGCAGTGCTACGGGCGTGATGATAGACGCGAATGTGATTCGCGGAATGGAGCTTGCCGATCTTCTGTTAACGATTGATGTGTCCGCGTACACCACGCTCGACTTTTCGCAGGCCGATCAGATTATTGATCAGGGTTATAAAGCTGCAGAGGCGAAGGCCGCAATGCTGAATCGATTCCGCGTCGACGACGCAACCTGGGCCCAGTTTATCGCCCGCCGGAACTCACGACGGATTCCGGCAGCACCCGTCGTGCAGTTCGTCGAAGTGGAAGGAATACAGAAAGAGTTCAGCGGGTATGTGAACAAAATGCTAAGTCACTATGCAGGCAAGGTCGTTGACACGGCGGCGCTCGAATCGGATCTCAACAAAATCGTTGGTACAGGTCGGTTTGATCTGCTAACTTTTAGTCTGACAAAGCGGAACAATGAGACCGGACTGCTGATTACCGCTCAGGAAAAAGACTATGCTCCCCCATGGTTCAAACCCGGTTTTGTTATCGACGGCGCTGACCCGGACAATGTCGGATTTACGGCTGCCGGTCGAATTACCTTTGTGGATGTTGGCGGATACCGGTCGGAGATACGCACCGACTTCTCTTTCGGTTCGAGCTACGGGCTTGGAGCGGAGTATTACCGTCCATTCTCACCGCTCAGCCGATGGTTTGTGGCACCTCGTGCTGGCGCCTCCAGAACGCCTCTCAATCTGTATTCGGGAACCACTCATGTGGCTGATTACCGGTTAAACAGAGTGTCCGGAGCCATAGATATCGGCTACAGTTTCGACCGCTTTAGTGAATTGCGCGCAGGCTATGAAATCGGATACGGAAGTGCAACGCGCCAGATCGGCCCGGCTTTGCTGCCGGACGCGAGTGGACGTACCGGAGTTGCGCGTATTCGGTATGCAATGGACCGGCTCGACAATCCCATCGTCCCGCGGCACGGCATCGCTCTGGTGAGTCAGGTCGGATGGATCGAGGCCAATCCGGGGTCAAACGTATCCTTTCCTTCTGGCGAAATGAGCCTTCTTGGACTGAAAGCGATCAGCAAACCTGGCTCGATCTACGGGGTCGCTTCGGGTGGCTCGACATTTGGCAATGAAAAAGTCGGCATCCCACAGTTTTCCATGGGCGGACCGGCTCGACTGGCTGCGTATGGAATCAACGAATTTCTAACAAATCAGTACGTTTACGGGCGCGTCGGCTATCTTCATCAGATTGGACAGCTGCCAGCATTTCTCGGCCGCGGAGTTTATCTCGACGGGCACTTTGAAGCCGCAAGGATCTATGGCTCCATGCACCCTGAAAAGATACCCTTGGATGGTGTTGCGGGTATCGTGACCGAAACGCTGTTCGGTCCACTCATGATCGGGGGCAGCGTCGGCGGAGACGGTCACCGAAAGTGGTTCTTTCAGTTAGGCAAAGTATTTTAATGCCAGGGTTGCAAAGAGGTGGGCTGACTGCAATTGAGAGAGTTTGCGCCGGCGCCCGCCGCGTGTGCTTCGGGCGCCGGCATCCTGATTGTGCACTTACCTGATTTGCACGGTCACGTCGTCCTGAGTCGGAACCCCTCCGGCCGTTATGACGAGCTTTGAGGTTCCGGACCTTGCAGTGGACGGAATCATCACATTGACTTGGTAAGTACCAGTGACCCCTGGAGCTGCACCAGCGAAGAGGACCGTAGCATTTTGTCCTCCAATCGTCGCGGTAACGGGAGCCACCACTGTAGAGAGCGGGCTGGATGGAGGCGGAGTGCCTTGCGCAATCGCAGGGTTAACTGCACCAAGCCCGGTCGTGTAAACCGCAATCACAGTTCCTGCTGCAGCGGGGCGATCGGCAGCTGTTGACAGACCCATCTCCATTGGCGGTACCGTCCTGATTGATTGCCTTCGCCTGGCCATGGCCCAAAGCATCTGCAGTGAGAATACCAGGATTTGTTGCTGCTACAGTCAACTGTGCTGCCGAACTCGACCCAGCTGTGGTATTAACCTGCACGCGGGTTGTGGCACCGGGAGAAAGTCCCGTGGGAGCCTGGACTAAAAGAAATTTATCAGAGACATAGGTCAACGATCCAGGCGTGCCGTCAAAAGTGACGGTACTTCCTCCAAGGCTGGTTGGCAGCGTTGCCGTGGCGTCTGCACGCATTCCCGTAGCTGGACCGAGATTAACGCCGAAAATGGCAAGCTGGTCGCCGGGAGCAACAGTGCCAGGCTTGAGCGAGGAGGCACTGACGACAGTGTTAGAGGCGATTGTAGGGGAACCTACGCTATTGCCCGTGAAGGTCACGGAGAAGCCGGTCACAAGTCCCGTAATGCTGCTGCCGTTGTTTTCGACAGCAAGCCGCCAGCTACCAAATGCGTTCTGATTGAAGACGTTCGAGAGTGGTTCATTTCCGCGGAAGGGGCCTTGCCCTGCTTGTGTGGGGCAAGCGTCGGAATATCGGGTCGGTGCAGCATCATCGAACGTGGTGTCGATATTCTGGAGATTGCTGCAGTTGCGTTCGAGGAGTTTTACACGCGTGAAGATAGGCGAGTACAGATATACGTTCAAGTTCCCAACACCGCTGAACTGAACCTGAACCGAAACGGTCACGTTTGAGATGATGATGCTTCTTGGAACGAAGATGGTCGCGAGAGATATAACGTTCGCGTCGTCCGGGTAAACAGGAACGGATAAACCTGTGTAGTTGTAGGTAAACGTCTGGCTCTGAGCAAACGCAAGAGATGTAAATGCCAGAAAAGCCAGGCTGCTCTTTAGCATGTGTGTTAGCCTCCTGCCCACGTAGCGACGCGAAAAGGCGTCGTGTGGGATCAGAGGGACGATGCGACACGCTTCCTGAGAGATTTAGATTGTTGCAGTCTGCCACTGGAAAGTCGGGCGATGTCCGGTGTTTTCCGGCTGATGAGGGATGCTGGAACCAGCTGCCCGTGCTTAAGTTGCTCGATCGCTTACGACCGGATCTCCGATCACTTGGTTCAGGCTGCGGCGTTCAGGTCGTCATTCAAACTAAGTTTTTGGAACGTGGCCGTAATTACCGGAAGCGCTCATGGAATGTCCGTTCATGTCTCCAGAGTGTCTCGAAAATCCGAATTTCGCCATTCTGTACAGCAGAGTCTTCCGGCTGATGCCTAACTGACGTGCAGCCTGTGACTGGTTCCAGTCACAGGCCTTGAGAACCTGCAGAATGGTGTCCCGCTCCATCTGTATAAGCGGCAGAGAGCCTGTGGGGGACGGCGGCTGCGAGACTTCCGGCCTGGGAGTGGCCAATCGAATCTTTTCCGGCAAGTCGGCGACCGTGATTTCGTTAAGACGGCTCAGTAAGACCAGTCTCTCCATAACATTTTCCACCTCGCGGACATTCCCCGGCCACTGGTAGTTCGTAAGGTACGACAATACGGATTCGGGCAACTGCAGATTCTGACGGCCATACCGCTGCTTGCTGCGTTCAAAGAAATGAGCAGCGAGATCGATAACGTCTCCCGCCCGCTCCCGCACGGGAGGGACCGTGATTGGAATTACCGCGAGGCGGTAGTAAAGATCTTCACGGAACTGTCCTTCGGCAACGAGAGTTTCCAGATTTCGATGTGTCGCTGCGATGATGCGCACATCAACCTGAATGCTGTTCACAGCCCCAACCTTCTCAATCTCACGCTCCTGCAAGAGGCGCAGAACGCGAACCTGAAGATCGAGCGGCATTTCCCCGATTTCATCGAGAAACACCGTACCGCCCTCTGCCATTTCGACTTTGCCCTTCTTGTGACCTGTCGCCCCCGTGAATGCGCCTTTGACGTAACCGAACAACTCAGATTCGAGAAGCTCGGCGGGAATCGCTCCGCAATTGATAACCACGAGCGGCCGGTCTTTTCTCGGACTGTTAAAGTGAATGGCCTTGGCGATCAACTCCTTCCCGGTGCCGGTCTCTCCAAGAATGAGTACTGTTGCGTTTGTGCGTGCTACCCGTGAGGCGGTGTCCAGCAGGTCAACCAGCGCACCGGATCTGCCTACGATGTGCTGAAACGCATATTTTTCGTCGAGTGTGCTGCGCAACAGACGAACTTCGTCGATCAGACGGTGGCGTTCAATCACACGACCAACGAGAGCTCTCAGTTCCGTAGGGTGAACTGGCTTACTGATGTAATCGTAAGCGCCGCTCTTGATCGCCGCGACAGCGCTCTCAATGGTGCCGTAGGCGGTGATTATGACAACGCTGGTCTCCGGATATTCAGTACGGATCCTCTGCAGCAGATCCAGACCGGAGATACCGGGAAGGTTCAAATCCGTGAGGACAAGATCGAAAGACTGCTTCTCGAGCAGTGCAAGAGCTTCAGAAGCATCGGCAGAAACTGCCGCTTCATAGCCGCACTTTTCCAGCTGAGCCTTCGTTACGGACCTCAGGCCATCGTCATCCTCGACCACGAGTATCCGACCGCCACTCATGACATTCTCCGCGACGATTCTACTGCATTCCGGCTGCTCCGGTCACGACGCCTGGCAGAACCGCAGATTCGGAGATGTCTGAAAATGTAAATGACACTCGAAGTGTCGTCCATACGTTACCGCAATTCTTTTACTTACCTCTGCGAGCCGGTATCAAGAATTATAAGCTGCCGATTAGAAGCAGAAGTGCCGGGGTTTAAAGGTAACACAACGGAAATGCACGTTCCTTCCCGTTCATGAGAATCGACGAAAATGATTCCACCATGGTCCTTCACAACGCGCAAAGCTGCCGGCAAACCCAACCCGAGACTGCGTTCGCGAGTACTGAAAAAAGGTTCAAAGATCTTGTCAACTGCTGCGGCAGGGATGCCCAGACCATAATCTTTCACTCGGAAAATTAACTTTTCATCCTCAGCAACAGCGGATATTTCGATTTGACCTCCACCGGGCGACGCCTCGGTGGCGTTCTTGATCAGAATCAGCAGAACCTGTCTGAGCTGTTCAGGATCGGCCCGGAGGGCCGGCAATTCAGAAGTAATGTTTGTGCTGAATACCCATTTGCCTGGACCATGTTTCCGGCTCTCGAGCTGGATTACATCCTGTACCACCTTTGAGAAGTTGGTTAGGCGAAACCTGGCAGGAGGAGGTTGCGTGAACTCCATAATATCCGACAGCATTCGGGTCAATCGCTGTGCTTCCTTTCGGATGATCCCGACGAGTTCGCGCTGTTTGTCGTCCGCCAAATGCGCATCGTCCAGTACCCAGCCGGCGCCTTCGATACTAGTCACAGGATTTCGAAGATGGCGGATCATGCCAGCAAGGACGCGGCTTAACATGCCCGAATCAAGACCATCATTTGAGTGGGAACTTTCTGGAGGAAATGGCGGGCAGTGGATCTTCGGTCTGCGGAGTGGCCGCCGAATCCCTGAGATCGCGCCACGTGCCATTGGGTAACTTTCGCGGAAATCACAGCCAGGGAAAAGAACAATGTGGTGTGGGTACAGGTTCCGAGCCAGGCATCAGTGTTAGCGAGTGCGGCGGCGCGAAGCTAGCGACTCCGGCACAAACACGACGGCCAGTGCCGGGCGGAGGCCCAGCAGAATTCCCGCTGTTACGACTGGAATGTAATACAGGCTTTCCAGCACGGGTGTCCACGAGCCTCGAACCGACTCCGGGGACGCATACATCCCACTTCCGAGCAGGCCCACGCGCGAATGGCAGCAGTATCGGAGCCCACGGCGAGTTCCTGATATACGGATCCCTGGGCTGCGTGGGCCTGCTTCTCTCGGCATCGGTCAGGAGGAACGGCACACGCATCTTCGACATCCGTCCGGTCCTTCCACGGCTTACTGCACGCTTTTCGGACAGCCCGGATGTGTTATTGGCCATGTCGACGCATCCTGATGTTTTCGTGCAGAGCGAGGCAGCTTCGCAGCATTTAACCAGACTTTCGGAGCTGGCGACAAAGACTTTCATCCGATCGTTTCACGGAGTGGCACGACTTTTGAGAACCTTAATGTCCCAAGATGGCGACGATAGCGCCTGTTAGCATTCTCGCTTCGTAGCCCCCGAGTAGGAACGATGCAGACACCGACCGCGAAGCTGGACACAGCTTAACAAATTTTTCACCTTGTATTCCTTCCCGATCATCCCGAGAGCAGAGAAGACATTGCGGCCGCTGAGTCTCGGGAACAAACGATGAGTATTGCGAAAAGCAAGTGTTATGCGCGTTCGGATAACTTCCACAACTCCTGTCATGCATTACACACAGAGGTCCGGCTGCATTGTGCTCTGAGAACAATCTCACGATGGGGTGTCACACGCGTATATGTCTGAATCCTCCTGTGCCCGACCACATCATCGTTATCCAGTCCCCGGCAATCCGGGATCCTGGCAGACAAACGCCACGGCCGATACCTGATCGGACAGAAGAAGGCACCATCGTCGCGTTACCATTCAGAATCCAGGCAGCGAGGCTAACTCTTGGCCGGCGGTGGAGGGAAATTCTTCAGCAGCTTTGCAACCGCCTTGTCCAGGTTCTTCTTCTGTTTTTCGGGCTTGGCTTTGGGATCAAGCGTTTTCGATGCGATACCACGCCACACAAGCTTCTTCTGCGCCTGATCGTACATATCCAGGGTCACCTGACCGACGTAGATGGTGGAGGTCTGTCCGGTTGTCATCCCGCCGCCCATTCCACCGTAGTATCTGCCGCCCCAGCCTGGCCCATAGCCCCAGTCGCTGTTATAGGACGTGTACTGCTTCTCATGCCCAACGCCTGCCTGATAGGCAATGAGCAGATCGGCATTATCACCATCTGTTTTAGTCAGGCCCTTTTTTGACATCTCAGCATCCACGGAGGACTTCAGCTTGTCCTCTGCTATCTGATTGATCTTGTCGCTTCCCTCAAGCTGAACCCACTTATACGTATGATACTTGGAAAAGTCTTCGCCGGAAGCAAAGTTGTATCGAACATCCTGTGCGACGCAACACATAGCTGCCATCGACAGTAAGAAAACTAATTGACGCGACCTCATTTACGAACCTCTTTCCTCAGCTATGAAGCGCGAGGCTTCAGTGAGGAGGATTGTTTCTGTCACAGCGAAGATGTAGTTTTTCGATGCAGGCAACCCGCGATGGTCTGTCTGCCGGGCTCTGCCTTCTGGTGAGAGGAAATGAGGCGGTGCTTTGAGAGGAAGGCAACCGAGGCGGAAACATCAGCTTTGAAAGCGGCACGTTAGTGGCCCCCGCGGCTGTCTGCGGGCGGCAGACCCCGGCTTTACTCCTGATCCAAATCGACGTTCAGGAAATAATGTCCGATCATTCGACACACGATCATGTGTGCGTCTTCAACGCTTCCGCGTTTCGGAGCCGGGGTGAGGATAGCTGTATCCACTGCTGAGGCCAGCTTTCCCGTTGCACCTGCTGAGATGCCTATTGTGTGGCAGCCAATCTCCCTGGCGTATTCCATCGCGCGAACGACCACGTGAGGATTCTCGGACGCGCTGATGCCCATCACTACATCGCCGGGGCTGGCGGTATTCCTTAGCTGATTCATAAGGACGCCGTCATCAAAAGGGTCCGGCTGGCGCAACTCCTCAGTGAGTATAAAAACGCGGAACTTCATCGTGCGGTTGAGGCTGGATGTCCTCAGCATGTCGGACAGCAGATGCGAGCAGGCGGATCCATGCGTGCCATTCCCGCAGAAAAATATGCACTTTCCGTGTGCGCGCGCCTCCCGGAGCATGTCCACGGCTTCGTCCAGGGCACGGAGGTCAATACTCTCGAGTGCGTTGAGCAACTCGGTTCGGTATTGCTGCACGTAGTGCATAATAGTCCACCCGTCCCGCGCATCGAAGGATGCCTGCACTCATCGCCGGCATTCCAGCACGTCATCGCATCGGAGCGCCTGTCGCTATGTTCTTGCCACCAGATACGTGGCATGGAGATGCATTGACAGGGATGAAAGCTGTAAATCTTCTTTGAGGAAAATACCTGGCAATATTCCAGATATCCGAAGGTTGCAACCGTTCAGCAAGTGCGATAGATAACCCCTTTTCCAGCCCGGTGTCGATGTACATACGATAAAGCCTGACGCCGCCTGCATCCGTGCAAAACCAGCCTGGAAAAAGCAAAGAACATGCGTCAGCGAGCCGCGTCTTTGTACGGCTGCTGACAACGATCCCGCACACCGGAGATAACTCGGCGACAACAATGCACAAGGGTGCTGAGTGTTCTATTTTGGCGGTATGCAGCAAATAAAATCTGAACCTGGCGGAGGCACGAAGTCATCGGTGTTTGCAGCGGGGTAACTGTGCTCGCCGGCAGAGGGACAGATCGCTTCCGCAGTTCTCGTACGGGCCAGAATCCGACTCCGAAAAACGTCGGACCTTTGGCACAGTTACATCGAAGCTCAGCCTGATTGCTTTCGGTAAGGGAGCGATATCAACGGGCATTCTCGTGTTTGCGCGAAGGCTTCATGGGATGAATGTGCCGATGCGGCGACCGGCTCTTGAAGGCGGAGCGCGTGATTACCGGCGAAGATAACACAAGTCAGATTCGAATGTTGACGACAGATGAGGAGGTGGAATGCAACTTACTCGCGTGAGTACTGAGCTTCTCGCCATTGTTGTGTTAGGTCTTATCCCAGCGAACAGCTACGCAGGGAGGGTGAAAACGCAGCTTGGCCCAGGCATGGACCTGGGTCAGTATAAAACTTATGAATGGCTTCCTACTCGTGTGCTGACAGGCAGCGGGATTGTGGAGAACGACCCGGTCCTTACGCCATTAATTAAGGATGCGGTCAACCGAGAACTGAAAGAAAGGGGACTAACCGAAGTTGCCTCCGGAGGAGACCTGCAGGTAGCGGCCGGTATCACAACCCATGCGGTTCCTCAAGTTGAAGCAGTGTGGTTCGCGGGGCCAACCGATCTCACGTTCGCCACCCCCATCGCCACGATGGGCCGTTATAACCGTAAGGGTTCGCTGATCGTGAATCTGATTGATCCAAAGGCGAAGAAATCCGCCTGGGCGGGGCTGGCCGAGGAGGATCTCAGCGACGCTCAGGGAGCCGGTCAAAAGAAAATCGGCAAGGCTGCCGACAAGATGTTCAAAAAATATCCTGTGAAGAAATAAAACGGCTGCGATCGTGGCGGAATTCAGCGTTCTGATCGCAGCGTCCGTTTTGGTTGGATCTGTAAACTATTCCGAGGCAACAGGCAGCTGTGCCGCAATCTGCAAGTCCACGAGTCTTTCGAGCTGGTTCTCCACCTGCAGGAAGCGCATGGAAGTGATGCCGCCCAGACTGGCCTTCATCCTGTCATAGTATTTCTTCTTCAGGGCATTCCGTTGCTGCTCAAGAGTCAGGACTTTGTTCGCCAGCTGATCAGCAATCGGGTCGGTGAGTTTGCCGTAATTTTCGGCGTAGGACCGAACAGCGGCCAGGACCTGATCGCCAACCTTCGACAATTCGGTCTCGAAGTCCTTGTAGATCGGCCAGAACTTCTGGGCCTGATCTGAATCGAGCTGCATTACCTCGCCCATGATCTGCGCTTTCGACTTCTTCACATCGGATCGCAGAAGCTCCATGTAAGCGCGAATATTCTTCTCCTCGCCTGACAACTGGGGCGTGTTGTCAGAACCAGCAGGTTTGGCGGCGGTATTGCGTGGGGTCTGGGCCAGCACGCCGGTACAGAGAATCGCACACACAACAAAAGCAGAAAAGATTTTCATGTTCTCCTCGCCGGGATCTGTCTCGTCGGAGGATTCGATTCAGGGGTTCACGGACTTATAAGTTTTCGACTTTTTGCGGAGAGCGTTAAACGCACCTCCGTTAGCGGACCTTGAAGAAATTGTGGATCCTGGGTGTAACGAACGCATCGTTAGACGCGGATGACGGTGTTTGTCCACAGGAGTAGTATGAGTCCGATAATGAGTTCTACGGCAGATGGCGAATCTGGCCGACAAGCGTTATTGCGTGTCTGGGCGCCGCAGTTGTTCTGCTCGCAAGCTGCGGAGGGAGTGAACATTCAGTTAAGGCCGCAGGCCCCGCTGAAGCACCCGCTGTGTCCGTTGTTGTTGCACCGGTGGTTCAGAAGACTGTTCCGCTGTTTACGGAGCTGACCGCCCGGACGGACGCGACTGACACGGTGGAGATCCGCGCCAGGGTGAAATCATTTTTACTGACGCAGAGCTACACGGAAGGCACGATGGTGAAAGCCGGGCAGGTGCTGTTCACGCTCGATAAACGTGAATACGAAGCCCAGCTTCTGCAGGCGCAGGCTCAACTGGCGAAAGCGCAGGCCGATCTCGGCCAGGCGCAGGAGAAGTCCGTCGTCGAGGTCGCCGATGCAAACATGCAGATCGCCCTTGCCCATTTGAACAAAGCGGACCAGGATGTGAAGCGTCTAAAACCGCTGGCTGAAGTAAAAGCAGTACCGCTGCAGGACTATGACGACGCGCTCGCGGCCCAGCAGGCAGCCCGGCTGATGTCGAAGGCCAGAAAGGCTGCCCTGAGCACTCGAAAGTGAATCAGGGCGCAGCCATCCAGTCCGGCGAGGCCGCAGTTCAGGCTGCAAACGCGTCCATTCGTCAGGCCAAACTGAATATCGAGTACTGCACTATCACTTCGCCTGTAACCGGCATTGCCGGTATCCGTCAGGTAGCGCCGGGCAACCTTGTCGGCCAGAGTGACGCGACCCTGCTGACTACCGTGTCCAACGTCAATCCGATGCGCGTATACCTGAGTATCAGCGAACGCGAATACCTGACGTACTCCCGCATGAAATCCGAGGGCAAGCTGAGAGGTGGGCGTGATCTGCAGTTGGTTCTTGCTGACGGCTCAACGTTTCCTGAGAAGGGCCGGATCATCATCGCCGACCGGGCTGTGGACCTGAAGACTGGGACTCTGAGTCTGGTCGCCGAGTTTCCCAACCCGAAAGCCGTGCTGCGGCCCGGCCAGTTCGGCCGTGTCCGGCTGGCGGCAACCACCGCGGAAAACGCTCTCCTTGTGCCTCAAAAAGCTGTCACCCAATTGCAGAGCGCCAATGTCGTTTACATCGTCGGTGACGGCAACAAAGTGGCGCTTCGCACGGTGACGCTTGGTGATCGCGTGGATCAGGATTACATTGTCACCGAGGGTCTGAAGGCCGGCGAGCGCGTCATTGTTGAAGGCATTCAGAAAGCTCGGCCCGGAACGGTGGTAAACGCCGCGGAACGCCCGATTAGCTCCGAAACTGCACCGGCGAAAAAAGGAGCATAAGGTGGCAAAGTTCTTCATCCATCGGCCCGTTTTCGCGATCGTCATCTCCCTCATTATTCTGATCGCCGGAGGCCTCAGCATCGGCACTCTGCCAGTAGCGCAATATCCACAGATTTCGCCGCCGACCGTCGAGGTGGAAGTCAACTATCCCGGCGCGAACGCCGAGACTGTCGAACAGTCGATCGCAACCAACGTTGAGGCCGAGGTTAACGGCGCCGAGAACATGATCTACATGTCCTCGAAATCCTCGAGTGACGGCCGTTATGTTCTGACGTGCACATTCAAAGTGGGCGCCAACCTGGATCTGGCGAATGTCGATATCAACAATCGCGTAAATAAAGCTTCGGCGAAGCTGCCGCAGGAGGCCATTTCCTACGGCATCTCGGTAAAGAAAAAATCTCCCGACATTCTGCTGGCGATCTCCATCTACTCGCCTGACAAGTCTTACGACGATACATTCCTGTCCAACTACACCTCCATCAACCTGGTTGATCCGATCGCGCGAATCCCGGGTGTTGGCTCGACGATGATCGTCGGACAGCGCGACTACGCCATGCGCTTCTGGGTTCGGCCGGACAAGCTGGCGAAACTGGGACTGACAGGCAACGATCTTGCCTCGGTAATTGGGGAGCAGAACATCGTCGCGCCGGCAGGGCAGGTCGGTCAACCTCCGGCTAAATCAGGTACCCAGTTTCAGTACACCGTCAATGTCAAGGGACGTCTGGAGAGCCCTGCTGAGTTTGACAACATGATCGTTCGCACGATGCCCGACGGTTCCATCCTCCGGATGAAGGACGTCGCTCGTGCGGAACTGTCGGGCAAGAGCTACACCAGCTTCGGTCGTAAAGACGGCATTCCATCTACCGTTCTCATCATTTATCAGCTTCCGGGTGCAAACGCGATTCAGACCGTGGACAGTGTTCGGAAGCTTCTGGCCGAGGCGGAAAAGAACCTTCCACCCGGTTTGAAATTCCGGATCTCCCTCGACACGACCGAGTTCGTAAAGGTGGCAATTCACGAAGTCTTCCTTGCGTTGAGAGACGCTATCATTCTTGTCCTGATTGTGGTGTTCATCTTCCTCGGGAACTTCCGCGCCACATTCATCCCTATGCTGGCCGTTCCCGTTTCGCTGGTGGGAACATTTTCAGCTTTCGTGGCTCTTGGGTTCTCGATCAATACACTGACGATGCTTGCCGTGGTGCTTGCCGTCGGCATTGTCGTGGATGACGCCATCGTGGTAGTTGAGGCCGTGGAGCACCACATCGAGCACGGCCTCAGTCCCATCGAAGCCACTGAAAAAGCAATGGACGAGGTCAGCGGCCCGGTGATGGCGATCGGTCTCGTGCTGTGCGCCGTTTTCGTGCCCGTCTCCTTCATGGGCGGTATCGTCGGCCAGTTGTACCGGCAGTTCGCTATTACGATCTCCATCTCTGTGATCCTCTCGGTGATCGTCGCGCTGACGCTCACGCCCGGCGCTCTGCAGCATGATGCTCAGACCACGGAAGGAAATTCGTGGTCCGCTCGGCGCTTTCCTGCGCGGCTTCAACAACATCTTCAACAAAACGACAAATGCCTATCTCGGCGGCGTAGGCTTCTTCATCCGGCGGATCGCGATTGCAGGCGTCTGTCTGCTCGGTTTGTGGATAGGAGCGGGCGCACTGCTCATGAAGCTCCCGACCGGATTCGTCCCGAACGAAGATCAGGGCTACTTCTTCAGCGTCTTTACTCTTCCCGACGGCGCTTCCATGGAGCGCACTGACGAATTGATGAAGCGTGCCGAGGCGGATCTGAAGACCCTTCCGGGTGTGGAAGAAGTTCTGACTACAGGCGGACTCAATCTGCTGACGAATGCTTATACCTCCAACAACGCTTCCATCATCACGATGCTGAAACCGTGGGAGGAAAGGCACGGCGATAACGAGCAGCTGAAGGCCATCCTCGCCGCCGCCCGGAAGAAGTTCTCAGCCTATCCCGAGGCGGTATCCCTCGTATTTCCTCCGCCTCCGATCAATGGTCTCGGCAACGCATCAGGGTTCGTATTCGAGCTGCAGGATAAAGTTGGGCGAACTCCGCAGGAACTCGCAGAGACGAAGGACAAGATGCTGCAGGCGATGGCCCAGCGGAAGGAACTCACCGGCATCTACTCCGGCTACAGCACCTCTGTTCCTCAGATCAAGCTGGACATTGACCGCGATAAGGCCCGTACGCTGAACGTTCCCATCAACAATGTGTTCCAGGGATTGCAGATCTATCTCGGCGGTCTGCAGGTGAACGACTTCAACCTCTTTGGCCGAACCTACAAAGTGATGGTGCAGGCCGAACAGGATTTCCGCAAAACTCCGGAGAGTATCAACGATATTTACGTTCGGTCTACCGACAACTCTATGGTGCCGCTGTCCACTGTCAGCAAAATCAGCATGACCACCGGACCCGATATTCTGCAGCGCTACAACATGTTCCGCACAGCGGAGATGAATGGTGCAAACGCGCCCGGGATCTCCACCGGGCAGGCGCTGGAAGTCATGGAGGATATCGCGGCGAAAGAACTTCCTCAGGGATACGGCTATGAGTGGACGAGCATCGCCTATCAGGAGAAGCAGGCAGGCGGCACGCAGGGCCCCATCTTCGGTATGGCGATGGTCTTCGTCTTTCTGGTGCTCGCCGCGCAGTATGAGAGCTGGGCGGTACCCTTCTCCGTGCTGCTCGGATTGCCCGTCTGCGTCTTCGGCGCATTTCTTGGTGTCACCTCCTGGGTCTCGAAAACAACGTCTACGTCCAGATCGGTATTGTCGCTCTCATGGGACTGGCCGCCAAGAACGCGATCCTGATCGTCGAGTTTGCCAAGGAAAATCATGAGAAAGGCATGAGTCTGGCCACAGCGGCTACGGAGGGAGCAAGACTCCGCTTCCGTCCGATCATGATGACCGCTCTTGCGTTCATCCTTGGTGTCGTTCCGCTTGTTGTGGCAAGCGGTGCGGGCGCGGCAGCCCGGGTCAGCATAGGTATCGCGGTGTTTGCCGGCATGATAACCGCGTCTACCGTGGGACTCTTCTTCATTCCTATGCTGTATGTCGTGATTCAGAGCGGCGCTTACCTCGTGTCCGGGAACAGAAAGGCGATTCAGGGTACCGCTGTCGCGGAGCCCGCGATGGCGGGAGGCCATCATTAACCGGAGGACATGAAAGCCGGAGAACATAAAATGACCCGTCAACTCCTGGTTATATCGCTCGCAGCCGGTCTCACTGGCTGCATGGTTGGGCCCAACTATAAACGTCCTGCTGTCCCCGTTCCGCCACAGTTCCGGGCGGGTGAGCCGCAGCCTTCGCAAACGTCGCTCGGCGATGTGAAGTGGTTCAACCTTTTCGAAGATCCAGCCCTCCATGACCTGATTGCCGAGGCACTGAAGGCAAACTACGACGTCAATATCGCGGCGCAGCGCGTAGTGCAGGCTGAGGGACAACTGCAGGCGACGCGCTCCGCGATCGCTCCTCAGCTGAACCTGCAATCGGATGCCACGCGTTCAGGGCTGAACTCGCCGATTCAGTCGGTAGGTCGGGGTTTTGGCGCTGCCACATGGGAGCTCGATCTGTTCGGCAAGCTCCGTCGGCAGACTGAGGCGGCACGTGCTGAGTTTCTGGAGTCCGCCGACAACCAGAAAGCGGTGATGCAGACTCTGGTTGCGCAGGTCGCAGCCGCCTACTTTGACCTTCTGGAATACGATGCCGAGCTCACCTATGTGCGTGACTCGATTGCAACCCGGCAGCAATCCCTGAAGCTGGTGACGGCCCGCATGGAAGGTGGTGTCTCTGACATGCTGGAAGTAGACCAGGCTAAGACCCTGGTAGATTCTGCTCAGGCTACGGTAACGTCTGCTCGAGAAAGCTCAGGAGCAGACGGAAAATCTCATCAGCTTGCTGCTGGCGAGACCTCCTGGACCCATCTCACGCGGACGAAGCCTGACGGAACAGCGGCAACCTCCCGACGTACCGGCCGGCCTGCCATCAGCGTTGCTCGAACGCCGTCCCGATCTGCGGGCGGCTGAACAACGTCTGGTTGCAGCCAATGCACGCGTAGGTGTTGCAAAGGCCGCTTTCTATCCGAGCATCACTCTGACAGCGGGCAGCGGCTACCAGAGTTCTGACCTCCTGGGAATAGTCAGTCGAGCAGGCGCAGGTTACGGCATCGGCGGTGTTTTGGACCTGCCCATCTTCGATGCGGGGCGGAGGCGGGGAAACTACAAATCGGCAAAGGCAGACCATGAAGCCGTTCTGATCTCGTATCAGCAGGCGATCAACGGAGCATTCCGTGATGTCTCCGACGCCCTCGTTGGCTACCAGAAGAGCAAAGAATACTCCACTAATGTGGGATCGCTCGCGGAGACATTGCGCGAGCAAAGCCGGTTCGCGAATGCCCGCTACGTTGGCGGAGTCAGCAGCTACCTGGAAGTCCTCGACACCGAGCGTCAGCGTTTGACAGCTGAGCAGCAGCTGGCTCAGGCCCAGCGGGACGTACTTACGTCGCTCGTCCAGTTGTACAAAGCACTTGGCGGCGGGTGGGAATAGCAAGGACGAGACTGCCATGGCCACGGCACCACTGCCCGGATGCCGGTTCCTGCTCGGCGGTCTGATCCTGCTGTTGGTGCTGTTTCCAGTCCTCGAGGACATGGCGCGGCCCGTCCTCCTGACTGCTCTTGTGGCGGCCGTGTTCGTGGTCGGCGTAAGGGTCGTCCATC
The DNA here is from genome assembly GCA_963794765.1 of Bryobacteraceae bacterium. Lineage (GTDB taxonomy): Bacteria > Acidobacteriota > Terriglobia > Bryobacterales > Bryobacteraceae > JAWXCM01. Next base: position 127,648 of record CAWCGC010000032.1, on the reverse strand, counting down.
CAGGGCGCTCGCGGGTCAGAAATGCGGTCGTTCTTGCCGTTCTTCAGATCGGACTCACGGGCCTGTTGCTCACACTCTCTTCCGATTCGTTTATCTACACATGTACTCTGGGCGCCGTGCTGGTCACAACAGCCGTTTTGATCGGGTACTGCATCTATTGCGTACTTCGCTATGTTCTGCAGGCGACATACATCACACGTGACCAGATATACGCCGGAATCTGCGTGTACATCATGTTTGGATTCGCGTTTGGCTGTATCTACTATCTGACCGGAATGCTGGATCCGGGCGGTTTCGCCGTGAACACTTCGAAAGCCGAGCCATCCCGGCATCCGGACCTTATGTATTTCAGCTTCGTCACGCTCGCCACAGTCGGCTACGGAGATATAACGCCCCTTACCAAAGCTGCCCGAATTGTGGCGGAACTGGAAGCGTTGTCCGGCAGCCTGTATATGGCGGTCTTCATGGCACGACTGGTCTCACTGGCAAGTGGACCCGCGCCCGCAGCGGAACGCGAGATTCCGGATCGCAATCCGGAATCTCAAACCTGGATCGGGTCTCGAGGAGGTCCTAGCTAATGAGCGATACAGCGATTCAGACAGGTCAGGCGGTCATGAGCCGAATGCTTGTCATTGGCGACCGGCTGGCGATAGCTGACATTGTGGAAAGATTCGAACACAGCCCGAAGTGGCAAACCGACTTCAGCGCGCGATGGGATGATGCAGCGGCAAGACTGCGAAAGCAGCGGTATGCCGTTGTACTGATCTATCTCGAGATGAGTGGACCTTCTGAGCTTGGAGTCATGCGAAAACTCCGGGCGATCAATCCTGATATCAAGATCATTTTCTTCGTAGAGCAATCCACGACCGAGCACGTTCTCGCAGCCATTCGGGCGCATGCGTTCAGCTATTACTCGTATCCGTTCGACATCAGCGGAGCATGTCAGATGATAGACACCGCCGCAGCCCTTACCGACTGGGTAAACGGGATCGAAGTGCTGTCGGCCGCACCGGAGTATCTCACGCTTCGCCTTCGATGTTCTCTGGACACTGCGGACAGACTGGTCCAGTTCCTGAAGGAAGTCCCGATCGAGTTAATGCCGGATGAACAGCAGGATACTGCCCAGGCCTTCCGCGAGTTGCTGATAAACGCGATTGAGCACGGTGGGAAGCTCAACCCGAACCAGTGGGTCCGTGTATCGCGCGTTCGCACCAGGCGGACGCTGGTGTATCACATAGTCGATCCCGGCGAAGGATTTTCACGCTACGACCTGGCTCACTCCGCAATCTCGCATCCGGATGACCCGCTCACGCACTTGCAGGCGAGGGAAGACCTCGGCTTCCGCGCAGGCGGGTTCGGAATGCTGGTCGCGAGTCACCTTGTGGACGAAGTTATTTATAACGAACAGGGCAATCAGGTGATCCTGATTAAACATCTCATTTAGTCGTCGGCGGTCCATGAAAGCGAAGGCGATCCATCACGCCGAGCGCGTTTAGAGAAATTTGAATCACGCAACTGACACCAGGAATCATGGAAACGCCAGCGAGTACTGTCGTAAGGCTCGCACTCTCGGCAGTGGCCCCGGCCGTCTGTGGGTAGGCGTGACCGCATACGAGGCTCGGTGGAGTATGGCCTTTTGACGGCTTCACGCCGTGTTCACAGCTTGACATGGTTCGTCTAATCCAAAAGCGGTGCGACTGGGCTAACAGAAGCACCGCTTATTTCTTTGCGTCGCACGTGCATCGGAGGGCAACTTGAAAAACGGAAAGAAATCCTCGGTCGAAGAGGACCCCAAACTCAGCCGTAAGGAATATGAATCTGAGCTCCACAATTTTCAGGTTGAGCTGTGCCGGCTGCAGGCCTGGGTGAAACACGAGGGAAAGCGCATAATCCTGGTGTTCGAAGGACGAGACGGGGCAGGGAAGGGCGGCACCATCAAGGCTATTACCGAGCGCGTCAGCCCGAGGGTCTTCCGAGTTGCTGCGCTCCCTGCTCCGTCGGATCGCGAGAAGACACAGATGTACGTCCAGCGATATCTGCAGCACTTCCCGGCAGCGGGCGAGATCGTCATCTTTGATCGCAGCTGGTACAACCGCGCAGGCGTGGAGTACGTGATGGGCTACTGCACCGAGGATCAACACCGCCGATTCCTTGACCTCTGCCCGATTTTTGAAAAGTTTGTTGTATCGAGTGGCATCATTCTGCTGAAGTACTGGCTTGAAGTGAGCAGCGATGAGCAGGAACACCGCTTTAAGGCTCGGATTGAGGATCCACTCCGACAGTGGAAGCTGAGCCCAACCGACCTGCCATCCCGCACACGCTGGTTTGACTACTCCCGCGCGCGCGACATGATGCTGGAAGCTACCGATACAGACACCGCACCGTGGTACATAGTGCGGTCCGATGACAAGAAGCGGGCACGGCTCAACTGCATCTCGCACCTGCTGCAGCAGATTCCTTACGAAAAGGTTAAGAGCGAGGAGGTCAGTCTGCCGAATGTCTCGAAAAAACACGAGTACGATGACCAGCGGACGCTCGCTGGCCGTCGGTTCGTCCCCGAGAAGTATTAAATGACAGTAAATATCTGGATGGAGAATAAGGATCCTGAGCATGGGAAGTAAACCTGCAGCACAACCCGAGGCATCACCGGATGTTTCCAAAGTTCTCTCGCATTACGGATGCGGTCCGGTGCGCTTCGTCGGATCCAGCGACGCGTTATATGAACGCCATTTGCTGTTCGACAAGGTGGAAGATATTTCCGTCGCGACGGCGCGTGACCAGTTCGAGGCGATTGCCCGCTCGGTACGCGATGTCCTGTCTCAGCGATGGATACTGACAGAAAAGACATACGAACAGCGGAATCCAAAACGCCTGTACTATCTCTCGATGGAATTCCTCATCGGACGGTCGCTGGCCAATAACGTCAGTAACCTCCTGCTCGATCCGGTGTCGAAACAACTCATCAGCGAGAAAAACCTGAATTTAATCGAAATACTGGAGCAGGAGCCGGACCCGGGGCTCGGCAATGGAGGACTTGGCCGCCTCGCAGCATGCTTCATCGAATCCGCTGCGACGATGCAGTTACCGGCAATGGGCTATGGCCTCCGGTACGAGTACGGAATCTTTAAGCAGAGCATCGGTGACGGATGGCAGCGGGAAGCCCCGGATAACTGGCTTCGCTGGCCTGATCCGTGGGAAGTGGCCCGACCCCACGAAAAGGTGGAGATCGGGTTGAACTGCTCGTTTGAACTCACCGGAGGCGTGCTCCGCGCGATACCCGGAAAACCGTCGACTCTTATAGGCATTCCGTTTGACCGGCCAGTCGTTGGCTACGGCGGTTCCACCATCAACACTCTCCGCCTTTGGGCTGCCGCTGCGCCGGACTATTTCAACTTCGAAGAGTTCGGAACCGGAGATTTCGTTGCGGCGCTGACTGGAACACTGGCGGCTGAAACCCTGACACGCGTGCTTTACCCTGATGACTCGACTTTCAGAGGGCAGGCGCTGCGCCTGATGCAGGAGTACTTTCTGGTGGCGTGTTCACTGGCCGACGCGGTGCGCCGGTTCCGACGAACGAACTCCGACTGGAATCTGTTCTCCGAGAAGGTGGCCATTCAGATGAATGACACACATCCAGCAATGTCGGTTGCGGAACTGATGCGAATCCTGCTGGATGAAGCACATCTTGGCTGGGATCAGGCGTGGGAGATTACGAAAAAGACTCTGGCTTACACAAATCACACTCTGCTTCCGGAAGCACTCGAGAAATGGCCGCTGAACTGGTTTGAGATGGCGCTGCCACGCCAGCTCGAGATCATTTATGAAATCAACCGGCGTTTCCTCGATGATGTTCGGAAGCAGTTTCCTGGAGATGAAGGACGTATTCAGCGGGTGAGTCTTGTTGCCGAGGACGACCCCGAAAAAAAGATTCGGATGGCTAACCTGGCAATCGTTGGATCCCACAGCACCAACGGGGTTGCTGCCATTCACTCCAGATTGCTGCGCAAAACTACGGTAAGGGATCTTGCCGAGATTTATCCGGAGCGTTTTAATAACAAGACAAACGGAGTAACTCCCCGGCGCTGGCTTCTGCTGGCCAATCCTGAACTCTCCAAACTGGTTACCGACGCAACAGGAAATGCCTGGATCACCGATCTGCAGCAGCTGAACAAGTTGAAACCGCTCGCTGGCGACAGAGGGTTTCGAGATGAATTCCGTAACGCCAAACTCGCCGCGAGGCGCCGGTTCGCCGACTGGCTGAAATGGTCGTCCGGAATGACCGTGGATCCCGATTCGATTTTCGACTGTCACGTGAAACGCATCCACGAGTACAAGCGACAGCTCCTGAACGCACTCAGGATCGTGGTGCTTTATAACCGCCTGCGCGAGAACCCCGCGCTGGACATGCAACCGCGAACCTTCTTTTTCGGCGGCAAAGCTGCCCCTGCCTATCGGCTGGCAAAGCTGATCATCAAGTTCATCAACAATCTCGCTGGCACCATTGACGGAGATCCGGCAGCGCGTGGTCGTCTTAAGGTGGTATTCCTGCCTGAATATTGTGTATCGCTTGCAGAGCGACTACTTCCTGCGAGTGATGTGTCGAATCAGATATCGACTGCTGGTTACGAGGCGAGCGGCACCAGCAACATGAAGTTCATGATGAACGGAGCCCTCACTATCGGTACTCGTGACGGCGCAACGATCGAAATGGCAGAGGAGGGCGGAGAAGAGAACTTTTTCCTGTTCGGCCTGACAGCCGAACAAGTGGCGGCCAGCCGCGGTTGGTACAGCCCGCGTTGGCACTACGACAATGAGCCGGAGACAAGAGCAGCACTGGACATGATTTCCTCCGACTGCTTCAGCCGGAACGAACCCGGAGCCTTCGCTCCGCTACTTGACGTTCTGTTGACCGGTGGAGACTTCTATATGCACCTGGCCGATCTTCAATCGTACCTGGAAGCGGATCAGCGACTGACGAACCTGTATGCGGATCCGGATGCATGGGCTGAGAAAGCGATTCTCAATGTCGCAAGCTCCGGAAAATTTTCCAGTGACCGAACTATTTCGGAATATGCTGCAGACATCTGGAATGTTCAGCCATGTCCTGTTCCGGCCACATGACCGCAACGATTAAGGACTCAGCAAAGCCGTTGTTAACTGCGCGCGCTGAGACCGCGAGTTTCAAAAGGAGAATCTGACAATGCCAGTCAAACCGGCGGAAGCAAAAGAACCATCGCTTCAGGTCTCACAAGCAACGGACCTCATGTCTCTCAGCGCCTACGGAAAGGCGCGATCTACCGTACACGGTGCACCGCTGAGTGCGGACCTGCTCCGCAAAACAGATGCATACTGGCGCGCTTGTAATTACCTGAGTCTCGGGATGATTTACCTGCAGGAGAACCCGCTCCTGAAGGAGCCGCTGAAGCCGGAGCAAGTGAAGAACCGCCTTCTCGGCCACTGGGGTGCGAGCCCCGGGCTGGCATTTGCATATGTCCACTTGAACCGAGTGATCACGAAGTACGATCTCGACATGATCTTCCTGGCGGGGCCGGGGCACGGTGCTCCTGGCGTGCTCGGTCCGGTTTACCTGGAGGGTACGTATTCTGAGATCTACACCGACAAGAGCGAAGACGCCGAAGGAATGCGGGAGTTCTTCAGACAATTCTCCTTCCCCGGTGGGATAGGAAGCCATTGCACGCCGGAAACACCGGGGTCGATCCATGAAGGCGGCGAACTCGGCTATGTCCTGTCCCATGCCTGCGGTGCCGCGTTCGACAACCCGCAATTGATTGTCGCTGCGGTAGTCGGTGATGGCGAATCCGAAACAGGTCCCCTCGCGACATCGTGGCATATCAATAAATTCCTGAGCCCGATTCGTGATGGCGCCGTTCTGCCGATTCTCCACCTGAACGGGTACAAGATCAATAATCCGACCCTGCTTGCCCGCATCAGCCACGAGGAACTGGAACAGTTGTTCCGAGGCTATGGCTGGACTCCGTACTTTGTGGAAGGTTCGGATCCGGACACCATGCATCAGGGCATGGCCGCGACGGTCGAGCACTGCATTTCGGAGATTCGAAAAGTGCAGCAGGAAGCCCGGGAATCTGGCGTTGCAAAACGTCCGCGCTGGCCAATGATCGTTCTCCGAAGCCCCAAAGGATGGGGAGCTCCGGAAATGGTTAATGGTCACAGACTCGAAGGCTTCTGGCGAGCCCACCAGGTTCCACTCGCGGACGTGAAGAAGAACCCCGCATCGCTGAAAGTTCTCGAGAACTGGATGAAGGCTCAGAAGCCGGAAGAGCTGTTTGATGCAGACGGAAAGTTGATACCCGAACTGAAAGAACTTGCACCGACCGGCATCCGCCGCATGAGTGCAAATCCACACGCAAACGGCGGGCTCATCAAAAAGGCGCTTCGATTGCCGGACTTCCGGGACTACCGCATTAAGGTCGAGAAACCCGGACAGCTGGAAGCTGAGAATACACGGCCGCTTGGAGCATTTCTCCGGGATGTAATGAAGGCGAACATGGACCGTTTCCGGGTGTTTGGTCCGGACGAGAACACTTCAAACAAACTGCAGGATGTGTACGAGGTCAGCAAGAAGTTCTGGATAGCGGAATACTTTCCTGAAGATGCAGATGGAGGCGAACTAGCGACTGACGGTCGCGTAATGGAGATGCTCAGCGAGCACACTTTGGAGGGCATGCTGGAAGGCTACTTATTGACTGGCCGGCATGGTTTCTTCTCTACCTACGAAGCGTTCGTACATGTGATCGACTCTATGTTCAACCAGCACGCGAAATGGTTGTCGATCTGTCGTCACTTGTCGTGGCGTGAGGAGATCTCGCTCCCTCAACCTGCTAATCACCTCCACCGTGTGGCGTCAGGATCATAACGGGTTTACCCACCAGGATCCCGGCTTCCTCGACGTAGTTGTGAACAAGAGTGCAGAAGTCACGCGCATCTATCTTCCGCCGGATGTGAACTCGCTGTTGTCGGTGGCCGATCATTGTCTCCGCAGTGAAAACTACGTCAACGTGATCGTGTCAGACAAGCAGCTGCATCTGCAATACATGGACATGGATGCTGCGATCAGGCACTGCACGAAGGGCATCGGAATCTGGGACTGGGCCAGCAACGATGACGGCGCTGAGCCCGACGTCGTAATGGCAGCCGCGGGTGACATTCCTACTCAGGAAGCGCTGGCCGCTGCTGCGATGCTCCGAGCCGATTTCCCGGACCTGAAGATCCGGTTCATTAACGTGGTTGACCTGTTCAAGCTCCAGCCCAGCACAGAACACCCGCACGGTCTCACGGATCGGGACTTCGACTCCCTGTTCACAACGGACAAGCCGATCATCTTCAACTTCCATGGCTATCCGTGGCTGATTCACCGGCTTGCCTACAGACGGACAAACCACGTGAACATGCACGTTCGGGGTTACAAGGAGAAGGGAAATATCAATACCCCGATGGAGCTGGCCATCAATAACGAGATCGATCGCTTCAGCCTCGCAATCGATGTGATCGACCGCACTTCCAAACTGCAGAAGAGGGGTGCACACGCCAAGGAGCGATATCGAGACCAGCAGACCGATTGCCGTAATTACGCGTACCAGCACGGTATCGACAAACCCGAAGTCGCTGCCTGGAAATGGCCGTTGTAGGACTCGCATAACGATCACGCGGAACGTGTCTGATAGCGTATTCCCGCTGGGTAACCGCCGGAACCTCGCTAGATGAAGCGTGCATCGGATTGTCGTACTCCAGCATCACTGGGCACGGCAGCTATGAGTCACCGGCAATCAATCGCGTTTTGCAAAGTCATCGCTCTCACCGGAGCTATCACTCTTCTGCCAGGCGTAGCCAGTGCACAGCGTGCATACAACGAGAGACCTTTCGACTGGAAGATAACCATCTTTCCTGTTTATGGATGGACTCCCGTTCTCGGTGCGAGCGTGAACGTGCCCACCGTCCCGGATATTGGGGGTGGTGGAAGGAACTTCGACGTTCACCCCGGGGCTAAGGTCAGCGGATCTTTCAACGGCGCAGCACTGGCCGGCTTTCGTGCGGAGAAGGGCGGGTTTTCCACGTATGCGAGCGGGCTCTGGGCCGGATTATCCGCTGACAGATCAAGTCCTCATGCCAGCCTGGACCTCGACATCCTCTACGGACAGATCATGGGCGGGTACGAGATTTTTCATAACTTCTCAATGGAAGGTGGTGTACGCCGGATGGCGCTTAAGATCACTGCCAACGTTGAGGGGTACCCTTCCGCGTCTCGCAAGCCGGGTGTCTGGGATCCCCTTGTCGGCTTCTCGTACCGAGTGTACCCGGGCCGCAAATGGCGTATCAACCTGCATGCTGATGGAGGAGGATTCGGAGTTGGTTCGGACAGCGATGTGGGATTATCCGGAACGGCCGAGTGGCGATTTGCCCGCCACTTTGGTTTGACGTTTGGCTACGCGGCGCTTCGCTTCAAAATCACAGACGGGGTCGGAAGCAGCGAACTGAGTGTTCAACAGACAATGCATGGTCCTGTATTCGGCTTCGGTATCTATTTTTGATGACATCGTGGGACGGGAACAAAATAGATCCAGCCGTTCTGCACAGGAATCGTGATTTCGGATCAGTCGACGCCATTCGTACCGGGGGGCGCGAGTGAAAGGAACTCAGCATGACTAAGTCGCTCCCTGTTCTGAGACACTGCTGCAAGCTGCGGAAACTGCGAAACACCGGGGTATGGATCATGCTCTTCCCGCCTATCGAGTGTAAGGACGATGCCGCCACAACCCAGCCGCCGTGACATCACCCGCGCTGCAATCCTGGGAACCGCGGCCATTCTCACCGGCTCAACCGAAAATGCCCGCGGCCACATCATCATCACAGCACCGACAGGAGGCTCCGCAGGTGTACTTCCTGCTCTTGTGAAAGGTCTCCACAATTACCGCGAAGTTTCCCCGGAAGCGGTGCGAAAGGGATTCCTGGCAGCGGCCGCCGTGGGTTACCTGTGTAAACACAACCCCACTCTGTCGGCGGCCGAAGGCGGTTGTCAGGCCGAGATCGGCGTCGCCTCAGCCATGGGCGCAGCGATGGTTGCCGAAGCGCAGAACGCAGGAATCATGGTAGCCGCGAATGGGGCTGAGTCCGCTCTGGAACACCATCTCGGGATGACCTGTGACCCGGTCGGCGGCTTTGTCCAGGTGCCTTGCATTGAGCGCTGTGCCTTGGGCGCTGTGAAACCCTGGACGGCGTACTGCATCGCCTCCAATGAGATTGAGACCAAACGCCGTGTCGATCTGGATACCTGCATCGCCGCGATGGCTATGACAGCGAAAGACATGAACCCGAAGTACAAGGAGACTTCCGAAGCGGGCCTCGCTGCGCTCGTGCTCTGCTGACGGACATCGCCATGAAGAAAGCAGGTGCGGCAGCCAGCTTTGCGTGGCTTATGGCTGCCGTTTACTACTTCTATCAATACGTGCTGCGATCAGCGCCTGCAGTCATGCTGCCTCAGTTATCCGATGCATTCAGCCTCAGCTCTGTGGCTGTCGCATCGATGATGGGTGTGTTTTACTACGGCTACTCTGCATGCAGCCTGATCGCCGGCACCGCCGTCGACGGATGGGGTGCAAAAGCGGTCCTGCCACCCGCTTCCGTTGTAACAAGGGTTGGAGCTTTGCTGTTTGCAACCGGTGATCTTGCCGCCGCTAATGTTGGCAGGATCTTGCAGGGTGCGGGAGGTGCGTTCGCTCTCGTTGGAGCCATTTACATCGCCAGCGAAAATTTCCCTGCCTCGCGTGCAGCAACCCTGACTGGTGCGGCCCAAATGTTCGGTATGGCCGGCGGATCAGCAGGGCAAATCCTCGTCGGACCATTGATCGAAGGCGGCCTCTCATGGAAGCGTTTCTGGATGGCAATGGCTCTTGCCGGTGTTGCGACGGGCATTGCGGTCTTTTTCTTCCTTCCCGGGCGCACGTTACCGGAGCGTACGGCGGGCTTCCGCAGCGTTCCGTCGCAACCCGGATTACTGACGGCGCTGTCGATTGTTTTCAGAAATCCGCAGACACTACTGTGCGGGGTGACGGCAGGACTGTTGTTTATTCCGACCACAGTTTTCGACATGGTTTCGGGCGTGCGCTACCTGCAGGAGGCGCGTGGATTCGACTACGGCGACGCTGTTATGCGTTCTGCCACTTTGCCGATTGGCTGGATGATTGGGTGCCCGTTGCTGCGTATGCTTTCTGACCGGGTTGGTCGCAGGCCGCCTGTCATTGCCGGCGGAGCCTTTGTTCTGCTGGCATGTCTTGCCTGGATCCTTTACGGCCTTGCTGACGTCCTGCCTTCCTACATGCTCGGTCTTACAGCCGGCCTCGCTTCCGGGGCATCGATGCTGACCTACACAGTCAGTAAGGAGGCGAATCCGCCGCACCTCAGCGGCACTGCGACCGGAGTCGTAAGTTTTCTGAACCTGACTTTTAGTGCTTTGGTCGGCCCTGTCTTCGGCATGGATTATGAAGCGTGCCGTAACCGCGCAGACCGCACCTCCGGAGCACTATCAAACAACTTTCCAATCTCTTCTGTACGGCGTCGCGCTTGCGGTCCTGTTAACGCTGGTGTTGAAAGAGACCGGGCCGGCGGAGCGTGCTCCGCTGGCAACAGCCGCGGAGGCAACATGAATCCTGGAACCGGAAAATACGAATCCCTGCTGGAACGTTGCGCCAGCCTGGCAGCTCTCCCTGCTGCAGTAGCTCACCCTTGTGAGGTTTCGGCGCTAGCCGGAGCACTGGAAGCCGGTGAAAAGGGCCTGATTACTCCCATCCTCGTAGGGCCAGCCGCGAAAATTCAGGAGATTGCCCGGTCGGCTAATCTCGTCCTTGGCGTAGCAGAAATCGTTGATGTGCCGCACAGCCATGCTTCAGCCGCTAAAGCTGTAGAGCTGGTACGCGAGGGCAAAGCCGAACTGCTGATGAAGGGCAGTCTGCACAGCGACGAACTGCTGGCTGCCGTCGTTGCACGGGACGCGGGTCTCCGGACAGGCCGCCGCATCAGCCATGTCTTCATCATGGACGTGCCAGCTTATCACAAGGTCCTCGTAGTAACTGATGCTGGTATCAACATCGCACCAACTCTGGAAGACAAGGTCGACATCTGCCAGAACGCCATCGACCTGGTCATTTCACTTGGGCCTGAAGCGCCCGAAGGTGGCTATTCTCGCCGCAGTCGAGACGGTGACGTCCAAAATGCCTGCCACAATTGACGCCGCTGCTCTTTGCAAAATGGCCGACCGCAGGCAGATCACCGGAGGCATTCTCGACGGGCCGCTCGCATTCGACAATGCGATCAGCAAGGCACGCTGCCCAGACGAAAGGCATCACGTCGGAGGTGGCGGGAGATCCGGATATCCTCCTGGTTCCGGACCTCGAGGCCGGAAATATGCTGGCAAAGCAGCTAAGCTTTCTTGCTAATGCCGACAGTGCAGGTCTCGTTCTCGGCGCCCGGGTACCCATCATCCTGACCAGCCGTGCCGATACTGTCCGGTCACGAATCGCCAGTTGTGCGGTTGCTGTGCTTGCAGCGCACGCCCGCCGGAGCTCACAGTCGAGGATCGCCAGCTATGCCTGATTACACTCTGGTGTTCAACGCCGGTTCTTCAAGTTTGAAGTTCTGTGCTTTCGCACAGAAGAACGACGGTGACTGGCAGATCGACGTCCCGTGGCCAGGTCGAAGGCCTCGGCACCGCCCCGCGAATCTCCGCCCGCAACGATCAGGGCCGTGTTGTCCTCGATCAGGACCTCAGGGCCGATGTGCGCGACCAGCGCGGCGCACTCGACGCCGTCGCTGGCTGGCTCAAGTCCACATACGGGCCGGCCAGGTCACGGGCGTTGGACACCGCGTCGTGCATGGCGGTACCCGGTACACAGGCCCCACCGTCGTGACACCCGAGGTGCTGGCTGATCTGCATGGCCTGGAACAACTGGCCCCGTTGCATCAGCCGCATAATCTGGCGGCGATCGAAGCGGTCTCGTGAACGATTGCCCGGAGTACCGCAGATTGCGTGTTTCGATACCAGCTTTCATCGAACGCAGGGCCCGCTGGCGCAACTGGTTGCGTTGCCGCGTGAAATCCGCAACATCGGGCGTTCAGCGATATGGGTTCCATGGCATCTCCTGCGAGTACATTGCCAGCACACTGCCGAAGATCGCACCGGAGATCGCGGACGGACGTGTCATCGTTGCCCACCTCGGAAGTGGGGCGAGCCTTTGTGCCCTGAAGAACGGTATTAGTTTCGACAGCACGTTTGGGTTCACCGCTCTCGACGGACTCTGCATGGGCACAAGGCCCGGCTGTGTAGATCCCGGCGCCATACTCTATCTGTTTCAGGCTTTGCGGTTGAGCGCGGATGAAGTCCGGGCGATCCTCTATAACAAGTCAGGACTTCTTGGCATCTCGGGAATCAGCAGCGATATGCGTATCCTGTTGCAAAGCACCGAACAGGACGCCCGGCTGGCCGTGGACTACTTCGTCTACCGCGCAGCGAAAGAGATCGGCGCGCTTACTGCGGTTCTGGGTGGGATTGACGCAATTGTTTTCACGGCAGGTATTGGTGAAAACTCCCCGGAGATCCGGCACAGGATCTGCAAACAGTCTGAATGGCTGGGAATTGAAGTCGATCCGGACGCCAACACCCACGGTGGCCCGTGCATCTCCGCACCGCGCAGCAGAGTTTCGGCATGGGTGATCCCAACGAACGAGGAGCTCATGATTGCGCGACACACCTCGATGCTGCTGGGCCGTACGGCAGCGTACGTATAGTTCCTTCAGAAAGGATTTTTCCATGGCCGCGACACTACGACCCGGACCCGCGTCCACAGGATGGCCGTCTGGATGGCACAGTTTCCAGAAAGGCCTCTGGCAAAACGAAATCAACGTTCGGGGCTCATTCAGCAAAACTACCAGCCATATGAAGAGACGAGTCGTTTCTCACGTCTGCAACTGACCGCACAAAGAAAATATGGCATGCGCTGTATGACCTGTTCGTTCTCGAACGGAGCAAAGGGGTGCTGGGCGTTCTCAAGTTCCCAGCTCGATCACCTCACATGCTCCCGGATACATTGATCGTGAGAATGAGGTCATCGTTGGTCTGCAGACCGATTCACCGCTGAAGCGGGCCATTATGCCCAACGCGGATTGCGTGGGGTTATGAATGCGCTGAAGGCGTATGGCTATGAGCTCGATCCGAACATAGTCCAGATCTTCTCCAATACCGCAAGACGCACAACAGGTGAGTGTTCGATGCGTGTGCGTCCGATATCAGCAAGTGTCGAGGCTCGCACGTTTTGACAGGTCTGCCCGATGCTTACGGACGGGCCGGATCATTGGTGATTACTCGCGCGTCGCCCTCTATGGTTTCCCAGCCGATCGAGCAAAAACAGCAGGAAAAACGCGTGCTGGAATCAGAGTTTTCCAGCGATGAGATCATCCGTGATCGCGAAGAGCTCAGTCAGCAGATTCAGTCTCTTCAGGAACTGAATCAGATGGCGTTAGCGTATGGGGTTCGAGATGTCTGGTCCTGCGCGCAATGCGCGCGAAGCCGTGCAATGGCTGTACTTCGCATATCTTGCGGCCGTAAAGGAGCAGAACGGCGACGCGATGTCGCTGGGTCGGGTACCGACATTCCTGGACATCTATTTCGAACGTGATCCCACGGCAGGTGTGCTGACCGAGACGAAGGCGCAGGGTCCACCGTCGCGTGAACTACTTGAACGTACCTGCTCGATCTTTCGGGAAATCGGCCTGGCTGCGTACTAACCCGGAATTTGCTGAGCCGGAATGTAGTTTTCTTCGGTGCAATCGTTATCAGTGACGCCGCAGAGAGCTCGGCCCGACGAAGCTTATGACGGAGTTCCAGCGCAGCCAGATCGGTGCCGTCGAGAACGACCTCGTCACCGGTTCGGAGGAAGTACATGACCGAAGATGCGTTGGGGCTGTGCCGCAAGCCCAGGGCATGACCCAACTCGTGCACGGCAGTCAGAAACAGGTCGTTTCCCGAGAGGGAGCTTTCACGATTGAAGGCAATCCACCCCTGAAATGAGCGGGCTCCGGGGAACTGGGCCCGGGCGACCTGTGCCGGCTGAAACAGACCGGGGTGGCCGTCCACGATCTGAATTGCGCACTTGCGGCTGTTTTCCGCGTACCACGTCATGTCCAGAATAGTGGACCAGAAGTCCAGAGCACGTGCAAACTCCACCACGACTCGACGGTCAGACGTAGAGAACCGGACTCCCAGGTCCATAGCGCTGCGCTTAAGCAGTTCGTCGTGCCGATCACATGGAGCGTAATCGCCGGTCCAGTTGCCCGGAACCTCGGCGTGTAAAGCGAACAGCAAGGATGAAGTAAACCGCTGGTGCGCATTTCTGCACGAGCCCGCATGATGCCGATACCTGCACAGGCTGCGCAAAAAAATGTCTCGACCGCAGTGTCAATATCATCTCTGCCGCGCAGACAAGAGAAGACACATTTCAGTGACGTCTTCTTTGGACATCGCAGGAGGATGTATGCCGCGATCCACACGCATCAAAACCGCACTCACAGGCACGTTGCTCGCCGTCGTGTTCGCCGTGCTTTCGATACCTGTTTCGGCCGATACAGCCAAAGTCGAAGGCGTTATCAAGGGCCGAAGCGGCGCCAACATGATAGTTCAGACGACGGATTATCCCAGACTGGTCGTCGTCCTGAAGGACAGCACCAAAGTAAGTCAGATTAAAGGTGTCCTGAAGGCGCGCAGACACGAGATGTCCATGGCGGCTTTGGTCCCCGGCCTGATTGTGCAGGTAGAAGGAGAATTTAATGTCGACAAGCAACTGCTCGCAAGCTCCGTCAAGTTTAAGGGTGATGATTTGAAGCAGGCCCAGGCAATTCAGGCCGGCCTCCATGAAACCCGGATGCAGACGACGCAGAATCAGGAAGAACTGGAAAAGCAGAATGCGGCATTACAGCAGCATCAGGAAGAACTGGAGACTCAAAAGGCAAGGATCGCCTCCAACAAAGCAGCGATTGACGCTGCTGCGGCACGTTTCGGCGATCTGGATGAGTATCACATTCTCGATGAGGTGACCGTATACTTCGAAAACGGCAAGACGGCGCTGGACCCGAAATATAAACCTGATCTTCTGAAACTCACAGAAAAAGCGAAGACGATTCAGGGCTATATGGTTCAGATAATTGGGTACGCGTCCTCATCGGGCAGTGAAGAACTAAATCAGAAGCTCAGTGAAGACCGCGCGCACAGTGTTTCCATTTTCCTGACGCAACAGGCTCACGTCCCGCTCACCAACCTGCTCGCTCCCGGAGCAATGGGCGAGAGCCAGTCATCAGGAGACCAGAAATCGAACTGATACGGAGGCAGCGAATCGGCGCGTAATAGTTCGGATTCTGCAGAACAAAGGAATTGCGGCAACGTCCGGAACGGGTCTGTAGTCACGACAGCTGTATCCGTTTGAATGCCCACCCCGATTCGACATGATCGCGAAAACCCAGCCGAGCCCCGACTCCTGAGCAGAGCGAGGATTTCTCACTAGTTCTTGGTGGGCCGCTCTATCAGCTCCTGATGCGCTCCGGGCTGATTAAGCCGCCTTTCGGGCGGTTGAGCTCACGAATTGTAGTGCTCACCGGCGGTGGCGTGGCTGCCGCTGATTCTTCTTACAATCCTTGGCGGACGATTTGCCCAGGGCGTGCCGGTGCCGTTTCTCCGCGATTTCGAGGTGCATGCGAGGCTGCTCTTCTCGCTGCCGATGCTCATCCTTGCGGAACTGGTTGTTTACATTCGAATGCGTGCGATCGTCTCCCAGTTTCTGGAGAGGCGCATTGTTACAGAGGATATTCGGCCTGCATTCAACAGCATCATCTCCTCCGCAATGCGCCTCAGGAATTCCACCGTCGTGGAGATCGCGCTCCTGATCGCTGTTTTTGCTGGGTGGTCCCTGGCTCTGGCGCGGCAACAGCCGCCCTGCGCACGGACACCTGGTATGCGACAGCAACGGGTTCCGGTCTGGTATTCACAGCGGCCGGATGGTGGTACGGGTTCATCAGCATCCCGATATTCCAGTTCATTCTGCTTCGGTGGTATTACCGTCTGTTTATCTGGCTCCGCTTTTTGTTCCAGACAGCGCGTCTTGACCTCAATCTCTTGCCGACGCATCCTGATCGCTGTGGTGGGCTGGCTTTTCTCGGTAATGTTTCCTTCGCTTTCGCACCGCTGCTGATGGCGCACAGCGCTCTGCTTTCGGGATTCCTGGCGAACCGCATCGTGCACGAGGGCGCAAAGCTTCCCGATTTTAAAATCGAAGTCGCGGCGGTCGCTGTCCTTCTGCTTGCGATCGTGCTGATCCCGCTGTGCTTCTTCGCTCCGAAGCTCCATCATGCAAGGCTCGGGGGTCTCCGGATTTACGGTCGCCTGGCGAGTGAGTATGTCTGTGACTTTGCAAATAAATGGACGGTTTCAGCCATTCCGCCCAGTGAGCCTCTTCTTGGGACCGCCGACATTCAGTCCCTTGCGGATCTGGACAACAGCTTCAGCATAGTGAGAGAGATGAGGGTGGTTCCTTTCAACAAGGAATCGGTCATACAGTTTCTTGTCGTCATCGCTATACCGCTGGCGCCCCTGGCCCTCACAATGTTCTCGTTCGAAGAACTCGTAAAACGCCTCATCCGAGTCATCCTGTAGTTGCCGACGCTCCTCCGGACCTGTGGCGGGCTCCGCCTCCGGGGGCGATCGCTGTCTCCAAGTTGAGTGCTCACGCCGAAAATCGGAGCCGGTGGTTTCGGCTCGCCATAGTATCGGCCGGGATGCCCTGCCGGCTTGCTGCGCCATCATCCTCATCGATGCTGTGCCTCATCTCGTCACGTCGAGACTCTGGATCTGGTCTCGACGTTGCTGTCCGTCGACGTGTCGTTCGGACGAAGTCCCGCCGTGAGACTGCGCACGGGGCTGTTTGAAGCGAGTATGTCCACACAAAAAACAAGTCGGATCAGACGGAATAACCATCTTCGATGTGGTCAAAGCGAAGGGAGCACCGATGGGTATCACAGACGTTATCGATGTAACAGAACAGAAGCGATTGAATGAAGCGCGAGAGCAGGGCATCCCGTGGAAAAAGTGGGGACCGTATCTCAGCGAGAGGCAGTGGGGAACCGTCCGCGAAGATTACAGCAACGACGGCAATGCCTGGGACTACTTCTCGCATGACCAGTCGCGCTCACGCGCGTATCGCTGGGGCGAAGATGGCATCGCCGGGATCTCTGACGACAAGCAACGGCTCTGCTTTGCGCTCGCTTTGTGGAACGGCCGCGACCCGATTCTGAAGGAGCGCCTGTTTGGCCTGACCAACAGCGAAGGCAACCACGGCGAGGATGTGAAGGAATACTACTTCTATCATCGACAGCACGCCAACGCACTCCTACATGAAGTACCTGTACAAGTATCCTCAGCGCGAGTTCCCGTACCGCGATCTGGTGGAGACCAACAAGCGGCGCTCGCGCGAAGAGTTCGAGTACGAGCTTCTCGACACCGGCATCTTCAACGACGATCGCTATTTCGATGTGTTCGTCGAATATGCCAAAGATGATCCCGAAGACCTGCTGGTCCGTATCTACCGTGCATAACCGCGGTCCGGAGGCCGCGCAGATTCAGTGCTGCCGACGCTGTGGTTCCGCAACACCTGGTCCTGGGGAGACGAAACGATCCAAAGCCGTCGCTGCGCGAAGCGGGACGGGTCATCGTCCAGGCGCATCGCATCCCGAACTCGGCGACTTCACTCTGCACTGCGACGGCGATCCGGAGTTGCTGTTCACCGAAAACGAGATCGAATGCAATCATCGTCTCTGGGGACAGCCGAACGCTTCGCCTTATGTCAAGGATGCATTTCACGACTATGTGATCGCAGGGCAGAACGGGGCGGTGAATCCGGCCAAGACAGGCACCAAATCCGCCGCCACATTACATGCTGGAAGTTCCGGCTGGCGGCAGCCAGACAGTGCGCCTGCGGCTTGAGTTCCGACCCGTACGGCCGATGCCTGTTCACCGGACTTTCGATGCGACCTTCTCAGAAGCGCATCGACAGAGGCCGACGAATTCTACGATCGCATCACTCCGCATCCCTGAAGCGAAGACGAGCGCCGCGTACACCGGCAGGCGCTGGCCGGAATGCTGTGGACGAAGCAGTATTACTATTTCGATCTGGATAAATGGCTGAACGAGCACAGAACTCACCCGCTGCTGGAGTCCGACGCGCAGGGTGCGCACGCAACGCCGAGTGGTTCCACATGCTGAACAGCGACGTCATCTCCATGCCCGACAAGTGGGAGTATCCGTGGTATGCGGCGTGGGACCTGGCCTTTCATACCATCGCGCTGTCACTGGTGGACTTCGACTTCGCCAAGGATCAGCTCCTGCTGATGTTGCGGAATCTGTACGCCCATCCCAACGGACAGATCCCCGCTTACGAGTGGAACTTCAGCGACGTGAATCCTCCCGTACACGCGTGGGCGACGCTGTTCCTCTACAAGATTGAAAAGGAGCTGGGCCGTGCGGATATGCGCTTCCTGGAACGATCCTTTCAGGGGCTGATGCTGAACTTCAACTGGTGGGTCAACCGCAAAGACCCAGACGGGCGCAATCGTGTTCGCGGGCGGCTTCCTCGGACTGGACAACATCGGCGTCTTTGACCGCAGCGCGCCAGCTGCCCACCGGCGGTACGCTCGAGCAGGCCGACGGCACAGCCTGGATGGCGTTCTATTGCCAGTGCATGCTGGAGATGGCCCTCATCCTCTGCGAGTACGATTCGATGTACGAGGAGATCGCCTTCAAGTTCCTCGAGCACTTCGTCTGGATCACCTATGCCATGGACCGCATAGGCGAGCATCAGGATGAGATTTGGGACGAAGAGGACGGCTTCTTCTACGATGTACTCCAGGTTCCGAACGGCCACTCCATGCGGTTGAAGGTGCGCTCGCTGGTTGGCCTTCTGCCCTTGTGCGCATCCACAGTATTCGAGGGTAACGCCACAACGAAGTACCCGAGATTGATGGAAATGATTACCCTGTTCAGAAAACGGCATCCGGAGTTGTTGTCCCAGGTGGCTCCGACCGATGCCGGTTTCACCGGATACAACGGCCGGCGCCTGTTGTCAGTTCTCAACAAGAAAAAACTCGAGCGAGTGCTGGGCTACATGCTCGACGAGAACGAGTTTTTCGGTCCATACGGTATCCGGTCGTTGTCTCGTTATCACCTCGATCATCCGTTCTCGTTTTGGGTTGGTAATCAGGAATATAACGTCCAATACCTGCCCGCCGAATCGAATACGGGCATGTTCGGAGGCAACTCGAACTGGCGTGGTCCCGTCTGGATGCCTGTCAACGTGCTGATTCTCCGCGCCCTCTGAACTTGTATGCATTCTATGGCGACGACTTCAAGGTCCAGTGTCCAACGGGATCCGGCCACTACATGACGTTGTTCGAAGTGGCAACGGAACTCAAACAGCGTTTGGCGAACACTTTCCTCCGCGACGAGGATGGAAAGCGGCCAGTGTATGGTGGTACGAAAAAGTTCCAGGACGATCCGCACTGGCGTGATCTCATCCTGTTCTATGAGTACTTCCACGGCGACAATGGAGCAGGGCTTGGCGCCAGCCATCAGACGGGCTGGACCGGAACGATCGCCCTTGCGCTGAACCTGTTCGGCCGCCTCGACGCGAAAACCATCCTGGAAACAGAACGCGAGCAGGTTGCATCGCGGATCATGAGGGAGCAGGTTGGTGGCGAAGGCGCTGGTGAGCCGGACGAAGTAGGGGGGCAGCGTGTGAAGAAAGCTGTGACTTCACGCTAATTGACTCGACTACAGGGAATCTGCGTTGCGCCGTGAGCTTGCGCCTGGTGAACGCTGTTACCGTTCTCGCAACCGAACGAAAAGGCCGGAGTTGCAGCCCAACTTCGGCCGATTCAGCGCCCGCGAACCAGGCCTCATTGAGGTTGCCTGTACCTGGTACCTGATCTCACGGAAGCGTGCTTCCTCCGCAGGCCACTCCTGGTACCGCAGCGGTATCATGAGAGCTCGGATTCACTCAAGCAGGACACCGAGTAATTCCAAATCCTTCCGATCGCCCAGTCCTCGTTGCCTGCGGCTTATAGGCTCAGAAGAGCTACGTCCGTACACTTTGTATAGTGTCCAGATACTCTTCCTGGCTTTTCTTTGTATTGCTATTCGGTTACAATAAATTTCATTTGCCAACGGGTATTCCAGTAGGGCGCAGGCCATTGTCGATCTGACTTCTCTCCAGAAAGCGTGATGCATCAGACAATGTCTGCAGTACCGGGGCAAATCTTCGAAGCCTGAGTTTCTGCACTTCAACCTGCATTTGTATTCAACGCTGGACATCGTAATGAAATTACTGCAATCCCGATCGATTGTTTGGGTTCTGTGGGCCAGTGCTGTGGTCACATTGAGTGGCTCGCTCCTTTTGACTTACTTTCGGACCCACACCGATGATCGTGTCTA
The DNA here is from genome assembly GCA_963794765.1 of Bryobacteraceae bacterium. GTDB lineage: Bacteria > Acidobacteriota > Terriglobia > Bryobacterales > Bryobacteraceae > JAWXCM01. The sequence continues at coordinate 107,094 of CAWCGC010000032.1, read as the reverse complement.
CACAATCGGCTGGCAGGAAGTGCCGCCATTTCAGCAGAGGGCGGAAGACGGGTCACCGTCTGGTCTGGCTGTCGATCTAATCCGGCATGCTGCCCAACGTCGTGGTATCCGACTGAAGTGGGTCTGGTATCCGGGCAGCTCGGAGAAGGCGCTCAGGAACAAGGACGTAGACATCTGGCCACTGATCACGATTACCCCGGAGCGCCTCAAAGTCATCCACATCACCAGGCCGTGGCTCCGACACGATCACAATTTGTTGGTACGAGCCTCGAACTCCCTTCATCGACCCGAAGATATGGCCTCAGTCTCCATCACGTACGTGGATCAGGCCATCAGTCATCAGTTGTTGGGTAAAGCTTTCCCGAAAGCACGGCTGGTTGCCGCTGCGTCGCAAAGAGACGCCGTTGAGAGCATGTGCGAAGGTCGTACCGATGCCGCCTACGTGGATGAATTTACGTCCGGCGGGATTCTGCTTAGCGGTTTGTCGTGCTCGTCTCAACCGTTGCGCGTGATCCCGTTACCGAACCTGCGCACCAGACTGGGGGTCGGATCGACGCAGGAGGCCAGCTTTGTGGCGGATGAGATCCGCCGCGAGATTGACGATTCCGTTGTCAATGGAGAGCTGGTTGCGATCCTGATGCATGGCGGGCAATACTCGCAGCGCAATCTGGAGTACCTCAGCGCCCAGTTGAATGCACAACGTCGCGAGCGCTGGTTGTCCGCTGTCGCCGCCATACTCGGCAGCCTGCTGATACTTGTGCTGATTGCTGCCGACTATATTCGGCGTCAGCGAAACCGGATCAGAGCTGCGGGGGAAGTACTTCGGGACAGTGAACAGAAGCTCCGGCTGATGGCCGACAATCTAACCGAGATGGTACTGGCGTATGACATGGACCGGCGCCTCGTATTCGCAAATCTCGCGTTCGAGACACTCACTGGTTATTCTGTAGCCGATCTGGAGATGGACAAGCCCATGTGCTGGGTTCATCCTGATGACCGCCTCCGCATGCGAACTCACTGGGACGCGCTGTTCCGTGGAGGGGCGTTCTCGGACCAGGAGTACAGGCTGGTCACAATGGATGGCCGCACCCGATGGATGACTGCAACCTGGGGTCCAGTCTACGACGAAATCGGACAACAGGCTGGCGTTCAGGGCAGCGAACGCGACATCACGGAACGGAAAGTCGCTGAGCAGGCTTTGTATGCATCCGAGCGGCGGTTTCGGGAGCTTTTGGAAACAATTCAGCTGGTAGCGTTGATCACTGACCGGAACGGCAAAATCATTTTCTGCAATGACTACGCGCTTGGGTTGACCGGGTGGAGCAGTGAGGAGGTGATCGGCAGCCCTGCCGTGAAGTTCATCGATGCGGGGTTCCCGTCCGGCGCAGCAGACGGTACCAATTCGGACGGAGCGATCCGTACGCATACCTTCTCTGAGGGCACGATGCTGGAGAAGAATGGAGGTCGCCGCCGTATTCAGTGGAGTAATACGCCTGTCCGCGACCCGGATGGTTACACGTCAGAGTTCGCCAGTTTGGGAGTGGATGTCACCGAACTTCAGGCGCTCCGCGCCAAAGCGGCCCAACTCGAAGGTGAACAGCAATTCCGGACCATGGCGGACACCTCGCCTCTAATGATCTGGGTGGCCGCATCCGACGGTTCCTGTACGTTCGTGAATAGAGGCTGGCTGGCCTTCACTGGCCGAAATTTGGAAGAAGAGACCGGGAGCGGATGGACATCCAATATTCATCCGGACGACCTCGCATACTGCCTTTCGCGTTTCAGGAACGCGTTCAACACCCGCGGTGATTTTCAAATGGAGTACCGTAAGCGGCGAGGTGACGGGCAGTACCGGTGGGTACTGGCGAGCGGTGTTGCACTGTTCGGAGTAACGGGCGAGTTTACAGGCTACTTGGGTACGTGCACCGACATAACCGATCTGAAGACGACCAGGGACGAGGAACTCGCGCGGCAAAAGCTTGAGAACGTGGCGCGGCTTGCCACCGGTATAGCGCACGATTTCAACAACCTTGTCGGCATCATCCTGGCCCAGTCTGAATTAGCCGTTGCAGCCCTTGCGAATAATCAATCTGTCCAGCAGCAGTTGAGTAATATTCACGACGCGGCGATCCGCGGCGCTGTGATCGTCCAGCAGCTGATGATTTATGCCGGACAGGAGAGCGCCGCGTCTGAACCGGTCGATATCTCGGCACTGATCGACGCATCGGACGGGCTGCTGAAAGTGGCCATCTCGAAAAATGTAGTAGTGAATATGGAGGTTGCGTCGGGGCTGCCCGCCGTAAGCGCGAACCCTGCGCAGCTCCGGCAATTAGTCCTCAATCTTGTAACCAACGCTTCTGAGGCGATTGGGAATCAGAGTGGGCTTATCACAGTTCGTACAGCGTTGGCGAATGTCGCTGTGCATGGTTCGCGGCTGGGCGCGAGCGCCTTCGTACAACTGGAAGTATCGGATACTGGCTGCGGGATCTCGTGCGATGCTCAACCCAGAGTATTCGACCCCTTCTTCACCACGAAATCCACCGGCAAAGGGCTGGGGCTAACGGTCGTGCAGATGATAGTTAACGGGCTCGGCGGCATCGTTCAGTTCGAGACCGAACCTGGCCGTGGAACCACGTTTCGCATCCTTCTGCCGGGTGTGCAGGAACCCGTGCCAACCATCACTCCCGCTGCGATACCCGGCAATCAGGTTAATGCAAACCGATTCGTTCTGATAGTTGAGGATGAAGAACCACTCCGGGCTGCCGTAGCCGAGATACTGCGCCGAAACTCCATCGCTGTTCTGGAGGCGGGCGATGGAAGCGTTGCGGTGAACCTGATTCGCGAGCACGGGAACGCAATTGGGGCAGTACTGCTGGACATCTTTTTTCCTGGCGCATCAAGCCGGGAAGTTTTGACCGCGGCACGCCGTTTTTGCCCAGAGGCAAAGGTGATTGTCACGACTGCGAGCGGTCGTCAGAAGGCAGACGAGTGCTTCGAGGGAATGAACATCGACGCGTTTCTTCGTAAGCCATGCCGGCTCGCCGAGTTGGTCACTACAGTGAGCGGCGCTTTGTGCGAACGACAAGGCCCGTAGGTCACCGCGTCACTCGCTGGCGCATATTGCACGACTGATAATCAAGATCGGCATCTTGCGCAATTCGCGTGACTCAAGTCTGCTCCTGGTCTAATCTGCTTTCAAGCGCCTGACGTCTAACTTTATGCGACCTTCCTCAATGGTTTCAGGTCCGCAGGCAGGCGCTTCCGGAATTCAGGCGCTCGTTTTCTTCTCCGTTTCAGGCTGTTCGTCGATCCAGTCCTGCACGAGAACAAACGCGACTGCGAGGATTACCGGACCGACGAAGACTCCCATAAAGCCGAGGCTGATGAGGCCTCCGATCACACCGGCGAATATCAATAGCAGACGCACGTCCGCCCCTTGCCTGATCAGCAACGGACGCAGGAAGTTATCGATTGTTCCGGCCAACACCGCGAACGTCAGCAGAACAAATCCCCAGACCGAGTCGCCCGTATAGAATTTCCATCCAACAGCGGGAAGCATCACCAACCATGGTCCAAGTTGGGTTAGGTTGAGGATCAGCGCCGCGGCCGCAAGTATCCCGGCGCCGGGAACGGACGCAACGAAAAGTCCGACGGCTACGATCGCGGTTTGCACAATCGCCGTTCCGACGACAGCCATAGCTACTGCTCGAATCGTGACTGCCGCGAGAACGGCAGCTCTGTCCGTTCGCTCCTGCCCGGCGCGAGGCGAATCTGCGGACACCTCGCGCAGCCGTCTCGCCATTGACATAAAGGAGGACCGAGATGATCACAATGAGAAGAAACTGCAGGATCAGACCGCCAATACCGCCAATCTGCCCAGCCAGCGCAGAGCAGTGCCAGCATACGGACTCAGCCACGCGGACAGACTGCCAGGACCCTCCTCAAACAGCCGCTGCCATTCTGCCGACAACTGCGGGCCTCGCAGTGGAATCCGACTCACCCACGCGAGAGGAGGTGGTACCTCGAGATGTTTGCAGCGAATTCGCTTTCGCTATGATCGTGTCGATATTTCCGATCAGGACGCCCAATGCGAGCCCGAGTGGAATCAACAGTACGAGCAGGAGTGCCACGGTCATGATAACTGTGGCTACACCGCGTCGCCCGCCCACTCTGGACTGAAGTGCAAGGAAAACTGACCATGTAGAGGTCACAATCATCGTTGCCCACAGCAGAGCTGGCAGAAATACACGCAGGATCGACAGCGTCGCAACAGTCAGAGCACCAATGAACAGCACCCCGAGCGTCGTTTTGGTCAGATCACGAGCACCCGGACCACCCTGCTGTATCACGCACCTCTTTCACGCCCCGAAGTAAACGCCGGAGCAGGCCACACCTGGCTACTTCCTTCGACTCTCCGATCGATTCTGAAAACTCCGTTCCCGCTTCTTTACTTGCACGGCTTTCGCGAGGACAGGAGACCAGTACGCAATTCCCCGTCGCCGGATCGCGGTATGGCGCCGTTCACCCACGTGGGCACGGCGAATACCTGAGGCACCGCGATGTCGGCCGGCGGCACTGTCGCGGTCTCGTGCGACGGTCGTAAATTCGTTGGACACTCCGAAAGCTGCAAGGCTTGTAGAACGGTCGCCAGGATCGTGCTGCGATCACGCGGAATCTCGGCTTATTCGGGCCACTTAAGATGCCGTCTCAAAAACTTGAACGTACCGTCGCCGTTGATGGTGTGGGGGCCGTTAAAGAACTCGATTTCCGTACGGCCAGGCAGCTTCAGGTCCATGTCGTAGAACCGCCGCGTGCGCGCGAACTCGTATGAAACCCACTCATCGGGTGCGACTCCATCATCGTGGCCGCGCTCGACCATAAACGGTCGTGGAGCCATCAGATTGGCGAGATCGGAATAGTTAACGACATTTGCAAAATCGAATTCAATCATGTCATATTCGTTTGTCAGCAAATAGCTATACTTCGAGTCGACACTCGTGGTTTTCCAAACCCATTCGTTGAAGTCTGCCGAACAGATTGAGAGTGCGTATTGCGGCAGTAGAGGCGGTATGCGCACCGCGGTCTTGCCACCATAGGACAGACCGTAGAACCCGATGCGACCGGCATCTACAAAAGGCTGCGCCGAAAGCCATTCCAGAATGCGTTGGTGCTGGCCGAGAATGAAGGAGAACAACGCCAGTTTCAACGGATGAGCTCTGCGCTGAATGATCCGAAAACGGTCCTGCCCGATATATGGGTTCTGGGGAGCGAAGGTGACGAATCCCTCCTGAGCAAGTCGGACTGCGAACCGGTGATAGTACGCATTATCTGTTCGCGGGTCGGCAACATCTGACGGGCGACCTTCAAGCCCATGCTGACAAACGATTACCGGGCGCCGTTCTCCGGGCCTGATGTTTTTCGGCACCAGCAGAATACCCTCGGCGAAAACATCCGGCCAGACGTCCAGCACAACTTCGTAACCCCGATACGCAGGCTCATCGAAGATCAGGCGTGAGCGGGCATTTGCTGGAAGGCTCGGATCCGGCATTCGACCGATCACTTCATTCCAGATGTAGTCGCGATAGAACTGCGATGTTTCGTTCCATCGTGCGACGGACGAAGTATCCACTCTGTTCCAGAACTCCTGGCGTCGTTTCGGTGATTGACGAACAAGTTTCTGCGTGTGAGCCACCCAGGCATCGAACTGGCGCTTCTGCCTTGCTGTGATGTCGTAGCCAGGTCTCAGGCTTTCTGGCGCGCGGCCACTTGACGAAAGCGGCTTGTCGACGCCCATGTGCCGAAGTAATAAGGTCAGGGCCTTGTCCGATCCGGGCAGTCCCTGACCTGCATCGCTTTCGACGAGCTCAAAGTGACGGGAGTTAAGGTTTGCGAAGAAACTGCGGGCACGCTCAGCCTCTGCCCGCACAGCGTCGATCGCCGGCGTCCGAATCACACCGTTCGGAGTCGCGCCACGACGGTCGTCCCGTGTGGCCGGTGGTCCGTTGATCTCCGGCGCTCTTGCGGCTTCCACGACGAGCGTCCGCGGCGCGATCAGACTGGCAATCTCTGCGTCGCCGAACTCCCGGACAAGCGACCACACATCCCTGTAGATTGGCTCAGACCAAACTTGCTCACGCGGCTGGAAGTATCCACTCACAAGGGCAGCGGAAATACGCGTATCGACTGCGGCGCTATACAGGGCGATGACTCCCCCTTCGCCATAGCCCGCAACTGCGGTGGGAGCGGAAGACTGACTTTGCTCCTGAGCGAACCAGTCGACGGCCGCGAGTACAGCCTGAACTTCATATCCGATAATGTGACGGCCGGTCTCGTACGCCATGCGGTAGATCCACTCGCGATGAGGCTGGTTCGTCATTCGAACGCCGGGAATACCCGACCAGGTGTCCTTACGATCAATCAGAGTCGGCACGAGTACGAGACAGCCACTTTCAGCAAGACGGCGAGCGAACTGTGCACCAGCATCGACACCCAATTGCAGGCCAACCAGCATCTCGGGCGACCAGTCCGCATCGGGTATCGCCACAATCCGCGCTCTCGGCGGCCGATCAGGCACCAGCAGCAGTCCTTCTGCAAATACGTCCTCGAACACTGGCCATCGCACGCTGTGTACTCGGTACCCTGCGCCTCTGCCTGCCACCGAGTCAGATGACGTGCTGGCTTCCAGCATCATTTGCGGACTAGCGACCCGTGGATCAGTGGCTCCGATTATGCGGCGAAGGTGGTCGCGGTTGGGCGATATGGACTTCTCATATCCGGCGTACGACGAATAGTCTCGTTGCCAGTAGCTGGAACGGCGCTCGCGTACAGCGTTCGTTTCGCGAATCAGCCACTTATTGACACCGTCCACCATCTGGGCGGCAAGGTCACCCTCCATGGTCAGTGCTCGCGTGCCTGGAAGTATGTCCTGAGCAGCGACCGTGAGGATCATTGTGGCGGAAAGGAGAAGTCGGATCACCAGCATAAGAGTGTGCTCACTGACAGCGACCTGAAAGGGATTAACTGCATGCCTGCGTGAAAACATCTTACGCTCATTTCAACAGCACTTTCGCCGCCGCCCAGGTGCGAACCTCATTCACAACACTGAAGCGCCACGAATCTGTTCCGGGAATGCTGGTGTGGGATATACTGCGTCGAATGCCTCGCCTGCTGCTGTTGCTGAGCCTGTGCGGTGGGCTTATTCCCGCGCAGGATAGGTTCTCGCAGCTCATGCGGGATCTGCTCATCTTCGATGCACACATCGATACTCCCCGTTATCTCGTGGACGAGGGATATAAACTCGCAGACGAACACGGCTACTACGAGCTGGATATTCCGCGCATGAGGAAAGGTCATGTCGGTGCCGTGCTGTTCGGAATCTACGCGCAACCCCAGGACTTCGCACCCGCGCAGTGGCTTCCGAGAGCACTCGAATGTCTGGATGCCCTTCATCGTGAAGTCGAGGCGAATCGCAATGACATCGAGTTTGCATACTCTGCCGCTGACGTTGAGCGGATTCACAGATCGGGCAAATTAGCAGCATTAGCCAGCCTGGAAGGCGGCCACCTGATTGCGGACAGCACCGGCGTGCTGCGCGCATTCTATCGCCTCGGTGTCCGCTATATGACGCTGGCGCACTTCGAGTCCAACAGCTTTGCCGATTCGATGACGGGCAAGGAATTGCACGGCGGATTATCGAACCAGGGGCGAGACCTGGTGCGCGAGATGAACCGTCTGGGCATGATGGTGGATGTCTCCCACATTTCCGATAAAGCCGTACTGGCTGCAGTGAATGAAAGCAAGGCTCCTGTGCTGGCGTCGCATTCTTCGTCCAGGAAGATTACTCCCATTGTGCGCAATATGCCCGATGAAGTAATCAGTGCGATTGCGAAAAAGGGTGGAGTGGTCTGCATTAACTTCCATGCAGGCTACCTGGATAAAGACGCCTACGACGTGTACATCCGAAACCGGCCTGCGCGAGATAAGGAGATTCAGGAAGTTCTTGCACAGCGGCCAACGGATCCCTCGCGCTGGGAGCAGGTCCGGGCGATTCAGAAAAAGTACTTCGAGAAGATGCCAAAGGCCGACTACCATGTGCTGCTGAAGCACATCGATCACGTGGCGAAACTGGCCGGAACCGATCACGTGGGTCTCGGATCCGACTTCGATGGGATCTCCGGCATGACACCTGTGGGTATGGAAGATGTTTCGAAGTACCCATCTCTGGTTCGAGGTCTGATTGCAATGGGCTACTCCTACCAGGACATCCGAAAGATCATGGGTCTGAATATACTTCGCGTAATGCGGGCCGCAGAGGAGGTCGCAACAAAGCAATGAAACGTCGAAAGTTCCTGTCGACAGTGACTGCCGCGCCCATCTTTCCGCGGCGGTTGACGGCGCAATCCGGTCGAAAACGTATCGCCTGCCTTTCATCCACCTATAACGTTCGTTCTCATTCCGACAACTTCATAACGCGGTTCCTTGAAGGCTATTGGATCGGTGATAGATACTACGATCCTCCGTTCCAGGTAGTCTCGCTCTGGATGGATCAGGTTCATCCCGCTGACGTTGGACAGCGGCTTGCCAAAGCTTATGACGTTCGCCTCACGAAGACGATTGCGGATGCTCTTACGCTGGGGACTGGCAAGCTGGCCGTCGACGGTGTGGTTCTGGTTTGCGAGCACGGCAATTATCCTCATAACGAGAAGCAGCAACAGCTCTATCCTCGCTATGAGTTTTTCGAGCAGGTGGTGAAGGTGTTCAGGGATAGTGGACGATCCTGTCCCGTGTACTCGGACAAGCACCTTTCTTACGACTGGCGCAAAGCGAAACAGATGTATGACTGGTCGAAGGAACTGAAATTTCCACTAATGGCAGGGTCCAGCGTGCCCGTGACGTTTCGGCGTCCCGAGTACGATCCTGCGCTCGGGACTGAGATGGACGGAGCACTGAGTGTAGGAGGAGGTTGGGTGGCCGATGGTGGCATCTTCCACATCCTTGAAACGCTGCAGGCCTTCGTCGAGCGCCGGAAAGGTGCGGAGACCGGAGTTCGTGCGGTACAGATGCTGAAGGGGGATCAGGTCTGGAAAGCTGCGGAACAGGGATTGTGGAATCGCAGCCTGCTGGATACGGCACTCAAGTGCCGCGAGAAGGTCCGATCGGAGAAGCGTCCCGAGGAGATGCAGCCCGTGCTGGGACTTGTCGAGTATCGCGATGGGTTCCGGGGGGCTGTTCTGGCTCTGGACGACATTTCGGAATATCTTGTCGCGGTGAAGCCAAAGGGAAAGGCACCGCAGGGCACGTTGTGCTACATCCCGACTGAGAATTCCAACAACTTTTCCATGCTTGTCCACGGGATCACGCAAATGATCAGCACAGGCAAGCCGCCGTATCCCGTGGATCGTACCTTGCTCGTCACCGGAGCGCTCGCCAGTTTGATGGACTCGGGCTTCCAGAATGGCAGACGTCTGGAAACACCGGAACTTGGTATTCGCTATAGCGCGCCAGCGAAAAGTTGGTACTCATCTGGAATGGGATCGTAATGGCTCTTCAGGCGAAGTCAGAGAAGTTCTGGAATTTGGTCGATCGCAGTGCCGAAGTCCGGAAGGTCGTCTCCGGCTTTGGATTCACCGAGGGACCGGTATTTAGCCGTCGCGGATATTTGTTATTCAGTGATATTCCAAACAACAGGATCCACAAGTGGGAGCGTGGGCAGCTCACAACTGTGCGTGAGAACAGCAATAAAGCAAATGGTCTGACATTCGATCACCAGGGACGTTTGCTTGCGGCTGAAGGTGGGGGGCGTGTTACGCGGACAGAAAAGAACGGCGCCATCACCGTACTCGCGGAGGAAGGCCTCCAGGCGCCGAACGATCTTGTGTACTCCATCGACGGCAGCGTTTATTTTTCCGATCTGCCGAAATCGCGCGTGTATCAGATTACGCGGCAACGGAGCGGCGTGGGCGGTGCACCTCCGAAAGGGGAGGTTCGTGTAGTGGCCGAGACTACTGCTCCAAACGGTGTCGCACTCTCGCCGAATCAGCAGCAACTCTATGTCGCGGATATCAAAACAAGTATCGTGAGGGTGCACGATATCCAGGGTGATGGACGGCTCCGGAATGGACGTGAGTTCGCGGCTCTCGTTGTTGACGGGCTGAAAACAGACGAAACCGGCAGTGTCTGGATGGCCAGTCGTGGCGGCATTCATGTGTATGACGCCTCAGGTCAGGCGCTCGGTCTGATCGAGACTCCGGAAGCACCGAGCAACTGCTGCTGGGGCGAAGGCTTTCGGGGTTTGTTTATCACAGCGAGAACGTCCGTGTATCAAATAGCAACGAAGGTAAACGGCACTCGAACCTTCTGAGTGCACTCGCCCGCCAATCTGCAAATCCTGAAGGCCAGTAAGGCCGTTCACGTTCATAGCGTGAGTGGACGGGGGCGGTTCCCGACCACTCACGTGTTCTGGGGTTAAAAGCTTATCTTTATTCCTAACTGGACGTTCCGCGATCCAGTGCCGCCAACCCCTTGATTGGCGACGAGGCCAGCGAGCGTCGCGGTCACTCTGCCAAAGTCAGCGCTGCCCACCGTCGTGCTGGGATCGGCAAAAGCCGGTGTGTTCGTGAAATTTAGCGCTTCGGCACGAAGTTCAGCTTTGAATCGCTCGGAGATGCGAAAGTTCTTAAAGACCGATCCGTCGACATTGAACAGACCCGGGCCGTCCAGGCTGTTATGGCCCATGTTGCCAATGTGCACAGTCTTGCCATCGGCATCGAGCGGCTGTTTGATTGCCAACGTATCGAACCAGAGCGCCGAGCCCGACGGACCGGCAACGCCATGCAGGATCTTGATCTCGCCCACCTGGTCAGGCGTGAAGGTGCTCCCGGGCGTGTTGGTTGCAACTGTTGTTCCGAACGTCATTCGACGTCCCGTCATCAGCGACACGATCCCGTTAAGTTGCCAACGTCCGAGGATCCAGGCTGCCGGGCCATGATTCAGCCAGTGCTTTCCTTGTCCGAACGGAAGCTGGTACAAGTAGCTCTGGACCAGGGTGTGCGTACGATCGAAGTCTAGGCGAGAGTAGCTGCGGCGGGGCTGAATGTAGTTCCATAAACCGCCATCCTCTGACGAGTAGCCCATAGCCTTGCTCCACGTATACGACATGATCATCAGGATCCGCCGCTGAACCTGCGATCGAACTTGACCTGTAGTGCGTTGTAGTTATTACTCATTCCGACATAACGGAGATTCACGTCCGTGTTCTTGCCGTAGGCCTGGAACAGCGGACGGCCGGCTGCGCCGGAGTTGAACACCATGGACGCATTCACGTTGTAGGCAACTGGTGCACGTACCGTGTGATTTCCGACGTACGCGACATCGAGAGTGAAGTTCTTCGGCAGTTGCCGCTGCACGGCGAAATTCCAGGATTCGATGTAGCCTTCGTGGTAATCCAGCGGGATCACACTCGCAATGCTTTGGGAAGCGCTTGGGGTGATGATGCCGTTGGGCGGAATCACAGCTTCCTGCGCCAGTGGGAAATCCGTCGCCATTGACCCGTAAACGCCCGGGGTCGCGAGCGCCTGCCCGTAGCTGCCGAGCGCATTGTACACGTTGCTCTGCTTTACAGGGAAGTTGTCGAACGCCTACTTGTTGTCGGGAAACGGGATATAGCTGGTGCCGAAACCGGCGCGCAGGACGGTCTTGCTCGTCAGGCGATATGCCAGTCCGATGCGTGGGGCGAAATTTGTGTAGTATGTTTTCCGGCCGAGGTCGACCGGGTTGTTGCCGACGCTGGCAACTATGATCTGGTTTTTAATGTAATCGAAATTTGCAAATCCACCGTCGAAACGTGGCTTTGGTGGCGGGTAAAAGTCGTGGCGCAAGCCGAGGTCAATAGTGAGCTTGGGAGTGACCTGGCATTTGTCCTGAAGGTAGGAGAACAACATATACGCGCGATAGGTCGGGAATTGCACGGCCAGATCACGCTGAAACGAATTTGGTGTGTCTAGTAGGAAACTCGCCAGCGAGTTCGCCTGATCGAGAACGGCTGCACCCGTGGTGGAAGTCGTGTTGTTCCGGAACAGCCATTCGCCCCGAGGACCGGCCAGCATCCTGCGTCTGGAGGAGATCGTCACAGACGCGGCGAAGGTCAACGCCTAACTTGATCGTGTGGCTCCGGAGCATCTTCGTCCAGTTGTTAACGAAATCTATGTTCGTCTCCGCGCGGTTCCACGGCAAACTGTTCGCATACCCAACCAGCGGATTCGCGTAGCCGGCGATATTGATCGACGTAAGACCGCTGCTCCAGTTATCAAGGTTGATGCCCGGGATGCCGATGGCCTGCGACGCGGCTGTTCCAGTGTCAAGATTGTTGGCCTTATTGCTGTACCGTCCGAAACCGACACGCGCTTCGGTAATCAACGTCGGAGAGAACAAGCGAGTGTAGTTGACCGCTGCGCTTTGCGTTCTGTTGACGCCTGTCGCCGCGAACCCTTTTCCGCCACCCCCTGCGATGCCGAAACGGCCCGGGTCGGTGACGACCCGTCGCTGCATACTGTAGCGCCCGGAGAAGCGATCCTTATCAGACAGCTGATGATCAACCTTTACGTCGAATGAGTTCGTGTCCTTAATCCGCGTCGTTTGCCCCGCATAGTTGTTCGTCAAGCCGTTCGCGGGCAGATTAGGCAGAGGGACCATGCCCAGAATCTTCTTTGCAATCGGACTAATTTGATTGTCCGGGACGATGTTGCCCCGAAAAGGAATGCGGCCAGCGCCTGTGTCGCGATCGCCCGTGTTTGGATCGTAGATTACGATCGGAGCAGCACGATTCAACACAGCACTAAAATCGCTGGCGCGCATTTCGGCCGTCGGCACGGTGATGATGTAGGCGTCACCACGGCTGTCTTTAGTCTGAAGGAAATCCCCGAAGACGAAGGTCCGGTTCCTGATGATCGGACCGCCCAGGTTGAACCCGTACGAGTTGTACGTTGTGACCGCTTTCGACGGCTGGAACGTCTCGCGCGCGTTCAGACCGCTGTTGTTGTGGAATTCGTATGCGCCTCCGTGCAGGTTGTTTGTGCCCGATTTCAGGATGATGTTCGTCACAGCACCGCCTCCGCGACCGAGTTCCGCCTCGTAGTTGCTCGTTGTCACATCCACCGTCTGAAGTGCCTCGACCGGTGGAACCAGCATCGTAAGCAGGCCGGTCCGCTGGTTGTTATCAACGCCCTCGAATTGCACGTTGTTTCCCATACGGCTGACACCGTTGACCTGCGTTGTTAGCGAACCCTGCGAGTTAAAGAACTCCGAGTGCGGCTGGAATGCACGGGTTGTACCGGGCACCAGATTCAGCATGGATTGAAAGTTTCGGTTGTAGCCCAGCGGCATGTTCGCCAGTTTGCACCGCCTCGATCGCGCGTCCTGTATCGGCGCGATCTGTCTGCAGCATAGGTGCCTCCGCCGTTATGGTCACGCTTTCGTTCACCTGCCCGGGCTGCAATACGGGGTCCGCACGAACCGAGGAGTTGACGAGTAGTTCGACGCCTTCCTTGACAGCGGTTCGAAAACCAGAGTGTTCGATGCTGACTCGGTACACTCCGGTTTCGAGGGTCGGGAAACTGTAGTTACCACTGGCATTCGTCTCCGCTTTGCGAACGATGCCGGTGTTTATCTCGGTGATTGTCACCTGAGCGTTTGGAACGGCGGCACCCGATGCGTCCGTAATTGTTCCAGGCAAACTTCCACTTACTGCCTGTCCCAGTACTGACCCAACGTTGCCGCAGACAAGTAAGACTAAGAGAATACAGACTGGGCGGATTGCCCAACGAGACTGCATATTATCTCCTGAAAGGAACTCTACCCGATACTGGGGTTAATTGTATTCGCTTCTGCCGGTCACGACGCAACCGAACTTCAGTGACTTTCGAGCCTATGTTCCACTCAATCGGCGTAGTACCAAGTACCAAGACCTCACAGCCGACCAATGTTTCTGGACCTTCGACACTCGACGGACAGATCGTGTAATCGGCGTGACTGTCGGCCAGGTTTACAGCAGCGACGACGAAGCCGTCGACGCCTTCGCGCACGGTTGCTGACCTGAATAAATCGCCCACGAGCAAGACCCGAACATCACTCGGATCCGGATATCTTCACGGGTGCTCACGATAGTTTTGAATCCCGTGGTCGGTGCGGAGTATTCGATAATCCGCATTTGCTTACTCCAGCAGGTGTGATCGATTGAGTAACTGCCGCCGCAGGAAAGACCGAAATGACGACGCCCATCATTCAGCCGCGAGCAGGGAACTCGAACCGAAGGGTCCGGATTCCGAACTTTGGCAATGACAGCGTAACGCCAAACCTGCCGTCAGGCGTAGCCGTGATGGGTAAGTCGCGCACGATCCTGCCATCCAACTCCACTTCTCTAACACGCGAAGGTCTTTTGGCAACCGAGATCATGCGATCGCCATCAGCGCCGTCCGCGTTATAGATTCGGATCAGAAGATCGTTTTGACTGACTAATAAAGTCGGCACCTCGACGCCAGTGCCGCTGACACGGACCAGTGATTCGCTCGCGCGTGCAACCGACGAGCCTCGGACGAGTTGCGGAATAAGAGGCTCATGCCACGTTGCGGTCTCGCCGGAGATTTGTGACTGATCCCAAAGCCCCTCGTGTGGAATCACAGCATAGCTGACCTGTTGAGTCCCACGAAGCGGACACTTGCCCCACCAGAAGCCGCCTTCCCAGCCCCAGCCCATCACGAGTGCAAGCGGGTGCTCAGGACCGTGTGTGTAAGCAGTTGTGTGATCGGACAGGACCGCGAGGCCAATCCTGTCCGCTTCGTCAACCAGGTCGACCCAATGCAGAATGATGTTGTGCTTGATCTCGTTCCAGCCCTGAAAGAATGTATCCCGATTACGGCTGCGACACACATCGTACGCAGCGTTTTTGTAAATCGCCTGATTCTTAATCGCGGCCGGAAAGTACGCCTGCAGTTTGTAGCGTCCGTCGTTCTGGGACCGACGGCGTTCAGTCCTTCGGTTTTCTGGTGCTATATCCCATGGATCTCCGATCCATGTATCCTGTTCGAAGGTAAACTTGGCCTGAAAGTCAATTCGCCGCTGTCCCTGGGCCAAAGTAATCGTCGTCTGGTAAGGACAGCCACCAACCCTTCCTGAAATCCGGACTCTCGCGCGCAGCGGACCGCTCTCAATGATGTTTACGCGGGCTGATTCTTCGGTACTGCTGCGCCACTTCTCCTGGGCGATGAAGTAGCCGCGATACTCGTTGAACAACCGATTCGATTCGAAGTCGCAGAACTCCCGATTCAGCAGCTTCGAGTAAAGGCTCGTGATACCGCCGCCACGAGAGGGATCCAGTCGGAGACGATAAAGATCGTTCTCCAGCGTGATTGTTCCATTGCTCTCATTCCGGGCGGATGTCGGGCCGCTCGCGTTCACACTGCCGTCGTAAGTTGGCTCAAGGCGGTAATCCGCGTAGCCGAGGGCAGGAACCGCGGCCGTGAAGAGCAGTGTTGATGCATTCAGGCTCTGTTCCTGGCTCTGAGAGCGATCGGCTGGAAATACCTCCCGCTTGCGGGTCAGATCTTCTCGCGCCTGACGCGTCAGATATCGTCGCGTTGGGATAACTTGGCACGCAACCTGATTGCCAGTGGAGTCGAACACACGGATCCCGGTTGTGCCGCGATCCGTTGCGAGTGTTACCTCGGCAAGCTCTTTGCGCTCGCGGGCAGTCGTATTGACCAGCCGCACCACTTGTTGACCCAGAGGCTTCTGAACTTTGCTCGCTCCTTCCGCCGAAAGGGCTTGTGCGGACTCGGCAATTATGTCCTCGGCGGCCTCTTCGGCAGCTAGCGTCTGAGATGCGACCTGGAACGCCCAGGCACGACGTCCAGATCGGGTGGTTACGGTAATCCAGGCATCGTGGTGCTGCGACCACAACAGATTGTCCCAGGCTTCGCGCAGCCGGTCGGACGGCCAGTTCAAACCGCGAAACAGGAATGCGAGCGCCGCAGCCTTCTCAGCCATCAGCAATCGATTTTCTGCCGATCGAACCTGCTGGGCCGCCGTCTGCAGCGTCTTCTCACCCCAGGGCAGCGTAACCAGAATGTCTTCCATGCTGAAACGCCACTGCTTCGATGCCGGAGCGGCAACCTTGTGGAAATACTCCCGCCAGGTTACGTATTCAATATGCGAGCCACTCACTTTCGGCTTTGCAGGCCATCCGAGATCCTGAAAGCACATTCCGGAGGGATGCGGAATTCCGTGCTCGACGCATTTGCGGCTAAATTCGGCGGATCCGTAAACTGACTCCGTTTCCCAGGTCTTGACAAGTTCCTCGCATGCATATCGCGGGACGGTTGGAATCGCAGTACCGTCCGGTCCGATCCACTGGACCACCTCCGCATCGAAGCCAGCCGAATAACCGCCCCAGGCAGTACTCGGGTTCTTTAAAACCGCGGATCTGAAACCGAGCGAGTGAAGGACTTGCGGCAGGCAACTCGACCAGCACGGTTCCTGAGTCGCAAATGTTTCGATGACAACTCCCGGAAAATGTTGGCGAATAACCTCTGTTCCGCGAATAATCTGCCGTATGTTGCTTTCGCCGCCGTTTGCCCACCCGAATGGTTGGGCGAACGTCCCGTTCACGATTTCAATGCGGCCGTCGGGTTGATCAACGTATGACCTCAGTTCTTCGAAAGCCTGCGGATCCTCTCGACGGAGGACTTCCCAGGAGGCGGGCTCTATATCGAGACACAGCTTCCAGTCGGGCAGGTCCCGAAGAGTGTTGAGGATGTCTCGCCACGAGCCTGCAGGCATGTGACCTCGTACGCCGCCGTGGTAACCGTCAACGTAGTACAGCGTGGTCGCGCTGCGATTAGCCGCCGACTGAGCATTCACAACGGCAGAGGTTGCCGCTCCCGCGCCGACCGTCACGAACTGACGACGATTCATGATTCGTCCTTTGCGTAACATGGAAGCTTAACCCATTGCAACACCGTAGATCCGAGTGCTATGGGCATGTTGAACGAATACTGGCCGTCTGCCCTGACGAGTGCCCGTACACGCTCCCTGGTCGGGATCCAATTCGCGATAAGACGAAAAAGGCTCCTGGCAACAGAGCTGGAGCCTTGCCATCCATCGGGCTCCGGAAATCAGAACAACATCTTCAACGCGAGTTGCATCACACGTGATCCCGATTTGGATGTGATCACTCCGAAGCTGCTGCTGTTCGTGACATCAACACCCGGATTGCCCCAGATCGGGTGATTCGTCGCATTGAAGGCTTCCGCACGAAATTCAAAGGTAGCCCTTTCAGTCGCATGGAAGCGCTTGAAGATCGATGCGTCGAGATTATTCTGCGATGGCGTGCGCACGTCCGGCAGTGTGCGCCCGACATTCCCAAACGTGAAATTCGGCGCCTGAGAGAACACGCTGGTATCGAAGTAACGGTCCATCGTCGGGTTGTCGAGTTTGGCGCTCTTCCCGTTGTTGTTCGGGCGCTGACCGGGCGATCCCAGATTCGTGTTGTTGCCGCCGTTGCTGATCTTCAGTGGCACGCCCGTCTGAAACGTCGCAATGCCATTCAGCTGCCATCCTCCCAGAACAAAATCAACCGCCTTCGGTGCTGTTGCTAAGAAAGGCTTGTTCCGCCCGAAGGGCAGCTCATAGTTTCCACTGATCACGAGCCGGCGCGAAACATCCTGCGCCGAGATCGCTCTTTCCGCCCGTCGATTGTAGAAGTCCTGCTTGGTCCCGGCCTCTCCGAGGAACGTGACCGTCTGCGATGCATCATCGATCAGCTTGCCTCCTGTAAAGCTCAGCAGCAGGTTCAAGCCATCAGAAAAGCGTTTCTCGGCCCTGAGCGTGAACGAGTGATAAAGAGAGTTTGCCTGAGGCTTGCGGAATGCGCTAATGCCTGTGTATTGCGGGTACGGACGCAGCAACTGGCTGTATGGAATTGTGGGACGCGACAACGTCGAGTTCGGATTCGTGATAATTCCATAGAACGGATTCGGAACCTGGTTGGTGCTCAGGAGCTGATTTCCGAGCGAAAAGTACGATGCCGGAAGCTGGTTATAGTTCATGCTGCTCTCGCCATCGATGAGGTGGTTACCCTTGCTGCCGAGATAGCCCACCTCGAACAGAAACCCGTGTGGCAGTTCCTGCTGAATGGTTGCGTTCCACTGCTGAATAACCGGATTACGGTAATCGTTGAAGTAGCTCGCACCAATTCCGAGACCCAGGTTTGTGTTCGCTCCACTGATGGGACCCTGAGCCGCACCCAGCGGGAAGTTGAACCCGTTTGGGAACGGGTTGCTTAGTGACGCATCGAATGTTCGTCCTCCATTATTCGAAACGATCATATTGGTCGATCCGGTGAAGCCTTCTGTGCCCGAACTGCCCGACGTGCCCGCGGCCTGCAGCGCGGAACCCGAATACATCATTCCGTAACCGCCGCGGAAAACGGACTTGTCGGTGAACTGATACGCGAATCCGAATCGCGGACCGAAGTTGTTCAGATCGGTCGGCGTTTGGTGCCGATTGTCGGGCGTTACAAATCGCATCGCGCCTTTCAGGTTCTCGAATCCAGGTACCAGGCCGGCAATTGGCGACGGCGCGTCGATATCGAAGTAACTCAGCCGGTTATACCGCTCCGTGCGAGGTACGTCGACGTCGTAACGAAGGCCCAGGTTCAGTGTCAGACGGCGACTGATCTTCCAGTCGTCCTGTACATAGAACCCGAAATAGGCACTCGCCGCCGCCGTCGCAAAAGTATGCTCGAGGTTTCCGCTTGCTGGAATTCCAAGCAGGAAGGACGCAAAGCCGTTCCCCTGAGTCTGTGAGGCAGCCGCTCCGACGACCTGTTGAGTAACCGACTGAGAGAAACTGTACGAACCCGACGGCTGTCCATGCTGTCTGAAGTTCATGAACAACTTGCGGAACTCACCACCGAACTTGATCGTGTGGTTTGAAAAAACTTTCGTAACGTCGGGCCGCACAATGTGCGAGTACGGAACGAAGTTCAGGGTTGTGAAAGTCGCTTGGCCCAGCTTCGATACATTCGTGTTCCCACTGAACTGGATATCCGGAAACTCCAGGTTTTGCTGGGCCGCTGCCGCCTGCACAGCCTGAGGGAAGCCAAGCGAGGTTAGATCGATGCCTTGCGAAAACGGAGTCGTCAGAATCACCTGACGTGCAAATCCATAGTTGACGTTCAGGATCGTGGTCGGGCTGAATGTGTAAACACCATTGAAGGAAATGTTGTACGAATCGGTCGAGTTTGAACCGTTCCCCGACAGCGAATTCGCCAGGTTTCCAAAAGCATTGAATCCCGTGCTCGTTCCAAGCGAGTAAGATCCGCGTCCATAGATCCTGAATTTGTCGGAAAAATTATGGTCGACGCGGGAATCAATCTTGTCCTCTGCACTCGGCGACTTTCCGGAGGCGTAAAAATTGTTCTGGTTCGTGAACGCGTTTGTCGGAATGGCGTTTGGCTGTGGCCAGTATTTCAGGAGATTGCGCGCAACAGGATCGAACCGCTGGACTGGAATCTTGTTGTCTGGAAATGGCATCCGGGAATAAACTGCATTCGGCGTGTCACAGGCAGACGCACAGAATACCGTCGCGGGATCGTAAATCGTGATCAGTTGTCCGCTTCCGTTGCGCAGATTGGAAAAGTCGCCTTGGCGCCACGCTTCAATCGGCACGCTGCCCTGAGCGGTCGACGCACTTCGTGTTCGCGTGCTCTGTTCCGCGAAGAAGAAGAACGTCCGGTTGTGGCCGCTGTAGATCTTCGGGATACTTAACGGGCCGCCAATCGTGCCGCCGAACTGATTCCGCTGAAATGCAGCGCGCGGAACGCCATTCCGGTTGTTCGTCCAGCTATTTGCGTCAAGCGTGCTGTTCCGCAGGAATTCAAACAGCGATCCATGGAACTCGTTGGAACCGGAGCGTGTCGCGACGTTAATAACACCGCCTCCGGTGCGGCCATATTCTGCAGCAAGGGAATTGCTGATCACATTGAATTCGGCGATGCTGTCAACAATCGGAGTGTATCCGGTCTGATTGATGCTGACATTATTCTCGGGCAAGATGACGGAGGTGCCGTCGATTGTGATTTCGCTTGACGAGTTACGGCCGCCGCTGATCCATGGCGTCGAACCCGAGTTGTTGCTTGCAGGAATAACACCCGGTGTAAGGTTCGCAAGTAAGAATGGGTTGCGTCCGTTCAACGGCAGATCGAGAATGGCCTTGCCCTGAATCACAGTGGAAACGCTGGACGTCGATGTCGACAGTTGCACGGCATCGGCGCTGACTTGAACAGTTGTCGACGTGTTTCCAACCTTCAACACGATCTCGAGGGCAACCGTCTGCTGAACGTTCAGGCGAACGCCTGGACTGACGAACTTGTCGAAGCCCTCCTTTTCAGCTGAGACAGTGTACAAGCCGGGCGGGACATAAGCCGCGACGAAATTACCGTCAGCACTGCTCCGCACAGTCTGCTGAACGCCGGTCGCCTCATTCTGAAGTGTGATCTTCGCTTCGGGTATCGTTGAACCCGACGGATCGGTAACACGCCCCTGAATGGTGCCGGTTGTTGTTTGTGCAGACAGTGCGCCGGCGAGCGCCAATGCCAGCAGGAAGCTGCTTTGGAAATGCCTGAGAAACATCTTGTAACTCCTTGCGTAAAGCTGGAAACGATACCCGAGTTGCATAGACAGTATCAGGAATTGGCATTAACGTCAAAGTACTGAACCGCATCAGCAAGTCTTCGAATGTGTGTTGTATGATGACCCGAGTAACACAATCGCAAATTCGAATTTCGGGACATTCTCGAAGTTTTCAGGCGAATCTTCCGGGAAATCGGGAATTGAGCGTGAGTGCGAGCTTCTGACGATGATGACGAGAAGAATGCTTTTGGCTGCTCCTCTGGTCGGTGCAGTAGTTGCGCGTGCCGCGGAAGACTACTTCCCGAAGCCCGACACTGAGGGCGGATGGCGTACTTTGAACGGCGCCGCAGCTGTTCGGAAGACGGCGCACATCGACGTCAAGCGCCTGGATCAGGCGTTTGAATACGCGTCCCGGTCCAGCCAGCACGGCGGACTTCTCGTCGCACGGCATGGCTGGCTCGTTTATGAGAAATACTATGGCCGAGGCAACCGCGAAGCTAACCCAGCGTGTGCCTCGGTAGGGAAGGCGTATACGAGCGTCGCGTGCGGTATCATGCTGCAGCAGAAACGCGATTCGATTCCTGAAGGACTCGAGACGAAGGTTTTCAACGAGAAGTATCTTCCGGAAGCTCTCCCCCTGGATGATCCGATCAAAGCCGATATCAAGCTTGGGCATCTGCTCTCGATGTCCGCAGGGCTTCATGGCGACGGCGGCAACCCGGGATTCGTCAATGGGGAGCCTTCGGTAAAGCTTCCGCCACTGCCTCGACCGGACCAATCTCTGGGTCAGGACATGGCAGCGCTTCGAACTCCGCTCTGGTGCAAGCCGGGGGAAGGCTACTCTTACGCGTCGAACTCTCCCCATGTCGCCTCCATCGTGCTCCGCCACCTTACCGGCATGGAGATGCAGGACTACATCGATCAGCGCGTCGCTAAGCCGCTTGGGTGGGGCCAATGGGCGTGGGCCCGCCGCCGCGGCGAAACGGTGTTGCCACACGCACCCGGAGGTGGGGACATCGCGCTGCGATCAACCGATCATCTTCGGTTTGCCTACATGCTGCTGAAAGGGGGCCGGTGGGGCAGTCAGCAGATCGTTCCTGCCGAGTATGCCGCAAAGCTTGGG
Organism: Bryobacteraceae bacterium; assembly: GCA_963794765.1. Classification (GTDB taxonomy): domain Bacteria; phylum Acidobacteriota; class Terriglobia; order Bryobacterales; family Bryobacteraceae; genus JAWXCM01. Next base: position 85,287 of record CAWCGC010000032.1, on the reverse strand, counting down.
CATCCATCTCCTTATAACCGGCATTCGCCCTTCGGCTTTATGTTCGAAGTGAATGCGGGAGGGCACGTGGCGGGTGCACCCCGCGATGCGTACTTCAAATCGGGCGGCGGCGGCTACGGAATCTACGTTGTACCTTCGCTCGACTTGGTCATTTATAAGATGGCTGGCGACGATGCTCAATACAATCCTGAGCGCACCGGCCTGCCTCAGAATTATGCGTACGACGGCTCACGCGACAAATGGAAACCGCCGGCGCGAAGCCAGTTCAGCGATGGCCCGATCGGGACGGATGATGGAGTACGCCGCACTCTCGAAATGGTGGTCGCGGCTGTAACTGACTGAAGCTCAGAAACTACTTTTCTACAATGGCCAGATCGCAAGGGAAAGCTGTCTTCGCGCTCATGGTGTGCGCGCTATCGGCGGCAGCTCTGAATGGCCAGAAGGCAAAGACCACAAAACGGCCGGCTGTTCGGCCCGTGCCGGTCGCAAACAGCACTACCGCGGCGAAGCCAAAAGCGCCAGGGCTCTGGTCGCTTCAACCCGTAGTCCGGCCACCTGTTCCTTCGGGGGTAACGGACTCGACCAACCCCATCGACGCATTTATTGACGAAGGCTACAAAAAGCAGGGTCTTAAACCAGTCGGCATGGCCGATAAGCGGACCTTGCTTCGAAGAGTTTATCTTGACCTGATTGGAATTCCGCCCAGCCCGGCTGAGCAGGACGCGTTTCTCGAGGACACCGCGCCGGACGCCTGGGAGAAGGTTGTCGACCGGCTTCTGGCCAGCGAGCAGTACGGTGTTCGTTATGGCCGCCATTGGCTCGACGTGCTGCGCTATGCGGATAACGAGGAACGGATGTACGCCGCGCCTGGGATCCACCTCTGGCGAGACTGGGTGATCAATGCTCTGAACAGCGATACTCCGTATGACGATTTTGTACGGGCGCAACTGACGGGTTACCGCACAACGGAACGGACCCAGATGACGGCTGTAGGCCGCCGCATGCCGCTCGAGCCGAGGCCCGATGATATGTTTGCGCTCGGGTTTCTGTCGCGCGGTGCCGTTTCCCGTGACGGGAAGGACCTTGGCGAACTTCAGATCTCGGCGGTCGAGACGGTCTCGACTGCGTTCCTGGGCATGACGGTCGGCTGTGCGAAGTGCCACGATCACATGTTCGATCCGATTAGGCAGCGCGATTTCTATGCGATGAAGGCGCTGTTCGATCCTCTCGTGATCAAAAAGGTAAACCTTGCCGGCCCCGCGGAAATGATGGCACACGGTAAGGCGCTTGAGGCGTTCGAGAAAACGAGAGCCGCTCTCGAAGCACCAGTCAACGAACTGATCGCGCCATATAAGAAGAAGCTGTATGACGATCGCGTGGCGATGCTGCCGGCCGAGATCCGCACCGTCATTCTGAAGCCCGAGAAGGAGCGTACGCCCGCCGAGCAGAAGACTGCAGATGATTACTACCCGGTCCTCCGGATCGATCCGGACAAAATCGAAGAGCTTCTGCCACCCGACGACCTGAAAAAGTACAAAGAGCTCCGCTCAAAGCTGAACCAGTTATCTGTCGGACGCCGCGGCGCCGTGCCTGAATTGCCGGCATTCTGGACCGTTCAGGTCGACCACGCACTCGAGAAAGAGAAGAGCTACATTCTGACCAGCGGCGACCCGGAGCGTCCGGAGAAAACTAATCCCGTCGAACCTGGCTGGCCTTTCGCGCCTGAAAAGATTGACTTTCGGGATGGCCGGGTGGAGGCGTTTTCCGACTGGCTGACCGCTCCGGGAAACCCTCTGTTTGCTCGCGTCGCAGTAAATCGGCTTTGGCAGTGGCACTTTGGAGAAGGCCTCCATAAGACACCCAGCGATTTCGGCGTACTCGGGGGCAAGCCTGCGAATCCCGCGCTGCTCGACTGGCTGGCGGCAGAGTTTGTGGCACGCAAGTACAGCATGAAACAGATGCATCGGCTGATGGTGACTTCGCGTGCGTACAAGCTGTCATCGTACGGAGACGCCGAACTCATCAGTGCCGACCGTAAGGTCGATCCAAATAACCGGTATTTGTGGAGCTTCCGATTATAACGGCTTGACGCCGAAGGTGTGTGGGACTCGATCCTCAGCGCCGCGGGCACTCTGGACCTGGCAGTGGGCGGCCCGTCCTTCGATATCGAGAACCGCGGCCGACCGCCCGTCGCAATGGCCGCGGACGGGAAGAGGAACAGGCGTGGCGCATACATCGTTCGCGGGTTTTCAACTAGCCGGGAGATCGTGCCGAACTTCCTTCAGGCGTTTGATGTCGATGATGGCCGCGTGTCATGCCCGGTCCGTACGCAGACGGTCACTGCTCCTCAGGCGTTATTCCTGATGAACAGCGAGGAGATCGAGAAGGCATCTGCGAAGTTTGCCGAGCGCCTGCAGAAAGAATCAGACGGAGATCTCTCGAAAGCGGTCGACCTCGGGTACAGAATCTCGCTGGCACGACCGGCAACGCCGCGAGACAAAGACCAGGCGCTTACGTACCTGAACAACGATCCATCAAGGCTGAAAGGCTTCGGATGGATGTTATTCAACCTTGACGAATTCGTTTACGTGCAATAAAGAATGACTGACCGAAGTATCTATCCCTGCGGTCGCCTCAGCCGCCGGCACTTTCTTCATCACGCCGCGGGAGCGTTTGGGCGGTGGGTGCCTGTGGGCCGCAGACGGCAAACTGGAGCTCGTGGAGGTGTCAAGCCGAAGGCGAATCCGTCATTTTTTCTTTATGTGCGGCGGCGTGAGCCACATCGACACCTTCGACCCGAAGGGCAACTAGTACGCAGGCAAGCTGATTGATGCAATCGGTTTCGGTGACAACGTCGCGGAGATGAAGAGACCAGTCATTCCGTGTCTTCGCACCTTCACCAACTGCGGCCAGTCAGGCATACCGGTTTCGGACTGGTTTCCGAACGTCGGCGGTGTGATCGATGACATTGCGGTTGTTCGATCGATGTGGTGCCACGAAGGCAATCACTTCCCGGCCGTGATCGAGACACAAACCGGACATCGGGGCCGCGCGTTCGATCACCCGTCGTTTGGCAGTTGGGCGAACTACGCGCTCGGTACTGCAAACAAGAACCTCCCCGCTTACGTAAATATCGGACGTCCTTCGTCACCAGTCCAGCTTACGGGCGGCTATCTTGGAGCGACCGTCGCGGCCACACCGTTCCAGACCGGTGATACTCCGATCCCAAATCTCTATCCTCCGAAGTCAGGCAACGCTGCCGAGCGCGACAAGCAGATGCAAACGCTTGAGCAGATGAACCAGGAATTTCGCGAGCGACACGCCCTGAACAGCGACATCGCGGCTCGCGTGCAGTCGTATGAACTTGACGCACGTATGCAATTGACCGCGCCCGCCATTGTCGACCTTGCAAAAGAACCGGACCACGTTCGTGAGCTTTACGGTATCGGTACGAAAGAAACCAATGAATTCGGCAAACAGCTTCTGCTTGCCAGAGGACTGGTCGAAAACGGAGTCCGGTTCGTTCAGATCTGCCATGCCGGCGGCGGCAATGGCGCCTGGGATGCACATGCAGACATGAAGACGCATGCTCCACTCTGTCGAGCGGTTGACAAGCCAATTGCCGGTCTGATCCAGGATCTCAAGCAGAGACGCATGCTGGACGAAACGCTCGTTGTCTTTACGAGCGAGTTCGGCCGCAGCCCGTGGTCGCAGAACACCACTGGTCGAGACCACAACCCGAAGGGCTATATGTCATGGTTTGCACGCGGTGGTATAAAGGGCGGTACAATTCACGGCGCCACCGACGCGTTCGGATATAAGGCTGTAGAGAATCCGCACTATTACAGCGACCTGCATGCGACGATTCTGCACCAGCTCGGTCTCGACTACAAAAAGATGCAGACCCGCGTTTTTGGACGGCTGTTCCATCTTGTTGAAGACGATCCCATAACGTGACCTTTAAGTTTGCATAAACCATCCGCAAACGACAAATCGTAAGTCGTCGTGTCTGATATACTCTCCCCCACCAGGAATTTATGAGTATTGTTCGCTATTTGGTAACGTCAGCCCTGATTTTGAGTTTGGCGTATGCTCAGGCAAATCAGGGAGGAATCAGCGGGGATGTCACAGATGAAAGCGGCGCCACTATCACAGGTGCGAAGGTCGTCGTCGTAAACCGCAACACGGGCCTTCGGCAGGAGGCGCTCACCACCGAGGGAGGATTTCGATTCCCATCCTTGCCTGTCGGAACGTACGAGATTTCGGTCTCACGTGAAGGTTTCGCCAACGCCACCCGAACCGGAATCCTGGTCGAGATCGGTTCGACAACCTCGGTCACCATCTCGCTGCGCGTTGGCAACGCGAGCCAGGAGGTGACGGTTACCGCGGAAGCACCGACGCTGAATCAGGACACGTCCGATATCGGAACCGTTGTTAACACGAAGCAGGTGCTCGAGCTTCCACTTGCGCTCGGTGGTGTGGGCGCACTGCGCTCCCCCGAAGCCTTCAAGTTCCTTGCACCGGGCACCACCGGTCCCGGTACGGCAAACAACTCGAATGGAATTTTTATATCGAAGGTCAATGGCGGCCAGAATTTTGGAAACGAGATCCTTCTGGACGGTGCCAGCATTCTTCGTACAGAAAACGGTTCATCTTTCGACGAAGCTGCCCCGTCAGTCGAGGCCATCCAGGAGTTCAAATCCTTCACGTCCACATTCTCGGCGCAATACGACAGAACCACTGGCGGTATCGATACCTTCATTACCAAGTCCGGGACCAATGCCTGGCACGGTACGGCGTACGATATTTTTCGAAACACGGCGCTGAATGCCAACACATGGTTCAATGCTGGCTACCTCGCTAAGTGTGCTCCGAACGACCAGCGCTGTCAGTACACATATCGGACACCGCCAGACCACAAAAACGACTATGGTCTCAACCTCGGCGGACCGGTATGGATTCCAAAACTGTATAACGGAAAGAACAAGACGTTCTTCTTCTTCAACTGGGAACAGTATCTCCAGACCGTCGGCGCAGCAAACGTTTCAACAGTCCCCACAACTGCTATGCGGAACGGTGACTTCTCGCAAGTCCTGACGACGCAGCAAATCGGCACGAATCCGTGCGACAACAGCCCGATCTATTCCGGCCAGATCTTCGATCCCGCGACGCAGCGAATTGGTCCAACTGGCGTGCCGTGCCGTACTGCTTTTCCGGGAAATATCATCCCCCAAAACCGAATTTCCACGGTCGCCCGTAACGTGATGGAATATCTTCCTCCGCCAACCACTGGGGGGTTGACGCAAAATTACGCGCTTTTCGATGCAAACCCGCTCGCCAACACCGTCTGGACCTTGCGTGGGGATCACAATTTCACTGAGAACAGCCGCATCTTCGGTATGTACAGCGGCCGTGATAACACCCGCAGAACCTCGTCGGGCCGCGGATATGCAAGCCCGGTGGACTCTCTGGGCTGGAACCAGGACTTCATCACGAAATACGCACGCGCTGGCTGGGACTATACGATTTCACCAACGCTTCTCAGCCACCTGAACATTGGGTTCAACCGCACCGATAGCCGGAATTACACCGATGGAGCCATTCTGGGTCGGGCCCAGAATATTGACTGGGACGCCAAGCTGGGTATTAAAGGCGCGTCTGGCGATAATTTCCCGAATTTCGCCTTCGGCGAAGGCATCAGAACTATGAGCCGAGGCAATGACGACGATGAGATCGATAACGGCTGGCGATTCAACGAGAACGTCACGTGGATTAAGGGTCGGCACAGCCTCACGTTCGGTGCAGATTTCCGGACGCAACTATATTCCACCATTCGGCAATCCACACAATCGGGGAATTTCACCTTCGCAAGAGCGCAAACGGCAGCGAATCAGGCGACCGCTGCCACCAGCGGAAATGGCTTTGCCAGCTTCCTCCTCGGTGCCGTTGGAAGTGGCAGCCGGTATCTCCTTGCGCATTACCCCCGTTGGATTAGCCAGTATTATGCAGGCTTCGTGCAGGACGACTTCAAGGTCACGCACACCCTGACGCTCAACCTGGGGTTGCGCTACAACCTCGATGTTCCTCGCCGTGAGTCGTTCAACAACACCTCGAACTTCAGCCCGACGCTTGCCAATCCCGGAGCAGGAAACCTGCCCGGTGCACTGGTGTATGGAACAACTTGCAGTAATTGCAATACGCGTTGGGTTGAGACGTACAAAAAAGCTTTCGCTCCACGTTTCGGGTTCGCATGGTCGCCTTCAGCTCTGAATAACAATACGGTGGTTCGCGGCGGCGCGGCGATTTTCTACGGTCCGGTCCAGTATACGGATTCCGGAGCGCAAACGATTACCGGTTACCTCGCAAATCCGAACTTCACCAATACCGACGCCTTCACTCCCGGTTTCTCACTGGACCAGGGATTTCCTGCTTACCCAAATCCGCCGATTACGGATCCCGCTTACGCCAACGGGCAAAGTCCGTACTGGCTGCTGCCAGGCGCGGGACGTCCGTCCTCGACTTATAACTGGAGCTTCCAGATTCAGCAAAAACTCGCTTCGAACCTCGTTGGAACAATCGGGTACGTAGCCCAGAGTTCGGATCACCTTCGCTCGAACCTGCTGAATCCCAATAATCTTTCGCCCAGCTACTTCGGGCTTGGTGATCTTCTCAACGCCCCGGTCGGCTCTGCCGCCGCAATTCAAAATGGAATCAATGCGCCGTACCCTGGCTTTTCCGGCAACGTCGCCCAGGCGCTCCGTCCCTTCCCACAGTTCCAGCGCATCAATACAACCGTGCTGGAGGCCGCCGGTCATACCACTTACCACTCCCTTCAGGCCACGGCACAGCAGCGATACCACGCCGGGTTCACCATTCAGGCCTCATTCACCTGGTCGAAGACACTGACGAACGCTGACAGCCTGATACCGCAGACGAACGCAGGCGTAAGTGCGAATCAGACGCCCTACGACCTCAGCCTTGAAAAAGCACTGAGCATTCAGGACATCCCACTTACATTCGTTGCCGCATGGTTATATGAACTTCCGTTCGGGCGTGGCAAAGCGTTCTTGACCCAGGGTGTCGGCTCCGCAATTTTCGGTGGCTGGCAGCTTGGTGGTGTCCAGAGGTACCAGTCAGGTGAACCAGTGTCTTTCGGCTGCGCCAACAATATCCCTGCATGGGACAACTGCGTGCGATTCAGTCGTGTCTCTGGACAGACTATATTCTCCGATGTTGTACGCAACGGCACATTTGATCCGTTTGTGAATTCGTACTACAATCGCGCCGCCTTTGTCGATCCAAATGCGACTCGGCAGGGCGGAGCCTATCGCCTCGGCGATTACCCGAGGGTCAACGGTGACGCGCGCATGCCCGCGTATCTCAACGAAGATTTCAGCGTTATTCGGAACTTTCGTCTGCGATTCACAGAAGCAGCGCGCCTGCAGTTTAAGGCCGAGTTTCTGAACGCATTCAATCGGCACGTATTTGCGACTCCAAATACGACACCTACGTCGCCGACCTTCGGACTCGTCACCGGAACCATCAACGGCCCCAGGAATGTACAGTTTACGCTGAGGGCCAACTTTTGATCAACACACGCCAGCTACGAACCTAACGAACAATCAGCGACGCCTTATACATTCCCATTCCGCAGCTAAAATGCAACTCTCTGGCATGCTGAGGCGGCAGGTCGATCACCACCGTCCGGCCAGGCGGCAGGTCTCGTTCAACACCCAGCTCCGGAATGATGACACGTCTGCCGCAATTCTGGGCATCCACCCTTGTAAAAGCAAGCTGTATTGGTTTTCCGGCAGGGACTTCGATGCGTGATGGTTCGAAGCCCTTCGAACTTACCGTCACCGCCGTTGCACCGTCAATGCGCATCGATTGCGTCTGTTCGGTTCCGGGCTCCACGTGCAAGACGAACGGAAAAGCAATGATCTCGGAATCTCGCTGCACCTGCAGCCATAACTTGTACATCCCTGGGCAGCGGAACCCGGTGACAGTCACGATCTCCGACGGGCTGGGCCCCGCTGCGGCGTGGGTATGCTCACCAGACCGCAAATTCGTGACGTTCTCCAGCCCATGTGCGTGGATCACTTCACTCCCATCCTGACTGACGGCAATAATATGAGCCCAGGCGCCCAGGTACGGCTCCAGATCATTTATCGTGCGTCCGCTGACCTGTTCCTTGAGTGCAAATCTGAACGTGATGTCGCGACCCGTGGCGACAGGCTGATCTGTCGAGAGTTCCGCGCGTACGCCGCTCCGTACAATAGTCCATCCGAGGTCTCCATCTTTCGGAACCGGAGGCCGCGGCGAACCGTCGACGTTTAACCGGAACCGGGCCACTCGTGACGCATTCCCAGGGGAAGTGTGGTCCGCGAAAAACCAGTAAACACCACCGTGCGGAAACTTGTACGTTACTCGGAACAGATTTCCAGCAATAGGTTGCGGATGAATGTGATCGAAGGTTTCCAGATCTTCAGATACAACAAGTAAGTGCATCAGCTGTTCGTGAACGCGTTCGAGCACGGGGAAGCCGCCAAGGAAAGCGAAGGATGTCGGTATTCCGGCACGAACCTGGGCATCCGCGCCAAGCAGTGTCAGTTGTGAGTCTTTCCCAAACCGGTGTAGTCGGCTGACGTCCTCGGCAGCATATTCTCCTTTGTAAGTCGGTCCGATGAGGTATGGGTACTCCATCCTGCCGTCAACTGCGGTTGCCACGAAGTAGGCATAGGTGCCTTCGGGAAACTCGGGAGTGAACGCGAATCGCCCGTTGTGCTCATCCAGGTCGCCCGCCCCCTGAACGTATTCGTAGTCTTCGATGAATGTGCCGGAGGGGAATTGATCGTCGACGGGCGGTCCCTCCTGTGCCGGTGTGAGCTCTACTCCTCCGGACAGTTCGGTACGCCGCTGCATGTTTCGCAGCCGGTATCCAGAGTGAAAGCGCCGGATGTTTCGCTGCGTCATCCCAGCCAAAGGGCCCGTAAATCGGATACCCATCGAGCGCGAACCCTATCAGCGGAGAATGCCCTTCGTTATCATGCAGCAAATTTCGAAGGGCACTCGACGTCGGGGGCGGGTTCTTGCCGGGAGCCTCCCGGCCTGCAATTGTGAGAGTGCCGTTATCAAGAGCGGCCAGTCCATCGATATGCCAGAGATTCTGGTCCTGATACGACCCGAAAGTTCCAGGATGGTAAACAGGAACACCGGTAATGAACGCCCCTGTTATCCCGGGTGGCGTTGGGAACGGCTGCGCCGCGGGTTTTGGTGAGAGTGGAATGCTGTATATCAGCCTTTTGCGAGCACGCTCCCCATTGCCTGACGGACGTGCTTCGAGCATCCCAAACGACCGCATGGAGGCGCCCATCGATTCAACTCGTACAAAGCCGTCCTCAGTCGTACGGACGCTCTGAACTTCCAGCGGAACGATGGCCGCATTGGAAGAGCTGCCGCGAATCCAGCATTGCAGACGAGGGTCCGCCGACACTGTTCCCGACATCACCATCAGCAGTAATACAAGCAGATTTGCCCTCATGTCATCCTCAAATGTCATGGTACAGAGCAGTGCAGAGAATCGGCGCCGGTGAGAACACCGGCGCCGATGTTGGACAACTTATTTGGGAACGCTGACAAACTGCGTACTGGCGCTGCCCAGCGTGCTGGTGCCTGCAAAGAGGCACAAAGCACGACTGAATCCAGTCCGTTTGATTACGCCGGTAAATGTACCGTCACTGGACACCTGGACAGTTGTCGCGAACAGGCTCGGGTCGATGCCCGCCGGCGCCATTCCTGCCAGATATACCGGCACCCGAAGATCAAGCTGCCCAGGCGCATCGACGGTAAGTTTACCGGTGAACGACACACCTCCTGCCACCGGCGTTGCATCACACGTAATGTGCGTGCCCGCCATTGCATGCCCTTCCACGCGGACTCCGCTCAGAACCGCGAATTCGGGATGACGGTCTGCAGGGTTCTTATCGTTAGCCAGCAGCCGCATACTGGAGGCCCGGACCACGACTGCCGCGGAGGAACCGAGTGGCATAGGTGTTGACGGCATGATCTGAACCGGAATTTTGCGGATCTCATCGGGTCCGAGATCGACGCCGAGTTGTCCGCCGTTGAGTACCACAGTCCAGCCGGCTGGTACGTTTTCCGGCTCGAACGTAAGCATGAACGACTTTGGATTGAACTTGTCGTCGTTGTGGAGCGAAATGATCGTCTGGTATGGTGAGCCGCCGCCCGGTCCACCTGTGGCCGGCGCCTGGAAGTAATCGATGTTTTCCTGCTGACCGTTGCCATCCTGGTTGCCAAAGATGGTCTCATTTGTCAGGTGATCGATACGGACCCTCGCACACGAGTGAAAGAAGAACCTGCCCTGTGCGAGTTGATCGGGCGTAAGCGTTGCATTCGGAGTCCAGTTGATATACACATCCGTGAACCCTCCTGGAACAATCGAAGCAAGACCCGGGAAATTTGCCGAAGTCACGGTCCCAATCTGCATGAATCCGTTCGAGCCGTTTACGCCAAGCCCGAGTGGATTCGTAACGTCAAAGTGCACGACGACGTTGGTTGCGGTCTGCCTGCCGAAGTTGCGGATACGAGCGTAAAGGCGATTTACCTGACCGATCGCCGGATCGTCGCCGCTGCCTCTCGGGACGGTTCCGCCCAGAAGATCGGACCAGGTGCCATACCGGTACGTGCCGTAATTATTGACGGGGCTGTCAACCCAGATATCCGTAGTCTCGTAACTATTGCTCGGAGGCTGAAGCCACGAGTTCACTCCAACGTCCGGTCTGTTCGAGTTGTCTCCATAACGAACATCGATTGTGTAAGTGTCCGGGCCGAACCCATCATCCAAGGGGACCAGGACCGTGCTGTTGATGACAATCTTCTGCCGGACGGAGATTGAGATTCCATCTGCCGAATTTGTGTACGTATCGCCGGGATGCCACACCTTATCGCGGTCTCCACCTTTGCCCTGCACAGTGACCCATGGATCCTGATTTTCTACCACGCGTTCGATCAAGACTCCCTCCTCGGGGATCCCGTTCGGTGTGAATCGATCATTGAGATCATCGCCGAGGGTGCGACGGCGTGCACTGACAAGGTAGTAGGCAGATCCGACACCGCCGATATAGGCTTTTATCGCCTGCGCAACCGGACTTGTCGTCGGGTTGTACTCTTCGGCGTAAAGACCGAAACTCCCGCCACCCATGGCAGGCGTCACCACAGCATACTTCGAGTCTGGCAGCCACCCAAATGCAATCGAAGTCTGCTTCTCGAAGACACCAGTTTGTCCGGGATAGTGCCCGTCCATCTGTTCAAAGTTGCTGTTGTAGTTACTTGGGTGCGGCGGTCCACCGGCCTGCAACGCGTGTCCGATCTCATGCGCCCAGCGTCCCCAAACCTTTTTGTCGCTGTCGCTCGGATTTTCGCTGAAGATGGCGCAACCGACATAGCTGGTGCTCGATGCACTCGGACCCAGCTTGATATTGCACTTGTTGCCTTGTCCGCGATGGAACTGAGACGGATCGGTCTCTGCCATGATAACGACCACTCCGTCTACGTTATTCCAGTTAATGCCCGACGGCGCGTTTGCTGTAGCGTCGTTGAGCACCTTCATATATTTGCCTCCGTTCGAGAGATCGCCGTCTGAAAAGTCGTCGATGTAAGCGCTCCGATCGCTCGGAAGCTGGAACAAGCTGCTTACCTCGGAAGTGAAAGTAATATTGCCGTAGGAACTGTCAGTACCCCAGAGTTCCGCGATGTTTGACATGAAACCTTCGACCTGCGATTGCGAGTAGCGCGAGGTCGCGGAATAGTCATTGAAATAGACTCGTAAGACGACGAAGTGCTTGGTACCTGTGACGACTCCACCGGCAAGTGTGCCAGCGTTGATGAACGCAAACAAGATCGCAAGTACGGCGACGACGTGGGTCTTCGAAAAAGTTCGAGACATAATGACTCCTTGATATTGCCCGCAAATGGTTGTTAGGAATGGACACACGAATCGCAAGTCACGCGTCTGGGATGGACACAATTTACCGATGCAGACGCGCGGCTCGCAGGATGATAGTTGCGCCGTTCTCGCCGCTCACTCGCGGTGCGGCGCAGGGCTGGCATCGGCAACCTGTAGTGCAAGCAACCTTGCCTTTCGCCGTCTCGACGCGATGAGACTCAGGGCCAGAAGCCCGCAGCCGACGAAGGCGACAGAGGACGGTTCCGGTGCGAGCGTTGAGGGTAAAGGTTCGTTGAACGTGACGTTGTCCACTGAAAAATCCCAGCGAATTGCATTGGGGCTCGGACCGGCGGTGATAGTGACGACAGTGCCGGTTGCGGGGAACCCGATCAGACTCTGGCCGCCGGAGAAGTTGTCGGGCAGATTGAACGTGGCACTGTGTCCGGCATTGTCGGCCACAGTGTAGTCAATGGGTTCGGTATTTCCGTTATAGACGTTGAGGAAGAAATTCGTAATCGGTTCGGGAAATACGATCCTTATTGGATTGGAATAACCGGTCTCGAAATTGTCGAATGCGCCTGTCCCGTAGACCGAAGTCTGATCCGCCGGCAGGTTGGTTTCCTCGGTGAGAACGAGTCCGCCAGAAATCGTGACTGTTCCAATGGTTGTAGGGATATTCAGCGTTTGCGGCGGCGGTCCGAACAGGGAAGGACCGGTGAACGTCTCAAAGTCAATACTCGCTGCTGAGCATGTGACAGACAATGCTGCCACAACAAGAGCAGAGATTTGCAGTTGAAAAAGGATAGCGCGTAACATTTGGACTCCTCTCCAAGCCGGACTCCGGCAATGCGTTTCGCCCCTGCGACTGCGCGTTCGGGCCCGGCGCCTGTTTGTTTCCCGCTTAAGGAAAAGACGGGTTTCGTGCCGGAGTAAAAAAACAAGTTCGCTTCGGCCCAGAATGATTTCTGGTTCGCCCGAGCTACGAAAATAGAAGCGAATTTCGCAGCTTCGGAAGAATTTCGAAAGAATACACCTCCCGATACGAACAGCCGCTCCGAATGCGGACGGCTCCCGGATCAGTGTGGCCGTCCGCTGCTGTCAACGGACTGTCTGAATCGCCTAAGACAAATCCATACAGATTGCCAGCCACGGAGATATAAGCGCTAAAGATCAGATTTGCCCGACACTTTTGTCAGCGATTTTCGTGATTACCTGGTCGACGGCCTTTGCCCTGAGGACTTATCAGTTGGTGCACCGACGTTTTTCCGGCCGACTGGTTTTAAGATGCCCCACGGGAGGCGGCGCTACTCTGTCCCTTTTCGGGAAAGAATCGGCAGCAATGGTTTCTTCGAGAATTTCGTTGGTGGCGACGCATAGGGCGGCTCGCTTTGTAGAGCTCGTCTGAGACCTGCGATGGAGACGCTGGATGGACGCCTTGCCGGGCAATCCAATCAGTTGCGAGCCGTTGGGAGCAGGAGCGAGACGTCGTTTATCGCCAAACGCCGCTGAGCGTGAATCTCAGCTTGCGGACGAAGTGTTCGGTTCTGCGGACGAACTCGCGGGAGCGCACAGATCATGGACTTGCCTTCCTGGCGCGAGCAGTTGAGGATCGCGGAGGTCGAGTCGCAGAACAGGAGTTTGGTCTGATGAAGGTCCGGTTTGAAGCCTGGCTTGCGCGAAGCGGACGGGGTTGAAGCTGCTGTCGGCCTCTTCTGCCTGGTCGAGGTCCGTTGCGGTGTGTTGTCTTTGGGTGAGGTCAGGCCGCACGACGTTCCCGCTCCTGAGCTCCGGCCGCTTCCGCCTCAAGCCGGTCTGCCAGCTCGTCGAAATGAATGCGGACGGCGGTGGTGGCTTCCGGGTTGTGACGCAGGGCTTTGCGTACCTCGGAGAGAATGAACGAATTGCTGAGGTAGCGCTGGGCGCTGGCTCCGTGTTCGTTCGCCGCCGCGGGCTGTCTATGCGCTGCTGTTTGTTGTGACGTCGTTGCTTCGTTGCTGTTCGCGTGTGAGGCGTCGTGCTGCCTGGCGCCCGTCTGACGATCTTGCGCTTGCGAGGGAGCTTTGATGCATGACGATGCCGGGCAGGTTGGGGCTGTTCGGAGTGCTCGTACAAGTATGCTGTCCGCGAGCTGAGGATTTCTGGTTTGGTGCGCAGCTGCCGCGGTTCGGCACCAGCCGTCTGCCCAGTCCGGGGAAATTGTTAAGCAGCCAGATCGTTCTGCCGGCATGGCGAATCTCCTGTGAGAGCGGCGCGCTTTCGAGCGAGTTCTGCTTCCCTGATGCGTCTGGCGACGATGACTGCGCGATTGAGCTGCTCAGGTTCGTTCTCCCGGTTCTGCAGTTCCTGTGCGTTCTGATGCTTTCGCGAGTCGTGCTCGGGTTCGTTCTCGCAGTTTTGCTGCGCTTCGAGCGCTGGTGGTGTGGCTGAGGCGGGGCCGTCTTCCGCTGGTGCGATGGCGGCGGCTGCGATCTCCAGAGCGGGTCGTTGCTGCTGGTGCTGGCGGCCGGGTTCGTTTTCAATGTTTTCGTGTGCCGATCGCTGCTCCTGGCGGCTGCGGGCCTCGCCGATGGCCAGGAGTTTTGAGACGGAGCTGTTGACGATTCGGCGGAGGTGGGCTTCGTGGCGATTGAGCTCACCGAGGCAACGGCTGTCGACCGCGAGGGCCTGCCACGCTAAGGCGAGACGGGTGGTCTCGTCGGAGGCAGGGAAGTCCTGGCGAAAGGACTCCACGGCGCGGTCCATTTCGAGATCGATTGACGCAGTACGGATGGCGGTGAGGCGTTTGAGCTGCCACTGGGCGTCCGCGAGCGCGGTTACGAGTTCGAGTTCGGTGATGGTCTCGGGCTCCCACTCGGCGGTGAGGTCTTCGAGGTACTGGTCGTATTTTTCTTTCTTTTCGCACCAGAGGACGACTGAGGCGCTGTTAAGTCCGTGCTTAGTCGCGTTGCGGGCGGAGATGGCTTTGCCTTCGGCGGTCTTCGGGCCTCGGGACTTGTGGCCGTTAAGGCGGGACGCCAGTTTTTGCGCTTCTGTTCGCAGTTTGGACATAAAAAAAGGCCCCTCCCGTGGGCCGACGGTTCTGATTAGACCATGCGGTGTCAAGTTTTCGAGGTGGTTTCATGGTTATTGTTGTTTGTTTTGTTTGAGATGACATCGCGTGAACGGTGGTTCTGGCCTGGTGCGATTTGGCCTAAATCAGTGTATTGAGAGCGGGTTTCGTTGAAACTTGAAGGCTTTTGGCTGATTTCGGAGCCCTCGATATGGTTTGCCGATTGCGCGCAGTCTTCTTTGCGCTTAGGTTGGACTGAGATGTTCTTATACTGGACCCGCTGTTCGATGATCAACTCCCTGCGGAGTCATTCGCGACCTTCGTGCGTGCTCTCTCTCGTCGGTATTCTCGTGCTGTGGATCGCGCCTTCGAGCCCCTCGTCAGACGACTTGTTTGTAGTAGAAAGGCGCCGGTGCGTGGCGGCCACCTAATCCGTTGCCGTCACAGATGAGCTTTAAATGAGAAAAGTGGGAACTGGTCGTTAAGGTGGTCTCACGCCGACTTCATGGCGGGAGCCCACTCCATCTCTCCAGGGGTCCTTCCGTTGCCGGGGCGAAGGGGATTTCACGACAACACCAGAAGTGCGCGGCCCGATTCTCGGTACCGTTACAAGATCTTCTTCACATCTTCTGAACGTATGGGAAGACCGAGAACATTGCCAGGAGTTGTGTGGGCACGCACTGTCACTGGGGAGCCTAGTCGATCAAGGTGGAGTACAAAGGTGGCCGGGAGGACGCTTGTTACGCTGAGTGATTCGCAGCATGGATCCCGGCGCTTTTACCCTCATCCTCACCCCACATGGCCGTCTCCTCTTCACCTCTGATCCCGATGCACCTCCGCTGACTCCCGACTTACACGAGCCCCTGTTGCGAGCGTTCGACCGCGGGTCCGGCCACGGCCTCCTCCTGCTGGGAGCGGACGCGGTGGGCGTCACTCTTCCGCCGGTTATCAGCTGGTGGCGAGACATCGGCGGTCGCTACGTAACTGCCGTCTGTACGCAGACCACGGAAACGCCCGATGACCTTGAACTGGAGCAGATGGTATTCGCAGCGCCGCCGATGATCGGGGGCGAGTATCTCACCGCTGCCGTTCTCCGCTCGCTGTGGCAGGAACTGGACTCCGCGTTCGCTCTCGAGCTGGCCGAATCCAAATCGGAGGTGCAGGAGTTCCTGAAGCGCCGGAACCCGGCATGGAACCTGGTTGGCCGCGTCCATTTCAATCTGGCCGAGAACCGCAAGGACCCCGAAGCACCGTTCGCCTTTCTCGCTACCTATACGACGCGGCTCTCGGCGCAGGCCAAGGCGCAGCACTTGCCTCTGGGACAGGCGCTGCGCGAGTATGCGGGCGCGGCCAATAAGGATCGTCTGCTGTCGCTGCTGCTTCCCGTGCAGCGCGCTTCCGAGACATGCCCTGGCTGAAGACATGGTGGACGCCGGTGAGATCTTTCATCCGCTGCGCTGGACGCCGGGCGAAGCGCTGCAACTGCTGCGAGACGTCCCGCAACTGGAAGCGGCGGGCGTGGTGGTGCGAATGCCGGCGGCATGGCGCGGCAATCGTCCGCCGCGGCCGCGGGTAACGGGAAGTCGGCGGCAAGCACCCGCCGGGGGACTGGGACAGGAGGCGCTGCTCGATTTCAGCATGGAGGTCACGCTCGATGGCGAACGTCCTGACCGCCGCCGAAATCAAAGAGCTGCTCGCAAAATCCGAGGGTCTGGCGCTGGTGCGCGGCCGCTGGGTCGAGGTCGATCGCGAGCGGCTGCAGCGCATGATCGATCGCTTCCGTGAAATCGAGCAAACGCGCCGAACGGAGACGGGCTCGAGTTCGGCGAAGCGATGCGGCTGCTCGCGGGCGCGAATGTCGCGGCAGATGACGAAGATCTGGCCGCAGGCGCGGACTGGGCGCAGGTGGTCGCCGGCCCGTGGCTCGCTGAGACCCTGAAGCAGACTGCGCAGTCCCGCAGGGACTGGCGCAGGTCGATCCTGGCGAGGCGCTGAAGGGCACGCTGCGTCCCTATCAGCAGGTGGGCGTGCGCTGGCTCCACCTCCTGTCGAGCCTCGGGCTCGGCGCCTGCCTGGCAGATGACATGGGCCTCGGCAAAACCATTCAGGTGCTCTCACTGTTGCTGGTGCTCAAGCGCGAAGCCGGAGGCACTCCGCGGCCCAGCCTGCTGGTCGCGCCCGCTTCGCTGCTGGCGAACTGGGCGTCGGAGATCGAACGATTCGCGCCGGGGTTGAAGACGCTCGTCGCCCATCCTTCCGCGATGCCCGCTGCGGAGTTCCGCGCAATAACGCCGGAGCGTCTCACCGATGTCGATCTGGTGATCACGACCTACGGGTCGCTGCTCCGCGCGCCGTGGATCGCCGAGGTTTCCTGGCGTCTGGCTGTTCTCGACGAAGCACAAGCGATCAAAAATCCCAACGCGCGTCAAACCCGCGCCGTGAAAACACTGAAGGCCAGGGCGCAGAGTGGCCCTGACTGGCACGCCGGTCGAGAACCGCCTCGGCGATCTCTGGTCCATCTTCGACTTCGTGAATCCTGGACTGCTGGGCTCGGCGAAGGAATTCACCGCTTTCGCCAAACGGCTCGCCACTCGGCACGCACAGTTCGTACGGTCCGTTGCGCGAACTGGTGCGGCCGTACATCCTGCGGCGGCTGAAGACCGACAAGACGGTGATCGCGGATCTGCCGGATAAGACGGAGATCAAGGCGTTTTGCTCGCTGAGCCGCAAACAGGCCGCGCTCTACGAGCAGTCGGTGAAGGAACTGGCCGCAACGGATTGCCGACACATCCGGAATCCAGCGCAAGGGTCTGGTGTTGTCCTTCCTGATGCGCTTTAAGCAGATCTGCAACCATCCGTCGCAGTGGCTGGGAGACGGGGCGTGGGAAGAGAGCGAAAGCGGCAAGTGGGCGCGGCTGCGGGACATTGCCGAAGTCGTGGCGGCCAGGCAGGAGAAGATGCTCGTGTTCACGCAGTTTCGCGAGGTGACTGCGCCGCTGTCGCTGATTTTCTCGGATCGGTCTTCAAACGCCCCGGACTGATGCTTCATGGCGAGACGGAGGTAAAGAAGCGCAGGGATCTGGTGCGCCGCTTTCAGGAAGATGAGACGGTCGGCTTCTTCGTGCTTTCGCTGAAGGCCGGCGGCTCCGGGCTGAACCTGACCGCGGCATCGCACGTCGTGCACTTCGACCGCTGGTGGAACCCGGCCGTTGAGAACCAGGCAACCGACCGTGCGTTCCGCATCGGGCAGACGAAGAACGTTCTGGTGCACAAATTCGTTTGCCGCGGTACCGTGGAGGAGAAAATCGATACGACTGATCGAGTCGAAGCGCCATACTGTCGGACGAGCTGCTGCAGGATGACGCGGAGCGTCCTGCTTGACGGAGCTGAACGACGAGGAATTCGTAAATCTGGTAACGCTGGATATCAACAAAGCGCTGAGGGAGATGTGATCGATGGACTTCAATAACTGGAAGCCGTATGTTCCCGTGGCGGAGCGTCGGCGCAAGGCGTTGCGGCAGTTGGAGAAGCAGCGGAAAAAAGGCCAGAGTGTCTCGCCCGTCATCATCGAGGGCCGCACGATCGCGAAAACCTTCTGGGGAAAATCGTGGTGCGAGAATCTGGAGCGGTACAGCGACTTTGCGAATCGCCTGCCGCGCGGCCGAACGTATGTGCGCAACGGTTCGGTGGTCGATCTGCAAATCCAGCCCGGGGTCATCGACGCCATGGTCAGCGGCTCATCCCTGTACCAGGTCTCGCTTAACATCACGCCGGTTCCGAAGACGCAATGGAAATCGATTTGCTCTGATTGCGGGGGTGCCATTGATTCCCTGGTCGAGTTGCTGCAGGGGAGGTTTTCGAAAGGCGTCATGGAAAGGCTTTGCCGGCAAAAGCAGGGCCTGTTCCCTTCGCCCGCAGAAATTCAGCTGGCGTGCAGTTGCCCGGATTGGGCAGGCATGTGCAAACACGTCGCTGCGGTACTCTACGGCGTTGGCGCCCGCCTCGACCAGCAGCCCGAACTGCTCTTCCGATTACGCGGTGTGGACGAAAAGGAGTTGACTGCCGCCGCAGGAACGTCGATTCCACTCGCAGCGGCCCCAGCGAAAGTGCTCAGGAGTGACGATCTCGCGGATATTTTCGGTCTGGACATGGCGAAAGTGCCGAGCATCCCGGCTGCAAAGCCGAACAAACGGGCGAAGCGCTACTCGAGCCAGTAGTTCGGGTGCGACCGAACGCCGGTGCCGCGACAAGCAAACCAGCAACGGTCCATGCGATGCGTGAGGTCGAGTCGAATCGTAGGCCAGCGCATTTGCATGCTGGCTCACTTCCGAACTCGTCAGTGCGTCCGCCGTTGTCCACGGTACAAAATTCGCAACGGAATCGCGAGTTCAGTTCGCCGCGGTCCGCCGACGAGTTCGTAGACGTGCTCGACGATCATTTCTTCGGCAGCGGCGCTGAAGGGTTCACCCGCCCCCCTGCGGTTCATATCCGCCATGTTTGAGGACCAGGGCGGACGGGCACTTACGCAAACACGTCGTTCGAGTAACCAACCCTTCCGCAACCGTAGCCCTGAGCGCGATCAAATAGCTCGGCGACACGGCATTAATACCGAGAACTCTGCCCGGACAGGGACGCGAAGTTGTTCGTGTTTGTTAATGTCCGGGGTTGCGCGCCATCTCTTCATCTTTTCGATAACTTAGAACCTGATGGCGGAAGCCGCTGATCTTGCCTGATGACAACTGATCCGTGACGGAAGATGCAGTGCGATTCCTCAATTCAGAACCCGTAGAGTCGCGAGGGATTGTCTACAAGAATCTTGTGTCGCGATGTCGCATTTGGTTCCCATATCGCGAGTTGATTTAGTAACAGGCCGTCATCGATCTGTTGAAAGGGTGTTACCTCGGTGGGCGGCCGCTTCGAAGATGAGTTCGGGTGCGGCCAGTCACTACCCCAAAGAATGTGATCTGGGTTTGCAGCGATCAACGCCCGGGCGAGCGGAGTGACATCCCGATAGTCGGGAGCCTGTGATGATGCCAGATAAGCGCCCGAGATCTTGACATATGCCTTGCCGGAGCGGACCAGTGTCACCAAGTCCGCGAAACCAGTCTGTTCGGGGCCGAGTGACGCCTGCGCTCCTCCAAAATGATCAAATACCACTGGCACCGGCGAGCCCTGGACCAGGTCCTTGATACGGGAGATGACCGCAAGGCTTGTGTACATCTGTATGTGCCAGTCGTACTTCTTCACCCGCTCGGCTGTCCTTTGGAGCAGCCGGCCCACAACGCCAGGATCCTTTGTCCCGGCCGTCGCGGCGTTGATCCGGACCCCGCGAATTCCTGCGTTGGCCATCTTCTGCAAATCGCTTTCGGGAGTCGCCTCATCGATTACAGCAATGCCGCGGGCGCTCCGACCACGTGCCTTCAGACCAAATAAAGTGGCGGAGTTATCTGTGCCGTAAACGCTGGGCGTAACGATGATGACCCGCTCTATGTGAAGCGCACGATGAAGTGCCGACATCTCGGCCGGCAGTGCTGTTTCAGGCGTGTATACGCGAGTCGGCGACAGCGGAAAACCCTGTCTGTCGCCATAGATATGCGTATGGCAATCGCACGCATGCTCTGGCACGTCGAAGTGTATGGCTGTCTGCGGCTGCGATGCTTTGGCAGAAAGTGAACGTCTGGCGGCTGGGATCGCAATCGCGGCAGCTAAGATCTCGCGCCTTGTTCTCATGGACCTCCTCACGTATCAGGCCTGACCGGCACTCCGGCACGAGTTTCGGGGCGAAATGCAGTGGAGTTTACCCTGCACAATCTTTTGTTGCCTGCTTGCCAAATTCTAACTGGACGACGAGGCGATACCAAATGAATCGACAGTCCGAGCCGTAATGACTTCCTGTACCTAAACACTGAGGTCGAGCGCAGAAGGACCTTCGATCGCCTACTGGTCCGGATGCCGCCGACCCTATTCGCGATTGGTTCTGAACCTTCCGGCGGCAGCAGCGTTATCGGAATATTCTGTGCAGGTGTGAATACCGGGCTGTGAGACATTCCATAGATTTGTTCTGTGAGCCGCCGGAGCGAAGGACCGAAGTAGGGGCACGCTGGTATCGGCCGGCTGTACTCACGTGTATCGCGGGCCGCCATTCGGCCCTCTGCCGGCGAGCGAGGAACAAGCATACTCCTTGCAGCGTTTGCTGCAGGCCACCGACTCCAGCCCGCGACAGCGAAGCCGAGCCGAAACCCGCCAGCGCCAGCGCGGTCGAAAGAGGAGGGATTAACGCGCCGGGGCAATTGTCTAAAATCCAGCCACACAAAGAAAGACTGAACGGAGCTGCCGCGGGAGACTGCTTTCCGACGGCCTCCTGACGCGTGTCGTGCAGCTCAGGGTTATTTACTTCTTCCCCAGAATCTTGTCCGCTTTGGCGTCGATTTTCTTCTTGTCGGCGCCGCTGAGTTTCCCCTGATGCTCCATTTGCGACGCCCTAGCCTTCGCGTTCCGCGCATGAGCGGCATCAGGCATCGGGTACTTGCGTTCTTCGGGCAGACCGAAGTCGCTTTTGGGCTCCGCGTTCCGCTTCGATGTTGTAAGATCTGCCATCAATTTCGCCTCCTATCACCTCCACTGCACGTGAGATTCCTGACTGCGCGGCGCGGCATTTGACGCAACGCAACGAAGCCCCGTAACACCCAGGATTCATCGTCATCGCAGAACCACACTGAGCAGCTGTTGTCGTGCAGCTATTTAGGTAACAACCGGGCAACGAAGGCGAGCGGCAGCTATTTTTCAGCCATGAGCTGGCCACCCGCCGTTTACCAGGCTTGGCGGATACTACACGATGCCGCAAGCCCGGTCCTTGAAGTCGACGCGGCAGGCGGTTGCGTTACATGGCGATCGCGTAACCTTGCCCGCCTGGCTGCGTAACTCTCTTCAGCACCCCTATGTCAAACCTGCTCGCCGATATTCGCTTTGCGGTTAGAACGTTCGCGAGAGTGCCGGTATTTACTACAGTCGCGGTCGTTTCGCTCGCACTTGGTATCGGGGCGAACACCGCGATCTTTACGCTTATGGACCAGGTGCTCCTTCGCGTGCTACCGGTCGACGAACCAGAGCGCCTTGTCCAGATTTACGCGCGAGGAAGTCACTACGGCAGCAACTGGGGTTCAAACTCGATGTCTTACCCCATGTACAAGGACTTCCGCGATGGTAACAAGGTGTTTGACGGGGTAATCTCCCGATTTGCAACCAGTTCAAGCCTTGGATACGGCAGCTCCACCGAACGCGTCGCTGCAGAACTCGTTTCGGGCAACTACTTCAGTGTGCTGGGTGTGCGTGCTGCAGCAGGACGCCTCATCGGTCCGGAAGATGACAAGCTACCGGGAGCCGGCACCGTCGCCGTCCTCACCTGGGATTACTGGGTGAGCCGCTTTGCCGCGAAGAGGGACATCATCGGCCAGACGATCCGTATTAACAACTATCCGATGACCGTGATAGGCGTTGCTCAGGATGGTTTCCACGGCGTCGATCTGGGCTACAACCCCCAGGTGATGGTACCGATCACGATGAAAAAACAGATGACGCCTGGCTGGAACGCCCTCGATGACAGACGCACGCGATGGATTCAGGCGTTCGGGCGGTTGAAGCCGGGTGTTTCTCCGGAACAGGCAAAGGCATCGCTGCAGCCGCTGTACAAAGGCCTGATCAGCGATGAAGTTCAGCAGGAAGCGTTCCGGAACGCAACGAAGTATACGCGCGACCGATTCCTCGCTTCATACATCGATGTGCTGCCCGGTGCACAGGGGCGCCCTGAGTTTCGGGAGCGTTTCCAGCGCCCATTGACAGTCCTGATGTCGATCGTGGGGCTGGTGCTGCTGATCGCATGTGCGAATGTCGCGAATCTCCTCCTCGCACGCGCGTCGGCACGCGAGAAGGAGGTATCTGTTCGCCTCGCGCTGGGAGCGAAGCGAACCAGAATCATCAGCCAGCTGCTCTGCGAAAGCGTGATGCTTTCTATAGCAGGAGGTATCGCTGGCATCTTGCTCGCCGTGTGGCTTGATAGTTACCTGCTGAGCCTGATGCCGCAGGGAGTAACGCCGCTCCCCATTCGCGCTAGCCCTGACCTGCGTGTGTTTGCCTTCACATTCCTTGTTTCTCTGGCGACCGGGGTCGCGTTTGGTTTTGTACCCGCGCTTCAAAGTACTAAAGCCGACGTAGCCAGCACACTCAAGGATCAGGCGGGCTCGGTGACGAGTACGCGAGCGATTGCGTTCCGGAAGGGTCTTGTTGTCGCACAAGTCACTCTGTCGCTAGTCTTGCTGATTGGCTCGTGCCTGTTCATTCGCACTCTCCATAACCTGAAGGTGCTTGATCCAGGATTCAGAACCTCGAGTCTGATCTCGTTCTCCATGAATCCCGCGCTGTCCGGCTACGATCCGGGAAAGACTCGTGAGTTCTATAAGGACCTGCAGCGGACGCTCGGTTCGACTCCTGGAGTCGAGTCGGTTGCTATCTCACGCGTGCGGGTACTCGATGGAGATCGATCCGACAGCAGTATCACTGTTGAAGGCTATCGCGCAAAGGAGGGTGAGGACATGAATCCGTGGGTGAACAGCATTAGCCCGGGCTATTTTGCGACTCTTGGTATCCCGCTGCTTGCTGGTCGCGAATTCCGGCCGGGAGACGAACGGCCTCTCATTCCCCAGAGCTTCATTGAGACGCTTGACTTCAATAAGGATGTGGACCGGCAGCGGCTTCGGGACATGGAGGCTCAACTGGGCGGCCCGCCAAAGTACGCGATCGTGAATGAAAAATTCGCGCGTCACTACTTCAACACGGTGAATGCGGTCGGGAGGCGGTTCGGCTTCGGCCTCAACCCCGGCACAAAAACCGATATTGAAATTATCGGAGTGGTGCGGGACTCGATGTACAGCACACTGCGCGAACAGATCCCGCGTCAGGTGTTCACACCATACATCCAGAACGGCGTAACCGGGATGAACATCTACGCCCGAGCGGCACTTGACCCGCAGCAGATGTTCCATGTCATACGCCAGACGGTGGCGCAGATGGACGCGAATCTTCCTGTCTATGACCTGCGCACGATGAGTGAGCAGATTGATCGTTCGCTGGTCACTGAGCGCATGATCGCGATGCTGTCGGCTGTGTTCGGTATTATCGCGACCTTGCTTGCGACAGTGGGCTTGTACGGCGTAATGGCGTACACGGTAGCTCGAAAGACGAAGGAGATTGGGATACGAATGGCGCTGGGTGCATTTGCAAAGGATGTTGTCTGGATGGTGATGCGTGAGGTGCTTTTGCTGATCGGCACCGGCGTCGTTGTGGGCGTAACCTCGGCGCTGCTTCTGACCCGCTACATTGAGGCGCAGCTTTTTGGCCTTACTCCGAACGACCCGTGGACACTCGCTTTGGCAACGGCGATCCTGATAGCCGTGGCCGCGCTGGCAGGATATGTTCCCGCCTGGCGTGCGTCGCGGGTAAATCCGATCCGGGCGCTTCGTTACGAATAGATCAGGACATTTTGTCCTGAATGTCTCACGTGGCCTGACGTGATTCACGCGCCAGAACGGTTGCCGCAGCGAGACTGCCTGACAACAATTGCAAAGACCCTTGAAACCGGCGACGATGACGCGAGTTTCCGGAGGGGCAGGAAACCGGGACCCGAAACTCAGGAAGACGAAGCGCACACGCCGAACGCGGCGGCGAATCGACCGGCAGAAAACGCTAATAGTCGAGCAGACGCAGGCCGGGATTCAGCAGCGTCGCGCCTGAGGATTGCTGCCGTCACTGGTTGATACACTCCACCTCCGCCACTTGTTGAGAGAACATGGTTGCAACTATGATCAACAGTCGTTATGTGGCTGGTGCGGTCCTTCTCGCCAGGATGCTGTTTGGGCAGCAGGCTTGCGAGAGCCTGAAATCCATGCCGCTTCCGCACGGTGAAATCACTTCCGCCGCTGAGTACCCTGCGGGATCCGTTACCCTCGGAAGCGGAAACGCAACTCCAGTCCAGTTACCGTCTCGCTGTGTTGTGAAGGCCGTGTCACGGCCGACCAGTGATTCCGAGATCGGAATTGAGATCTGGCTTCCGGTGTCGACCTGGAACGGCAAATACATGCAGGTGGGCAATGGCGGCTGGGCGGGGTCAATGCCCGCATCATCGCTTGCCACGGCAATACAGCGTGGCTACGCGGTTGCAGGCACGAACGATGGTCACGCGGCGAATCATCCCGACGGTCCTGCCGGATGGGCCATTGGACACCCCGAGAAGCTGATCGATTTTGGGCACCGTGCGCTCCATGAAACGGCTGTGCTCGCAAGAGCAGTAGTCTCGGCGTACTACGCGAAGAATGCGTCGCGCAGCTACTTCTTCGGCTGTTCTGATGGAGGACGTGAAGCTTTGATGGAGGCGCAGCGCTACCCGGAGGACTTCACCGGCATCATCGCCGGCGCACCCGCGAACGACTGGTCCAACCACTTCACGGGATTCGTATGGAACGAACAAGCGCTGTTGAAGAGTCCGAGCAGTCTGATTACCCCGGAAAAGCTGCCCGCTATCCAGAAGGCTGTGCTTGCGGCTTGCGACATGAACGATGGTGTTCGCGACGGCCTTCTCGAGGACCCTCGCAAGTGCAGCTTCAATCCCGTTGTGCTCACCTGCAAAGGAGCCGAGACGGCCGAATGTCTCACGGAACAACAAGTGACCGCTCTCAGAAAAATTTATGACGGTCCGAAGAATTCACGCACCGGCAAGCAGATTTATCCCGGCTATCCACCTGGACACGAGGCGATTCCCGGCGCGTGGCAGCCGTGGATTATCGCCAATCCGGCGGACAAAGGGATTCAGTTCATGTTCGGGAACTCGTTCTATGGGCAGGCGGTGTTCGAAGATCCCCACTGGGATTTCCGAACCCTTGAGTTTGATTCAGATGTAGCGCTTGCAGAAGAAAAGGCAGGGTCGGTTATCAACTCCAACAACCCGGACCTTCGGTCATTCCGCGCAAATGGTGGCAAGCTGATTCAGTATCACGGATGGGCAGACGCTGCCATTTCCCCGTTAGGCTCCATCAACTACTACAACAAGGTCGCAGACTTTTTTAAAAGGTATCCGGACGCGCGGAACTCCAGCCGTAATGTTTCCGATTTCTATCGGCTGTTTATGGTTCCCGGTATGGGACATTGCGGCGGAGGAGTCGGCCCCAACAGCTTCGGCAACAGTGGCAGTAGCTTTTACGGAGACCCGGAACGCGATGTAGTTTCCGCTCTCGAAGCCTGGGTTGAGAAAGGCGTCGCTCCAGAGCATCTCATCGGTACCGGGCATGCGGCTGACAAGCCCACAGAAACGTTGACGCGACCTCTTTGCCCCTTTCCGCAGGTTGCCCATTACCGTGGATCAGGCGATTCTCTGCAAGCCAGCAGCTTCACTTGCGCGACGCCGGGAGAGTAGCGCTGAACGCAGATCAGAGCGTTTGTATCGAATAGCAGAGGCAGGCCAGGCTACGTCAGATTCACCCGCAGACCTGACGAGCGCGACTCGGTAACTTCACTTTCAGTCGCGTTAATCCCAACGACCCGGTGTCGTGTGTACGGCACTCGCTCAGAACCTACTTGCCCAGGCTCCTGAGAGCCGCATTCGCCCGGTCTGTCCAGGCAGGATCCGCGGCGGCCCGGCGGAGATACTGCGCAGCTTCTTCGCGTTCTCCTGCAGATGCCAGGGCGCTGCCCAGGCCGAATAGAGCCCGCCCTGAATCTGCTTTTACTCGTAACGCCTCCCGATACTGCACAATCGCCGCCTGCGTCTGTTCGCATCGCGAGCAGCAAGTCTGCCAGCGTCTCGCGTGCATCGCTGAACTGCGGATCCGCCTCGATCGATCTCCCCAGCTCCCGCCTCGCTTCGTCGTACTTCGCCTCGCGACCTAACATCAGCGCGTAGTTGTAGTGAATTACCGCATCGCCGGGCCTGAGTTGAAGAGCAGTTGCGAATTCGGGCTGCGCTTCCCTCGCTTTACCCTGAGTCGTCAGTAGCTGCGCAAGGTTTCCATGCGCATCGGCGTAGTCGGGACGGATACGAATCGCCTCGCGAAAGTCGGCTTCCGAACTGCGGATTACACCCAGATTGTTCCAGGCTTCGTACATCTGCGGTTCCTTCTCGACGGCCTTATGGAGCGCTTCCACTGCATCTGCTGTTCTTCCCATTGCACGATAAGCAATTCCGAGCTCATGGAATGTAAGCGCTCGCTCGGGCTCGACGACTGCTGCCTTCAGCAGCGTCTCCACCGCTTCCTGATTTCGGCCGGTGCGTCGGAGCGCTGTTCCGAGCTTCTGCAGAGCATACCCTGAGTCGGGACTCCGGCGGGCGGCCTCGCGGTAATACCTCAGCGCCTCGTCGTACTTTCGCTCGTGGTCGAGAGCCTCTGCCAGCTCCAGATACCATTCCCCGCGCTTCGGAGCATGTTTCGTGATCGCAGTCGTCAGCTGCGGAATGCCCACCTTCAAATTGCTGGACTGTTTTACCTGAGCTACGGCACGGTAGAGCTCACCTTCCGGCCCCGGCGGCAGCTTCGCGGGGTAGTACGGCACGACAGGTCCGCGATACTCATCTCGCCGTTCGGGCAACTCCGCGAGCAAGTCGCGCTGTGGTTTGTATCTCTGGATGTAGTGATCCGTAACGGCGACGTGGATCACATCCTCGGTTCGCCGCTTCGGCATGTGACAACCGGTGCACTCTGTCTTCGCGTTCACGTGCCTGCTCTGGGTGTGGCACGAACGACAGGTTTCGTTGTACTCCGCCGTCGCCTGCACCCGATGCGGATCATGGCACGTTGTGCAGGTCATTTTTCCCGCGCTCTTCAGAAAACAGGCGGATTTTCGGAGCCGGTAAGCGGCACTGACAATCTCAAACTTGTCGCCGCGCTGTGCTTCGGGCGCGTGATCGAAGTTCAGCAAAAAATCTTCCAGCGGCTCTCCAGGCCGAAAGGAAAACGGACCTCTGTCATAGCGCTGCAGTGCATTCGGCAGAGGGAAGCTGGTTGTCTCCAGATGGCAGACCATGCAGGTTTCCATCTGCCGCTCCGCACTCAGCCGGCCTGGATGCACGATTGCATTCCGTATCTCGGCGGGCTTCGCCTCCGCTCCCGCCAGCTTCACATGCTGTGCGCCGTCGCCATGGCATCTCTGGCAATCGATACCTTCTGGCAACTCTCCCTCGTAGATCGCCTCCGCGAAGGGCTGCTCATGGCCCGCAGGGATCCTTGGATACGCGTTGTGGCAAAACATGCAGTCGTAGCTGATGGGCCGCCGAAAGCCGTCGTGGTCCGGACGGTCGTAGCCGGGATTCATTGCCCAGTACCCGCCCTTTTCTGCATACCAGCCCAGCGGCAGTTCTGTCAGGCGACCATTATCCGTGCGATGCAGGTATGCGCGCGCGTGATTGCCGGACCCCATCACGTAATCCGCCCGCTGTTCCATGGCATTCACAAGCTTGCCGGACGCATCCAGTTGATGCCTCTCCTGATAGAGCTGACCGTCGTGCACCGCCATCGAAAAATAGCTCTCAGACGGCGCGTGAAAGTAGGCAGTCTTTCGGCGTAGGTCCTCAGTCATAGACTCCGGAGTCACCCGATGGAAGGACCTGCCCATTCCCGTTTGCGTGTATGTTTCCCAGATCTTGCGATGGCAGCTCGCACAGACGCGCGAATCCGCCTTTGCGTACGTCGTCAGAAGGACTGTGCAGAGAACCGCAAATGCAAATCGAGAAGCTGGTACCACTGGAAACTTCGTAATTTTTAACGATACTGCGTTGGCCAATGCTCCCTGATGTGATACGCTTTTCACACTGAATATCAGTGATGCTCGCCGGAAGTACGGACCTATTCTGATCCGATTGGCGACGCCTCTGCCGGGAGTCAAAATGCAAAACCTACGCAGCGCCCCAAGCACGCTGACTGTGTCCCGAGTTGCCGCGCGTGACCGCAGCTCTGCTTGTTGTATTTCTTCTTCCTCTGTCTCTCTTCGGCCAGAGCGGCGCCGCCACCATTCAGGGAACTGTGCAGGACGCGTCCGGAGCAGCTGTGCCTGCTGCCACCATTCGCATCGTGAATCAGGCGACCAACGTCGCGGTAGATACAACGTCGAACCAGAGCGGCTTCTTCTCGGCTCCCGGTCTCAACGCCGGCAAGTATATGGCGACCTTCAGTGCTCCCGGCCTGAAGAAGTATGAGGCGGCTATCACCCTCGCCAATGGCCAGGTCCTCGTTCTGAATCCGACTCTGACGGTCGGGGATACCAGCGAGATTGTTACGGTCACCGGTGAGACGATTCAGCTCGCCACCTACGACAGCGGTACGGTTAACACGCAGCTGGATTCGGCTCGCATCAGTCAGCTTCCGATGAATGGCCGTAATGTGCTTGGCCTTGCGCAAAACACCGTACCCGGCCTCGAAGCCGGTGGCACTCGTGCCAACGGACTTATGCAGGAGGGAATGGAATATTCCCAGGACGGTGCGCCGATGACGAACCGCAACTTCGGTGGCGAAGCCAATTCCGCACAGGCCACGCTGCCTGATCCCGACTCGGTTCAGGAAGCCCGCTTCGAAACACTGAATTCCAGCGCTCAGTTCGCCACGCCGGCCACCGTCATCCTCACCACGAAGTCCGGAACGAACGACATCCACGGTTCTTTCTTTGAGACCGCCCGCAACAATTACTTTGGTATTGCCAAAGCACGACAAAATCCCGCGAACTTCGCGGCGCCGCACTTCGTCCGCAATGAGTTCGGCGGCTCCGTCGGCGGTCCAATCTTTATCCCTAAGGTTTATAACGGGAAGAATCGGTCTTTCTTCTTCTTCGCCTACGAGCGCTTCTCACTTCGGCAGGCGTCCAGCCAGTTGGTGACAGTTCCGACCGTGGCGATGCGCAATGGAGATTTTAGCGGCCTGATCAACAAATCCGGCGTGCTGCAGCAACTCTATGACCCGGCCACGACGCAGGGGCCGGCGCAGAACTACGCCCGCCAGCCTTTCCCCAACAACCAGATTCCGATTGACAGAATCAGCCCTCTTGCCAAAACCCTTTACGCGGCGACGCCCCTGCCGACGAGTGCTGACAACCCTCTTATCAATTCGAATCTCAACGATACCAACAACATCACGCAGACCGTCCCCAACATGACGGTCCGCCTCGACCACGTGTTCAACGAGAACAATCGTGGCTACTTCCGGTTCACCGACGTTGACCAGCAGCAGCAAGCCCTGCGAAACTATCCGGCAGCCTCGCCGGCAAACATCGCAGGCGGAGGACTCCCTGCCGGTGCCACAGGTTTCCAGCGGATCCCGATCCAGACCATCAGCGGCGCTCTCGGGTTCTCTCACGTCTTCTCGCCCACGTTCTTCTCCGAGACGATCTACAGCATGCAGTGGCAGCGGATGTACGTCGAAGGTAATGAAGCTTCGATGGCGAACTACGAGCAGCAGCTTGGGCTTCCGAACAATCTGGGTAACCCGGGGTTCCCGGCTATTGGGGCTCAGACTCCTCCGCTCCTCATGCCGTATGGCGGTTCTCAATGGAACTACGGTATGAGCCAGCGCATTTCTACCGTGGATGAAAACCTGAACAAGATCTGGGGCAAGCATCAGTTTGCCTTCGGCGGCCGATGGCGCCACGAGAAGTTCGGCTACATGTCGGATCATTCTCCTGACCAGATCCAGTACACCAATCTCGCGACCGCCATCTATGACCCTGCTTCGGGTGCGAATTACTCGCCGCGTGCCAATACCGGCTATTCTGACGCCGACTTCTTCCTTGGGGCCGCGAACAGCTATTCGCAGAATCGAAACGCCCCGTATAACAACGTCAGCCTGGAAGAATTCGATTTGTACCTTCAGGACAATTTCCGCGTAAATTCGCGCCTGACGCTCAATGTGGGTGTCCGCTGGGAAATGCATCCCTCGCCAAAACCGGCGAATGATTACATGGTGACGTTCGACGTGAAGAACAATGCCATCGCCACGCCGCGCCCACTTGACTATTACGTCCAGAATGGCCTCACCACCCCGGCAATCATCACAAACTTACAGAACCTCGGAGCGAAGTTCGAAACGTTCCAGCAGGGTGGCCTTCCTTCCAACGGAATCTCTGGCACCAATGCGAATGTGCTCCCCCGTTTCGGTTTCGCCTGGACGCCACCGTTCGCCCGTCACGGGACCGTGATCCGGGGCGGTTACGGTGAATATATTTATCCTGTTCCCATCCGGAACTCCATCCGCTATCTGACGGCAAGCTATCCCTTCACCGCCGGCTATTCGCAGAGCTATACCGCCGCCAACTACTCTCCAGATGGCCTTCCCAATCTGCTGCTCCGGGGACCGATCCCCGTCGTCGCGGGCCTGAACAGCAAGGACGTGGTCAATACCAACTCGACCACGGCTCTTCTGCCCGGCATCAGCATGGGAACCACGATGAACACGAAGTATCCGCCCGCTCGCGTACGGGAAGCAAACTTTACCATTGAGCAGCCTCTGAAAGACGGCTCGGTCGTCCGTGCCAGCTACGTCTACACCCATGGCTGGAATCTTGACCAGAACCTGCAATACAACAACGCGCCCTCTACCTACGTCTGGGAGGCCGCGACCGGCACTACGCCTCCGACTGGCACCTACGCCTCAACTGCCACGCGCCCGTACGATCAGACTCTCTGGGGCGGCAGCGTGCTCTCGACGAAGTACGGTTGGTCGAATAACAATGCCCTGCAGCTGAACTATCAGCGGCCCTTCCAGAAGGGTATTGCCTTCCAGATCTTCTACGTTTTCTCGCGGGCGTTTCGCCTGGGCGGAAACACCTTCCGTGACAATCTCCTGTATCCGGCACAGAACTATGCACCAGGAGTGATTCCCAAGGACATGCCTGTCGGAACGCTGTTTGAGCCCAGCCCTGAGTTCAACAAGTGGCAGAACTATAAGCTGGACACTGCCATTCCGCTGCACCGCATCACGTTCAACGGCATCGCGGAGATCCCGGTAGGAAAGGGCAAGCATTTCCTCGGCAACAGCAACAAGTGGGTTAATGCCCTGGTGGGCGGCTATCAGTTGGCGTTCGTGGGCACCATGGTTTCACAGGCATTTCAGGTGAATTCCATCAACTGGGGCGACAGCTACCCGGTGCAGTTGTATAAGGACGGTCTTCCGATTACCGACTGCCGCAGCGGTGTTTGCCGTCCTGGCAATCTCTGGTTCAACGGCTACATCGCACCGAACCTCATCAATACACCGAACGGTGTGCAGGGCATTCCCGACAACTACAAGGCGTACTCCTCGCCCATCAACAACACGCCGGGCACGACCAACTTCGGAAACAACAACGTTTCTGTGCCTCTTAAGAACGGGACGTCTGTTCTGACTGCGCTATGCGCCGGCCCCCGTCTACTCCACGAACTTTTCCGCCGGTGTGAACCCATACTCGGCGACGGTTCTGCAGGGTCCGAAGAACTTCCAGACCGACATTTCGCTTTATAAAGTCTTCGACCTGACGGAACGCTGGAAACTCCGCGTGAATATCGACGCGTTCAACGCTTTCAATATTCAAGGCCTCACTAACCCGGACATCACGACCGGCATCCAGAACTTTCAGAATTCCTACTGGACGCCTCGACAGATCCAACTCACTGCCCGCCTCACGTTTTGACTTGAGGGTCTGCTAACTATCGAATGGACGGTCGCGAGCGCGCCAGGCGGCGGGCTCGCGGCTCTCACTGATAGTGTCGTCTTCACGCAACGGTGAGTAAGTGCGCCACATTACGAGCTCCGAAAATCAGGAGTTTTGGAGGCTTTCAATCACTCGCGGTTCGAACTACAATAGCTCCCATCATGACCGCCTACAGGATCGTTCGCGGAACGCTTAGCCACGCCTCATCGAGCACATGGGGCGTTCAATCGGGTTGCGTCGAGATGGAATGGCCGGCACAGTGGCGTGCCTTCCTCATGGGTAGTGGTCAAGGCAACATTTCTCTCTTCGAGAAGGACTGCACGCTAAACGTCCATCTCGAAGGAGGAGGCGAACTGCACGGCAACTGTTCCGTCGTAGAACGGGATGCCGAACGAGTAAAGGTGGAATGTACCGGGCCCCTCGATTTCGTCGAACCTGTCGACTATGAAGCAGACTAAAGGCAGCTTATAGAGTCGGATTCACCGGTACTCTTCCTGCAATGCTTCCAGTTCGGCTACGCCGGGCGACAGCTTTTCAAAAGGAAGATCGACCAGCGGTGTTTCCGGCGTTCGACTTGCCTCATGCAGGTCCGGCACCGATTCGTTGATGTAAAGAAGGCCTGTAACGATTTCACCTCTGACCTGGTGTGCACGGACGCAGTCCTCCACGGCAGCGCGGTCCGTCGGATCGTGGCCTTGCGGCACGGACCGGAACCTGACGATGCTTCCATCATGCATCTGCACCGACGACACGCCGTGCTGACCGATCTCAGCAACAATCTCACTGGCGGGTGCGATGAAATCTGCTTCAGTAGCGCTGACGGTGTGTTTTCTCGTATACAGATAACTCTTCGTCGAGCCCTCATGGTCATTGAAGGTGACACATGGCGAGACCACGTCAACCAGTGCGAAGCCCCGGTGAGAAATGGCCGCTTTCAGGATCGGTACCAGTTGTTCTTTATCGCCTGAGAATCCGCGGGCCAGAAACGTAGCACCCAGGCTAAGACCCAGCAGTATTGGGTCAATGGGTGCCATTCGGTTCTCTTCCTTCCGCTTGCTTTTTGTCCCGACATCGGCTGACGCGGAAAACTGTCCTTTGGTTAGCCCGTACACTCCGTTGTTCTCGATGACGTAAGCAATTCTCAGATTGCGGCGGATCGCGTGGCACAGGTGGCCCAGGCCGATCGACAACGAGTCACCGTCGCCAGATATCCCAACGTAAATGAGCTTGCTGTTCGCGGCATTAGCGCCGGTTGCGATCGGAGCCATTCTGCCGTGCGCGGAGTTGAAGCCGTGTGCGTCATTGACGAAATAGGCTGTCGTCTTTGATGAACATCCAATCCCGCTCATCTTCACGAGCATGTGCGGAGGTGTCGAGAGCTCCCAGAAAGCTCGTACCAGTGCGGCTGTGACTGAGTCATGCCCGCATCCGGCGCACAACGTCGACATCGAACCTTCGTAATCACGTATCGTGAGCCCAAGCTCGTTGCGGCGAGTGCTCGGGTGTACTGCAGTCGGTTTAGCGATGGACGGCAAAGCTGGCCTCCTTGCGTGTTGTGATCCCCTGCAGGACATGCGCCGCACTCAGCGGGAATCCGCCATAGCTCCGAAGCGACCGAAGTTTTTCACGACCGACGAGTGTTTCGTTCAGTAAGAGCGTCAGCAGCTGTGCGTCCCGGTTTTGCTCGATGACGTAGCAGTACTCGTGGTCGTCAATAAACGAGGAGACCTCGCGGGTAAACGGAAAGGCGCGCAGCCGCATGTAGCTGACCGCAACCCCGGAATCGCGAAGTTTATCGATAGCCTCGCGGACGGCGAGATCGCATCCGCCGACTGTAATGATCCCAAATTGAGCGCCAGCGTGGCGCTCAATGAGAGGAGACGGAACGTAATCAGCCGCCGCCTGGTGCTTTCGCAGCAGGCGATCGACCACTTCCTGATACTCGTCCGGGATCTCAGTGTACCCGCCATACTTGTTATGTCCTGAGCCGCGTGTGAAGTAGGCTCCCTTTGGATGTACTCCCGCGCAGCGTTCGGGGTGCGACGGAAGTGCCGTCTTCGGGCATATACCGAAAGAACTTCGGCATGGCCTCAAGTTCTTCAGCAGTAAGCACGCGACCACGGTCTGGACGATACGAGTCGTCCCAGCGAAGCCGCGGTACAACCCAGTCATTCATGCCAATGTCGAGATCGGAGAGCATGATCACGGGCGTCTGGAACCGCTCTGCCAGATCGAACGCGCGCGGTGCGAACTCAAAGCACTCTGCAGGGTTCGCGGGAAAAATCAAAATATGTTTGGTATCGCCGTGCGAAGCATACGCACACTCAAGAATGTCCCCTTGTTGTGTTCGTGTCGGCATTCCGGTAGAAGGGCCTACGCGCTGAACATCAATCACGACCGCCGGAATCTCGGAGTAATAAGCAAGGCCGAGAAGCTCATTCATCAGTGAGATGCCCGGACCTGCTGTCGAGGTGAATGAGCGCGCACCGTTCCACATGGCGCCGATGACCATCCCGATCGCGGCAATTTCGTCTTCGGCCTGCAGTATGACGTAGTTATTCTTTCCAGTCTCCGGGTCTTTGCGGAAACGTTCACAAAATTCCTTAAACGCATCCATCACCGATGTCGCTGGAGTGATCGGATACCACGCAGCGACCGTTGCTCCGGCGTAGACGCAACCCAGCGCCGCGGCAGTGTTGCCGTCGATGAGGATCTTGTCGTCGTTGGCATTCATTCGCTCGAGATGGAACGGGAGTGGACAGACGAAGTTGTTCCTCGCATAGTCGTACCCGAGCATCAGGGCGCGTGTGTTCGATTCGCGAAGTGCTTTTTTGCTGGCGAAACGCTCCTGGAGCAGTTGCTCGACAACCGGCAACTCGATATCAAGCAGAGCAACAAGCGCACCGGCGTACGCAATGTTCTTCATCAGGATGCGTTCCCGCGCCTCGCCGAAGTTTTCGTTGCACATCTGTGCAAGGGGAACTCCAGGAAGTGCACATCGTCACGCGACAGCGCCGGGTCAAGCGGCCAGCTCGAATCGTAGAGCAGATACCCGCCCGACCTCACCTCGCGAATATCACGCGCGTAAGTCTGGCCATTCATCGCGACCATCAGGTCGTAATCGAGAGCGCGGGCGGTGTAGCCGCTCTTATTAACACGAATCTCGTACCAAGTGGGAAGACCCTGAATGTTGGATGGAAAAAGATTCTTTCCCGAGACCGGAATGCCCATGCGAAAGATCGCCTGCATGAGAAGTCCGTTGGCGCTGGCTGAGCCTGTACCATTCACATTGGCCAGCTTGAACGCGAAGTCGTTTATACCAGCGCTGCTGTTTGGCTGTATGTGCATTGCGCCGCCTGTGGATAGATGAGCTCGAACTTCTGCATGTCCCACGCTGCCGTCGGGCATCGCTCCGCACACAGGCCGCAGTGGACACAAAGATCTTCATCTTTCACCATGACGCGCGCTGTCTGCGGCAACAGAGCCGAGACATAGAGATCCTGTTCGAGGTTTTCGGCAGGTGCCGATAAGTGCGCCCGCAACTCCTGTTCGTCGCGATCCCGCGTGATGGTGAGGCACTGCAAAGGACAAATATCCACACAGGCATCGCACTCGATGCACTTGGCAGCGGTGAAGTCGGTCTGCACATCGCAGTTAAGACAACGCTGGACTTCATACGCGGTTTGCGCGGGGTTGAAGCCGAGTTCCACCTCGATGTTCAGCTTCTCAAACCGCTCCGTCAGTTCGACATGAACCATTTTCTGGCGGCCAACCGGGTTGTAGTCGTTGTGATAGCTCCACTCGCTGATGCCCATCTTCTGGCTGATCAGGTTCATTCCAACCGCGGGGCGTTGCGATACCGGAATACCGTGGCACCAGTTGTGAATCGAGATGGCCGCCTGATGCCCGTGCTCAACGGCCCAGATAATATTCTTCGGTCCGAATGCTGCATCACCCCCGACAAAAACGCCGGGCAGGGTGCTCTGCATCGTCTTCTCATCGACAACGGGGACGTCCCACTGGTCAAACTCGATGCCGAGATCGCGCTCGATCCACGGGAACGCGTTTTCCTGGCCAATGGCCAGAATAACGTCGTCCGCCGGAAGTGTTACGGTCTCGACAGTCCGTGATCGTTTGGCTTGTGCATCCCATTCAAGCC
Source organism: Bryobacteraceae bacterium (assembly GCA_963794765.1). Classification (GTDB taxonomy): domain Bacteria; phylum Acidobacteriota; class Terriglobia; order Bryobacterales; family Bryobacteraceae; genus JAWXCM01. Next base: position 48,402 of record CAWCGC010000032.1, on the reverse strand, counting down.
GCTCGAACTCCATGCCGACCAGTTTGCCGTTTTCAAGAACGAAGCGCTTCGGCGCATGATTGATTACGATTTCAACGCCCTCCTCCTCAGCGTCTTCGAGTTCCCATGGAGAGGCTTTGAAATACCCACGAGGCCGGCGCGCCATCACCTTGATGTCTTTGCCGCCAAGACGCCGCGAACTCCGGCAACAGTCCATCGCAGTGTTGCCGACGCCAATGATCAGCACTCGTTCGCCGATCGAGTCGGTATGTCCGAACGCTACAGACTCGAGCCAGTCGATACCGATATGAATTCGCTCGGTCTCGTAACGTCCGGGGATGTCCAGGTTTTTTCCGCGAGGTGCGCCGGAACCGATGAAGACGGCATCGAACCGCTGCTCGAGCAGAGTCTCGCATACTATCGACGGGCGAGTTATACCGGATGTCCGCGCCCATGTCGAGGATATAGTCAATCTCTTCGTAAAGCACGCGCTCTGGCAGGCGGAACGACGGAATATTGCTGCGCATCAGGCCGCCGGGCTTGTCCGCCTTTTCGAGGATGACGACCTCATAGCCAAGAGGCATCAGATCATTTGCAACTGTCAGAGAGGCGGGACCTGCGCCGACGCAGGCGATACGCAAGCCGTTTTTCTGTGCCGGAGGCTTCGGAAGCAGGGGCCTTACTTCTTCGCGATGGTCCGACGCTACCCGCTTCAAACGGCAAATTGCGACCGGTTTGCCGTCGATGCGCGCCGCGTCTGCAGGCTGGCTCACACGGTCGGTCACAAGTTCGCCCGAGGATGCCGGGGAATACGTTCGATTCGCGGTTGAGCAGATACGCATCGGTGTATTTTCCCTGCGCTATCAGCCGAATGTATTGGGGAACGTTGGTATGGGCAGGGCACGCCCACTGACAATCCACAACCTTGTGGAAGTAATCCGGATTACGGACATTTGTCGGTTGCACGACGAAAAGGATTCTACACCCATTTGGACTTGGTTGGCTAAACCGTATAAGATCTTGAGCGGAGGTTTCTGGTGCCGCTCACCGTTGGCGTTCCGCGCGAGACCTTCCCGGGCGAACGACGCGTCGCTCTTGTGCCCCGCGCATGTGAAGCAATCAAGAGAAGTGGAATGGCAGTTCTCATCGAAGAGAATGCCGGTGTGCTCGCAGCTTTTTCGGACCAGCAGTATCAGGACCGTGGAGCAGCGATCACCAGTCGTGCCGAGCTTTTCGCAGCAGCAGACGTGATTGTGCAGTTGCGAACGCTGGGCGCAAACCCTGAGGCCGGTAGCAGCGACCTGGTGCTGTTCCGGCCGCGGCAGATCGCGATCGGCTTTAGTGAACCGCTGACGTCACCGGCAGCCTGCGCTGCGCTGGCCGCGCGCGATGTCAGTCTGTTCGCGATGGAACTAATCCCGCGGATCACACGCGCCCAGAGCATGGACGCCCTTTCGTCGATGGCGACCATTAGTGGTTATCGGGCTGTGATTCTGGCAGCAACTGCGCTTCCGAAGATGTTTCCGATGCTGATGACGGCTGCGGGGACAATCACGCCGGCCAAAGTCTTCGTACTCGGCGCGGGCGTTGCCGGACTGCAGGCAATCGCAACCGCGAAGCGCCTGGGTGCTGTTGTGAGCGCTTATGATGTGAGGCCTGCAGTGAAAGAGCAGGTGGAAAGCGTAGGTGGAAAGTTCGTCACCCTTGACCTGCAGACCGGCGGGTCAGAAGACAAGGGAGGGTACGCCAAAGCGATGGACGACGACTTCTATCGCAGGCAGCGAGCTTTGCTGACGGATGTGCTTCGCGAGCAGGATGTCGTGATTACGACAGCGGCAGTGCCCGGTCAGAAAGCCCCTGTTCTCATCACCGCTGAGATGGCAGGCGCTATGGCTCCAGGATCGATGATCGTCGACATTGCGGCGGAACGCGGCGGCAACTGCGAACTGACACGGCCGGATGAGACCTGGGTCCACAACGGGATTACGATCATGGGTCCCGTGAATCTCCCGTCCGCGCTGCCGCGAGATGCAAGTCAGCTCTACTCTGCAAACGTAACGTCACTTCTCAAGCTGCTTGCGCCGAAAGGTGAGCTTGTCATGAACCGCGAAGACCAAATCATCCGGGACACGCTGGTGACCCATGCCGGAGAAGTAGTAAACAGCCGGGTTCGGGATCTGCTCGGCCAGGCTCAGGTGGTGACGGGATGAAGGAGTACGAGTACGGGCTTTGGATTTTCATGCTGGCGGCTTTCCTTGGCTTTCAGCTGATTCGGGGTGTCTCGCCGCTGTTGCACACTCCGCTGATGTCGCTCACGAACGCGATTTCCGCGATTGCTGTGGTTGGAGCCATTCTGATCACGGGCGAGCAGAACGCTCCGCCCCTCTCGAAGGTGCTCGGATTCACGGCTGTACTTGCTTCCACCATCAATCTGGTCAGCGGTTACCTTATCACCGACCGCATGCTCAAGATGTTCAGGAAGCGGGAAGGAGGACAGCGGAAATGATGCAACTCGTGCTTCCGGTCCTTTATCTGCTGGCAGCCGCGGGCTTCATCCTTGCCCTGAAGTGGATGAGTTCGCCCGCAACAGCACGTCGCGGTGTGATTGCCGGCGAAATGGGAATGCTGCTGGCGGTTATTGGTACGCTTCTTCGGTTTGAAGTTGTTGAATATCAGTGGATTCTTATAGCATTTTTCATAGGATCTGCAATCGGCGTACCGCTCGCATATTTGATGCCGATGACGGCGGTACCCCAGCGGACTGCGATTTCGCACGCCTTCGGAGCTCTGGCATCGGCGCTCATCGGAACCGCCGAATACTATCGGCATACTCCGGCACAGATCACGATGGTCGCCCTCACTCTGGAGATTCTCCTTGGCTTCCTCACGTTCACGGCCAGCTTGATGGCCTTTGGCAAGCTTCAGGAAATCCTCCCGACGCGGCCGATTACTTATAAGGGCCAGAACGTCGTGAATCTGGTCGTCTTGGGCTGTGCCGTCTTACTCGGGATTGCGCTGATCGCCTCCCCGGATCAACGATCCCTCTTCCCGATCTTCGCGAGCCTGTCGCTGCTGTTTGGCATCTTGCTGATTATCCCGATCGGCGGTGCAGATATGCCTACCGTGATCGCTTTGCTCAACTCATATGCAGGGCTCTCAGCTTGTGCAATGGGATTTGCTCTCGACAACAAATTGCTGATCGTCGCGGGTGCCCTCGACGGTTCGTCGGGATTCATTCTCTCCGTCATCATGTGCAAAGCGATGAATCGTTCGTTCTCCAACGTACTATTCGGTGCATTCGGGCAATTACAGACCAGCGCGGCCAAAACGACGGACCGCCCCGTCCGCTCGGCGACGGCAGACGAGGCAGCTTTCCTGCTCGAATCGGCGCGAAGCGTGATTATCATTCCGGGCTACGGTATGGCGGTCGCTCAGGCACAACACAAACTGCGGGAGCTCGCTGATGCTCTGAATCGGCGTGGCGTGGATGTACGATTTGCCATTCATCCTGTAGCAGGCCGCATGCCCGGTCACATGAATGTACTTCTGGCTGAGGCGGACGTTCCCTATGACAAGCTCGTCGAGATGGAAGAAATCAATCCGGACTTTCCGAATACCGACGTAGCGCTGGTAATCGGTGCCAATGACGTCGTGAATCCGGCAGCCGAGACTGACAGCAGCAGCCCGATCGCGGGCATGCCGATTCTGCACGCCTACAAGGCAAGAACGGCAATGGTGATCAAACGCAGTATGAATCCTGGCTTCGCCGGCATCGACAACGATCTCTACTACATGGAGAACACGCTGATGCTGTTCGGCGATGCGAAAGTGTTTGTAGGTGAGATCGTTAAGGAGCTGACGGCAGCATCCCACGCCACGGCGGCGACCGGTTCGCGCGCCTGATTGTGAGTAACGCCTGCCCGACGTGACAGTGTGTCAGTGACCAGATCCGTTCCGGATCTGAAGCTGTGCACCTCTGATCCATTCTCGTTGCTTCTTTACAAGGGATTGCCTGAAGGCATGTCGCGAAGCATCACTCGTTCTTCGCGGTCAGGGTCGTTCACGACTCTGCTGCTCGGCGCATCGAAAATCATAGTGGTGCGCTGGCTCGTTGTGTATGTCGGCCACGGGAGACCTTTGGTGCCTGGTTTACCTGTTCTGGCAAATGCCGCCCACGAAGCGCTCAATTGTCTTGACAGCTGTTCGGATTCGGGAAACCGCACCAGCCTCATGGTCAGAGGAAGGTCGCATGTATGGAAGGCTTTGATCCTCTTTGTGCCGTCCGCAAGCGGCGTGTCCCACTGGCAGTACCACATATAAACCTCACCCTTGCCCTGTTCGAGTTTCAATTCGGCCTGCCGTACGGCGTTTTGGCGAGCCCCGCGATCGGATGAGATTCGGAAGTACAAGTCCGTCGGGCTGTCGTTCGGGTGGTCGCGCCGATACGCGGCCAGCAGGTCCTTCACTTTGTCTTCAGGAATTCCTGCTTGAATCACACGCCCGCGTAAGCCGACACCGTCGAGGCTGAATAACGCTTCGTCTCGCAGCGAAAACAGCGTCGACTCATCCTTGTCATTCCCGATCAGCATCGGTACGCCGGCTGATGCGTCGGGAGCCTTCGGATCCCATGTCTGAGCAGGGATCGAATGCCCATCGACCACGGCGCCAATCCGTCCAAACTCCTGGCCTGATGCCGCTGCGAGCAGCCGGTCGGCGGGAATGCTCTGGAGTTCATCGACTTGCCTTTCGTTCAGACTGACTTTCGCCAGCAGTTTTCGAGCAGACTCGGTTGCTGCGTCGGCGGTAACAGCGCGCAGCGTCGAACCACTTTGCACCGAGGCTCTGTGGAATAGTCCTTTGGCCACAGGCATCGCCATCAGCGCGCTGACCTTCGCGCCACCGCCCGATTCACCGAAGATCGTGACGTTGCCAGGATCTCCTCCGAACTGGGCGATGTTGTCGCGAACCCATTCGAGGGAGGCAACGAGGTCCAGTTGTCCGGCGTTGCCGACGGCATATTTCGAACTGATGCCCCCGAGCCAGAGATAGCCAAAGACGTTGAGGCGGTGGTTTACTCCCACAAGCACCACGTCCTGCTCCCGGACGAAACCATCACTGAACAGCGTGAGCGCGCTGGATCCGCTGGTGAACCCACCGCCGTGCATGTACACCATCACGGGACGTTTGCCGTGAAGTCCCGGCGTGAGGACGTTCAGCACCAGACAGTTCTCGCTGTCGGTGTGTTTTGCGAGTTCCAGCCTCTCCGGCCTGCCCCCGGCAAAGTATTCACCTATGAGCGGGTGAGTAAAGATATTCCCACGGCCCTGTACGCACCGCGGGCCTGTGAGCGTCCCGTCTCGGACGCCGGCCCAGGTGGCAGGTTTTGACGGCGGCAGGAACCGCCCCGCACCTTCCGTCGCTCCGCCGTACGGAATTCCGCGGAAGATGTGGACGCCCCGGACCGAAGCGCCCTGAACCTGCCCCTGCAAGGTCTCGGCTACCGGCGATGACTCCGTTGTGAACGCGTCTGCCGGCTGCACGGAGTAAAGCGCCGTTCCGCCGATGATGGAAACTGCACTCCGGCGTGTCATGTACTGCGGCATGGTAATTTCGCTCTCCTCAATCAACGCGACGAATATCGCAGCTCAGTCCCCTGCGGGGCCGAGATAATCCGGACCGTAAATAGCGGCTCGAATGTCGCGGTGGAGCGTGCCGTCGAATGGCATCTTCTGAGTGAAAAAAACGGCGGCGAGTTGATTTGCCGGATCGACCCAGAACAGTGTCGATGCGGCGCCGTCCCAGAAGAACTCGCCTACTGCGCCGCGATTCTCCTGCGGCGTCTGCGGCTGCGACACGCGCACCGCGAAATCCAGTCCAAAGCCTACTGACCCTTTGCCCGGGCAGGAAGTTGCGCTCGGTGATGCGCGGGTCGAGCTGGTCGGTTGACATCAGCTTCACGGTCGAGGGTCTTGATCATTCTCGCACCGTCGAGTTCGCCGCCGGTTCAACAGCATGCGCGCGAGCCGCATATAGTCGTCGATCGTGGAAGCGAGGCCGAAGCCGCCTCCGGTCAGCCGATTGTCGTGGAAGTTGAGGCGGCGGGTCGCCGTCGTCGGTGCTGGCGAACCAGCTTGCCGTCGGCTGTTCGCGGTACATCGCGGCGAGTCGCGGCAGGCGTTCGTCGGGCTGGCGCCAGGCGGTCTCCCGCATGCCCGAGCGGCTCGAAGACGTGCTGTCCGCACGTAGTCGGCGAACTTCTGGCCGGAGAGTGTCTCGACCAGCAGCGCCTGGACGTCGACGGCGATGCTGTAGCTCCACTGCGTGCCGGGGTCGAAGAGCAGCGGCACCTTCGCCAGGCGCTTTCCCATCTCCACCAAGTCGTTGGTCAATGCCGAGCGGATCGGCCTTGACATAGGCATCGTGAGCGGGCGTGTCGCCCGGCCCATAGGCGAAGCCGGCGGTGTGGCGCATGATGTCGCGCACCGCGATGGGACGGGCGGCCGCGCGATAGATCGGCGTCCGCCGGCATCCGTGCCGGCATACACCTGCATCGACTGCGAATGCCGGCAGATAGCGCGACAGCGGATCGTCGAGCCCGAACTTGCCCTGTTCCCACAATTGCATCAGCGCGACGCCGGTGACCGGCTTGGTCATCGAATAGATCTGGGCGATGGTGTCGCGCGCAATGGGCCGGCTCGCTTCGCGATCGGCGAAGCCGGCCGAGCCGAAATAGGCTTCCCGGCCGTCTTTCCAAACGAGTACGGACACGCCGGCCGCGCGTCCGCTTTCCACCATGCCCGACAGCGCGTTCTCAATGCGCTTCGGATCGAGACGAACCGCCTGCGCGGGTTTGTTGGTTGTGGTCGCGGTGGTCTCTGCCATTCCGGGCGATGCCGCATATGCCAGAGCGGGGGGCGTAAGGCGAAGAACACCACGCCGTGTGGAACCAACCTGCAGGCTTTTCGTTTGCATCTTCAGATCTATATCATCATTCCTTCGACGGCCACTACATCTCCAGGTAGCGCCATCCCAGACGGCGATCTTCGGCTGGAACGTCTCGCTACAATCCCGCCGTTTCCAGATCGATCTCACCGAAACCGCCGGTCAGCTCCTTCTTCGTGTTGCCATTCCGCGAGTTCCACTCCTGTAGTCAGCAGAATCGTGCGTCTCATGCCCAGGGGGTCCGTGAGCTCGCCTGCATCGTCCGCTCAGTCAGCTGCTTCAATAGGCCATTTCGCCAAGCGACGTCTGATTTCGGCGACCACGCTCGGGCCTGCAGCTTTTCAGCGGGCGATATTTCCGCGGAAATCCGCATAAGTGCGAAACTCAGCGCCATTCCTCGTCGGACTTCAACCCCTTTAAGTGCCTTTTTTTATGCCTGCAGTCCGAACCGAAGCGCAAAAAACTCGCCTCCCGCCTTAACGGCCAGAAGTCGCGAGGCCCAAAGACCGCTAAAGGCAAAGCCGTCTCGGCGCGTAATGCCCATAAAACACGGCCTTAACAGCGCAAGCGTTGTCCTCTGGTGCGAAAAGAAAGAAAAATACCTCCAGTACCTCGAAGACCTCACCGCTGTGTGGGAACCCGAGACCATCACCGAACTCGAACTCGTTAACGCGCTCGCCGATGCCCAGTGGCAGCTCAAGCGCCTCACTGCCATCCGCACGGCCTCAATCGATCTCGAGATGGACCGCGCCGAAAAGTCCTTCCGCGAAGACTTTCCCGCCTCCGACGAAATCACCCGACTCGCGCTCGCATGGCAGGCCCTGGCCGTCGAGACCCGCTCTCTGTCCGAGCTCAACCGCGACGAAACCCATCTCCGTCGCATCGTCGATCGCTCCATCTCAAAACTGCTCGCCATCGGAGAAGCCCGCTCGCGTCAACAAGACCAGCAGTCACAATACGAAAAGACGAAGAACGAACCTGAGCCGGTCGCGCGCGGCTGCAAGCACAGCAAGTCTGCGGGTTCAAACTGCGGAAACAACCCGGCACAGCCATCCCCGCCGACCCAGGGCCTCACACATGATGACCATCCGTAGCAGCAGCAACCGCTAAATCGAAGAACAGACCAAACTCCTGTGCTGCAACTCGACGTCGGTCATCTCCAACTGCTCACCCCCGGTGGGAAAAGTCCACCATCTGCTCGCTCGAATTCCCCACGTTCTAATGGCCAAAAAAAGGGAAGCGTTCGGCGTTGTCTTCAGGCCCCGGTGATCGCCATAGCCCCCGTGGCTTTTGCTCGCCAATCGCGGTCAGAACCCGCGACACTTCGTCTGCACGGTTTGTAAATGTACGTGGTATTATCTGCAGCAACTGCTATGACCGTGGAAATCAAGCGCTGTTTCTTTTGACACGACATCAGGGAAAGGGCCGTGAGCCTGAAAGAGAGTATTGAGGGTAAACTGCAGACGCCCACTCGCATTCGCATGGGCGGGCCCGGGAGCCTCGACGTCTTTATCGACGGACAAAGAATCTACTCCAAAAAGGAAACGGGCCGCTTGCCCACGCCAGACGAGATCGTTTCACTCGTTCGCTCCCGCAAGTGAGGGTTGTACCGTCGCTCGCCTTTTCGGCTAGTTCAACGGTAAAAACCGGAAGGCTGCCACCGGGAGCGTCACCTTCGCGCGAACCGGTGTACTCCCGCAGGCTCGTCCTTCGACCACGACGGCTGTGTTGCCGGTTCCGGCTGACCGGCCATCATCTTTTGAATTCGCTCGGTGGCGAAGGCCAGGTCGGTGATGTAGCTGCGGTGTGCCACCGGCACCCAGCCCTCGCGGTCTATAATTTCAAGAATCTGTTCGCCTTCCAGATGATCTTCGGCCTGTACGTGCCCGACTACGCGCGAAGTGTAGCCTCCGAGTGCCTGTGAGAAGGTGCTCGTTGTAATGTCGCTGATCCAGTGTGCGATTCCGCTTTCGCGCGATGGCTCGGCCGCGAGTGACTCTACGGTTGCTGCCGGGAGGTACATTAGCAGACCTTCGGTGATCATGAGTGCGGGCTCGGATCCCACGCTTTGGTACATCGCGCGACGTTGGTCGGGGTTGTTCAGGTCCGCCGAGAGTCGCTCGCGACGGCAGCGAGGCTTCTCGCTTGCCATGAGCGACTCTTTGTAGTCGAGCATGTCGGGAAAGTCGACCTCGATCCAGCGCAGGTCAGCGGGGAGCTCCAGACGCCATGGCCGCGTGTCGAGACCAGCCCCGACGCTGACCACTGTCGAGAGGTGAGTGGACGCGAGTAGTTCACCGAGTAACTCATCGAGAAACCTGGTGCGGATTGCGATGCCGAAGCGCATCATGAAGCGGTGGGGGAGTGCGTGGAACATGGCCATTCCGCGCTCGCCAGCAAGCCGTGCGGCGAATGGATCGTTAAAGAAGGCGTCGGGAGCTTCTGACTCGACGGCGCGGCAGCCCGCGACCATAAGGGCGGTATCACTGACGTGCCTGATTTCTGAGCCGGCGTTAGACATCGGCCTATTATCGAACGGGTCTTAGTTCATGCAGCCCTGAATAGATCCGCAGCACAGTATCGTCAATTGGACCGTGAGAGTGATATTTTGGGTTCCTACACTTTGCAGACTGGAGAGAACGGGCATGAGGGTATTGGCGGCGGTTGTGGTTGTGACCGGGATCGGTTTTGCTTTGGGCGCGGAGGTTCCACCGGCTGAGACGCAGATTGCTGCTGCGATTCAGGCGGCTCCTGCGGAGATGCGGGCCGGGGCGGCCGTGCTCGGGTTCGATGCTCAGGGCAAACGGACCATGATCAGGAAAGGCACGAATGAGCTGATTTGTCTTGCGAGCGATCCGGCTAAAACTACCTTCGAGGTCGACTGCTATCACAAGGACCTCGAGCCGTTCATGGCGCGCGGGCGGGAACTTCTTGCACAGGGCGTGACTGGCGCCAAACGAAACGAGATCCGTTTCAAGGAGGTTCAGGACGGGACACTGAAGTTGCCTCGTGAACCACGAACGCTGTATGTGCTGACCGGGAGTCGCTTCGATCCTGCTGGGGGCATGATCGAGAATGCCTATCAACGGTGGGTGATTTACGTCCCGTTTGCTACTCCCGAGACGACTGGTTTGCCCACCAAGGGTGGCAATGATGGCGCGCCGTGGCTGATGTCTGCCGGAACTGCGGGCGCTCATATCATGGTTAACCCGCCGCGGAAGAAGCAATAGCGATTCAGATACTGCCCTGACGTGTTATTGTGCGAACAATCGTATGACACGTCGAACGTTTGTCGTGGCAATGCATGGCGCTGCTCTGGCATATGCCGCTGAGACGGCCAGGTCCGGAGCTGCCGCACTCAACGGCCGCTGGGATTTGACTGTGCCGGGCAATGCTCAAAAGCGAGCCTGGTGGGTGGAGATCAAAGGCGCGGATACCCCGCATCCGGAAGGCAGCTTTATTGGTGCGCCGGGCGGAGGCCTCGATCTCATCAAGGACATGACCGTCAGTCCCTCCGGTGAGGCGACGTGGAGTTTCAGCCGTCCTGCGCGGAAAAACAACAAGGGTTGGAAAGGCGTTTATCACGTGCGCCTCGAAGGCGACAGGCTTGTTGGCAGGGTCGAGGTGCAGGGAGAGCCGACACAGGAGTTCTCCGGAGTGCGCGCTCCGCAGTTTCCACGCGTGGATGTGTCGAAGCTTAAAGCGGGTACGCCGGTCGAGCTGTTCAATGGCAAGGACCTGAAGGGCTGGCACGCGCTTCGTGCAAACACTCCGTTTCTGTGGAAGGTGGAGGACGGGGTTCTCAAGAATGGCCAGGGCACGACGGATCTTGTCAGTGACGCGAAGTTCACGGACTTTCGGCTTCACATCGAGTACAAGGTCGGGGCACATTCGAACAGCGGCGTGGGGCTGCGCGGCCGTTATGAAGTCCAGATTCTCGAGGACTACGGCAAGCCGCCGGACACACATGGGAACGGAGCGCTGTACAGCCGCATCCTTCCCACATCGAATGCGAGTAAGCCCGCAGGCGAGTGGCAAACGTTCGATATCACTCTGGCCGGGAACATGGTCACCATCGTTTTGAATGGCGCGACGATCATCGATAACAAAGAAATCGATGGCCTGACGGCGATCGCTTCCGATCCGAATGAAGGCGAGCCGGGTCCCATTCAGCTACAGGGTGATCATGGGCCGGTGGAGTTTCGCAAGGTTACGTTGACGCCGCTGCTTCGGAGGTAGCACGCATATGCCAGCGGCTTTGCACCGAGCTGTTCGGATCTCTTCTGTTGGATTGCGAGGAATCGTCGGCGAGGGGCTCACGGCGGCGCACGTGATCGATTTTGCGAGCGCATTCGGGACGCTGGTCGAGCCGGGACGGCCGCTGTTTCTGGGGCGTGATCCGCGTGCGAGCGGGCTTATGATGCGCGAGGGCGTACTTGCCGCGCTGATGGCTTGCGGCCATGAAGTTGTGGATCTGGGGATCGTTTCTTCGCCCACGATTCAGCACACGATCCGGCGGCACGATGGCGCCGGCGGAATCTCGATCAGCGCCAGCCATAATCGGGCCGAGTGGAACGCCCTGAAGTTCTTCGGGAAACGCGGGACTTACTTATCCACGGCTGAGTCGGGCGAACTGCTCGACATTTACCATCTGCGGAAGTTTGATTACCGGGACTGGAAGGGGGTTGGCAAGGTACGCGAGGATCACGGCGCCATCGATGAGTACCTGGATGATCTGGCTCGGGTATTCGATTTCGATTCGCTGAAGCGATTTCGGGTGGTCGTCGACTGCTGCAACGGCTCTTCTTCGCTGATTCTGAGACGCCTGAATGAGCGATTCGGGTTTGATTTCATTCTCATCAATGAGAAGCTTCAGGGTGTTCATTTCGCGCACGATCCGGTGATCAGTGCTGAAACGATCGGTCTGCAGCTGGCTCCGCTGATGCGGCCGATGCGGGCCGATGCCGGTTTTCAGTTCGATGTGGATTCGGATCGCGTTGGTATTGCCACCGAGGCGGGCGAGGCGGTTTCGGAAGAGCTGATTCTGCCGATGATCGCTGACTGGCTGCTGCCTCGCGTTCCGGGGAAGATCGTGATTACGAACCTTTCGTCCACGCGGCTGGTGGAGGATGTTGCGGCTCGCCATGGCGGGCGGGTGGTTCGGGTGCCGGTCGGGCGACAGGCGGCGATTGATGCGTTATCGGCATATCGGAGTGAGCAGATCGCCGCGGCAGGCGAGGGGACTGGCGCTGTCATGATGCCGCAGTTCGAATTCATCTATGACGGCATCGCCTCAATGTTTGCGATCCTGTCGCTGGTTGCTGAGCGGCGCGTCGGTCTATCTGAGATTCTGCGAGGGTATCCGCGGTATTGCATGCTGAAGGGCGAGGCTCCGCTGACATCGACACGGATTCCGGACCTGATGTCGATGTTGCAGGAGCAGTATTCGGATGCGGTGTTCGATCGAACCGATGGTGTCCGGGCGGACTGGCCGGACCAGTGGTTCCACGTCAGGGTGAGTCAGACGGAGCCGATTGTGCGCGTGATCTGTGAGCGGAAGGAAGAGTATCCGACGACACTGTTCGAGCAGTTGCTCGAGACGGTCCGGCGGTTGATCTGACAAGCCTACGCCACAACCGCGCGCGGAGCCCGCGGAGAAAACCCGTCCGATGAAGTCCCGACGGGAAGCCGGTCGAGTTGCTTTTCATCGGACAGATGCCTGGCATCAAGCAATGTCTGCATTGGGGTCTTGCCAAAGCAGTATTTGCCTGAATGCGGCCGAACCTCATTGTACTCACTAATCCAGGCATCGGCATCAGCCTGCAACTGCTCGAGCGTCTGGTACAGCCGCTTGCGAAATGCAATGCTGTAGAACTCATCCTGGATCGTGCGATGAAAACGCTCACAGATGCCGTTGGTTTCGGGCGAATAAGCCCTCGTCTTTGAATGATCTATGTTCTCCACTGCGAGGTAGAGCTGATATTCATGATGCTCTCTGTTGCCGCAGAACTCGGTTCCGCGGTCGGTCAGGATGCGCAGCAGCGGGACCCCTTCTTCTTCAAGGAAGGGAAGAACACGGTCGTTCAGCATATCGGCCGCAACGAGCGCATTCTTGCGGTCATAGAGCTTTACAAATGCCACCTTTGAATACGTGTCGATGAACGTCTGCTGGTAAATGCGGCCGACACCTTTGATTGTCCCCACGTAATAGGTATCCTGCGCTCCCAGATAACCGGGATGCGCGGTTTCGATCTCTCCGTGCGCTTCTTTCTCCAGCTTTGCCTTTTCCATGGCGCGAACCTGCTGCTCGGTCAGTACCATGCCTGAATTCTGCGCCTGCCGTGCTTCCAGCGCCTTCAGCCTTTTTGCGAAAGTCTGCAGATCATTGCGCAGCCAGACACTACGCACGCCGCTTGGCGAGACCAACCGCCCGCGTTTGGTCAGCTCGTTGGCCACCCGAACCTGCCCGAACGCCGGATTCTCAATTGCCATCTCGATGACTGCCAGCTGGATCGCCGACTCCAGCTGGTTCTTCGGAATCGGCTTGCGCCGGCTGATCTCTTTCAGAGCCACTTCGCCGCCTTTGTCGTACAACTCCCTGAACCGGTAAAAGCTATCCCGGGAGTAGCCCAAAACCTTACAGGCCTCCGAGACGCTCCCCAGCGTCTCAGCCAGCTTCAGCAGGCCTACCTTGTTCTTGATGATCTTTTGATCGTTGCTCATCTGACGTTTTCCTTTCATCCTGTTTCAAACAGTTTTAACAGAAAATGTCAGATCAAGTTGCGACTAGTACATGTAAGGGTTTTTCAGCGCGACGGCTTCGCTTCCTGTTTTGGGGCCTGTTGTTTTGGCGCTTCCTGCTTCGGGGCTTGTTGCTTCGCGGCGGTTTGTTGCTCCACGGCTTCTTCCACTGCCTTCGACAGTGCCAGCAACATCGTGGTCAGTTCTCTTTCGCTCGCTGCCCGGACTTCGATTGTCGCTTTGTGAACGGGCGGGGGACCGCTGGGGACATATCGTGTGCGCGAGTAGAATCGCGACGAGCATGACCGGCACTGGTACGGAAAACGGTCAGCAACGTATTTCACGAAATCCCAAAGCCCCGTCCTGGCGACGCGAGCCGTGTCCATTGAGCCGCAATGCTTGCACACAACCGTCATTACTACTGCTCATCGGCGCGGGGAATAGAGAGTATGAGATATTCTTTTCCTAACTGGGGGAGTTATATGCAGGGACATTCGCGACGAACGTTTTTGGCCGGAGCGGTACCGGCGGCGCTTGCTGCCCAGACACGGCCGGACGATCTGGTTCGCACGGCAATGATCGGGGTGGGGAATCGGGGCGGGTATTTGCTCACCAATGTTCTCGCCGAAAAGCGAGCAAAAATGGGCGCAATTTGCGATATTAAGCCGGACCGGCTGGATAAAGCGGCCACAGCTGCCGCCAGGGACAAGCCAAAAACAGCGACAGATTACAGGCGTGTGCTGGAAATGCGCGATATCGATGCGGTTTTCATCGCGACCCCGTGCGACCTTCATCCGGAAATGTCGACGGCAGCGCTCCAGGCCGGCAAGCATGTTTACTGCGAGAAACCGCTGGCAATAACACCAGAAGGGGTGCGTGACATGCTGCGGGTTGTCGGGCGATCGAAGCCAGTGTTCATGGTTGGCCTGCAGAGACACTCGGACAACGGGCTCCGGCAGCTCATCGAGAAGATTCACGGCGGCGCCATCGGGAAACCAGCATTTATCAAAGCTCAGCGGCACTCGGCGGTTGACTATTCGCCGACAGGTTCTTCGGGCGACTGGATCTTCGATGCGAAGCGTTCCGGAGATGTGATCGTTGAGCAATCGATTCACAACCTGGATGTTTGCAACTGGGTGCTGCAGCATCATCCGGAAAAAGCATCGGGGTTCCGGGGGACGCTGGTGTCTCCGAATGTTCCGCCTGGCCGCACGACAACGGATGCTTACTGCGTGAACTTCGAGTATCCGGGCGGACTCATGATGTCGTTTACGCAGCTGGCTTTTCATCCTGCTGATATGCCGGCGGGCGGAGAGCAGACATGGGTGTATGGGTCCGACGGTTCTGTGGTTCTCGAGACCGGAATGGTGTATCCGCGCGATCAACGCAAGCCGTTTGTTCTGGCGCAGCGGACCCGGGAGAATCGCGAGGCGATCCACATTGCGAAGTTTTATGACTGCATCCTGAATGGCACGAAGCCGGAGACCGGAGTGGCGCTGGGCGCCGAAGCGACGCTGACGGCGATCCTCGGACGCGAGGCGATGTACAGGGGCAAGGTTCTGGACTGGAAGGAGCTCGGTGTTGCGCTCTGAGACGCGGCGCGAGTTTGCGACGACGGTTCTTGGCGGCGCGGTGACTGTGTCGACAGTTTCTGCAGAGCCACCTCGGTTTGTGAAGGGCATCTGTTCCGGCATATTTCCTCCCGGAACTTCGTATGCGGAGAGGTGTCGTAAGGCGAAGGCGGCCGGCTTCGACACGATCGAGTTTCCGATGTCGGGTGAGCTGAGTGTGTCGGCTTCGCTGGATACGGTAAAGCGGCTGGGTGAGCAGGCTCACGCAGCGGGGGTTATGATCTCGAGTTTATGGGTTTCCCCACCGCTGGCGAAGACACCGCTGAACAGTCCGGATCCTCGCGTCCGAGAGCAGGGGCGGGAGGCGATCGCGCGAGGGCTCGAGTTTGCGAAGGGACTAAATTGCGGCGCTTTGCTGCTGGTGCCCGGACGCGTGGGGAGCGGTCCGAAGTTCGAGGTCAGCTACCAGGCGACGTGGGATCGTTTCTCGGCCGAGTTAAGCAAAGTGGTTCCGCTGGCTGCAGACGCCAAGGTACTGCTGACGATGGAGAACGTGTCCAACCGTTTTTTGGTGAGTCCGCTGGAGATGCGGACGTTCATCGATCAGTTCCACAGTCCGTGGCTGCAAGCCCATTTCGATACCGGCAACGTGATGTACTTCGGCTATCCGCAGGACTGGATTTTGACGCTGGGGAATCGCATCGAGCGCGTTCACATCAAGGACCGGAAGGTAACCCCACAGGCTGAGGTCAATCGACCGAGCCGGCTGCTTGAAGGCGATGTGGACTGGCCGGCCGTCATGAAAGCTCTGACGGAGGTGGGCTACCGCGGACCGCTGTCGCCGGAGATTGACTACGACGCGAATTTCCCGGACCAGGTAAGCTCTGTGTCTTCCGCACTCGATAAAATACTGGCAATGGGTTAGTCATGACTACCAGAAGAAACGTCCTGGGATGTTACTTCGCGGCAGTTGGCGGCAGGCTTCTGGGGGCGACGCTGAATTCGAGGGTCGGCGGCGTTCTTATCGGCGTCCAGTCCTACAGTTTTCGCGATCGCGACCTTGATGCTTGTATTCAGGGCATCGTTGAGGTCGGGCTGAGCGAGTGCGAGCTCTGGCAGGGTCACGTCGAACCCCGAGTTTCGGGATCCACGACGCGCGATGACCTGCGGCGCTGGCGTGTGTCTGTTCCGCTGGACAGTTTCCAGAAGATTCGCGAAAAGTTTGACAGCGCGGGCATCACTCTGTCGGCCTACAACTACAGCTTCCGGGATGATTTCACGGACGAAGAGATCGAACGAGGGTTTCTGATGGCGAAGGCGCTGGGGGCTCCGGCGATCACGGCGTCGTCGACAGTGTCGGTCACAAAGAGAGTCGCCCCTTTCGCCGCGACGCACAAGATGCGGGTCGGGATGCATGGGCATGACAACCTGGCCGACCCAAACGAGTTTGCGCGTCCTGAGAGCTTCATCAAAGCAATGAACGAATCGCCCTGGATCTGCGTGAACCTCGACATTGGCCATTTCACTGCGGCAGGTTACGACCCGATCGAGTTTCTGCAGAAATATCATGAGCGGGTGGTGACGCTTCATATAAAAGATCGCAAGAAGTCGCAGGGACCGAACATGCCGTTTGGACAGGGTGATACTCCGACGGCTGAGGTCCTGCGTGTGTTGAAGCGGAATCGCTGGGACATTCCAGCGAACATCGAGTACGCCTATAAGGGCGGGGATACGGTTCAGGAGATCGCGCGATGTTACGAATTTTGCCGTCGAGCATTGTCTTCCTAATTCGAACGACGCTGGTTGTGTTCGGCGCTGCCGGCCTGCTTGCGTGGGGTCAGGGCCGCAATTACGGCCGGTCGATGGTTATCACGCAGCAGGGCATTGTGGCCACGAGTCAGTCGCTCGCGTCACAGGCAGGTGTGCAGATGCTGGCGCGCGGCGGGTCTGCGGTGGATGCAGCTATTGCTGCGAACGCAGTGCTGGCGGTGATGGAGCCCGACATGGACGGGATCGGCGGCGACCTGTTCGTGCTGTATCGAGAAGGTCAGAGTGGCAAGCTGGTGGGACTGAACTCATCCGGACCCGCGCCTCGGGGACTCACGCCTGAGTTTCTTGAATCTGCCGGAATCAAGACGATGCCGACGCATGGAATCCACAGCGTGACTGTTCCGGGCGCGGTGGAAGGCTGGGCGAAGATGCACGCCAAGTATGGGAAACTGCCCTGGAAAGATTTGTTCCAGAGTGCGATCTATTACGCCGAGCGAGGATTTCCGGTTCATGAAGTCATTCAGGAGGCGTGGTCAGATCCCCCGCAAGTGGCCAAGCTGAAGAAAGATCCCGAGTCGGTGCGCGTGTTTCTGCCTGGCGGTAAGCCTCCTGAGGTGGGGCAGCTGTTTCGGAATCCGGATATGGCGAAGGCACTGCGGCTGATTGCCGACCAGGGCAGAGACGCGTTCTACAAGGGCGAAATCGCAGCGGCGATACTGAGCACTTGCTCGAGACTTGGCGGAAAAATGACGGCTGCGGACCTTGCGGATTTTTCGGCCGAATGGGTGCAGCCAATTCACACCGAGTATCGAGGGTGGCGTGTTTATGAGCTGCCACCCAACGCTCAGGGCATGGCCGCGCTGGAGATGCTCAACATCATGGAGACCCAGCCGCCGTCGGGTAAGGATCCCTTCAACAGTTCCGAGATGCACAAGCGCATCGAAGCGATGAAGCTCGCGTATTCGGATCTGAACCGGTATAACGCCGATCCGAGATTTGCTTCGATTCCGGCTTCGGGCCTGATCTCAAAGGAATACGGCCGGGAACGTGCGCAGCTGATCAATCCGACAGCAGGCTAACTGCAATGTTCCGCCAGGCCGCCCGATGAAGGGCGATACGACCTATCTCACGGTGGTCGACCGCGACGGAAACATGGCGAGCTGGATTCAAAGCATTGCCGACAACTTCGGGTCGGGCATTACGGTCGCCGGAATGGGCTTTATGCTGCACAACCGGGGCTGGGGTTTTACGCTCGAAGCGAATCATCCGGACCGGCTGGCGGGCGGCAAACGACCGTTCCACACAATCATTCCGGCGCTGATGGAACGGCGGTGACGAGTATATTGGATTCGGCATTATGGGCGGCGCGAACCAGCCGCTCGCACACGCACAGTTCGTCTCGAACATTGTCGATTTCGGGATGAATGTTCAGCAGGCAATGGAGTCGCCCCGGTTCACCAAGAAGACGGCAGGCGGCTGCGATATCTCGATCGAAGATCGTGTTCCGCTGCAGACGTTGCAGGAACTCTCTGTACGCGGCCACGAGATTCGGATACGCCGGGAGTACACGATGGAAATGGGTCGCGGTCAGGCGATCCTTCACAACTCTCGCACCAATACGAACTATGCTGCTTCCGATCCGCGGGCCGATGGTTCCGCGGAACCCGAGCCGGTACCCGCGTTAGATCCGGCTCACTTGCGTACGCGAGCCAAATCATCCAACTAAGATCTGAGGGTAAATATGCGGTACTTGCTTTTTGCTGTTTCGTTCGCATTTTCCTTTCTTAGCCTGAGCAGCGACTTGAACGCCCAGGTTCTCTATGGATCGATTGTGGGTACGGTCACCGATGCAAGCGGCGCAGTGGTGCCGAATGCTCAAGTCCGCGCGTCCAACCCGCAAACAGGAGAGTCGCGCGACGCGGTAACGGACGAGAACGGACGCTACACGTTCGCGAATCTGACGGCCGGACAGTATGACATCCGAGTGTCGGCACCGAGCTTTAAAACGTACAGTCAAACCGGAGTGAATGCTGTTATCAACAGCGTTGTACGCGTTGACGTGCAACTCGAGGTTGGTGCGTCAACTCAGGAGATCACTGTCCAGGCAAATGCGGCGATGCTGCAGACCGAGAAGTCCGACGTCCATACGGATCTCGGCTCGCATGAGGTTACGAATCTGCCGCTGCCTGCTTACCGTAATTACCAGAGCCTCTATCAATCTGGTGCCGGGTGCGACGCCGCCGCAATTTCAGAACTCGGTGACGGACACGCCACAACGGTCGCTTACCACAAACGTCAACGGGACGAACCGCAATAACAACAACACGCGAGTCGACGGCGCAGGCGATGTGTTCGTATGGCTTCCGCATCACACTGCCTATGTGCCTCCGTCGGAAACTATCGAGACGGTAAATATCACGACCGACAGTTTTGACGCGGAGCAGGGAATGGCCGGCGGAGCGGCTGTGACGGTCACGACCAAGTCGGGCACGAATCAGTATCACGGCGTGCTTTTCGCGTTCTGGGACAACAACAATCTTCAGGCGCGGAATTTCTTTTACTACGGAAACAAGACTCCGTTCAGTCTGCACAACATCGATGGCGCGACGTTCGGGGGCCCGATCAAGAAGAACAAGCTGTTCTTCTTCGGAGGCTGGGAGAGTACGTGGGAGCGCACGAACTACTCCAGTCTGTTTACGGTTCCTACCGCGGCCCAGCGGCAGGGCGATTTCAGCAGTTTCGGAACGCCAATTTTCGACCCGCTAACCGGCGACACGGCAACCGGCCGAAGTCGAACGCAGTTTCCGAATAACGTTATTCCATCGGATCGGATCAGTCCGATCGCTCTGAAGATGCAAAGTCTGATTCCGCTTCCGAATCTTCCCGGGAGTTCAGCGAACTACTTTTCGTCCGGGACGCAGGCACTGGACCGGCACAACTTCGATGTGAAAGTGGACTGGAGCCGCACTCAGAATCACAAGATCTTTGCAAAGTACAGCATCATGAAGGCTTTGGTGAACTGCACTTTCGGCCTCGGTGCTGCAGGCGGACCCGGTCTGTGCAATGGCAGGTCCCGGGAATGCGCCGACGATCGTGCAAGTGCCGACGATCGGGCAGAACATCATCCTGAGTCCACATCTGCTGCTGGATCAGGTGCTCGGGTTCAATCGCATGGGCCAGCACGGAACCGACAGTTTTTATGGCCAGAATATTGGCCTTGATCTGGGCATACCGGGCACAAACGGTCCGGACATCCGGCAGAGCGGTTTCCCGATCGTCAACATCACGGGTTACACGAGTCTCGGACAGACGGCGAACTGGATGCCGTTCTGGCGCAATGATCAGAGCTGGACAACCAGCCATAACCTGACCTGGACGCATGGATCTCATGAGGTTCGATTCGGGTTTGACATGATTCGGTATCAGCTCAATCAGTGGCAGCCTGAAGCCGGCTCCTATGGCCCGCGCGGGTTGCTGTCATTCGATGGTGCCGTAACCGCGCTAAACGGAGGTGCTTCCCCGAACCAGTACAATGCGTGGGCTGCACTTCTCCTTGGTCTCGACCAGCAGGTCGGCAAGAGTGTTCAGAACATCAAGATGACTGGCCGTGAGTGGCAGTTTGGGTGGTACGTTCGCGACAGGTGGCAGATCAGCCGCAGCCTGACTCTGAATGTCGGATTGCGTTATGAACTGTACCCGATGGTGCGGAGATCCCACCAGGGGCTTGGCCGTTACGATCTGGACACGAATCAAATTATCATCGGCGATGTGGGCGGAAATGACGACAGCGCGAACGTAGATTCGAGCCATAAGATGTTCGCTCCGAGACTTGGGCTTGCTTACAGGATGGGCGACTCGACTGTGATTCGCACGGGGTATGGCATCAGCTACGACCCGCTTCCGATGTCGCGTGTGTTCCGTGATCCGTTCCCGCTGACGGTCGTACAGAACTTTGTAGGACCGAACAGCTATGTGCCGTTCGGGTCATTGTCGACCGGTATTCCGGAGTTGACCATACCTGATACCTCGAGCGGTCGAGCGCCGGTCCCAACAACGTCTGTAATCAGTCGTAGTCCGTTCCCGGGTCTTCTGCATCGCGGATATATTCAGTCGTGGAACGTGACTCTGGAACGTCAGCTTCCGCTGAGTCTCGTTGCAACCGCCGCGTACGTAGGAACCGCGACAACACACCAGTTCGTCGATCACGAAATGAATGCCGGATATCCGGGAAGCGGCACCGCCGGCCTGCCGTTATTTCAGCGATGGGGGCGAACTGTGTCAACGCTGTTCGAGGATGGCTGGCTAAGTTCGAACTATCACTCGCTGCAGACAACACTGAACCGGAGACTCTCCCAGGGACTGCTCATAAGAGCCAACTATACGTATTCGAAGGCGATCGATATGGCGGATGATGACGGACGCACGGGACTGTTGTTCAACTGGGCGCCAATGATGAACCGGAATCGAGCGCCATCCGGCTTCGATATCCGCCACAATTTCCAGACTGGTTTTGTCTGGGATCTGCCGTTTGGGAAAGGCAGGCGATATGCAGCGTCGGGTCCGGTTGGGTGGATCGCCGGAGGGTGGCAACTGAACGGAACGATTAGTGCTTATACCGGAACTCCGTTTACGGTCACGGCGTCAGGCGCTTCACTGAACGCTCCGAATAATTCGCAGACCGCGGACCAGGTTCTCGCTGGACGTGACGAAACTCGGTGGAATCGGACCCGGTCAGCCGTACTACGATCCGAAAGCGTTCGCGCCGGTTCGGGACGTGCGTTTCGGCAACACGGGACGCAATATTCTGCGAGCGCCGGGCGTGTTCAACACGAACATGAGCCTGTTCCGGCAGTTCCCAATTCGCGAACACTGGTCCCTGCAGTTGCGCGGTGAAGCCTACAACGTCACGAATACGGCGCACTTCGCTGCTCCGTCGGCGAATGTGTCTTCCGGGAATTTTCTCGTGATCACTTCCGCGGCTCAGGATCAACGCCAGTTCCGGCTGGGCCTGCGGCTTTCGTTTTGATTGCAGTAAGTTCGGGTGCTGCGATCATCGACCTGTCCTGAGGTTCGCCGCCAACCGACGCTGATGCACTCGGACCGTTGCAGGGCTCGAGTGCCCAAATGCCCTGAAAAAGAGTGACTCCGCTCGATCGAGTTCAACACCGGCTTCCTCCAGACGTCCTGAGGCCAACAACGCCGACCCTCTGACCTCAAGCATGAAGGCATAACCGGCAGCCTGAGAATCGAGATACTTCGTCATGATCTCCCGGGCTCGATCGGCGCTTGACAGTGCGGATGCGACCCGCCCTGCTCGCAACTGGAGTTGCGAAAGACGCAGCAGGTCAACTCCGACGACTCGAGCGGAAGGGTTGAAAAGCTCCGAAGCGTCCTCAATCGCGCGGCTGGTCTCAGTTATTGCAAGGTCAAGATTGCCATCCGCCGCAAGAGTTTGTGCTCTCACTACGCGAGCCCGCAAGACGTTTGGGTGTGTGTAGCTGCCGCCGTATGCCTCCAGACCGCGTGCAACTGCAGCCTCGGCCGTGTCGCGCGCATCGGAATCGCCCTGAGCCAGTTGTGCGTAGCACAGGTCGACCAGGCCAAGCACCGACTGATTATGCCGCGGGTTGAGCCGTCGTTCTGCTACGTGCAGCGCTTCGCGCGCAGCGGCCTCAGCCAGGGCATTGTCGCCGGCCTCCAGTGCCGCAGCCGAGAGAATCCGCTGCGCGCCTGCGAGATCCTCGGGCAGTGTCGCGGGTGAGCGATTCATGTCGTTCAGCAGCGCATTCACGGCTGTCCTGACGGTTGCGATGTCGCCGCGATACAGTAAGCACCAGCTCTTCAGGAGTCGAGCTCGCAGTGCCATTGGATGTCGATCGCCAAGCGACCGCGAGTCGCGAACGGCGTGCTCCAGGACCGATTCTGCATCCTGCAACTCATGCTGACTAAGCAGACCGGCGCCGATGATGTTAAGCACCGCTACCCGGCTCACCAAATCGGGCAACGTTCGCGACGAAATCCTCGCAGCGGCGTCCTTCAACAGATCGACTGCAGACAGCGGTTTGCCGGAACTCCAGTAAGAATGAGCATCGAGCAGGATCGAGATGAGAAACGCGTTCGCCGCTTCCGCACGCTCATTCTCGGCAAGCGTGATCCGAGCCTGCCAGACGAGAGCGATCGACGCCAGCATGAGAAGCAAAATGAATGCCGCTCCTGCTGCGACTCCGAAACGGTGGCGACGAACGAATCTGCAGAATCGATACCACAGGTTGTCGGGCCGCGCGAATACCGGACGGCTCTGCAGATAACGCACAAGGTCTTCCGCAAACTCCGCGACAGTCGCATACCGGGCACTCACATCTTTCTTCAGTGCCTTTAAGACGATCGTGTCGAGATCTCCGCGGATGCGCCGCCGCCGGCCGGGATCGGTAACAACATCACTCGGACGGTATGGTTCCTCGATAACGATGGCATCTTCGAGCGCGGCACGGGACGGGCGCTTATGGCGATAGGGTCGTGCGCCTGTAAGCAGCTCGTAGAGGATCACGCCAAGCGAATAGAGGTCGGAAACAACGGTCAGAGGTTTCCCGAGTACCTGTTCCGGTGATGCGTAATCAAGAGTTAAAGCGAGTCCCGAGCATCGAGTCAACTCGCTCTCACGTGTCGCACCGCCCTCGAGCAGTTTTGCGATACCGAAATCGAGAACTCGCACTTCGCCCTCGTCTGTAACCAGAATGTTCCACGGCTTGAGATCACGATGCACGACGAGGTTGTTGTGGGCGTAGCTGATCGCAGTTGTGACTTGCAGGAACAGTTCAACGCGTGCCGCGACGCTCATGTTGTGCATGCGGCAATACTCGGTTATAGGTTTACCTTCTACGTACTCCAGAGCCAGCCACGGTTGTCCGTCGGTGGTTAGTCCTGCGTCCCACAGCCGCGCGATATTGGGGTGATTCAGGTTTGCGAGAACGTCATGCTCGCGCGCCATTCTCTCGATGAGGACGGATTGCGGCCATCCTCCATGGGGCAATTTAATCGCGACAGGTCGACTGTGAACATCGCCGGAACGCCCTGCCAGCCACACAGAAGCCATGCCGCCTTCCCCGAGCTTCCGGACCAGGCGATAGCCTCCGATCGTCTCGCCAGCCCGGTGTTCCTGCAGGTCGGCGGATTCCGGGGAGCGATCGGGTGAGGGCTCACATTCCTCTTCAGCGAGAACTGCTGAGAGAAGTTCGGCAGTTGCGCGATCAAGCCGATCGTCTTCCGCCTGCTCGGCTTGTGCATGCGCGGCAAGCAGCCGTTCCATCCGCGACCTAAGCTCAGGGTCGTTTCCGCACGCACTGTTCAGGTATGCACGACGTTTTGCGGGCGGGAGCGAAATGCAGGTATCGAAGATCGCCTGCTCTCTCTCATTTGCGTCGCCCATCGCCGCTTTGGCCTGCATTGACTGCATCAGGAACTCATGTAGTCATATAGCCATGCTCGCGCGTAGGTCCAGCGGCGCTTGACGGTGGCCAGCGAACAGCCCATCAGATCAGCAATTTCCGTCAGGCTGCGACCCGCGAAGTATCGCAATTCCATTACCTGAAGCAACTCCGGATCCACATGGCCGAGCGCTGTCATTGCGTCATCCAGCTTGTCAATATCCAGATCGTGCGTCGCTGGAGACATGCCCAGATCGTCGAAAGTCACGCGGACCAGACCGCCCGCGCGCTTTATCGCGGACCGGTGGCGAGCATAAGACACCAGTACCTGGCGCATCGCGCGCGCAGCCGCACCGAAAAAATGAGCTCTGTTTTCCCAGCGGGCATCTCCGTTTGCGAGTCTCAACCAGGCTTCATTCACGAGCGCTGTTGGTTGCAGTGTGTAGCCGGTGCGATAGGTTCGCATGAGGGCGCCCGCAATTTTACGCAGCTCGACATAAGTCAGCGACACAAGAGCCTCAAACGCCTGTGTGTCTCCGGTTCGCAGCCGGTCAAGCAGAACGGAAAGCTGCTCCGATTCCATGCCGAGCCTTTTCGTCGTCGCGCTCGCTTCTATATCCGAGGACTCAGAGTAACAAAATTGGAGCATTGGGGATGGCCCTGACCCGGGGCGCGGAAAGAGCTGTTACGCTTCGCGTACCCCGGGTCCTGGGATTCACATGAGTTAAAGAGTGCTTCTTGTATGCTTCAGACAACCTGCTAGATCCGCTGTGCGACGAGCGTCACCTTGACCTTGCCGGCATCTTTTCCATTCGGTCGGTTGAGAGAAATAGTCTTCGATACAAACGCTGGAGCCATATCCGGAGTAAGGTCCATAGTAATGTCCCCAGTGCCGGTATCGTCAGCACCATTAAATCCGCCGTCCACCTCAGTGAGGTTGACCTTAAAAGCCTTGGTCAGTTTTCCCGAACTGACGGGGTAGATCGCAACTGTTTGATTGACTGAGGCGGGCGGGCCGTTTCGGTCCACCTTCTCCCAGCCGTTCAGAGCCGGCCACACGACGTTGTGTGAACCTTCCTGTACCTGTACGCGCAGTTCAAAATCACCTTCTGAAATGCCTTGATCTTCCACAACCTGAACGCTGTCGAGGTTGACACGTATATTACTCATTGCTGTCTCCTTCCATTCGTGAATTTGCGAAGTGTGAACAACGCCGGCAGCGGCGTCGTTCCACCTGCGCACTTACATACGCGGAAGAGGGAGAAATCGGCTCACATGAGTTCAGGTCCGCGGCATCGGGTCGGTTCACGCAGGATTCTGGTGATCACCAACGCTGCGCAAACAAAGCATGTGACTGATGCGAGCGCAAGACTCATCCAGACGAGCCAAAGACTTCCGAGAGCGGTCGTCGACAGCAGCGTGGTCCAACTGCCTGTGTCGCGGAACCACCACGACAGCAGTCGCGATAAAGAGGCTCGGCCTGTAAAGCCGCCGTACAGCGGAATGAGTTTCGCAAACCACGTATCCAGGAAAACGTAAGACCAGATTGCTACGAGTGCGATCGATGTAATTCTTCCGTAACGGGCGCTGCGCTGTGCTCCCAGGCTGAAGAGAACGAGTACGGGTGCGAGGAGGCCCTGCATGTACCACGGCGACGCGCCGACCGTTCGGCCGCCGGAATGAGCGAACGAGTTGGCTGTCGACCATGCGAGCGCTGCCATGAACGTAAACAGCAAAAACCAGATCGCGCCCTCGGACGGTTTGTCCCGTTCCCTTGTCTTGACGGCGAGCGCGAGACCGAATGCGAGTACTCCCAGCGCGAGAATTGTCGTTGCGGTCGAAAGACTTGTGAACGAGTTGTTGCCGGTCCAGAAGCTCGCGCGCGCCATATGGATGACGTGCTTGCCCCAGGGTATGGTTAATGCCGCATGAGCGACCTGAAGAGGTCCGATGCCTTCCAGCGATTCCTGCATGCCAGTCAGGCTCCGGTACAGGATGATGTTTCTTCCGTACCACCACGAACTGGTGAGCACTGGTATTAACGTGAGGGATAGTGTCGAGCGGAATCGTCGCAGTCCTGCAAAGACTACTACCGCTATAAACAGCGGGATGAAGTAGCCCTTCGTCAGCAAGCCTGCGGTCAGAACGACGGTGAGTGCAATGACCGCGGTTCGCGTTTCGGCCCTGGCGAGATCGGCGAACAACGCGAAGGTCCACATGACGAGCGGTACTGCAAGCCAGTCGTTCGACACCCTTGCGACCGTCGCCCAATACATCTGGCTGGAGAAGGTGCAGAACAGAGCGGCTGCGACGTATGGCGATCGCAGCTCTGCGGCTCGGGCAAGTCTAATGACTGCCGGAATCGTCAGCAGTACGCAGAGTATTGCACCGCTGAGGCGCTCGGCGAGCACGCTGGCGGTCAGGCTGGAGGACGAGAGCAATGCTGGAAGTAGCGCGATGTACGCAAGCGGTGCCTGATGAGCTTCATAGTTGAGGTTCTGTGAAGGCGCGCAGGTTTGCTTCAGGCCCTCGAGTTCCTGCCTTGAGGCAGAACGCTCGGCGGCGGTCAGTTGAAAGTATTTGTCATAGGTTGTTACGAAGGGCAGGTTCTGCTTTACCGCGGCTGACGCGGGCGCAAGTTCCAATGATCTTGCGACGTCGCTGGTGAGCGTTGTTTCGCGCATTCTGGGAAGAGTGCGCGTGCATGCGAGTGATGCAAGATAGCTGTGGTGGAAGGGCTCGTCGAATCCTTCCCACAGAGGCAGCAGTGCACTGTTGAGGATGGCAGCTGAGAGCGCGAACAGGGCGATGGGAAAGCGGAGAGACAACCGTGCGCCTTTCCCATCCATTGTGCGCTGCGTATTCAGACGGGCTGCGGAACGACACTTGTGGGTTTTATTTGCCTAATCTGCTTTTGCAGCTGATAGATTTCAAGACAGCTTGGGACGGCTGATTCTCCTTAGATCGATGAACCGGGCCGAGGAGAATCTATTTCAAAAAGTAATTCCAGCTGAACGGGTGGTATCGCCACACCCGGCTGAGTATTGTCGCGTAGCTGCGGCCATAAGGTCAAACGGCATTTGCAAGCTGCTATCGCCCCAGCGGTACGGCCCGAAGTGTCCCGATGCCGTAAACGACCATGCCGGGCGTCGACTCGCTGTATGGGACGCGGAGGCATCGGCTCGCCGAAGACAGCCCCTTCGCAGTTCGGGGCCTGGGGCATCGCCGGCTTTATCGCAGCAGGTCGATGTGGAAGCATCAGAAGGTTCAAAACCGGTACGGTCCTCGCATTCGCAGTCTTCTGTTTTGTCGATTCGATGCGCGTTAATCTATTTCTCCAAACGCCTGGCCTGCGAGAGGACTGGGAAACATGCTGTTGCGATTTGACAGCATCGGCTCCGCAACTTTGAGAGCCTCAGTAAATACGACTACCTTACAGGTACTCCGTTTAACGTTTGCGTTGCTTCGGTCTTCGAGGCGCTTTGCGGATTGCCTGGTCGGGTAATCGCCCGGATGGCAGTTATGGCAGATGCCAACGACAACGATCCGTGCCATGAGGATGGTGGCCGACGGTACTTTGGGTCGCCGGCGACTCAGACAATCCGGTGACGCGCATCACGCGCATAGGACGAGACAATCACCCACAGCGCCCACAGTGCCGCCACCGTCACGACGACAGGCAAGATGAGTGAGCGGTCAGCATACCAGGAGCCGGGAGAGTACCAGAAGGGCGAGAACACGGTACCCATTCCCATCGTCGCTCCTGCAGTGAGGAACGCCAGTAACCCGAGGTGCCTCAGTGTCCACAGTGAAGCGGCAGTGAGAATGCCAGCGGAGATCGCGAAGGGTGGGCCGGCCGGGGAGATGAATACAATGATCAGTAACACCAGGAATGCATCCGCGATCCACGAACGGCGTGCGCCGATGCGTACCAGCAGCAGGATGAAAAACAGAAGCCCTGCGATCGAGGCACCAATACCGATTGCAAGAATCACGATCCCGACGCAGGAAGACACGCCTCTCAGGGCTTCCAGTGTCCATGCGATTGAGGTTAGCGCCGGCTCCTTAGCGGGCCAGAATACCAGCGCCGAAAAAAGACATAATGCCCAGGACTGCGTCAGCAGAATACCGGCCATGATGTTTGACGCCACCAACGGATCACGGATCCTGTTTGCCAGCACGCGTGTGACAGGTATCAGCGCATCTGGCCAGTAGCGCCGAACCCAGGGTTCCAGTGCAAGGTAGACGGCACCATACAAGCCCGCAAGAAACGCGCCGAAACTGAGGGCGCGAATAACAAGCGGGGGCTCCCGCATCAGGCTTGCGTGGTCAGCGGTGAGAACCCAGGCGAACATCCAGCCTGCAAACATCGCGGCTGCAACACGGCCGGTGCCGCGTCGATCCGTGCGGCCGTGGCGAAGATTCTGTTTTGCGAGAAGACATGCGCCCGCCAGAACCACGAGCCCCGTAGCCACCAACCCTGGAATCAGCTGCTCTTCCGGGGAAGAACCGGAGGGCCCCTGCCAGTCGCCTGAGAGCTGGAAGTATACAGGGCGGCCCCTCCATGCGGCTGCTTCCACTCGTACCTGCTCGGCGCGCCCTGGGCCGAACGTTCCCGTCCAGGCCATGCGTCCGTCAGCGATGACCGGAGGTATTTGCTGCGACGGAACAGGTGTGAAGCGCGCGGGATCTAAACCCGCGGCGAGCAGGAGTGCATTCCAGTTCATGCCGTCCGTCGGTGTATCGTTGACGATGCTGCTGTCGGGGCGAACTTCTAAGGTCAACAGGCGTCCGGCTGTATCCAGCTCAGCACGTATCATACCTGGCTGATCGTTGGGGGGTGAGCTAAAGGTGACTGTGCCGCCGGGAAAAAGATTGGCTACGATCTCACTCCCATGTTGCCGGTACCAGAAGCCGATGATCGCGGGTCGCCCTGTGGCGAGTATCGCGTTTCGTTGCGCAGGTTCGAATTCATTGACGTACTCGCGTGCGCCTGCATCGGTTATTCGGAATCCATAGAAGGTGCTGCTCGGTTTCGCAGTGTAACCGAAGCGTCGAAGCATCTCCTGTGCACGGTCCGCTAATGCCTGTGGGGGAAGTTCCAGCGGTGCGTGCACCAGCAGGTGACTTCTTGGAATTACGTGGAGCGCGGCCGCGGAACAAAGAATAATCGCGAAGCAAGATATTGCTGCGCGCCGGCTGAAGCCTTCCCTTTCCCGGGAAGCGGCAATCGTTTCAGGCGAAGGGGTCTCGCCCGCAGCGAGCGCGGCCGCGATCGGATCCGCTCCCGGAAGTGCCATTGCAACCTGCATGGCGGACTGCGGCCGGCGACGGGGATCTTCCTCAAGGCACCGCAGAATCACACGCTCGATCGCTGGATCGAGATCGTTTGCCACTTCTGCCGGTGTGGTCCGAGCGCGATCGCCTTTCGTGCCGGTGAACATTTCGTACATCACAAGGCCCAGCGCATAGATATCGCTGCGAGTCGTTACCTCATGACCGGACTTCTGTTCCGGCGCCATGTACGCAGGCGTGCCGCTACCCAGATCGCTGACGGGAATCTCAGCCGCGAGCGCCGCCAGTCCGAAGTCAGTGATCCTAACCTGCCCGCGTCCGTCGATCATGATGTTCGACGGCTTCAAATCCCGGTGAAGCACTCCACGCTCATGCGCCGCTGCCAACCCGGCGCAGATCCTGTTCGTAAATTCGACCGCCTTATCATTTGGCAGCCGTCCGATGCGGCGCAGCAGCGAACGGAGATCTTCTCCATCGACGTATTCCATTGACAGGAATTGCTGGCCTTCTACGAAGCCGATGTCATAAACGCGGCAGACGTTCGGGTGCGAGACCTGGCGCGCAACACGCACTTCGTTGCGGAACCGGAGGAGCGCCTGATGGCTTATGCTGGCCTGCGGCAGAAACTTCAGGGCGACGGTTTGCTCCAGGATCAGGTCATAAGCACGGTAGACCTCGCCCATACCGCCGCGTCCGAGAAGGCCCATGACACGATAACGAGCGGCGATCACTGTCCCGGCAGGAAATCGTCCCTCGACTGCCTCCGAGGAGTGAGAAGAAGCCGCTGGTGCTTCCGTCCGGGTGATGCTGTCCAGTGGGGCAGCACACGAAGGACAGCGCGGCCAGTCGTCCTGCACCTTGCGTGCGCACTTCGGACAGACGCTGTGGTGCGCGCGGTGCATTTCGCGCACCTGATCTTATCAGACGACTGCAGATGGGAGCCCGACGTCCGAGGAAAGAACGCTCTCTTTGGCCAGCTTCGTTCGTTCATGGCCGTAGCCGGTGAGGCTTACTGTTGCCGCATGGTTAACGGGCAAGCACAATCCGAACATGACGCAATGCTGAAAGATGTCCAGTTTTATATCGATGTTTCTCAGCAGGGAAGCAGGGAAGCAGGGAGCAATGCGAACCGCTTTTCATTTACAAGCGTCCTTCTGCATAGCCGAATCCACCGCTGTGGTCCGGATCGGAGTCGGAAACTGGTCGGGCAAGTTGGCTCGGTCCGACGTCCGCATGGCGGATCTCTCTTCAGATTTCTCCGGATGCCGGACAACTTGAGAATTATTGAAGGCGCATGAAGACCATGCTAACGATCGGTGGTCCGTAAAGCGTCACGCCCTTTAACGAACTTTCCGACCAGCGATCTCGAGAGCACCATCCGAGCGGCTGGCTCCTTAATTTTCTGGACTGAGGTCATCCAATTTGGTATGCTCGAATATCGGATTGGCATGATTCCGCAGCTTCGCGTAGACGAGAACTCGACCGTCCCGCTTTATAAGCAGATTGCTGAGCAGATCGGCGGACTGATTCGGGGAGGTATGCTTGCCAACGGGAGTCGTCTGCCAGCAACGCGAGAGATGGCAATCCAATATGGACTGAATCGGACGACGGTTTCGGCAGCTTACGAGCGTCTGGAGAGCGATGGCCTCATTCGAGGGCACGTTGGGCGTGGCAGCTTTGTTCAGTATGACGGTCCGATTGTCTTCCCGGTTGGGTCGACGGGTGACGAGGAAATCAGTTTTGCGTCTTCGCGGCCTGCGCCAGAGCAGTTTCCCCTCGGCGACTTTCAGCGAAGCTGTACCGAAGTAATTTCGGGCGGTGATGCCGGATCAATCCTGCAACTCGGGTCTCCAGCAGGGTATGGTCCTCTGCGGCGCTACATGATCGAGCAGTCCCGCGCTGAAGGTTCTTTCGGGGACGGCGACGATCTCATCGTCACCAATGGCTGTCAGCAGGCGATCGATCTTTTGCAGCGTTCGCTGGCACCTGCGGGCTCGACGGTGGTGGTTGAGGACCCGGTTTATCACGGGCTTCGGAATGTGTTTGGTCGCGCGGGAGTGAGGCTCCTCGGTGTGCCGGTCAGCGACTCGGGGATCGATATCGAGAAACTGGCGCGCGTGTTTTCGATGGAGCGGCCGAGGGTTGTTGCGGTCACGCCAAATTTTCAGAACCCAACCGGTGTGACGATGCCAATGGACGTTCGGCATGAAGTGCTGCGTCTGGTTCGTGAGCATGATGCGCTGCTCATCGAGAACGATGTGTACGGAGACCTTAGGTATGAGGGCGAGCCGCTTCCGACGCTGCGGCAACTCGACGGCTCAGGACGCACTATACTGATTCGCAGCTTTTCGAAGACGGCGTTTCCGGGACTGCGCGTGGGCTGGGTGATCGCTCCTGCGCGCATCGCTGCAGACCTGGTCGAGGTGCGTCAGTGGTGTGACCTGCACACCGACCATCTGTCTCAGGCCATCCTGCTGCGGTTCGCCGAAAGCGGCCGACTGGCCGAGCATCTCGCACGGGTTCGCGACGCCGGCCGGGAGCGGCTACGGGTCGTTCTTGGCGCATGCGAAGAACACCTTCCTCCCGGCAGCAAGTGGACTCGGCCACAGGGCGGCATGAATCTCTGGGTGACTCTGCCCCGACCTCTGGATGCCGCGGACCTGCTGCCGCGAGCGCGTCAGGCAGGTGTCAGTTATCTGCCCGGCAGAACTTTTTCGGTTTCACAATCTGATTCCGCGACGCTTCGCCTCAGCTTTGGAGGCCTTTCTCCTGAGCGAGTCGAGCAAGGTGTTGCCATCCTCGGGCGCCTGTTCCGTGAAGAACTGGGGCGATCCGAATCGATAAACAGCCGCTACGATGCGGCTCCGGCTTTGGTTTAGGAGAATTCTCAATGTTTCTGGATGATCAGTTTCGTTTGAAGGTCGGTTTGGCTGAGATGCTGAAGGGCGGCGTCATCATGGACGTCACCAACGCGGAGCAGGCCATTATTGCCGAAAAAGCCGGTGCCGCAGCGGTTATGGCGCTGGAGCGCGTTCCTTCGGACATCCGCAAGGAAGGCGGTGTTGCGCGCATGGCTCCGATCAGCAAGATCCGCGAGATTATGGAGAACGTCAGCATTCCGGTGATGGCGAAGTGCCGCATCGGTCACTTTACTGAGGCTCGCGTTCTCGAGGCATTGAAGGTCGACTACATCGACGAGAGCGAAGTGCTCACGCCTGCCGACGAGGAGCATCACGTTGATAAGCGGGGCTTCGGTGTTCCGTTCGTTTGCGGCGCTCGGAATCTCGGCGAAGCTTTGCGGCGTATCGGCGAGGGTGCCGCGATGATTCGCACGAAAGGTGAGGCCGGTTCGGGGAATATCGTCGAAGCGGTCCGTCACATGCGGACGATTCAAAAGGAGATGAAGCAGCTGACGGTGCTTGGGAAGGAAGAGCTGATGGCCGAAGCGAAAAAGCATCAGGCTCCGCTCGAGCTGGTGGAATATGTGGCGCAGTTCGGCAAATTACCAGTCCCGAACTTCTCGGCCGGTGGTATTGCGACTCCCGCGGATGCGGCTCTGGTGATGCAGCTCGGCGCCGAGGCAGTGTTCGTGGGGTCGGGCATCTTCAAGTCGTCCGATCCGGAGGCGCGCGCCAAGGCGATCGTGAAAGCCGCGACGTACTACAAAGATCCGGTGAAGCTGCTGGAGGCGAGCGAGGATTTGGGGATGGCGATGCCTGGTCTGGATGTGTCGCGCATGCCTGAGTCCGAGTTGTTGCAGACTCGCGGCTGGTAGGTCGCGATGAATGATCGCAAACCTCGCGTCGGAGTGCTGGCGCTTCAGGGCGATTTCGAAGCACATCGAAAGGCGCTCGCCAGCGCGGGCGCTGAAGTCGTGGAGGTTCGGACTCCGGAAGAACTGCAGTCGGTGGACGGGCTGGTGATTCCCGGCGGCGAGAGCAGCACGATACTCAAGCTGCTGAATGAGACAGGCCTGAAGGAGCCGCTGAGGGAGTTCGGCGAGCAGAAGCCGATTTTCGGGACGTGCGCCGGGGCGATTCTGCTGGCTTCGAGGGTTTCGAATCCGGTGCAGGAATCGCTCGAGCTGATGAACATCGAAGTCGAGCGGAATGCTTACGGCCGGCAACTCGACAGCCGGATCGTCAAGGTGCAGCCTGCGGATTCCCGGCTTCCCGGTGAGATTGAAGCGGTATTCATTCGCGCTCCGATTATTCGGGCCATTGGGGAAGGGGCTAAGGTGTTGGCAGCATATAACGGAGATCCGGTTCTGGTCGAGCAGGGGAGGCATCTGGTGGCGACGTTTCATCCGGAGCTGGCGAGGGATAACGGCGTTCACTCGCTGTTCCTTGAGAAAATAGAAGCAAGTGCGTCCTCACCGCGTTCGTAAGAAGCACGTCCTGTTTGTTTGCATCGGCAACGTGTACCGCAGCCCCATGGCGGCTGCAATGGCCCGAAAGTATGGGTCCGATGTGATTGTCCCGTATAGTGCGGGAACGGCTCCTGCCAGTGCGGCAGAGGAGTTTACCCGGACTGTACTGGCGGAGAAGAATATCGAGCTGGGTGAACACGTGCCGAGGCGGTTCAGCGACCTGAATCCGCGTTCGTTCGACGTGGTGGTGAATATCAGTGGCTCACGGCTGTCGGGTACCGATGGCGTGCTCGTTGAGAGCTGGAACGTCGAGGATCCGGTTGGGCAGTCGGATGAGGCATTGCGTAAGGTTCGCGACGAACTCGAGATGCTCGTAATGCAGCTGATTCTCAGGATTCGTACCGGGAAATTTGACTCTCAGCCTGTGAGTTCGCGACAATAGGGACGCAGCACACACGAGCCTTCCGGCTCGCCCTCAAAAGTGCGGATGTGGCGGAACTGGCAGACGCGCATGGTTCAGGTCCATGTTCTCGCAAGGGAGTGGAGGTTCAAGTCCTCTCATCCGCACCATAAATTCCCTTAAGTTTCCTTCCGAAGTGCTTCTTCAGAATTGATGCACTGTCCTACCTTATGTGAACACCGGCTTTGGTGATCATATAAGTGCAGAAGACCGTATACGGCCCACGGCTGGCGGTCTTTGGATCGGAAATGGCCTTCCCGGCATTGTCCACGTTTCTCACTGCGGTTGACCCGGGTTTGTGCGACCAGCACCCGACATTATCCTGCCGGTACCAGTGATAATCCCCGCCTGGCCACAGCACCAGAGCGACATACCAGCCGTGTCCTGCGGCCAGATGCCCGGAAAAGTTCGCTGCGGGGACCAGTCCATCGGAGATCGCCCCTGCCTCCACGGATCCGGTGCCCGCACACTGATTCAACTGCGTGTACTGATGGCCCGTCGCACGCCCGGGTTGCGCAAAGGTGTTGGTGATCCGGTTGTTGGCATAGTTGTAGCAGTTGTTGTTAGGCTGCACTGCGGGGACATTCCAGACCGCCGGGTTGTACACCGGAGCATCTGCCGAAACGCATGCGGGACAATGTGCTCCCAGAACGGCAGCCGTCAATGCATCATGGCGTATCGGCTCGCGAAGGGCTTCCTCAATGTGCGCGGCCACCAGTTCCGGCAAAGGAGTCGTCACGGTGGAGAGCAGCCACCGTTCGATGTCGCGGTCATCGGCGACGAGCGTCGGACTCAGAAGCCCGGTATCCACGATTCCTGCATGAACGTGAAAAGCATGCGTTTCTTCGTTCCGCCGCACGGTAAACCCGCGATAGCCAAGGCCGCCCATGACACCGGCGGGCTTCAGATTTGATGTGGTTCTGATTTGAGAGATACGCTCGTTAAATTCAGACGCACCTTCGTCAGGGATGACCCAGGTCGGATTAGGCCGGCCGGAAAATACGTTCAGCGTTACGGTCAGGCTCACAACGCCTCCAATCTGCTGTTTTAAGCGAAGTTGGTGCGATTATGCGGACAAAGTGTGGACAAGCGAAGGGGAGGCGGGCCGATTTAATGTAAATGCAATTGTCTTTAACGCAATTCTCCGATGATTCCGCCGAAACCGCGTTCGCGGGCCTGCCGGGCGAGTTCCTGTTCTACGCCGTGTATATCCTTGAAGACAGTTCGCTTTCCCGATATCTCAACAACAATAAGGCCGCTGAAAATCCGTATGTATCGATCATCAGCATGGAGGAGAAATCCACGAAATCCCAGATCCGGTGGTTCCGGAGAGTCTTTGGTCTCCGGCAATGACTGAAGCTCCCGTAGCAGATGCGTTGCTTCATCGCCGGTTAGTACCCATCTCGGATTTGGTCGCCCGCTGAAGGCGTCGAGTTCTACTTCCATGTTTCGTGTCCGGCACGCGACGATATACGAACAGCTCCACAACAAGGCTCGCACAACGAATTCACGACGGCCCATGGGACAACCTGTCATGATTTTACGAGCAATCCGGCGTACGCATGATTGGTTGCAGCGGCTTGCCTGAATCTCTCAGGCGTTTCACCGGGCGGCTGGCAGGCGAGGGAACGCCGTCTTACAAACCACGCTGTGCTCGACTAACTGGGACTTCCCATATCTACAAGGCAGCAGAGGGCCTGTGTCAATGAGTGAAGAGACAATGAATCGCAAGGCACCGAAGTAGCAAGTTGTTGGACGTCGTTTTGGCACGCGGAGACATTGAAGACGCGTCCGGCGAACAGGCGACGACCGCCCAACGGCTCGCGCTTTACAGTGTCGAAAACGATCGGAGCATGAGAGAAAAGCCGTCTCGATTGCACTATTCTCACGTGCGGCGGACCGTCATCGTATCGACTTTCCTGTTCTGCGTCGGCGCGCGCGCGGCGGAATCCAATCCGCCGTCGCGTGTGTGGCAGATTACAGAGATTGACTCGAAGATTGCTGCGCTCCAGCTGCAGATTGATCGTCTGCAGGAGCGGAAACGCCGGCTTATGGACCTCCCGGACGTGCCGGCGCCGCCGAACAGGCGCGTGGAGGAAACGCACATTCATACCGGCCCGAAGAACGGGAAGTACCACTACACGCCTTCCGGCAAGAAGGTTTACGACCGCCGCGGTCGCGAGCAACAAAATTAGCTAGAATCAAGGGAATGCGCCGAGTTGCCCGAATGTCAGGCTTGGTTTGCCTGACCGCGTGCGCTGTCCTGCCCGTCGCCGCACAACAAAAGCCTTCTTTTCAGAACGATATACAGCCGATCTTCGAGAAGTCCTGTTATTCGTGTCATGGCCCAAAGGTCCATATGGGGAACCTGCGGCTGGACTCGAAACAGACGGCCTCGCGAACCCTTTCGCCCGGCCACGCGGCGGAAAGCGCGCTGTATCAGCGTGTTGCGGGCCTTACAGATCAGCCGCGAATGCCGATGGGCGGGAAGCTCACACCTGAGCAGATCGCAATCATTAAATCCTGGATCGATTCGGGCGCTGAATGGCCTGAGAACGGTACCGAAGTGTCGACGGCGACGGCGGCGGCTCCGAAGAAGCACTGGGCCTTCATTCCCCCCGTGCGGCCTAAGACGCCTGAGGTGCAGGATGCGAAGTGGGCCCGGAACGAGATCGACCGCTTTATTCTGGCCCGGCTCGATAAGGAAGGCCTGAAGCCTTCTGCCGAAGCCGCTAAGGCGACGCTGCTCCGTCGACTTAGTCTGGATCTGATCGGATTGCCACCCACGCTCGAGGAGCTGGACGCCTTTCTGAAGGACAGCAGCCCGAACGCGTTATGAGAAGCAGGTAGACCGACTGCTGAAGTCACCGCACTACGGCGAGAAGTGGGCGCGTCAGTGGCTGGATGCTGCGCGATACGCCGACTCTGACGGGTATGAGAAAGACAAGTCGCGTCAGGTCTGGTTTTATCGCGACTGGGTAATTAACGCCTTCAATCGCGACCTGCCGTATAACCAATTTCTTGTCGACCAACTGGCGGGTGATTTACTCCCGAAGCCGACTCAGGATCAGATCGTTGCTACCGGGTTTCTTCGGAACTCGATGATCAACGAAGAAGGCGGCGTTGACCCCGAGCAATTCCGGATGGAAGCGATGTACGACCGCATGGATGCGATCGGCAAGGGCATGCTCGGGATCACGATTCAGTGCTCGCAGTGTCACAACCACAAGTACGATCCGATAAAGCAGGAAGAGTATTACAAGCTATTCGCGTATCTGAATAACTCCTATGAGGCAAATGCCGCTGTGTACACGCCGCAGGAGCAGATGAAGCGGTCAGAGATCCTGCGCCGCACGCGCGAGATCGAAGGCGATCTTCAACACCGGCATTCCGACTGGACGGCGAAGATGGCTGCGTGGGAACGCGAGTCACAGCCGAAAACGCAGTGGACTGTAATTGCTCCTGAGGTGGATGACATTTCGACGGGCGGGCAGAAGTACCTTCCGCTGCCGGATGGCAGTCTGCTGGCGCAGGGATATGCGCCAACGAAGCACACGGTGAAGCTGACGCTGAAGCCGAAAGCGCGAACGATTACGGCGCTTCAGCTCGAGCTGCTGAATGATGCGAATCTGCCGCTTGGTGGTCCTGGGCGATCGATCTATGGAACCGGGGCGCTGAGTGAGATCCGGGTTGAGGTTGCTGGCGAGAAGGCGGAGAAGGGCGAGAGAGTCAAGATCGCGTCTGCGTCTGCGGATCTGAATTTGCCGGAGACCGTAATTCCGCAAATCTACGACGACAAGTCGGGCAAGCGGCGCGTTACGGGTCCGATTCAGTTTGCGATCGATGACGATCCGCTGACTGCATGGGGTACCGATGCCGGGCCGGGACTGCGGAATCAGCCTCGTAAGGCGACGTTCTTCTTCGAAAAGCCGATCGAACTGGCCGAAGGCAAGGTTCTGATTGTTTACCTCGCACAAAGTCACGGCGGGTGGAACAGCGACGACAACCAGAATTACAACCTTGGGCGAATGCGGCTGTCGGTTACTGACGATGCCTCGCCGGCGTTCGATCCGGTACCGATTCGGGTTCGGCAGATCCTGAGCAGTACGCCAGCCGAACGACGCTCGCCCGAGCAGGTTCAGACGATTTTCGGCTATTGGCGTACGACCGTTCCCGAGTTCAAAGACACGAACCAAACAATCGCGGCACTGTGGCGCGAATACCCAGAGGGTTCGTCGCAACTGGTCCTTGCCGAGCGCGAGCAGCGGCGTCCGACGAGCATCCTGGAGCGAGGTGACTTCCTGAAACCGGTTCGCGAAGTTCAGCCGGGCGTGCCGTCGTTCCTGAACCCGCTTCCTGCGAACGCTCCGCCGAACCGGCTTGGTCTGGCGCAGTGGATGACGAGCCGAGAAGCTCCGACGACGGCGCGCTCGATTGTGAACCGGGTGTGGCAGGCGTACTTCGGCACGGGTATCGTGGCGACGAGCGAGGATCTCGGCACACAAGCGGAGACGCCATCGCATCCGGAGCTGCTGGATTATCTGGCGGTCGAGTTCATGGATCAGGGGTGGAGTCTGAAGAAGCTGCACCGGTTGATCGTGACCTCGGCGACTTACAGGCAGTCTTCTTCGGTCACACCGGAACTGCTTGCGAAGGATCCGTACAACAGGCTGCTGGCCCGGGGACCGCGGCAAAGGGTTGACGCGGAGATCGTCCGCGACATCACGCTGTCCGCAGCCGGGCTGTTGAACGACAAAGTTGGCGGACCGAGCGTATTCCCGCCCGCGCCGGACTTCCTGTTCCAGCCACCGGCGAGCTATGGTCCCAAGAACTGGTACACAGAGACTGGCGCGAATCGATATCGACGGGCCCTGTATACGTTCCGTTTCCGATCGGTTCCGTATCCGATGCTGCAGATCTTCGATGCGCCGAACGGGGATGTTTCCTGTGTCCGCCGGAGCAAATCGAATACTCCGCTGCAGGCACTGACATCGCTGAATGAGCCACTGTTCCTCGATGCGGCGAGAGGTCTGGCACAAACGACGATTGAACACGGCGGCAAGACGGATCAGGATCGAATTGCATACGCGTACCTGCGGACACTTTCGAGGCCGCCTTCACCGGCGGAGACTGATGAACTTGCGACTTTCCTCTCGAAGCAGCGAAAGCGCGCCGCTGAGGGCTGGATCAATGCTCAGGACTTAGCCGGATACAAGGAGGCTTCGACGAAGCTTCCTTCCGGAACGACACCGAGTGAACTCAGCGCATGGACGGCTCTGAGCCGTGTGCTGCTCAACCTTGACGAGACGATTACGAAGGAGTGAGAGATGTTGGACGGAAAAGCAATCAGCCGGCGCTGGTTCTTCGAGCAGTGCGGGATTGGGCTCGGGCGCGATGGCGCTTCAGCAACTGGCTGCGGCGGCGACCGCTTCGGACAATCCGCTTGCTCCGAAGAAGCCTCACTTTGCGCCGAAAGCGAAGCGTGTCATCTTCCTCTTCATGGCGGGTGCGCCGAGCCATCTGGAATTGTTCGACTACAAGCCGCAGCTTGCGAAGTTCGACGGGACGCTGCCTCCCGCCGGATCTGCTGAAGGGCTATCGCGCGGCGTTTATCAACCCGAACTCCAAGCTGCTGGGACCCGAAGTTCAAGTTCGCGCAAGTACGGTGCAGAGCGGCAGCCGAGATTTCCGAACTGCTGCCGCACTTCGGCAAGATCGTCGATGATATCGCGATCGTCAAGTCGATGGTCACGGACGCCTTCAATCATGCTCCGGGTCAGGTGCTGATGAACACGGGATCGCAGCAGTTCGGCACGGCCGAGCATGGGTGCGTGGGTGACTTACGGTCTTGGCAGCGAGTCGCAGGACCTGCCGGCATTTGTGGTGTTCAGTTCCGGCAAAAAGGGACCAAGCGGCGGGAATTCGTGCTGGGGCAGCGGTTTTCTGCCGACGGTTTACCAGGGCGTCCAGTTCCGGTCGAGCGGCGATCCGGTGCTTTATCTATCGAATCCCGCCGGGCGTGGATAATGAACTGCAGCGCGATTCGCTCGATGTCGATTCAAGCAGTCTGAACGAGATGCGTCTGAATGCGACCGGCGATCCGGAGATTGCAACGCGCATCAACTCGTTCGAGATGGCGTTTCGGATGCAGGCGAGCGCACCCGAGCTGATGGATCTTTCGAAAGAGCCGAAGCAACGTTCTCGAGATGTACGGCGCGGAGCCGGGCAAGCCGTCGTTCGCGAACAACTGTTTGCTGGCGCGGCGGCTGGTGGAGCGCGGCGTGCGGTTCGTGCAGCTCTATCACGAGGCGTGGGACCAGCACAGCAATCTGGTGAAGGATATCAAGCAGAACTGCCTCGACACCGATCAGGCGTGTGCGGCGCTGATTCAGGATCTGAAGCAGCGCGGACTGCTGGACGACACGCTCGTGGTCTGGGGCGGCGAGTTCGGGCGCACGCCGATGGTGCAGGGCGGCAGCGATGGTCGCGATCATCATCCGAATGCGTTCACGATGTGGCTGGCGGGCGGGGGCATCAAGCGCGGCCTCGTGATGGGCGAGAGCGATGAGCTCGGATTCAACGTGGTGAAGGACAAAGTGCATGTTCATGACCTTCACGCGACGATTCTGCACCTGCTCGGATTCGACCACACGAAACTGACCTATCGGTTTCAGGGCCGGCCGTTCCGACTGACAGATGTGCACGGAAATGTCGTGCAACAGATGCTGGCGTGAACGTTAATTGACTCGGTTCGGACTGCTAAACTAAGACGAGTCAATGAGAACGCTATTTCTGAATCCACCGTCGTTTGAAGGATTTGACGGCGGCGCGAGTTCACGGTGGCCTGCGTCCCGGGAAATCGAATCTTACTGGTATCCGGTTTGGCTTTGCTACCCGGCGGGGATGCTTCCCGACAGCAAAGTTGTCGACGCGCCACCGCACAAAATCTCCATCGAAGCATACTGTCGCGATGGCAAGGATTTCGAACTCCTTGTTCTGTTCACGTCCACTCCTGGCTTCAACGTTGACGTGAAAATCGCGCGAGATGATGAAGGACGCCAACCCGAAGCTGAAGGTCGCGTTCGTCGGGCCTCCGGTTACGGTCGAGCCGGACAAAGCGCTGCGTGCAGACCGCCATCGACTTTGTCGTGCGCCGCGAGTTCGACCACCAGATCGTCAAGTACGCCAACGGGCACGCCGCTGGAAGAACTGCCCGGTGTGAGCTTCCGCAAAGACGGCCAGCATGTACACAACCCCGAGGGCGGGTTCATCGAGAATCTCGATGAACTGCCGTGGGTCACCAAAGTCTACAAGCGCGATCTTGATTTCCGGCGATATAACGTTCCGTTTCTTCTGAATCCCTTCATTTCCTTCTACACGTCGCGCGGCTGCCCTGCGATGTGCACGTTCTGCCTTTGGCCGCAGACGCACTCGGGACACCGCTGGCGGCTGCGTTCGAGCGACGATATCGCCGAACGAGTGCAAGTGGGCGCTGGAGAACTTTCCCGGGCTGAAGGAAATCTTCTTCGACGACGACACCTTCAATTACCAGAAGAAGCGCACGATCGAGCTCTGCGAGAAGCTGAAGCCGCTGAACTTCACCTGGTCGTGCACGTCGCGCGTGACTACGGATTACGACACGCTGAAGGCGATGAAGGAAGCGGGTGCCCGCCTGCTGATCGTTGGTTATGAGAGCGGCGATCCGCAGATCCTGAAGAACATCAAGAAGGGCGCCACCATCGACATGGCGCAGCGCTTCACGGACAACTGCCACAAGCTTGGACTGACGATCCACGGCGACTTCATCGTCGGGCTGCCGGGCGAGAGCCGCGACAGCATTCGGCGGACGATCGATTTCGCGAAGCGGCTGGATACCGAGACGATTCAGGTTTCGATTGCGCATCCGTACCCCGGTACCGAGTTCTACGAACACGCGAAGAAGAACAACCTGATCACGATCGATTCGATGACAGACGAGCACGGCCATCAGTTGCCGAATATCATCTATCCGGGCCTGAATCGCGGCGAACTCGTGGAGTGGGTTGAGCGCTTCTACGGCGAATATTACTTCCGTCCGAAGGCCGTCTGGCGCGTCGTTAAGAAGGCTGTCGTGAACAACGACGTTCCGAGGCTTTACAAAGAAGCCCGGGAGTATATGTCTCTTCGAGCCAAGCGCAAGCAGTTCGTGAAGGACCACAAGAAGACAGACCGCCGCGGCTGTTGGTGCTGCCTCCGGCATGGGTGACTGATGACGGCACTGCCTGCAAAGGCACGGCTGCTCACGCTCGTTGTCATTCTCAGCAATCTCACGGGAAATACATTACTTAGCTTCGGTATGCGCGGAGCTACGGGCCTTGCGGCTTTGCTCAGTCCGCCGGTTCTGGGCGGAGTTGCTCTGCTGATCTTGTGGACGCTGACGCGAACGACACTGCTGAGTTGGGCCGACCTCAGTTATGTTCTCCCGGTGACCGCGATCGGATACGTGCTAACGCTGGTCACCGGTATGGTTTTCCTGCATGAGACTGTTTCTCCGATGCGCTGGGCTGCGACAGCTGCTTATCGTGGCGGGCGTGATTCTTGCGGCGACTACACCGGCGCAGACGACGCACGAGACTGAGCCACAATGATTCTGAACTGGCTTTTGGTCGCGGGTGTCGTTCTCTCAACAGTTGCCGCTGATTATCTGCAGGCCAGTCAGATGCAACGGCACGTAAACTCCGGCGTGACTGAAGCGGCTGTGAGCTTCTTCCGTCAGCCTCGCCTGATGCTCAGTGTGTTGTTTATGGCAACTTCGTTCGGCTCTTTTGTGACTCTGTTGAGGAGCGCTGACCTGAGCTTCGCGGTGCCCGCGAGTGCCGTCAGCTTTGTTTTCGAGACTGCGGTTTCGCGCTGGTTTCTCCATGAGCGTGTGACTGGGAGACGGTGGGCGGCGGCCATCCTGATTGCTTGCGGCGTCGCGCTGCTGGCGGTGTGATCGGATCTGTCCTCGTGTTCGGCATCTGCGCCGCTGCGGCGGGTTACCAGTTCACGGCGCTGCTCGCGTGCATTCGTCATCGGGCCGCCCGGGAACCGACTGAGTGCGGGACCGTTGCCACCGGTCTCGATTTTGAAGCCGGTACGCGGCGCCGACGAGGGCTTTCGCGACGCGATTCGGTCCCATGCGGCGCTTGAGTATGCCCCTGGATTCGAACTTTTGTTTGGCTTGTATGATCCTGACGATTCTGCACGTCCGCTCATCGAACAGCTTGCCCGCGAATTCCCTTCAGTAGAGATCCGCATTGTTGATTGTCCGACAGTCGCACCCAACGCGAAGGTCGGAACGCTTCAGGACCTTGCGGCCGAGGCGCGCTATCCATTCCTTGTAATCAATGACAGTGATATCAGCGTGCCGCCCGATTACCTTGCGCGGATCACGACGGTGTTGCAGGATCCTTCAGTCGGGCTCGTTACCTGCCTTTACAGGGCTTCGGCTTCGACCTTTGCTGCGACGATCGAGGCGCTGGGAATCGCGACCGACTTCGGGCCAAGCGCACTGGTCGCTCCGTTTATCGGCGTTCGTGAGTTTGGTTTGGGGTCTACTCTTGCACTTCGGGCTGAGACGTTAGGGCGGATCGGTGGATTCGGACGAATTCGGGACTTTATAGCTGACGATT
Source organism: Bryobacteraceae bacterium (assembly GCA_963794765.1). GTDB lineage: Bacteria > Acidobacteriota > Terriglobia > Bryobacterales > Bryobacteraceae > JAWXCM01. The sequence goes on along the minus strand of CAWCGC010000032.1, from coordinate 4,198 downwards.
ACCAGCTTGGAAAGGCGATCAGCGCGCTGGGCCTGAGGGTTGTACTTTCGCGCATGGTTGTATCCACTCACCTTGCGGGGACCTGGCGGGACGTCTGGAATCATCAGGTTCGGTGGGCTCGGACCATACGAGTTTCGCAGACGGGCTATTACGGACTGCCGATTACGAATGCCACTTTCTGGGCGCTGACGGCAGTGATCACCGGCCACCTTTTGGCCGGGTTAGGTGTGCTGGGGCTTACGGCTGTTGACCGGATTTTGCCGGAATTGCAGTGCTGCAGGACAGGATTACGGCTCGGTTTTGGTGGGCGATTCCGGTTCGGGATTTGTTCGGGTTGGCGGTATGGTTCGCGGGTGCGGGGGGCCGAACGGCGCGATGGAGGGGACGGATTTTAACGCTCGATCGGGAGGGCAGAATCGTCGGATGAAAGCAGTCATTCGGTTGACATCGGAGGGTCGATTTTGCTGTAATTATGAAGACTCTCGCGGATACTCCTCAGTAGCTCAACGGTAGAGCATTCGGCTGTTAACCGAAGGGTTGTAGGTTCGAATCCTACCTGAGGAGCCAAAATTAAGCGGCTGATTTCATTGCACTTCTTGCGATTTTCGTGATGTGCCGGTTTCGGCTGTTGTCACTTTTCTTGTAACTACTTCCGCTTTCCCCTCCAGGTACCGCGCCAGTTTCTGACCCGCGATCTGGATATCGCGCTCGTCGGTGATGTCGTAACGGTCGAACATGCTGCGGCTTTTGTGGCCGCTGATCCGCATCGCCTGCTTCTCCGGGATCCCCGCGCGGATCATGTTTCGCACTGCGGTCCTCCTCAGATCATGCACGAGGAGTTCTGGCACCTTCGCCCTGACACGAGCTTTGTTCCAGGCCGTCTTTATCTCGCCGATCTGTTCGCCGCGCCAAGTGATGATAAACGGGCAATTCTCTTCCTTGTTCGTCGCCGCCATATCGAGCCAAGCGCGGAGTTCGCCGTAAAGCGGCGCAACACGGGCCTGCTTGCCTTTCGTCTGCTTTCGTTCTAGGCGGATCAGATTCTCCTGCCAGTCCACCTGATCCCAGCGGAAATTTAAGATCTCGCCGCGACGCATCCCGAGGTGATACCCGATCACCAGAATCAGTCGTTGGTGATCCGGCAGTTCGTTGCGCAGGGCGACGTATTGGCCGTGTTCGAGAAACCCTTCTCTGACGTTATCCTCGACGAGCATGTCTATTCTAGCAGGATGATGAAAAAGTAGGCTGCGGGTAACCATTTGGAACGTGGGATCGCCTGGGTTTGTATGCGAGGGCAAGACAGACAACAGAGCGCGATGTTCAGTTACGTTTCACCGGAGGAACGGGTGCCGGCGGAACATCCACTGCGGCCGATCCGGGAGATGGCGGATGTAGCGCTGAAGTCACTTTCACCGGTGTTCGATCGGATGTATGCCACGTTCGGGCGACCGTCGATTGCGCCGGAGAAGCTGCTGCGAGCGCTATTGCTTCAGGTGCTGTACACGGTGCGGAGCGAGCGGATGCTGATGGAGCAGTTGCAATACAACCTGCTGTTCCGGTGGTTTGTGGGCATGAACATGGACGAACCGGTGTGGGTGCCGACAGTGTTCAGCAAGAATCGGGACCGGCTTATGGAAGGCGACATCGCCGAGAAGTTCTTCGCGCTGGTTCTGGATCAGGCCGCCGCTGCGGGATTGCTTTCCGATGAGCACTTCAGCGTGGATGGAACCCTGATCGAAGCCTGGGCGAGCCAGAAAAGTTTTCAGCGGAAAGATAAGCCGGAAGCGCCGCCGCCGGACGATCCCGGCAACCCGACGGTGAACTTTCACGGAGAGATCCGGCGCAACGACACGCATGAATCGAAAACGGACCCGGACGCACGACTGGCGCGCAAAAGCGGTGGCCATGAATCGAAGCTGGCGTACTGCGGCAACGCCATGATCGAAAACCGCAACGGGTTGGTGGTGGATACCGAATTGGTGCCGTGCAGCGGCAAGGCGGAACGGGATGCGGCTCTGCTGATGGCTGAGTGCATTCCGGGCGCTGGACGTGTAACGGTGGCGGCAGATAAAGGATATGACACCCGAGACTTCGTGGCTACATTGCGCGAGATGAACGTAACGCCGCATGTGGCGCAGAACGAAAAGCGGCCCGGCGGCAGTGCGATCGACGGTCGCACCACGCATCACGCCGGGTACAAGGTCAGTCAGAGGAAACGGAAACGAATCGAAGAAGTCTTCGGCTGGCTGAAGACCGTGGGCATGCTGCGCAAGACCAGACACCGCGGGCTGCACAAAGTGCGCTGGGTATTCACCTTCGCAGCCACTGCCTATAACCTTGTACGCATGCGGAACCTGATCCATCCGCGAGTTCAGGCCGCATAAGTCTCGGGGAGAAGTGTGCCTCGCGCCCGAAAAACAGGGCGTTTAGGGCCGCCATCCCCCTACATGCAACGCTTCAGAACCACGCTGCAGGCCTCAAAACCTCAACAGAAAGCTCAGAAACCAGCAGCAGACTTACTTTTTCATCATCCTGCTAAGGAGATCTTATGCAAGGACACCAAGATTTCTTTTAGACAGTTGTCCCATGGCCATCGCCGGGATTAACGAAGTGGTCTAACGCACTCTTCAAGCTCGAGAGAATATCCAGCGGAAGAGGGAATACCACAGTGGTGTTTTTTTCGGCGCCGATCTCGACCAGAGTTTGCAGGTACCGCAACTGTAAGGCTGCCGGCTGCTTCTGAATCACTTCGGCAGCCATCGCAAGCCGCTCCGCCGCCATGTACTCGCCTTCGGCATGAATTACTTTGGCGCGGCGCTCGCGTTCAGCTTCCGCCTGTCGTGCGATAGCTCGGATCATCTGGTCCGGAAGATCCACCGCTTTCACCTCCACCTTCGTCACTTTGATTCCCCATGGATCCGTGTCAAGATCCAGCACGGACTGCAGTCTCATATTGAGCTTTTCGCGCTCACTGAGCAGGTCGTCGAGTTCTACTTCGCCGAGTACGCTCCGGAGCGTCGTCTGCGCCAGTTGCGATGTCGCGTAGAGATAATTGGCTACCTCGAGAACGGCTTTCCGGGGCTCCAACACGCGGAAGAACAATACCGCGTTGACTTTCGCGGTCACGTTGTCACGCGTGACGATGTCCTGTGCCGGGACATCCAGAGTTTCGACCCGAAGTGACATCCTGACAAGACGGTCGACTGGCGCAAATACCAGGATTAACCCGGGACCTTTGGCACCTGGCAACGCGCGTCCGAGTCGAAAGATCACACCTCGCTCGTATTCGGCCAGGACCTTGATGGAAGCGATCAAGTACAGCAGGAGAATGAGTAAGGCAATCGTTATTGGTGAGAACATTCAGCTCCCTCCCTGTTCAGGTGTTACCGATTGGTTCCACTGTGACGCGCATACCTTCCACCGATAACACGCGAACCGGTGTTCCCTCGGCGACGGTGACTGAACTGACCGCGTCCCAATATTCCCCGTGGACGAATATCTTTCCCTCAGGATTGAGTGTAGACCGAGCAATGCCGGTCTCGCCCACCAGTGCACTTACCCCGGTTTCTATTTTGTTTCCATGAGCACGGATAACGAGCGTCGTCAGGAATACAGTAATGGCTGCAAATGGCAGTGATATTCCGATTGCGGTCCCGAGACTGACACGGAACTCCGGAGGTCCCTCAACGAGGAATACCGTCCCGAGGATCATCGCTGCTGTTCCACCTGCTCCAAGGATGCCGAAGGACGCAAACTTCGCCTCGAGTACCTCTGGCTCGCCGAGACGCGGGCGCCGCGCACGATGCGGATGCGGCTGCGCGACGGCGACGTCCGCACGATCGCCCTCCCGCGTTCGTAGGGGCCTTACGCGGTCCGGACCACGCGCCGCAGGTGGCTCAGTGCCGCCGGGCGGCGCGGGTCGTCGGCGGACAGGAGGCCGACGAGGCGGCGGGCGGCTTCGAGGTCGTCGCGGCCGGCGGCTCCGTGGACCCACTGGTGCAGCAGCGCGGGGTCGGCGGAGCGCAGGACGGTGCCGCGGACGCGGTGGTCGAGGGCTTCGCGGGCTTCGACGACGAGCGGGACCTCGGAGCGCGGCAGCAGCGGGCCGGGATAGGCGGCGAGGTCGCGGTCGCCCGCGGTCAGGAAGTCGGCGTGCGGTGGGGTCGCGAGGCGATAGGGCTCGGCGAGCAGGGTCCTG
>CAWCGC010000031.1:0-73672 GCA_963794765.1 Bryobacteraceae bacterium | reverse complement strand
GGAATGCCGCGCGATGTGCGGCGCGCGAGTCGATCATCCCGTGGATCTTCGGATCGGAGCTGAGCAGCGCGGTGCGATAGCCGGTCGTCAACCAATCGGGCATCGACATCCAGTCGCCGACGAGCGACTTGAAGTAGTCGCCCCACGAGATCGCGACGGCGACGTTGCCGACCGCGTACTCGAGGATCAGATCCCAGCCGATGATCCACGCGACGAGCTCGCCGAGCGTCGCGTACGAGTACGCATACGCGCTGCCCGCCTGCGGAATCATCGACGCCAGCTCGGCGTAGCACAGCCCCGCGAGCGCGCAGGCGCGCGCCGAGCGAGCAGGAACGACAGCACGAGCGCCGGTCCGGCGCCGACGCGAATGACTTCGCCGTTCGGTCCGATCTGCCCCGCCGCCGCCGAGCCGATCGATCCGAAGATGCCGGCGCCGATCACCGCGCCGATCGCCAGCATGATCAGATCGCCGGCGCCGAGCGCGCGCTTCAGGCCGTGAGCGATCCGTCTCGGCGACCAGCGCGGCGATCGGCTTACGTGAGAAAAGAGTCATGAGATCGAAGATTGATGCGAGACGCGAAGACGAGAGACAGAACCTGCGCATGGTCGACGCTCGCGTCGAGCCTCGCGTTCACGCCTCACGATCCGCCGACTTACTTCGACTCGATGCGCATGCCGTAGAACGAGCGGTACACGAAGACCATCGAGATCGACGAAGAACACCGCCGCGAGCATGTGGCTGCAGCCCCGGACCGCTGCTGCTCGGTGAGCGACACCGCGAGCTCGACGGCGAGCAGGCCGAACAGCGTCGTGAACTTGATGATCGGGTTGAGCGCGACCGACGACGTGTCCTTGAACGGATCGCCGACCGTGTCGCCGACGACCGTCGCGGCGTGGAGCGGCGTGCCCTTCTGCTTCAGCTCGACTTCGACGATCTTCTTCGCGTTGTCCCAGGCGCCGCCGGCGTTCGCCATGAAGATCGCCTGGTACAGACCGAACAGCGCGATCGAGATCAGGTAGCCGATGAAGAAGAACGGCTCGACGAACGCGAACGCGAGCGTCGCGAAGAACACCGTCAAGAAGATGTTGAACATGCCCTTCTGCGCGTACTTCGTGCAGATCTCGACGACCTTCTTGCTGTCCTCGACCGACGCGGCCGCGGTGCTCGTCGAGCTCCATGTTCGCCTTGATGAACTCGACCGCGCGATACGCGCCGGTCGTCACCGCCTGCATCGACGCGCCGGTGAACCAGTAGATGATCGCGCCGCCGGTGATGCAGGCCGAGCAGGAACGGCGGGTGGAGGATCGAGAGCTTGTCGACGTTCTGCGTGAGGCCGTTCGTGAGGCCGACGATGATCGAGAAGATCATCGTCGTCGCGCCGACGACGGCGGTGCCGATGAGCACCGGCTTCGCCGTCGCCTTGAACGTGTTGCCCGCGCCGTCGTTCTCCTCGAGGAAGTGCTTGGCCTTCTCGAAGTTCACGGCGAAGCCGAACTCGCGTCTGGATCTCGGCCGGCGATGTTCGGCATCTGCTCGATCGTCGAGAGCTCGAACACCGACTGCGCGTTGTCCGTCACCGGGCCGTACGAGTCGACGGCGATCGTGACCGGACCCATGCCGAGGAAGCCGAACGCCACGAGACCGAACGCGAACACCGCCGGCGCGACCATCAGCGCGCCGAGGCCCATCGATGCTGATCGTAGTACGCGATCGCCATCAGGCACCATGATCGTGATGCCCAGCCAGTACGCGCTGAAGTTGCCGGCGACGAGGCCCGACAGGATGTTGAGCGACGGGCCGCCTTCGCGCGACGACGTCACGACTTCGCGACGTGCCGCGACTCGGTCGACGTGAACACCTTCACGAACTCCGGGATGATCGCGCCGGCGAGCGTGCCGCAGGTGATGACGCCGAGAGCTTCCACCACAGCGTGCCGTCGCCGAGGTCCGGGATCAGCAGGTTCGAGACGATGAACGTCAGGACGACCGAGACGATCGACGTCAGCCACACGAGGAACGTCAGCGGCGCTTCGAAGTTCATCTTGTCGGCGTTCGCGTAGCGTGCCCTTCGCGATCGCGCGCGTTGATCAAGTACGACACGCCGCTCGCGACGACCATCATGATGCGCATGACGAAGATCCAGACGAGGAGCTGGACCTGCACCGTCGGGTCGTTCACCGCGAGCACGATGAACGAGATGAGCGCGACGCCCGTCACGCCGTAGGTCTCGAAGCCGTCGGCGCTCGGACCGACCGAGTCGCCGGCGTTGTCGCCGGTGCAGTCCGCGATCACGCCCGGGTTGCGCGCGTCGTCTTCCTTGATGTTGAAGACGATCTTCATCAGGTCGGCGCCGATGTCGGCGATCTTCGTGAAGATGCCGCCGGCGATACGAAGCGCCGCGGCGCCGAGCGACTCGCCGATCGCGAAGCCGATGAAGCACGGCCCGGCGTAGTCGCCCGGAATGAAGAGCAGGATGCCGAGCATCAGCACGAGCTCGACCGAGATGAGCAGCATGCCGATGCTCATGCCGGCCGATGAGCGGAATCGCGTAGCAGGGATACGGCTTGCCGCGCAGCGCGGCGAACGCCGTGCGCGAGTTCGCGAACGTGTTGACGCGGATGCCGAACCAGGCGACGCCGTAGCTGCCGGCGATGCCGACCAGGCTGAAGACGAGAATGATGATGACCTTGTCGATCGTGAAGTGCTGCAGCACGCCGAAGTACAGCGCGATGACCGCGCCGATGAAGACCTCGAGAATGAGGATGAACTTGCCCTGCGTGATCAGATACGTCTTGCAGGTCTCGTAGATCAGCTCGGAGATCTCGCGCATCGACTTGTGCACGGCCATGTTCTTGAGCTGCGTGTAGATCACGATGCCGAAGATCAGGCCGAGCGCGCAGACGACCAGGCCGCCCATGAGCAGCGTGTGCCCGTTCATGCCGCCGAGGAACGTGACCGAGAGAGATCGGGGATGACGAGGTTCGCTTCGCCGCCGGCGGCGTGCGGCTTGCGGCAGCCGCGGCGGCGCCGCGGCTGCCTGCGGCGGCTGAGCGTCGACGCGATGCGCCATGCAGCGGCGCCGACGAGCAAGGCCATGACGAGCAGCAAGCACGATGGGGAGGATACGGCGGAACGCGTTCTCCATCAGATTCATCGGTTGTGATGTCCTTGGAGGCCGGGGGCAGGAGGCAGGGGCAGAAAAAAAGCCCATGTAACTCATCATGGGCCCTGCACTTACGGAGGATCGCGTAATGATACGGCAGCGACGCCGTTGGCTAGACGAGCCGGCGACCGGCTCGAACGTGCGATCCGCTGCGCGCATCGGCTGATTCGAGCGCGTCAGAAATCGTAGATGATCTGCGCCTTCATCCGGATCGGCGTTCCGTCGGGCGTCGTGCCCGGACGGAACTTGAGCTCTTGAGCACGTCGTCCAGCCGCCTGTTGTAGCCGCCGTCGCCGCGTCGGCGTGAACTTGAAGTCGACCACCTTGCCCGTCTCGTCGACGTCGTACTCGGCGACGAGGTGAAAGCCGCGCACCTTCGACGGCATCGGCAGCGGCGGAATGAACAGCTCGATCGGCGTGCGGCGGATAGTTCGCCTGCACGCCGCCGCCGGTGCCGGGCCGATGCCCGAGCCGCGGCCCGTTCCGATGCCCGAGCCGACGCCGCCGCCGTCCCGGGCCCGTTGCCGGTCGTCCGTCGCGGCCGGTGCCGCCGCCGGTCCCGGCGTGGGCGCGGTCGCTTCGGTCGCTTCGCCGCCTCGGGCTTGGCCTCGGGCTTCACCTCGGGCGGCGTCGGCTCGGCGGCTTGACGACCTGGGGCGGCGGGATCGACGCGGCTGCGGCTGGCGGCGACGACCGGCGGCGGAACGACGGCCGGCGTCGACCGGCGGCGCGGCGGCGGCGCGACCTGCGACGTACGTGCACGCTGCTCGCGTACGCCGCCGGTGCCGCGCTTCCCGCCGCCACCGCCGCCCGCCGGCCCAGCGCCGCCGGCGCCCTGCGGCTTCTCGATCACGATCGCCCGTGTGCGTCGCGACCGGCACCGATGAGCAGCACGATCAGCAGCACGTGCAGCAGCGACCGACAGCAGCGCCGACACGCGCCGATCCTCCCGCGCGACGGGAAGCCGGTCGCGGGCAGACGCCGCTGCGCGGCGGCCGGAGACGGCGGACGGGTCGGCTCGGCTGGTTCGGGCATCTTCGGGAGTCGCCGCGCGGCGGCGGGCGTCGGTGTCATCCAAGTTATACGACCGAGACGACGAAAAGGGTTCGATGCCACAGGCGATACGACCAGGTCACCCGTGCGCTCGCAACGCGAATCACCCTCGAGCGCGATGCGCTCGAGGGGTGATGCGTCCGACCGACGTCTGCGACTTACTTCGCCGGCGCCGCTGCGCGCCCGGCGTGTCCTTGGGCGGAATGCCGATGACCTTCACGCCGGCACCGCGCGACACGTCCATCGCGTAGATGACGTCGGCGTACTTCACCTTCGGGTCACCCTTCACGAAGATGATCTTCTCCGGACGCGGATCGTAGATCTCCTTGAGCCGCGTCGGCAGACGATCGCGCGTCTGACCGCCTCGCTGTTGATCGAAGTACTGTCCGCCCGGCTTCACCTCGAGCACGATCTGATTCGACTTCGCGTTCGCCGGCTGCGACCGTCGGATTCGGATCGGGCAGCTGGATGTCGATCGCCTTCCGCATGGACGGCAGCACCGCCATGAAGATGATCAGCAGCACGAGCAGCACGTCGATCATCGGCGTGACGTTGGGCTCGTCCGACAGTCGACGCCGCCCCCATCCCGCTGCACATTGCCATTACTTGGCTCCTCCCGGTGCGGCGAGCCGGCGCTGCCTGCTTCGTGTCGCCCGCGACCGTCGAGATCGGTGCCCGGCTTCTGATCGCTGATCATGCCGACGACGCGCACGCCGTTCTTCATCGCGATGTCCATGGCGTCGAGCACCTTGGCGTAGTCCAGGTTCTTGTCGGCCTTGAGGTACATGATGTTGTCGTCGCGCGGCGTGTCCTTGTAGATGTGCTTCAGCGCGGCCGGCGACGTCTTCGGTCTTGATCGGCTTCTTGTTCAGGTAGTAGTTGCCATCCTTGTCGATGCCGAGCACCTGATCGGTCTTGTCGTCTTCGGGATGGTCCTTGATGTTCTCGCGCCTGCGGCGGATCGGCGTTGAATCCCGCCATGAGCGCCGGCGCGACCACCATGAAGATGATCAGGAGCACCAGCATGACGTCGACCATCGGCGTCACGTTCGGCGTCGGATGCAACGCCCGCCGCCACCACCGCTGACATTGCCATTGGACTACCTCCTGTCGGACGGGTGAGTGACGATCAGGTCGAGATCGGGCCGGTGCTCGCCGCGGTGTTGAACTCACGCGTGAAGCGCGACCGGCCGAACTCGCCGCGAGACGCCCTTGATGAGATAGTCGATCATTTCCTTCGACACGTACGTCATCTCGGCCGTGAGGTTGTCGATCTTCGTCGTGAAGTAGTTGAACGCCCACACCGCCGGGATGGCGACGAGAAGTCCGAACGCCGTCGTGATGAGCGCTTCGGCGATACCACCGCCGATCGCGGCAAGACCGCCCGAGCCCGACGCGGCCATGCCCGTGAACGAGTTCACGACGCCCATCGTGGTGCCGAGCAGTCCGACGAACGGCGCCGTGGCGCCGACCGTCGCGAGCACCGCCGAGGCCGCGCTTCAGGTTCGTGATCTCGAGGAGCATGTTGCGCTCGACCGCGCGCTCCGCCGAGTTGATGTCGGCGACCGTGACCGAGCCGTCGGCGATCAGCGGCTTCACTTCGCCGAGCGCGCCGCCGAGCACGAGCGCGACGTGCGACTTCTTGTAGCTCTCGGCGAGGCGGATCGCTTCGGTGAGGTTGTCTTCCTCGAGGAACTGCGAGAACTCAGGCGCGAACTTGATGCGTTTCCTTCTGCGCCTTGCGCAGGCTCCACCACTTCGAGACCATGATGGTCAGCGAGTAGATGGACATGATCGCCATGACGATAACGATGCCCTTGGCGAAGTTGCCCATCTGGTGCCACAGGCCAAGCAGTGAGAGATCCATATCTGACGTAGTCTCCGTGCGGAGTAAGAGGAGGTTACTCGGACTTGGTGAGGTTGAACTGGAAGGGCATCTGGACGAGCTGCTTCACTTTCTTGCCGCCGACTTCGGCCGGATAGAACTTCATGTTCGGCAGCGCGGACTTGACGGCGTTCGTGAAGAGCTCGTGCGTCGACTTGAGCACCTTGAAGCGTGCTCATGCTCGGCGCGGCCCGTCGTGTCGACGACGAACTGCGCGAGCACTTCGCCTTCGACGTTCGCCGACCGCAGCATGTCCGGGATACCGCGGCGCCGGATTGCCCGGGCACGGCGACGACCTGCTTCTCGACCTGGAACTCGAAGTACGTCTGGTTCGTCGTTGACCGGCGCTGCGGCGTGCCGCCGACGACGCCCTTGGCGATACCGCCGGCGACGCCCTTACCCGTGAAGTCCGCCTCGTTCGTGACCTTCTTGGACAGGTCGATGTCGGGAAGGACGTCCGGGATCTTGATCGGCGCGGTCAGCACCTGGAAGCCCTTCGGCGGCGGTGCCTCATGACCACGTCCGGCGGCGGCGGCTTCGGCTCCTCCTTCGGCGGAGGCGGCTCGTCCTTCTTCACCGTCGACGAACTCGACCTTCTCCGCCTTCGGCTTCTCGAGCGCCTCGCTCGCGTGCAGCGTGCCGTACACGGCCGCGGTGATGAGCACGGCGTGGATGACCGCGCTCACGATCGTGCCGCCCGCACGCTCTGCTGCTTCTTCGCCTTCGACTCGATCAGGTTGTTGAACATGTCTCTCGGCCTGATCGGGGGCAGAAAGGAAACGCGCGAACTGTCTCGCGGGTTAAGCTATGCCTGCGCGTATTAGACGCGGAATGGCGCGAAGATTAAGAGTTGGTGAAGGCGCACGTGCCGATCGAGCTCGTCCGCTGACTTCCGCCAGCAGCTTCCGCGCGTCGCGTGCCGCTGCTCCGTCGCGCGGCATCGGCGGCGCGACGCGACGAGCGGCAGCATGCACCGTGAACATGCTGCCGCGCCCCAGCCGCGACTGCGACGGTGAGCGTTCCGCCGTGCGCCTGCACGATCCACTGGCTGATCGCGAGGCCGAGCCCGAAGCCGCCGCGCTCGCGACGCGCGCGACCGCGCGCGGTCGGCGCGCCAGAACCGATCGAAGACGTGCGGCAGATCGGCCGCCGCGATGCCGATGCCCGTGTCGCGCACGACGAACGCGATCTCGTCGTCGCACGCGCGCGTCACGCGACAGCTCGACGCGTCCGCCGCGCGGCGTGTACTTGATCGCGTTCGTGACGAGGTTCAGGAACAGCTGCCGCAGCCGCGTGCGATCGCCCATCACGATCGCCGTCCTCGAGCGCCGGCAGCGACAACGTCGAGCCCGGCGTCCTCGCCGAGGATCACCGCGGTCTCGTAGACCTCGCGCACGAGCGGCTCGAGCTCGACCGGCTCGCGATGGATGTCGAAGCGGCCTTCGTCGGCGCGCGCGAGCGTGAGCAGGCTGTCGACGAGATCGGACATGCGCGCCGTCTCCTGCAGCGCCTCCTCGAGCGCCACCATCCGCTCGGCGCGATTGCGTTGCCGGATGCATCGCGCGCTCGACGTCGGCGCGCAGCACGGTGAGCGGCGTCTTGAGCTCGTGGCTCGCGTCGGCGGTGAAGCGGCGCAGCGCGGCGAACGACGTCTCGAGGCGCGTCGATCATCGCGTTCACGCGTGACGCCGAGGCGCGACGAGCTCGTCGTTGCTCGCGTCGGCCGGCAGCCGGCGGTGCAGGCTGCGGCCGTCGGTGATCGCCTCGACCTCGTTGATCAGCTGATCGACGGGCGCGAACGCGCTGCCCGACGACGAAGTACGCGACGACCGATCGAGACGAGGAAGATGATCGGCGCGACGACGATGCATCGTGCCGACCAGCAGCTGCGGCGACAGCTCGGCGAGCGTCGTCGGGCAGCGCCGGCGACGACGCGCGAGATGTTCGGGCCCGACGCTCGAGTTGCGCCGCGCGGCGACAGCGAGCAGCGCGAGCGAGTCGCTCGCGCACCGCGCACGTCGCAGCCCGGTCGCGTCGGTCGAGCTTGCAGCGCGTTCGTCGAGCACGCGTCAGCTGATCGTCGCTCGGCAGCATGCGCATCAGCGCCGACGAGTAGAGCAGCTTGCCGTCGCTGGTCGAGCACCATGAAGTAGCCCGGGCAACGGATCGAGCAGGTCGGCCATCTCCTTCGTCGTGCGGATGACCGGCGGCTTGCGCGATGTCGCGTCGCGTCGACGACCGTGAGCCGGCTGCCGCTCGCGCTGCGCGCGCGCGCATCGATGCGAAGCGACGTCGTCGGCGACGCGGAACGCGTCGTCGGCCGAGCTGTCGCTGCGCGCCGATCGCGCTGCGCCGCGCGAGCACAGCGCGACGGCGAACGACGAGCATCGTCCCGAGCGAGCGACGACGGCGTACGAGACGGTGAGCCGCGCGCGCGTCGACGCCATCGGCGCACCTACGTCCTTGATCATGTAGCCGACGCCGCGCACGGTGGTGATGAGCTTCTTCTCGATGCCTGGCGTCGACCTTCTTGCGCAGATGGTTGATCACCACGTCCACGATGTTCGTGCCGGGATCGAAGTGATAGCCCCACGCGTATTCGGTGATCAGCGTGCGGCTCATGACGCGGCCCGCGTGGCGCATGAGATACTCGAGCACGGTGTACTCCTTCGGCGTGAGCTCGATCAGCTCGCCGGCGCGCCGCACTTCGCGCGTCGCCTGGTCGAGCACGAGGTCGGCCGACGCGCAGCATCGGCGACGCGAGCGCGCGCGGCCGGCGCGCCAGCGCCTCGACGCGCGCGAGCAGCTCCTCGAACGCGAACGGCTTGGTGACGTAGTCGTCGGCGCCGGCGCGCAGCGCGGTCACCTTCGCGTCGACGGCGTCCTGCGCGGTGAGCACGAGCACCGGCCGCTCGAAGCCGCGCGCGCGAAGCGAGTGCAGCACCTCGAGCCCGGATCTTGCCGGGCAGCCGCATGTCGAGGATGACGAGGTCGTACGCCTCGGACTCGGCGCGCCGCTCGCCGTCCTCGCCGTCGGCGACGAGGTCGACCGACCAGCGCTGCTCCTCGAGCCCGCGCTTCACGTACTGGCCGACGGTCGGATCGTCTTCGATGACGAGGATGCGCATCGCAAACTAGCGATCGCTAGTGCGAGCGCCTTCGATCGACACGTCATATGCGGTCGAACGCGAGGCGACTCGTGCCGGCGGATTACGATCGGACCATTCGACGACTAGCCCGCCGGTCGTCGTCGTCATCGTCCAGGCTCCTCGACGCGCGGCCGGACGCGAGAAGCCGTACTCGCGGATCTTGCGATACAGCGTCTTCGACGAGATGCCGAGGATCTTCGCGGCGTTGCCCTGGTGCCAGTTCGTCTGCGTCGAGCACGGCGTCGATGTGCTGGCGCTCGAGCTCCGCGAGCGTCGTCGCCGAGCCGACCGACGGCGCGGTTCGGCGGCGGCGCCGTCGACGAGCGGCAGGTCCTGCGCGCGAATCTCGTCGCGTCGCTCGTGCGCGCGAGCAGCATCGACGCGCTCGATCGACGTTCCGCAGCTCGCGGATGTTGCCCGGCCACGGATACTCCTGCATGCAGCGCGATCGCGTCCGGCGTCAGCATCGGCGCGCGACGCGCCGGCCGAGCTGCGTCAGGAAATGCTGCGGCGAGCAGCGGAATGTCGACCGCGCGCTCGCGCAGCGGCGGCAGCGACGACCGTCACCATGTTCAGGCGATAGAGCAGATCGTCGCGGAAGCGGCCGTCCGTCACCGCGATCGTCGAGATCGCTGGTTGCTCGCCGTCACGAGGCGCACGTCGATGTCGACCTTCTGCGTGCCGCCGACGCGAAAGAAGCTCCCATGCTCGAGCGCGCGCGCGAGCTTCGACTGCAGCTTGGCGCTCAGCACGCCGATCTCGTCGATGAACAGCGTGCCGTTCGCCGCGAGCTCGATCAGCCCCGCCTTGCGCGCGACCGCGCCGGTGAACGCGCCGCGCTCGTGGCCGAACAGCTCGACGTCCAGCACGCTCTCGGCGAGCACGCGTGCTGTCGGCCTCGACCATCGGGCCGACGCGCCCCGACAGGCGATGAATCGCGCGCGCGAGCAGCGTCTTGCCCGTGCCCGATTCGCCGGTGATCAGCACCGGCGAATCGGTCGTCGCCACGCGCTCGACGCAGCGACAGCACCGCGTGCATCGGCGCGTACTGCGTGATGACTTCGGGCGTCGCGTCGACGCGCGACAGCCGCGCCTGCAGATACCGGTTCTCGCGCGCGAGCTGATGCTTCTCCCACGCGCGGCGCACGAGCACGTCGATCTCGGCCATGCGATACGGCTTCGCCATGTAGTCGTAGGCGCCGAGCTTCATGGCGTTGATCGCCGTCTCGACGCGTGCCGTTGCCGGTGATGATGATGACCTCCGGCGGATCGGGCTCGGCGCGCACATGCTTCAGCGTCTCGAGGCCGTCCATCTCCGGCATCACGATGTCGAGCAGCGCGACGTCGAACGCCTCGTCGCGCAGCGCCTGCAGCGCCGCCTTGCCGTCGCCGACGCACACGACGTGATGGCCGCGGCCGCGCAGGAAGGTCGCAGAGGATCTGCGCGAGATTCTCTTCGTCCTCGGCGACGAGCACGCGAATGCGCCCGATCGCCGCGGCTGCGGTCTGCACGGGCGTGTCCATCACGCGGCGTGTCGCCGGAAGCAGAATGCGGAAGACGCTTCCCTCGCCTGGCGCGCTGTCGACTTCGATGCGGCCGCCGTGCTCGGTGACGATCGCGTAGCAGATCGACAGGCCGAGCCCCGTGCCGCGGCTCGGCGGCTTCGTCGTGAAGAACGGCTCGAAGATCTTCTTCTGATCGGCCGCGACGAATGCCGTGGCCGCGGTCGATGACTTCGGCGATCGTCATCTCGTCCGTCGTCGTCCATGCGCGTGCGCAGCGTGATCTCGCCCTTGTCTTCCATCGCGTCGAGCGCGTTGAGCAGCAGCGCCATGAAGACCTGGACCATCTTTTTCCATGTATGTCGCCCGTTGGAAATATCTGGGCGGCAGATGCTATCAGACCGGCAATTACGCCAACGCGAATGAAGGCGCGTCCGTACTCTGACTGCCTGTTGCTCAGAACGTAGAATGCGCCTACGGCAGCCATGACGAATGTCCCGGTCACCAACGCGCCACACATGGTGTGCGCATACTGGATCAGCGCCCACGGGTTTGTGAGAATTTGCCAAAAGCTGCTGACCTCAAACCGGCCGTCAGGCAGGACCGTGTAACCAACAGGATGCTGCATCCAGGCATCGGCGGCGACGATGAAGAATCCCGAAAGCCAGGATCCGGCAAAGACGAGGAACGCCGCCCACAAGTGGCCGACCCGTCCCAGCTTCTTTCCGCCAAATAACAGCATTCCCAGAAAAGCCGATTCCAGGAAGAAAGAGAAGACAGCTTCCATCGCCAGAGGCTGGGCGATGACCCCGCCGGTCAGCTGGGAAAAACGAGCCCAGTTCGTACCGAACTGAAATTCCATCGGTATGCCGGTAACAACTCCGGCCACGAAGTTAATACCGAAAATCTTCGTCCAGAAGCGTGCCGCCTCGTCATACAAGGCGTTGTCCGTCTTAACCGCCATCGTGTAAAACACGACGATGAGGGGCGCGAGACCCATCGTTAACTGAGGAAAGAGGTAGTGGTAGGTGATGGTGAAGGCGAAGTGAATGCGGTGAATGAAGAGCGCGTCATCCATGCTGCTGTTCGATGACGGTCCGTTGTCCGAACCACTTCAGCGTTAGTACTTCGGCAAGCCTGAGCACGCAGGGAGCGATAGCGTGCGCGGATTCGATCGCAGTCCACATTGCCGGAACGACGATAACACAGGCTACGGCGCCAGCCTTGAACCGTTGCATTGGCGACAGAAGCAAGGTCTTAGATGAGCACGGTGCAACTGCGGCTGATTTAGTTCGCCGAACGGCTGCACCGTTTCTGTTCCTGGGTACGAAAGGTTATTGGACCAAGCTGGCGTTTCGGCGTGAAATGCGGCTGGTCAGAGATCGGCCGATTACTGCGGCTACACCTGCTCCCAACAGCATCAGGCCCGTTCCAGGCTCAGGTACCGCGCTTGCCGCTGTGACCGTACCCTCAAACCGGACGCCCTCATGAAAATTGTCATTCGCGCCGACTATGATTTGCAGGGTATTCAGTCCAGAATTGAACATACTCGGCGAAGGACTGGTGAATGTATGCATCGTCTCCCATGGTGTTTCGAAGAAACCACCAAGTATCCCAAGCACATTCCCATTGAGCACCAGAAAGCCAGTGTCATCGACCGTCCAGAGGCCGCCGCTTAAGGTCGCTGTCGACGCATCCAGGCCTGCCAGACTAAACGTGACCTGGTAGGTCCTCGCGTTGCCAGAGAGACTAAGGGGGTTGAGCGCGATCCAGTCCGAGTTCGGGCCATTCGGCACCCACGGTTCAAAGAAGTTTACAAAGTCGATGTTGTCCGGAAAGACGGTACGCGCGGGTCCGGCTCCCACAACTGTCCAGTGCGCATCAGGCACGTTCCCCGACGTTATCAACGTGTTTGTTGAATCGAGCCCGGTAGACAGATTGATTGTGGCCGAAAACGAATTCATCGCCAAAGGCAGGCAAGAAAATAGTAAAGATGCTGTAAATAACTTCATAACACTCCTGAGTAACCGAATAAGCCAGTGGCAACAGCATAATTGCTGGCTGTTTTAGCTGAAAGGTCTATGACTCTCAGTACAAGGGCGACTACGTCTACCGGAGTTTTCTGAGGACTACCCCGAAGGACTACTACGGTCACATCAGTTGGTGCGATGCCCGCTCCGTGTATTTATATGTTCGGCACATCGCGCTGAATGGAACAGAGCACAGTCGGAGGAAAACGCCAGTCGCGGTACTAGGACATTACCGGAGCTATCGCGTCCGCGTACTATTCCGATCACGCGGCCGATGTTTCGGATTGCGGCGTTGCCGCTGCGCTTTTGCTCTGCAAGAAAAGGCCGGTGCGGTTCAGTGACATACGCCGTTCTCTTACCACCTGAGGTGCAACACGAGACTTCAACCGCTCCAGCGGTCCGCGCCGTACGGTTGAGATATGCGAGCGCATGAGTGTAGGATGATTCCAAGGGTATTCTTCAGGAGGGCAAGTGCGGATTATTTCTCAGCACCTGGTTGTGCTGCTCGGGGTTTGTTTACTTCCTGCCGTGTTCGCTCAGACGAGCGGTGCAGGCCGAATTTCAGGAACACTCACCGATGCCACCGGAGCGTTCATCCCGACGGTTGATGTAACGGTCACGAATCAGGAAACGCAGATCGCGCGAACGATCAAGGCGGACGACAACGGGTTCTACGTAGCGACGAATTTGCAGCCCGGTATATACACCGTACGAGCGGAAAAGACGGGTTTCAAGCGCGCTGAGAAAACCGGTATCACGCTGGCAGGCGACGGTCGTGTAACTGCTGACCTTACGCTCAGTGTCGGCGATACCGCTCAGGCTGTCGAAGTCGTCGCTGCTGCCGCGGAAGTTATCAACACGGTGTCAGGCGAGATCGCAAGAGTTGTTGACGCTGATCAGGTGCAGAATCTCGCGCTTAACGGCCGCAATTTCCTTCAGCTGGAGACGCTTATCCCCGGCTCCGTCATCACCGACGCGGACCAGATGAACCTCACTACGAGTCTCAGTGCGACAACGCAAAACATCAATGGCAACCGTGGAAACTCGACCAATCAGATGGTTGACGGTTCCTTCAATCTGGTGGCCGGCAGCAACGGGAGTCTCATCAACAACGTTGGTATCGACTTCATACGCGAAGTAAAGATTCAGACCTCGAACTTCTCGGCCGAGTATGGACGAAACTCGGGTGCGGCGGTAAACGTTCTTACGCGTGGCGGCAGTAATGACTTTCACGGCAGCGCTCTCGAGTTCTTCAGGAACGACGCACTTGATGCGCGCAATTTTTTCTCCCCGACCAAGCCTCGGCTGCGCTTCAATGATTTCGGCTACGCGCTCGGCGGCCCGATCCGCAAGAACAAGCTGTTCTTCTTCTTCGGTGAAGAATGGAAGAAAATCCGCCGCGACACTCAGCCGGCGCGCAAATCGCTTCCAAGTACGGCTCAGCTAAACGGAAACTTCAGCAATCTGACTTCGCAGCTTGTGTTTCCAGGAACAACCACGCCGATTCCGGGGAACATCATACCTCCGTCGCTCATCACTCCGGACGGCCGTGCTATCGCCAATGTCTACCGGCAAATGGAGTCACTGACGGCGAGCTTTTCAGACACCCCGACAGCGAACAATGCTGTGTACCAGCTGAGCAACCCATTCAATTTCCGCGAGGACATTTTCCGCGTAGATTACTCACTGAATGACAAGCACAGCCTGTGGGTCCGATACATTCAGGACGACAATGATCTGATTGAGCCGTACGGAACCTTCTCCAGCACTCTGCTGCCTACGGTTCCCACCAATCGCCTCCGGCCCGGCAAGAGCTGGGCTACAGGGTGGACGTATTTAATCTCGCCGAGCCTGATCTTCGAGTCCCGGGGCAGCGCGAGCTGGGTATCCCAGCACATTCCGCCGTACGGAGACAACTGGAAACGAAGTACTTACGGATTTCAGTTCCCTGAGCTCTATGGAGGCGGACTGTGGGCAGGCGGTATTCCCGACGTCAGCATCACCAGCTTCACGGGATTTCAGGGACCGAGCTTTGCGCTGTTCTCGCCCACCACGGATATTCAGACAACGCAGACGATGTCGTGGATTCATGGGGGCCATGTCATGAAGGCGGGGTTCACGTTTATTCGGGACCGAGTTGATCAGAATGGGCGGCCCAACTACACCGGCAACGTCAGCTTCAACGCGAGCGGAAATCCGAATTCTACAGGTAATGCTCTCGCTGACGCGCTGCTTGGGAATTTCCGGACGTACTCGGAGGGCAGCGGCGATCCCGTAGGCTTCTTCCGCTTCTCTCAATACGAATGGTTCTTACAGGACAACTGGAAGGTGAGCCGGCGACTCAGTCTCGAGCTCGGCCTTCGGTGGCAGTACGGCACGCCAATCTACACGCAGGCGAATAATATGGTCAACTTCGATCCTGCGCTGTATGACCCGACTAAGGCAGTGACGGTGCTCCCCAACGGAACGGTCGTTCCCGGCAGCGGCAGTCGATATAACGGCCTGATTCGCGAAGGCAACGGCATCCCTGCTTCCGAGCTTGGGCGTGTCCCAAACGCGACGTCGCCCGATATTCCGCTGGTCCCGACGGGTGCGCCTCGCGGCCTTTACGACTCCCAGAGCCGGTTTGCTCCACGCATTGGCTTCTCGTATATGCTCACGCAGAAGACGGTGATGCGAGGCGGCTTCGGACTGTTCTTCGATCGGCCGGAAGGAAACACGATCTTCTCAGCGGTGAACAATCCGCCTTACCTGAGTCTTTCTCAGTTTGAGAACGGGAACCTGTCGCAGCCTGCCGGCGGTACGGTTTCCGCGCTGGCACCATTTGACACGATCGTTGTTGTCGATCCGAAGCTGAGGATTCCCTACACGGAACAATACAGTATCGGATTTCAGCGAGAGCTGCCGTTTTCGATTCTTGGCGAGCTGTCGTATGTCGGCAATCTGGGCCGGCACTTGCTTCGCGAGCCCGACATCAACGCGGTTCCCTTTGATCTGAACTCATCGAATGCATCTCTCCCATCTGCTCAGAGAGCTTCGGCAAATTATCTTCGACCTTTCAAGGGGTACTCGCAGATTCGCCAGTATCGCTCCGATTCTACGTCGAACTACCACGCTCTGCAGTTCTATGCGTCGAAGCGAGCAGGCCGGCTGACCGGAACGTTTGCCTATACGTGGTCAAAAGTGCTGGCGGACACGAGTGGAAATGGGGACAATCCTGAGTCTTTCCTCAACCGTCACTATAACTACGGTCCCGCGAGCTTTGACCGTACGCACGTCGTCGTGGCAACCGCTATCATCCGTTCACCCGAACTGAAGTCCTGGGCTGCGCCTTTGAGGGCTGCCCTGGGCGGTTGGGATCTCAGCACCATCCTGCGCTATCAGACCGGCGCGCCGCTGACACCGCAGGCAAACACGTCAATTGGCAATCGCCGTCCTGACTGGGGCACGGGGGACGTCTACACGGACGAGTCTTTGCGCACCGTCAACAACTGGCTGGCACGAGGCGCGTTTGTGGCCGCGCCTAATGACCGGCTGGGCAACGTTGGTGCGGGTGTAATCCGAGGACCGGGGAAGCAGATATTCGACTTCTCGTTCCGCAAGAACTTCGCCCTCACGGAGCGCGTCAGTCTTCGCGTTCAGGCCGACATGTTCAACATTCTGAATATCGCTAACTTCGGCAACCCGAACGTGACGGCGACGGATGCCGCATACGGCACGATCGGGAGCGCTGATCCCGGGCGCAACATTCAGCTTGGGATTAAACTGCGGTTCTGACGCACTTCGCACTCGGCGGGCAAGACGCGTGTTCGTGTGGACCGCGAACCGGTGTGGTTGAGATCCCGAACCGGCAGTGATGGTTGAGCCGTGATGCCGGTGTATACTGCCCCCGTGAAGATTACCGTAGCGATTTTGGCGCTGCGACTGTTGTTTTCGCGCAGGCGCCATCCCCTGCCGAAAGTATCGAGGCCGCGCGAAAAGGTTCCGGCAGTTCCGAGATGAAAGCTCGGGTCGCCAAGATGACAACCCCCACCCAGGCGATCGTGTGGGAGCAGGACTACCTCTTTCTTGCGAACTCGACATCGCCAGTGACAATTTCGATCGATTCGCAGCCACAGAAACCGCTGGCGCAGGTGGATGAAAGTCACTGGATGCTGCTCACCAAAATGCGTACCGGTGTGCTGCATGAATTTCAGTTTTATTCGGCAGGCAAAACGCTTGGCAATCGCGGCGATGCGGTTGGGTATAACCCCGACTCTTATGCCAAGCCTGGAATCGCGCATGGCAAGTTGAGTGCGATGCAGACGATTACCAGCAAGATCTACGACGGGATGAAAAGCGAATACTGGGTGTATGCGTCGCCCGGAGTAGATCCTGCGGTACCGGCGCCTCTCATGGTCTGGCAGGACGGCCAGGGTCTTATTGGAGAGTTCAGCGGACTTCGCCTGATCACCGTCACGGAGAATCTTGTGAACCAGAAGCTGATTCCGCCGATGGTCCACGTGATGATACGGCCGGGCACTTCGACCGACGGACGGCCGATGCGTTCGATAGAGTATGACACCGTCAGTGATCGTTATCCTCGCTTCCTGATGCAGGAAGTGCTGCCTGAAGTCGAGAAGATGTACAAGCTGCGACAGGATGGTTATAGCCGGGCGATCGCGGGCGAGTCCTCAGGCGGAATCTGCGCCTTCAACGCTGCCTGGTTTATGCCTGACAAATTTTCGCGCGTGCACTCGGCGGTTGGCAGCTTCACCTCGATCCAGTGGCGATCCAAGGACAACAACGATGGTGGGAACGTATACCCTTTCATGGTGCGCAAAGACCCCAAGCGCAACGTTCGGGTGTGGATGAGCGATGGAGCAGACGATCTCGAGAACACGCATGGATCGTGGCCGATGCAGAACATTGAGATGGCGAACTCTCTGAAACTCCGCGAGTACGACTTTCATTTTCGCTTCGGCACGGCAGCACACGGGGGTGCCCAGGCTGCCCTTGATTTACCAGAGTCGCTAACCTGGCTATGGCGCGATTACGATCTGAACAAGACGTCCCAGGAGTATGCGATGGATCCGGCTGAGAAGGAAAAACCCTTCTTCCGCGTAAACATCGCGAATCGCAATGCGTGGTGAGGCTTTGGGAATCGCAGCAAGCGTTGTCATTCGCCTTGATACGGGAACCGCTCGATAGCGCGCATGCACTCGGTGAGTGCGGTCAGCATAGTGTTGCCCCACCCTGATGGAGTATACGGCGCCAATTTCTGATTCGTATCTTTATCTGCGACAGCCAAAAACTTCATGGCTGGATCGGGGGGCGTCACATACTCCCGTACAGTGATCAGGAATTCGATCTCACGGCCGTCCTGCTGCTTTTTGATCGAGAAGTGATGCAGTCGCGCGAGCTGCTGTCTGGGGTCAGATTGCGCGAAAACCCAGTCGGACATGTATCCGCAATTGTAGAAGCTCGTTTACCCGATCTTAGTGCGGAGGTGTTGACGGAGTATCCGATCGATCGCCGGTTTTGTCAGAAGCTTGCCCCGCACGATGACGGCAGCTATTTTCCCGCTGTTACGGATGTTAACGGTCGGGTCTGCTTCTAACAAGACCAGGTTGGCACGTTTGCCGATCTCGATGGTACCTTCCGAGTTTTCACGCCCGAGAAATCGGGCAGGATTGATCGTCGCGGTCTGGAGACTTTGAACGGGTGTGAGTCCCGCCTTCGTGAGCCATTCGAGTTCATCGTGCAGACAAAAGCCAGGCACTAACCCGTCGCATCCAGCGAGAAGACTATTGCCGTGAGCGTGGAGATCGTGAATTGCCTGAAGGCTCTCCCGGTTGGCGAGACGAAATTTGTCGAGAGTTTTCGGGCTGATGTACGAGAGCTGAACATTATCACGTGTCAGCTTGAGTAAAGAGTCGCTGGCGTATTCCGAGTGCGGCAAGGGAGCTCCCGAGAAGACATCGGGGAGTGTCTGAAAGAACTCCATGGTTGGTGTCTCCCAGACACCTTTTGCGGCCAGTTTGTCAAACAGCGGTGCGCATTGTTCCGGACTGTAAGTATCCCCGGGGGAGCAGTCGCCGAACACGCGGTAGTTCGCAAGATGCTCGATGCTTTTCATACCGGCCTCCGGCAGCTTCTTCCACCTTGACGTCCATTGGCACATGACCCGCAAAGGCGAGGCTAACTTTGGGAGCCTCATCTGCGACCGCAAAGAAGACCTCACGCGGAGTGTGATCGTGAACCTTCAGGAAATCGACACCCAACCGCTTCAGTTCGTGGACCGCCGCCCTTGCTTCGCGTGCGTTTGTAATATGGAGGCGGTATGGGAAGCCTTGAGGGGCGTTATCCAGCATCGGCCCCGAAGCCACAATTTCAGGACCGAGAATTGCGCCCGAACTGACTCGTGCACGCAACGGCAGGATGAAGTCCGCGTCGCCGCCCATGTCGCGTGTGCCGACAATTCCCTTTGCCACAAACAAGTCCAGCCAGTCAGCACCCGTCCCCTGGTGATGAGAGTGCATGTCCCACAGACCGGGGATCAGGAATTTGCCTTTACCATCCAGTCGGGTGGCTGCCCTCGGAACGCTGATTTTAAGTCCGATCGCTTCAATCCGCCGATTTCGAATCAGCACGGTGAGGCCCGCGCGATGCTCACCACTGACTACGTCAATAATCGTGACGTCGGTGATGGCGATCGGCGCTGTGGAGAGCTCGGACGACTGCTGAGGTGCACGACGTTCGTGAAATGAATTCGTTACAGCGAACGCGTGATCAGTCCTTCATCGATTTCCACTCCCAGGCCGGGACCCTGGGGCACATTGATGAAACCATCTTTGCCTACACGCGGCGCATTTTTGAAGATGCTGAAACGGTGCTCATACGAGCCGATTGGCGGGTCATGCAGGAGTTCCCACCAGGGTGCGTGAGGCCACGAGGCAACCAGATGCAGGGTCGCAATGGTTCCGATATCGCCGCCTCCATGGTGAGGCACGATTTTGAGATTGAACGCTTCCGCAAGCACACCGACTTTGCGGAGTCCCGTGATTCCCTCCATGACGAGCGGTTCGGGCTGCAGGATGTCGAAGACGCCCAGCTCGCACATCTGCCGGAATTCGTGCAACCCGCGATTGTTTTCTCCTCCCGCTATCGGGATCGCGACCTGCCGGTTTAGTTCCGCCAGCTGACTGAAATCGTAACGAGGGAGAGGTTCTTCGAGCCAGTAAACACCGAGTTTCTCCAGCTCCCGCGCAGTTTCGAGTGCTCGCCGAAAATCCCACAGGAGGCCAGGCTGCCAGTTTCCACCGGATTGCGCCTGATTGGCGTCAACCATGATGGTCATGTGTCCATTGGTCGATTTCTTTACCAACTCTACTGTGCGCAGATCGTCGCGAATGTTCTCGTGGTGCAAACGTAGTTTGATCGCCTTCCAGCCCGACTCGGAAAGTTGTTGTGCCTGACGCGCCCGCTCCTCCGGTGTGCCGAGCACGATCATGCTCGCATAGGGCATTACGCGATCGCGTGCTCCGCCAAAGAGTTTGTAGAGGGGCTGGCCCGACGCCTTGCCGATGAGATCCCAGAGCGCAATGTCCACACAAGCGCCGCCGCGATACGATGCGCCTTGTGCGTAGTAGCGCAGGCGGCCGGCGTGCTGCTCAGTGTCGAAGGGATCCTTACCTATTAACTGGGCCCTGAGGACATCGAGCAGGCTGGGGTCGATTCCCGGTCCTATACCGCTGATGCCGCTATCCGTACGAATCTGGAGAACCGATCCGCCGCCCTCTGCGAATCGCATGGAGCCGCCTTTGTTCCACGCGGGCTCGAGCGATCCAACATCCCTGATGGTTCGCAGGTTCAGCAGCCGTATCTCGGCGATTTTTGCGCGGCCTGTTTGTGTTTGTGCCGCAGAGCAGAGTCTGCCGGTCGAGACAGCGAGCATACCCAGCAAGTCACGGCGGTTCATTTCGCAGAGTTTATCAGGATCGTTTCGAGTGGAGGTTCCGTGATGATTGCTGGAATCGCACGTTCAGGCGTTTTGAACAGCGGCGAACCGTAAGCTTTTTTGGGTGGCGGCGGCCCTGGTTTGGGGCGCTTCAACTATTGGGTTGGTGGTCCTGTTACGACCCGCCGCAGGAAGTGTAAAGTGGAACGTGCTTCCGGCGCCCTGTTCACTTTCGACCCAGATGTTTCCGCCGTATGTTTCGACTACTCGCTTACAAATCGCAAGGCCAATACCGGTGCCGGGAACCTCTCGAGTGTGAAGCCTCTTAAATACGCCGAAGATTCGGTCGTGATAGTCAGAAGCAATGCCGATTCCGTTATCGGCGAAAGAGAACTGAACCGTCAGATCATCAACTACCCGGCTGCTGATGTGAATCCGAGGCTGCTTTTCCGGTGAACAATACTTGATACTGTTGGAAACAAGATTCTGGAACAGCTGCAGTAAGTGAGTTCGATGAACCAAAACGGCGTGAAGCTCGTCCACCTCAATCAGGGCGTTTGTTTTTGTGATTCGCTGTATCAGCAGTTGCTCCACTTCGCTCAGCACTTCCCTTGCGTCCGCTTCATGATCGGTCGTCCGATCTGTTCCGCTAACGCGTGTGTAAGACAAGAGGTCTTTAACTAGCTGGTTAACGCGCTCGGCGCTGTCAACAACGGTGCCGAGAAGCCTTGCAGCTTCCGGACTAAATTCCGGCCCATGCCTGCGCTTCAGCAGCTCGCCGTAAAGAAGCATCGTTCGGAGAGGCTCATGAAGGTCGTGACTGGCAGCATATGCAAACTGCTGAAGATCGTCATTGGCCCGTTTCAGGGCCTCGTTGACGGCGATGGTCTGATCAAGAAGCAGGGCGACTTGTTCCGCATGCAGCCGCGCCTCTTCAGTCCTTCTGCGCTGGTTCTCGAGTTTCTCCAGATACAGGTGATAAGACCTGTACATTACGTAAATCGTCGGAACGATCAGAACCCACGTTCCCCAGTTCAGAACGCCATTCGCAAAACCAACGAGCCCGACGAGAGCAGCTCCAACGAGGTAGTAAGGAAAGACCCAGATGTACGTCTCGGTCCAGATCTGTGCAAACTTTTTGTTCTCGGTCAGAGCGAAGACGCCAGCCAGCGGTACGGAGTTTACGATGAAGAAAACTGACGAGACGATGGCGAGCAGCAGGGGTGAGGAATTGTGAACAATGCCGAATACCTCAGACCGGAAAACGAAGTCGGCGGCGGTGGTCGCCATGAACAGGACGGCAGCACTAAAGGCAACCTGGTACAGCTTCGGTGTGTATTGGGCATGCCAATAGCTCTGGGTAATAACAGCTGCAACGCACATCGCCAGTGTTTCCGATAAGCTCAACTCGACGATCCCCAAAAGCAGAAACACAAACATCACGGAGATCGTTCCGGCCACACGAGGCAGGCGAACTTTCAACCCTGCCCCGACGATCGCGAGGGTGAGATACAACCCGAATTTCAGGTAGTTCTGGGGCGACCACAGTAAACAGCCGCGAATCGCCGCCAAAGATCCAAGCGCGATGACAAATGCTACATAGAGTTTGGCCCGAGCGTTCATAACTGCCTCTCCAGCGCTGGAAGATCAGCGCTCGCCGGCTGCAGATACCGCCTGCGGAAATGAATCAGCCGCGAGTGTTGGGAGGCTCGAACCCCAGATGATCACGAACCCTGGACTTGTGCTGTCATCCAAGCTGGTTCCTGTTCCCCAGATCGGGACATTTCCGTTTACGATGACACTGTTCCCCCAGACCACGGACGTGCCCCATATGATCACATCGCTCCAAACCGATCCGGCATCGGTAATCACCGAAACGGTCCCGTCTGCGCTGTTGAAGAGCGCGCGAGGCGACCGTGCAGACGCGGTGGAGAGGTCGTTATTGCTGAGTGCAGCCGGAATGTCAAGATATCCGGCTCCGACGGTAAACAGATCGTAGGTTACCGGATACACAGCTCCTGTGACCGGGTCAGTGCTGGTGCTTGTGGCGGGAAATGACTTGCCGGCAGTCTTCATCAGGCGGCCCTTGATCTGGTCCGGCGTCAGATCGGGCGCTTTTTGCAACAGGAGTGCGACCGCACCCGATACCATCGGAGCCGCGATGCTGGTGCCACTCAATCGAAAGTAGACCGAGGAACTATTGGTCGTGCCGACATTCCGGTAATACGAGACGGGGACCACATTTTGCGGCAGCATGCTGAACAGGTTGGAGGTGGATAACATTCCGGAAATGATCAGATTACCGGGAGCGACGATATCGGGCTTGACGGTCTGATCGATAAGTGTCGGCCCTTTTGAACTGTAGCTGGCCATAAGGTCATCCGCCCTCGTCGCGGTTCCCATGTCCTTCATCGCGCCGACTGTTATTGCATCCGGACTGTTTGCCGGTGAAGAGATGGTTCCGTATCCAAGTGTGCCCATGGAATTGTCACGGCCGTTGTTACCTGCCGCGACCACCACGGTGATACCGGCTTGCCACGCTCGGTGGACCGCTGCGCACAGAGGATCAACAGAACTCGATTCCTGAATGCCTCTGCCGAGAGACAGATTCAGAACGCGGATGTTGTACATCGTTTTCAGTTCGATCGCACGATCGATTGCGGCAATCACAGCAGAGTCGGTGCCGTGTCCTCTGCTGTCGAGAACTCTGAGGTTAATTACGTTTGCGCGAGGTGCAATTCCGCGGAAGGTGACGGTATAGTTGTTGCCGGTGGAGGCATAACCATTTCCTGCGGCGGCAACGGCCACATGAGTTCCGTGGCCATACAGATCATCGGTTGTAGATTCACCGGCGACAAAGTTTTCTGAATATGCCACTCGCCCTTTGATATCGGGGTGATCGACTTTGACGCCGCTATCCACGATGGCGATACCGATGCCAGTTCCCGTCCAGCCGAGGCTAAAAGCTACATCCGCTCCAACGGCAGGCACGGCGAATTGCAGGCTGCCGGTAAGAGTTCGATCCGGCGAAATATAGGCGACATTCGGGTTTGCCGCGAGCGCCTCCAAAGCATCTGCCCGACCGCGGAACACTGCCGCCGGGAAATGGCGAAAGGTGTTCTTCAGCACGCCATGCGCGGCGAGGTTTTTCAACTCGCTGTCGGCGGGAGTACTCCGGAACTGCACGATCATATCCACGGTGCTGCCGGGATCGATACTTTGCAGCTCATGGCTCAGCTTTCCTTTACCGGGAGGCGGCGCGGCGGAAACAGACGTGGACAGGCTCGCGACTATCGCAAGCAGCAACAGCTGAAAAGACCTGGGTGCGGGTTTCGTAACTCGACTCATAAAGATTTCCTTCCGGCGAATTTGTGATGTTTTTGTTTTTCCGGGTTCATTCGCCTGTGAGCAACTGGTTCAGTGCTTCGGATGCGTTCTGGGTCGACGTACCCCAAATGGCGCCTGTTCCCCAAACGGCGCTGCCGGCTTTGGTGGCCGTGGTCCCCCAGATTGCGGAGCTGCCCCAAATTGCGGAACTGCCCCAAATGGCAGCCTGGCCATCAATCCAGATATTTGTTCCCCATATCGCGGCACTTCCCCAAATCGCGGACGATCCCCAGATGGCAGATTTACCCCATACTGCCGGGTTCGCGTTTACAACACGGACTGTGTTACTGGTGCTGTCGAGAACAGCGACCGGAGATGCTGCCGTAGTCCCCGGATCTACAACCTGAACGTCATTCAGCGCTGCACGAAGATCGAGATAACCAGCACCGACGGTGAAGACGTCGTACTGGGACGTATATTTTGTGTTCGTCGAGGGATCGGTTGCTGTGCTGAAGGCCGGGAACGACTTGGAAGCCGTTCTCATCAGCCGCGCTTTGATGGTGTCGGGCGAGAGCGTCCAGTCCTTCTGCAACATCACCGCGGCTGAACCCGCAACCATCGGCGCAGCCATGCTGGTCCCGCTGAGCCTGTAGTAGTCGCCCGAATAACTCTTGTTCGATGTCGTCTGATAGTAAGAGCAAAGAATACGATTCGTGTTGGCATTGCTCGAGACCAGACTCTTTGATGCCGCGAGGGAGATTATCCGATTCCCGGGAGCGACGATATCCGGCTTGACGATGTGATTGAAAAGCGTCGGGCCTTTGGAGCTGTAGCTGGCGATCAGGTCGTCGGCCCTGGATGCGGTATCGACGGTTTTCATTGCGCCGACCGTAATTACGAGCGGATCGTTGGCGGGCGACGTGATAGTCCCGTAACCGTCGGTCCCCTGCGAGCGGTTCCGTCCTTCGTTTCCGGCTGCGACAATCACAACAATTCCGGCATTCCACGCACGCTCGACTGCCTGACAGAGAGGGTCGACGACGTAGCTTTCGAAAACCGGGCGCCCCAGTGACAAATTCAGCACGCGGATGTTGTACTGGTTCTTCAGCTGAATCGCCTTATCAATCGCCAGGATTACTGCGCTCTCCGTGCCGACACCATTGCCGTCGAGAACGCGGAGATTGATCAGCCGGGCATTCGGCGCGATTCCGCGGAATGATTTGCTGAATCCAGCGCCTGTAGACGAATTTGCATTTCCCGCGACGATGCCCGCGACGTGCGTGCCATGACCATATTGATCGGATGTACTCGTCGAGCCGGGAACAAAGCTTTGGCTAAAAATCACCCGCGAAGTACTGGAAGCATTGGTGCCAGCGCCCATGAGGTCACGGACTTCGAGGATTCCGCTGTCGATGATTGCAATGCCAACACCTGTTCCATCGAGCCCCGAGGTAAAGGCAGTCGGCGCACCGATTGTGGGGTTGCTGGTATCGAGGGTGGCCTGAACCTGCCGATCCGGAGAAACGTACACCACATCCGGGTCACTGGCCAGGTCTTTCGCTGCGGCGGGCGAAATGGAATAAACGCCCGCCTTAATCGAAGGGATTTCTGCTTTTAATTTTCCTCCGTGCTGAGATACACGGTTGTGCTTTTCCGATGAAAGCGGGGTCGCAAACTGAACAATGACGTCAATTGGCTGAAGACTGTCCGAGGAAAGGTCGGCGGCAACCTTCGGTGATGCTGCCGAACACGACGAACCCGAACCGATCGACAAGAGAATCGCAACGAGACTCGTCGATATTTTTAGCATCCTGCCTCCCGACGTCTGAGCCTGCAGCGTCGACTCAGAGCGCGATATTTAATCCGTCCACACAATCGCTGAAACTCGCTGCGACTTTTAATCTCACAAAACCAGCACTGCTTGTCCTGATTTTTTCGACTGATTTACCCAGGTTGGTTCTGCTTTAGTTTGGTTCTAAAGCCACCCTTTTTGATATAGGGTCCACACCTTAGGTGGTCTACTAATTTGTGGGGGGATCGCTATGTCCCGTAGCCAACAGATGCGTGTCCGGTCATTTATCTGCAACGACTTATGAATAACTACCGGATTCGAGGCGACAAAGTACAGCCGAATATTCTGCAAGAACCTGCCATCACCTGGTCACTTCGTTGCATGTCTCCGGACAAAAGCAGGAAAACCAGAGAGTAATTTCCGTTTGTGAGGGATAACTCGTTTAAGATGAACAGATCGTATGTTTTTGCGTTGGCGAATCATTTTCGCTCTGAGCACGGTGCTTACGGCAGCAGCAGCTCAGAACGAGTTGCGCTTTTACATGCATGGTGAGCCTGCATCGTTAAATCCGCTGGATGTACGCGATGAGTTCTCGGATTTCCTGAGATATCTCACCTCGGCAGTCCTGGTTCGGCTGAATCGTGCAACCCAGCAACCGGAACCGGCGCTTGCGGCTGGGTGGAATATTTCCGGCGATGGACGGCAGTTTACGTTCGATCTGAGGCGCGACATTCGCTTCTCGGACGGATCACCCTTCGATGCGGCCGACGTTGTGAACACATTTCGGCTTCTGATGGCGCCTGAGCTGCACAGCGCGGTTGCGGACTCGCTCAGGTTCAAAGGGAAAGAACCAGAGGTGACCGCAGTCACGCCGTTCAAAGTCCGCCTGTCATTTTCGCAGCCCGTTCCTGGCTTGCTAAGGCTTCTGGATCAGGTCTCGATTGTGTCGTCGAGAGCGAGCCGCAACGCAAATGCTGTTCTCGGTCCTTACATGGTGAACGCTCGAGTTTCCGGAGTATCGATGAAGCTGAGCGCTAATCCTAATTACTGGAAGCGAGATGGAGCCGGCCATCAGCTGCCGAAAATCCGCCAGATTTCGATTTCCGTGCAGAAGAATCGTGAACTTGAAGCGCTCGCGCTTCGTCGCGGGGAAATCGATCTTATGAGCAATATCGATTCGAGGACCTATGCCGAACTGGCAGGCGTAGACTCGTTGCACGTGGTTGACTCAGGTCCGTCACTCGATCAGGAATTTCTTTGGTTCAATCAGACCCATGCACCGACGCTGTCACCCGAAAAGCGGAGCTGGTTCACCTCCCGTGAGTTCAGGAATGCAGTATCGCTGGCGATTAACCGAAGTGACATCTGCCGGATCGTTTACCAGGGTCACGCGGTGTCGGCTGTCGGTCCATATCCTGCAAGCAACCGGTTCTTCTTCAATTCGCAGCTGAAGCAGAGAACTGTTGATGTCTCGCGGGCCCGTCTGCTGTTAAAAGCTGCCGGGTTCTCCTTTGACGGGTCCGTGCTGAAGGATGCAAAGGGCAATCCTGTTCGGTTTACTGTGCTGACGAATGCTGACAGCCGTACGCGAAATCAAATGGCAGCTCTTATTCAGCGTGACCTGAAGGCGATCGGGATTGAACTGAATATTGTCACTCTCGATTTCATGGCTCTGGTAGAAAAGATCGTAAAAACGTACAACTATGACGCGTGCCTGCTTGGGACGGTCGGTGTCAACGTTGACCCTGCAACCGACATGGATATCTGGACCAGTTCCGGACCCAACCATATGTGGAATCCGAAACAATCTGCTCCGGAAACCAGGTGGGAATCGGAAATCGATACGTTGATGCTGAAGCAGGCTTCCTCAGTTGACGAGAAGGCAAGGAAGGCCGCCTTTGACCGCGTTCAGGAAATCCTTTACGAGCAGGAGCCCGTTCTTTATCTTGTTCACCCGAACGCGCTCGGAGCGGTTTCTCCCCTCGTGCGCGGGATCAAACCCGTGGTGTTGCGTCCGCAGCTGCTGTGGAATGTGGACTCGCTGGAGCTTGCATCTCACCAATAAAGCAACTGCCGGCGAACTGCAAGCGTCTCGCCACGCGACTCAAGCTTGTGCCAGGCTAGTGTGAATGCACCGGCAAGAAGAGCGTTCCCGTCGGCATTTCCTGAAGAATCTGAGTTACCTGGGAGCTGCAGGGCTGGCCCTTCCCTCCGCGGATGCTCAATCAAGGGGGACGCGCGATGCACCCAAAACGATTCCTGTCGAGCATGTCCTGATTTCAGTTAATGAGAATCGGTCATTTGACCACTACTACGGATATGCTCCGTTCGTGGGCGGCTACGGCGTGCCTCCTGGCTATTCCCAGCCCGATGGTTCGGGTAGAAGGGTCGTGCCCATACCGTTTTCCTCAACCTCGACTCCCAACCCTGCGCATGACTGGGGGACAATTCACTCGGAATGGGACAACGGCAGGATGGACGGATTCTACACTGCGAATGGCCCGACCGCGATGCTGTACTATTCTGAACCAGCGCTGTCGTTTTACTACAGTCTGTTTCAGAGATTCTCGTTGTGCGTGGGCTATCACTGCTCGCAACTTGGGTCCACGTACCCCAATCGCCTTTATTCGGTTGGTGGAACCAGCGGTGGAATAACGAACAACAATCTCACTCCGGGTACGCTTAAATGGCCCGTCATCCTTGACCTTCTCGATGCGCATAACATCACGTGGAAGGTGTATGGAATCGAACTGCCGTGTTCGGTCGAGAACCCGCTCGGATCACTGTACTGCGACAATATCTTTGGTTTTTTCGAGCGCTGGCACAATGATCCGCGGGTGACTACCTATAACGAGTTCGATTATTATGCTGACTTGTTCAGCGGGAAGCTGCCGCAGGTTTCGTTTCTGATGACGGATGACATCTCGGGCGAGCACCCCCCGTATGACCTCAATTACGGGCAGTCGCTGCAACAAAGACTGATTACGGCATTGATGCTGTCGCGCTACTGGTCCTCATCGGCCTATATCCTGACCTACGACGAAGCAGGCGGTTTCTTCGATCATGTGTCGCCTCCGGTACTGGACGCCTACGGCGCTGGTATTCGCGTTCCTACCTGGGTCATCTCTCCGCACGCGAAGAAACGTCA
Organism: Bryobacteraceae bacterium; assembly: GCA_963794765.1. Classification (GTDB taxonomy): domain Bacteria; phylum Acidobacteriota; class Terriglobia; order Bryobacterales; family Bryobacteraceae; genus JAWXCM01. The sequence continues at coordinate 44,683 of CAWCGC010000031.1, read as the reverse complement.
CCTCGAGCCAACGTTCTATGAACACGCTTCTGTATTGAAGTTCGTTGAGCGAGTGTTCGGTCTGCCAACCCTCGCTTCGATCAATCACATGTTCGATCAGCAAACTCCGGGGGCAAACAACGACGCGGCCGGCGGTGCCGCATTTGGGCCGCCAGCTCCTCCTCGCGACTCCCGAACCGATATTGGCGATCTGTTCGAGTGTTTCCTATAGGATAGGCGCAATGGCAAAAACGTTGTTCGCACTCGGTGCGCACTATGACGACTGTGTGTTCGGGGTGTCTGGCGTCATGCTCCAGGCGATCCGGCGTGGCTGGCGCGTTGTCATCGGCGCTCTTATTGGCGACTATTCGAACTGGTCCCCCGTCAAAGGCCGAGATAAGGAACTGCTGGACGCGTCACGTAAGCTGGCCCATCATTATGGGGCCGAGATGCGATTTCTGAATTTCTCCTCGCATCAGTTTGACGTGACGACAGAAAATAAACTGGCAGTCGCGAATCTCGTTGCTGAAGTTCAGCCGGATATCTCGCTCATTCTGTGGCCGAACGATAGTCACGACGATCATCGGGTTGCGTCGCCGCTGAGTGAGATCGCCCTGAAGAATGCCGGTCAGATCCTGAGGAAGTCGGGGATCAAGGCGCCGAGCAACATTTACTACTACGACAATGGTCCGCGCCACACGATTGGATTCGAGCCTGATACCTTCGTGGACATTACACCGGAGTGGCCGACAGCACAGCAATGGCTTGGGGAATTGATGGCCTTTGTGCAAAATCAGCCCTACGCGCCCGAGCGGCGCGATTCGGCGCAGGATCTGAAAGAATCGATAGTTCGCTATCGCGGAGCGACGTGCGGGGTGCGATATGCAGAGGCTCTGCGCGGGTATACAAAGCAACCGACGAACCTGCTGTCCTGATCGATACTCTCTCCCGACTGGTTCGTCTCGTCAGAGACGAACGAAAAAACTAATATCCTAAAATCCCTGAACTTTCATTGCGGATCGCAATTGCATCGATAGTGCAGGAGAGCAACACGTTCTCTCCCGTGTACACGCGGTATGAGGATTTCACACTGATGAATGCCGCATCCAATTGCTTCGCTTCACCGGCTCTGATGGGGTGGGGGTTGCAAACGTCAGGCGACTGGAACGTTCGTGCTTCTCCTGGGCGCAGGCGCTACGGCTATCTCCGCGGTCTTGTGGCTTTTCGTGAACCCGCGCCGAATACAAAGCATGACACAACCTCTGACTCGCGGATGCAATCGCGCCTCCGGATGAAATGAAGGAGTCGTTCCGTGAAGGCAAAATGGGGTGTTCTGGTGCAATGTCTGCCGATGTCCTCTGCGTAGCTCCGTTGAAGGCTGCCAACTTTAAGACTGAATCAAGGCAGGATGCCGGAGAAAGCAGTCGCGTGAATCTCTTTGGTGCTAGACTGAGCAGGCTGTTACACCGAAACAGCATTTCCGTGCAGTTGTAATACGCACGACTCGTTACATGAATTGATGTAACGAACAGACGATTTCGATTTCGAAACTTTCTTTAAAAAGGGCGCTCACATGATAAAGAAGAGCACATTCATCACGCTTTCCCTGCTAATCGCAGCGGCTGGAACGATGCAGGGAGCGATCGTCGAGACGCTTAGTATCGATCTCTCGCCGATGCATGCCGGCTCGACACTTTCCGGGAATTTCACACTCTCTAACTCGCCCGCAAGCGGCGACAGTGCCCCTGTGACGCTGATGTTCAGCGATCCTCAAAACTATTCGCCTACCACTTTGAGCACCATCGTCAGGATCACGGAGGGCACGCCGAGCGGTTTTGCCGTCATCTTTGACTCTCCTATAACTTTCACGAATCTTAGCGGCTCGGCGGTGCCGATCAACACACGCGATGTCAGTCTGACTCCGTTCGGCTTTGCGATGTGTGCATCGTTCCCCTGCACGAGCAGTGGGGGTATTCAGAACCGCAGTCCAGCCGTATTTACGTCGAGGTACACCATCAGCCCCGCTGCAGTTCCTGAGCCGGCAACCCTTCTGCTCGTTCCGGCCTGTCTGCTCGCGTTTGCTGTCAAACGCCGGCTGGCTTAGCTTACGTGGATTACCCGGGCGGGGAAGACGGTCTTTCTCAGCGGTTTGAGCCGACTGAAAGTCGGCTGCGGGCAGAAATGCCCGCCCCACGTCCTTCACCATGTTGAGATTGTCAGAGCCAGTGTCACTCGGCAGAACTTTCTAACGCAATCAAGAGCCAGCGACCGTCGTGCATTCCGAACTGCGCGCGCGGCATTGCCGGACTCATGACGTCCTTTGCGTCGAGATAGCCAGTCTTGCCGCTCGAGCTTCTAACGTAGACCCACTGAACGAAATCGTCCGGCTGCTGTGGCACGCCGGAGCCGCTCGATGATCTCAAAAGACAAGTAAGCGATGATGTCGGCGCGCGCCGATGGCGCTGCACGCAAAGGAGCCTTCTCCCGGATTACGACCAGAGGGTCACGCACCGGGAGCTCCCGGGGGAAACGCCATACGAGATAGGGCGAGAGGAAGAGACGCGGGTGCTCCTGAACGAAGCCGAGTGACAAGAGCGTTGAGAGGGCGGGCCAGAGCGGCGAGTGATCACGATCCTGAGGCTGCCATCGTTCCATGAATTTGGCCCAACCCTTGTCCTCTTTGTCAGCGCCGACCACTACCTCCTTCGTATCGACCAACTTGCGGAGTGCCGCAGTGTCACGCCTGGTGACTGCGGCCTGGAGCTTATGCACGTAGGAATGAAAAGCAGGGTCGCGATCGCTGTCGTCAACCGGGTAGAGTCGAACGGGTGCGGCCGCAGTCTGCGCGAACGCCAGCCGTAAACACAGAATTGCGAGCACCATCGCGCCCCCATATCTCCCTGTGCGTCCACTTTGCGCGTCTACCTGATTGTGAACGTGTCCGGTTCTTGCGCGCATGATTTTTCAATTGCCACCGGCAAAGAAGCCGTGTACTCCGAAGAGAACCGGGTCCTTCTCCGCATGCAGCTATGCGCGACGCAGCGGCCCGTTGATGCGCTCGATCCGCACATTCGATACGTACGCCGCATTTGCCATATGGATCATCATACGCCTCGACTGGCCAGGACGAGGTATGCTGATTACCGCAATGTTTGCAGGATCAACAAAAGCCGTACTCGCACTTCTGATCGCCGCCTCGGCTGTTCAGGGAGCCGACTGGCAGTCGGCTCCGGCAGAGGACTGGATCTCGCTTTTCAATGGAAAGAATCTGGATGGCTGGGTTGTAAAACTGGCGGGACACGAGGTCGGTGATAATTACGGCGACACGTTCCGCGTGGAAAACGGACTGATACGCGTGATGTATGACAAATATCCGGACGGGTTCGGCGCACGCTTCGGGCACCTTTTCTGGCGGCAGAAGCTGTCCCATTATGTCGTGTCCGTGGAATACCGCTTTTTCGGCCAGCAGATTAAGGGTGGGCCGTCGTATGCAAGATTGAACAGCGGAGTGATGGTGCACTCGCAGGCGCCGGAAACCATTCTCAAGGATCAGGACTGGCCTATAAGCATCGAGGCTCAGTTGCTTGCCGGCGGTCGTACTACGATGAACGTCTGCACGCCGGGTACAGAGATCTATATGAACGGCGAGATGGTGAAGGCACACTGCACAAATTCGAAGTCAAAGATTTATCCTGACGATGCGTGGGTCAAGGTGGAGGTGGAAGTCCTGGGTAATGAGCACGTACGCCACTGGATCGCGGGAGAGAAAGTCCTCGAGTACGAAAAGCCGGAGATCGGCGGTGGAGTTGCGAACCGCTATGATCCGAAGATCAAAATTGACGGCAAGCCTCTGACAGAGGGGTACATGGCACTTCAGGCGGAAAGCCAGCCTGTGGAGTTTCGCAACGTCCGATTGCTGAATCTTTCCGGATGCATGGACAAGAAATCGCCGGCGTACCGGCAGTACTTCGTTCACCAGGACAATTCGAAGTGCAGTCAACGATAACGGACGAAGCAGCTATCTCCGAACTGTTCGGCAACATCGACATCTACCTCTTTGACCAACTCCTGCGCGGACGCGTACGGCGGGGGATGTCGGTTCTCGACGCAGGCTGCGGATCAGGGCGCAACCTGAGGTTCTTCCTCAGGGCGGGATATGAGGTGTACGGTGCGGATCGCGATCCAGCCGCCATCGCCGCTGTTCGCCAGCTCGCGGCGGGTGTTGGAGCGACTGCTCGCGCAGAAAATTTCCGAGTAGAACAGCTCGAGAACATGTCCTTTCCGGACGGCATCGCCGAGTTTGTCGTGAGCAGCGCCGTTTTGCACTTTGCTCAGGACGACAATCAGTTCGATGCAATGCTCCGAGGCACATGGCGAGTTCTAATGCCGGGAGGTGTCTTCTTCTGCCGCCTCGCGTCGTCGATTGGCATGCAGGACCGAATCAGAAGAGTTTCCGGACACCGGTTTCTGCTTCCGGATGGAACGGAACGATACCTGGTGGACGAGGCGCTCCTGATGAAATACACAGCGGAACTTGGTGGGGAACTGCTGGACCCACTCAAGACCACGGTCGTTCAGAATCAGCGCTGCATGACGACGTGGGTGGTGCGAAAACGCGCCTGAACTGCGATGAGGCCACGCGCGCCATGAACCGACGCGTGTGGCCCGATCCCTAAAAGAGGAACTTCAGCGCGAGTTGACCAATGCGCGGGTCCTGTGCACTGGTGATGCTTCCGAAGCCGCCGGCACTGGCGGTAACGTTCGGATTGTTGAAGTTGACCCGGTTGAGGACGTTGAAGAACTCGCCGCGGAACTGCAGTCTCAGTCGCCTCGCTCCTCAATCGGAATTCCTTGAAGATTCCAGTATCCCAGTTCATCAGGTTCGGACCGCGCAGAGCACCTTTGCCAACGTTGCCGAACGTGCCCGCTGCCGGGAACAGCGAACGCGCTCGGAACCAGGTAGTTGACGCAGGTGCCCGTGGCGCCGCATGCGCCGGTCCCGTAGGGATTGCCGCCAAGATAATTCGCGCGGTCGGAGCCAAGTCCAGTACCGGACTGATCTTTACCGGCCAGGATCGTCAACGGACCGCCAGATTGCAGCGTAAAGATCCCGTTCAACTGCCATCCGCCGGCGAACGCACGGACGAGACGCGTTGGCTCCGGTCAAGCCGGCAACGCCCAGACGTACGAGCCGACCAAGCGATGCGTGATGGTCGAACTCGGAAGGTCCGCGGTCGTACTGATGTCGTCCGGGGAAGTTCCACGGTATGGGCGAGTTACTGCCCTGCCGAGACACCCGTGATCCCCTGGCCGTACGGCAAGTCATCAATCGACTTCGACCAGGTGTAATTCGCGAGCACGGTGAGGCCCTTTGAGTAGCGTTTCTGGGCGGTGATCTGCAGTGAGTTGAACCCGGAGTTGATGTCCTGCGAAGCCTGCGAGATGGAGCCGTATGGCTGGAAAGCGCGGCGGGCATCGGTGGACAACGTGCTGCCGGGCGTGTACACGGACGGGATTCAGTTCCAGCGACTCGAGCAGATGGCGCGACTGCGAGCCTACATATGCGGCGCGCATCAGCCAGTCACCGGGAACCTGGCGCTCGACGATGAGATTCCAGCTGTAGACGACAGGAGTCAATTGCCTGCCGCCGTTTGCCGGGTCATAGGTGATGACGAGAACTGGTCCGGGAAACGGACTGTCTTTGGGCGGAGGGAACGGCGCCGGGTACGGGTTCGCATAACCGATGTACGGGATTGCTGAATGTGCCCTGCGGCTGCGTCAGGCTGAACTGGGGGCTGAAGGGTGAGACATCGACGAACCGATTGTTGAAAATGCCGTCCTGAATCGCGTCGTGGAAGATCCCGGCGCCGCCGCGGATGCTGGTCTTGCCGTCGCCTGTGAAGTCGTAGGCGAAACCGACGCGCGGAGCGAAGTTCTCGTAGCAGCGTTAGCGCCCCACTGCGGCACGCCAGGATCGCCGGGAAACAGCAGTCCGGGAGGAGCGTTGGTGTAGACCTGCGAGCGGGTACCGGCCCCGTAACGCGCTGACGCTGAACTGCTCGATGCGTCCTTTTGTTTCCTGCCACGGGTGAAGGGATCGTAGCGGAGGCCGAGGTTCAGAGTCAGGCGGCGGGAGACGTGATAGTCGTCCTGAACGTAAAGGCTGCAGGTGTTGACGAGGTTGTCCTTGAACTCGCCGAAACCCTGCGTGAATGTGCGGACGTAGCCGAGCAGGTAGCTGGCGAGCGCGTCGTTGGTGACGTCGGCGGTGAAGCTGTAAGAGCCGGAGGTGCGGAACTGGTTGCGCAGCAGTACCTGGCCGCGAATGGCGGAGCCACCGAACGAGAAGGCTGTGCTTGCCACGAACCAAGTTGAAGTCGTCACTGATGTTGTACTGGTTGCGGATGAAATCGGCCGGATCGGTCTGGCTTGGGTTGAAATAGCCGGATACGTTGATGCCTTCGAAATTGTTTTCACGGGTGGCTGATACAGTTTCACGCCCAGATCGGCAAGGCTGATGCTGCCCGGCGCCGGGCCACGGTTCGAGGTCTCACGAGAGAAGCTGAGTCGAAATTCGTTCAGGGCTCCCGGTCCGAAAATGTGCGTCTCGCCGACCAGGGCATTCTGCGAGTAGATGACGGAGTAATTCGAGTTGGCCAGGTAGTTGGTTTTGTCGAGGAAGCCCGTATTTTGGAACTTGTCGTAGAAGTATCGGAGCGTCAGGCGGTCTTTTTCGGTAAACGTGTGGTCGCCGCGCGCGATGAACTCGTTGAAATCCTGCGCGAGCGGAACGGAGTAGAAAGTGCGGCCGTTGCCGGAGGGCAGAACGGGGATGTACTTGGTAAACGCGAGCGCCGCAGGATCGAAACGGCTCGTCGGAATCTGATTGTTCGGGAAAGGAGTGCCAGTCTTCGGATCAATAATGGTCACCGCTTTGCCGAACGGATTGTCCGGGTTCGAAGCGCTGAGGCGCGAAGAGAAGTCGCCGTTCAGTGTTGCTGCCGTCGGAAAAAATGCGCTGGTGGTGTTGCCGAGGTTGCGAATCTTCGTGCCCTGGTACCCGAAGAAGAAGAAGTCCTTGTCTTTGCGGTTTAGTCCGGGGAGAATCACCGGACCGCCGATGGTTCCGCCGTACTGGTTGCGCTTCAGCTGATCGCGTTTCGCCGCGAAGAAGTTGCGCGCGTTGAACACGGCATTGCGGTTGAATTCGAACAGGCTTCCATGGAACTCATTGGTGCCCGATCTGGTGACCACATTTACAACGCCGCCCGCATTGCCGCCATACTTGGCGGAGTAATTCGACGTCTGCACGCTGAACTCCTGCAGCGCATCGGGGAACGGGAAAGGCTGGTTGACGTTGGTGTAGAGATCGTTGTTATTCGCGCCATCGAGGCGGAAGCTGACCTGGTTCTGCCGGGCACCGTTGGTGGAGACCGTCACGGTCGTCGGGAAACGTTTTGGTGTTTCCCTGGTCCGCGTCCGTACCGGGGGCCGGAATCGCTCCGGCAACGACCAGCAGGAGCGAGGCAGCATTGCGTCCGTTCAGCGGCAGATCCTCGACGCGCCTCTGATCCACCACCTCGCTGACGGTACCTGTGACGGTGTTCACCACTGCCGCATCCGCCCTAACTTCCACGGTCTGAGTGGTTTGCTGCAGGGACAACGCCTGATTTACCGGCCGGCTTTCATCGGCCTGCAGTACTACGCCCTTCCGTATCGAGGAAGCGAATCCCGACGCCTCAATCGTGATGGTATAAGTAGACGGACTCAAGGAGGGCACCACGAAGTAGCCCTGCTCGTTGGTGACTGTCTCTCTTACCGTTCCTGTGGAATCGTCGGAGACATGAACCTTTGCGGACGGAATTGCGGCTCCCGCCGGGTCGGTGATGGTGCCAACGATCGTGCCAAAACCCTGTGCCAAAAGAGTGCTCTGCGACAGACTTACAGCAAACAGCAAGAGCCCCAGTCGCGGAAGCAAAGATCGAACGTACGTGGTCATAGATAACCCCCTAGTCTCCAGGCCAGTCAACCGAGATAAGTATCGGCAGCAAAGGTGTATGCGCCACGACGGCACCTCCGAAGGCGCGCATGACATCTGCTCAGCATATAACGATATCGGGTAACAAAGCCCGAAGCTTGCAATGTTGGGGAACAAGACGCCGGAGTGAGTTCACACGTTTCTTTTCCCGTCGGAATATCCGGGCAGAGAGAAGATGTTTACAATTCAGGACGATCCAGGTACCCGGTCCTGAATAGTTTGGAGTTTACCGAGTGTTCGCGGGCGTTGCGGAATATGGTGACGTTGCAACCAAGCTCTTCCCCGGCGGCGAACGTGTCTATAAATCAGCGATGACAAGCGTCAGGTCATCGGCGATAGGTCTGCCGGAGGCAAACTCCTGCACGCTTTGCAGAAGCTTGCGCGACAGCGCATCGCCATCCATTGCGCCTGCGGTAACTTCCTGAACCAAACGCTCGAGGCCATACTCGCCTGATTCCGATTCCGCCTCGATCAGGGCATCCGTGAAGAGAACAAGACGATCGGATCCGCGTCTGACCTGGATGGTGTGCTTCTGCGGGGCGCGAACTATTGCCGGCGATATGATCGGACCCGTTGACTCCAACAGGCCTGCCACGCTTCCATCACGCGCCAGAATTCCGGGCGGATGGCCTGCGTTAACAAACTCCAGAGAATTGCCCATCACACGCGCGCAGATCAGGGTAATGAATCGATTCGCTGCGAATGATGCGATCGCGTTCGCCACACACTGCGCGACGCACACCGGTTCATACATATCGGACGCAGCCGAACGGAATGCCGATTTCACCACTCCGGTCAACATCGCGGCGCTCGCGCCGTGGCCTGAGACGTCCGCGATCAGGATGGCGGCGCCGCCAGCGGGGACGGCAACATAATCGAAGAAGTCACCTGCGAGTTCAAAACAGGGGCTGTACTGCGCGAATACGGAGATTCCTCCTATTGCAGCACTTCTAGCAGGCAGCATCGCCTGCTGAAAGACCCGAGCCTCCTCAAGCTCCCTCTCCAGACGCCGCAGGTGGTGCCGGTCTGCATACTCCAGGCGTTTCTGCTCCAGGCACCTTTCTACAAGACTGAGAAGCACGCCTCGATCGAATGGCTTTTGAAGAAAGTAAAATGCGTTCTTTCGAATGGCCCGTACCAGCTTTGCGTCCAGCTCATGAATGCTGCCGGTCATAAAGATTACAGCCAGCTCAGGATCAAGCGCCTGCAGTGTGTCCATCAGCTGGAAGCCATCCATTTCCGGCATCTGGATATCGAGGAGGGCGAGGGCGGGTTTGAACTCCGCGGCCAGGGCAATGGCCTCGCGGGGTGACCGGCTGGCTTCGACTTCGTAATCCCGCCCAAGGACCCGCTCAACAGACCGCAGGATGCCCGGTTCGTCATCCACGACGAGAATGCGCCATGAACTCATACGGCACTGGCCATCGCGTTATCGCGAACGATCGGTAACAGGACTTTGATCGTGGTGCCGGCACCCGACTGGCTCGTAATGTCTATCTGGCCTCGTGCATTCCATATTATGGATCGACAAATTGACAATCCGAGTCCGTTCCCATTCTTCTTCGTTGTAAAAAAAGGCTCCTGAATTCGGGGCATGAGGTCCGGTGAGATACCGCAGCCAGTGTCCTCGACATGGATCGCAAGCAGGTCACCGACTACTTCGGTCCTGATCGAAAGCACACCACCATTCGGCATTGCGTCCCGGGCATTGGTGGCGAGATTGAGGAAGAGTTGCTCGATGTCTCCCTGTCCGGCCTCGATGTTCGGCAGGGAATCAACAGCCTCGACGTCCACCTGGATACCTTGTCGTACGAGGCCGTCTCTGAGAATGGCCAGCGTACTGTCCAGCGCACGGCGTACGTTTGCCTGATTTATGCGCTGATTCGCGCCTCGCGCAAGCGCAAGCATTCCGCCAAAGATTCTGCGGCAGGTTTGTATCGACTGCTCAATCTGCTCGAGATCGTCGGCCAGAGTGTTCGCTTCCAGCGCTCCGGACTGACAATCGACAAGAATTTGCTGCACCAGAGGCAGTACTGACCCGAGGGCATTGTTGATGTCGTGTGAGACGCCGCGCACGAGATTCGCGACAGCGTGCTTCTTCTCCGCTTCCAGCATCTTGGCTTCGAGTGTTACGGCTCGTTGCGAATTCTGGATTGCGAGGGCTGCCAGAGGAGTGAACTGTTGAACGAGATCGGCCTCGTAGGCGCTGAAGAAATCGGGATGGCACGCCGCCACTTTCAACACTCCCAGGACACCCTCGCGTGTGGCAAGCGGCGCACAGACCATGCAACCCTCTCGCCGCTGCGCCGGCGATGTTTTTCCGGTATTGTTGTAATCCAGCAGCTCGGCCAGGCGGCCTGACTGCGAGCCCGACCATTCATGCCACGCGCTGTCGCGCCGCTGAAAACCATAAACAGCGTTCTTCTGAATCAGCGCGCGAGTTTCACTGTCCAGACGCAGCTTCCGACCGATCAGGTGGCTTTTTCCTTTGCACCACGCAATCTGTTCGGCAACCAGTTCAAGCGTATTCTCGCGAGGATTGAAGATAAGAATTGCCGAAGAATGATCGTACTGCAGTAAAGATCGCAACCCGTGCAGAATCTGGTAGAAGAGATCCTGAGGGGCCAGCTGCTCCAGCATCTTGCGATCGATCTGTGATCGTACTTCGGTGTTCCGTTTCCAGTCGATGAGCGCAATGCACTCGGACAGAACCCAGGCGACGCGCCGGAGCGCTATGTAGCTCGACGGTATCTCGAATTCTTGTCGACCCTTGAGGGCGAGGACGGCCCATAAACGACCGCGGCGCTGGACCGGGGCCATGATGATGTTCGGTGCGATTCTCGGCCGACTTTGGTTAAGGAAGTCCTTCAGGCAGGACAGATCCCACTGTGCTCTTTTTGGAATCACCGATATCAGCTCAACGCGCGAGCGATCCGGGTTTCCGACAGCAACGCATCCACCTTCTGCCCCGAAGTATTCACATGCGCGCCGGAGTGCCAGCCTGATGGCATTGCGGTCTTCGCGCACGGCTCTGAGATCGTTTTTCAGCTGATCCAGAAAGGCCGGGACAGCAATGTCACCGGAATCGTTGGGGGAATTGTTCATTTCACAAACTCGGTTAATGATCAGCAGTTACTCGATTCAGAAAACTTCCTGCGCCGGGCCTGAGGGTGTGAGGACACGGGACGGCAAGGTGGAGTAAGTCTAAATACAATTGTCCCGCTTTGTACACCTGCATTCGACGTTCCTGTCCACGAGCCCGTGATTATACATCTGCGGCAATGGCCTCTCGCATTGCGCCGGGCGTGTCTTCTTCCTGTTGGCGGGAACGACTGGTTCTCTATCGTTCGAACGAATTCGCCCTAAGCGATCGTCGAATTCGTCCCTGGCGGTTCGACCGGGTAGCCGGATGCTGTCCATGCTTCAAAGCCGCCTTCGAGCGGCCTCACGCGTTCGAAACCAAGGCGCTTCAATTGCAGTGCCGCACGGGCACTCGAGGCTTCGTTCGGTCAGGAGCAGTAGAGCACAACTTCGTGTTTACCGGCGCGAGCCGGAATTACGCTGTCCAGCTGATTCGTGGAGAGCCTGAGTGCGCCGGGGACCGCGCCCTGCGCCCATTCAGCTTCACCCCGCATATCCACGATCATGGGCAGTTCGGTTCCCTGCATCAGCAGATGCAACTCACCGGGAGTGATTCGCGCGATGCGAAGCTCTCGAAAAAGTCTTCGCCGGCCAGCATATTTGAATGCAATGTAAATCAGGGTAATCAGCAACGCCGCGCCGAACGCCGATCGCGTCAGTTGCGACAGAGTGTTTGCGAGCCATTCGATTTCGCGGCGAAATACCCATCCAGCGCCTACGTATGCGAGAGTCCATGCGAACGTACCTATGAGGTCTAACAGGAGAAATCGCAAGCGGCTAATTCCGACGACGCCGGCGAGGGGAGGCGCAACGGTGCTCAGGCCCGGAACAAACTTGGCAAAAACAATCGCCGCCATGCCATAGCGGTCATAAATGTTTTCGGTCTTGCGGATGCAAGTGTCAGGTTCCAGGGACAGGCGGCAGAGTGCACCCAGCACGGATCGTCCCTTTCCGTGCACCCAGTTCATACCATATGAAGTCGCCGACCAACGCAGCGATTACTGCAGCGGCAATCGCCGGCGCTGGCGACACCAGCCCGGTCCCGATCGCGGCTCCAGCGGCCAGCAGAACAATTACGGCGGGCACGGGTAAACCCACCTGTTCCCCCAAAACGGCGGCGAATACCACGATGGTTCCGTGCCGCACTATGAGGTCAATGACGGTATGCATGGCAACCATTGCATTTTACGTCGTTGGTGCCAGTTTTCATGCGCAGCGGCCCAGCTTCCACAAATGCTGAGCCACGGTGAAAGCAGACGCGGGGCGGTTTTCGAACGGCCGTTTCCGCTATGCGCCTGGGCGGATTTCTTAAACGACAGAGATGGCCAACACTCGGCGGCTCCTCAGCAACAATGCGCAACTGTGCCGACGAGTCACGTAGCCGCTTTTCTGGATTTGCGGAAAGCGACGAACGAAATCTTTAGGAAGCTTCGCGGCGCTCATGTGAGAAACGCAGCTCTATGCCCACCTGGGCACAGAGCTGCGTTGCAAGGGAATGCGAGATCGAAGCCAGCCCAAAGCGGCTGGCGATCGCTGCCTGCGCATGTTAATGCGTTTGCGCTACCGGGCGGGGCGTCACCACGATCCGGAGTTTGCTCCAGATATCGGTGCCATCCGGGAGTCTGCCATCAAGGCTTCCCACGTAAGATTCAGTGGGTGCCCAGAAGCTAAAGCCGTTCTTTTTGGCGAAAGTGAGCCACTTGTCCTCCGCACCCAGGGACGCATACTGGTTACCGGCTTCGTTCTCGATGGCGAAGTAGCCCGATGCGCCCGTGTCGCCGACGAACATGCCATATTCGGCGGCCGCGCGCAGCAGAACTTTTTTCCATTCGGGAAATGGCAGCTTGTTGATGTCCGTCTCCGACATATTGAGCTGGAAGCGAGCGCCGAGTGGGGGTGCATCTGCATCGGGACGTCCAATTTTTGAACAGGCTCGTGCAAGTCCGTCAGCAGGATAGACCGCGCCAGTGGTGCAGTTGATGGTGATGAACAGAGCGTGCCGAATCTTCCCTGCTTCCATTTCCTCAGCGCGGACTCGGCCTGCGAGGCTGCCGAAACGGGCCGCGGTCGCATCACCGCGCTGACCATAAGGGGCCGTGGTATCGCTGAGACCAGCACCGTCGATGCGGGTGCGTCCGCCCCATGAGCAGAGCAAGTCGCCACCGTCGGCAGGCAATGGTGCCATCTTCACCTGCCAGAGATCGTACTCCCAGCCCGAAGCCATATCCACGACCGTGAGATGCCGGTCGGCGTTGCTATCGCTCAAGGCCGGCGTGCCGCCTTCGATCTGTGCGCCCGCAGGGATGCGAACCTGCATTCCCTCGATCGGACATTTTCCATCGGGACGTCCAAACGGGTCTTTTCGGCAGCGGATCGTGAAGAGCGGGTCCGAAGCTGATGAATAATACGTCGGCTCGCCAGTGTTGCCGTTCTGATTCGCTTCGTAGTTGTTGGGTTTGTGCCAGGCAGGGTCGTGTATGTCGCCGAGTAAGCGCGCCACCATGCGATCCTGACCGGGCAACAGCTGAGGGTTCGGACCGATCGGAGTGTTGAACGGGCTTGCGTCGGAGTAGGGTCTCCAGCACCAGCCGGGCCAGGTACGCGGTTTGCCGGGACCATGCCATGCGCAGACGTCAGGAAACCCACTCACTACTCCGTCGCTGGCGGCAACCAGGAGAGTGCCCGCGAGCACAACGCTCGAAGGTCGGAAGGGCGCACCGTCGACCAGGGTCGTGATCTTCGGCGTGGCCCCATCGAGAGTAATTTCAAGGATGCGGTTCAAGGGATCGCGCTGGACGGCGAAATAGCGCTGGTTGGTAATCCGCTCGAGATGAAAAATGCTGCTGAGATTGCTCGCGACTACCGTTCGAGTCAATGGCCCGGAGGTTGAGGACGGACTGAACTGGATCAGCCGGCCGCCGCCCGCCTGCTCGGTTATGTAGAATCGCGGCGTCTCCTCCCGCGTTACGGCCAGTCCTACGGCCTGGTCAAGTCCTGTTGCGATGGTCGAGACCTTCCCGGTGGAGACGTCGATCATCAGCAGCCTGCCCTGGCCGAAGGTGTACTCGACCGTGTAGATCAGGTTGGGATTGTTATCACCGCGTACGAGCTGCTGCGGGGCGGTGAGGCCGGACGCAATGACGCTGCGCGTTCTGACGATCCGCGCTGGTAAGATTTACGCGCAAAATTGCGCCAGTACGTTCACTGATTATGGCTTCTTTTCCGTCGGGACTAAGCAGGATGTCTTCCGGCTGTGAGTATCCCGAGCCCAACACTCTATATGTGCCAGAAGTGTGGTTGTATTCCGATATGTTTCCGCAGTATTCGACAAATACCGACCGATTTGCGAGCGGGTCGTAGTCGCTTCCAATCGCTCCGCAGACATTGGCGAGAGTTCTGGCTCCGGATTGCCCGCGCACTGCCGGCGACAGTACGACGACCGTGCCCAAAAGGAGCAAAATGCGAACACAACGGCGAGTTTCCGTTGAATTAGCGTTTTGTGATGCTTGCTTCATAAAGGGTTATCCCCTGATGTCCGTATCATGCAAATACACTGCCGCGTACGAAAAGGTCTGCCCAGACGAAATATGTAAAAAAGAATGGATTTGTTTGTCCCTAAAATGAGTGGAGAATCCGCAGTAATATTTATGGCCTTTCACTGATGCGCTGCATCTCAGGGCTTGAGAACGAATCGTGCCTCGAACGTAACGACCGTACCGGACGCGTGCTATGGCAGGACCGACGGGTGGGGATTGCCGAACACGCTTACGCGTAGGACTTCCATCGAACGGATATGTCGCGATCGGCCCGGATGCTCGAAACCGACCGCAAGAGGCCAGCATTGATGAAAGAGGTCCCGGCCCTGTCACATAGCCGGGACGTCCCTCGATTACTGAAGAGAGATCAGGTACATAGTCAATGCGTCAATATCGCTTGCGGTGAGGTGTGACGTTTTGCCGTGCGTGTCCCTGATTACTCTGATATTCGCGGCGGCGAGAGCAGGATTGATTTGTCCGCCCGAAATCAGCGGTGCGAGATTGTCGGAGCCCAGACGATCCAGCATCAGTCTGCCATCCGGGTAAGCCGCATCGGGTGGTGAGACGCGGGTCGGCGGATCAAGGCTGACGTATATCGATCCCTTTGCATCTCCCGCGAATCCGCCGCGACTGTCGGCCATCGTTATAGGAACTTCGGTCGGCAGCACGATGGTCGGTCCTCCCAGGAAGTCCTTCGAAACACGCCGAGTGCTGTCGGTCCGTACCGTTCGGAAGTTGAATCCGCGCTCACCGGGGCGCAGCAACGGGGAATCGGGCGTGAGCAGAATCTCCCGAATGCTGTGTGCACTGCCGTGATGAAGCCAGCGCGGCACGCTGTCCCAGAAGCTCCTCAGATGCTTCGTATTGCGGCTGCTGATGTTCTGCCGTCCACCAAGGTCCTGGGGCGGTGCGAATGCCTGATGCAGGTAGTCTCCGTCAAGCCGCAGAAAGACGCCGTCGTTGTCGACCGTGGTCTCTGCGACAACGCCAGGTTCATGAATGTTGTAGTCCTGGAAAGTGTCGTTCGGGACGCCGTTTACGGTGGTATTGCCGTTGTGATGGCAACTCGCGCAACCTGCGCCGCCTGCCTCGACTTCGGTCGAGAAGATCTGCTTCCCGCGTGCAATCATCTGGGCATCCCCTGAACTCGGAAACTGTGTCAGAGGGTTAGGCATTCGCCTTGTCTCGTTTTGCGACCAGAGAATCTGCAGGAACGCCATGTCGTAGAAACCGACCTTGAATGCTTTCCCGTTCAGGTCGTTGCGGCCGAGCGCGCGGGAGTTCTCTTCCGTCTTTTGCAACACAAAGGCATCGCGTGCTTTCAGCCGGTCCTGGAGGTTGTCCTGCGGGAATAAAGCCGTCTTGCGTTCCGCGACGACAAGTTCACCATTGCATGACGATGAGTAAGAGTTCATCGTTGTGCTGAGTCCCTCATACCATTCCGGCCAGTTATCTGAGATGTCCTTGTTCTGCGGCGAAATCTTCGGGCCGCCGATTGCATTGCCACCGACGTTCCACTGGGATCCGTCGTGCCGGCTTTGCCAGTGACAATTTCCGCACGACTTCTGACCATCGTCAGAGTACGAAGCGCTGAAGAGCCAGCGAAGACCCTGCTCTTCCGCAGTCGCGAAAAGGCCTGAACCGTTGCCGCCTGTAGTTGGATCCGGGGTTTTTCCCGTCACCCCAACCGCTACCGTCCCGATTCTCTTCAGGTTGCCGTTTATGTCCGCAGACAAAAAGGAAATATCTTCGGTCTGCATGTTCGCAACATAGACCGTGCGGCCGTCCGGCGAAACCGCGAGACCCTGCGGGCTGATGCCGCCTGTGAATTCAAAGCCGGCCGGCGTCAGCACCTTCGACGGGTCGGCCGTGGCAGTGTCGATTCGGAAGACCTCGATCTTGTCTGAGTGCACTTCGCTGACGAACAGCAGATTACCGCGGACAAAGAGCTGCTCCGGTCCGCTGCCCCGGATGATGGTCTGAGAGGCCGACCAGTCGCCAAGATCCACTACCTGGCCGGGTGAGGCGAGCATCGACTTATTTCGATCGATGTCTACGTACCGGTAAACGAATTGGTTGGTCGTTGTGTCGAAGATTCGGAGATCGCTGCCAAGATCATCGAATGTGGTGGCACGCGTATTGTCAGACATGACAGGAAGGTACGGCAGCGGGTCGCCTGTATTTTTGATGAAGCTGTTGGGGCCCACTCGCTTCGGCATACCGCTTCCCGTCTCTGGCTGGTTCAGCGCATTCGTGCTGCTGTGGCCCGAGACGATTCCCCAGTGTCCGGCGATCTTTACGTCGGTAGACAGGCCGCCGGCGATCATTGTCTTTTTCAGCATGAGCGCTCCGGTATCGATGACTGCGATTGTGTGTCCCAGCGTGTTCGCAACATAGAGCTGAGTGCCGTCGTCGCTGAGAGCAAGATCGCGGGGGTTGGCGCGATCGAGATCATTGTTGCCGGTCGCGATCTCTGCAATCTGCCGGAACGATGGACCTGCCGTAATGTCGAACACGCGCACTTCATCTTTGAACCGGTCGGTAACGTAGAGGCGAGTCCCGGCGGTGTTGAATACGACATCCTCAGCGTAGAATCCGGTTTCGAAGTCGCCGATAACAGCGTCGCTTTGTGTGTCGATTACGGTCGCGAAATTCGCATATTCGTTTAATACGACCAAATAAGGGCGTGCAGAGATCGCGGTATTTGCAGGCGAAATGACAAGCCCGCTGGGGCGTGTTCCCCTGCTTGTCCCCGACGGGCGAAGATCGATCCAGCGCTGGACAGTGCGCGAAGCAGCGTTCACGGAGGCTACGCGCCAGTCCGGATAACCTTCGCGCCCTGGCAGCGATACATACAACTTGCTGCCGTCCGCTGTCAGGGCCACCGATGTTGGCCAGCTGCGAAACGGCTGGTTCACGTGGGGCCAGTGGTGACTTCCGCCATTAGCCGCCGGAGCGTTTGGGTCCATTCGCTGCCCCTCGTCGGGCTGTCCCGAACTATAGTCAACGGCGAAAGTGATTTTCGTGAAGCGATCCAACCCGGCACGAGTGCCCGCTTTTTCGGCACCCACAATGTTCTTGACCGGATCATTATTTGGCCCGGTTATCACCTTGCCGCGAGAATCGGTTTTTACAGGGCCGACGAACTGGCGCAGTTCGAGCGGGGACTCGGGACCGACAGGCGCCATAACGTTGCGTGTAAATGGTGCGGACAACGTCCGGCGAACAGGTGTCTGGGAATGCAGTGAGACTGCAGCAGCGATGAAGCCAGCAACAATAATCGTTGTTGCAATGCTGGTATGCCGAATGGGAAATCGACGTCGTGGTCGACTAAATTGCATTGTATTTTCACTCCCCACGCACAGAAGTGCGACCGCCCAAGTATATAAACGGTCTGCCCTCTGACAGGTTGTGTTTTTGTAAAACGCTTGTTAAAGCTGCAGTGGGCGTGCGCTGGCGGTAGTCGAAAAATTATACGGAGTGATCGACGTTAGTTCCGCCATTTATAAGAAACAACTGGAGTCTTGTTTCTGTACACAGCCGGGCACGAAACAAGTTATTTACAACTCGGTTAGCTGAACCTTGTAATTTTCAGAGCCGTACATGGCACCGGCTACCTGGATCGAGGAAGCCATTTCCTCGGCATGCGCAACGCCACCGAACCAGCGACCGTTACGATGTCGTATTTGCCCTGCGTACCGATAAGAAGATGCGCCGCCCATGGCTCGAGTCCGTATTCTTTGGCAAGCCACTCGGCCATATCAGTTGTAGCGATCTGGAGTGCGCGATCGAGTGGACTGGCGAACTCAGGCTGACTGCCGATGCTGGCAATGTAGTCCGTCGTTTCGATGCGCGGATTTGACAGATTCGCGGCTTTGCGCAAAGCGACAGTAAACTCGACGTCCATCGAGGTTTCAATGCCGGTGCCTGTGGGCTCGCCGTCGCCTTGCAGTGCATGGCCATCACCCAGAAACAGAAGTGCTCCTGCATGGAACACCGGAAGCACGACGGTGGCGCCTTCAGCAACTTCGTTGTAATCCATGTTGCCGCCGTATGGGCCTGAGATGCCGGAACTGGGGCCGAAATCTCCGGGCGCTGCCACTCCGATGCATCCGAGCATTGGTTTGGCGGGAAACTCCATGGAATGGGTTTTGCTGTGCGGCTCTCTCAGTCGCACAGTGCCTTTTGCGAGATCAAGGTCCCACGGCACAGCATTGGATCGACCGGGGATCACGAGGCTTTCTTTGTATTTATTCGAATACAGCGTCTCAATCGATGCCGGTGTCAACGAAAAGACCCCGAGACGGTAGTTGGAGAATCCCCAGTTCCGGTTCATCCGCATGCGGCGAAACGTGACCGCGATGGCATCGCCCGGTGCGGCGCCTTCGATGAAGAAGGGCCCGGTGAGCGGGTTAGGTCCCTCCCCTACAACTTCGCTCTTCTCGTTCCGGCCTGAGGCATCAATGGTGCGTGTGACTACCGTGTCGCCCGGTTTGATCTTTTGCAGAACCGGATGGCCGTGGTGGAACGAATTGTAGAACTTCGTCGCCGTAACCTGGTGCGTTTCCGCAATACACAGTACGGACAGGAAGGCGAGGAGGATCGTTCTGGGCATGATTCCGCTGAGTGTATCGCCGTTCGCGCTATGGCGGCGTTACTGCGAAGACGTGCTGTGATCGCTGACGTATTTGGCCCAGTATTCGGACTTCGCGGAATCCGATTTGACGCCCGGGACACCTCGATAGACCATCGAGAGGTTTGTCGCAGCGAGAGTGTGGCCGGCTTCGGCTGCTTTCGTCCACCACTTTGCGGCTTCTGCGTAATCCTGCTGTGTTCCTTTACCGATGGCGTACATCATCCCGACAGCCGCCGCGGCCGGAATGTAGCCTTCTTCTGCTGCTTTCAGAGTGTTCTGGAATGCCTGGACAGGATCCTTCCGCGACTGCTGTCCCGTTCGCAGATCACGGCCGAGCAGAAAACTACCGCCGGTGCAGTACGCGTTTATTTTGGCTTCTGCTGGCGGCTGCTGCGAAGAACACACGGCATAGTCCTGGTGATAGCCGGCAGCTTTGGCTGAGACTTCCTTCAGCCATGAATCCCAGCCGCCATTCGGTTCCTTGCGCTCCGGCCTGTTGAGATCACCGCGGAAGCCCTGGTCGCGAATCGGAGCCAGAGTGTTGTTGGCTATCGTGTGAAGTTCTTCGTTGTGGTCCGTTAGCAGCGTCACCAGAGCTTTGAAGAGTTCCGGGTCCTGCCGAACGCCTCGGATCTGGAGTCTGGCCGCCTCCACAATACCGTCAGCGGCATCGATTCGATCGCGTTCGTCAACCGCCTTCTCCTGGCCGGTCGCCAGCGCAACAAGAGCGCGCTGCGCAACGGCGGAACGCCAGTTCGCCTGGACCCCAAGGGCACGAATGGCGGCCCGCCGGACTGCGGGCGAACTGTCGGATGTATGTTTGGCCAAAGCAGTCAGGGTTCGTTCGGAGAAGATTCCACGGGCACACGTTTCAGCAGCAGCGCGCCGGATCTGCTCCTTATCTGATTCCAGAAGCGTCTCCACGACGGCGCCAGCGGGAACACCGCCTACCAGAGCGAGATCGGGAAAGAAGCCGTTGACAGGCGCAGGGACTTGTTTACTGAAGCGCTTCAAAAGCTGCGTTTCCTCGGCCGACGGCGGGACGTTTTTGTTGCGGAGCTTCGTGGCCCAGGCGATGGCGTCATCGTTACTTGGCGGGTGATAGGTTCGCGCACCGAGTTCTTCGAATTCGCGGTAGATGACGTGATAGCCTTTCGCGCTGACGCGACTGTAAGCGTCACGAACTGTGGTGAGGTGATACGACAGGTCACGCAGGCCCAGCACCATGTAGAATTCCGGAGCGCTACCTTCCGCGTCGATGGCCTCCTTCAACTCAGAAGGCATAGTCCACCATCCCCAGCTGTAGGTGATTCCTGCGGTAACCAGCTCGGGATGCTCCATTGCGAATTCGCCGGAGATCTTCCCGCCTTCGCCTTTGCCGTACATGTAAACGCGGCGCGGATTGATCGGGTAGGTCTGTTTCGCCCAGGCGATCAGCTTGCGAATGGGCTCGTGATCAGCCGCGCCGAACTTTCGCGCCTGCGGACCACCTGCCAGCAAAACGTACTGATCGCTGAGCCCGAGACGTTTCAGAGCTTCGCGGACGGGATAGATTTCGTCTCCGACCGGCCGGTCGTGTTCCGGGAAGCAGAGAATCAGCCCGACCTGTCGTGCAGGATCTTTGGTTGCCGCCGCAGCGATTCCTTCCGGAGTTTCGACGACGTAGCGAATGACAACTTTGCCGGATTCGTCCTTTAACTCATTTTCGGCGGCACTGAGACAGAGACCGCTGAAACTGATGGCGAGAACGAGAATTTTGAGCAAGGAAATTGAAGGTACGCGATGCATCCCAGACACCTGATCACTATATATCAGCTCGGCTGAGCCGACATTAACGGGAGCTTTGGGATTCGCGATCAACTCAGAGGCGCTTGAGTTTTAGCGTCTGTTTGACAACCGGTTTATTCGCGGCCTTCTCTTCAGGAGTCTGGATTCGTTCCCGGACCAACGTCATCTCGGACCCGCTGACCGTTCCAGTAAATGTGAACTTTGTGTTTGTCCCGCTGTAGTAATTCTTCGTGATTACGACAAATCGAATCTGATCGCCAACAAGACTCGCTTCTTCGATCGGCAGGTCAAACTCGTCCCCGAACATCTTTCCGCTGAGGGTTCCACCCTGAACCCTGAAGCGAAAGGATACGTCCTCGGCATATCCAAGGCGACCCTCCTGCATTCCCGTCCAGATTCCGGTCACATCGGCGGCGAACAGCGACCCAGCGGTGATGAGGAGAGCGACGAGAAGCTGCGGGATCCGCTTCTTCATTTAATAGGGATCATAACATTGAGTAACCTCAGACACGCGCACGCACGACAATTGTAGTAGTGGTATTGTGGAAACACACTGAGCAGGCGTCGGCGGACGTGTGCTCACAGTTGCGCGGCATGCGTTTTTTCACACTCAACTTTGCGGTACTGCTAGCCCTGCCGGCGCTCGCGGCTGATGGATTGTACACGGCAACGCAGGGACAGCAGTTTCTGAAGACGCAGTGCGCCGGCTGCCACTCCGGTAAGACTGCTGCAGGCAATTTCGATATTGCAAAGCTTGCGCAGCCGGACAGCGTTCGCGCTCGCTCGGCCTCCTGGAGTAAGGCCGCGCTGCGGGTGCGTAATGGTGAGATGCCGCCGAAAAGCACGCTGTCGATGGACGCGCGTGAAGCTTTTTTTGCAGGCGTTTCCGAGAGCCTGCGCACAGAGGCTTGTGCTGCAGGCGTGGTGCCCGGTCCTGCTCCCGCTCGCAGACTGAGCCGGTCGCAATATACAGCTTCGGTTCGGGACCTTCTCAACGTTCATGTGGACATTGGGGCGATGCTTCCGGCGGACGGTGCCGGCGGGGAAGGCTTTGATAATGCCGCCGAGACTCTTTTCCTGTCTCCTATTCATGCGGAGAAGTATCTCGAAGCGGCCAGAGTTGCACTCAATTACGCATCGAAGGATCCAAGAGCCCGTGCGAAGTTTCTCGTCGCGGCCCCGGGCCCGGGCGTTAGTCCAGAGTCTGCGGCGCGTACAATTCTGGCGGACTTTCTGCCTCGGGCGTTTCGGCGTCCGGCAGACAACGACGATGTCGACTTCTACCTTGGGCTGTTTTCGTCGGCCAGTAAAAAAGGCGAGTCTTTTGAAAATTCTGTCTTTTATGCTCTGAGAGCTGTCCTGATTTCTCCGGATTTTCTGTTCCGGACGGAGCCGCCGAACACTACCGGGCAGATGCGGCTGCTGGACGATTACTCTCTGGCATCGAGGCTGTCGTACTTTCTCTGGGGCACCGCTCCGGACAGTCTGCTGCTTGCGCTTGCGGAAGAAGGAAAGCTTAAGGACCCGGAAATCCTGCGAGGGCAGGTCGCACGCATGCTGCGGAATCAGCGCTCGGTCGACTTTGCACAGAACTTCATTGAGCAGTGGCTGCGTACCCGCGACCTGGGCACCGCGTTTAAGCCGGACGCCGAGCTGTTCCCGGAGTGGAACGATCCTGAGCTGCAGGGTGACATTAAGAATCAGCCAATCCTGTTTTTTCGGGAGATTCTTGTAAACAATCTTTCGCTGCTGGATTTGCTGGATTCCAACTGGACGATTGCGACCCGCAAGCTTCAAAAGGTCCTGTACAAGACAAGCATCAAACCTGCTCGCCCGAAGAATCAGGAGCAACCGCAGCGAATTGAATTGCCGGAAGGCAGTCATCGCGGCGGGTTGCTGGGTATGACGGCAGTTCTGGCCGTTTCTTCGCATCCTCATCGCACGAGCCCGGTGCTGCGCGGCAAGTGGATGCTGGATGCGATTTTGGGCACTCCACCTCCTCCGCCGCCGCCCAATGTTCCGAAGCTTGACGAGAGCGGGGCAGCCGTGACGGCATCGACCCTGCGCGAGAGACTGGCGCAGCACCGGGCGAATCCCGCGTGCGCGAGTTGTCACAACAGAATCGACCCGCTTGGTTTCGCGCTGGAGAATTACGATGTGCTCGGACGCTGGCGGACGGAAGATGCAGACAAGCCGATTGACGCCAAAGGAGAGTTGCCCGACGGGACACGCTTCGATGGTCCCGATGAGCTGAAAGCGGCGCTGATGCAAAAGAAGGGGCTGTTTGTTCGTAACCTCACGAACAAAGTTCTCGGGTATGCACTCGGCCGCGGGCTGACTCTTCAGGATTCGTGCACGGTCGACAGTATCGTCGCAGAAGTGGAGCGCAGCAACTATAGTTCGCACGCTCTGATCAATGCCATTGTCATGAGCGTTCCGTTCCGCTATCAGGCTGCGCAGGCCGCTCCACCCGCGCCCAGACAGTTAACACGGACCGTAACGAAGAAAGAGAAAACGGACCAATGATGATTCCCAGACAGAAGGCGCTGTCCCGTCGTACTGTTCTCCGTGGTGCCGGTGTGGCGATGGGTCTGCCGTGGCTGGAGGCGATGGTTCCTTCTGCGCTCGCGGCGTCGGCGCCGGCGAAATCAAGTTCCCCTGTGCGGATGGCTGTGCTTTACATGCCCAATGGCGTGAACACTTCGCAATGGGCTCCGGAGGGAGTGGGCAGAGAATTTCAAGCTTTCTCCGACTCTGGCGTCGCTGCAGGACCTGAAGGACCAGGTGGTGGTAGTCAGCAATCTGTGGAACGCGGCTTCAAACACGGGTGACGGACACTACGCCAAAGAGTCGAGCCTGCTGACGTGTACGTCGATCACCAAGACGCTGGGCGTGGACATCAATATTCACGGCCCTTCCATGGACCAGGTGGCGGCGCAAAAGGTTGGTGAGCGGACTCCGCTTCCGTCACTGGAGCTGGGCATCGAACCTGAATCCACTGGCGTCGATGCCAATGTAGGCTACACGCGAGTATATGGCTGCCACATCGCGTGGAGCAGCCCCACAACACCGCTGGCAAGAGAGACGAATCCACAGTCCGTATACGAACGTCTGTTTCGGGCGGCCGGTCCGGTTGGCGATTCCGCGAAGCAGGAAACGGCACTGCTTGATCGGGTGCTGGACCATTCCAAAAAGATGCGGACCAGACTCGGCTCGGCGGATCAGGCACGGCTCGATGAGTACCTGTCGATCGTACGATCGCTGGAGACTCGACTGGAACGAGCTTCCGATCCGAAAAGGAACACGTGGAAACCGCTGGTCCCGGTGAGTTCCGCAGCGAAGCCCACCGGCGATCCGGCGACGCATGAGGAGCATGTTCGACTCATGCTGGATCTGATCGCAGTTGCTTTCCAGAGCGACACGACACGCATCACTACCTTCATGTTCGGCAATGCTGTCAGCGGAGTAAATTTCCGTTTCCTCAAGGGTGTTACGGATTCTCATCACGAGATCTCCCATCACTCCAAGGACCCTGAGAAACTCCGACAGTACGCCGTGATCAATCGGTGGCATGTGGAGCAGTATGGGTATCTGCTGCGCAAGCTCCGGGACATGAAGGAAGGGGAAGCGTCCGTTCTGGACAACTCGATGATCTTGTTCGGATCCGCGCTGAGCGACGGAAATGAACACGATCCCCACCGGCTGCCTATGGTGCTTGCCGGACGGGCAGGCGGACGCATCGCCTCGGGCCAGCATCTCGTGATGGAAGAAGATTCGCCGGCGGCGAACCTGTACGTTTCCATGCTGGATGCGTTTGGAACGCCTGTGGATCGTTTTGCCGACAGCACCGGCGGGTTGTCCGGTCTTCTCGCATAGCTACGAAGACGTTATGTGGGATTCGGACCGCTACTGACCCAACTCATGACAGGTATTGCAGCGCACAGGCGCGGCGCTGGACCTGTGGCAGTCCACGCACCACTTCATCTTTAGCGGTTGTTGAACAGCTACGGCGTCAGCCCTTGTGACATCGCCGTGACAGGTGGCGCATTCGACCTTCGCTGCCGAATGTGAAGCATGGCTGAAGAAGACGAAGTCGGGCAACTCGTGAACGACCGCGACTGGAATTTTTCGCTCCCGCATGTTTGTGTGGCACGCCCGGCACTCCGCTATTGTCGGGAACCCAGCCCGGTCCTCGGTCGACGACAGCCTTGTGACAACTTTCACAGCGCAGTTTTAGAGACGCGTGTTTCCTGTGACTGAACGCATCGTCAGCGGAGTATACCGGAACGGTCAGGGCAACGAGAACGCAACCAAGGAATCGGAGTATTTGTCGTTGTATTTGTTCCCGCCGCCTGCGGCGACCACGACGTACTGCTTGCCCGTCTTCTTCGACTGGAACGTCATAGGTGTTGCATGGGCGCTTGCAGGTACCCGTACAGTCCATAGCTCTTTACCCGTATCTTTATCGAATGCACGAAAACGGCTGTCATCCGTCGCCCCGATGAATACCAGCCCTCCGGCAGTTACTATCGAGCCGCCGATGTTGGAAGTTCCGGTAGGAGGAATGTTTTTCTCGAGAAGAGCATCCACCACGCCCAGCACGCTGCGCCATCGAAACTCGCCGGTGTTCAGATCAATTGCCGTCAGATGACCCCAGGGCGGCTTCTGGCAGGGCAACCGATTCATGTCCCAGAATCTTGAAGCGGGTGAGCCACTTCCTCTGGTGCGGTACGCGAGCCGGGATGTCTCGGGTGCCTTAATCAAGCGAAACAGCATGCCAACATCCATTGAATTCACGTACAGAGTGTTGGTTTCCGGATCGAACGAGGCGCCACCCCAATTGGCTCCTCCATTCGTCCCTGGGAACAGCACTGTGGGTTTCAGACCGATGGGAGTAAACAGAGTTCCGAACACTGCCCCTTCAATCAGCTTGCTGCAGTAGGCGCGAGACTCCGGCGTCACGTCGGTGAGTTCTTCCGGCTTGAAAGCCTGTCGTGCATATGGCGGCGGCTTGACTGGAAAGGGCTGCGTAGGCCAGGCTGCTTCTCCGGGCACTTCGCTCGCAGGTACAGGCTTCTCAACGATGTCAAAGAGCGGTTTGCCAGTTGATCGCTCGAAGACAAATGTGAAACCTGTCTTTGTGACCTGGGCCACCGCGTCGATCAATTTACCCTCGCGGCGGACGGTGACCAGGGTCGGCTGAGCAGGAAGATCGTAGTCCCAAAGATTGTGATGTACGGTCTGGAAGTGCCACAGCCTTTTGCCCGTGAGCGCATCCACGGCAACCAGAGAATCACCAAAAAGTCCGGCGCCCTTCCTGTCTCCGCCGTAGTAATCGCTCGAGGGCGATGTTAGTGGAAGGAAGGCAATCCCGCGCTTCGTATCCACCGTCGGAATCGACCACATGTTTACGCCGCCGCGCCCCTGTGCTGATGTACCCTCCCAGGTTTCCGCTCCGAAGTCGCCGGATTGTGCCACTGTGTGCAGGCGCCAAACAAGCTTGCCCGTGGTCGCATCGAACGCGCGTACGTCTCCGTTCGGGCCTTGCGGCTCGCTGTCGGGTACGATCGATCCGCATATGACCACGTTTTTATAAACAGCGGGGGGCGACGTCATCCCATAGCCGCGTCCGAAACTGCGTTTATCTTTGGGATCGATCATGCCTTCGCGAAGGTCGACGAATCCGGCCTTGCCGAAGCTGTCGACAGGCTTTCCTGAACGGGCGTCGATGGCCCAGAGTTGTCCATCGAGTGTTCCATAGAACAGCCGCTTCTGTTTGCCGTCGGTCCAGAATGCTGCGCCGCGGCTTGCGAACAGCATCTGAGATTTCGTTTTATCGAGTTTTGGATCGAACGCCCAGAGTTCTTTGCCTGTTTCCGGTTCCAGCGCGATCAGGCGATCGAAGGACGTGACGACATACAGAACTCCTTCGATCATGAGAGGGGTTGCTTCAAACGCGCTCCGGACGGGATACTCCGTCCCGTCGCTGACGTCGCCTGAGTGATAAGTCCACGCCAGTTTCAGTTGGGAAACGTTCGATCTGTCGATTTGTTTCAGCGGGGAATAGCGTGTCCCTCCGGCATCTCCGCCGTACACGGGCCACTCCTGCGCCTGAGCATAACAAGCTACTGTCATCAACAGCAGACTGCGAATCATGGGGTTCGTGTCCCGAATGATATCGCGTCATCTGCCCCGACTCCAATAGTTCATTTCCGCAGCAGCGATCCCGAAGGACGAGATCGGAGTCTTATCGGCGAACCAGCAAGTCGTTTCTGTTGGCGAGACCTTTTGAACGCGATCGCGTCGCCAGGATTAATAGCGCAGCACCGGAGACTGCAGTCGATATGGCAGTCCAGGCAGCGATAACACCAACGCCATTGGAGACCTTCGATGTGCCAACCAGGAGAACCGATATTCCGCCACCGATGCTGCCGCACAGATTCAACATGCCTGCCGCAGTTCCATAAGTGCGCACTGGCACTACGTCGTATGCTGCGGCGAAGACGCTGGATTGCATCAGCCCCGCTGTCAGACCAAATCCCACCAGGTACCACTGCAGGGCGGGAACGGTTTGCGCGTTGAAGACGGCGCAACAGAAGAACGGACTCAGAACAAGCCCGGCACTGGCGACATAGAAGCGCGCACTCGGAATCCGTCTGACGAGCCGGTCCGCCAGGGCGCCACCACCAAGCAGGCCCACGGCCGAACTGATCTGCAGGTACGCTGTTGCAACGACACCGCTCGCCTGCATTGTCAGGTGATGACGCTCGTATAAATAATTTGGAAGCCACGCGTACAGGATCCAGAGCATCGCGCAGAACGCGCAGAAGGCAGCGGACAGGACCAGGTAGAGGTTCGATCGAAGCAGGTCCCGAACAGATCCGGTACTGGCTTGCTCAGGCGCAAGCTGACCAACCCGCGGCAGAGTGAAATGCAGAACCGCCGCATACAGCATCCCCAGGACTGCGACGGCAACGAATCCGGAGCGCCAGCCGATATGATCCGCTGCCCAGCCGCCATACGATCCGCCGACGACAATTCCGGCCAGCTGGGCCGACTGGTGCACAGCGAATGCCGTCGACCGAGTAGGACCGGTATGTAAGACCGCGACCAGGCCCAGGGCGGCCGGGAAATACAAAGCTTCGGAGATGCCGATTATGCCTCTCAGCACCAGGAACATCGGCGGCGATGTACTCAATCCCGACAACGCTGTCGCGAGACTCCAGAGAACAATGCTCGCCAGAATTAGCATGCGCCGGTCGAACCGGTCTGCAGCCCTGCCGGTCACGATCATTCCGGCGCCGTAGCTCCAGAGAAAGGCTGTTCCGACCAACCCAAGTTGCACCTGCGTGAATCCGAGGCTCTCCCGAAGTGCGGGAAAGACGGAATAGGCCAGCTGACGATCGACATAGTTCAAGGCGAAAGCGAACCAAAGCAGGATTACCGTCTTCCAGGCATCCTTCGGTACCGCCGAACTACTCCTTAGCTGCGCATGCACTCATGGCACGATATCAAACCCGACCTCCGCGACGGCATCAGGACGGCAAGCTTTTGGCGCACCCACGCGACGGGAAGAGCAAGGGTTATTCGAAAGTTAATGTCAAACCCGGCCTTGATTATGCTAGATATCGCGGGAGATCAGGTGTTTCGAAGGAGTTCCTGAAATGAACCATAATTACTCGGCCAAGCGAATCGATGGCAGGCCGCCTGCGCCTGAAGACACTGAGCTGTTTGCGCATGTCGAGCGCAATTTATATACGGCTGTGATTTCGGACGCACTCGATGAGGTCGGAATTCGTGATCGGGCTATGTATGAACAACTGCGGCCGATAAATCCGGATTCGGTGTTCGCAGGCTGGGCTCGTACCGTATCGTGCGTCGATATGTACTACATCCCCGACGATCCGTATGCGCTTGAGATCGAGGCTCTCGACAGTGTGCTGCCCGGGGAGGTTTTGGTCATCGGGACCTGCGAGTCGAAGCGCAATGCTCCGTGGGGCGAGCTGCTCTCGACTGCGGCGATGGCTCGGGGAGCGCGTGGGGCGGTGGTTGACGGCCTGATTCGCGACGTGAAGAAGATCCTTTCGATTGGTTTTCCTGTTTTCACAGCAGGAATGAAGCCTGTTGACTCGCGCGGAAGAGGGGTGGTGATCGACTATAACGTCCCTGTTGAGTGCGGACGCGTGACTGTCGTTCCCGGTGACCTGATTGTTGCCGATTACGATGGCGTGGTTGCGATCCCGGCGCATGCCGTCGAAGAGGTGATCCGGCTCGCTACCGATAAGGTCTCGCGAGAGAACACCACCAGAGAAGAACTGATGAAGGGAGCATACCTGCGAGACGTGTACGAAAAATACGGGGTGCTGTGAGCAATGTTTGTCGTTGTTCATACGCACGTCCGGGAGTGCCCCTGCCACATCGGCGAGCAGTTCATTCACGATGCGCGAGTAACGGCCGGCGAAGAATATAAGGAGATCAGTGTTGATCTCGACAAACACTGGGGAGCGATGCAGCCCGTCGATCTCCTGGTCGTCCTCGGGTTTGGTGCGGGTCACGTCGTTGTGCTGGTCCCGAACGAATATGATGCCGAACATGTCTCGCGGCATCCGGCGAAGCTGATTCCGGGGGTTCGGGGTTTCGTAAACTGATGGGCCGGGCCGAGGACATGTTAATCCAGCAATGATGAACCATGACTTGCTCTATCTGACTGGTATCGTATGAAGCCGCAAATTCTGCTTGCTGCGACCGCGCTGTCCCTCCTTGCGCAACAGCAGAGCGCCACAGTACGCGTTTCGTTTACAGAACGCGGGGGAACGCTGGACGTTCAGCGCATTGGCCTCGGGCAGGGAGGACTTTCCGCAGAGCCGATGTGGGGAGAGCGAATGTCGGAAATCCGTGCTCTTCGGCCGCGGTTGATTCGACTTTTCCTGCAGGAGTACTTCGATGTTCTCCCCGCTCCGGGGACGTATCATTTCGATACGCTTGACCAGAATGTCGATCTGATCCTGAGGACGGGAGCTACGCCGCTGATGGCGATCGCGTTCAAGCCTCGCGTCTTGTTTCCGGTTGTCAATCAGGACATCGTTGAGCCGAACAGCTGGAAGGATTGGGAAGAACTGGTCTTCCGGATGGTGAAACACTATAAAGATCGTGGTGTCGGTATTCGGTATTGGGAGGTCGGTAACGAGCCTGATATCGGAGAGGACGGCGGATGTCCGTACCGCTTCCAGCCTGACAGCTACGTCCGGTATTACCAGCACACGGCGGCTGCCATTCTGCGTGCCGACCCTGACGCACGCGTCGGAGGTCCGGCTTTAGCCAACGTACGGTCTCCGATTCTTCCCGCTCTCGTCGAGGCCGCCGGAAAAGGAGACACACCTGTTCACTTTCTGTCATGGCACATTTACTCCAGTGAACCGCTCCGTGTTCGCGGCACGATCGAGTACGTTAAGGATCTGCTGTCGAAACACCCGAGCGTAAAGGTCGAGACGTTCCTTGATGAATGGAACATGTCGTTGTCTAATCCCGTCCGGGATCCGCGATTTCAGCCAGCCTACATTGCGGAAACAGCGTGGCAGATGGTGGATGCCGGTCTCGATTACTCCTGCTACTACCACATCCGCGATTACTATGTCGATCTGAAGAAGTTTTCGGAGTTTATGTCGCCGCAGGGCGCGGCGTTCATGGCGCGGTGGTGGAACCGAATGCCGCAGTACGACGGACTGTTCGATTATCAGAACACTGTACGTCCGGCCTACTATGCGTTCAAGCTCCTTTCCCGGCTGACGGGAGAGCGCCTGAAACTTGAATCATCGGACGCCAAAGTACACGGGTTCTTCACCTACGACCCGATCTATCGAACGCATAACCTGCTGGTCTGGAATTTCTCGCCTCGTCCGGTGAAGCTTCGTCTTGAGGGCTCGAGTGTTCCTCAAGCGCTGCTTATGCGCCCCGAACTACTCGATGCTGTGGCGCCGTCATCGGACGAGAATGCCCGGCTGCGTCCTCTGGATTCAGTTCGAATTCAAAGTGGTGATCTACGGACGGAAGTAGATCTCGAGGCGTACGGCGTTGCGTTCTGGTCGTTCGAGCCGACACGCTAAGCGACTCGGTATTTGTCGATGACCTCCTGATGGACTTCGACACCTAAACCTGGTCTGCTCGGGACCGATAGATAGCCTGGCTCCATCCGAAGCGGTTCCTTCACCATCTCGCGGCTGAGCGGGCCTTGTGACGTATTGAACTCGATAAACACGGCTCGGCGGTGAAACTCGTTCAGATGGAGCGACGCTGCCTTCAGCAAGTCGGAAGACCACGAATGAGGTATTACGAAAACGTTTGCGCATTCCGCCAGTGGACGATTTTGGATCGCCTGTTTCGGTGTGCGTTCGAAGTCTATATGAGATGGGTCATGAACGAGTACGGGCGCCACGAGCGTATTCTCGATGGCTGGTGAATTCCAATGTCGACAGCGTGTTTTCAACTGGACGAATCCGCAGAAGCAGCGGGTCAGCCAATGGGCGCGCCTTCATGACTCGCGTGAATTTATGGAACAAGATTCGGCCACGGATCTGACACGGAAGCAGGCTGATTCCCGTTTCATGCAGTTTGGAGCGAGAATTGGTCTCTAGTATGAAACGCCTTCTGACTGTATGTGTGTTTCTGGCGACAATCAACGCCCACGCCCAGGTTGAACGCGCGAGTCTCACCGGTACTGTTACGGACGTCTCGGGCGCTGTTCTGGCCGATGCGAGTGTGAAAGTGACGAACGAAGCGACGAATGTCACGGAAACGCTGAACACCGACCAGACGGGCAATTACCGCTTATCGAACCTGACCCCGGGTGCATACACAATCGAGGTCAGTAAGGCCGGGTTCCAACGCCGATTAGCCCGGAACGTCGTGTTGCAAGTCGCGCAGGAAGCAAGGCTCGATGTACAGATGCAACTCGGGGCTGTCGATCAGGCAATCGAAGTGACGGCCGAGACACCGTTGCTGCAGACGGAAGGTTCCACCGTAGGACAGGTTATCGATACAAAGCCGATCGAAACGCTGCCGCTCAACGGGCGAAACATCGTGCAGCTGGCAGTGCTCGCTCCCGGCGTAAGCGGACTTACGTATGCGCAGTCGGGAACAATCAACTCGGGTCTTCGTCCAGATGAGCTTCGTCCGGGCGGCACCACGCTGCTCGCAAACGGCGCGCGCGACAGCAGCAATCAACTGCTGCTTGACGGGATCGACAACACGGAAATGATTTCGCAGACTTTCGTGGTTCGCCCACCGGTGGAAGGACTGCAGGAGTTTAAAGTCATTACGAACAATGCTGGTGCCGAGTATGGACGAGCGGGCGGAGCCGTTCTGGTTACGAGTACGAAGTCTGGCGGCAACGACTTTCATGGCTCCGCGTTCGAGTATCTGCGCAATTCAGCGCTGGATTCGAAAAACTTCTTCGATCGTCCCGATCAGCCGATTCCCGCGTATCAGCTCAACCAGTTCGGCGGAAGTCTTGGCGGGCGCATTATTCGGAATAAAACATTTTTCTTCGTCGACTACGAAGGGTATCGCGAGAAACTCGGCCAGACGAAGGTGATTACAGTGCCTACGGCAGCGGCAAAGATGGGGAACTTCTCCGGTGTCGCAAGGAACGGCATCTTCGATCCGCTCTCGACGACGGCGGTGACCACAGGCGGCGCGACGACCTACACGCGTACGCGTTTTCCCGGTGACATCATTCCAGCATCACGTTTCGACCCGCTGGCGGCCAGGATTGTCGCCCTGTATCCGAACCCGCAGAACTCTTCGCTCGTGAATAACTACATCGCGAACCCACAGAAGATCAGCAATCTGGATCGCGGCGACATTCGGATCGATCATCAACTCGCGTCACGCCAGAACCTCTTCGGCCGATATTCCATCGACAACTCCGATCTGCACGTGCCGAATACGTTCGATACGCGGATCGGGGGCAACGAAGACAGCTTTGCCGGGCCGGATACCGTTCGCGGGCAGAATGGCGTGCTCGGATACAACCATGTGGTGACTCCGAACGTAATCGGCGAGTATCGGTTTGGATTCACTAAGTTTCGCCAGTTCCTGTTGCCCGAAACGCTGAGTGACCCGGTCTGGTCGCAAATTCCGGGACGCGACACGAGCGATCCGTTCCAGCCTTCGGCGCCGATCATCAGTCCGTCCGGATACGTAGGACTCGGCAATGCCCGCAGCGAGCCACTGATTCGCCGTGAGCACATGTTCGAGAATGTGGGAAGCATCTCCTGGCAGCATGGACGGCACGCGTTTCGTTTCGGGTTTGATATTCGCAACCGCCTGGTTAGTGAGACGGCCAGTCCTCCAGGCCAGAGTGCGTTTGGGCGATTCACGTTCACAAGCGGATTCACTAACGACCCCTCATCGACGAGCGGCACCGGCGATGCCATTGCGAGCATGCTTCTCGGTTTTCCGAGTACTACCATCAGGGACTTCTTCATTCCCGGAACGGCGCACGTTCGGACCAATGAATACAACTTCTATGCTCGTGACGAATGGCGGGTCACGACGAAGCTGACGCTCAATCTCGGCGTTCACTACGAGATCAATACACCGTTCACAGAAGACAACAACTTCTGGGTCAACTGGGATCCCGTGACGGCGAAACTGCTCATCGCAGGACAGAACGCGTCGAGTACGGCCAATGTGAACACCGACTATCGCGGCATTGCTCCGCGTATTGGGATTGCGTATCAGTTCGATACCAAGACTGTGATCCGCACGGGCTACGGGATCTTCTATGATCCGCAGGGCAACTACGGGACGACAATTCGTCAGTTCCGCCAACAGCCTTTCGATCTTGTGTTCACGACGAGCCCAGGGGACCTCTTCCCCGGGAACATGGTGAGCCAGGGTATTCCGAAGAGGTCCGATTTCCCGGCAACCGACCCAAACAACCCAACAGCAACAATTCCGAACGCGACTATAACGGCGATCGATCCGAACTTCCGCAACGCAATGATCCAGCAGTTCAACTTCGGTGTGCAGCGCGAGCTGGCGAAGTCCGCGGTTTTAACCGCCACCTATGTCGGATCACTGGGCGGTCATCTGGCGTGGAACTTTCCGATAAATACGCCCCAGCCTGGGCCCGGGGCGATTAACCCTCGACGCCCGTACTACTCGAAGCTGCCGAACATAACGAACATCAACTACTGGGAGTCAGCCGGCAACTCCGAGTTTCAATCGCTGCAGGTCGTGTTCGAAAAACGCTATTCATCGGGCCTGTACTTCAATACGAACTGGGTCTGGTCGCACTCGCTGGATAACGCCCCCTGGGATGGCGGTTCCGGTGGCCTCCAGAACCCCTACGATCGTCGGGCGGATTGGGGGAGCTCCAACAACGACGTCCGGCACCGACTGAATCTGTTTACCACCTATGAACTGCCATTCGGCAGTGGCAAGCGCTGGGCGAACGGGACAGATCCGTTCTCCCGATACGTTATTGGCGGATGGGAGATCGACGGCATCGTCGCCGCACAAAGTGGACTGCCGTTCACCGTACTCGCTCCCTCGGCCACCAATAACGGAACGAGTTCGCGCGCGAACGTTGTCTCCGGCGTAAATCCGTATCCTGATAACCAGACGCTCCAGCAATGGTTCAATCCGGCGGCTTTCTCAGTACCTCCGGCCAGTTGCTATTGTTACGGCAATTCAGGTCGAGATATTCTTACAGGACCGCGAGCGTTTAACGTTGACCTCACGGCAGCCAAACGCTTTCCGTTCGGGGAAGCTCGCTACGTTTCGTTCCGCGCTGAGTTCTTCAACGCGCTGAACCACCCGCAATTCCAGATTCCGGGTAACACGACGGCCGGGAGCAACGGCGTCGGTTCTATCTCTGCAACAGCTCGTCCGTCACGTCAGATCCAATTTGCGGTACGCGTGATGTTCTGAACTGAACGAGGCTCAACTCACAGCCTGGGCGTCGCTACTGATGTGACACATCGACCATATTGTCATCGGCGATGCGGTCGATCAGCTTGTTGTACGGATCGATACCGGCTCGCGTCGGCTGCTGGTCAACCACGATCGCGAAGGTCTGGCGCTCCTGGGTCAACTTTTCGCGTTTCATATACAGCGGCTTGTCTTCTCCCTTCTTGCCGGTGAAGACTCCCACGTCAACATAGTCCGCCACAGGCATCGGGGACTCAACACCATTACCGTCCGCCTGAAGTTTGCGGACCTGGACGTTCAGGGTCACTCTGTACTTGCCGTCGGAGGTCCTCTGCGATGTTGCCGAAAGAGCCCTGTTGTCGTAGAGAACGATACGATTGAAGCCGTCATCAACGAGGTATTTCAGTTCCGGGGGAGTCTCCGCCATAATGGCATCGACGAGCAGCCGCGTATCCGGGTAGGGCTGATCGACCCCTCCGCGTGTGCCGTTCGCCGCGTCGGCCTGATTATTCGCATTCACATACCGATACTGCATGAGGAAGTTATGCAGGGCACGATTGATTTTGTCTTCCCCGATGTAGTCGGCAAGGGTGTACATGATCTGGCCGCCCTTCTGATACCACACATATGGTTCCCGCTGAACCAGCGCGAGAGGCGTCTCGTGACGGACTTCACCGGAACGGCCGCGCAGGTACTGATCAAGGAAGTGCCGGAGCACTTTGCGCATGTAGTCAGGTCCGTATTTGCGCTGCATCACCATGTAAGCCGAGTACTGCGCGAGCGTCTCGGACATCATGTTCGAGCCCTGAACGGCGCCGCCGACGAGCTGGTGTCCCCACCACTGATGTCCAAGCTCGTGGGCAGTGACGAAGTAAGTGAGATCCACATCGTCCTTCTTCAACATCCGGCCGATAAAGCCGATCCCCTCCGAGTAGGGGACGGTGTTTGGAAATGACTGCGCGAAGCCGCGGTAGCGCGGAAACTCCAAAATTCGGTATTGCGTGAACTGGTAGGGGCTGAAGCTGGCCTGGAAGTAATCGAGGCCGGCGCGAGAGGACGCCAGCATGTCATCGATGTCAAACGTGTGCTTAGGGTGGTAATAGACCTCGAGATTGATGGGGCCGTCAGGACCGTTATACATCTCCTTGCGGGTCGCAAACCGGGCGGAGATGTACGCATAGAAGTTCTGAATATGGGTAGAACCCATGCTGTACTCGTAATATCGGCGTCCGTCCTTTTCCCACGCGCGCATAAGGTAACCAGGGGCTATCGCGACCTGATCGCCCGAGGTGCTGACGATGGTGCGGAATGTGATCCAGTCAGAGGTCGGGTTAAACAGGTTTTTCTTTCCCCAGACCGCGTCGCCACGCGGTGCCATTTCCTCCAGAGGGCCGAGATGCTCTTCCCGGCGCCGGCGAGGATCGTTCAGTTCGACGTCGCGTTGATAGCCGATCGCCGGGAAATAGCCTGCGTCGAAGAAGGTGCCGTTGTATGCGAACTCGGCCGGTTCATTTCCATCCCGGAAGCCGCGAGATTCATGGCCGACTGAGAAGGTCATCGTCATGACTTCTCCGGGCTGAAGCGGCGGGTCGATGGAGTACACAGAATACAGATTCCGCGGTGCCGTACTCAAGAGTTTGAACGAGCGATCAAACTGCACTTTTGAGACGGACTTCTGCAGGTCGGTAATGTGCACCTGGGAGAGCGGTTCGGCCGATTTGTTCTGCAAGGTGAATCGGCCGGTGCCGTCAAATGAGCGGCGTTCGGGGTAGATGTTGACGGACGCTTCGACCGCTGTGACCTTCGGCTGCGGCAGCAACTCGTATTTCCTGAAATCGCGCTCATAAGCAGCCTGTATCTGGCGGCGATCCTTCGCGGTCAGATATTCGTTCAGTACGTGAGCGTTGTAGTAATACCAAACGCCGGAGCCGACAGCGACAAGCAGAAAGAGCGCGGAGGCAGGGATCAGCCGCGGAGCCCGTGCGATGGCGAGGCGTGTTCGGGCACGAAGAGAATCGTCGGCGCCGCGGCGAGAGTACGCGATCGAGACCACGCCGAGAAACGCGAAGATCGACGACCAGTACACGAGCGACCAGAACAGAGCCGGTACGAAATGCCCGTATCCGTTCATGTCGGAGTAGGTGTATTGCGGCGTAGCTCCTACAAGGTACAGGGTGTTTTCCCATCCGAAGCTGAACAGAATCTGCTGCAGCACGATGATCCCAATCACAATCCCATGGCCGATAAATTTATTCGAGACGATTGTCTGAACGAAGAGGGACAGCAGAACTACGCCCACGATCTGCGGCAGCGTGAAAAAGCAAAGATGGCGAACGTAGTGCGAGAGTTCGTAATCGTAGTAGCCGGCAAAAGTCTGCATCACGATGCCGACGAGCATCGCCACTGCGAGCAGAAATATCTCGACCAGGACGATTGCCGTCAGTTTCGAGAGCCAGTCAGTGGTATCGGTTAAGGGAAGAGCGTCATGAATACCTTCGAAGTGATTGTCACGCTCACGCCAGACCAGCTCAGCCGCGTAAAGGGCCGCGATGATCATGAAGAAGAGCATCGCGCTGCCCTCAACAGCCTGCAGCATGAGGTAAGTAACTGGCCAGACCTCAACACCTCCGACTCGACCGGCGAATTTGCCGTTGTTCACGGCGAAGACGACCAGGAGGCCGACAATCGCCCAGAAGGTGACATCACGAACGATAAGGCGAATTCTGAGACGGCACAGTGAAACGTATTGTCTGAACGATGCCGCCCATCCGAATCCCTGGTGAACTCGGGGAAGCCGGCCGGGAATGAGTGAGCGAACGGGCCGCTCCTCTTCAATCTGCTGCAGGCGGGCCTTTGCCGCACGTCTGCGCTGCGACCCGGCGGCAAGCGCCTCGACCGAGATGGGGAAGAAGGCCCAGACGCATGCCAGAGAGAGCAGGCCGACTCCAAGCCACAGCAGCCGGTTATAGAGAAACACGCCGGGCGCAGCGCCGGTGAAGTCCCAGGGAAGCAGGAGCGTGTTTCTCTCCGCAACGGTCCAGTATCGCGTTACCTTGTTCAACACGAGCATACCCACGGGATCGAGGATGCCGCTCCAGAAGTTCTCAAGCGATTGTGTCGCTGCGACCACTGTCACGCCGATTACGTAACTCATAAGAGAGCTACGCCCTGGAGATACACAACGACGAGCTTGCGGGTGAGAGCGGCCAGGGTAAAGAACAGCGATCCCATCCAGAAGATCTGGATGACGATGATGGACAGGAATGGCTGGACGTACCACCACAAATGATTCGGACCGATGCGGGCGCGGTCGGCCCACGGCGCGAACGTACCAAGCCAGGTTCCGAGCATCATGGCGGAGAAACAAAAGACGGTGGTCAGGAAGGAGCCCGTCCACCTTCCCCCGAGGTATGCGAACTTCGACACAGGTCTGGTAAAGATGAGCTGATATGTGTCGCGCTGGAAATCGCGGAGGATAGAGGTCCCGAAAATGGCGGCGATGATGATAATGCCGAAAAGGCAGCTGCCAGCATCATTCAGGGAGTTCGCAAAAGGACCATTCAGAAGGACTTTCCCGTTGCTGGAGCCTACGGGTCCAAAGCTTTCCGAGGCGACGCAGAGAAACGAGAACGCTAACCAAAGGGAGAAGTAGACGTAAGTGGAAACGCTCTTCGCGCGGAATCGCAACTCAAACCTGAGGAATTCCCAAAACATAGCCATCAGGGCTCAATTCCTCGAGTGCGTTGAGAGGTTCAGGAAATACACGTCTTCAAGCCCGGCTGCTACCGGTCGGAAGCTATCACCCGGGGGTGTCTGTGCAAATACTCGAATTTCGTGCTGACCCCCGACCAAATGAGTGCTGATCACGTGTTGTTCTGCTTCGAGGACCCTCAGCTCATCGTCATTTGCGACGACTCTGGACCAGATTTGCCCGTTCAGAGCGGCGAGCGCCTCGTTCGGCGCACCCTCGAGCAGGACCTCGCCTCCGGCAATGATCGCCATGCGCGAGCAGAGCTCGCGGACATCGTCTACGATGTGCGTGGACAGAATGACCGTAACCTCGCGGCCAATTGAGGCGAGGAGGTTGAGAAAACGATTGCGCTCGGCTGGATCGAGTCCGGCTGTGGGTTCGTCGACAATGATGAGCCGCGGATTCGCAAGCAATGCCTGCGCAATTCCGAAACGCTGCTTCATGCCTCCGGAATAAGTGCTCAGAGCTTTTTTCCGGACATCCCACAGGTTGGTTTGCTGCAGCAGCGCTTCCACCATGTCTTTGCGTTCAGAGGCTGTGTGGACGCCCTTGAGGACTGCAAGGTGGTCCAGCATCTCGACGGCCGACAACTTTGGGTAGACGCCGAACTCTTGCGGAAGATAGCCGAGAAGTCGACGGACCTCGTTTTTATTTTTCAGTACGTCGAGTTCATCGAGGTGGATCGATCCGGAGTCGGGGTCCTGAAAGGTTGCGATCGTACGCATCAGGGAACTCTTCCCCGCGCCATTAGGACCAAGAAGGCCGAACATGTTGTTGCCGATCGTTAACGAGACGTTCTTAAGGGCCTGAACCCCGTTCGAGTATGTTTTCGAAATTCCGGAGATGGTTAGGGCCATGAGCGCACCGATTCCAAGCGTTGACGGATATTATCATCGGCGACGGAGGCGGTCCCGGTCAATAGCATTCACAGCGGAACCGCGGCGCCGCGGAAGCGCAGATTCGAGCGTCCCGTCGGGGCCGATGTAATGAAACTCTTCCGCGCAGGGCAGCTGATACTTTGCGCCCACTGCCGCGTCGCGCGATTTGAACGCAAGTTCAACGTACGACCTGATAGCGGTGGCCTCATCGGCGGCGAGCGACGGTACTTTCAGCTTCTGCTCAGCCAGCGCGTCGTTGGTGTATCCGACCATGTGCAGAATCATCGTTCTGCAAGCTCGGATCGCTGCCATCTTGGCATCCAGAGTCGTTGTGATGTCCACGACTCGGTTCACCAGCTGCGGTCCACGGGCGAAGTAATACTTTTCGTGAACCGAGCGTGGCTTCAGCCCGGCGGTGAAGTGCTCAGGGTAGTCGAGCCTGCCTCCGGACATCCAGCAGGCAGCTTCCACTGCCTGGGCGGTCACATAATGATCTGGATTCTCTTCGTAGTGCCCCCAAGGATCGTAGCTGAATACGGTGTCGACGCCCAACAGGCGGAAGAAAAAGATAAGCCGCGCCCGAAGTTCCGTCGGCGGAACGTCGTCCATCCGGTGGTTTCGGTAGCTCAGATCGAAAGCACGCTCGAGACCGAAAGTCCGGACTACTTCTGCCGTGTCCCGCTCATTTCCAGTACCGTTTCGCCGAGCGTCAGATGATAGGAATCCTTCTCGTCGTTGCTGGTACGAATGAAATATCCCTTATAGCCCTCTCTCAGCAATTTGGCGATCGTGCCGCCGGCGAAGATCGGACCGTCGTCGAGGTGAGGAGTAATCGAGGGCGAAAACTCTGCCTTTGTGAGGGGTCCTTCAGCAGGACGTTCAATGGTCACTGCAGAAGACACAGGCAGGCCGACCTGTGCCGCCGCCGCACTCCCTGCAAGCATGCTTGATACGAAGGTCCGCCGGTCCACGGGCATATTGTTTTTGGTCAGAAATCACTTATCGTCTTCGAAAGTTCGTGGGGGTGCCTGTCCGGAATCAAGCGTCAGTGCTTCTCCGGAGTACCTATCACGCACCTTTTGACGGTGCCGATGTCCGAGCTGCTCTTGACCAGCGTAAGCAACATCAGGAGCGGCGTCGTGGCAACGATTCCATGAAGCAAGTTGGCAGCATGTGAATTAAGCAGCCGGCGCCTACCTTGTGCGTCTCGGATTCCAAAGTCACGGTCGCCTCTCCGCGGAGAATCTGAATCGTGGCGGGCATCGGTGCCGTATGTGCTGTAAGTTCATGCCCGGGCGCGAATCCGAACAGCACTATTTTGAGGTCGTCGTTGTTGAACAGGGTGTGGCTGACCATGCCCACCTCAGGCACGTTGATTTCATTCAGCAGCGTTTCGGTCAGTTGATATCCATTCGTCGTCATCTTAGTCCCGCTTCTTTCCGATGTGAGTGCGATTTGCCCAGTGGTGATCGAAGGAACGAGTTGATCCTTATCTTTCTCACTTCTGCTCCCGATGGATCTATAACCCGTTATACAATTTGCGATCACCAGCAAATGAGACTTCCCGATAACGCTGCTTTTCGGCTTTAGGGTGCGTTGTTCGGAGACCTTTATGGCCGTTATCAGGGCGAGTCCGTGACTTTCGAACTTGCACCTGACGCATCAGCACATTGCGGCGCACATCGGTTCGGTTCGGGAGTCGCGTCGCGAGCGCTTGCACGGCTTCGGCCTCACGGCTGGTCGTGGTGAACGGCCCGCACCGTGGCCGTTCGGAACAAGGATTCCCTGTGTGACTATGCTGTTCTGTGAAGCGCCGGCGATACGCGGTGAGGACGAACGGATGAAACAGCGGCTCGCGAACGGTTCTGACATACGGCGGAGCTTGCGTTATCCTGCGAAGCATGCGCAGTTTGCAGGTAATGGTGAAGCCGTAGTGTGCGCCCTGGTGCCCGGGCAGCGGAGCCGACAACCGGGATCAGCAGGGAAGAGGACTATAAACTCGGACACTCGCATATCGGTCCTGCGTGGGATGAGGGGCCTCGACAGAAGCCGTGGGTGATCGACGGGATTGGCCGTGCGGAATTTCCCATCACTACCAGCAATGCTGAAGTGCAAAAGTGGTTCAACCAGGGCAATGCTTTGCTGCATTCGTTCTGGTATTGGAAGCCGAGCGAGCCTTCCGCTGGGCGCAGAAGCTTGAGCCTGAAAACCCGATGGCGTACTGGGGACTTGCGCGAGCCACGCAGGTAAGCGGGCCCAGGACTTCATCCGCGAAGCCGTCAAACGCAAAGACAAGGCGTCGGAACGCGAGCGACTGTATATCGAGGCGCTGGCTGCGCAGATGCTGCCGGATCCACTCGCTGCCGCCACCAGCAACGGCGACGACAGCTACAGCCGGTCAAATGACGAAGCAAAGAAGTTGCTCGAAACGCTCTGCGTCAAGTACCCGAAGGACATGGAAGCTCGTGTTCTGCTTGCACTCTGGAGCATGGGCGGCGATCGTTACGGCACGGAGCTGATGATTCGCGAAGTTCTCGCGAACCAGCCGGACCATCCGGGCGCGCATCACTACCGCATTCATAACTGGGACTACCACGAACCCGAGCAGGCTCTCGAAAGCAGCCGCCGATATGGCGATTCGTCCCGGCCATCGGGCATGCGCTGCACATGCCGGGCCACATCTTCAGCATCGTCGGGATGTGGAACGAAGCCGCCATCTCGATGGACGCCGCGACGCGCGCCGAAAAGCAGTACATGCGCGATACGCTGACCTTCCCGTTTAACAACTGGAACTACGGGCACAACCGCTATTACCTGTCGTACATCCAGGAACAGCTCGGGATGCCGACTGCCGCACTCTTCGGCGTTCGGCAACTCGCTGACGCGCCCAAAGATCCACAGTTCAACAATGACAACGCCAGCTCGTACTACAGCTATGGCGTTGCGGATGCCGCGCCCGCCTGCGCTTCGAACACTGGGATGAACTTCTGAACGGAAAGAGCATTCCCTGGCGCTCGGATGTCACGCGCGACAAGTTCACGAAGGTATACGCCGAAGCCCGCGCACGGTTCGGCGAAAAACGATATCGAGAATGCCGAGAAAGCGGTCGTGGCTCATCAGGGAATGCGAAAGGAAGCGGAAAAAGAAAAAGGCATGCGGGACTTTGGCGTGTACAAGATTCAGGCGCTCGAGCTGAAAGCTCAGCCTCGCACTTGGGAAAGGTGAAACGCTGCAAGGGTTGAGCTGGATGTCGGATGCCGCAGCGGAGTTCGAAGAAGCAATCCAGCTGCCGCTATGCCGACCCGCCTGTCTACCCTGAGGTGCTGTACAATACGCTTGGCGAGCAGTACCTGAAGCAGAAAGCCCCGCACTCGCCTCACGGCCTTCGACAAGGCATTGCATCTGATGAAGAATGACATGTGGGCGCTCTCGGGCCTTGTTCGCGCGTACATGGCCGCCGGGAAACCGTGCCAAAGCAACAGAATACATGAGCCAGCTGGCTCTATGTAACGGAAGATGCAGAGCCGGAATCCGATTCGTGGAACGCGCCAAAGCGACGGGTATCAAAGCCGAGCCCCGACCCGTCGTCCCGCGCCCGGAGCGCAATTACATTCGGACTTCGCTCGAACAATTCGGACCCAACCGGTGGGAGCCGTATGACTCCCCCGAACTCGACGTCTGCGATAAAGACGGAAAGCAAGTCAGCTCTCCGAATTAAAGGGCAAAAACGTTATTCTCGTTTTCTATCTCGGCGAAGAGTGTCCGCACTGCATGCAGCAACTACGCAATTCGGGAAGAAACAGGAGTGAATGGGAGACCTTGAATAC
This sequence comes from Bryobacteraceae bacterium, assembly GCA_963794765.1. GTDB lineage: Bacteria > Acidobacteriota > Terriglobia > Bryobacterales > Bryobacteraceae > JAWXCM01. The sequence goes on along the minus strand of CAWCGC010000031.1, from coordinate 1,174 downwards.
CGTCCTGCTGGCAGTGCAGCGCGCTGCCAAAGAAGAATGCCAGATGCCTGAAGTCGCATGGGAGAATTCCCGTTCCGCCTGCTCTCGGAGCAAAGTATGCGAATGCTCGCCGGTTCGACTCCTGGGATGACTTCGAGGAGATGGAGCTTCACTCCACGCTGCTGATCGACAAGAGGGGCGAGTGTACTGGGCCCGCATAGGGGCGACCCGTTCAGCGACACCGACTTTCATTCAGAAGCAGCTGGAGCGGATGAACGAACTGGTGCGCCTGGAGCAGGGTGAATCTGTTAGATCCAGAAGACGACCGCTGCCGCTGCGCAGCTCCGGTGAAGTACTTGTTTTAAGCAGACGTACAGCCTGATCGATTACGGTATTCGCATCGCTTCCAAATGGCTCGTCAGCTGGACGTCAGGTCACCGGGAGGTCGCAGTTTCGAGCCAAGGACTTGCGGATTCGGGGCTCGTCACCTGAACGAGCAGACAACGCCAATCGTCGCTGAGGGGGATATTCCACCTTCTACCCTGCCAGCATAAACGCTGAAAGACAGCGAGATGAATGCTTCATCGCCTGGCTCAAGGGTCATCGTGGTGTCCGATTGCGTGAGTACCGTGCCCAGGCCCGCGCCGATCGCAGTCACCACTCGGTTGTGCGGGACCAGCGATATGACGTCATCTTCCGCGAGCCAGGCCCGCGCCGTGTCGTAGTCGACCGGCGTAGATTCTGATAGGCTGCGACAGCCCTCGGCAGGTGTTCGATTGCGAAGCGCTTCATTCGTGGATGGTAGCCGAGCTACAAAGGTACGGCGGTCACGCCAGGCGCTCGGGCAAGTGGAAGCAAAACACCGAGCCGCGCCCAGGCGCTGACTCTGCCCATATGCGCCCGCCGTGCCGTTCAACGATGCGTTTCGCCAGAGCGAGACCCATTCCGGTGCCCGCGTACTCGCCCCGGTGAAGCCGCTTGAAAACTCCGAAAATCTCATCTGCATACTTCTGATCGAAGCCGATACCGTTGTCTCTTACCGTGATCGTGCATCCACCGTCATCCCGGTCTACACTACGTGTATCACAGGCGGCTCGACGAGGTCGATATCTGATTGCATTGACAGGAGATTGAGGAACAACCGGACCATCTGACCTCGGTTTACGTTTCATCAGTGGGGAGGGGATCGTGAGTG
>CAWCGC010000030.1:0-55532 GCA_963794765.1 Bryobacteraceae bacterium | reverse complement strand
GTACTTCTTGTCTCGCGAGGAGCGACAGCTTGTGCGCGAGGAGGTAGTCGTGCGTCGTCACGAAGATTCTGAACGCCGCGCTTTCCCAGCTCCAGCAACACGTCGACGACCAGGCTGACCAGGTGTGGGTTCAGGTTCGCCTCCGGTTCGTCCCAGAAAAGAATGCCGTTGGCCGCGAATCCGTTCAAGACCAGTTGAGCGAGGCTCGCGACTTACGCAGACCTTCGGCCACGAGGTGCGCCTCCATCGCGCCATCCTCGCGAACGAGGTAGAAGCGGCCTCCCTTGAGCGCTACCTTGCCGCCGAGCGCCGCCTCGATCGGCTCGATCAGTGCCTTGGATTGCGTGGAGGCGCTCCACGGAGGGCGCCTCGGCCGAGCGCGACACAAGCATCGTAGTAGGTCTCGTCAAACGAGAGCTCCCGATCCTGGTAGGCGGCGGCAAAGCCCTCGTACATCGCGAGCACCTCACGCGTGGGCAGGAAAATCGCCGACGCTCCCTTCTTCCAATCGGCGCTACCGACTTCCACCGGCCGCTTCCCTGCGCGCGTGTTGAGGGTCAGTTCGATCGTCCCCGAGGTGCCCTTGATGCGGATTTGCCCTGACTCTGCCCTTTTCTGCGCCGGACGAGGCGGCCCATGAAACCGTCGTCGGGTTTGAAGACGTTGGCAAGCTTTTCGCGTAGGCGCGCTTCCAAGGGGACAGTGGTCCCACCATTCTGTTCGAGGGTCTTGAGCGGCGCATAGAGCGCCTTCATCGCATGAGACTTGCCGGTCGCGTTGGCGCCGAGGAATATGTTCACCCCAGGCAAAACTCGAGCAGGGCGTCCTTGAAGGCGCTGAACTCCAACAGCCCCAATTGCTCGATTGTCATGCTTCCTTTCGACCTTCTCTGATGTCTCTCCCTCGGTCGAGCCTCTCGGTCCAAGTCCGGCTCGATCTTTGAACGTATGGAGCTGATGCGGCGCCGACTCGGCGCGCTCGACGTACGCGGCACGTGAACGCCAGGCGAGCCCCCACAGCGTGAACAGGGAAAGCGGTCCTGACGAGTCCGAGACGCGGCCATGCAGAGTCCCCGCGCCAATCGGCTCCAGCGCATCGGCGACCCTTTTCACGAGCGCAGATTGGTTGGGATTGCGCTTGGCGGGGACGGTTCTTGCCAGAACACGCCGGACGCTGAGACATCTTCCTCCCTCATGCCTTCGCTTCGCCCCGCGCGACCGTCTTTGCCGCGGACTCGTCCTCGTCGCCGTGTCACCGCGCCCGCTATGGCGGCACCGTCCGTTCGCAGTCGCTCGGCTGGACGCGTCTTCGCGGCGCGGAGAGCTGCATCGGTACGCGCGCGTTGGCCCAAGCGGTGGAGGCGCGGCTCGGGCGGCAAGTCTTCGTCTCCGCGGCGCGCGCCGACATCGCCGTCGAAGGATCGAATCCAGGGGCCGCTCCGGGCGATCCCGCCCCCGTGTGGCAGGCCGTCCTCACGATCACCGACGAGCAGGGCGCTGTGCTGGGGACGCGAGAGCTCCGCAGCGAGGCGGCGACCTGTCGTCCCTCGATGAGGAGCTGGCCTGGTCATCGCCTTGATGCTCGACCCGGACGCCGCCCTTCACGGGCCCCGCCGCCGCCTCCTCCGCGACGTCGGCCCTCCGGTCGACTTCATCGTCGCAGCCGCGAGGTTCCTCCTCCCCGCGTGGGTGCCGCCCCCCAGCCTCCCGCCCCTCCTCGGTGGCGCACGGGTCTCGAGGCCGGGCGCGGTCTTCTCGCTGGGGCCTGCTCCCAAACCTCGGCGCGGGGATCGAGATGCGCGGGCGAATCGGGCCGCCGCGCTGGCCGGTGTTCGAGCTCGGCGGCGCCTTCTGGTTTCCCAACCAGGCGAACGACAGGGGGCGCTCGGCACGAAGTTCGTCCTCGCCGAGGGCGTGCTGGCGATCTGTCCGCTCGCCACGTCGACGCAAGGCTTCGAGCTCGCGGCTTGCGTCGGCGTTCGCGCGGATTGCTCCGTGTCGGGGGGTTCGGCTTCTCGACCTCCTTCGACGCGAGCGATTCACGCTTCACGCCGTCGCTCGGGGGCCGGGTACGCCGGCGAATCACAGGGCCCGTCTCGCCGAAATCGGAGTGGGCTCCTCGTGCCCGTCCTTCGCGACAGGTTCTACTTCGCCCGGCCCCGGCGCCCAAAATCTCGAAGTATTTCGCATGTCCCAGCTCGCCGGGACCTCGAGGGGGGCTCGGGTGGGCTCCCGTGAGGCCGCGCGGACCATTGCCCGGCGGCGATGATAAAAGCTCGGGCCGCGCACCACTCACGCGGGTGACGATTGATTCCGCGCCGGGCCCGAGGAGGAGGCGCCTTCACGACGAAGAAGAGGCCCCGCTCGCGCTTCCGCCGGAGGCTCCCCACGGCCTCGTGTTCGAGCAGGTGTTCGCGGAGCACGCGGCATTCATGTGGCGAGCCGCTGCGCAGGCTCGGCGTCCGGAAGCCGACGTCGAGGACGTCTGCCAGGAGGCGTTCCTCGTCGTGCATCGCCGGCTTCCGACCTACGAAGGTCGCTCGTCGCTGCGCACGTGGCTTTACGGGATTCGCCTTCGCACCGCCTCCGACTATCGGCGGCGACCTCATCGGTCCCGCGAGGAGACTCATGCGTCGCCGCCGGATACCATCCTCCCCGCCCCGCAGGACGCGGAGATGGAACGACACCACGCGCTCTCGCTGCTCGATGAGGCGCTCGCCGAGCTCGATGACGAGAAGCGCGATGTCTTCGTGCTCTATGAGGTCGAGCAACTCTCGATGGCCGAAATCGCGGCGGCTGTGGGATGCCCGCTGCAGACGGCTTACTCGCGCCTTCACGCCGCGCGACGTCTCCTCATGGCTTCGATCGAGCGCATGCAAAACGAGAGGAGGACGCCATGCCCTTGAATGATCCCCCGAGGCTCCTCGATCCCGGCGCCGCGGTGCCGGAGGCGGTCCGCGACGGTCTCGAAGCGGCGCGCGGCGATCTCCCGCGCGGCGATCAGCTCGCTCGGCTCGCCGCGCGATTGCCCATGGGAGGCGCGCGCCCTCCCGGCGGGAGCGGCGCTTCACCGCAGGGCGGAGGAGTGCCCGCGCCGCCGCTCGGTCCGATCGCGTCGCTTCTGCCCGCGGCAGGGATCGGCGCGCTCCTCGCGATCGGGCTCCTCGGCGTTCAGGCGCTGCTGGCGAAGCCGGCTCCCACGTCGATCCCCTCGCGCGATCCGGCGCCCTTCGCGGCGGTCGCGCCGCGCGCCGTGGTCGCGGGATTCGGCAGCGCGACGCCCCAAGCCCAAGCTCGCTCGCATTCTCAGGAGGACCTTTCGCCCAAGGCGGGAGGGGCAGCCCCTTTTCGTTGTCCCCACGATGGGAACGGTCGCCCTCCGCGGGAGCCGCGGCAGCGCCAAGCGGCGGGAATCCAGCTTCGGAGACATCTCCAGCCACGGAGAGCGCGAACGAAAGCGAGATCGAGCTCCTCCAGCGCGCCCAGGACGCCTTGCGCGGCGGCCCGAAGCAAGCGCTGGACCTCGCGAACAGGCACGCTGCGCGCTTCCCCGGCGGAGCGCTGGTCCAGGAGCGAGAAGTCATCGCCATCGACGCCCTCGTCCGGCTCGGCCGCACGGGCGATGCGCGCGCGCGCGCGGCGGCTTTCGAGGCGCGCTTCCCGACCTCGGCCCACGTCCCGCGAATCGAGGCCCTGGTGCACCCTACGGAGGGCCCGAGCCCAGCACGGTACGTCCCGGAGAAATCGAAGGCGCGGCTCATAAAAGCGGGGAGAGCGCTCCACCCATTCCATGAGCGGGCGACGGACGCCGCGCGCGAAAGGAACACCATGAATCGCTTTTTTACTTTGATCCCGACGGGGCTTCTCGTGCTCTTGACCGGCTCGACGGTGCTCGTTGGGGCCTGCGGTACGGACATCAAGGTCGGTGAAAACGCGGCGGGCGGGGGCCAGCCGAGCGGCAGCACCTCCATCAGCAGTACGGCCGGCTCCCCCACCACCGGGAGCATTCAGCCGAGCGGCGGGACGACAGGCAGCGTGCTGCCCACCGGTAGCGCGACCGGCGTAGGCGGGGGGATCGCGAGCACGGGGACAGGCGAGGACGGCGGGATCGCGACCACGGGAACAGGCGAAGACGGCGGGACCTCGAGCACGGGGACAGGCGAGGACGGCGGGACCTCGAGCACGGGGACAGGCGAGGACGGCGGGACCTCGAGCACGGGGACAGGCGAGGACGGCGGGACCTCGAGCACGGGGACAGGCGCGGGCGGCGGGACCTCGAGCACGGGACAGGCGCGGGCGGCGGAGCAATCTGCGGCGGTCTCCTCGGCCTCCCGTGCAACGCGAACGAGTACTGTGACTACACGAACGATGCTTGCGGCCGCTACGATGCTTCCGGCACATGCCAGACGCGTCCGCCGACCTGCCCGGCTGACGTCGTCGAAGTATGCGGTTGCAACGGCATGATCTACAGCAACGCCTGCGCCGCGGCTGGCGCCGGCCAGGATGTCTCGATCAATGGCTGCACGCCGCCGCAGGGGCAATTCAGTTGCGGTACGCACTTCTGTAACTTCGCGACCGAATACTGCGAGGTCCAAGGTACAGACGTGGCATCGCTGCCAAGTACCTACGCGTGCAAACAGCTCCCCGTCGCGTGCGGCCAAGTGCCCACGTGCGCCTGCCTCTCCGTCGTGCCTTGCGGAACCCAGTGCAGCGGGGTCGCGACCAACGGGCTCACCGCGACCTGCCTCGGGGGGTGAGGGAGGGCGCCCCGACGATATCGTGGAGGTCGAGCGGCTTGAGGGAGCAGAGGCTTCGGACCTCCGTGGAGGTGACTTCGCTTCCCTGGAGCTGCCTGGCCGCGGCGCCTTGCGGCGACATGTGCACGCAAGGCGATTGCTCCGTGCTGTGCTCAGGCGGGTGGCGTCGTCTTCGCGGTCGGGCCGTCAGTAGCCCCTTCTCTCTTCGAAGGGCGCTAGGACACGGGGGCTGGCGGACAGGGCGACGCCATCTATTGGCAACAGACGACAGGCCTTGCCACGTTGCACGACGCGGTGGTTGGACCACTTGCCTGGACGATGGCGCCGGAGCTCGTGGTGCCGGACCAACCGTTGCAGTTGAACGAAGGGTCGGAGAGCAGATAGCGGCCGGCGTTCACGGGCGCGACCTGGATTGTCGCCTCGATGCTGTTTCCGGCGGCGTAGCCCGAGCCGTCCGCCCACGCGCCTCCTGTCGGGAGCGGTGTTGCGTTCTGCGTGCGGTAGTACTCGGCCACATGGCACATGTGGCTGCCGACGTACTGGGTCGCGCAGAGGCCGTGCATTGCGGCGCGCTCCTCCCCGCTCCGGTTACGGGGGTGGTTAGCCCTTTGAATATCTCGCGGTAAGGGGTGACGCAGCAGGCGAGGGCGCGCGACGCTGCAGCTTCCGGTTGTCGGGCCGTTCGTCTGGAGGGTGGCGCCGGAGGCGGTGAGACTGGACCAACCGTTGCAATTGAACGAGGGGTCGGAGAGCAGGTAGCGGCCGATGTCCGTGGAGCCCACCTGGATTGTCGCCTCGGTCGAGTTGAACCCCACGTAGCCGGAGCCGTCGGCCCAGGCGCCTGGGTCGCCGGTACAGGCGTTGCGGAGGTGGCAAGGCCGTACTCGGAGACGTGGCAGAAAATGGCTGCCTGCGAACTGCGCGGCGCAGGTGGCGTTGATTTGCTCGTGGCCGCCGATGCTGCCCTGGAAGGTCGCGCTGGTGAAGCCCACGAAGGAGGCGGCGTCTTCGCCTGAGACGAATCCCGCTGGACCGGGCTGGCCGGGAGCGCCCTGCGGGCCCGCCGATCCTGGGGTACCGGCAGGACCCGCTGACGCCCGCGGGTCCAGCCGATCCAGCTGGACCCGTGGCACCCGCAAGGCCGATGGGGCCCGCGGATCCAGCAGGACCGACAGGCCCCCCGGAGCCGGCAGGCCCCGCCGCGCCGACAGGACCCTGGGGCCCTGCGGGCCCGATGGACCCCTGGCTTCCTGGGGGACCCGGAACACCCGCAGGTCCGACCGGACCTACCATCCCCATGGGACCTACCATCCCCATGGGACCCATGGGGCCTACCGCTCCGCTCGGTCCAGCTTCCCCCATGGGACCCGCCGAGCCGGCAGGACCTGCGGGACCCACGGGCCCGACATCCCCCTTCGGCCCGGCGTCCCCCTGAGCTCCCGGCTCTCCCGGGGCTCCCATCGCGCCCGTTTCGCCCATGGGACCCGGCACGCCGGCGAGGCAGCGATTGGTGCAGGTCTTCCCTGAGCATTCGTCGCAGCTAGCCACGAATTGGAAGCACTTGTTGGAGAGGCAGACCGCGCCGCCGCCGCTGCACTCGACGTCGGTGGTGCACTCGGATCCAGCGGGCGCCGATTTACTGCACGCAGCGAGCAGCAAGGCAAGGAGTAGGACGCTCGAGCTAGGCAATCGCGTGAGGATCATGAAGCACCGTTTCGAGTTTGGAGGACGCCGAGGGAATCATCGCGTGGACGGGGCGGTCGCTGAAATGAAAGCAGAGGCGCCGCGTCCAGGACCCGGAGTATCGCCGCCGCGAGCGCTTCGTTGGCCAAAGAATTCGGTGGCTCCGGCGACTACGCGCGCGAACACGAGAAGGTTCCTTCGCGCCGAGCCCGCCGTCCGGAACGAGGGCCGCCTTCGACTCGATTCTTCGCCGCGTCGAGGCCGGGTCGAGTCGCGCGCGCCGTCGAGAACACCGACGCCGATCGGCGCTCTTCACCGCTCCGCGGCCAAGAACTCGCGCAGTCCCTCCACCACATCGAAGCCGTCCTCCTCGAAGGACGCGCGCACTTGCGCGATCGAGCATCGACGTGGAGAGCCGAACTCGATTGCATCGGTCGGACCGAGCACCTCCTGCAGATCTTCGTTTCGCTCGGTCGAGAAGGCGCGCAGGCCCGCCAGGATGTCGCTCGCGTGCCCTTTTGAAATTGGATTCGGGAAGTCCCGAACATCGGTGACGAGCTCGGTGTTCATTTGGAGGAGAAACCAAATCGGGCGATCCGCATAGCGCTTGTCAACCGCGGGAGGGAGCCAAGCCGTGATGTCACCGAGCTTGCCCAGGAGAACCGACGGCGCGCCTTCCTCGTCGTCTCTTCGTCGCCCGACTCCCTCGGTTCGTCGACGACGCCTTCTTGCTCGGGCGGAGTCTCTTGTTCCTTTTGTCGCTTCACGGTTTTGTAAATTCCTATCGATCGATGAGATTGGCGAGGGTACCGGGATGTCCTTCGCCGCGAGCGACATGGTCCGCAGAATAGAGCATCGGCCCGAAAAACTCGGGCGTCATGACGCGTGCACGGTGACGCCGCCTCGTCGCGTCGGACTTGAATTTTTGGTGACCGCAAATCGTGCCGGGGAGCAACTGAACTCGACCATGGGTGTGAAGCACGCGGCCGGCTCGTCTGTCGGCGTCCGATCTGGACGCCAGGGACCCGATCGACAAAACGATGCCGAGAGCTCGGGCATGGAAAGCCCGACGCGATGCGTTGGCGAGAAAATCCGGGCGCACCAGGTCGGCACAGTCGGTGCGGCATTCCAAGAGGTCCGACCACTTCGCCTGAACGCGCCTGCGTCATGCCTTTTCTCCGCCGAGAAATGGGCGACCTGGTACTTTGATAACCCTACCGCCCTACAGCTTCGTAAAAATTAGGAGATACCCGATGACCCTGCGATCGAAACCGAAGCTCTTCGCGGCCCTGGGCTCGGCGCGCCCATCCTCCTCGCCTCCGCGGCAGCGCATGCAGCCACGTACTACGTCGCGTCCAACGGTACGGCCGCCGGCACCGGCACGCAGGCGTCGCCGTTTCAATCGTTCGCGCGCGCTCAGACCGCGGCGGCCCCCGGTGACACCGTCTACTTCCGCGGTGGGACCTACGCTTACACGGCCGAGTGGGCCATCTCCGGCGACACGAATCGGAACGCGACGGTGCAGTCAAATTTCGACAAGTGGGCGAATCGGGCTGGCGTGAGGCGATGCCGCTGATGCGAATTGGCGGCGAAAGCGTCTATCGAAGGCGCGAGAACCTGGACTACACAGTACCTGAAGGCTTTGCAGGAAGCATCCTGAATCTGAAGCCCGGAACCGAGTACGACTGCGATTTTCGCTTGACCGACCCGGACGGTGCGACTGGCGAAACAACCCACACAGTTCGCGTCAGGACGCGAAGCGAACCGATGCCCTCGACCGAGGGCCGCACACTTCACGTTTACCCCGCCGATTATCAGGGTTCGCGTATCGAACCGAGCTTCACCGGGCTGCTGCAGGCATATTACGGCGCAGGGCTCGGCGACTGGAACGTGGTGTGGGAACGCCGGGCAAAGCCGGGCGATACCATCCTCATCCATGCCGGCCTGTACAAGCCTGAGCGCCTGAATTATGTCGACCCGATGATGGCGCCGTTCGACGGCACCCTCCTGCTGACACTGAAGGGCACTAAAGATAAACCGATTACGATCAAGGCAGCCGGCGACGGAGAAGTCATCTTCGACGGAGATGGCAACCATCGCATGTTCGATGTGATGGCGACCGAGTACAACATCTTTGACGGAATTACCATTCGCAATACGGATGTCGGAATCATGGCCGGCGAAAAGGAAGTCCGCGGAGCAATCGGACTCGCCGTCAAGAACTGCCGGTTCGAGCGGGTTGGCTTTGGTGTGTGGACCGAAAATGCCGACTCGCGTGACTTCTATATCGCAGATAACCTGTTTATCGGACGCGACGATCGTTTCCGGCTTATCGGATGGGGCGGATCGATGTGGCCCAGCCCCGGGCCATACGGCTCACACCAGAGGTCAGCTACTACGCCATCAAGGTCTATGGACCCGGTCACGTCATTACGCACAACGCTGTCGCCTACTTTCATGACGCTATCGGCATTTCGACTTACGGGACGCCGCCGGCAGATCCGGAGCATCAGGCATCATCGATCGATATCTACGATAACGATTTCCACATGTCGAACGATGACTTCCTGGAGACGGACGGCGGAGTTCACAACGTTCGCGTCTTTGAGAATCGCGGAGTGAACGCAGCGCAGGGAGGGTACAGTTCACAGCCGACATTCGGCGGACCGATCTATTTCTACCGCAACATCCTGTACCATGTTCCGTCAGGCGTATCGTTCAAGTTCTCCGGGAAACCAGCGGGCTTGTACGTCTTTCACAACACCATCATCGGCGAGCAGACAATGCGTGACCCATACTCGAACGCGCACTTTCGCAATAACCTTTTCCTCGGCCGCGACACTCCTGAGCGTGGAATTATGACATGGGCGAATGCCACCGACACGTACAGCACGGATTACAACGGGTACCGCCCGAATAAAGGCGTCGCTGCCCAGTACACCTGGCTGGGACCAGCGAAAGGGCAGCACCTGTACGAGCCGAAGAAGGAGGATTGGAAAGCCTATCCCACGCTTTCGGCTTTTCGCGACGCCACCGGGCAGGAACAGCACGGATTGAGCTGGACTTCGACGTGTTTCAGGCACCTTCGGCCGCCCGATCCCTCAAAGCGGCACGCGGTCTATCATTCTATGGACCTGAATTTCCAGTTGAAGCCAGGAGGCAAAGCCGTGGATGCAGGGGTGCGAATCCCGACTGTGAACGACGGGTTCACCGGCCGGGCGCCGGACCTGGGAGCTCTCGAACCCAGCGCACCTGAGCCGCACTGGGGTCCGCGCTGGATTACGTGGAAGCCGTTCTACCGTTGAATTTGCTTATAACGTAGGCTCCCGCACGGCCAATCGCGGCAAAGAAGTCGTCGACTCCCGTCGGTTTCCGGATATACAAATCGGCGCCGAGCTCGCGAGCGGCTGCTTCGTCTCGCGGGTCGTCCGAGGATGTGAAGATCACAGTTCGGGCTTGTAGAAGTCCGTCCGTTTGGCGGACGGCCCGAAGAATGTCGAGACCGCTCCCGGTTCGAAGATTCAGGTCGATTAGCATGCCGTCGACCTGTGTCAATCTTCCGGAAGTAATCGCGTCGATCGCTGACTCGTAACTTTGAAAGACGCTGCAGTCACAGCGTACATCCTGATCTTTGAGGGCTTCCTGAATCAGGTACACGTCCGCCTCGCTGTCCTCAATAATCACGAGGTGACAGGCACGCTCAGAACTCATCGGGGCGGCTCTGACCGCACCAGGGAGAAGCGAAACGTCGAACCTTCCCCAGACTTCGAGTCAACCCAGATGCGACCGCCCATCCTTTCGACGGCGGCTTTGCTGATGGCCAGCCCCATACCACTTCCCGGCTGGTCGTCTCCGTGCAACCTTCGGAACACCCCGAAGACTCTGTTGTGGTGGCGAAGATCAATACCGATGCCATTGTCTCTCACCGAGATGATAACTTCGTCGCCGTCGTATGTTGCGTAAACAGAAACCTTCGGTCGTTCGGAGGACCTGTAGCGGATCGCGTTCGAGATCAGATTTTGAAAGATCTGGACCAGAAGCACGGGTATACCCGCCACTCCGGGAAGGTGATCGATCTCGACTATGGCGTCCTCGGTTTGGATGAGTACTTCGAGATTTTTGACAGCCTCTTGTGCGGCTGCGGTGCAGTCCGTATGTATCAGCTCCTGTGCGCCGGCTTCAGTCATTTGAATGTAGCGGCGCAGACCAGCCAGCAGCATGTCGAGCCTGGTAGCGCCGGAGGTCACGTATCTCAGGAATGTCGCAACTTCATGAGTCGCTTCCGGCTGCAGGCGCCGCTGTAACAGCTCGGAGTAACTGAGAACCATTCGCAGCGGTTCCTGCAGGTCGTGGCTTGCTGCCCAGGCAAACTGGCGCAGGGCTTCGTTCGACCGCGTCAGCTCGGCTGTTCGAACGGCAACGCGGCGCTCAAGGTCAGCATTCAGGACACGAATACTGTCTTCGACCCTCTTGCGTTCCGTGATGTCGCGAACGACAGTAGTAATCAACAGACCGTCTTCCGTCTGCAGGGGACTGAATGTCAGATCCGAGGGAAAGGTAGTGCCGTCGCGCCGCAATGCTCGCAACTCGACGCCCTGCATTCGTCCTATGTGGCACCAGTCGGGAACCAGCATTGTAAGCTGCCGTCCGAGCAGCAAGTCGCGGGGCCAGCCGAAGAGTTCCTCGGTGCGGCTGTTAACCAGCGTGATCGTGCCGTCTTCTTTGCTGATAAGCATCGCGTCGGGCGCCGCTTCGAGAAGCGATCGAAAGCGTTCCTCGGCGCGAGCCAGTGTCTGCGCCTGTTGCTGGAGGAGCTTCGCGTTGCGCGCGAGTTCAACAAAGACCGTGACCTTGGATCTGAGGATCTCAGGGACGATCGGCTTAAACAGAAAATCCACCGCTCCAAGATCGTAGCCGCGAAACAGATGCTCGTCGTTCCTGTAGCCGGTGAGAAACAAGATCGGAGTATGCCGGAAACGCTTTCGCTGACGGATCAGCTCCGCTGTTTCGAAGCCGTCCATATCCGGCATCTTGACATCGAGAAGGATAGCGGCGAACTCGTCGTCGAGCAACTGTCGTAACGCATCGTGGCCCGACTGCACACAGACCATCTCGTCGGCTACGCCCTGCAGAGTAGCCTCGAGAGAGATGAGATTGGCCGGGTCGTCGTCGACCAGCAACAGCCGGATTAGTCCGGATTTCGGGACCATTGGTTCAGGGAGTGGAGCAATCGCTTTGACCATTGCTACTCCTTGCGTGTCTGCGTGCTGTTCACGGTGTCTGAGCGGCCGATGCAGACGCGCATAGCCGCGAACAACTGATCCAGATCAACTGGTTTTGCCACGTAATCAGTGGCGCCAGCCTGAATGCACTTCTCGCGATCGCCTTTCATCGCTTTTGCAGTCAGAGCGATAACCGGCAGATTCGCGAATTCCGGCTTCGTCCGAATTGCCTTCATGGTTTCGTATCCGTCCATCTCCGGCATCATGATGTCCATCAGAACTATATCGACCTCAGGAGTTCTTTCGAGCAGATCGATTCCGTCCCTGCCGTTGTTGGCATGGACAACCTTCAGATTATGGTGCGTGAGAACGCTGGTGAGTGCAAAGATGTTTCGAACATCATCATCGATGACCAGCACTGTTCGGCCGTCAAGGAGGTTGTCAGTACTCCGGGCTCCTTCCAGCCTCCTGCGCTGCCCTTCACCGAGGTCCTTCTGATCTCGGTGCAGCAGGACGACGGTCTCATCCAGCAGCCGGTTGAGGTCCGGTGCGTAACGAACAGCGCTGGCCTGCAGCAGCGAACTGATCTGGTTCAGCCGATCATCATTGTTCTCGCCAAACACGATGACAGGCGGTGTAAAGGGTGCAACCCTCGTTTGAACATCGGAAATCATTGCCACGGGAGACTGCCCGGGAAGTGCAAGATCGACGATGATGCCGTCGACATACTGATCCGTGAGAATGCTCAGGGCTTCATCCGGCTTGTAAGCTCTGACGACGGTCAGGTCGTCAGCCGCAATGGCCGACTCGATCTGATTCCCATTTGGGCTGACGATCAGGACCTTCTTTCGGCGACGTTGCGCGGAGTCGCCGATGATACCGAACGTTTTTGAGAGCTTGTCCTGATCGACGGCCTTCTCGACGTATGTCATGGCCCCGAGAGCGAGGCCTTTTCGGCGATTATCATCACCGGAGATGATATGAACCGGAATGTGGCGAGTCTGCGGATCGTGCTTCAGGCGATCGAGGATCAGCCAACCCGCCGTGTCGGGCAGCGTGATGTCAAGGGTTATGGCGCTGGGACGGAACTCGCGGGCTAAAGTCAATGCTGCATTCCCAGTGGTCGCAATGAGGGCCTTCAACCCGCGCTCATGAGCCATGTCGAGGAGGATCCGCGCGAAGGTGACGTCGTCCTCGACGATCAGCAGCACCGGATCGCCGGTTTTAATTGTGTTGCGGTCGTCCTCGACGAGGTCAGATGGCCAGTCAGCTGCACCGTTCGAGAGAAGGAACCAATACCCATCAGCTCCGTCGTTTCCGGGCTGTCCTTGGAGGTCTGCCACGCCCAGACGCGCATCACCGAGAAGAGCTGTTCGAGTTCGACCGGCTTCGTGACGTAGTCGGAAGCGCCGGCCTCGAGGCATTTCTCGCGGTCTCCCTTCATCGCTTTGGCGGTGAGGGCGATGATCGGCAGCTTCGAGAACTGCGGATCTTGCGAATGGCTCGCATGGTCTCGTAGCCGTCCATCTCCGGCATCATGATGTCCATCAGGACGATATCCATGTCGGGATGTCTTCCGAGGAGCTCGATACCGGCGCGTCCGTTCTCGGCGTGGAGTACGTTGATGTTCGTGGTGCTCCAGAACGCTGGTCAGCGCGAAGATGTTGCGCAGGTCGTCGTCGACGACCAGCACCTTCTTGCCTGTCAGCATCGGATCGGTCTCGTGCACTTCGCGCAAGCGTTTCGCGCTGCTCGTTCGGAAAGCGTGTCCTCGAGCGGTGCAGCAGGAGCACGGTCTCTTCGAGCAGACTGCGTCGAGCGATGGCGCGTACCGGACGAGCGCTGAGCTGTGCCAGCCGGCGCAATCGCTGCAAGCTCGAACTGATCGGCAACTCGCGCGTGCCGGAGACGATCACCGGCGGGACGTGAGGCAGCGATTTGCGCTTGCACGCGCTCGATGCAGTCGAGCCGCCGCCGCTCGGTCCACGAGCCAGTCGAGGACGATAGCGTCGAATCGTCTCGCGTCCCGCAGAGTGAGCAGTGCCTCGCTGTCCGCGCACTTCGACGATCTCCACATCGTCGCCGCCGACAGGTCTGGCGATGTCAGTCGGCGCACGCGTTCTCGACCACAACAGAGGCGTCTTACGGCCGCGTTCGGCTGACTGGCCGATGACCTCGAAACGATCCGGCAAGTCGATTCCTGTGCTGCCGCCTTTTGGAGGCAGGTCATCGCGCCGAGCGCGAGAGCCTCGCTGCCGATCGTCATTCGCCGGAGATTATGTGAACCGGAATGTGCCGCGTGTTCGGGATCATGCTTCAGGCGATCGAGCATCGTCCAGCCGCCATGTCGGGCAGGCCGATGTCGAGCGTGATCGCGCCGGGCCGGAATTCGCGGGCCAGCGCCATCGCGGTCTCTCCGCGGCAGGCGACAATCGCCTTGAGCCCGCGCTCGTGCGCCATGTCGACGCATGATTCTGGCGAACGTCGCTCGTCTTCGACGATGAGCAAGACACGGTCGCCGGCTGTCGATGGTGTTGCGATCGTCGTCGATGGCCATCTCTTCGACCAGCGCGACGGCGGCTCGCCTTCGCAGCCGACGGCGGCAGCGACAACCTCACGGATTGTCGTCTCCGCCGCGATTGAGCTCGCTGGCAGTTGGTTGCGGCTCATTGCGGCTTCGGATGAACGCGACCGATGCGATGTAGGTTTGCGGCAGGTACAGCGTGAACGTGCTGCCGACGCCGGGCTGCGCTCTTGCAGCCGGATCTCGCCGCCGAGCAGGCGCGCCAGTTCGCGGCTGATCGAGAGGCCGAGGCCGGTGCCGCCGTACTTGCGGCTTGTGGTTCCGTCCGCCTGCTGGAACGCCTCGAAGATGATGCGCTGCTTCTCCTGCGCGATGCCGATGCCGGTATCGGTGACTGAAAACGCGACGACGCTCTTGGCGCGATTCAGCACGGGATGTCTCGGGCTCCAGCCGGAGGTCACGCTGCTCGATGTTCGAGCCTGACCGATCCGTGCTCCGTGAACTTCAGCGCGTTCGAGAGCAGGTTCTTGAGCACCTGCTGCAGCCGCTTGACGTCGGTGTGGATCGCTTCGGCGACAGCGTCGGATCGACATCGATCGCCGAAGTCGAGGCCTTTGCCTTCCGCCACGTGGCGGAACGTTCGTACGCAGTAGTCCTCCAGTTCCGCGAACCGGACGCTGCCGAGTTCGACGTCCATCTTGCCCGACTCGATCTTGCTGCAGGTCGAGAATGTCGTTGATCAGCGCGAGCAGATCAGTGCCGGACGAGTGAATCGTTTCGGCGAACTTGACCTGTTTGCGCGTCAGGTTTCGTTCGGAGTTTTCGGCCAGCATCTTGCGCCAGAATCAGCAGGTTGTTCAGCGGCGTCCGAAGCTCGTGGGTCATGTTCGCCAGGAACTCGGACTTGTACTTCGAGGTCAGCGCCAGCTGTTCGGCCTTCTCTTCGAGCGCCGCTTTGGCCTGCTCGACTTCGCGGTTCTTGGCTTCAACTTCCGTCTTCTGCTCGGCGAGCAGGTGGGCCTTTTCTTCGAGCTCCGCGTTGGTGTTCTGCAGCTCTTCGGCGAGTGCCTGCGACTGTTGCAGCAGCTGTTCGGTCCGCATCGTGGCGGCAATCGTGTTCAGCACGATACCCATCGATTCGGTGAGCTGGTCGAGGAACGCCAGGTGGCTCTCGCTGAAGTCGTGGAAGGAAGCGAGTTCCATCACGGCCTTTACTTCGCCTTCGTACAGAATTGGCAGCACGACGATCGTGCTCGGTACGACCGACGCCCAGACTCGAGGTCATACGGAAGTAACTGCTGCGGCACATCGCGTGACGAGCATTCGTTTCTTCTCGAGGGCGCCTGCCCAACGAGACCTTGCCCGAGCGAGAACACCGTCGGAGTGTCCGTCGTCACCCGAGTGTGCGTAGCCGGCAAGGAACTTCAGCACCGGCGTGTCGTTGACACGATCGCTGATATAGAACGTACCGTGCTGCGCCCCGACCAGGGGCACGACTTCGGAAAGCAGGAGCTGCGCGACGGCGAGCAGGTCGCGCTGGCCCTGCACCATGCGGGTGAACTTGCGCGATGTTCGTCTT
This sequence comes from Bryobacteraceae bacterium, assembly GCA_963794765.1. Lineage (GTDB taxonomy): Bacteria > Acidobacteriota > Terriglobia > Bryobacterales > Bryobacteraceae > JAWXCM01. The sequence continues at coordinate 39,768 of CAWCGC010000030.1, read as the reverse complement.
GAGCCAGTCCTGTTCGGTGTTCTTGCGAGTTGTCTCGGCAAGGTTCACGATCATCTGGTTGATCGTGTCTTTAAGGGCTGCGACTTCTCCCTGGGCTTCCACCGCGATGGATCGCGTCAGGTCGCCGATGGTGACGGCGTTCGCGACATCTGCAATCGCGCGAACCTGAGTTGTCAGGTTTGCGGCAAGCTGGTTCACGTTGTCCGTAAGGTCGCGCCAGATACCGGCGGCACCGGGAACGCGAGCCTGACCGCCCAGCTTACCTTCGATGCCGACTTCGCGGGCGACTGTAGTTACCTGATCGGCGAAGGTCGCAAGCGTGTCGATCATCGCGTTGATCGTCTCGGCGAGTTCGGCGATCTCGCCCTTGGTTTCAAGGACAAGCTTGCGCTTCAGATCGCCGTTCGCAACCGCGGTCACGACTTTAGCGATACCGCGTACCTGAGTTGTCAGGTTCGCGGCCATCAGGTTGACGTTGTCAGTAAGATCCTTCCAGGTACCGGCGACGCCGCGGACTTCCGCCTGGCCGCCAAGCTTGCCTTCGGTACCGACTTCGCGAGCGACGCGTGTGACTTCCGAGGCGAACGAGTTGAGCTGATCGACCATCGTGTTGATGGTGTTCTTCAGCTCCAGGATCTCGCCGCGCACATCGACGGTGATCTTGCGCGAAAGATCGCCATTGGCGACGGCCGTGGTCACCTGCGCGATATTGCGGACCTGGTTGGTGACAGTTCGATGCCATCGAGTTCACCGACTCAGTAAGATCCTTCCAGGTGCCGGCAACGCCGTAGACGTCGGCCTGACCGCCAAGCTTACCTTCGTTCCCGACTTCACGGGCGACGCGCGTAACTTCGGAGGCGAACGAGATGAGCTGGTCCACCATTGTGTTGATGGTGTTCTTCAGCTCGAGGATTTCGCCGCGGACATCGACCGTGATTTTGCGGGATAGGTCACCGCTGCGCGACGGCCGTGGTGACGTCGGCGATGTTTCGAACCTGCGCTGTGAGGTTCGATGCCATCGAGTTCACAGACTCAGTAAGATCCTTCCAGACGCCGGCGACGCCCTTCACGTCCGCCTGACCGCCGAGCTTACCTTCGGTGCCGACCTCGCGCGCGACGCGCGTAACCTCCGATGCGAAGGAGGACAACTGATCCACCATCGTGTTGATGGTGTCTTTGAGCGAGAGAATCTCGCCGCGCACGTCGACGGTGATCTTGCGAGAGAGATCGCCGCGCGCGACGGCAGTCGTTACCTCGGCGATGTTCCGAACCTGGTTAGTCAGGTTCGACGCCATCGAGTTCACCGAGTCCGTCAGATCCTTCCAGGTACCGGCAACACCGGGAACGTTGGCCTGACCGCCGAGTTTCCCTTCCGTACCAACTTCCTTGGCGACGCGCGTCACTTCCGATGCGAACGACGCTAGCTGGTCCACCATCGTGTTGATGGTCTCTTTAAGCGCGAGAATTTCGCCGCGCACGTCGACGGTGATCTTACGGGAGAGGTCACCGCGAGCAACAGCTGTGGTGACGTCGGCGATGTTTCGAACCTGCGCGGTCAGGTTGCCGATGCCATCGAGTTCACCGATTCAGTAAGGTCCTTCCAGACGCCAGCGACACCCTTCACGTCCGCCTGACCGCCGAGCTTGCCTTCCGTACCGACCTCGCGCGCGACGCGCGTGACTTCGGATGCGAACGACGACAGCTGATCGACCATCGTGTTGATGGTGTCTTTCAGCGAGAGAATTTCGCCGCGAACGTCGACCGTGATCTTACGCGACAGATCACCACGCGCAACGGCAGTGGTGACCTCGGCGATGTTTCGAACCTGATTAGTCAGGTTCGAAGCCATCGAGTTCACAGAGTCCGTCAGATCTTTCCAGGTACCGGCGACACCAGGCGACGTTGGCCTGACCGCCCAGCTTCCCTTCGGTGCCGACTTCCTTGGCGACGCGGGTCACTTCCGATGCGAACGACGAAAGCTGGTCGACCATCGTGTTGATGGTCTCTTTAAGAGCAAGAATTTCGCCGCGGACGTCGACGGTGATCTTACGGGAGAGGTCGCCTCGAGCAACGGCCGTCGTCACGTCCGCGATGTTGCGGACCTGAGACGTCAGATTTCCGGCCATCGAGTTCACCGAGTCTGTAAGGTCCTTCCAGACGCCGGCGACACCCTTCACGTCCGCCTGACCGCCGAGTTTTCCTTCGGTACCCACTTCGCGGGCGACGCGCGTGACTTCGGACGCGAACGAATTGAGCTGCTCCACCATCGTGTTGATGGTGTTCTTCAGTTCCAGAATCTCACCGCGAACGTCGACCGTGATCTTGCGCGACAAGTCGCCGCGAGCAACGGCCGTAGTCACTTCCGCGATGTTGCGCACCTGAGATGTCAGGTTTGACGCCATCGAGTTCACTGACTCGGTCAAGTCCTTCCACGTACCCGCAACACCGCGGACGTCGGCCTGACCGCCGAGCTTCCCTTCGGTACCGACTTCGCGGGCCACACGCGTGACTTCGGATGCGAAGGACGAGAGCTGGTCGACCATTGTGTTGATGGTGTTCTTCAGCTCAAGAATCTCGCCGCGAACGTCGACAGTGATCTTCGTCGAGAGGTCGCCATTTGCGACGGCCGTCGCGACGTTCGCGATGTTTCGAACCTGATTCGTCAGGTTGCCGGTCATCGAATTGACCGAGTCGGTAAGATCCTTCCAGACACCGGCAACGCCTTTCACTTCGGCCTGGCCGCCCAGCTTCCCTTCCGTACCGACTTCGCGGGCCACGCGCGTGACTTCCGAAGCAAACGCATTCAGCTGATCCACCATAACGTTGATGGTGTCCTTCAACTCGAGGATCTCGCCGCGGACGTCGACAGTGATCTTTCGGGATAGATCGCCCTTTGCGACGGCCGTTGTCACTTCGGCGATGTTTCGAACCTGAGACGTGAGGTTCGAAGCCATCGAGTTGACGGATTCGGTGAGATCTTTCCACGTACCGGCGACGCCGCGCACATCGGCCTGGCCGCCGAGTTTACCTTCCGTACCGACCTCGCGAGCGACGCGCGTCACTTCCGACGCAAACGCGTTGAGCTGGTCGACCATGGTGTTGATCGTGTTCTTCAGCTCGAGAATTTCGCCCCGAGCTGTGACTGTGATCTTGGTCGAGAGATCGCCCTTGGCGACGGCAGTAGCAACGTCGGCGATGTTTCGGACCTGATTGGTCAGGTTACCGGCCATCGAGTTTACCGAGTCGGTGAGATCCTTCCAGGTACCCGCGACACCGGGTACGTTGGCCTGACCACCGAGCTTGCCTTCCGTACCGACTTCCTTCGCAACGCGTGTGACTTCCGATGCGAACGCGCTGAGCTGGTCGACCATCGTGTTGATCGTGTTCTTCAGCTCAAGAATTTCGCCACGGACATCGACCGTGATCTTGCGCGACAGATCACCTTTTGCGACCGCTGTCGTCACCTCGGCGATGTTTCGGACCTGAGCCGTCAGGTTGCCCGTCATCGAATTGACCGAATCCGTGAGATCTTTCCACACACCGGCGACGCCCTTCACGTCAGCCTGACCGCCCAGCTTACCTTCGGTACCCACTTCTCGGGCGACGCGGGTGACTTCGCTTGCAAACGCGTTGAGCTGGTCGACCATCGTGTTGATGGTGTCTTTGAGTTCGAGGATCTCGCCTCGAACTTCGACCGTAATCTTGCGCGAGAGGTCGCCAGTCGCGACCGCGGTAGTAACGTCAGCGATGTTTCGGACCTGTGCCGTCAGGTTGCCGGCCATCGAGTTAACGCTCTCTGTCAGGTCTTTCCAGACGCCCGCTACGCCCTTGACTTCTGCCTGCCCACCAAGTTTGCCTTCCGTTCCGACTTCTCGCGCCACGCGCGTAACTTCGGAGGCGAAGGACGAGAGCTGGTCGACCATGGTGTTGATCGTGTTCTTCAGCTCGAGAATCTCGCCCCGGACTTCGACGGTGATCTTACGAGACAGATCGCCTCTCGCTACGGCGGTCGTCACATCAGCAATGTTGCGAACCTGAGCCGTCAGGTTGCCGGCCATCGAGTTTACGGAATCTGTCAGGTCTTTCCAAACGCCCGCCACGCCCTTCACGTCCGCCTGACCGCCCAGCTTTCCTTCGGTTCCGACTTCGCGAGCGACGCGCGTGACCTCGTTAGCAAACGAGTTCAGCTGGTCGACCATCGTGTTCACGATTCGGGCGGTATGGAGAAACTCACCGCGGAGCGCGCGCCCGTCGACGTCGACTGCCATCGTCTGTGAGAGGTCACCCTTTGCGACCGCGCCGATAACACGCGCAACTTCCGTCGATGGCCGAACCAGGTCGCCTATCAGTTCGTTGACGGACTTGACACACTCGTCCCAGTCGCCCGTGGCGCTGAAAAGGGTGGCACGTTCCGAAATCTGACCGGCTTTGCCAACCTGATTGCTGACCCGCGACAGTTCGTCGCGAAGCCGCATGTTGGTTTCGAAGATAGCGTTCAGCGTGTCCGCGATCTTGCCCGCCAGACCCGTTCGGTCCACGGGCAGTCGAACGGAGAAATCACCCTTTTGAAAGGCGATGAGAGCATCCAGCAATAAGCCGGGATCCAGAACCTCGGCGGGTTTTGACGTGCGTGGCACTTGGCGTCTCCTGCGAACGCATTGTATCCAACCGTAAGACACACCACTACTCACGGCTAGAGACTCAACAGTGTACGCCGGACAGAAGCAAAAGGTGACATTTCACTTACAGAAAAAATTGAAGTAACCGGGAGGAATTCTGCGAGAGGCTCGAAACCCCTTGTTGCGGGACCGAGTCTGCTCCTTAATGGCAATCACGAGAGGGTTAACCCTGGTTCTGCTTGCATTCAGCCTTCCATCCCTGAATGCCGGTCAGGCTGATTCGGCCACACCGCGATCGACTACCGAACGGCCGAATATGGATGTACCCGGGCTGCAGCAAACGATTTCCGGCGTTCTTATGGATGCGGCCTGCCCGGCGATAACCGACGGACGTTCGGAATTGACTCTAACAGGCCGCCTCGTTCCAAAAACGTCGCCGGACGCGAACCGACGGACATCAGAACGCGCCCGTTCGGCCAGCACTGTCTCACCAGCAGACGTACCCGAAACCTACAGTAACTGCAAGATCTCGTCTGCGACCACTTCATTTGCGATTTACGCGAAGGACAAGGTGTATGTTCTCGATCGCATCAGCAATCAGATGATGCAGGAACACATGGCAGCAGTGCGGCCTGTCTCCGGACAATGGCTCGCGATCACGGTTGCCGGCACGCCTACCTCCGACAACGTGCTGACACTGCGGTCGATTAAAAAGCAGTGATCAACGCCCGATCACGGCCGAAATTGAAAAACTGCATACGGCAGGGTTCGTGTACTTTTGCCCTGGTTGTATTGCGGACCATCGCTGATGTGTGAAGCCGTAATGTACATCGTCCCATCCGGGCCCTGTGAGAAGGTGTCGGGCCAGACAAGCTTTGGATCGGACAACAGTTTTTCCATCTTTCCGCCTGCCCAGCGGTAGACCGCGCTTTCGTTGATATTACTGAGATAAATGCGATCCTGCGCGTCCATCCAGAGGCCGTCAACCGGAAAGGTCCTGGTCACTTTTTCGACGCCCGATACGGCGGCGTTCGGGTCATTCACAGCATTCTGCAGCAACTTCGTTCGGAGCCGGTAAAGCGTAGCTCCCGTCAGCGCTTGCCAGTACAGATAATCGCCTGCGTGCGACAGGGCAATTCCGTCGGACGCGAACTGTGGCGGCTTGCCATCAGGACCGATTACCGGCTTGCCATTTACGCTTATGCTTACGCCCTGCTCAGGCTTGATCGATGGATGGTCATCGAGCGCGCGATGTGCTTTCCCGGTTTGGATGTTAAGTACGATAATGCCGCCATGACCGCTGTCAGTCATGTAGGCAAACCCCTGTCGGTTATCTACCCTAATGTCGTTCAGATAGCTGTTCTGCCGGACTACGTCGGAACCGAAGCTGTAAATACGGGTCACCTTATTCGTGCCGAGGTCCACGCGGACGACTTTGGCGCCGCCGGGCACGACTCCGGCAATCAGCGGCGAAGCCGGATCGACAATCCACAACGTGTTCTGATCGTCGGCAACAACGCTCTGCACGCAGACGAACTGTTTCGGCGCATTCTCTGGTTTCTTATCCCATCGATTCCAGAATTCGTCAGGAAATGGTCGGATTGAGCCGCCTTTTTGTACCTCAACAACAGCATTTAAATATTTATCCGACCATCGGGGAAAATTGACGAACATTCGCCCGCCCTGCGAAACCGTCACTCCGGTGAGCTGGAAGTCATTATTTTCGTAGGCGGGAGAGAGTTGCTTTTGTGCGGGAAGCTGGAGAGGGCAAACGCTCAACAGGAAGACGAAATTGAAGACAGCTCTCATGCAAGGTAGATGACGGCGCGAAGCATTGCCAACCGGAAAACCGTGAGGTCGCGCGCCGTCACCCAGGATTGAATGATCAGGCCAGCGCCATATTCAGATTTTCGATCGCCTCGTCGATCTCCCCGGTGTTTTTGTAGCCAACGGTGACGCAGTCTACGCCGGCATTACGGAAGGCGTACTTCATTGCCGCCTGACGGTCGGCGCGTTCGGTAAAGCGTCCTTCACCAGCCAATTTCATGCTGATGACGCCCATGCCGTTGCCCTTCACCTGCTTCACGTGCTGGACCACTTCGGGCACATTACCGGTGCCGGGTGTGTTGTACTCTTCCGCGTCCATTGCGACGCCCTTGTGATTCATACGGATCATCGCGATCTGCAGGAACTTGTTCTCCGGCACCTGACGCAGAGCGGGGAGACCGTGAACGGAGGCTCCGTGGGAGACGACCGCCTTGCGATGCTCGGCTTCGAGGATACCGTCCTGCCACCGCATCGAATCCGTCGGCCATGTAGCAGTGTGCTGCCAGTGGAGCAGCATGATGTCGAAGTAATCGGTGTTGGCCAGTTTGCGCAGCTCATCGAACTTCTCCTGCGGGCTGACGCCTTCACGAGTTGTGACTTTCGACATCAGCTTGTAGCTGTCGCGCGGAATTCCCTTAAGAGCGACACCAAGCATCCGGTGCATTTCGCCGTACGATTCCGCCGTTTCAAAGAAGCGAATACCATGATCGTACGCGTAGCGAACGAGCTTCGTAAAATCATCCTGTCCCAGCTCACGCTGCACACGACCACTGATCGTCCCGGTTCCAAACGCGAGACGAGTGACTTTCACGTTCGATTTGCCGAGCGTTACCCAGTCGGTAGCCTTACCGCCCGGGGCAGCAATCAGCGACGGTCCCGCGGTGGCCAGTGCCGTCGCGGCGAGTCCAGTCTTAAGAAATCTACGTCGAGAACAATGCTCCATTTCTCCGACCTCCAGATGCGCGCATCTTACCACGATTAAACATCCGAGCGAGTTTCAGAAGGCAGCGCAGACGTTGGCTGTCTCCCACAACACCGATTCCTGCTGGAATTTGCGCTTGTACGTCTCGATCAGCGAACTCAACGTACTTCGAACCTCGGCATTATCAGGATGCACTATAAGCAGTACTTTCGCACGTTCGCGACTTACGCGGCCGTCAGCGCCGAGCCATTGTCCGTCTGCGTGCCACATCGTAAATCCCTGCGGAAACCTGCGAGTCACCTCGTCGCGGACGAATGCCTTCCAGCTCTTCTCGGTGATTGAGCCGGTTGGACGCGCAACGCCAAAGTACAACGTTGTGCGTATTAACGGCGTTCCGTTCGGCGAACACACCGGGGGCTCGACCGCGTCTGCAGCAGCCAAATTGACACCGGCGAGCAGAAGCAAACCGAGAGCTGCAGAACTAATGACCTGCGGCAAGCTGCTCCTTCGTAAGCGACTCGTAGAATTCCCGGAAGCGTTCCGGATACGACGATTTCGTGCGCGCCCAGGCCGCCTCGAAGGGCTCCGTTCTTGCCCAGTTGCGGAAGATTCTCATCCAGCCCTGTACGTGCGGATGCTGGCGAGCGTCAATGTCTTCGAGATTGAGATCATCGAAGATTCGCTCCATAAGCTGGATGAGGCTGGAGCAGAGCAGCGCCTCGTTGCGCTTCCATTCCGCAGTCGTCGCAGCTCCGTTGAAATTGGGAAAGAGGTGCTGATCGAGATCTGCGAGGCTCGTGTCCTGACGTAAGGCTTCCAGTACACGCCCGTAAATATCGGCGTGAACCGACGAATGTCTGTCCACGGAAGCGTCAGGTGGGTACCAGATGTTGTAGAGATCGCGAAAATAATGGTCTCGGTCTCCTGTATCCATGAACGTTACGTCCGCCCCTGAGAAAGCCTTGTGAGCGACGTGGTAGCCGAGCCGGCGATAGCTTTCAAACTGCGACTCATCGAACCATTGATCGCCGGTCGTCTCCTGAGGGAATTCCGGGGCCCGGGCGTGATACTCGCGGATATCACTTGGTTCGTCGCCGGTCAGCGAGGTCTTCAGATAAACCAGGTATCCATGCTCCTTGTCGGGAGCGGCCGGATTGTACTTGATCCGCCCGACGACGCAGTGTGTTCGGCTCCATCCATCAACCTTGCAGAAGCGGTCGAGAGGAAGATCGATCTCCACGCCGAAGTCAGTGCGGCACTTCCGAATCGCATTTCCGATACCGCCGAAGGCGGGTCCGGGATCCTGCTCCCCATCGCAGCAAATAATGTATCTGCACTTGCGCCTGACGAGCTCATAGATACCCATGTTGTCGAAGTGGCCGCCGTCCGAAAGGTTCACGTATTCGCTGTTTGCATTTGCGAGTCCGAACAACTCCCGGAAGGTGTAGAGCAAGCCGAACGTCGGGCCGAGACCGTTGTAACTCGACTTGAGCGGATTGCCCAGCCACCAGCCGAGTCTAACGTTGAACAAGGTCAACAGGAACGATACCGACGTGGAGGTGTGGTATCCCATGTTCGGATTGACAGCTGCGCCCGATATCGCCGTTGCCATTCCCGCACTTACCCGGCCTCCCGCATAGCGTGTCGGACGGTAGCCGGCTGCGTTCGGTCCGCCCGGCCCCGGTAATTCTGCTGCCGAATCTCCTTCGGCATAACCGCTGAGCGAGGAGCTTTCGCCTGTTTCGTCACCAAGCCGTACTTCGTCCATGACGGTTTCCGCACTGAAGCCGGTGTACAGAGGCGTAAATACAAAGGACTGCGCCTGGCGTTCCTGATACTGCAGCTTACCTCCCGAGCTGACGTTCAGTGCCGCGTTGACTATCGGATATGGACCGAAATAACCGGAATCAGGGGTATAGCAATCAAGAGGAATGTCGTCGAAGTCATCGAATCCGGTAAATGGATTTGGCTTCCTCGTTCGCTGGCGTGACGCACCCAGATAGCAGCGGACCAGACGATTCTTGTAGAAATTATGCAAAGAAAAAGCATTGATGTCGACGCGCCATGAGAGCAGGAGAGCGACGATCAGTGCTGTCGGAAACAGGAGCAGCAGGCCGCTGAACAACCAACGCTTGTCAGTGTCTTTCACCAGAAGCTCTGTATTGCTGAGCGAAGACCAATAGCGATCGAGAAACCACTGGAACCCGGAATCCTCGATCTTCTGAACATCTCGTGACAGGCGGACGCTGTTGTCCTGAACCTTCAGGTTGTAGAGTTCGACGGACAACGGCTGTGGACGAGTTGACACCGCGTCGATGTTGTTGACGAGGATCGCGTGAACTGCGAACGAAACCGAAAGCGTGAATCCGACAATGAAAACGAAGGGAGCCGCTGCCGCTGCGATCTCAGCGATCATTGAACGCTTTGGACGCTCACTATCGGACTTCCCATTGGTCCGTCCGCTGCCGGCGGCCAGCAACCCCCCGACAGTAGTCAGAATCCAGCTGCCGCCGATCGTTGCCAGAGTTGCTTTGCTCCAGGCACCGACGGACGCAACGAGCCATGGTCCGTAGATCGACATTCCGGCGAGAACCAGCCATACGGCAGTGTAGATGAGACTCCAGCCCCGGAGGCGTCCAAGCCACTCGCGAGACGCTTCCGGCAGATCGCGACCCATCAGGCCGATGTGAACGATGACTCCAACGGACAGCGCCATAAGGGTCAGCATTGGTCCCCACGTCAGCGTCACCCAGGCGTGGCTCGCCTGCCCGGCCGATATATCGAGGAACAGAGCGATAGCTCTCAGCAGGCAGGCAGTCGCAAAAGCGGCTATTGCCGGATTGATGAATTCCAGTGCAATGCTAACCGCCTTATCCAGTGCATCGGTACCTGCGCCGATCTCTTGTTGCTTCGCGACGTGGCACCGCAACGATCCACCCTGCCGCTGGACGTGCCAGAAAGCGAAGAACAGAACGACCCAGTTGGCGATGATTCCGTGAATCAGGCCATTTTCGATGAAGACCGTTCGTATGGTTGCCATCCACACGCTGTAGGCGAGCGCCGCGAGCACTGCGAACAATGTGATCAGGGCGACTCCCTTTTCGGTGATTTCGCCATCGCGGTTCGCCGGCGGTGCCGCGCTCAGCGAGATAGTTGAGATCCTGTTCAGGTTCCGCCCCATTATGACGAGCATGGGAAACATCAACGATGCGCAGATTGCGCCGGCGATAAAGCCCCAGGGGTCGTACTCAGCGACCATTGCGCCCAGATCGGTGCGTCCCATCAGATACACCAGCCCAAGCCCAAGCAACCGAATCAACATGATCACTGTTGCGAATGATGCGATCAATATCGCCATATTCAGCAGTGCATTCCGAGCCCAGGTTGCGGCGACGAGCCAGCGTATCGGCGCTGAACAGACTGACGTGAGGCGTCAGATAGTTGCTGTACTGCCGGAGAAACGCGATCTCCATCGGCTCAGGGTCGCTGGTCGGTCGTGTCCGGTAGCGATCGGGATTGAGCTGATCGCAAACCTTCTGAAATGCCGCGAACGGACGTGCAGGCTGTGAGGTGGACTGCTCACGCTTGATCCAGGAGTACAGCCACGACCCGATGTAGCCGCCCCCGGAAACGGTCGAGAGGTAATCCACGTGTTTCAACAGTCCTGAGCCGGCGAGGTACTGGAGAATTCCGAGGCTAAATGTTGCGCTCCGGATACCTCCTCCCGAGTGTGTGACGCCGAGATAGCCATCGCCGCGAATATCCCGAACGTTGAATTCGAGGCGGCGCTGCCCAATTACGCTGATTTCTTTCTCTTTTACAGAATTAAAGAGGACTGCGGTGGTATCTGCTTGTTCCATCGACGAAGAATGGGAACCAGCATATTACGACCGACACCATCGTGCAAGCCGCTTGCCAGCTCTCGAATGCTTAAAAGCAATTATTTTTTAATCGCAATAATTAATTTCGCGTAACCAGGCGGGGATGTTCAGGGATTGCGGAAGAGGCTCGTCGCGAAATCGGAAAAGCCTCGGACCGTTTCGCGGACCTTGTCCGCGGCTCCGCTCACGTTATCTTTTGCCACAGAAAGTACCTGCCTTCGACGTTCGCGGAGAAATTCTCGCATTTTGCGCACCTGATCCCTGAGAAGGCGCCCTGCGGGAGTGCATGCCACAGTCATTGCCTGTGAGATAGTTCGGGTCATCTCCGGACTGCGGCGGTGCTGTTCATCGAGGGCGAGGCATTCAGCGGCAAGCGCCATGCCGTGGTAATAGAGAATGCCGCCGGCCATAACGCCCTGAAGGAGATCGTTCGCCGTGTGCTCAATAAAATTACCGATATAACGGAGTCCGGATGCGCCGACACTTACACCGAGGGATGCGACGTGGGTCAGTTCGGAGAGACCGGGAATCGTCGTATGGCCGATGATCTCATCCAGGTCGACGTCAGCGAGGGTGTTCTGGACTGCATCGGACGCAACCTCGAGGCCCAGCGCTGCTTTGCGGATCAGGAGATTTAGATAGAGTGCGTCTTCCCGGGTCACGTATGTGTTTAAAAAGATGCTGGCAAGGGCGCGCCGAGTGAGTTCCACCCAGATCCGTGGAGTCGGTCGCTTGCCGAGCCTCGTCAGAACGTGGAGTTGCAGCTCCAGCGCAGACGCGACGATCGTCACAGTGTCGATGAATGCATTCCGGTTGAGTCCGACTACGAGTCCGGCAGTTACGGCCCGGCGAGCTATATCGACCTCGATTTCCCGCAGGACCTTTTCAGCTGCTATGAGGTATTCAGTTCGGTCCTGAAGTGAGTTACTTCGTACGGTACTGTGGCTCCAACCCGGCGAAGAAAGCAGGGTTCCAAGGTATTCAGACCTGCGCTTCAGCGTTCTTTCATCGGCGACGGCCGGCAGTCTCTTCAAGCGACTGTGTATCGTCCGCGGACGTGTTCCCCACGTGAAAGCAAGTCTGCGATTCCATGATGCGCGGTATCCGGCGTAAGCGAGGAGAATCAGCGTGCCTGCGACGATCAGAAGTGCAGTGATGCCTCCCAGCACCCAAATGTCGGGGCCGCTTGCCGGTGCCATGAAACCGGCCGCAGAACGTATGTTCCTGAGAACTTCGATCGCTTGATTGATGAGAGCTACGACAAGATTCGCCGCCCAGAGCAGGCCCAAGAGCATGAAGATCCAGAGCAGATAGCCAACGTAGGTTTGTCCTCGCCTTCGAACCGAGTTGAGAGTTGAATCGACTTCCTCGGGGGCCTCGGTTTGCATAACTATCTTCATTGTCACAGAATCAATGCGCTCCACCCATCCACTCGAACGGTGTTGCTAATCTCGAAGTTGGCACGGAAGTTCAAGGATTTGTCCGAGCGAGAGGTTCTCGCGCTGGCCATCTCGCTCGAGGAAGAACACGAGCGGATCTATGCCGATTTTGCCGACGGACTTGGCACGGAGTATCCCGCGTCCGCCGAGATGTTCGAGCGAATGCGTGAGGAGGAATCCGACCATCGTGGCCGATTAATTGAGCTGTTCCGGGCACGATTCGGAAATCATATTCCCTTAATTCGTCGCCAGGACGTGAATGGTTTTGTTTCGCATAAACCGATCTGGCTCGTTCGCCCATTAGGGATTGCCACTGTTCGGAAACAGACCCAGATCATGGAAGCCGAAGCTCGGCGTTTCTATGAGAGCGCGGCCCATCACGTTTCCGATGCGAGCACCCGAAAGTTGTTAGGGGATCTCGCGCTCGAAGAGCGAAATCACACCACCAAGGCGGAGCAGCTTGAAGAAGATCTGATCACGCCCGACGTGCGTCAGGAAGAAGATCGCGCCCAACGCCGGTTATTTGTTCTGCAGATCGTGCAGCCTGGTCTGGCTGGCCTGATGGACGGATCCGTATCCACGCTGGCTCCTGTGTTCGCGGCGGCGTTTGCTACGCGAAACAGCTGGGATGCGTTCCTTGTCGGAATGGCTGCTTCCATCGGTGCGGGTATATCGATGGGCTTTGCCGAAGCGCTGTCAGACGATGGTTCGCTTACGGGCCGCGGACACCCATGGGCTCGGGGACTTGTTTGCGGTTTGATGACAACAGGCGGCGGCGTCGGACACACCTTGCCGTACCTAATTCCCGACTTTCGCGCTGCGACGACACTTGCAATCCTGGTAGTGGTGGTGGAACTCGCCGTCATCAGCTGGATTCGGCATAAATATATGGAGACGCCGTGGTTCTCAGCGGCAATGCAGGTGGCTTTGGGCGGCGTTCTTGTCTTTCTCTGCGGCGTAATGATCGGGAGTTCCTGATGGCTGTCGAAGTTCGGCACAACCAGGAAAAGTCGCGGTTTGAGTCAGGCTCGGAGGGTTCTCTGGCGGAGCTTGACTACAAGCTCGATGGCAATCGGCTGATTGCGTACCACACCGAGGTGCCGGACGAACTGGAAGGCCAGGGCATCGGAAGCGCGCTGGCGCAGGCTTTATTCGACTACGCGCAAGAGCAGGGGATTACGGTGGTACCGCGCTGCCCATTTGTGGCGGCCTGGCTGAAGCGGCACCCGGAATATCGGGTCTCTGACCAGCCATCTTTAGCTGCGATGCCGTCTTTCGTCTTCGCTCTCAGCGAGACTATTCAATAATCGATTGCATGACTGCATTCTCGAAATCGCGATCGAGCTGACGGGTCGGGTTGTCGACCTGAATCATCATCACTCCGGCGATTTTCTCCTTCGGATCGACCCAGAAATGGGTTCCGTACGCGCCATCCCAGCCGAAACTTCCTTGAGACACGCGCATCCCGGCGCGTACCGGATCGGTTACTACCTGGACACTAAGGCCGAAGGCCTTGCCCGGCTCGCGGCCCTGCACCGTGTCGGCTACGAATGCTGACGACATTAGCTCGACAGTTTTCGGACTGAGGAGCCGGTGGCCATTGAACTGACCTGCACCAAGCAGCATTGCTGCGAACTTCGCGTAATCTTCTGCCGTTGACCGCAGCCCGCCGCCACCGGAGAAGTAAGTCGGCTCATACAGGTTATTGATTGCTTCTGTTGCTTTAATGGTTCCGTCGGCTCGATGATAGGTGGTCGGAATGCGGCCCCGCTGCGCATCGTTCTGGGGCACGAAGAACGTTTCTGTCATGCCGAGAGGTACGAATACGCGGTCATGCAGGAAGCGATCGAATGTCATGCCCGAAGCGACCTCGACAACTCGACCGAGTGTGTCGAATGCGGCGAGCGGGCTGTACAGCCACTGAGATCCCGGCTGAAACGCCAGCGGAGTCTTGCCCCATAGGGGAATGTATTCAGTCAGACTCTTGCCGGGACGATTGCTGCCCGACAACTTGCGAATTTCCTGATTGCCAGCGCGACCGGAGCCGAGTCCGGAAACGTGAGTCAGCAAATCCTGAATCGTGATTTCACGCTTCGCCGCGTCGGTCGTGAACTCGACCGTTTCCTGCGCGCCAGCCTGCGGATTCGTAATCGTCGCAACCTTCATGCCCTTAAATTCCGGGAGGAAGCGCGAAACAGGATCGTTAAGGCGAACCTTGCCTTCTTCCATCAGCATCAGGATCGCGACGCCGGTTACCGGCTTCGACATCGACCAGACGCGGAAGAGCGCGTCCTTCTGCATGGGCTTGTTTGCCTCGATATCTGCGAGGCCGTGTGCTTCGAAGTTCACCACGCGTCCCTTGCGTATCACGAGGGTGACCGCCCCGGAGATGTCGTGGGAGTCAATGTGACTCTGCATCGTGTCGTGAATACGGCGGAGGCGCTCGGTGGAAAGTCCGAGCTCCTCGGCCCTGGTAGCGGTGGGCAGGCTCGCTCCTGGGGCGGCGAGCGCAACCAGGGTTACGAGGGCGAACAGGCGGCGGAGAAGCATAACTCCTGAGAAGTTTATCGCAGTCTTTCCGATAAGCGATTTCACTTGGTCGAGCGTTATACCAGTGAGACGGTGCTGATCACGTCAGGCGGTCGTATCCCGGACTTCGAGCGGCTGATGGAACTGCATCAGCGACGTATTGTCGGTGTCGCGCTAAGGCTAACCGGGAACATCGCTGACGCGGAGGACGCCGCGCAGGAGGTGTTTGTGCGGCTTCACCGAAATCTGAACAGCTTGCCGGATGCTGCCTCAGTGTTGCCCTGGTTGCATCGGGTGACTGTGAACGTGTGCCTGGATCAAAAGCGGCGTACCCGGACGGTTCCAATCGAGGGTCTGGCGCTCGTGTGTGCGAGTGCCGATCCGGAGTCGGCTGCGGCGTCGCGTGAGACTGGCGAGCACCTTCAGATGGCATTATTGAACCTCGGCGAACGGGAGCGGGCCGCCCTTATTTTGCGCGATCTCGAAGGCCTTTCGACCGCCGAGGTCGCTGCGACTCTCGGCAGCACCGAATCGACGGTTCGGGTGCAGATTGCCAGAGCTCGATTGAAACTGCGGGAGCTGCTGAAAGGAGTCCGGCGATGATCGTTGAGTGTCCGTGGGCTGAGCAGGTGGCGCTTGCGGCTGACGATCTGCTGCTGTCGACCGACGTTGGGGAGCACCTCGAGTCGTGCGAGTCCTGCCGTCAATTGCTGGCCGATTTGACGGCGGACCGCGAACTCCTGGCGGCCGCGCCGGTGATTCCTGATCCCGTTCTCGCGGACGTCAGATCTGCGGTTCATCGGCGCATCGCGCAGGAGCATCGGCGCCGGCGGCGATATGCGGCGATGCTGGCGGTGGCAGCGGTACTGCTGTTTGTTCTTTACAAGCTGCCGGTTCGACAGCCTGAACCCGTTGCTTATAGCAGTCCGACCCTGCAGGCTCAGCCCACAGTTCGGCCGGAAGTGCCGGAACCCGTGGCTTCGACGAAGCACGTGGTTCACAGGAAGTTTCACAGGCGTGTCACCCAACCCGCGATTCAGGCGGCGCTGATTGACGGCCAGGTCGTAGTCAGGAAACAAACCGCCGACCCGAATGTTGTGATTCTCCTGGTCGGTGAAGCAGAGACAGGAGGAGGAGATGAATAGATACTTTGCGGTACTCGCGTTTGCTTCGCTGGCGTGCCTCGGAGCAGATCCACCGCCCGCGCAGACCACGGCCGGAATGGAAGTGCGCGTGATGCAGTTGAAGCACCTGAAAGGCGATGCAGCAAGAAGCCTTGCCAACTCCGTCTTTAACGCTCTGAACCCGGGCGGAATGGCGACATACGATTCCAACCTGAACGTAATCATTCTCCGGGGTTACAAGGCACAACTCGAGCCCGTGGCATCGCTGATCTCCCAGTCCGACGTTCCGCAGTCGGCGCACCGGACGGATGTTCAGGCGCAATTGCGAGTGTACCTGGTGGCTGCAACCCCGAACGATGCTGCCGACGCTCCAATCGCGCCTGAGATCGCGCCTGCCATTGCACAAATGAAGAAGACGTTCGCGTTTAGAAGCTACCGCGAGCTCGACACGCTTATGGTGCAGACTCGCGTGGAACAGCCGTTTAATATTGAGGGCGCTTTACCCTCCGACCCATCGAAGCCTGAGCGGTACAGGCTCCGTGGAAGGGTCGGTTCCATATCGGAGGACGAAGTAACCATACGCGATTTTGAGCTGAGGCTCGATGGTCCACAGCCGGCAACTCTGCAAACGAGCATCACGGTACGAAAAGGACAGAAGGTCGTTGTTGGAAAGCTTTCGGGCGAGAACGGGAAGGGCGCCATTTTTCTTGTAGTCACGGCGGATTTCCTTTAGCAGCAGAGGCTTGCATGAGGCCCCGTGTTAGCATGAAAGCACCGCAGAACAATGATTCGCGCCTACCGAGGGGTGTACCCAAAGGTCGCCTCTTCTTGCTACATAGATCCAAGTGCACAGGTCATCGGTCGCGTCGAGATCGGCGAGCGTTCGAGTGTCTGGTGTAATGTCGCGATTCGCGGCGACGTGAACGAGATTCGCATCGGCGAGGAATCGAACGTTCAGGACAACTGCGTAATTCACGTTGAGCACGATCTTTTTCCGACGATTCTCGGAGACCGCGTTACTGTCGGGCATTCCGTAACCCTGCATGGCTGCACGATTGAAGATGATTGCCTCATTGGCATCGGGGCGATTGTGCTGAATGGGGCCGTCGTCGGGAAGGGAAGTATCATCGCCGCGGGAGCACTCGTGCCTGAGGGAATGGTGATTCCGCCGTACAGCATGGTGATGGGAATTCCCGGCAAAGTGAAGCGCGAGATTACGGACGCTGAAAAGGAACGGTTCCGGGAAAACGCTCAGAATTACGTGAAATATCGCGAGATTTATCGGGAGGAACCCTCCTGATCAAAGCCATTAAAGGCACGCGAGATATCCTGCCGCCCGCGAGCGCCGTCTGGAATCACGTGGAAGAAGTGGCTCGCCGCGTCTTCCGCGCGTACAACTATCGCGAGATTCGAACGCCGATATTCGAAGAGACCGCGCTGTTCGCGCGAGGTGTCGGCGAAGAAACTGACATCGTGAGCAAAGAGATGTACACGTGGGACGATCGCGACGGTACATCACTCACGCTCCGGCCGGAGAATACGGCGTCGGTCATTCGCGCGTACATTGAGCATCGCATGGACCAGTGGCCCGGACTGGTAGAAGCTCTACTACATCGGTCCAATGTTTCGGCGGGAGCGCCCTCAAAAAGGCCGATACCGCCAGTTTTTTCAGATCGGTGCGGAAGCTATCGGCTCAGAGTCGCCGGCTGTCGATGCCGAAGTGATCGAGATGGTGACTGAGATCCTGGCGCAGGCAGGGCTGGAGAATTTCCAGTTGCTGATCAACTCCGTCGGGTGCTCCGACTGCCGCCCGAAGTTTGTTGCTGCGCTTCGGGAGAGGCTCGCCTCAGTGAAGGATCAGTTGTGCGGTGACTGCCAGCGTCGCGTTGACACGAATCCTCTTCGAGTACTTGACTGCAAGGTTCCGCAGGACCAGCCGATTATCGAAACACTGCCGAGCATTCTCGACTACCTGGATGAGAAGTGCCGGAATCACTTCGAAGCAGTCAAAACCTACCTGAATGACCGGGGCATCGTTTATGAAGTGAAGCCGCGGCTTGTTCGGGGGCTCGATTACTACATGCGAACGACGTTCGAAATTGTGCACGGGGCGCTTGGTGCACAGAATTCGGTTCTCGGTGGTGGTCGCTACGACGGTCTCGCGGAGGCCCTTGGATCCAAAGTCCCCTCACCGGGGATCGGGTTCTCGATCGGAGAAGACCGTCTCGTGATGAGTGTGGAAGAGAAGTACACCGAGATCGACGCTGTGGACCTCTTTATCGCGCCCATGGGCGAGGCTGCATTCCGCCATTGTTCGCTGATCGCGCGCGATATTCGCGGCAACAGCGATGCCGTCGTCGAACTCGCCCCGTCGGGCGGCAAACTGAAGCGATTGCTGGAAACTGCAGACAAGCTAAAATCGCATTACGCGCTCATCGTTGGCGATGATGAGATTGCTGCCGAAACATACACACTTAAAGATATGCGGACGGGAGATCAGCGGAAGCTGTCCCGCCCGGAACTCATCGCCACGTTCGTATCGCCACACCAGGAGCAACGTTGAAACTCGACTTCCTCGGAGACCTGCGCCGCACGCATACATGCGGACAATTGCGGGCCGCTGACGCCGGAGCCAAAGTCATTCTGATGGGCTGGGTGCATCGCCGCCGCGATCTCGGAAAAGTGATCTTTATTCACCTGCGCGATCGCGATGGTGTCACGCAGGTCATCTTCAACGAGGGCATCAATCCCGACGTTCACGATCGGGCCGAGCAGCTTCGCTCCGAATATGTCATCGCAGTCGAGGGTACGGTCGAGATGCGGGATCCGGATACCATCAACCCGAACATCCCGACCGGTGAGGTGGAGGTTGCCGCTGAGCGGATCTGGATTTTGAACGAATCCCGGACGCCTCCGTTCCCCATGGAAGAGAATGTCGACGTCAGCGAAGATGTACGGCTGAAGTATCGGTACATCGACCTGCGCCGTCCGCACATGCAGCGCAACATCATACTGCGGTCGAAGCTGGCATTCGCGGTGCGGCAGTTTCTTGATTCCGAAGGCTTCCTCGAGATTGAAACTCCGTTCATGACGAAGTCGACGCCCGAGGGTGCTCGTGACTTTCTTGTGCCAAGTCGTGTGCAGCAGGGATTGTTTTACGCTCTGCCGCAATCGCCACAGATCTTCAAGCAGCTGCTGATGGTCAGTGGATACGACAAGTATTTCCAGATTGTACGCTGCTTCCGCGATGAAGACCTTCGTGCGGATCGTCAGTACGAGTTCACGCAGATCGACATGGAGATGTCCTACCCCACCGAGGACACGATCTTCAATGTTGTCGAGCCGATGGTTCAGCGTGTGTGCGCCGTGGCGGGACATCCTGTAGACGGCAAGTTTCCGCGGATTACTTACGCGGAAGCGATGCGGTCCTACGGGATCGACAAGCCTGACCTTCGCCTGCCGCCTTTCGTCGATGTCGCGGATCTGTTCGCGGACACTCCCATTTCCAGTAATGGTTTGCCGATGGTCGCGATCGTAACGCCGAAGACCGGGCAGCTCAGCCGCAAGGAGCGCGACGATCTGAAGGCTTACGGTCAGGAACGCGGTCTGCGTGTCTTCGACGATATGAAGCGGCTCGAGCGCGATTTCGCTTCCCAACTGGAGCAGGTTCGTGCTCGCACCGGTGCAGGGGAAGACGATTTATTGCTGATTGCCAACTGGGCCGGTACTCCAAAAGCGCACAGGCCGTCCCAGGCCGTTTACCAGGCAGCAGGACAGCTTCGGTTGTTTGCGGGACAAAAATATAACGATAAGCATCGCCTGCTCGATCCCGGTGACTTCCGATTCCTCTGGGTAACGGACTTTCCGATGTTCGAGTGGGATGAGGAAGAGGAGCGCTGGGTCGCGGCGCACCATCCGTTCACTTCCGTTCACGACGAAGATCTCGAGAAATTGGCGACGGACCCGGGTGCCTGCCGCGCTCGCGCTTACGACATTGTGCTGAATGGCACCGAACTTGGTTCAGGCTCCATTCGTATTCACCGTCGTGATGTCCAGAGCGCGGTTTTTACAGCACTCGGATTGAGCGAGGAAGAAGCGCGAAAGAAGTTTGGGTTTTTGCTCGACGCACTTGAGTACGGCGCACCGCCACACGGCGGCATTGCGCTCGGGCTTGACCGTCTGGTCATGATTCTCGCAGGGGAGAACTCGATTCGCGAGGTCATTCCGTTCCCGAAGACCGCGAAGGGTACTGACCTGATGTGCGACGCTCCTTCAGAAGCAAGCGAGCGGGCCTTGCGCGATCTCGGCATCAGTCTGCGGCGCCCGCTAGCCTAGACAAACTACGCAGAGGCTCCTCGCGACGCTTCGCTAACTCTGCTCAGGCGGAGTTCACCCCTGATTCGTCGATTTTTTGCATACTTCAAGTCAGTCGCATTTAGTGCGCGATCAAACTCTACAAATCTACTAGGTTAGTGGTATAGTCTCCTTATGCCCTTGAGCAAAGAGCGACTCCGACGTGTATTCTGCCTTACTTTTGTTGTGGTTGCCGCCGGTTGTCCGTTCGTTCACGCCCAGGTAGGTTCGAGCACGATCGCAGGCGAAGTCCGGGACGCGACGCAAGCAACCGTTGCTGGTGCACGAGTAAAGGTGGTGAACAGCCAGTCAGGTGTGACCACGGAATTGGTAACCAATGACGCCGGCGCTTATCGGGCGAACTCGATTCTGCCTGGCGTTTACACGGTCACTGCGTCGGCGCCCGGTTTCGAGACAACAAGCCGAACGAATGTTCCGCTGACGACTGCTCAGACCGCGTTGGTAGACCTTGTCCTTCGTGTGGGCCAGCAGAACGAAACGATCAATGTCGAGGCTGCACCGGAGTTGATGGACACGCAGACTTCGAGTGTTTCTCAGGTAGTCGCCCACAAGTACATCGACACTTTACCGCTCCCCAATCGCTCTGCGAACTCACTGGTTGCACTTGCGCCTGGGGTGGTGATGATCGATCCCGGACAGGGTGCAGAAAATTACCCGGTGTTTTCAGTCGCGGGGGGACGAAATCGTAACCAGAGTTTCACCCTTGACGGCGGCAGTATCGGGAATGCGGTGGGTCTCACCCGCAACCAGCAGACAGTCAGTTTGCCACTTGATGCTCTCGAAGAGTTTCGGATCATCAGCAATAGCTACTCGGCCGAATACGGCCACTCTACCGGGGGTATCGTCGCGCTTTCCACAAGATCGGGCACGAACGAATATCACGGCAGCTTGTTTGAATACCTCAGAAACGATGCGCTTGACGCGCGGAACTTCTTTGCCAGCACAAGGCCGCCACTGCGACTGAATCAGTTCGGCGCAGCGATTGGCGGTCCAATTCGCAAGGACAAGACCCACTTTTTCGCAAGCTGGGAGGAGTTGCGTCAGGCCTCGAGCGATACGGTGTTGTCCACAGTTCCAACACTCGCCCAGCGGAACGGCGATTTCTCCGCAAGCAGCATCAGGGTTTATGATCCTTTCACGCTTGTAAACGGAGTGAAGCAGCCGTTTCCAGGCAATGTCATTCCTCAGGACAGGATAGATCCGGTAGCTCGCGCCGCGGCTTCATTTTGGCCGGTGCCGAATCGGCAGGGAGGCGCAAACGGATCGAACAATTACGGTGGCAACTCGCAGTTCTCGCTGAATCGCGCCATCGTTGTAGGGAAGCTGGACCACAGCTTCAACGACCGCGACCGGGCGTCTGTTCGCTACTACATAAACGATGCGACTTCGGCCAATGCAGGTTCGTACGGCATTCCGGTATCCGACCCTCTGGCGACCAATACGGATGTGCGAATTCAGAGTGTTCTGGGCACGCACACTCATACGTTCAGCCCTACCCTGCTGAACAATTTCCAGGTCAGTCTGATGTACCGCAAGTACCTTCAGACGCGACCCGGCGCCGGTGAGGATTATGCGTCGCAGATCGGATTCAAAGGCGTAAGCGATGCAGCATTCCCGACGCTGAACGTTACCGGGTATGCATTGCTCGGCAGTCAGGCGGTCACCAACAGTTCGATTGCTCGCATCCAGTCGCCGATCACAGACTGGCAGCTGCAGGATGCAGTGTCGAAAGTGGCGGGCCGGCATGCACTTAAAGCGGGTATCGAATACAGGCGAGGATTCAATAACGAATCAAATGATCTGTCCTCGTCGGGAAACGTTGTATTCAACCGGCTGATTACCGATTTGCCGGGCCAGTCTGCCGCGACTGGGGACGCATTCGCCAGTTTCCTGCTGGGTGCTGCGAATTCTGCAGCGCTCAATCGAACGGATGTGATTCCATCGCATGCTTCGTACTGGGCGCTCTATCTTCAGGACGACTACCGCGTGACGAATCGCCTGACCGTGAACGCGGGCATTCGATGGGAGGTCGAAATGCCGCGTTACGTCGACGGCGACAAGATGAACGCCTTCGATCCGAATCCGATCAATCCTGTCTCGGGCACGCCCGGCGTTGTAACCTTCGCAGGCAGGAATGGAGTTCCCCGAACGGCCTTCGATCCTAACTTCCGCAACTTCGGTCCCCGGCTCGGCCTCGCTTACAACAGCCCATGGCTGGGTGGCCTCGTCCTGCGTGGCGGCGGAGGCATTTTCTATGGTCCGAACGTAAGCAATTCGATCACAACCTCAGCCACGCTTGGGTTCTCGGACAACATCAGTCTGGTCACTGCCCAGGCGGAGACGGCATATGTTCTTCGCCTCGCGGATGGCTTTCCGGCGGTTACGCGTCCGGATATTAATGACGGAGGGATCGGTGCCGTGCGGCCAGGAGAGCGTGTAACAACCGCTGTTCAGTTCTTCGAACGTCATCGCCCAACTCCGCGCTCCTATCAGTGGAACTTCAACCTGCAGAAGGAAGTGAAGAATGTTGTTGTCGAGAGCGGATATATCGGCAACGTGAGCCATCATC
Source organism: Bryobacteraceae bacterium (assembly GCA_963794765.1). Taxonomy (GTDB): domain Bacteria; phylum Acidobacteriota; class Terriglobia; order Bryobacterales; family Bryobacteraceae; genus JAWXCM01. Next base: position 16,484 of record CAWCGC010000030.1, on the reverse strand, counting down.
TTACGGCGAACGATCTCTCTCTGAATCAGGTCCTGCCGAGCGATTTCGGCCCGGGGAACACGCAGCTGAAGCGGCCGTTCCCACAGTTCAGCAATGTAAGCAGTTTGAACCCTGCAATCGGGAATTCGAGTTATCACGGCGTTTACGCAAAGGCCGAGCGGAGATTTGCGAGTGGATGGTCTTTTCTTGCCCACTACACGTTCTCGAAATTCCTCGATGATGTTGCTTCAGGTGACGAGTTCGGCGATCCCGGCAGCTATATGGACCAGTACAATCGTCGGCTCGACAAAGGCCTCAGCGGCACGGATGTTCCGCAGCACCTGACGTTTTCTGCACTGTACGAAGTTCGCCGGTTCCGTGAGCATCGTGTCCTGAACTTCGTTGCTGGCGGGTGGCAGGTTGCCCTCTTTGGAAACTTCCAGTCAGGACAGGTCTTTACGGTCTACGATGCCGCGAACACGACGAATGGATTTATTGCCGGAACGCTTCGGCCGAGCCTCGTCGCCGATCCGGAACTGCCGTCAGCAGTCCGGACCCTGCAGCACTATTTCAATACCGATGCTTTTGTTCACCCGGCCAATTACGTCTTTGGCAACTCTCCGCGCTCGGTCTTGCGAGGACCTCGCAGCGAAAACGTCGACATGAGTGTCGCGAAAGTATTCCCGGTTAACGAGCGCTTTCGAACCGAGTTCCGCGGCCAGTTGTTCAATGTGTTCAATATCGCCAACTTCGATATGCCCGGCCATACTCTGGGCAACTCGGATTTTGGCGTAATTAACTCTGCGAAACCCGCTCGTGTCGTGGAGCTGGCGCTCCGCGTTCTGTTCTAAGGGGACGTAAGGATAGAATGAAAGCGGTTCGTGAAAACCCTTTCACAGAAATGCAAGTATGCGCTCAGGGCCCTCTATTCGCTGACAGACACCTACGGCAGAGGGCCTGTGCTGATCGCTTCGTTGTCCAGAGAACATCGAATCCCGAAGAAGTTTCTGGAAGTGATCCTCTGGGAACTGAAGCAGCGTGGCATTGTGGAGAGCAAAAAAGGCAAAGGCGGCGGCTATCAGCTTGCTTTGGCCCCGGACAAAATCACGCTTGGCAGCGTGATACGTACCATCGATGGACCGCTCGCTCCTCTGCCATGTGCGAGTGAGACGGCTTATCGCAAGTGCGAGGAGTGCGTCGACGAGACCAGGTGCGGTACCAGGCTCGTGATGAAACAAGTGCGCGATGCGATGGCGGCCATCCTCGATCACACCACTCTTGCGGATGTATGCGAATCCGTTGCAACCGTGGAGGAACGAGAGCGGCAGCAGGAAGCGCTGATGTACTACATTTGAGCCCTAAGCTCCAGCCACCCTGGGAAGACGATTCAGTTCCTGTGAGCTCGACTCGTTTGGAACAGAACAACCGGGAGTGAGAATGAACTTTGCCCCAGCTGCGTTTTTGGCTGCAGCGATCTGCTTTCTGAGTTCGTCCTCGCTTAAAGTGCGGTAGTTGACTTCGTCGATTCCGCCGGCAATCACCTGCGACGCGTAGTTTTTGCGAACCGTTGTAATTGGAATACCGGAGACGTGTTGCGAGTAGTTGATTACCGGTGCCGGCAAGCCTTTGAAGATGCTGAGGTACTCGGGCTCGACGTGGAGGTGCAGGAACGTGAGCTTCGCGCCTGAAGTTGCCTCGAGAATGCGCCTGTCGAAGGGAAGCGAGAACTTCTCGTAATCGGAAGGCGAAAGCTCTTTGCGATTCGCGTTTGCCACGGACAGAAGCAGGCCGCTCGCCCCCGTCTTGAGCGCACGTTGCGCATGACTGATCTCTGAGCGGGTGATGACATCCAGTGCATCGAGCAGCGCTTGCGGGTTCTCCCCCTTAAGCCGCAGCAGCTCGTCCTTCGATGGTGCGAGCTTTTCGGCCACGTTCCACGGATTAAAGATCGTCTCAAGGAAGTATGCCCGGCCATCGAGGCCATGACGAATCAGGTCGAGCGCTTTTATCTGATCCGGGAACGGATTGTCATCGACCTTCAGTTCGTACCACTGCCGTCCCGAGCCTTTTGGGTAGGGAAAGTCGCTCATGACCTTCACAATGTCGGTCCGGTAAGCGCGGTGAAAGCTGAGCGTTCTTTCTGCGTGTGCCTCGGGTGTCTTCAGCCCGAAGTGATGCCAAAACGAGAAGGGAGGACGATCGACATCAGAGCCCGTGAGTGCCCGATCCACGCGTTCGGTGGAATTCAGCGATGCCGCACCGGAGCGAACAGGCGCAGAAATGGCAGCTGCCAGTGCGGCGAGAACACTTCTTCGAGTCGTCATGCTCGGTCCATCATACGCCGCGGCGATGGTCGCAGAAAGCGGAAAAGGGGAAAGCCGTCGCGATCGCGATGGCTTTCCCCTTTTCAGAACTCGAAGTTCACGCGAAGTCTACCAGCGAGGTTCGCGCCGAGGTCCGCGTCCGCCGCCGCCTTCTCGGTTGCCGCCTCCACCGCCCGGACCACGTCCCCCTCCGTAGCCGCCGCCACCCCCGGGACCGCGCTGCTCGCGCGGGCGGGCCTCGTTGACGTTGATCGCTCTACCGTTGATCTCGCGGCCATTCAGCGCCTTAATCGCGTTATTCGCTTCAGCGCTGTTCGTCATCTCCACAAAGGCAAAGCCGCGTGACTGACCAGAGTCGCGGTCACGGACTACGGAAACCCGCTCCACCGTGCCGTATTCGCCAAAAGCTGATTCAAGATCGGTTTCGGTGGTGGCGTAGGACAGGTTTCCTACAAAGATATTCGTCATTCAATCTCTCCTTGAACTGCAAAGGGCGGTTCTCACGGGCGAGCTATTCCGGGCCGGGCAGAGAAAAGGCGGGCTAAGATCACACGCAGAAAGCCACCAGGTGCGGCTCTGCGGCAAGCATAACATGCTATGCATTAAACCCAATTACGGTAACGGTGATGATTGCAGCGGCGGTGAAATCGACAAGGTGCATACTCGTGTTAATGGCCCGTTATTTTTCGCTCGAGCAAGCCGAGCGAGTTCTGCCTAAGGTTGAGGCAGCGGTTCGAACCGCCATCAGCCTGAAGGCGGAGTATCAGCAAGCAGAGGAGTCGCTTCGCGATTTGAGCCGGCGCGTCATGATGAGCGGAGGCATGGCGGTGAACCGCGAGTCGGCCCTGCTGCTGCGAAGGACCCGAGACAATTCAGCGGAACGACTCAAGGAAGCGATGGAAGAGATCACACAGTACGGTTGTCAGGTCAAAGACCTGGACATCGGGCTGCTGGATTTCCCGACGCTGTATCGAGGCAGGGAGGTATTGCTCTGCTGGCGTCTCGGCGAGCGGCGTATCGAGTATTGGCATGGGCTGGAGGAAGGCTTTCGCGGCCGCAAGCCCATCGACGAGGACTTCCTCACAAATCATCGCGGCGATGCGGTCGCTTGATAGCGCAAGCGGCACGACCCCGCATCGCCGTGCAGGACAGGCATACAAATCCGGCGGTCGCCGGTCGGGCTCCGTCTTGCGAGTTCGTCAAAAGAGTACATGCTAGAATCGTGACTTGTCAGGCCCCGGGCTCCGTGCAATGGGCGGCCGCAAACCCCGCCAGGTCCGGAAGGAAGCAACGGTAGTGGTTTAGCTTGTGTGCCGCGGATCACCCGGGGTCTGGCATAATGGTCCCTCCTCTCGCTCCCTATGTATCAGGTCATCGCGCGGAAATACCGTCCGGCTCAGTTTTCCGAGCTGATAAGCCAGGAACACGTTCGAACAACGCTGGAGAATGCAATCAACCAGCGACGGATTGCGCATGGTTACATCCTTTCGGGGCAGCGAGGAACAGGAAAAACTACCGTCGCGCGGATCATCGCGCGTTGTCTGAACTGCGAACAGGGACCGACCGCGACACCTTGCGGGGTGTGCTCCAGCTGCACGGAGATCGCGGCGGGGCTCCAGTGTCGACGTGATCGAGATCGACGCGGCTTCGAATCGCGGCATCAACGAAATGCGCGAGCTGCGCGAAAACGTTCGATACCGCCCGGCTCGGGACCGATATAAGGTCTTCATCATTGACGAAGCGCACCAGATTACTTCTGAAGCTTTCAATGCTCTGCTGAAGACTCTGGAGGAACCTCCTGAGTGGGTCGTCTTTATCCTGTGCACGACCGAGTCGCATAAGATTCCGGTCACGATTACGTCTCGGTGCCAGCAATTCTCATTTCGGTCGGTTAACTTTGTTGAGTTGGTGGACCGTATGCGATGGATCTGTCAGCAGGAAGGTATTCAGGCTGACGACGAGGTTCTCGGGATCATTGCTCAGGCTGGTGAGGGCAGCGTTCGAGATTCGCTTTCTGCGCTCGATCAGGCAATCGCGTGCTGCGGCAACACGCTAACAGCGCCTGAGGTTCGACAACTAATGGGTTTGTTTTCGCTTGAGGCGCTCCGGGCTGTGTCGGAGGCGTTGCGGGACAGGGAGCCGAAGCGGGTGTTAGAGGTTGTCGGCGAACTGGAACGGAATGGACGGAGCCTGCACCACTTCTGTCGTGAGCTTGCCCGGTATTTTCGGAATCTGCTGGTAATCCGGGTATCCGGCGGCGAGACACGCCTGGTCAGCGCTTCCGCAGCGGAGCAGACGAGGTTATTTGAAGTAGCGCAGTGGTTTAGCGAAGAAGACCTCACCCGTTACCTGAACTTGACCTTGGAGCTATATCAGGATTTGCAGGCTTCATTGCAACCGAAACTGCATCTGGAAATCGGACTGCTTCGCCTGGTTCACGCGGGACGGCTACGTTCGATTGAGCAAGTCCTTGCGGGCGGGCCAGCCGCGCTGCCGGTTCCAGCATCAAACTCCGTGGGTCCGGTTTCCGTTCCTGCGCCGCCGGTGAAATCAGCCGAATCAACACCGCCTCGGGTTCGTTCTGCAACTCCGGTCGTGGCGCCGGCTTCCGGAAGTGCCGCTCCGGCTCCGGCACGTACTCCCGCGCCGATAACTTCAGTTGCAGCGACGAGCGCCGGTGACATCCAGGCCAAGCTGATTGAGACACTCCAGGAAATGAATCGCCCTTTTCTGATTGACAGCCTTGAAGAGGCATCGGTTGCGGAGGGAAATGGGGAGGTCATCATCACTGCGGCCCCGGGTACTTGTAAAGCACTCGAGTTCAGTCAAGGCGACTTGGCTCAGGCAGCCCAAAAGGTGTTCGGCCGTGCCATGCGGATTCGCCTGATTGCCGGTGAAGCGGCCACGCCTTCGAGGACGGCAGTGCCTGCCCGGCGTTCGGCTGCAGAAGATGAAGTTATGGAACGCGCACTTGCAGATCCTGCGGTTCAGAGTTTTCGTGACGCGTTTCCCGGTTCCGAGATCCGGCAGGTTCGGAACTTAAAGGATTAGGAGAGTACGAATGAAAGTTCCCGGCAACATGCAGAATATGATGAAGCAGGCCCAGCAGATGCAGGCCAAACTTCAGGAAGAGATTGAAGCTATCACGGTGGAAGCGAGCGCCGGCGGCGGGATGGTCACCGTCCAGATGGATGGGCAGAAACGTTGCCTCGATGTGAAGATCGATCCGGACGCGGATATGGAGATGCTGGCGGACACGGTCAAGGCCGCGTTCAACGAAGCTCACAAAAAGGTTGAAGAGCAGGCGCAAAAGAAGATGAGCGGAATGCTCGGCGGGCTCGGGCTGCCTCCGGGTCTGTTCTGATCGGATGCCCGATTTTGCCGAACCACTTGCGCGACTGATTCAGGAAATCAAGCGTCTGCCCGGAATTGGGCAGAAGTCGGCCCAGCGAATCGCGTTCCACATCTTGCGCGTGGACCGGGAGAGCGTGGATCGACTCGTGCAGGCAATGCACGACGTTAAGGACAAGATCGGGCTTTGCTCCATGTGCAACAACATCAGCGATGCCGACTTGTGCCTCTATTGCCGCGATTCCAGCCGGGACGCCAGCGTCATCTGCGTGGTCGAGGAACCGCATAACATCCTGCCGATCGAGACCACGCGTCAGTTCAGTGGTCTTTATCATGTGCTCCACGGAGCAATTTCCCCACTGCGCGGGATTGGTCCGGAGCAGCTGCGGATTAGATCGCTGCTTAAGCGGTTGGAGGATGGGCAGGCGAAGGAAATCATTATCGCGACGAATCCGACAGTGGAGGGGGAGGCGACGTCCGGGTACATATCGAGATTGCTCAAGCCCCTTGGCCTGAAGGTCACCAGGATTGCTATGGGGATACCGGTCGGCAGTGACCTCGATTTTGCTGACGAAGTCACCATGCTCAAGTCCCTGGAGAATCGGAGAGAGCTGTGAACATACGGGCCCTCGTCAGATGGCTCTGGCTGCCTGTGCTGGTTGCGTTCGGCTGGTCGGCATGGGTTCTATGGAGCCGGCACGCTGAAAACGCAGACATGGAGCGGCGCGCGGAGCAGAAGAGTGCTGCCGAAACCCGAAAAGTGCTTCAGTCGGTTGGTGGTGAAGACCTGAAGGTCCTGATGTTTTACGCGAACCCGCCAGTTGTTCCGCGAGGCGAGGGTGGCCTCCTGTGTTACGGCGTCTCCATGACCGCTAAGGAGGTGCATATTGACCCTCCAGTAGATGGAGTCAGTCCTTCGATCAGCCGATGTGTCGAAGTTCGGCCGAGCAAGGACACCAGTTACACATTGACAGCAAGAGACGGGCAGGGGAAGGAAGCTTCCCAGACCGTCTCAGTGCGTGTCCGCTAGTCGCGTCTACTTGTCGGAGTGAATCGGTTCGTTGTCGCGGGTCGCGATGTGACGATGCCGTCCGTCATCCGGAGCGAGTGTGCTGCGGTCATCGTCGAGTGCATTCACGGCAACATTGCGGTCGGGAACGCGATCCGGTCCGACGTTTGCGGCCCAGTCATCGGGGCCCTTGTCGCCATAATCCGTCAATCCGAGGCTCGGGTCGTCGGCGCTGACGATCGTGAGGTCCTCAATGCTGCCCGTCTCGGATGCAATCCCATCCACCTGGTCGAGCGCAAGGTACGGGCGATCCGGGTACTCGCCGCCGGCACTCCGATCGGTTGTCGCTTGACCGCCCGGTCCGTCGTTGATACTGCCGCCGCCGGGAACTCCTAACGGAACCTTTGTGTCTCCGGTGCCGAGCGGCGTGGACGACAGGTCGCCGTCATCGGTGATCGTTTCATCGACGACCTCGAACTCCATCACGGTCTGCGAGTTCCGAATGGCATCTTCAAATTCGCTGGCCCGCTCATCAACGACCTCGTATTCCCAGACTTCGGCGGCAGACATTCCCAGAAATGCGTCGTCCTCGTCCAGGGCTCCCTGGCTATGTTTTGCATCCGGTTCGAACCGTTCGACAAACTGTTTGTCGGCCACCATCCCGTCGGCGAGATAAACGTCGAGTTCAGAAGTCGGATCGATCTCCGATTCGTTTCCGTCGGAGTTAAAACGCTTGGAGAATACGACGCGATAGGTCATGCACGTTTGAATGGTTTACACCCTAAGGTGTTTCGTCCCTGCTCAGTGTGAGGCGGTTTCAGCCGGACGGAACCCGGGAATCAGCCGTTTCGCTTCCCCGAGATATTTCGGTGCATCCTCCACGCGACCGAACTTTGCTCTTACGCGAGCCATCTGCGTCAGCAGCGTTGCGCGCATGAACAAGTCCGTTTTGAGGACACGCTTATAGCAGTCGACGAGCGCTGCTTCTGCGCCGATGAGGTCACCTAAGTCCTCCCGCAAAGTAGCCGCCCGCCAAAGCGAACGCGGATCTTCCGGACGGAGGTGAAGCATCCAGTCCGCGGCCTCTTCGGCCTCCTTCGCTTTCCCGAGGAGACGGGCCGAGTCAACGAGCAGGCCGAGCGGATCGAGTTCGTCCGGCATCTCGCGAGTGAGTTTTCGTCCTGTCTGAAGCGCTTCGTCATATTTGCCAGATGCCAGCTGGATGCGACCGTTCAACAACCGGCCCAGAAACGAGCTTCGGTCAATCTCCGAAGCACTCGTCAGGATATCGGTTGCGCTTCGCAGGTACTTCGAGTCACCGGTTGAGACGAACGTTTCGAGCATGCGATCGGCATTTGCAATTCCCGCGAGAAAAGGTGCTTGCGCCCACGCTGTCGTCAGCGTGAGCGCAAGCAAGGAAGAAAGGATCGTGAGTCGCATCTCAGGGCTCTACTTCACAGGGCCGCCGCCGGTCTCACCCGGATCGATGTGGCGCCGGTCACGGCCGCTGGGGCATTCGGAGAGGTACGGAAACTCAAGCTTGTACGGAGCGTCGTTGACGTTAACTCCGTCGCCGAGCCGATTATTCGGAAACTTGTTATAGTCAGCCCCGGCGAGAACGCCGCCGACGACAACACGAAGCGTAATGTCGACCGCGTCGTCCATCAGACGCCGTCCGTTGGGAAAGCCTGCCGGATCGCCACCTAACAACCCCAGCCGGTTGGCCTGTTCCGGAGGAGTCGCTGGCACGCCGGTGTTCAGCCGCAAAATGTCGGCGACCGGGCCCGCAGGTGTGCTTGGCGCGGCAATAGGCGGAGCGTAGGTCACAAGCGGGAGGAGATCAGTTCTTGGAGCAGGCGGTATTGCGACGGCTCCTCCGGTCAGCGCATTGACCACGCGCGGAAGTGCAGGATCAAGAAGGAAGTTCGCGAATTGCGAATCGTTTTTCGGCTGGTCCATGCTGAAGCGGTCCTTGGAACCTATGCCGATCAGAAGCTCGTTCACAAGTGGGTTGCCCATCCGCTGTATCTGGCGCAGAGGTCCACTCGTCATCATGACGTCGGGCGATCGCCGGACAGTGTTGGCCGGGCGTGACGTAGTCCCCCAAACACCGATTGTTGCAGCAGGCGAATCGGAGCGTTCGCGCTTCCCGGTGCTCGTCAGCAGTTCAATCGGAATCTGCAGAGCTATGGCATTGACAGCGAATCCGGACACGGAGTCGGAGGCGAAGTTCTGGTACGCCGAATCTTCCATGTCAGTCAGCACGCCTGGGACGCCGCTGCCCAGCGTGCGGAGATTGATCGTGTCAAAGGCTGCACCGAGGTCAATCCAGAACGGGTCATCCACCGTACCGGCGAAGACCTTCATGCCGTTCGGGAGTGGATAGGTACCCTCCTTATACAGCGCAGAATAGTCCATCGTACGCGGGCCAACATTCGCCGGAACTGCATACATCGTCTGGTTGAGTTCCGCACCAAGACGATTGATAATGTCATTGCGATTCAGGCTGACAATATAGCTTTGCCGCTGACCAAGTCCCGGGCTTGTAAGCGAGGTTATTCTCGGCGGGACGATGACAGTACCAGGTGCAACCGGAGCCGGCGAGTTTGCAGGAGAGCTCGCGCCGTCGCCCGCACCGGCATATGCCGTGAATAATCCGGGCAGTGTCTGAAGCGTCTGGAATCGAAACTCAAACGACATATCTTCAATACCATCGTTGTTGTTGTCGACCTTAATTGCATAAACAACGTCCGGGTCGAAGGGGAAGTAAGTCGGCCCGTTCGACGGTTCCAGGAACGGATCAACGCACATGATGATCGTCACCGACGATGGTGGCGTGTTAGCAGCCTGATTTGGGCCGTAGCTTACAAAGGCATACAGGTCCGTAATGTCGGCCTTGTGATCGAGAGCGGTGATGGGCGCTTCCCGATGGTTCGAGGCTAAAACGCTGCCGGGAAGCAACAACACTTCGGCCGACAGCAAAGCCACGAAGGTGCGGAGCTTTTTCATAGGTACCCTCTTGAAATGTCTTCCAGACCAATGTGGGATTGGCCCTGCGTGGAATACGGGGAACCTTTACGATCGGATTTAAGCCGCTGAAAAATAATTAGTCGCTCCGAGGGGACTCACGGTCACGACGGAGTGGTTGATCACTACATGTATTCCGGCACGTCGATGCCGAGCACGTTTAACGTGCTTTGAAGCTGCGACCGGAAATAATCGGTCATCCACAGCAGAAATACTCTCTTCTCCTCGTCGGGCTCATCCAGTACGCGGTAGTCGTGATAGAAAGTGTTGAACGCCTGTGCGAGCTGAAAAGCGTATCGTCCAACGTGTGATGGTTCGCCTGAGGTGACGGCTCTCTCGATCGCTGTTGTCGCCCGCGAAGCCGCGAGCAGCAACTGCCAGAAGTCCTCTGCCGAGAGCTGACGAGCCATGCTCTCGCGAGTTAGCGCAGTTTCGAAGTTCGGCAGTGTGATGCCTCGGTCGCCAAGCTTTCGAATAATGTTTCGTGCGCGAACGGCTGCGTACTGCGCGTAAGGACCTGTCTCCCCCTCAAAGCTAAGAGCTTCACCGAGATCGAAGGCGATGACGGAATTACGCGTAAACTTCAGCATGAAGTACCGGAGAGCTCCGGTTGCAATCTGCTTCGCGACCGCAGTCCGCGACTGCTCGCTGTCATCCGGGTGTCTCGAATTGACTTCTTCCTGAGCCTTGGCAATCAGTGTGTCAATCAGGTCGTCGGCTTTGACGCCCAGACCCTTGCGGCCGGAGACCTCCACGTACTGACGCTGCTTGTCCTCCTCGGAGATAGGAATGCCTAATTCGGCGCACGTGGCGGGCGTCAGTGCGACCATTTCGTACGAAAAGTGCACGGACGCGTCTGCTGCTTCTGTATAGCCAAGCGCTCGCAGGCCCGCGACTACTACGTCCTGCAAATACGACTGACGCGCATCGATGACGTTGTAAACGCTGGTCCCGTGACCAAAAGACGGCTGTGACCCGCCTCCATCCGCAGCAGTCTCTGAAGTCACGTACAGATCGTGCCCATCGGGGTAGGTCTGGAGCCGGCGATAATAAAAATCTTTACCAAGGAGGCCAAATTTCCAGAGCTGATAGGCAATATCCTTCCCGACGTATGTGACGGTTCCGTTCGAACGAACTATGATCTTGTCGAAGTCTTCGTCGCCCGCTTCAGCGTGTTCTGAGAAGGCAGTCCCAGGCATCACCCAGCAGCCTTTGTTCTTGCCTTCTGATTCGAAGTAGATCGCCTTACGTTCCTTGAGAAGTTCAAAGGCAGTCGCCCAGAACTGCAGATGAAGAATCTCGCTTTCGCGAGGCAGCACGTCATATTCAATCCCGAGCCGCAGCATCGTCGTCAGGTGACACTGAACGATTGCGTCTGCAACCAGGTGTGCGAGTTCGGCCAGAACGCCTTCGTTGGCTTCAACGGAATGCAGCGTTTCAGCGCGCCACTGCAGGGCATCGGGATTATCTTTGTAATACGAAGACACGCGGGCATATAGATCCCAGCAGTGATAGTCAAATCGGCCCGCAGCGATTAGGGAGCGAACATCCTCGGGCGACTTGTTCTCAAGGAAGTGAAATCCGACAACGACGTCGGCCACCTGAACTCCGGTGTTATCGATGTAGTTCTGAACTTCCACCGTGCGGCCGCTGGCACGCAACATGCGAACGAAAGTGTCCCCGAGAATGGCATTTCGGACATGGCCAACGTGGGCGGCCTTGTTGGGATTGATATTCGTGTGCTCGACGATGATCTTGCCGTCGGCCGCTGCTGCAGCGGGGGTGTTCGCGGCCGGCTGAAGGAGACTCGCGCCATAGGCTCCGCGATCGAACCGCACATTTATATAGCCGTTTCCCGCGACCTCCAGAGCAGCAACACCCTCGATCGGACCGACTTCTTCTGCGAGTTCCTGGGCGATTTTTCGTGGCGCCTGACGAAGGAGTTTGGCGAGCTGAAAAGCAACGGGCAGCGCCAACTCACCGAATGATGTCTGCCGAGGCTGCTCTACCGTAACCCCAAAGTCGTGAATTCCGTAACGTATGCTGATGTGCCGCGCAACTGTGTCGACAATTCTTGTTTCGAGTTCGTGGAACAATCTTCAGTATACGAGCCAGCGAAATCAGGCAATGCGCGAGAGCAGTTCACCAAGTGCCGTCGGGCTGTCGTCCCGCTTGCCTTTTGGGAAAGATCGTCCGATGACGACTGCATCCTTATGGCCTTCAAACCATGCAACGAAAGTGGCTTTTTCCGCCCCGCTGAGACGTTGCTGATTCAGCCACGTATAGTACGCACCCATATCGGCGTCGACAAGTGATCCTTCTGGATCCAGTTCGGGTTTACGCTGTCCCTCCGCAAGCAGCTCATTCATAGGTTTCTCGCGCTGGCGCGGCGCGAACCGGACCAGCATTGTCACCGGCTGTGCTCGCCGAAGGGCCTCGCGCGCGGCCCATTGGACGAATGTGGTCGCGAAGACCTGCGTACCGGAGCCTTCGGTCAGAATGCTTAACTGAAAGCGATCGAGTACAGCGTCGCTGCCGGCACCTGCAAGTCCGACTTCGTCCGCTTTCGTCCGCGCCAGCATTGAGCGGAACGCTTCCGGGTCGAAAACTGCCGCCTCATAGGTGCGCTGCATTCTGCTCTGCAATGCGGATCGCGGCGCCGCGAGTCCGGCCCAGGAGACTCGGGCGATGTTGCCCTCGCACGGAGCCGGCGTTCCGCCGTCGATGTACCAGTGTGCGTATGGCTCGGGATACTTGCTTGCCCGCTCTCGCAGCACTCCAATCATGGTCGACAGTCCACCCTGGGCGTTAAGGTTGGTATACGTCAACCCGGCAGTGCTCAACTTCCGAAACAGGCGATACTCGGTGCGATCGACGCCCTGGCCTATAACGATCATTCCCAGACGATGCGTCGGTGGTGGCTGGTCGGGAACAGCTGCGGTCGCCTTCTGCATGTACGTCACAGCCGCCTGACGAAAAGGATCGATCTGGTGAGTCGCCCACAGGTGCGCCGTGAGTTGCTCGGTAAACGCCGCAGGCAAATTCACCCAGTCATTCTTTTCCAGTTCGCGCGTGAGCCGAAGCTGCGCAAAGGGTGCCAGGGTCGCTGTCAGCTGCTGTGGTGAGAGCTTTCCGAGATACTGAAACTGACGCTTGACATCGCCGCGTTCGGCCGGAAACTTCCAGTCAATGCCGATGACCTCCCGCAACAAAAGCGCAACGAACCCCAGGGGCAACTGCCGGAGCAGTCCGATTTGTTCGATCGCGAGCCGCCTGGCTTCGGACGGGTATTCAGCGAAAGCTTCGGGAGTGAGATCTCCGGGCAGCATCAACCCACAACCTCAGCGACGGGCTTGCCTTTCGCAAGTCGCGGATCGAAACCGAACAGCCTGCCCAGGGTAGGCACCAGGTCAACGGATTCGATTCGGCGATCCACGACGGCGTTCTGGCGGATGCCGGGCCCAAGGACAAGCATCCAGGTCGTACGCGAAGCGGCGTCTCCGGTCCGATGGTGCTGGAACCCGTTGCCGCCTGGATCTATGTCGGAATCGCGGCCGAAATCCGGGAGGATAAACATCGTCGTTCTGTTCTTGTATTCGGGGTCGCTCTGAATCGTTCTCCAGAGCTCGGCGCAAAGCCGATCCGATCGCTTAATCCCGTCGACATACAGCGAGAACGTCCCGGAATGAGCGATGTCAATATCGTGGAGTGTGATCCACAGAAGGCTCGGTGACAATTCCTGCATCAGGTGCTTTGCAACGTACACTGACATCTCGTCGGGCGAGGCGAGGCTGCTGGCATGAGCAGCGAAGTCGTCAACCGATAGTTTCAGGACGTCGCTCACTCGTCGACCTGCAACTGTCTCCCGGCGAGAGACGGAGCGTACAGCGGTGTTTCGTAGTTGTCGCGTAACAGATGCTCGTAGCGTTTTTTATCTGCGCCTCGGGAGAGTGCCGCCGAAAGAAGGCGTTTCGGCAGAATCACTCCTGCCCCGAGACCCTCGCCGTAATTCTTGTGACCACTTTCCCCGATGCGGTTGAAGCCATTGCTCGGTGCCACAACCCATGCGTCTCGCGCGGGCCGTTTGAGATCTTTGCGAAAGTACTCGAAGACGGTGGGGTTATCCGGCGAGACCGCGGCGAAGTTATTGAACTCTCGTAGACCCGGTGACGATGCTGGCGGTAGCGACATAGTGTCCGAGAATGCCGCTGTTTACTACCTGCGTGAAGAATGTCCCCTGAGGGAGCAAACTCGTTCAACAGGTGAGGGATGTTCTCCTGTCCGTCGGGCATGAACGTCTCATCGTCCCGCGCGCCGCCGCCAAAGGTGACGACGACAGCTTTTCGGCCGCCCGACGAAGTTGCACCGAGAGCCCGGGAAAAAGAGCCCACGCAGGCTGCGCCCGTAACTGACCGCAGGAAATCGCGACGATGTTGCGAGATTATGCCGGCATTACCCATCTAACTCCCTGATCCCAGATTCCCAGAATTTTATCAGGGTTTCCATCCGACGGTGCGAACCGTTTCAGCACCTTCCGTGACGCTGAGGGTACGATCAACGGCAAGGTCGCGCCACGTTTGAACGGCCCCGCTTGGCCAGCGGATCTCAACGCGATCGAGTTTCGACGCGGTTCGGAGGCCAAAGTACAGGGTGAATGAATTTTGCGAGAGTAGCTGCCGCCACTCGTGACCTCGGCATCTGACGTCGGCGACCGGCCTCGATGGTGCACCGGGCTCCGATCGCGCTCCGGTTCGATTTGGTACCAGTGAGTGTCAGCGCACAGCATGGCAACCGGCGCGGCGCCGTTTTCTTGAGCAGCGTCGGCCTTTTGTTTATGTTCACCAGGAGTATTTCCGGACGGCCATCGCCGTCGAGGTCGCCGACGGCCAGCCCGCGCGAGGTCGTCAGGCTCGAATCCAGGCCCGGCAATCCCGGTAATATCGGCGAAGCGTCCGTTGCCGAGGTTCCGGTAATCAGTGTTTTCTGGCGGTATCGTTCACCGACAGGCAGTTTGTCAATTTCCGGATAAACGTGGCCATTTGCCATAACGAGGTCGGGCCAGCCGTCTTCATCGGCATCAAGCGGCAACGCCCCAGCCGAGCAGCAGATTGCGGCCGAGCCCTGCGGATTCGGAGACGTCTTCAAAGAACTCCCCGTCGTCGTTCCGGTAGAGTGACGGGCGGTCGCCCGAGAAGTTCGTTTTTGCAATATCCAAAAAGCCGTTCCCATCGTAGTCGGCAACAGCGATCCCCATACCAGCCTGCAACCGACCATCGGCGTTGTAAGACACTCCCGCGATATCGCCGCGCTCGTCAAAAGTGCCGTCGTGACGATTGTGGTACAGCAGACTGGGTGTCTGATCGCAAGCGACGTAAATGTCCGGCCATCCGTCATTATCGAAGTCGGCCACCGCGACTCCAAGGCTGTAACGATGACCGGGCTTTAGGATTCCAGCGGCCTTCGACACGTCCGTGAATGTGCCGTCGCCGTTGTTGCGGTAAAGCGCATTGAAAGACATCGGCAACCCATGCGGACCACACCAGACTCTCAGACCCTTCCAGTCGCAGGTTCGGCGGTTCGGGTTTGAGGCGTCCGCGGGATCCAGATCCACATAATTGGCGACAAAGATATCCGGTTGCCGTCCCGGTTGTAATCGACGAAGGCACAGCCCGAACCCCACCGAGTACCGGACATCGGAAGTCCCGCGTGCTCCGATACGTCGACAAAGGTCCCGTCGCCTCTATTCCGGTACAAGCTGTTTCGCCCGTAGTACGTGACCAGGAGGTCCGGATGTCCGTCGTTATCGAAGTCTCCCGAGCAGGGCCTGACCCCAGCCGACGCGCGTCAGCCCGGCCTTTTGCCCGATTTCAGTGAAGTGCCCCCGGCCGTCGTTCCGATACAGTTGCGAGCGATGTGAAGGTGCTTCGGCCTTATTGACGTGGTGCCGCCCACGACGAAGATATCGTTTGACCCGTCGCCGTCATAGTCGAAAATCAGCGCTCCAGTACCGGTACCTCAAGAATTGACCGAGTCGCCAGTCGATCTCCGAACGTTGTGACGGACGTAAGTCCGCGTTCCGCCGCGACGTCGGTGAACCAGACGCCCGCCGGTCTTTCCTCGCAGTTGATGCCGAGGGGCCAGCAGAACGAAGATGATCACCCCTTTTGGCATTACGCACGGGTATTATACCGACGTCAACTTGGCGGAACGTGTAACTCGGGCAACCCTCGGGGGTGACTAACCTGTTTAAGTTAAGTAAACGATTGCATGCGCTGTAAGTTGGTGATACGATTTCCGGCAAGTTGCTTTTTCCTGCCACGAGTGCAGGAAGGAAGGGGATCCATGTACGGCTGGCTTAACAGGACACGTTGTGCCTTGCTGGCTTTGATCAGGTAGGCGCCGTGTTCGCGTAGCGCGATCTTGCAACACTTACAGGGACAGTTACGGACGCCTCTGGGGCGGTGGTCGCCGGCGCAAAGGTCGAGATTATCGAGCAGGACACCGGACAGGTATACGAGCTGACAACTAACAACGCGGGCGAATTCACCCGACCCGCGCTGAAACCATCTACTTATAACGTCGCAGTGAGGGCAACGGGCTTCAAAAAGGCCCAGCAGAATGCCATCACGTTGACCGCCGGCGATCGCAAGGGCATCACGATTGCTTGATGCTCGGCGACGTCACACAGACCGTCGAAGTTCAGGCCGCCTCACCTCTGCTGCAAACCGAAAGCACACAGGTCGGCGCCGCTCTGAACACTAAAACAATGACGGATGTGCCATTAGGGGGGAACG
>CAWCGC010000029.1:0-796131 GCA_963794765.1 Bryobacteraceae bacterium | reverse complement strand
CGAAGCCTCAGAAGGCGGACGCTTCGCGTGTCTGTTCGAGCAAGATTTCGGCGTTGGTAGTAGGTTCGGGTCACAGGAAGGAGGTCCCTGTGACCCATTTACGCAAGCTGATGCTCGAAGAGCTCGAGCGTCGAAATTACTCTCATGCGACCACAAGAGCCTATGTTCATGCTTTGAAAGACTACTCGTCGTATTTCAACCGGGCTCCGGATCAACTGGGCCCGGAGCACGTTCGCGAGTATCAGGCGCATCTTCTGCGGGATCGAAAGCTTTCGCCAAATACGGTCAACACACGTACCGGAGCATTGCGGTTCTTCTATGTGACCACGCTCAAGAGGCCGTGGACTGCCGCGGATACGCCGTATCCGAAACGCGGCTTTGAACTGCCGACGATCCTGACGCGTGAGGAAGTCACAGAACTGATCGAGCATGCGCGAAACCGGTTCTACCGCATGATCCTGCTAACTCTGTACGCCACTGGAGTGCGCAGGGCGGAACTAAGTCGTCTGAAGATCAGCGACGTTGACAGCCAGCGCATGGTCCTCCATGTTGAGGGTGGCAAAGGTCGCAAGGACCGAGACGTGATGCTCAGCAGCACACTGCTGGAGGAGTTGCGTGAATACTGGCGCTGGTTACGTCACAAACCGAAGGTCTGGCTGTTTCCAGGCGGCAGGTATCAGAGTTCGAGTAATCACATCCACGACAAAGTCGTGTGGATCGCCGTCAAGGACGCTGCGGAGCGAGCCGGAATCAGGAAGAACGTCCACCCGCATACTCTGCGACACTGCTTCGCCACGCATCTGCTTGAAGCCGGTGCAGACCTGCGGACGATTCAGCTTTTGCTGGGGCACAGCGACCTGGAGGAGACGACGATTTACCTCCATGTCTCCACAAAGCAGTTGCACGCCACGCCCAGCCCGCTCGATTCGCTGAGCTTTACGCGCATCAAGGTTGCAGGTGAACCACCAGAAGGCGAATAGTGCCCGCGCCACCACTCGGCGTGGCCGATCTGGTTCGCTTTGCAGGACGCAGTTTCATTGACAAGAATCGGCATTGGCTGAACCGGCTGCATTTGAAAGTGCTGACGGCAATCGAGCGTTGCCGTACCTCGGCACTGGGCGGACATGTCGATCACTGCACTGCCTGCGGGCATCGCGCCATCTCCTATAACTCGTGCCGCAACCGGCATTGTCCACGGTGTCAGGCCAACGCCCGGAACCGCTGGATCGAGGCTCGTTGTCGCGACTTACTTGCGACACCCTATGCACATGTCGTCTTTACCCTGCCGCACGAACTCGCTCCGATTGCGCTGCAAAATAAGAAGGTTGTTTACGATCTTCTCTTTCAAACCAGCGCCGCGACACTCATTGAGGTCGCCAGGAACCCCGAACACCTCGGCGCTGACATCGGGTTCTTCAGTGTGCTGCATACTTGGAGTCAAAAGCTGGAACATCATCCGCACGTCCATTGCGTCGTTCCGGCTGGCGGTCTGAGTCCCGACCGCAGTCGCTGGATCCCATCCCATCCGAAATTCCTGCTGCCTGTTGGAGCCCTTAAAGAAGTCTTCCGGGGCAAATTCACGGATGCTCTTAAGCATGCGTTCCGAACGGGCAGGCTGGGCTTCCATGGCAGCCTCAAGCCATTCGGCCGACCGAATGTGTTCGGAGAGCTAATTCGGCAAACCTACCGGAAGGATTGGGTGGTCTACTGCAAGCGGCCATTCGGCGGAGCCGAGCACGTCCTGCGGTATCTCGGCTGTTATACGCACCGAGTCGCCATCTCGAATCACAGGCTTGTCTCTCTCGTGGATGGAAGAGTCGCGTTCCGCTGGCGCGATTCGGCACATAAGAACAAGAAGCGCCGAATGACGCTGAACGTTGAAGAGTTTCTCCGGCGCTTTCTGCTTCATGTGCTGCCCCGCGGCTTCGTCCGCATCCGTCACTTTGGCTTCCTAAGCACTCGTACCCGTTCTGTGCTGGTACCTCTCTGCCGGGAACTTATCGCCGCCTCTCCACCGCCGCAAGGTCGGCCCGAGGCCAGGCGAGAACCAGCAGTCACGCATGAAGGGCTGTGGCAGTGTCCGCGCTGTGATGGCCCAATGGTCTTGCTCGAGCGCCTGACAGCAGGCCAGCTACGCCTTCGGGCGCCCCCCGGCCACGAAACAACGACATGAAACCGCACTCACACCGCTGCCGAGAGATGACCGTAATGCCCGCCGATCACTACCCGTGTGACTCGTTTCAAGCGTTCCGATTCGCCTCTCCACCGGGCCCAGTGTTCACGAACGATCATCGCTTCAATGACGTCAGCTTCCTCATCCACACGGTGCCTACACCTCGTTACCCATTTATAGAACGCCCATAAAGGTGGAAGTCCCGTACAGGCTTCCTTCAAGTCGCAGTAAACGAAAACGCTCCGGCGATCTGATCGCTCGCACCTCGGGCAAGTGTATGCGCCGGATCGCTTCCGTTACTGCCTAAGACCTCTGAGTCACATTCATCTTTGTGGTTGGTTACCGTAAGCTTTCGAATGGGTTTTGGGTAGCGAGCCTTGGAGCCGGTGTGGATCGTCGTTGAAACTATGCTCAACTTATCGCTCGGTAGCATTGATGTTCAGTGGCACAAACTTCGGATACAGACTTTTTGCGACTTGAAATCGGTACCCTTGTGGGGTTCTGATGCCTATAGTCGGTTGGAACCTCACCCACTCGCGGTAGCGGGCGTGGCCAATGATGGGCAGGTGATTCTTTCTCTCCTGCACTGGACCGCGGTTGCGTGCAGCCATTTAAGGCCGAAGCCTCGCAGGTGATCCAGAGTCCGGCGACACCTGCCAAGCGCCTCCAGTCTTGCTCCAACTGGCAGAGCTACTACCTGCCCCAACGCGTCCGATCGAAGTTGTGGGTGGACCGAGCTATGTCTTCGAATCTCTCAGCCCTGCAGCCTCGCTTTGTTCGGCAGAACTAGTAGTGTTCACATCGGAGGCTGACGTCTCAACCACGCTCGCAACCGCACGACCCCAAGCCTGGTGGAAAACTGATGAATGGGCAGATCTTCTCGCCGGACACTTGGGACCTTGGGCAATCGGCATAGCGGCTGGGTTCGTCGCTAGTCTGTGTCATACGCCTGTCGCTTCTGTGAGGGCTGCCGAAGCGGGAGTATGGACCCATCCCGATGTGCGCGGTCGTGGTTACGCGTCAATTGTGACCAGGGCATGGGCTACGGTGGCCAGCACGGAATTCCAGAATTTGTTCTACAGTACGTCGGCCAGCAACACAGCATCCCGGTGGGTGGCGGAAAAGATGCAACTACGGCCGATTGGCTGGATTTGGCAACTCCGAACTGCGACGAACGCAACCGCGTAACATGGTTTCCGACTTAACGCAACAGCTCCTCTGCGTGTTTGCGAGCGCGCCCTTGATCTCCTCGAGTGTCAGTAGCCGTTTGTCCTGTTCCGGATTCGCCTTCGCTGGTGGTCACCCGGCTGTCAGAAAGTCGCGCACTCGCTTAGCGGCAGGCAGTCGAGCCTGATGATCCCGACCGCCCTGTTGGACTTCTCCGTGTTTAGTTGTGTACTCACGCCGTGCACCGAGCGCTTGTTCGAAGACCTGTGCTTCTGGTAAATCCAATCTTGGACAGGAGTTGAGCGACGTTTCTGTACAACGCCTCGGGATTGTGTGAACGTGTTAATCCTGAGGGTAGTGCTGCAAAGATTTGCGGTGGTTGGCCCGGCTGAGATTCACTGATGCGGTACCGACTCCGACTCCGCTGCTCGAATGGCAACAGTTCGAACCGGAGATCATCGTCTGTGCGGTTCGTTGGTATCTGCGATAGACTTGCGTTTCATACTGCGACACCTTCTGCGAGATTATTGCAGGGCCCCGACGGCGGCAGTTTCTAGAGGCATTATTGACGTCGTAGAGAAGTCCTGTCAGGGAGCCCTCATTTGGCCGCCGGCGCAGACATGGGCTTTTGAACAATCTAACGAATGAGGAAATTTGTGCTACTGATGAACTGCTCGAGTAAGGCGATTATACCTGTCGTGCTTCTGCTGGCCGTATCGAGTTGTACGCGACAGCCTCCTGCTTCGCAGCCGCAGGCCGAACTGCCGGCGACCGTCCTTCCGACGCTTCAAAGCGCCACCGTTCGTTTCGTTCTGGCGAAGGGAGACAACAAAAACAAGGACACGCATTTGGCGCTTGCAATTACGAAGCAAGCTTTGGCAATTGCACGAAATGACGATTTTGCGGGCGATCAGGAGTTTGGCGATCCCGGCAACTACGGCCCGTTCAATCTAATCGTGCAGCCGGGCATCACCACCGAGCAGTATCGCGGAAGCACAACCAGGCTGACGATCGCGCCCAGCGGCAAGGATCGCGTAATTCTAAACACTATAATCGATGCCCGTTTTTCCGATGGTCAGACGTTGACTAGTGAATCCGGAGTCCGCAACGTGGATCAGGATAATCGCATTCTGGAATTTCAGAACCCTTAGGGCGCGTGAAAAGGGTCATCCCGGTCCAGTATTCGCAGCATCAATCGGAGGTTCCGTTGCGAGCTTTGGGCGCGCCGGTTTGGTAGGGTAAGAGTCCATGCCGCTCACCCCACAGAACCCGTTCATGGGTCGACATTACCCACGCAAGGTGATCCTGTCGGGGTGTGCGGCGCTGCCTTCGATAGCCGCTCGCGTATTTGCACGTTTCTGAGCTGCTGTGCGAGCGGCCTCTTCGTGGATGCCAGTGGCGTCTGGCGCTGGGCACACGCCTGTGCGCCGGAAATCAACCGGCGCTGCCGCCCGTATTTGAAGCCGACAAACAAGAGCTATCGCGTCGACGAAACGCGTGCCTGATATAGACGCGGACCTTCGGAGCGGCGTGCTGGTCGCTGTACTCCGCATGCGCCATGCAGTCCGGCATGTAGTGCTTCCGTCGTTTGTTCATCCGTTCTCTCCATTAGCTTAGTGGACGGAAGGTTCTCGCTATTTACACCTGAACCGGAACACTGTCCCTTATGTGGGACTTCAACTCTGCTTAGCGACCTTCTTCGAGGATGACTTCTTTGCACCGGCCCTGCCGCCTTCTGCTCGCTTCCTCCGTCGTCCAGCGGTAACTTTCTTCGGAGTCGCTGGTTTCTGAGCCGCTCGCTTTGCGGCCCAGCGCTGTCGCATTGCTTCGGCGAGTCGTTCTCGACCGTTACGGCTGATTCCTGCTCCGGCGTTCTTCGATAATGCTGCGGCTGCCGATTCGCTTTCTGGAACTGGCATATCGATTGAGCGGAGCGCAGAGATTGCTCTATCGATTGCAGCCTTCTTCAGTTCAAGTTCGGAAACAATCTGGCGTACGTCGGTCAACTATTTTTCCTTTCTGATGCGCGATTTGACGTTCCTGCTATGCGGCAATGGTAGCTGGAAAGCCAGACGTTTCCTTACTTGCCTGGCAGAGGAGCATGGAACAGCGAAAGTACGTTGTTACGGAACGCACGCCCTGCACGCGGGGCGGGATGGCACTCCGCAGTGCTATCGATTTTGTACACGCCCGTCTCTTGTACACAACCGGCCCTTGTATGCGGCCTTCTCTGCCTCAGTTGTGTACACCCTGTATCGGGAGATCACTA
Source organism: Bryobacteraceae bacterium (assembly GCA_963794765.1). GTDB lineage: Bacteria > Acidobacteriota > Terriglobia > Bryobacterales > Bryobacteraceae > JAWXCM01. The sequence continues at coordinate 790,522 of CAWCGC010000029.1, read as the reverse complement.
GCTTGCGAAGACGTGCCCATCTCTCTCTCCGGATCTGCTCGGGCTGCCCTGTGTGCGTGCGCGCACAGACGTGAACTACAAGCACGATGAGGGCTGAAATACTGCTGTAGTGACTGAACCAAATTATCCCGGGTGACATTCTGGATGATCCGATTCTGCCGACGCAAGCGGGCAGCTTAGATGTATGCTTCCGCGATTTCCGGTGCAATGAAATGCACGTATTTGCGCATCTTCAATCGTGTACGAGCAGACATCCGCAGTGCCCGCAATGAACGAGACCACTGTAAGCAAACTTGTGTTTAACTTCTCGGGTGCGAACGTCGTCGCGTGCATTGAGCAGTCCCTGAACGTGCTGCCAACAGTCGCGACCGACCAGGATTCCAGGTACGCTGATACATTGCGCCATTCCGTCGAAATTTACCGCTGTATATCCGCTTTCGCAGGAGGTGGTGAACGAGGCTGCTGTAGAGTCTGCGACCCCGAAGGTGAACACCCAGAACAATGACGAGACGGACAATCCCGATTGTGATACTGCTGTGTAGCGCTGCTGCTGCCCCACGTGGTTTGGAGTTCGCGCCAGAACCGATGCTTGTTGAGTTCAGCGCGCACAACACCAGCGAAGCAAGAATGGCTGCCCAAGTCGATGAGGCCCAGCTTGTGCTAGCATCACCCAAGGTTCCCTTTCGAGTGCGAAAAACTGTTGCATTCCTGAGCCTGCTTGCGGCATCAGCGTTCGCTGCAACTACTCAGGACTTCCTTACGGCCATACGTGAAGGCGACCTCGCAAAGTTACAGGAGTTAAGCCGCGATCAGGCGAGCGTCAGGCTGGCAGATAGCAAAGGTGTTACACCGCTGCACTATGCGACCGTGTTTGGAACACCGCACGCAATGAAGTTATTGATTGATGCTGGCGCTGTTGTAAATGCGACCGACTCGCTTGGTGCGGGGGCGCTCCACTGGTCAGCATGCGACCCAATAAAAACAAAGATATTGCTCGATCACGGCGCGGAGGTGGACCTTCGGACCGCGCAGGGTCGAACGCCGCTGATGGTAGCAGCGACATGCGATGGTGCGTTCCGGAGGCGGACTCGTAGCTGGAGTGGAGTCAATCATCCGAAGATTCTCGATGGTCTGGACGAATCGGTCCACCTGCGCATTCAGATTCGGATTCCGCAGCGGCAAGCTACTGGTTGCACGCCAGCATTGGTCAAAGAACTCTAAAAGGGTGCGCGAACAGCGGATACCGATCCTGGAGAAGGTACAGTTTGCCCGTGAGCAGACCTCGACTGTATCGTTTTAGGGCTGGCCCGCCGCCGCAGTCGCGGCGAGAGGCGGGGACGCCGTCGTGTTCAAATACTCCATCACGAGCCGCGTCAGATAATCGATCTCCGAGGGTGTGGCCGGAAGCTCGTTTATCGTGACCGAAGCTGGGTGATCCCCAGACTCCTGGCTCATGACTTTTGCTCCCTCGGGCATGATTACATGACGCTTACCGGCGGAACTCAACTGCGTTACCTTTCGCAGTTCCGGATTTTTCGCGAGTTGCGCCTTCGTGGGCCGGTAATAGTACACATCGTAAACGAACTCGCCGATTCGCTCCTGACCCGACCCGAGCGTCTCGCCAGGGACGGCTGGCCGCTTGTTTAAGAGAAGTCTCGAGCCGTCAATCTCTTTCGCTTCGATCCATTTGAAATACTGCTGCTCGGCCTGTTCCCCTCCGCCCCTCCCGGATTTGACCTCGAAACGATCGTCAACCTTAATGCCGGTCCCCTCGTCGCTGATCACCATGCCGTCGGTAAACAGCTTCGGGCCTTCGCCGATGTCGATGTATATGTCTTTCACCAGCCGCGCCGAGGCATTCGACTGCCGTCGCTCCGCAAGCACCGTTTCCATGTAGCCTTCCGCGAGTATCTCGGCGACGATGCCCTTCGCCGTCCAGAAGTAGCCAATGTTGACCTTCCCTGCCTTGATTCCCTCGGCGACGAAGTTCCGCATCGGCCGGGTAAACCGGCCGACCCGTGCGAGAACCTTTGACCACAAGGTGTTCATCCGCTCCGGAGCCGTGGTGGTCGGACTGCCTATAGCGTTCAAATCAAGTTGCTGTGCCACGCCCTTGCGAGTGAAATCGCCAAGTATCTTTTGGAGAGCGGACCGGGGCTCTCCACGCGTGAGGCGCGACCACTCCTCCGGCGAAGCGGGCGTTTTCCCTGCTTTCACCTGGCCGTCGTAGTACTCCTTGTAGAGTTTTTGAATATTCGGTTCCGTGAATGACTTCCGGTCCTTGGCCAGAATGTCGTCCATCGTCAGAAACTTGGCCTTTTCCGCCGGTGGACCTTGCGGCGCCTCTTCCACCGGCGTCGGCGGCGCCGTGAGCGCCTGGCCCGAGGTTGACGCCTTCTCCGTAACCGAGAACTCGGCGGCGGGCTGGCCGTCGTGCGCAGGGCGAGTGACCTTCAGGCTTTTGGCTCCCGTCACTTCGTCCGCCGAGCTGCTCCTCCACCTTGTAACCGAGACTTTCGTAATGTGCCTTGTAAGTGGAAAGCTCGCCATGCGGTGCGATAACATCGCCCGTTGGGGTTGACTCCGCGGCGGCCGTGATCTTGCCACTGCGGGCCAGTTCGCCGGATTCCTGTGACTCTGCTCGCGCCGCGTCTACAGCTTTCTCCTCCGGCTCCGTCAGCTTCTGAGTCTTGAGTTCCTCAAGGACTTCGTTCTCCGCCGACACCAACTCGGTATCGCGATCGATGAGTTTGGTCGCCTCTTCAACCGGCGCCGTCTTCGCCTGAACGCGCGCAGCAATCGGCCGCATTTGCGATCGAACGGTGTTGATCGCCTTGATCTTCAAGGTCACGTTGCGGGACAATCCGCGCAGGTCCGGCAGGAAGTTGCCCGCCACGTGCATCGTGATCGCCAGTGCGATTCCCTGAATGACGTTGTCGCGCATAATTTTGGCGGCCTGTTCCTCAGTGAGGTCCTTGCCGGTCGCGGTGCGCGTGTCCATGTTGGCCTTTATGACCGCGAGACCGGCTGCCGAAAGAGTAGTCGTAAGCAGCAAGCCCAGCTTGCCCGGCAAGGTCTTCGCCGCGCCGCCAAGGACGGAGTTATAACCCTTGGTAATGCCTTTCAGCACGCCCGCAGTGACGAAGTTGAAAAGTAAATCGCCTCCGAAGTGACTCCAGTCTCCCTGTGCCGCGGCGTTCAACGTCGTCAGCGTCAGTGCCTCCGCTCCGGTCGTAACCAGGAAAAACGCCGTTCCCCCTTCGCTCAGGCCCAACGCGAGCGCGCCACCTGCCACGATCTCGCCTACTCCCCAGGTCGCGATCGCAATCGCGAACGCCAGGATGAACGCGTTTACGATTCCCATGATGCGATCGAAGTCTTCGGTCGCCTTGGCAAGCTCGACTGCGCTCTCCAGCTTCTTCCTCAGGTCCTCTTGCGTGTTCGCGGCTTCCTTGAGGCTAGCCTCGAAATCCTCCTCGCTGCCCTTGTACGCCAGTTCCGCTATTGCGGCCCATTGCTTGCGATATGGCTGAAGGCCGGCAACAGTGTCCTTGTGATGCTGCAGCATCTTCTCCCGCGCAGCTGACTCCATCACCTGATGCGTCCGCTCCCTCGGGAGGTTACGGACTATGCTGATGTGATTCTCAAGAGCGCCGATCACCCCGTCAAGGGCCGATAACGTGCGAATTGCGCTAACGCGCCGATGCAGCTGCGACACCTTCTTCTGGAGATCCGCGAGCACCTGGGCGGCATGCTTCGGATCGGTCAGGATCTCCGCGCGCAAGTCGTTAAGCTGCTTCCGCAACTCTCGTTCGGTGTTCGCACCTGCATTGCCGTGCTCTTTCTCGATCTCCGCATTCGACGCGTTCGCGTCGCGAATCGAGGCAAGCGCGCCGTCCAGCACGGCTAACGGGTATTCCTGCGTCAGTGTGTCGGCCTTCGCGACTAGTTGCTCGCCACGCTCGGCGTATTCCGAGCTCGCCGCAGCAGCCGCATAGGCCCGCGCCACCCGTGTCAGCGGTTCGGCCATGTAGTCCGGCGGCTCTCCGCCGACAGCGGCGCGCTGGTTCGCCGCCCATTGCAACCCAGCTGCCGACCGAAACAGGATCTGCAGTTGCGCCGCGATCTGCGCTCCCCATTTGTACGTGTCGGGATCGTCGGGCTTAGCGGCGAGCGCCTTCGACCGATCGTCGAGCCGCTTGCGCAGCGGTCCGAAGTAAGCGTCCAATCCGAATGGTTTCGCGCTCGCGGACATTCCGTCGATCGCCTTGATCGCGATGCGCATCTGCTCCACGATGTCCAGACCGGATGCGGCCGTGGACGCGTACTTCGCTGCCTGCGCGAGGATGACCTGATCCTGAAACTTCGAGCCCGCCAGTTCGTCAAGTGGATTCAGATTCGGACGGTAAAAGCCGAACATGGCGGAAGCAGCTTCGCCTGGGCTGTTGGATTTCTTCGTCTTCTCGATCCACTCGTCCTTGTACGGATTTACAAGCAGTGAAGGATCGAAGCCGAACAGCGGAGACGCCGCAACGATCGACGTGGAAAGTGTCGCGTCGTTGTAGATCTTCGCCGCGACGTCCTCAGCCGTTGCGTCAGGCGAAGTGGTGCGCAGCCAGTGGACCAGGTTCTGCTCTGCGAGGAACTCGATCGCTACATCGTGTGAGACGCACGAGGTCGTGCTTCTTGCCTTCGTCCGGATGACGCGTCTGATAGGCGATGAAATCGAAGGCGACAACCTCGGAGCGAAGTCCGAAAATGGTGCTGATGTCCACCGGCGCAGACGCAAGGATCTGACTCGCGTCCGGTTCGGTCGTGTATGTGAGGCTCGACACGTCGGTGAACGACGTCTGGTTACGAGCTTTCAGGTATCGCGGCAGGATCCGGTCGAGCGACGCCTGCATTTGCCGCTGGATGTACGTTGCGAACTGCGCGGCGACAGTGGCTTCCGCTCCCTCGGTTCCGTCGATGATCCCGCGATCCACCATTTCGAGAATGGCGCTCGATGAGAGCATCGGCCGGAACGCACGCGCCAGTGTGACGTCATACCCGGGCGCCCATTCGAACATGCCCATCGCCACCAGCTTCTTGAACTTCGCCTCGCCGCCACCCACCCAGTTTGCCTCGGGCGCGTTCAACTGAAGACTCGCCGTTGCTGCGACGTTCTGGAAGGCTTCAGCGAGACTGTAAGGCGGATCGGCGAGGTACTCCTGAGCATCCTCCGGGGTTCGATAGATCGCGCCAGGCTCAACCGTTTCGCTGGCGGACTCGCCGGCCGCAGCCTCTCGTTCGGCAGGAGATTTCGCGGACGCGACGCGAGTCGGCCCGCTGGACACCGGTCCGCCCTGCTGCGCCACGTGGGTCAGTTCGTGAGCCAGCAGTTCCTTGCCCGCCTGGGAGTCCGGATTGAACCGGCCGGCGTTGAAGAACACGTCATCGCCCGACGTGAATGCTTTCGCGTGGACCGCATTCGCCGCGTCCGCCGCTGCGGGGTCGACATGGACGCGTACCGCGCCGAACCCCACTCCGAGCCTCCGCTCCATCGCCGCGCGTACCGGCGCAGCAAGCGGCGCTCCTGGTTTCGAGCGCGCAGCCGCGACCAACGTTTGCACGGCCCGATTTCCCGCCGTCCGTTGCAGCGCCTTTGGGGTCGGCTTGCGGTCAGCCGGCACCGCCACTTTCGCCGGAGCGGCGGGAGATGCGATCTCGGTCTTCTCGCCTTTCTTATCCACGCGAGCCTCGCCGAAGCCCCTTTACGCGCGCACCCGGATCAGGTCGTAGTAAGGACCGAAATCGGCCTTGGAGGGCAGCCTGCCGATCTTCTGGAACTCGCGCTCGGCCGCCAGGATCAGATGCTCCATCCGGATTGAGGTTCCCGCATCTGCGGCCAGCAACGCGGACAGCACGGCAATGTTGCGGATGTTTCCGCCCGCAATCTGAAACTGCCGCGCCAGGAACGGAAAATCGATGTCCCGGTCCATTGGAGCCGCGGCCGGAAACGACCTGCGCCAGATCCGCTCGCGATGTGTGGCGTCGGGAAACGGAAACTCGATCGCGTGTTGGATCCGACGCGCGAACGCCTCGTCCATGTTCTTGCCCAGGTTCGTGGCCAGCACGACGATGCCTTCGTACTCCTCCATCCGCTGGAGAAGATATGCGGTCTCGATGTTGGCGTAACGGTCGTGTGCATCCTTCACTTCTGACCGTTTCCCGAACAGCGCGTCAGCTTCGTCAAAGAATAGAATTGCGCTCGCGGCCTCTGCCTGCCGGAAGACCTCGTTGAGATTTTTCTCGGTTTCTCCGATGTACTTGCTCACGACGCTCGACAGGTCGACCTTGTACAAGTCGAGTCGAAGCTCGGCCGCGAGGATCGATGCAGCCATCGTTTTGCCCGTCCCGCTCTGCCCCGAGAACATGACGCTGACGCCCTTGCATAGCGCGAGTTTCCGCTCGAAGCCCCATCGGCCGTACACTTGCTCGCGCCTGCGTACCGCAAGCAGGACTTCGCGCAATTGCTGTATCTGCCGTCCCGGTAGCACCAGATCGTCCCACTCGTAACCGGTCCTGACCTTCCGGCCGAAGCGCGCGAGCGTATGACAGCACTGGGCGCGTGCGGCTTCGTGCAGGTCCGACGCGCTGACGGCCCCCTCTCGCGCGCGATGTCTCGCATCGCGTACCGCCGACTCTATCTGCCCGCGCGTGAAAGCAAAGTGCGCTGCCAGACGCGAGAGATCCTCGTGAGATCCTGCGCTCCCGTTCAGCGCTCGCGCCCATGTTTGGTGCCGCTCGGCAATGTCGGGCATGCCGAATTCCTTTCGGCTGAAGATCGCCTCCGGCCAGTGTCCACCCGGATGCCACGCAGCTTCGCTGCCGATCAGCACTGGAGCACTCGGGCGCAGCATCTGTCGCACAGCGCCGATCCACGCGCCGCGCGTACGCGGATCCCAGCTATAGATCGTTTCCCAGTGCGCGATGTAGATCAGGGCGCCGTGCAAGCACGCGTTGCGTCGAAGCGCGACCGGGTCGGGCAGCGCGTTCGGATCCACGGTGCGCAGATCGACGGTGTCTATCGCCGCTCCCCGCGAATGCGCTTCGGCGCGAGCTGCGGCATACTTTCCCGACCCTTGCGGCCCTTCAAAGAAGATTGCCTCCGGGGAACTGGCGCAAGCCATACCGCTCTCTGCGGGTGGCCCGGCGAGGAAGTCGGCCACCTCCGCAGGCACGCGCAGTTGTCGCGAAGGCAGCGGGCCGTCGCGCTCCTGAGGATCGGCCGCAAACACAATCAGTCCCTCCCGCATCAGTGTGCTCGCTGGTCGAAACGCTGCGCGCGTTGTGAGCCGTTCTTTGAATGAGCCGCAAAACAGCTGCAGCGCAAGATCTACCGTCGGCCGCTTCTTCGTGACGTCGTTCTGAACATAGGCATAGAGGCTCTCGTAGCGGAGGTCAAACTCGGGTGCCGCGGCTAGCAGAAGGACGTCCGCTTCGAACAGCGTCAGCCCGAATTTATCCGTGACGACTCCAAGCGCCGACTCAGGCTCCGGCGCGCGTTCGCATTCCGCAAGACGCCGGTCGATCTCATCCAGACCGGGAACGAGCGGTTCGGTCGCGTTCTGGGCCAGCCGCTCAGCGTACTCATCGGGGATGTAGAGACCGCGAAACTCGTCCTCGACAATCAGCCGCGCCGCTTTCAGGCGCAGTATCTGGCGTTGGAGGAGCAGGTCGAGCCGTGCCAGCGACTTCGTCAGGTGTTCGGCGTGAGTCACACGCTTTCCTCGGGTAACCGCAGCAGTACCACGTGTTTCAGCCATGGAATGTCCAGTCTCCGGCCGTGATATCCGGCGAGCCGCAGGACTATGCCGAGCGGGACAGCGGGCAACTCGACGTCCATCCATTCACGAAGGATTCGCACTGTGCCTGAACCGCAGAAGAAGTTCTCGCGCAGGAACTCCACACTGCTCCGCTGAAAACCGAGGAGGTGTGATGCAAAGGCCCGGAGCGCTGCCACCGCTGCTTCGCGCATGATGTCGTCGACGGGAGGGATCCGCGTTGGCTCCGGAGTCCCCTCGAACCCCGCCGCCAGCGCGATCGCCGGATCGACAACAGGCGCCTGGAGGCACTCAGCAAATAAGGCTACCCGTTTTTCCGGCGTCTCGAGCAGCTCAGGGTCCGCCGCTTCCAGCACCGCAGGCAGCAGCATAAAGACGGACACATGAGGAGATTCGATCACGAGCGCATCCAGTTCGCCCGAGGTACCTCGTCTCGCCTGCGTTATGCGCGACGCAACCAGTCTCGACAACTCATCCGCAACGGCCGGCCCGGCTTCTGGACCTCGGCCCCGTAGCGTCTGCACAACGGCAGCGAAGCTCCGTGCAATCGTCTCACTCACGCGAAACCCGCTCATCACGAAAAGCCGCAGTGCTGCATGCTCCACTGACGTGGCCACCTTGCTCGAGTCCACGGCCAGCAGGATCTCGATTGCGTCCGCGCCCTCGACTCCCGGCGAACCGGACATCGCCGCCGTATGCAAGACAATGCCCGCGCCCCGCGCCGTCATGGCCCGCAGCACCGGGTCGAGTTTCCCTGACGCCAGCAGTCGTCCGAGTACACCGCGGGTGATCGAGGGCTCACGGACCAGAGCCTCGCGAACTGCAGCATCGCGAGAAAGGGCGCGCAGCGAATCGAAGGATGCGTAGTACCAGCGCCTGAACGCAACGCCTTCCGCCAAATCGGCAACGAAGCGCGCCACGTAGTCCTCCCGGCTCGCGAACTCGACTACTTCTTCATCGCATGCGCCGCCGGCGGTCTTCCTCACTAGCGCGACTGCCAATTGCTCGCCCCAGACACGCGCGATCTCCTCACTGTCCACGCGGCCTGCGTCCAACACCAGTTCCAGCTGCAGCCGCCGTATGAACCACACGCTGGCGTCCGCCTCGTCAGTGATTGCTTCCAGTGCGCGAGCACAGGCGCGAGGAACGGCGTCGCTCGCCAGTTCGTGGATCAGGGTCCGCACCCTCTCGGGCGACGGATGATCGCGCGGCGCGAGACACCGGTTCCGCAACGACCCGATCTGGAGCATCGGGCTCACGACTGGGTCGCTTGCAGTTCTTCGAGCACCTGAATGGCGCCGCTGATGCGCAGCAGAGTGTCGCGAATCAGCTCGCGTTTGCGTTCAACAGACGCCAGTTCCTGCTGGCCTTTGCGAAACTCCTCCCGAAGCTGTTCCAATCGATCGGCGAGCATCACATGACTCCTTTCCCGATCACGACGACCGTGAACATTGTGTAGTTATCGTTCTGGTTGAACAAGTCTGACTCACTGCAGAAACACGTTCCCGAGGTATGGTCCGGTTTCTCTTCCGTGATCTGAACGTAGACGTGCTGGGGAATGGCGTGATCCGATGTGGAATGTCCCGTGCCGGTGCCGACAGGTCCGAAGATGCTGAAGCCCTGTAACACTGCATATCGCACGTAGATCGCGCTGAATTCGCCCGCATGATTGAAGATCCAGTTCGACGGACCATCGATCCCTGGATTTTGAATGTTGAATTGCTGCGTCCGGACTTTGATGATGTCCTGGTCGCCCGTCACGCGCAGATGATTAGTGGTGAGCGTTCCGGCAAATTGCGCGTCGCCACCCACCAGCAGCTTGCCCGTGACATGCAGGTTACTGTCGCCATCCAGCAGCATCGCCAGTGTTCCGCCGCCCGGGTTATCCTGCGAGTCGCTGTGCGATCCCTGGCGGAACCAGCAGAAGTCGGAGTGCGACCGCGTGTATAGCGTATTCGCCTGAATGCCGATGCCGTACTCAATCCCCCATAGATTCAGCATCTGCTGTGTGAAGTTCCCGAAAAACAGACCCCCGTTGTTGATCTTCAGCTGCAGCACGCCCCCACCGGCGTCTGCTTCATTGTCGGAATGCGCCCCGTCCTGAAAAAAACAGAAGTTCGCATGTGTACGGAAATAGGTGGTGTTCTTTTGAACGCCGATTCCGTGCTGATGCTTTCCGTCGAACGTGGTCCAGAGATTGATTGCCTGCCGCAATGTCGTATCGAAGTCGAGCACGCCCGTCGGGATCTCGACAACATTGTCGCCACGGACGGCAAACACAACCTCCTCGTCCTTCCCGTTCGCGGCGAAGTTCCCGACCGTTAGCCGCGTGTCGATCGCCGTTGGATCACCAACCTTCGCGTCGCCTATGTGAATACGAAGATCGCCCGACCCGGGCAGCACCGGTCCACGCAGCCGCTGCATCCACAGCGGCACGCCATCCTCCCCTCCGTCCACGTTGTCGAATCGCAACCGGCCGCCGTGAATCTGCTCGTCCTGCTTCGCAACCAGCAGACGATCCACTTGCAGCGATCCTTCTACCTCCGCCTGTACCCCTGCGTAGCCCGGCGTCTTTAGATCCGTCGGCAGCGGATCCGGCGACATGCGATCGCGAAGAATCAGCTTGCCCGCGGGTCCGATTAGTTGCTCGGCGACTGCGCCGACATAACGCCGTCCCTGCACGGCTTTGTCGGCCGCGGCCGGTACGAACATCTGGTTCACGCCGTCCCACTGCACAAACCCAAGGCAGATCATCCAGACGGGCTCGGCCGCGTCGTCGGGAAACTCCTGCTCGGGGATCGATTCGTCGATCGGGATAACAGGCGGAGCGACGGGCGACCCAGCCAGCGTCACGAGATCGTGAGTGGGCGGCGCGGGATCGATAACGACCCGAAACGATTCCTGTATCCGAGCGTAGTCGTTGTTCTCGCAGGTGCGATAACCCGGCTTCGGGTACTCGAGATACCTCTCGGCATATTCGATCCAGACACTTCGGTACGTAAGCGTCGTTAATGACGCGAATAGCGCGGTATCCAGCTTTACAGGGTCGAAGCCGATGAGTTCCCGGCCGAAGCCGTCGACGGCGAACCCGGGTGTGATGAACACATCAATCGCCTTCGGATCGCATTCGTTCGGCTTCTCGAGAAGATCGAATCCGGTGACGATGCCCCAGGTGTGATGCGCCACGTTGTGACGACGGCGCATGTCGCGGTGGTACTGCTGTTGCGCTTCGAGGTCGGCAGCCCCGAGGTATTGCCGCTGGAAGTAATGGAGCCGCGTCTCAGCCATGATTGCCCTTTAGTTGCTCGATCTCTTTCCTCAGCGCGGCCAGTTCCGCCCACGTTGAAGCGAGCGCTCCTGCGGTGGGGTCCCGTTCCAGCGCAACCGCGACGCCGTCCGCGTCGTACACGGTAACGTGGTCGCCCGGCGCGGCAATCACGTTCGACCCTAATGAAGTCGGTGGAGGCGCGTCCGCCTCGCTGTTTACGGGGCGCTCGGTAAACGAAATCCCCGCACTCCGCAGCGTTTCAGCGACGCGTGACATCGACTGTCCACGCAGCGGAGCCAGCCCAATCGTCCCTTCGGCCGTGAATTTCCCAATCACGCCCTCAATCGTGAATCGGCTCATCAGCGCGTCGAGGTTCTGAAACAGCTGGATGGGTGCAGCGTATCCGGCTTCGCGCGCAACAAAGCGGAAACGCCCATTTGGATCCACCCGATCAACGATGCCCAGTTCGCAGCAGACGCGCCGAAACGCGTTTGCGAGATTCGCGAGAAAAGGAAACGCCGACAGCCAGTAGAAGATCGCAGGGAACGATCCGGCGTACGTCCTGCAGGAGAAATTGCAGATGCGGACAACACGGCCGTTCCGTATCGTCACGCAGGCGAGAATCAACCGGTCATCACATGGGTCTCCACCGCACGGAGGCAGCAGTGCATGACACAAGCAATCGAGCAGGAGTTGCTCCAGAATCTTGTTCATCTGCTTGATTGCGTCGATTGCCGCGGCTGCGTTCCCGGGTCCGCCCGCCGGATCCTGCACCACGCCACCACATGGCGGAACCTGTCGCATCAGATCGCAATGAACGGAGAAGATCGCTGTCGAGATCAGGTCGATCAGCGCCTGCCGCATACGGCAGCACGCATCTGCGATCTGCTGCGGAGTTGCTGCCGGATTCTGGCCCTGGACGATCGCGTCCAGAATCGCCTTGACCTGGGGCGAGAACTGGGCGTAGAACTTCGGTATCAACTGCAGGCATTCACGGATGTTCCCCAGCAGCGTCCCTGGACGGATGACCTCGCGGGTGTCGCATCCGGGGTCTTCCACGACGCACAGCTTGAACCCTTCCCGGATCCGAGTCGGCTCGCACTGCGAAGGCTGCTGCGGCTTGCTAACCGGCGGCGTACACCCGCACTTGCCCGCCCCGTTCGAGGCGTTCTTCGAATGTCCGTTCGCGCCGTACCCATTTGATGCGTGCCCGTTCGAACCCTTGCATGTGCATCCTCCGCTTTTGCAGCCGCACCCACACCCGTCATGGCACGGGTCGTTGCGCAGCGGCATCACGCCCCTTGCTTCGCGCTCCTGGTATTCGATCGTTATGCACCAGTCTTTGTCCAGGTCTCGGCAGTTCGGCTCGTCCGGAGGCCTGTAGGGATCGCAGTCCGATTTTCGGCGCCGCTTCCGCGAATCGCAACACTCCTGAATCGCTTCAAGTACATTCAGCGACGCGGGCTCGCACACAATGATGTCGTTGCCGCAAGGATCGATCGCATAACCCGGATGCACGGTGACCCAGCCGTCGCAATCGCTGCAACTCACCTCGAGTCCGCACACCACGCCGGACCCGTGCAGAAATCGATTGTGCAGCCGGTTCTTGGCGAGCAGGTAATCCTGCTCGGAATTGAAGTCCGCTTCGGTCAGCAGTTGACCGGCGAAGTAGCGAGGACGCTCCAGGCACTTTAAACCCAGACAAGACGGGCAGCAGCAGGGAACTGCCAGGCTCGGGGGCTGCTGCACCGCTGCATTTCCGCGCACGCCAATTGATGCCATGATGATCTCCTCGCTCTACCCGTTTGGGTTGTCACCGATCACGAAAAAGCTTTCGAAGGTTCCGCCTTCGACTCCATCGCCTGTCCGCCGGTTCGGCAGCCACTTGGGCAGGTGATCGCCGTCCACCGCTTTGCCCTTCTTGTCTCGGACGAAATCGCTCTTGAGCATCACCCTGTACCTGTTCGGCCGCATACCGTTCACCGGGATGAACTGCGCTCCGTTGCAGAGAGATCCGGCAGCGGCCGACTTGAATTTCAAGTCGCCGCAGGGGCTGTCCAGGATCACGCCACGGACAATACGCGACTTCAGCTCGCACCAGCACTCGGTTAGGTCGTCCTCGCCATGAGGGACGAAAACCAGAAACGTGTCCCGGGTAATGTCATCCTTCATCACCTCGTTATCGAAGCCGATCAGCAGGCCGATCTTCGGATCGAACCGGGACGGATTGTTGGAGGCGTTGTGATCCCAGTTGATCCCGCAGATGTGCGTGAGGTCGGGATCGCCCCCGGAGTCGCCTTTATCGCCTTTGTCTCCCTTATCGCCCTTATCTCCCTTGTCGCCTTTATCCCCCTTATCTCCCTTCGGACCGGGCGGACCCGTTTCGCCTTTGCCGCCGCCTCCAGTGCCGTGATCGAGGATGCACTCGATGATCTCCTGCAACAGGCTAGTGCTCGCGAGAATCTTACGGTCCGTCCAGTTGTCGATCAGGGCGTCCGTCACAGACGAGCCGTAGATATAATCCTTAATCGTTGCGAGGATGATGCAATTGCCTTCCTCACAGCCCGGGCAAGGGTCCAGAGCGCGTTTGAACAAGTCGGCGCAGCTCTCTTCATCGACAGTCAGGACCGCGACCCCGCCCGGATCCGCGGGAGCCAGCCCCGCGTATGCGACGTACATGTGGCTGCCGTCCGGGCTCAGAACGAGTCCTGTGGGGTTCTGCCCGATGGCAACGGCGGCACCGATCGGGTTAGGCAGCTTGAGTTCAACCGCGTGAGCGTCCACCGGCTCGATGTAGCCCTTCTGATCGGCGGCGTCGCGTTCAAGCACATACAACCAGCTGCCGCCAGGCGAACTCGTCACCGCGATTGGCGCATGCGCGAACCCGACGACCGGATCGCCAAGCTGAACAATGCGGTCAGCCGGATTCGGCGCGCCCGGCCGGAATCCGACCATGTATATCTTTTGCGCCGCCGCATCCACTATCGCGATGTTGTCTCCCGCTGCGGTCGCCGAGACGCTGAGAGCCGCCGGCTTTTGCGTCGTTCCATCGCCGACCGTCAGCACCTGGCCCGTCATGGTGGCCAGTTCGATTGCAGTCACATTCGGCGCTCCGCCGTTTGCGACGTAGAGATACTTGCCCGCGGACGGGATTGCGATTGCTACCGGATTCGGCCCGACTGCTACCGGCGGGATAACGGCGAAGGTCACCGCCTGCCATCCCATTACCTGATTCGTTGTCGGATTAATCGCGAACACGCTCCCGTCGGGAGCCAGCGTGATCCGCGCCTCGGTCGCTCCCGCTCCCGTAATCGAGAGCGTCTGAAGCGGCGGGTTCGCCAGGTTCAGTGCGTCAAGCACGAGGATCTTCGGATCGGCATCGGCGCTGTCGTGAACCAGAGCGAATACCTGCTTGCCATCGGCGGATACTGTAACGTCCAGGCCTGCCGTCGAAGCGAAGGAACGCGACGCAAGTACCGCGTTCGTGTTCAGGTCGAGCTGGTAAAGGTTGGCCGCCGCGGGACCACTGAGAACGTACAGCTTGCTCCCGACTGGGTCCACCGCCACCGTCTTTGCCTGTGCAAGGTTGAGCGTCGAGATCCACTTGATGCCCACGCCCGCGTGGTCAGGCGCTATGGCGGGCTGGTCCACCAGCACGTCGAACTCGTGCGACTCCAGCACCCGATTCGGCTGGCAACCAGTGTCGTCGCACCCGCATTCATCAAAGATTGCGGGCACGTTCTCAGTCAGGCACTCTCGATAACGAATGCAGATCTGCAGTTTGTGCGGCTTGCCGTCGGGTTGCGAGTCTTTCCCATTAGCCGCCTGCCACACAGCCAGGAACGCCGCGCGAAAGTCGAAGTATTCCTCTTCGCAAACCATGATCTCGCGCCCGCAGCAATCGACTGCATAGCCAGGCTCGACCACGACGTATTGGTTGCGGCACGCCGGATTTGGGTGCTGCTTCACCTTCAGACCGCAAACCGCGCCCCAGCCGTGAAGCCGCTGGTTATGCCGGCGGTCCTTCCCGACGAGGTATCGCTGCTCATCGGTGAAATCCCGTTCTACAAGCAGCTTCCCGGTGAAGTAGTTGTTACGCGCGAGCTGCGGGACCTCGCACTCGATGCATTCTTCCGGAACAGTGTGGCCGTTGCAACATGCCATCGGTGGTCTCCTCAGTTGAGCGCCGTGTCAGAGCCCAGGCGCGTATTCTTCCCCAGAGTCATCGCGGGCGGACAAGCGCCCTGCCCCGCGGTCAACACAGTGTGTCCGAGCCTGGCGCGATTCTCCAGCACCCCAGCCGGATAACGCCCAATCACGGAATCAATGCCGATGTACGATTGCACGCCGATGCGGAACCGCGGCTCGAGAATGTGAACGTCGGCCTGAATCTGCGCGGGCTTGCTCATCGCGACGATGCGTTCCACTGTTTGGCGTTCCGTTTCTCCCGCTCCCGCCATCGGGACAAAAACGCTGAACCGGTGCGCCGTTGCCCAGAAGGGATCGCGCTGCGGGTCCGTCGTGTCGTGAATCTGCAGGTCGCCAACGCGGGCATGTTCGTCAAGCTGTATGCGGTTGATGATGTCCGTACCCCAGAGCGCGGTCTGAGCACCGACGACATAGCCCTGACCCACCATCCAGCGCCGCAGTTTGAAATGCTCCAGAATCCCGGGCTGCGACCCGCTGTAGATCTCCAGGTGTAGCCGCAGTCCTTCAGGCGTCCCACGCAGTTGATACAACCGGTATGCGTGCTTCAGAAGCCGGCGCCTCTTCTCCACCGGCCAGTGGCGGTCAAGCGCCAGGCCCATCCACGACGCCAGCCATGTCAGAAAATCGCTGCCTCGCAGTCCGGACTTCGACAACGCGGGCGTGGCCTCGGGATCGAAATACGACGCAATGTTCGTCAACTGCTGCCCGATATCGTCCCAGGTTTTGTCCGCGATGGAAAAGTACCGTGCCAGGAAGTCCCGACCCTCCGGGTGCTCAGTGAACACGGCCGGCATGAACCGCAGCGAGGATTGACGCGGGTAGTAAACGCGCACGCGCTCAATCGACGGCGTCGCGGAGCCCTCGCCGTCAAGCGACAGCCGAAGCCACAGATACCGGCCCGGAGGACTGCTTATGAGGCAGTCCCACTCCTTTCCTGTTGTCTGTGAGTCCACCAGGCCTTCTGTCCATCGGCTCGTCGGCAGGGTCGCTATCTCCGCGTCCGTCTTCTCCGCTTCCGAAGTTGTCGTATCCACGCGAATCCGGCAGCCCGACGGCACGGTCGCGGTGATCGCGACGCGGTGCCACTCGCATTGGTAAAGGCCGCTGTCGAGCGCCTCGGAAGTAAACACCCCGGTGGTCTCGTACAGAGCTTTCAGCGGCACCGCAACAATCGATTTGCTCGATGGATCCGCGAGGATTGCATTCCCGTTCTTGTCGAAGACCAGGTCCACAGCAGGAACCGAGTAGAAGGTCTGCTCGACGTAGGTTCCTCCCTCGGCGCGGCAGAGCACGCGCACATTACGCGCGAGCGTGTCGCTGATGTGCAGGCGGCCATCGTCGTCGACCGCAATCGCCCGCGGCGCGAACTGGCCTTCAACGGAGCCGGACGTCCCATCCGGCTCGATAATCGTCACCTTCGTCGCACCCTCTTCCAGCACGTACAGTCGCCCCTCGAGGTCGAGTGCGATTTGCACGGGCTTGACGAAGCCGTCGAATGTCTTCACCCGGCAACCCTGGCGATCCAGCAGGTAAACCGCGCCATTCCGGTAATCGGCGACGTAAACGCCAGCGTTTCCGATCGCGATGTCGGAGGGTTCCCATGACGGGAGGCCTTTCGGCCCCGTCCAGATGGCTCGGAGCGCCAGGCCGTTTAACGAAAAGATCTGGATTCGGCCGTTACCCGCGTCTGCAACATAGAGGTCACCGCCGCGTGACACGGCAATCGATCTCGGGTTTGAAAACTGACGCGGCGCGGTGCCCTTCCCGCCCAAACACGGCAGCGTCTCGAACGCGCCTGTGCATGCGTCGAATACCTTCACAACCAGGCCCGCCGCGTCGAGCACATAAACGCGGTCGCCGCACTGAGCCACCCCGATCGGCATCGCCGAGGCTAGCGGTTTCACTGCTCCCGGGGCCGGCGCAAGTTCCAGACAGCCGCAATGATCGACCACCTTGTCCAGCGACGCACCGCGCCACCCGGTCAGTTCGTTCAGCAGCAAGAACGGTTGTTTCCTTGCCTTCATTGCGCCGCTCCATAGCTGACCTGAATCTCATGCGGGTCTGAAACCAGCAGATCGCCGTCGCAGATCGGAACGTCGCGGCACAGCGGCTGCGCTTTGCCGTCCAGCCAGATAGTCAGGTTCCCGTCAAGAATCCGAAGCGCGCCCGGAACGCCAAGGATCTGTCGCGATACCTCCGAAAAGTAAATCGCCCCTCCGAACGGCCAACCCGTACCGTCGAGCCCGCCCTTTAGCGGGTGAAAGAAGGTGGTGAGCGCGTCTTCGACCGCATGCTGCACTTCCGCGAGGTCCGCCGCTCCGCTGACCACAACGCTAGCTTCCACCTTGATGTGGCGGTAGATCGGCGGGGTCACATGCACCTCGCTCGAAAGCAGTCGGTGAAGGTTGAGGTGCGCGCACACGATCTCGAGCGTCGCTTCCGAAGGTTCCGGTGCGGGATCGTCGTTGTCGGGAACGACAATCACCGTCACGCTTCCCGGCACGGGAGTTCCGCGAAAAGCCGGGTGCATCAACGGCACTGCTTTCGCGCGACGGATCGTTACGCCAGCCGTCTCTTCCGCAAGAAACTCGAAGTCCTCCGCTGTGACCGCCCTGTCTTTCGACTGGATCTCTCGGGGCGCCCGGATCTTCGCCTGACTCACGGTCTCCTCGTCCGTGCCGCCCAGCGCCGGGAGCAAGTTGATGGCGTCCTGCACTCCCGTGATCGTCGTCTGAAGTTCGCTGATCTGCCCCGCGCCGACGTTGCCTCCGCGCCCGCCGCCCCAGCGATACAATCGCGCAACGATGTTCGCCGTGGGGTTCGCCGGATTCGCCACCGGAATGCGGCCGTGCTCGCCGTCGCCGAACGCGATAGCGGCCGTCGCCGGATCAAGCGTGTAATGGGGGTCCGCCGGACCTGAAGCGTAGAAATCCTCCACTTGCGTCCACGCCTGGAAGCCCGAGCCTTCGTCCACCTCGAGCCGCTGCAGCATCAGCACCGGCGAGTTCGCGAGCGCGAATTCCTGATTCGGCCGGCCGTCGCTGCCGCCGACGACCTCGTCGCGGACCGTCTGCGCCTGCGTTGCCCGCACCGTGTTCGTCAGCACCGAGCTGACGCGCGGAGCACGGTCGTACCCCGACTCGACAAGCCGCGCACGAATCCAGAACAGCGGCTGCGTCACTGCGCCGATCTTCGCCATCTGCGCGGACGCGCCAGGTCCACGAAAATAGATATGCCCGCTGCGAGTAAACGCGCGCGTCTCGTCCTTATCCGTAACAAGGGAATTCCACTGGCTCCCCGCCCAGTACTCCCATTGAATTTTCCCGTTTAGCGGCAGTGTCGCGATGTCCAGGTCGCAGTGGTGACCGAGCTTCTTCAAGTCCTCGCCGAGTACGTGTACGGCGATGTGGAACTGGTCCTTCGGCAACGGATTCGGCGACTGGAACCCGAGCGTCATCGCGCTGCCGGATAAGGCGTGCGGACCGAACGGGTAAAACCACTGTCCGTCCGCGGCATTCTTCGTTGTCTGCACTGTGTATGAGAACGTGTCGAAGGTCTGAATCGCCTTCAGCGTCGCGCCGAGAGCGATCAGCGCCTCGTCGGTCTCGAACACCAGCGGCGGAGCACCCGTCTGGTCAGCTGCGGCGACCTGCGTGCCTTTGGGCACGATCACCGTCGTAATATCCGGCCGCGCGAGATTGAAAGTCAGCTCCGCCTGCGCCGGCATCGCAGGCTTCAGCCGAATGCCGACCAGCTCAAGGAACTTGACGAAGTTCCGGTCCGGGACCTGATTCAGCCTGTAGATCATCAGGTCCGTCATCCATGCGAACAACTCGAGCATTGCGATCCCGGGATCGCTCTCATTCCAGTCGGTCCACGCAGGAATATAGCGAGGGATCAGTGACTTCGCTTCCGCGAGGATGTCGTCGAAACGGCGGTCGTCGAGGTTGGGCGCAGTGATCGGCATGCTCAGCCCCCGATCCCTTCGCGAATGAAGAATGGGTACACGAGGTTCTGCACTACATTGGTTGACCGGATTCGATAGTCCACCCGGATCAACAGCAGGTTGGGTGCGCCGTTTCCTTCGTCCACCCGGACCTGCTGCACGTCGATGCGCGGCTCATAATCTGTCAACGCCTTCCGAACTTCGTGCGCGATGTGGCCTTGCGTCGCCGGATTGTTCGGCGCGAACACATAGCTGTGGATCCCGCATCCGAACTCCGGTCGCATCTGGCGTTCCCCCGGCGCGGTCGCCAGAACCAGCCAGATCGATTCCTGGATCTTCTGCTCCGCCGACGAAAAAGACAGCCCGCCGCGCGGGTTGACGCGCACCGGGAAGCTCCAACCAGTTCCGAGAAAATCGCGTTCCATCGGCTTTCTCCTAAACCGGCAAGCTGTCGGCGATCTGGGCAAGTTCTTCCAGCGTCGTCTTCAGTTGCTCAATCGCTTGCAGGGGATCTTCCTCGCCGGCGATGTCCGACAGTGATGGCAGCTTCAGTTCGAGGCCGCCGATCCCGGCCAGCAGCGTGAGGATTTCCATCAGAGGAGTCACACCCTGCATCGCGTCCATCATCCCGTTCATGGATTTGTCCGCGTTCTTCTTCGCGCAGTCGATCGAATTCAGCAGAACCGTATTGCCGCCTGCAGCCGTAATATCCAGCCCCACGTTAAACGTGTAAATGCTCATGAACGCGTCGATGAAGCACGTCAGATACGCGATGATCATGCGCAGAATCGCAGCGATCAGTTTCCCGATCCCCGCGGGCGTGAGCATCAGGAAGCATTCAGCCAGATCGTCGATCGCGGTTACGACATCGCCTACCTTGCTCAGATCGGGAAGGCTCGTGACCAGCTCCTTCAGAGCCATCACGACTTTCAAAATCCGCAGTACGCACTCCATGCCGGCAAGCATGGGCGTGATCTGCAGCAACAAGCTATGCACCAGTTCGCAATCGGTAGGCGCACCCTTGCTCATGTCCACCAGCGGCTTCAATGCGCCGCCGAATGGCAGCGGGATCTGGAACTTCTTCGGGTCCGGAAGATCCATGCACAGCGGCAAGTTGAGATTCAGGTCCGCCACGTCAGATCACCCCCGGCGAGATCATGACCCGTCGGCCATTAATGAAGACATGCGAGGCCTCGATGCTGACCGTTCCCTGAGTGCGGATCAGAATTCCCCCGTTGCTCAGTTCGACCTCGTTGCCGTGCCCGTCTTTCAGGCGGATGTACCCCTTGTCACCGTCCTGGATGTCCGGATCGTACATCTCGAACTGGTGCTCGTTTACCGACTGAATAAGCCGGCGCTGCGGGTCGTCAGACGGCGGCTTCTGCTTTCCGTTCCACACGAACCCGAGGACATACGGAAAATTCGTCTGGTTCTGGTAGAAGCCGATCAGGACCTCGTCGCCGACTACCGGCATAATCCACGAGCCCCGCCCTGGGCCGGCCATCAGGGTCGCGACGTGTGCCCATCCGCGGTTCTGGCCTTCCTGCCAGGTATACTCGACTTCGACGCGACCCATTCCTTCGGGGTCGAGCACATCCACCACCGTTGCGGACACCAGGCCAGGAGTGCCGGTCATGCGGACGCTCCTTCCGCAGCGGCTTCGCGCCGCGCACTGAATGTCGTCCGGTAGCCGTTGTCACCGATGGTGTGTGTGGTCTCAGTGACGAAGTACGAACCGCTGAATCGCGTACCCAGCTTCGTAACCGAGATCCGCCGTCCAGCGCGCAGATCCGGCAACCCGATAGTGGCGCCTGAGGCCTTCACCATCTCGTAAAGCTGTTTGCTCAGCACGCCTTTCGCATAAGCCTTCGCCTCGTCTTTCGAATAGAACGGCTTGTCGGCAATCACCTCTTCGCGATTCTCGATAACCCGCGCGACGGCCGTCTGATCGCGGTTGATCTTCAACTCGTCGAAGCTGACGGTTACGCTCGTGGCCTTAGCCGCCTTGCGGTCCCAGTACTTGACCGTCACCTTCCCGATCTGGTTCGCCGTGGTGAGCGTCGGCCTGAACTCGATCAGCGATGTGCCCCAGGCCAGTTCGTAAGTGACGTTCGTGACCTGTGTGGACGGCTTGAACGAGATCACATCTTTTCCCGTTTTTGGGTCGCTTGTCAGAAACAGCGAGTATCCGTTCCGACGGGCGCGCTCCAGCAGGAACACGATGTCGTACTGGTTATCCATAAGCACGTACGGTTGTTTGGCTTCGTTGCTTTCGTAGGTGGGATCGCGGTCGAACCCGACGTCAAGGCCTGGCTTGCTGTCCGTGATTTTGTTCCTGCAGATCTCGCTCGCGATATCGGTGTCGCGTTTGTCGTACCAGGCCCACGTATGCTGTTTCTTTCTAAACTTCGCCAGCTTGTTCAGCGCTCGTACCGCGAGCGTGCTGCCGCCGGACTCAGGAAACGACGGCTCCATGCTGACGATTTCGCCGCTCAACATCAGCCGGTCCATGTTGGTGTTTCCGGCGTAACCCATGATCAGTTCCAGCGGCTCGCCGGGATTGAACAGGCCGTCGTACTGTTTCTTGGATGCGGGTTCGTACTTTGGTTTGAAGACCAGCGCGTCCCAGTTATTGATCGTCAGCTCCACCGAATCCAGCTCCCCGACTTTGTCCTTGTAAGTCACCTGCGTGATGTCTCGAACCACCATCGGATCAAGGTTTTTGCCTCCGACTTTCACCTGGAAATGTGGAACGTAGAACGTTTCTTTCAGCGCGAATATCGGGGTAGTTGCCATAAACTCACCGCAAAGGCGGAAGCTCCAGAATGTCGCCCGCCTCGATTCCGAGCGGATCCACGACGTTGTTATGCTCGGCAATCACGCGCCACTGCGCCGGATCGTCGTACTGATCAGCAGCGATGCGCGCCAGCGTGTCGCCCTGGCGCACGACCCATGCGTGCGTACGGTCGGGCGATTGCAGGCCCAGTTCCTTCACCTGCTGCTCGATGGTTTTGTATTCCTTGAGCGAGACGGTCAGTGTGGCCCGCAGCGGCTTTCCATCGGGACTGAACAGCGTGAATCGTTGGCGGACGCTCTCCACAATGCACGTGAACCCGTTGCTCCGGTTCTGGCTCCACCAGTGGCCATTCATATGGCTGCCCGGGAAGTTCGATTTCGAGCCCCAGGTGAAGCGCAGCACCGGCGGCGCGTGCGTCTGCTGATCGATCTTGATCATCTGGTAAAACAAATCGGTCTGCTCCGTTACAGCAACGGTGTTGTCGCCGCTGGTCCCGTTCTCCGTCGTATCGAAGAACAGATCGACGCTCATCGTTTCGCCTTGTCCGCGAACGAACTGCAGGATCGGTGAATCGAGCCCCGGGATGCCCGCCTCGGCCGTCTGCACGCTTTTGCTCAGCGTGAACTCGGTCGGGTTGAACTGCACTGCCAGCGACGGGAACTGTGGACGACCCTTCGTGTCCAGGCGGACGAACTCGGCTTTAAGCAATTCCGGCATGTGCTATCCCCAATTCGTGGTCGGCTCGGCCGAAGCGGCCGGCCTCAACGCGCGCTCATCGGCGGCACGGCTCTCGTGCTCACGCGCTTCGCGCATCTTGCGCATGACCACCTGCGCGATTCGATCCAGCACCTGCGGGTCGAGGAGCGCGCGCGAGTCTGTGGCGTGCAGCGTCGTTTCCACCGTGCCTACGTTGTAGTTCGCCATTCTTAACCTCCCGCCGGGATAAGTTGCAGCCCCTCGTGCGCGATCTCGAGTTCTTCCAGCGCCACCTGGCTTTGTGCGGCGTTCAGCACAGGACCCCGCCACTTAATCGGGATGCCGCGCAGGAACATCCACACGCGCACCGGGACTTGCTGATCGTTCATCAGGGCGATGATGCCGTCCCGTCTCGAACCGACGCCCTCGGCGAAGTCATAGTGCCACTGCCAGAGGTCTTCCGAGACTGCGATGCCACGTTTCAACATCAGGTTCGTCCACGTAGCGCGCGTCGGGAACTTCAGCGTTGTGCCGTTGTTGCCGCCCTCTTTGTACTCCTCGATGTCCAGCGACGCCTCGAGCCCGCTGCATTCGCTGAAGCCCGCCATCGGAGCGAGTTGTACGCCGAGCAGAGCCTGCGCGAGCACGCTCGATGAATCGATCAGGGTGACGGCGAAGTTGTACCCGAGAACCGGGTCGTCACGCCTCACTCAGTTACCCCCAGGACTTCGGCCGCTTTGCCGATTCGAAACACCACAAACTCCGCCGGAATGGTCGGCGCGACGCCGATGGTCAGAATCAGTTGACCCGGATCGTCGATCGGTTCGAATTGCATCCGGAACGCCTCATCCTGGGTCCGTCCCTTCAGCGCGCCGCGTTTCCACAGCATCCGGAGGAAACTGGTCACAGCCAGCGAGATCCCATGCCGCAGGTGAACATCGTTCGGCTCGAACACCGTCCACTGCAGCGCGATGTCCAGGGACTTCTCAATCAGAATGAACAGGCGCCGCACGTTGACGAAGATCCATGCCGGCAGGCTCGACACTGTCCGAGCCCCGTACAGCACCACACCACGACCCGGGAACGCCCGGAAGCAATCGATACCGTCAGGGTTCAGGATCCCCTGCCGCGCCGCGTCCACGACCGACTCGGCCGCCTGCGCCCATTGCACTTCCTGATTCGCGGGCGCACAGTGGACTCCCCGCTCGAAATCCGTTCGCGCGTAGATACCCGCGACGTGGCCCGACGGTGGAACCGGGCACACCACCCGGTTGCGCCATCTCAACGGGTCGTAGACCATCAGCCATGGGAAGTACAAAGCCGCGTATTTCGAGTCGAACCGCTGCCGCCATGTCTGCACTCCGGCGAAGTCGGAGTCGGGCGGATCCAGCAGCGCGACTCGGTATTTCATGGCTTCGCAGTGCTCCACCAATTGCTGCTGCACCCGCGCGATCGTATCGAGGCCGAAGCCTGGAATTCGTTCGATCACCGCCGGTGGTGGCGGAGGCGCCTCAGGTTCCGGGATGCTGCAAGGCAGACACGGATCCACGTTGCTGGGCGGAGGCGCAGCGAACTCAACCGGCGGCGCAGGTCGCATCAGGATGTCGGGGATGGCGACCGCCGCGACATCATAATCGAGTTCGAGCGTTCGCAGACCCAACCGCTCTTCCGCCCCCGGATCGCCGGTGAAGTCCCCGGCCAGCAGCGCCGCAATCCCGTCTCGCCCGGAGTGCAGCCGCACAGTCGCAGCGACGGGCAGGTTGTCAGGCACGGGCGAGCCCGACGCCAGATCTGTAACGCGAATGCGCACGGATGAGTTCACCGTCGACACGTAGCGGACGTGCCCTGGAATGAGGCTCAGTCCTTCGAACAATTCGAGAAGTTTTCCGCGCTCGTAAACCGCGATGCTGAACTCGACCACCTCGAAGCTGATCGGCTGCGCAAGATTGAACGCCGCCTCGAGCGGCGTGTCCCACACCAGCCGATTTCCCACGGGATCCGGAGAGCCCGTGTGATAAAACTCCACAGACGGCGCGGGCGACTGGTCCTGGAAAACCTTGATCAAAGAATGCGCAGCGATGCCGGTGACAGATTCCACGCTCGACGCAGCGGTCGTTTGCAGAGCCGCTGCTCGCGTCCGGGTTGCAGCACGGCTGGAGTGCGCGACGTGAACTGTCACGTAATTGCCCCACGCCCCGGCGCTTTCGGCCTCGATGCGCATCGTCGCGGCACCGAGTGCGTCCATCAAGGTACTCCATGCCGCTCCGGCTCCGGTTTCGAAGGTCATCGGAAGCGCAACGTTGAACGCAGGCTTCAGCGGATGCGCCCAGGTCAACGTTCGTGTGAGCGAGTCTACGTCGGTCAGCAGAGCGTTCTCCTCCACGTTCGGCGCCTGGAAAACAGACACTACCGCGCCGGGCGCAAAGCCGACGGTTGAAAGAACAATCGATGCGGACCTGTCGGCCGGCTGAATGGCGATCGGATCCGTCGTCGTGGTCGCGAGTTTCGCGGCAACTCGCACGATATGGCACTCCTGGCCACCGTTCTCGAAAAACGCCTTGGTCGAATATGCCAGGTATGGCCCGGGCATGAAGTCGCCGAACCGCGCCTGGAACTGAGCCCACGAGTACACGACCGTCGGAGTGTCCTGCGGTCCACGCCCGGCAACGCCCACGAAGGCAGCGATGTCGGTGCGCACCGCCGGCACGCGAGCCTTGCCCGCGTCCACGGTTTCGAAATACACGCCTGGGGCCGCGTAGGAAGGCATACTACTCGATATCGATTTGCTCGGCGCAGATTTCGATGGACTCCAGCGCGACGTCATTGCTGGTCGCGTTCAGCGTGGGGCCCTCCCACTTGCAGATGAACCCATTCACGAAGTTCCAGCGCATGACGTCCAGGTGCTGCTCGTCCTGCAGCACCACGGAACCGTTGCGGCGGTCGGGCACGCCATTGATGATGTTCTTGTACCAGGCGACCAGTTCCTTGCGGTCGCCGATCCCGCGCTTCAGGCTGATATGGCCGGTCATCTTTCGAAGCGCGGTGAGCTTGCGGACGTACAACGACGCGTCCGAACCTTCGCGGTAGTCTACTGTGTCGGTCGTGAGGCTCAGACCGGTGCATTCCCGGAACCCGGCGACCGGCATCTTGTCGATTTCCACGCGGAAGTTAAAACCGCGGTATGGGTCTTTGCGTTCTCCAGTAGCCATGCTTACCTCGTCAGACTTCCGAAACGTCGGCAAGACCGGCCTTCTGGCCGATCCGGATGATCACGAACTCCGCGGGCTTCACCGGCGCGACGCCGATCAGAATGATGAGCCGGCCGTTGTCGATGTCGTCCTGCGTCATCGTGGTGCGATCGCATCTGACGAAGAACGCCTCCTCGGGCTTCAACCCGAACAGCGCGCCGTCCCGCCACACGGACGTGAGAAAGTTTGTAATGCTCTGCCGCACGCGCGCCCAGAGCCGGTCATCGTTCGGTTCGAAGATCGCGTACTGCGTCCCGCGGTCGAGCGATGCTTCGAGGAATATGAACAGCCGCCGTACGTTCAGGTATTTCCATTCCGGCAGGCTGGTCATGGTGCGTGCGCCCCACACGCGAATGCCACGGCCGTCGTGCCGAAAATCCGCCAGCGTGTTGATGTTCGCCGGCTCGGGACTGAGGATGTCCCTCTCGGACTTGTTCAGCACCGTTTCGAGCTCGATAATTCCGCGGATAGTCTCGTTCGCAGGCGCTTTATGGACACCTCGTTCCTCGTCCACCCGGGCATAGATTCCGCAAACATGGCCAGACGGAGGGACCGGGATCTCAAGGTCGGTCAGCGGATCCTGCACCATGATGCGAGGGAAGTAGATGGCAGCGTACTTCGTGTCGAACAGGCTCCGCTGAAGCTGGATGTCGTTCATGTCGGGAGCGAGATTGCCGGTCTTCGGCTTCGGGTCGAGGACGGCGACGCGGTACTTCAGGAGTTCGCACTGGTCGACCATCGCCTGCTGCACTTGCTGCCCGGTCAGGCCCGGCGCTGCGATAATGCTGATCTGGTCAATGTCTACAAGGGCCTGCAGACCGCTCCTGTTGCCTGGGCCGAGATCGATTCCCACGAACTCGGGGTCGGTCGGCGCCGCTCCGTCCGCGCCCGCTGCCAGAAAAATTCGAAGGCCGTCATCGGCGGACGGAAATCGGGCAGTGACCGTGGATGTGGCCGGCGGCAGCGGATCCACCCGGATCAGCGCAGACGCGTTGTTGATCATGTCCACGTAGTACTTGCCGGGAACGTTCTCCAGCGTCAGGCCACGGAACTGCTCGATGACGTTGTCATACGAAACGGTCAGCGCAAACTCGGTGACGGATGCGAGCGTGAACGGCACGCCTGGGTTGGCGTTGAGCGAGCCCGCCACCAGTGCCGCGCCATCAACCGTAATCACCTGGCCGTTGATTGCAGTGACCATGCGGTAAATCCTGTTGGAGGGCCCGCTGGATCCAGGATCGAACTCGACAGCAGCTCCGACGTAAAAACCCGCGGTGGTTCGAAGCTGGACATTGTTGCTGGGCGCGGCAACGATGCCGATCACCTCCGACCGCGCTGCCGTCATATGCGAAGGCCGGATGTCCAGACTGTCGCCCCAGGATCCCTGGTTGGCCGCATGGATCGTAATGCTGGCAGGCCGCACCACGGACGACGCGATGGTGGTGTACTGAGCTTCGAAGACGGGCGTTGCAGGGAGCGGTGGCGCGAACGTGACCACGTTTGTGTTGCGGTCGTACGCCGAGATGACGTGACCGGCCGATGTCGTAGTCAGCCCATTCTTCACCATCGTGAACGTCAGCGAGGCGCCGTCGTCGATATTGCGCAACGTCAGCAGACGGGCCTGATTCAATACCGCCGACGACGTGTCTGCGGCGAGGCGTGTAACCAGCCCGCCGGAGGTGGTAAATGCCGAGGCCGCAGCGCCCAGGCCGACCACTCGTTTGATGTACAGCCGCTTGCCTCCGTTGATGAAGAAGCCCTGAACGGCGTGCGGGAGGTTATTCAGACCCAGGAATGTCGGACCGAAATCAAAGTAACCACCAAACGCACGCTGAAATTCCGGGAAACTCGTCACCAGCACGGGAAGCCCGGTGTCGGGTCCGCGGACTGTAACGCCGATGAATCCCGTGGTGCTGGTGCTGACGCCTTCTATCGGCTGGATGCCGTCCTGCTCCTCGATGTATACAGCCGGCGACAAGTACTCTGGCATTCGTCCTCTGTCCTTTCTTCAACTCAAAGCCGGAAACTTAAAACGGTCGCCGGCTGCGTATAGTCGATAAAAACCGGCGTCACGGGCGAGGAGGTAAAGCCAGCGGCCGCTGCCTGCACGTCCACCTGCCTGAGTCCGCCTATGCCGTCGAACCGGTAGAAGCCCTGCGCGTCTGTGAGCGCGCCCGAAATGTTGTATTCCGTCGATGTACCGTCCACGATCTCGATAGTGCCCAGCGGCAGCGGACCCGCGAGGAGCAGCAGCGCGTCGCCCGAGTTCGCCGACCGCGAAAGCGTGGTCGTGGTTCCAATCGCGCCCCGGGTCGTCCGCTGCACCGTCGTGCCGGCCGCGAAGGTGCGCCGCAGCGGCGATGTCAGAAGCACCTGGTTGGGCGCGGGTCCGAGTGTGTCTATGACGGCGTACTCTGCGTCAATGTCGTCGCCGAAGCGCAGCAGATTTCCGGAAGCGAGGCCGCCGACGTTATTCAGCGTCGCGTCGGACGAGGCACTCCGCGCGACGGTGGCGAGCGTCTTCGGCGCACCAGACGGAGTTAGCGCGCGGCTCCGGACTGTAACCCCTGACCCGTGATCGAAGTGAATCGGAGATCGTGCCGCGAATGTATTCGCGGTCAGGATGTCCACCGAGGCGTTCGGGATCGGCAGCCGAGCGCCCGTGTTCTCGACCACGCGGCCCTGCAGCCGCACGGGCTGCCTTCGAACTGCGACGGTACCGGCGTCGATGGGGTATACGGGAACAGCGGGAATCGGAATCGGAATCGTAGCCGGCACGTACCCGGCAACTCGGACAGTCAGCAGGACGTTCAACGGAGTCGCGATCCGCTCGGGATAACCCGAAATAGCGAACAATCCGCCTTCGACGAATTTCGGTACGAGGTCAGGCCGATCGACCGTCACAGCCGCAAACTCTATCGGTGGGGCGCCGGCGATTTCGTCGGTCACGAGTCCGTGTACAAGCTCCTGAAACGTGCTGGTGAAATCGTCGATGACCGTGTAGGCCAGGTCGTTCGCGAAGACTACGTACCGGCCGATCACACAATCTCCGCATATGTCGCTTCGCGCACTTGCACAGGCGCGGTTCGTTGCGGTTCCAGGTCGGAGTCGATGTTCACAACCTGGACTTCATAAGTAACGGAGGTACGATACGGTTCCGACAGCGCCTGCCAGATTCGTGTGAGCTCTTCAACCGTCAGCGTCTCGAGTGCGATCCGCAGATGCTCCGAGCTTCCGGCGAGAGTGTCCTGCAGGTCCGCGCCCTGTGCCACGGTGTGGTCGTTGAAGGTCTGGAGGATGCGTCCGAGCAGGACATGCTCGTCCTCGGGCTGCATGCTGATAGGCGTCAGCAGGTAGTACAGGTGGACAGGCAGGGGTTGAGTCAGTTGCTGATTCGGAGACGGACGGAAAGGGGGGCGGTTCAGCAGGTCCGCGTCGCGTGTCACACGGTACAACCAGAGCGACACCGTAGTGACACTCACGCCCGACAACTCTTTCGGCGATCGGAGGTCAATCGGCACGCCGTTCAACTGCGGATCGCTGCTGAGCGTGATCGCCTGCCGCAGCAGTTCTTTCAGTGTGAGGCTTACGCCGCGAATTGCGGTGAAATCGCTCATGGGTTAGTCCGAAGGCAGTTCGCCGAACTCCTCTTCATGCCGGCGGACTGCATCCTGCAGGGCGTCCGATATGCTCTTCGCGTACGCCGGTCCCGTGATGATGCGTACGACGACCCGCGGCTGCTCCTGGCCCGGGTACATTTGCGCGAAATCCAGAACGAACTCGAACTCGTTCTGACCAACGGCAAGGAAGTTGGCGTACAGTCCGACGGTGTCATCCACATTCTTGGGCGAAGGCATGAGCGACGTCGCCACCAGGAATGCACTCGCGGGGCCAGAGAGAGCTGGCGTTGAATTGAAAGGAGTTGTGCGGCCCGATTTGGCCGGATGAGACAGTCCCTGTTACGACGCGACTGTCACACGTGCACTGCTGCCGATGTGATACTTGGTCATCTTGCGGTACAGCGTCATGCGCGACCATTTCAGTGCGCGCGCCGTGCGGCTCTTGTTCCAGTTGGTCTCGTTCAGGACGCGCAGCAGGCGGTCCTGCTCAGCTTCGGACCCGCCCTGAGACACTCCGCCGTGACACAAGTTGAGCAGATCGGCCTTACCGGGCGGCAGGTCGATGAAGGCGGCTTCCAGAACATTGCGCAGTTCCCGCACGTTTCCCGGCCAGGCGTAGGAGCGCATCCACCGCAACATCCTGTCCGATACACCCGTTACACTGCGGTCGAACTGCACGTTCATTTCGCGAATGAAATGCGCAGCGAGGAACGGCAGATCCTCCAGGCGATCCCGCAGCGGAGCCAAATGAATGCGCGCGACGCAAAGGCGGTAGAACAGGTCCTTGCGGAAGCTGTTGTCGGCGGCGAGCGTTTCCACGTCGCGATTCGTAGCCGCGACAATACGAACATCGATTTCGATTTCACCGTTGCCGCCGAGCCGCTGTATGCGGCGGCGTTCCAGAGCGCGCAAAATCTTCGCCTGCGCGAGCGGCGACATGTCGCCCACCTCATCGAAGAAAATGGTGCCTCGATGCGCTTGTCGCAGGTGTCCGTCATGCACCGCGACGGCGCCTGTAAAGGCACCGCGTTCGTAGCCGAACAGTTCGCTTTCGATTAAGGCGTCCGGAATTGCCGCGCAATTCACGGCAACAAGCGGTCCTTTTCGCCGCGGACTAAGCCGGTGAATCTGAGCGGCGACGAGTTCTTTTCCGGTTCCTGTTTCTCCCGTAATCAGCACGCTGGTAGTGGACGCGGCCACCCGCGCGACGTATTCCCGCACTCGCTTCATTGCAGCGCTGCAACCAACGAGTTCATCGGATTCAGCCGGAGCCGGGTGAGCTATTTCGTCGAGCGTGCGGCTGATGCTGCCTGTGACGAGAATATATCTCGCACCGTCAGGCGCGGCGATTTCCGGCAGTGCATCGACCAGAATTAAATCAGCTTCGCTATAGCGGGCCGTCGCGAAGGATTTCTCCCGGAGCAGCGAGTCCACGTAGACGCCGAGTTTTTTATTAGCGATCGCGTTACAGAACGACAGCATCTCGCCGCCCTTAAACAGATTTCCAGATTGTAGTACGGAAAATCCCGAGGGGAAATAAGGCAACTACCGGGCCAATGAGATCGCTGTCGCAGTAATTTTTCGAACTGTTGGCCGAATAACGTGAATCTTCACCACGCCTGATACCCGGCTCGCATCCAAACTAAAGCCGCCGCGGCAATAGCGCTCGGCTCCGTGCGGAACGTCAGGTGAAGTTGTTCTTCGAGCGCGCGAACAAAGTCGTTCGGGTCTCCCCCGATGAGACCACGGGCGTACTCGGTAATCATCTCTTCCGGCACAGGCTCAGCCCCGGCGACGAGATTTCCCGCGAAATCCCGCGATTTCAGCATTACGCGCGCCGCCCTCACCAGCATCTGCTCCGTGACGCCCAGTTTCGACATGGACATCTCGCTCGCCTCGTCGAATTCGTCGAACTTGAGTCCGCGCAGTCTTGTCCAGATGGCATTTCCGACGTCGAGGACGTCTTCAGCGCGAGCGCCCAGCGCGTCCAGGTTCCAGTTGTTTGGGTTGATGCGCGCCCTTCGTTCCACCAGCGGCGCGGCGCGCACGTTCAGCATCGTCTCGTTAACGCTGGGGCCTTCTTCATAAACCTGCTGATCGGCCAGCATTTCCGGATCCCGGATGAATTCGAGGTCGCCGAGAGCTCTCAGAAAGCGGACGTAGTCGATCGGCCGCATGGCGAGCAACTCGTTGAAAGTGACAGGAGAACCGCCGCCAGTGAGCATCTGTGCAACAGCCACTACGAGGTTCTGATCCACACCGAGTTGAGCGAAGGTCTTCAGCGACTCGTCCCGGAAGTCGTCAAGCGAGTCCATCGGAAGTTTGGACCATGCGGCGGCGCCCAGCGCGCGGACAGCGGATTCCGCCGCGCCAAGGTTCCGCAAATGCCAGTTCATCGGATTCACCGATTCAAGCGTGACCACGTGCGGCCGGATGAACAGTCCCGTGATTCCGTGGCGGGTCTGTTTGCTGAACGACTCCATCGCCTCGAATGCTTGTCCGGTAAAAGCGATGAGTTCCTTCACTCTGTCGGGGAAGGCGATGATGTTCTCAACGATGCTGCCCGCAATCTTCGAACCGAAATAGGCTACGACCAGCCCGAATCCTGTGGATCCGACGACAAAGAGCAGAGTCTCCTCTCCCCCCGCAACCAGGAAGGCGCGGCCGACCGTTTCACTGATTGCCCCTGCGACTTCGCCGGCGGCGAAGCCGCCGCCCCAGCCAGCCGCCTCAAGCGCCGCAACCTCGCCGAAGTGGCCGGTCCCCCAGGCGTCGTAAAGGTTGCTTAGCGTATCGGCCCCGCCGATAACAAGCATGAGGGTCCCGCCACTCCGGATGACGAACATCGCTTCCGTTGCGCCCGGCTTCAGGAAGCGACGCCAGCCGCCGCCTTTGGGCATGGCGGTCATGCGGATGCGTCGGGCGCCCGGTTTCGCTTTGCTCAGGTCGGCGTTAGCAGCCCAGTCGCGAGTGCGCGCGGCACGCCCGGCTTCGTATGGATTCGGCTCGCCTCCCTCGGTACGGCCTGTGACGATATCGAGGGTGCCGGTCGGAGTCTCCACCTGCGGTCGCATCCCGATCGCCTCCTCAAACTCGCGGGCAGGAACGGTGGTGCAGTTATCAACGCACTGGACGAGCCGGGCTTCGCCCATTTTTTCCTTGAGCAAATCGTGCAGCCGTTGCTCTTTCCGCCCTACTTTCGACCCTCCACCGACGCTTTCATTTGGACGAGGCGGCGAATACCGGTATTCCTGGTTGTACTCCGTTTCGATCAAGTGATCGCGGAACGCTTCCGCAGCATCGCGATCAGTTGGAACGTAAATGACTGTCTGTTGGCCGGGAAGTTTCGCGTAAAACCAATCGTTGCGAAAGGCGCCTTCGATCCCCGTGTTGATCCGTTCTGTGAAACGCTTTCCAATTTTCGGGAATGATTCGAGGATGTAGTTGTAAACTTCGCCCCGGAAGCCTCGGATCGTCAGCTGGCCTTCGACGTTGGAGAACACGGAAATGTGCCCGGCTTCGACCCACAAAATGCCAGTGCAATTCGGCGGAATGAATGACATAGCGGCAGCAGGGCTGCGCAGACCTGCTGCCGCTGCAGCCGGCACAAACGCTCCCTGGCGCTCATCCTCCGAAACACTTACACCTGCCGGCAACGTATCGGGCGGCGCATTTTGCACCGTCTCATGCATCCCTGCGAGGTCTTTTACGGCCACGCCGTCGGGCAGCAACTCCGGATCCACGCCGGTTTCCGCCTTGAAGTCCTCTTCGGTTAGTTTGTAGGCGGCTGCCGTCTGGACTTCGGTGTTGCCCGCGTCGGCGGGTGCGCTCTTGTCCTGCCAGTCGCAGCTGATCAGCGATGGCGAACTGGTGAGCGGGGTGGGTTGTGCGCCGCTGACGACAGCGCTCGGCCCAGGCACGCGCCTCGGATTCGGAACGGTCCCCCGGACGGCTAAATGTCTGAGCCGGCGCATCCGTAACGCCGTGTTGGACAGTGTGGGCCACCTCGTGCGCGATCAGGCGCAGGCCAGCGGGTGTTTCGGGCTGATATGCTGCCGAATCGAGAAAAATATCCGAGCCGATGGTGAGGGCGTTGGCTCGGACAAGGCGGACGGCATCGCCGGCGACCGTATCCCGGTGAAGCCGCACGCCGCCGACATTAGAAGCTCCCAGCGATTCGAGCCGCGTTCGAACCGCCGGAGATAACGAATGGCCTGACGATCCGCGAGAAAGCCGAATCAGCTTCTGAACGGCCTGATTACCGGCATTTCGCTGGAGTTCGTGAAACCGGCGGCCGTGTTGCGCTGGCTCGACCTGCGGCCCGGCGCCACCGTACTGGATGTCTCCTCTGGAACGCTCGTAGGGGACTTTAACTGCCCTGCGCATCCGGCCCTCGTATCGCCATTATGGCTCTTTCGCGCCGCACGCAAGTCATAATGAACGCAACCTGACCCGTGACGTCGCTTTCGCCACCCACCTCATCCTGTCCTTTCCGAATCATGTTCGTGGCTTCGATTCTCTGAAGCGTTCGCCACGCCGGGTAAATGCCCGGAAGCCTTGCATCGCTCGAACCCGCGCTTTACGGCTCGGTGATCCTGTTCGACGATGTTGTTTAAGTACCGCACCGGCCGACATCGACAACGGCGACCGGGTTCGCCGGACTGCTTTAATCCGACATGGCCTTCGGGTAGGACGGATTTCGATCCACGTTGATGACCCTCGGCTGCGAATGGTCCGGCGATCGCAGTGCGATTTGCAGGAAGCGTTCGGCTTCAACCGCGTCGCGTGTGGCGCTCAGGAGAAGGTGGTGAGATCGAGCAGATCCAATACCTTCTCGGCCACGAAAGCGTACCGACAACTGAACGATACATCGGCTGCAAGCAGCGGCTCAGAAACGCCGCCAACCTTGCTCCTGACACGCTGCCGAGATCAGTGCGAAATCAGCATAAGCGTTTTATCCTCGATCTGGTTTACTGCAATCACCTCTGCTACCGCTGAGCAAAAGCCCAGGCTTCCACCCGGAAGAAGGAGTTGAGCGCTGTGCATTTCGATGAGGTCAGCGTAACTGAGCGCAAGACTCGTCCGGCGAGCGTCGCTCGCGGTCGTCAGCTGCACGATCCGGCTGCCGCTCAGAGACATCCCTGCTTCCGGAGGGCAATCCACCGAAGCGTCTCTTTCTGCTTCGGAACAACTCAGCGGCTGCGCACAGATCATTGTTATCGAAGTCCGGCCACATCCGGTCGGTGAAAACGAACTCAGCGTAAGCGCACTCCCAAAGCAGAAAATCGCTCAGGCGCTGCTCTCCCGCAGTCCGTATCAGCAAATCGACGTCGGGAGCGGGGAGGCTGGGCAGCGAGCGACTCTCGCGTCAAAGGGTGTCCCGAGCAAGCCTCCGCCGCTCGCAAGAGACTGTCCCGGGATGAGTAATCAATCGCAAGGCGGACATGCAACTTGTCACCAGCAGCCGTAACTGTCTCGCAGGTTTCGATTAGGGACCGCAGGGAATGAGACAATCGGTCCCGCCGCCCTATAACACTGAGTCGAACGCCTTGCCGTGCGCAATTGGCAGCTTCCGTCTGAAGATATCGCGCCAGCAAATCCATCAGCGCGGAAACCTCGTCTACAGGCCGCTTCCAGTTATCACTGGAAAACGCGTACAGCGTCAGATCGGTGATGCCCAGTCTGGGCGCGCTTTCAACAACAATGCGGACAGCGTCAGCGCCTCGGTGATGGCCTGCGATGCGGGGCAGCCCGCGTGTCTCGGCCCAGCGGCCGTTGCCATCCATGATGATGGCGCAGTGAAAGTGAGCTTGCTCCATAACATCTCTCAGCGATCGCGAACAGCCTGGATCAGAGCCTCCATATGGTCGACGTACCGGTTCAGCGCGCGATGACCGGCAGGGGTAAGAGTGAATTCTGTTCGTGGCACACGGTCCTGGAAGCTCTTGGTGCACCGGATGTATCCGGCGTTTTCCAGCTTGCGCGCATGAACACTAATGTTGCCGTCCGTAGTTTGCAGGACATTCCGAATCTCCACGAACGTCAGGGCATCGTTAGACGCCAGCGCGCTCATAATGCCAAGCCGCACACGTTCATGAATCAGATGGTCAGGTTGTTCCGCCTTCCGCAATCGTAGAGGCGGCACAGCGTCGGGACTGCTGCGAGCAGTGTTTCCCCTAGCCACCATGCCTCCTCGCGATAATCAGCCCAAACACGACATGCACGACACCGAATCCGAAAATCAAGGCTGGGCTGCCGAATGATGGCAGCAGCAGAGCCAGGCTGCCCAAAAGGACGAAGGCCGCGCCCATTAGTGGAACAGCAGGAATCGAAAACGCGCCGGCGCCCATCACGGCCACTCCGTAGAGAGCCAGCCACATGCCCGGCATCACTTCCCGTGCTCCGGCGCGACAGAGTGCGATAGTCAGCACCGCGGCAGCGGCTACGGGTGGTGCAAATGCTAAAGCAAATTTGCGTGCCGGCCTCGACCAGAATGCCTGTCCTGTGGCGCGCGTTTTGACCCGCAGCGCAACAATTCCGATTGCCAGAGCAACACACGCCTCGGCGAGCCAGACCAGCAACCACCGGGAGGATTCGGACTGGCCACTCGCGATCAATCCGGCCGCTATGGCCGTTACCCCCATCCAGACTCCTCCCCAGCCGGGTACGGCAGTTAACCTGTTCGCGCGCTCGATCGTCTCGCGTATGTAACGGAGGTCTTCGGCGGCCCTGGATTCGAGACTGACGAGAGTGATCAGAGCCTCAGCATAGTGCGATTTTTCATTTTTTGTCAAGTACTTTATAACATAAAGACAGGCTGTTGAATTTATGTCTTCATAAATAGGGACACTTAAAACAACGGCCAGGAACGGGAGTAACTCTGGAGTCGTTTGCTTTACCGACTCAGAATGCTCGGCGTGCCTTCGGTATGCTGTAGACATTTCATGCGTGCGGAGCCTGAAGACAGCGAGACACTCGCAGCGACGGTAGCAGCCGTCCAACAGCGACCGGCGGAACTAACCGAGCGCTTTGCGCCGGGAGTGCTTTTGGCCAGCCGGTATCGAATCGTTTCGCGGCTGGGCAAAGGGGGAATGGGCGAGGTATACCGGGCTGATGATCTCATCCTGCGTCAGCCTGTGGCACTGAAGTTTCTGCCGGAATCGGCGAAGAATAATGTCAATCTGCTCACCCGCTTCTACGATGAGGTACGGATCGCTCGGGGGATTTCGCATAAGAACGTCTGCCGCGTATACGACATCGGTGAGGTCGACGGCCAACCGTATCTGTCCATGGAATACATCGACGGTGAG
The DNA here is from genome assembly GCA_963794765.1 of Bryobacteraceae bacterium. Taxonomy (GTDB): domain Bacteria; phylum Acidobacteriota; class Terriglobia; order Bryobacterales; family Bryobacteraceae; genus JAWXCM01. The sequence goes on along the minus strand of CAWCGC010000029.1, from coordinate 753,602 downwards.
GATCTCGCCAGCCTGCTTCGCCGCATCGGGCGTCTCCCGGCCGACAAAGCTACAGAGTTCGCGCGCAAGTTGTGCGCCGGAGTCGCGGCCGCCCACAGCCAGGGTGTTCTGCACCGCGATCTGAAACCGGCTAACATCATGATCGATTCACGCGGGGAACTTCGCGTGACTGATTTTGGTCTGGCAGGCATCGCGGAGCAACTGCAGGGTGACGAGATTCGCAATGGCACCCCGGCGTACATGGCGCCCGAGCAACTCAGCGGTCTGGAAGTCTCGGCTCAAAGCGATCTGTACGCGGTCGGACTGATCCTCTACGAGATGTTCACGGGCAAGGTGGCGTTCCAGGCGGACACGCTCGCGGACATCGTAAGACTGCGGCAGGAGAATCGGGTTACTTCGCCCTCCACCATCACCCGGGATCTGGACGAAGCGGTTGAAAGGGCAATACTGACTTGCCTCGACGCCGATCCCAGGATGCGACCGTCCTCCGCTCTCGCCTTATCGGCGATATTGCCCGGCGGCGATCCGCTGTCCGCAGCTCTTGCCGAAGGAGTGACGCCGTCTCCTGAGGTTGTGGCGGAAGCGGGGTCACACGACGGGCTCTCCCCGAAGGTCGCCATTCCGGCTCTGGCCGGGATCCTTGTGGGTCTGATCGCTTTTTGCGTGGCTATTCCCCGTTTTCACCTGATGAATCTCGTTCCGCTTGAGAACCCTCCGGAAGTCCTGACGGCCAGGGCGAGGGAAATTCTCAAAAGTCTGGGTTACTCAGAACGCGCTGCCGACTCCAGTGCGGACTTTTTTGCAGACGCAGGCATTATCAACTTCTCCCGGTCGAAGGGACGCGACATGCGCGAATGGGAAAGGCAGTTTTCCCAGCCCCCCTCCGCGATTGGCTACTGGTATCGCCAGGCGCCTGTCTCTTTGGTCGCTGAGGGCATCTCGTCCAACGCGAAGGTGAGCATAGGAGACCCGCCGGTAAACATTCCGGGCATGCGTACGGTGGTGATCGATCTCGATGGCAGCCTGCGGCGTTTTGCGGCTGTTCCGCCCGAACATGAGGCACCACCGCAATCCCAGGCGTCGCCGAACTGGAGTCCGCTCTTCGAGGCAGCCAAGCTGGACATGACGAAGTTCACGCCCGCAGCACCGGAATGGTCCTCATCCGTGATGACGGACACGCGGGTTGCGTGGACTGGATTGTATCAAGATCGAACAGATCTACCTGTCCGGATCGAAGCTGCGTCATTCCATAATCGCCCGGTTTACTTCCAGGTCCAGTGGCCCTGGACACCGGCGGCGAGGCTGGCTGGCAGCGGGCCCGACAAGTCTCTCACACTCCGCAGCGCCGTCTACTTTGGTATCGGAGCGATGGTTTTCATCGCTGCTTTGTGGATTGCCCACTATAACTGGAGGGCAGGCCGTGCCGATATGCGTGGCGCCGCGCGCGTCGCTGTTTTTTGCGGAGTGATGAGCCTGATCAGCTGGGTTTTCCATGCGCATCACGTCGCCTCCGACGCAGAACAACGTTTGATAGGCAGCGCTTTAGCGAACGCCGCTTATATTTCCCTCCAGGCCTGGCTCATTTACCTCGCGCTGGAACCGTGGGTGCGGCGCTATTGGCCGCAGACGATGATCACGTGGTCCCGGGTGGTGGCCGGGAAATGGAATGATCCTCTGGTGGGGAGAGATCTGCTGTTCGGTACGCTATTCGGAATTGTGTACGTGCTTGCCATCGCGCTGTATGAGTATGCCAACCTGCGCATGGGTGCACCAATCTTCGGACAGTTCGGACTGGAAGACCTGAAAGGCATGCGTCCGTTCGCCGACCACACGGCGTGGCTGCTGTTTTCCGAGGTCGGCGGCAGCCTGATCCTGTTGCTGACGCTCTTCCTCGTTCGGGCTGTTGTCAGAAAGCAGTGGGTGGTCGCGATTGTATGGGTGGCAGGATGGGTTGCTGTGCGCTTCCTGCGCGGCAACTTCATTGACTCGCCTGAATTGGCGATTACAACCGGAGCCTTCTGGACCGTGCTTTTCACAGTCCTGGTGTTTATCATTCTGCGGTTCGGATTCTTCGCCCTGGTGGTCGCGACATTGGTTCTTGATTCGCTGATTGGGTTCTTTCTGACCACTGACTTCTCCGCGTGGTATGGGCAGACTTCATTAACGATTGCGATAGTAATTACCGGGATCGCGCTGTGGGCGTTCCGGCTTTCGCTTGGTTCGAGGCGCCTTTTCAGTCCGGCGGCTTTGGATCGTACTTAAGTCCGATTTCTTGGACCAGCCCTGACTCATGAGTCCTGGCCGCCGGCGCGAGCTTCTGGATACTGCGCAAGCCGCCTTCGTGCTGATCCGGTATTCCGGGCGGCAGGCCGATTGCTTTGGTGCAGAACATCGGTGTGTGTGTCGGGCTGGACATCCACGGGCATTCCACCCGCAGCGCGGGATCGTATAACGCTGTCAGATGATAGCCCTTCGCCATCTCTGTCGCGCAGCGGTTCCGGTATCTGTTGCATCATCGGAAAACTGGCACAGGCCGACTTCACGCTTCTGATATCAGGCCCGGCAGATCTTGAAATTGCCGATTGTCGGTGAATGTGTTGGCACTATGTCGCGTAAGCACGCTGAATCGCGGTGAACCAACGGCGGCTGAGTGGCTCAGTCGGTCAACCGAGTCGCTGGCTCCGGCCGCCGTGCACCGAGTTCACAAAGCAGAGCCACCCCGGCCAGCGCGGCCGCTACCAGAAATGCAGCTTCATAGTTGTGATACTTGTCGTACAGCACTCCCCCGATACGCGGACCAATGATTCCGGCCACGCCCCATGCTGTGAAAAGCAGGCCATAATTGATACCTGCATTCCGAGTGCCCCAGAAGTCCGAAGCTGCCACCCCGTTCACAGAAAGCTGCGTGCCATAGCACCAGTAAACGATGAACACGGCGGCATACAGCAGCATGACGTTGCTGCCCACAAGATGGAGCATCGGCATGGTCACCATGCTGATGCCGATCATTGTCCGAAGGACATTGATGCGACCCAACCGGTCGGACATCCAACCCGAAAGTATGCGCCCCGTCGCGTTCCCGAGCGCCCCAACTACCAGCGTCATCGTCGAAAGTGCCGCTGCAGCCACCCCCATGCTCTTCGCAAACGGAACCAGCTGACTGATGACCATCAGTCCTGCCGAACATCCGAAAGCATACCCCAGCCACATCAGGTAGAACGTTCTGGTGCGCAACATCTCCACCGGACTGAATTCGCGTGAGACCCTGCGACTGACACCAGCGGCAGCCTCGCCAGCCGAACCAGCATCCGACCACCCTGCCGGACGGTAGCCTGCGGGAGGATTGCGCAGCAGCAGCGCGCCCAGCAGAGTCATCACCAGGAAAATTGCGCCAAGAATTTGGAAGGTAGCCGGGAGCCCGTAAGAGGGAATCAGCTTGAGCTGAGCGAGCGGCCCAAATATCGCCGACCCGGCTCCATAACCGCCGACCGCGATTCCGACCGCGAGCCCACGCTTATCGGGAAACCACTTGACCATGACCGGAATCGGCGTCGCATACCCGAACCCGTTCCCGAGGCCGCCAATCACTCCAAAGCACACGAACAAGTACGTCAGGCTGGTTGTGTACGAGCAGAGGTAAAAGCCCAGGCTCACCAGCACGCCCCCGGCGAGCGAGCACGGAAGGGGACCCACCTTATCCTGGATTCGACCTGCGATTACGAAGCTGACTGCGAACACGATCACCGCGATCGTGAACACCATAGAGGTTTCCGTCCGTGTCCAGCCGAACCGTGCCTCGAGTGGAGCCACAAACACGCTCCAGCCGTAGAGCGTGCCGAGCGCCAGATTCATTGAGAGTCCACCAACCACGCGCCACCACCGGCTCATATCGCCCGCTCGTTTGCGTACACATGTGAATGCACGTGGTTATCCTATGCGATTCGAGTGACGGAGCCACACGAAGCTACGGCCAGGGCCACCGAAGGCGGAATCAGTGGACCCGGCACGCGAAGTGTACAGAGGCCGTGTTGCTCTCGACTTTCTTCGCATCACCCTGAAAGACAGGTGTTGGCTGCGAGACTTGGCCGTTCCGGTCTGTCCTGCTCGGGCCGCCGTCCGTGGGCAAACACAACAGATCCGTTGTGCTCACCAACGGAATATGCGGACGACTGTATCGGGCGTTGATTCGCAAGGTGCCCCAATAGATTTCTTTCTACTGCGTTCCGAGACCGGGAAGCAGCCGAGAGCCTCTTCCGACCGGCACTGTGCCACGGTGCTCGACAGCCGCGTGTCATCAATACAGATCTGGCCCAGACCTACAGGGTTGCGATCGCTGGATTCCAGCGCTCAGGCGTTTTGCGAGTCGAGCAGGACCACCGGGCCATAAAGCGGCGGGTTAACGCGAAGCAGGGATTCCGGGCGTTCGAACCTGCGCGACGCACTGTCGATGGTTACGAAGCGATCCATCAGATGAGGAAAGGGCAGGTGCGATGGTAACAGCCCGAGATATAGTGCGCCACAAACTCTACATCGACGACTTTTCGATCTGGTCCGCTGAGCGGTGCAACCTTCTCAAGCTACGCTCGCATACTCACCCGATCATCAGAATCGTTGCAACACAGCCTGACGAACTCCTTCGCGCTGACAAATTTGTTTACTGCGGCAGTCCGAAACAGAGAATATTCGGACCCGCTGCCACCGCAACGTACTGCTTCCCGCCTGCCATATATGTCATGGGAGAAGCACGCCAGCTATGACCATCACCCAACGCCGTAGCAGCGTTGGTCTCCACGCGCCAGAGATCCTCGCCGTTCTTTGCATCAACAGCGGCAAAGGCTCCGCTGTCTTCACCGAAGAAGACTAAACCGCCGGCTGTAGATAACACACCACCCCAGCTGTCCGCTGGACCGATCTGCGGAACTTCCCAAACGCGTTTACCTGTCTCGAGATCAATCGCGCGCAGGAACTTTTGTCCAGGCTCGAGGTTCACCTGGCGGGAGTCGCGGCTCGGAGGTTTTACGTAGATACCACAGGCTTCGAGCGATTGAACGTAAAAGAGCCTGGTCACATCGCTGTATGCGACCGACATCCAGTTTGTAGCGCCCAACACTGACGGGCATACTTTATTCCCCTGAGATGTGGGATCCGCACCGGGAATCACAATGGGCCGTCCATCCTTGCCGATACCGCTGGCCCAGCTCAGGCGATCGACGAACTTTTCTGCGAGGAGAAGCTCGCCGTTGGTCCGGTCGAACGCGTAAAGGAAGCCATTGCGATTCGCCTGCACGAGCAGCTTTCGCTCCCTGCCCCGGTACACACGATTCAGAACGAGTGGAGTCTGCTGGCCGTCCCAGTCATGCGTGTCGTGAGGAGTGAACTGGTAATACCACTTCAGCTTTCCATCATTAGGATCGAGTGCAAGCACGGACGCCGAATACAAATTGTCGCCCTGACGCTCATCGCCATTCAGTGCGGGGTATGGATTTCCCACGCCCCAGAACAGTGTGCGAGTTTCAGGATCATATGTACCGGTCATCCATGTCGCTCCGCCGCCACCGGTTTTCGCGAGCTCTTGCCCTTGCCATGTTTCCGACAACTTCTCGCCAGGCTTCGGGACCGTATAGAAGCGCCATACTCGTTCCCCGGTAGCAGCGCGATAGGCGGAAAGATAGCCGCGGATTCCCATATCGCCGCCGGCCACTCCCGCGATCACGAGGTCGTTTACAACCAGCGGTGCAGACGTACTTCCGTAATTGCCAAGTGGACTTTCGTCCACGATCGGCGTATCCCACAATAAGGCACCTGTGACACGATGGAGTGCGAGCAGATGAGCATCGTCGGTAATCAGAAACACACGATCACCAAGAACAGCCACTCCGCGGTTGGTTCCTTTCGCCGGGTCTCCTCGAACGTCTGTTGATCGCGGGCGCGCGTAATGCCAGAGGGTGCGGCCACTCCGGCCATCCAGCGCAAACACCTGGTTCGGCCCCGTGACGTACATCACGCCATCCAATACCACGGGAGTCACTTCGAGCGCGAAATGATTCACGGGGAAGATCCACTGGACAGCCAGTGTGTTCACGTTGCCGGCCGTTATCTGGTTTAGAGAGCTGTGCCGGTTCCCGCCGATAGAGCCGTGATATGTGGGCCAGTCTCCAGCATGGGGATGCGTAATTTCATCGAACGATGGTCCGCCAGCCGACTTCATCGGAAAAGGTTTTGCCCCCGGCTGTGCCCCAGTGAGGGAACCAAGCCAGGCCAGCAAATCCGTGCACTCGCTGCCGCTGCATTCTGTCAGCGGCATGTACGAGCCCTCCTCCTTTGTGAGCTTTGCGATTTGATTGTCCGCGAGCAGATGAAAGCGTCCGCGAACATCCTGAACCTGGATGTTGTACCGGCTCTCGTTACGGGCAAAGCCCTCGATGGTCCCGCCATCCTTCAATCGAACACTCACTCGGTTGTATCCGGGGCTGATCTTCGCCGAAGGCTGTCGAATCGCTTCTTCCATCTCCGCGACAGTCATTTCCCGCCCGATATTCGAAAGATCAGGACCCACCGCCGTCCCGCGGCCCAGTGCCATGTGACACGTGCTGCATCGTCCTTTGCCGAGAAAAAAGCGCTCTCCAGCCGCAGGGTCACCGGGGAGATGTGCCTCAGCAGCAGGCGCACTGAGCGACCTGACAAAACGAGTCACAGCGTCGAGCTCCGCCGGCGGAAGCGGAAAAGCTGGCATCCCGGTCCCTGGTAAGCCATCGTGAATAATCGTCCGGATCTCTTCGACCGTTCGGGATCTCAGACGCCGATTGCCGGCCAGATTCGGTCCACGCTCCGATCCGCGGCCATCGGAGCCGTGACAAACACCACAGCGCCCGGCGAACAGATTACGGCTATCCTGAGCCGGGGAAACGGTCAAAGCGAACAAAACAAAAACTATCAATCGCATGTTTCCGAATGATTATATTCAGCAGAAGAAACGCAGCGATCGGTCAAGGCTGTAGTGGCAAGACTCCTTACAGTCTGGAAATGGCCACTCCATGGTTACGTTACGTGGTGGCGCTACGTGTGGTTGACAGTAGTCCCCGCCGCGATATAATCGGTGCCCAGCAATTCACAGCCATTCAGACGCATCCGAAGAGGACGCTCTGCCGAGGAGTGATCATGCCAGATCAGTCGGCGATAAGCGGGATTGTGTATCCGTTCGTGGCAAGACCTCACCTGCCACCGCCCATCATGCGCCGCTTGTCACGAATCCCAGCTTCACCGGTGGGGCGAGTCACAAGCCACGCTGACAAACACCAGGTGGCAGCCAGCAATTGCGCCTCCAACTCAGGAGAATTCAGCATGACTGAAAAGCCCCGGGGCCTTCGCCCAGGTTCTTGCTGGATGCCTCCAGCACTATTGGTGTTGTTATGTCTGACCTGGTGTATTGGCCCGGCAGCGGCTCAATCGACCGCGTCCGGCACTGTTTCGGGTCAAGTGGTGGATCCACAAGGCGCGGTGATCGCAGCCGCCGAGGTCGTACTGACGGACACCGAAACCGACAGCCGCCAGGAGACGCTGACGAACGAAGTGGGGCGCTACCTTTTCCTGAACGTCCATCCCGGCACGTACGACATCACCGTCTCCAAAGCGGGGTTCAAGCAGGCAAAATTGGCGCAACAGAAAGTTGCGGTCGGCCTCGAATTGACGTTGAACGTGGCCCTGGAGGTCGGCTCCACCAACAGCCTGGTTGAAGTCCGGGCAGCCGCCGGCGCTGAATTGCAAACCTCCAACGCCACGGTAGGATCGACGATCACAGGAGAATCGCTGGCCAACTTGCCGAACCTGGGCCGCGATGCCAACGCGTTCCTGGTACTGCAACCGGCCATCACCCCTGGCGGCGGAGCCAACGGAGCCATCGGCGGCCAGGTCGCGGGAATCGTCGAGGACCAGACCCAGTTTCAACTGGATGGCGGTAACAACAGCGACGACCAGCAGGGCTCTCACAACTACAATGCAGCCCCAGGAAATATGTTCGGCACCGGCAACGCGCTGCCTTCGGGCGTGATCCCAACGCCTGTGGAAACGATCGAAGAGTACAAGGTGGGCGTCAGCAACCAGACCGCGGACTTCAATTCGGCAGCGGGAGCGCAGGTCCAGATGGTCTCGAAGCGCGGTACGAATCGATTTCACGGCTCGGCGTACGAGTATTATTTCGCCAGTAACATGGGCGCCAATACCTGGCAAAATAACCACACACCGTCGAGCGGGCTTCCATACACTCCGCTCCCGGCGACCCACCAGAACCGGTTCGGCGCGTCGCTCGGCGGACCGCTCCTGCCTCCGTTGCTGGGAGGCAAAACGTATTTCTTCTTCAACTACGAAGGGCGAAGATTTCCGAACGTCGCCACCATCGACCGGCTGGTTCCGACTGCGCTGATGCGCGCTGGAGTGATTCAGGTTCCGAACAGTTCAGGACAGCAAGTGGCGTACAACCTGAACTCCGTTCCCGTAACCGTCAACGGAGTCACCTACCAGCCCGCGGTCTGCCCCGGCGGTCCCTGTGATCCCCGCGGGCAGGGCCTGAACCCGATCGTGTCGCAGATCTGGAACAAGTGGATGCCCTTGCCCAACGATCCGAATTTCGGCGACCGGTATAACACGCAGGGCTTCTTCACCACCCTTCCCTTGCCGCAGACGTCCAACTTCGCGATGGGGCGCATCGATCATGACTTCGGACAGAACTGGCGCCTGATGACCGCGTACCGCTATTACAAGTTCTCCCAGATGACAAGCACCCAGGTGGACATCGGCGGAATCCTGCCCGGTGATACTCTCGGGATTGCATCGGCCAAGACGCCGCGCCGTCAGACGCCTTCGTACTGGGTGGTGGGACTCTCCGGCGTTATCACTCCACGCCTCATCAACGACTTTCACTTCAACTATCTCCGCAATGCCTGGGAATGGATCAGTGCAGGCGGACCTCCGCAGCTTCCGGGCCTCGGCGGAGCAGCCATTATCGGGGGTAGCGGCGGCGGCCAGCTTCTTCCCGTCCAGGTGGACCGCGGAAGCGGTTTGGCGCGCTATTGGGACGGACAGGACAAAGTAGTGCGCGACGACCTGAGCCTGATTCATGGCGACCACGTATTTCAGTTCGGCGGTCAGTATCAGCGCAACGATATCAAGCACCAGCGGAACGACAACGGCATCAGCATCTATGCCTATGCTGGTTACGAGATCACCGGCGGCGCGGGAATTAACATGCCGGCCGCATATGTTCCAGCGAGCGTGCCCGCCAACCAGGTGAGCAACTGGACAAACCTCTATGCGACTACACTGGGCCTCGTTTCCCAGTCGCAGGTAATGTATGCCCGAAAAGGCGGCGCACTGCAGCCCGTGGGTAGTTCGATTTTTTCAGAAAGCATTATCAATACCTACAACCTCTACTTCGGTGATACCTGGCACATCAAGCCGACCGTGACTTTGAGCTACGGACTCGGCTATCAGATCCAGATGCCCGCGTCTGAGAAGGATGGCAACATTCCCATGATTACGGATAGCCAGGGGAATGCCATCTTCGGCCAGGACTATCTGGCCCAGCGGCAAAAGGCGGCGCTCGCCGGGCAGGTCTACAATCCGACCCTCGGCTTTGCCACGATCAACAATGTCGCCGGTGGTCGCAAGTACCCGTACGACCCCGTGTACAACGGTCTCGATCCCCGCGTAGCGCTGGCGTGGAGTCCGAATAAAAGCAGCGGCCTGTTCGCTCATACCGTGATTCGCGGCGGATATGGCAGACGGCACGGGCGCATCAACGGCATCAACGTGATTCAGGTGCCGCTGCAGGGCGTCGGCATCGGACAGACCGTGCAGTGCACCGGAATCAGCAGGGACGGGCAGTGCCTCGGCACCGCGGGAGCCGATCCCACCACTGCGTTCCGTATTGGCGTCGATGGTCTGGTGGCGCCTTTGCCGACGGTCTCGCAGAATTTGCCGCAGCCTTACCTCGCTGGCGTGAACGGCAATGCCGCCGCTGCGACAGCATGGGCGGACGATCCCGCGCTCAAGCCGTCTCACATCGATCAGTTCAACCTGACCATCCAGCGAGCGTTGACTTCAAATTTCAGGGTCGAAGTCGGCTACATCGGTATGAGGAGCCGGGACGAGCAACTGGCGCTCAACCTGGACGCGGTTCCTTACATGACCACACTGAATGGCCAGAGTTTCGCGCAGGCATTTGCGAATACGTATCTTGGTGTAACGTCGGGACAGACAATCCAGCCGCAGCCTTTCTTTGAGGCGGCAATGGGCGGTCCCGCTTCACCATACTGCACCGGGTTCGCGAACTGCACTGCGGCCGTGGCGTCGAAGCAGAGGAGCAACATTCAGACCACCGCGGTCTACAACATGTGGGCGGCGCTGAACGCCGCGCCCGGCTGGACTCTGGGACGCACCATGCCCAGCTCCAATCCGGCGCAGGCATTGGCTCTGCCCATGGCTGCCAGCCTCGGGTACAGCAACTACAACGCCGTCTTCGGCTCGCTGCGAATGGCTGATTTCCATAACATCACGGCGATGTCTAACCTGACGTTCAGCCGTGCGCTGGGAACCGGCGGGTTCGGGTCCGGAATCCTCACTCCCATGGATATGTGGAATGTTGGTTCCATGTATGGATCGCAGCCGTTCGACATCAACTGGGTCTACAATCTCAGCATTTCGTATCGGCCACCCCTCTACAAGTCGCAGCGAGGGTGGGTGGGTAAGTTGGCGGGCGGATGGATCTTCGCACCGTTGTTTACTGCACAGAGCGGCGCTCCGCTAAGCGTTCTCTCCAACACAAGCTGCCAGTCATACGGCGAGATGAATTGCAGCTACTTCAGCCAGTATTATGAGCAGGCTGTGCCGATCACTCCTTATACGGGAGGGAACAGCGCTCATTACAACGTGGTATCCACCGGCGCGGCTGGCCAGAACGGCAATCCAGACCGGGGCGGCACGGGCCTCAATCTGTTCAACGACCCTAGTGCGGCCTACTCCGGGTTTCGCCGCATCATTCTGGGAGTGGACAGCAGGAGCGGTGGAGGAGGCCCCTTGCGCGGATTCCCGACGTGGAACCTGGATATGGCGGTAATGAAGGACATCCGCATCAAGGAAAGTATCGGGGCGACGCTGAGCTTCCAGTTCGTGAATGTATTGAACCACTTTCAGCCGGCGAACCCGGGCCTGAATATTGACAGCCCAGCTGCGTTCGGTGTGATTACATCCCAGGCAAACAGCCCGCGCCAGATCGAGTTGGGTCTGAGAATATTCTTCTGATTAAAGCCGTTGTCGCGAGGTTTAGACGACGCCCGTAAGCTTCTTCTCGAAGGTCGGGAACGCGTCCAGGCGCGCCCCGACCGCTTCGTCCGCCAGCGTCACGTAAAGATCGCCGAGCGTTCCGGTCATGCGGGTATGCAGGCCTGTTTTGCATTTTGCCGGCGTGGCCTGCGACGATCAGTGCCAGATTGTTGTTCTTGTGGATATTCGCTTCGGCATGCTCGTGCACGAAAAGCAGGCAGGTGTGGTCCAGCAGCGTCCCTTCGCCTTCCGGCGTCGACTTCATGCGGCCCACCAGATAGGCGAACTCCTCCACGTGCCAGCGGCAGATGTCCCGCAGGATGCGCATGCCACGCGGCGTCTCCACCTGGCCGTGCGTGTACTCGTGATGCCGCTCGCGCGTGTGGCCGAGCCATGGAAATCGCGAGAGTCCCTGGCATTTTGTGAGCATGTAGGAGGCGACGCGTGTCTGTCCGGAAGCCAGCGCGTGCACCAGCAGGTCGCTTTGCAGTTTCGCGATCCGCGGCCAGTCCTTCAGGTCGCCCCCTTCGGGCGGCCGCTCGACCACGGTCTTGTATTCGGGCGGCAGGCTCGCGATCGATCGCTCCAGGTCGCGCACCGAGGTCAGATATTCATCCAGTCGCGTTCGATCCTGCGCTGCCCAGCCGCGACTTGAACCGATTTCGCGTCTTCCTGCACGGCATCGAGGATGCTCTTCTCACGGCTGATCCAGTGCTCCTCCTTCGACCCGAACAGGCGATCGAACAGCCGGTGCGGAATCATCTCCGGCGGCAGCGGACGGTCGCGATCCGCCCAGCTCAGGTTGCGCTGAATGCTTTCGCCGAAGGACTCCTGGCAGACGCCGATCTGGAGCGAGCGAAAGCGCGAGTCCCCTCCCGATTTTTGCGGCGATGACTTGATCGATCGAAGGACCGCCCGCGCCCCGTCCGGTGTACACCTGGCCGGAGACCAGCGCGCTCATGGAGGGATAGTGGCTGTTGCCAGGACCGGGCAGCCGCGCCGCCGGACTATCCAGACCCGTAATCACGTGAATGTCCTTGCGGAACGGCGCCAGCGGATTAAGGCACGGCGTGAACTGAAACTCCGGGCCTGTTTCCTCGGGTATCCAGTACTTCTCGGGGATGCCGTTGCCGTTGAACCAGAAAACGAAGCGCGTCGGGATTTCGCGTGCCGAGCTCTTACCGGTCGCCGCATAGGCGGTGCCGTTCCTGTTGAACATGCGTCCAGCGCGGGAAGACCAATACGGATCGCTGCGCCGGAAACGCCGAAGCCGCGCAAAAAGGTGCGGCGGGATAAGCGCACTAACAGGCATCTTTACGTCCCTGCCTCCGAGGAAAGGCTTGCGAGCTGACAATACTAATGATAAGCCTTTTGAATCGGAATTCGGAGTCCTGAAACTCTCGCATCGCTGCTTCGATCACCCGCTTGATCGGCTGGGGTTTCCGGCCGGCCGAGCGCGTACCGGAATAGCTGCTTCACGACGCATTTCTGGCAAGCCGGGTCTTTGGCAAGGATTTGGCCCAGACTCGCGCGGTGTGGCGAACTCGGAATCCGGTATGCCGCGAACATACGCGGTGACGTCGAGCGGCAGACGGTGTTCGGTGGGCTTCATTTTGGTGCGGTGCACCATTTCGTCGAAGGTCGGGAAGACCGTGACCACGTGCTGCTCGCGATAGCGTCCGATGGCATCGAAGTGCTCGAGGCCGAAACCGATTGGATCGATCAGCCCGTGGCATGCGGCGCAAGTCGGGTTCGTAAGGTGGACCGTCAGCCGCTGGCGGTTGGTCATTGGCTGTTCGTCAGTAGCCGGCGGTAGTGTTGTGTTCACGCCTGCCGGAGGCGGCGGTATGATCTGGCACAGGAAATGCTCGCGCACAAAAATGCCGCGCTCGGTCGGGGACGTATCGGCGGGTTTGCTGGTCAAGGTGAGGAAAGCAGCCTGGCCGATTACACCGGCGCGCTTTGAATCGCTCGGGAAATTCACGCGCTCGAACTCGTTGCGGGGAGGCGGTACGCCATATAACTTCGCAAGATCGTTGTTGAGATAGGCGTAATTGTGCGGTGAAGAATCCAGTGAAGTCCCCATCGTCCCAAACCAGGTGATCGAAGAGTTGCCGCGTCTCCTCCAGCATGGAGGACGCCAGTTCAGCGCTGAAATCCGGGTAGAAGCGATAGTCGCGAACGGCGCTCTTCAGGCGATCGAACCGCAGCCACTGGGCCAGAAACACGTCCATGGATTGCCTGGCGCGCGGATCGTCCAGCAGCCGCTTTGCGGCCCGCTCGATCTGCGCGGGACGTGCGCAGCTGTCCGCTCCCCGCAGCCTCGAAGAGCCCCTGGTCGGGCATGGTGTCCCACAGGAAATAGGACAAACGGCTGGCCGTGCGGTATTGGTCGAAAACACCTTCCGGCCCCTGCTCCAGGTGGAAAAGAAAGTTAGGCGACTGCAGCATGGCCTCGACCACTAGCTGTGCGCCCTTCATGAAATCGTGCGCCGGAGCTGCATCCACCAGGAACAGCTTTTCGTAGCGGGCGACTTCGCTGGGAACAAGGGGACGGCGGAACGCGCGCAGGCCGAACTCGCGGATGAACTGCTTGCCGGCACGCGGCATCCGTGGGCGACGAAGCCGGCAGGGAACCAGCGCGCGTCCGTCGCCGCCGCGAAACGCATTGCGCGCGAGTTTCCCGGCCGCACGATTGTATGCCTCCTGCTGCACGGGCGTGATGCTCTGGCCCGCTGCCTGATTAGTGAAACCGTTGATGAAGTCTTCCTGCGGAAACTGGTCCGCCGGCCGCGTCTGGTCGCCCAAAAGATCGGCGACGGTCTGGTTGTACTGGCTGTGCGTCAGGCGCCGGACCACCGCGGGCGCGGCGGAAACCGGTCCTGTCTGGCTGACGAGCTTGTCTTCGGGAAGGCTGGCCAGGTAGCGGACCCACGCGAGTAGCTTCTGTTCTTCCGGGCTGCCCGGGTGAATACGCTCGCCGCCCGTGTGCGGGGTGCGATTCGTCGGCTTGCGGTACAGCAGCGATTCTTCCGGATGAACCCGATCGACCAGGCGCGACAGCCGCAAACCGAACGCGGCAATCTCTTCGCCGGCGTCCTCCGGCGGAAACTGCAGCCGCGTGCGCGACGCCACGCCATTGTCGTTGTGACAGAGCCGGCACTGGGCCTTCTCGAGGACCGGATAAAGCTTCTCGCGGAAGCCACCGGGGGCTTGAGCAAGGCAGACGCCGACGGTCAATGCCAGGATCAGCGCGGCTGATCTCATTTTGCGTCTCCCGCATCGAGCTTGTCGTACCGGCCTTCTGCGCGTAAGCTAGCCAGTCCGCTGGCCGAAATGCCGCTGCTCCCGACATACAGCACCTTCACTTGCTTCAACGCCAGCAACTTCTCCACGGCGGCATCGGTGATATTCCGGGCAAGGCCGAGGCGCAGTTCGCGCAGGTGGGGCAGAGACTCGAGCGCAGTCAGGGCATCAGCGGTGACGTTCGTGCCGCTCAGGTCGAGCACCCGCAGGTTCACAAGCTTTGCGAGCGGAGCAAGGTCGCGCAACTGTTCGCGGATGGCCTCCGCGCGCCCCGGCCGATCGACGCCGCGGTCCGAAAGATTGGCCCCGCTCAATGTCAGCGACTCCAGTTGCGTCAGCATAGCCAGCCGCGTCAGGTTGTAATCGGTGAGCGCCAGTCCCCACAGCCCTGAATCGACGCGCTGTATGCCTCCGACGTCCAGCCGCCGCAACTGCGCGAGCGGCTTCAGCAGCGGCAGGCACGATCCGGTCAGCCGGTTAGCCGCCGATGGCGAGTTCTTCCAGGTGCGGCAGAGCTGTCAGCTCTTCAAAACCCTCATCATCGATCTGCGTAGAGCCCAGGTCGAGCGACTTCAACGCGGTGAGGCGCGTAAGCAGAGGAAAAACTTTGCTCGTAACTTTCGTGCCGTGCAGGTTCAACCGCTCGAGCGAACTCCAACCTTTCAGGTGGGCGATGCCGTCCTCGGTGATGTACTCCGCGAAATAAAGATTCAGGTCGGTAACGCTGGTCAGCGTGGCCAGGTGTTCCATGCCGACGTCGGTGATCTTCGTTCGTGTCAGATTCAGGCTGCGCAACCGGGGGAAGCTTCGCAGACGCTCGAGATCCGCGTCGGTAACCCAGGATCCCGTGAGGTCGACCGCGATCACTTGACCTGAAGCGTCGCGAGTGATGTTGCCGCCCTCCTGCGAAACCCAGTCACTTGTATTCGCGGCCGCGGCCAGAAAGAGGAGCAGTTGAGGCAGCATTAGCTTCGTCTCCGGTTAGGCAGACTGGATTCGGCGTCGAAGACGACGGCGCAATGCGGCAGCGCCTCCCGCAATTCTGCTGATCCCTTACCGGTGACCAGCGTGTGATAGAGATTGAGACTCTCAAGCCGCGAGAAGGACTTTACTTCGGCGATTGAGGAGTCGGTGATGTGCGTACTGTCGAGGCTCAGGGCCGTGAGCGCCTTCAGGTTGCCGAGCGCCGCCAGTCCCTTGTCGCCAACCTCGGTGTAATCGAGGATCAGATGCGCGAGTCCCGTGAGTGGCGCCAGCGCAGTCATGCCCGCATCCGTCACGTGCGTCCTCTTCAAATCGAGGTAGCGCAAATTAGAGAACCCAGCCACATGCGGCAGGCCCTTGTCCGTCAGCCGGGTATCGCCCACAACCAGAGTGCTGATGTTGCGCAGGACTTTGAGTTGGGCAAAGGCCTCGTCGCCAATATCCGTGCCGGAAAGGTCGAGCCAGGTGAGTTGTGACAATGCCGCCAGCCGAGCCGCTCCGGTATCGGTGATGTCGGAGGAAGCAAGCGAAAGCCGCTTCAGAGTACGGATGCGTGCTATCGCGCCCGCACCCTCATCGGAAACCGGGGAACCCGCGAGCGATAACTGCTCCAGTTCCGAAGTGAACTGCGGCTGCGCAAAGCCGCGACCTTCAATATAGGTATTGTTCAGGCCCAGACGGGTCAGATTACGCAGCGTCGAGAGCTTCGCAAGTCCGCTGTCCGAGACGGCCGTACTGTTCAGATTCAGTTCCTGCAACCCAGGAAGGCCCGTCAGCTTGCCGACGCCCAAGTCTCCCACTTCAGTCGCTTCCAGGTCGAGCTTGCGGAGGTGCGATGCACCGCGAAGATTGTCCAGCTGTTCGTCGGTGATCGAGGTTGCTCGCAACCTCGCCTCCACCAGCCAGCCGCCCTCGAGCACCGCCGAGCCCCCCAGCGCACGGATCCATGCGGCAATGGCAGCGTCGCCTTTGCCGGCCGGCCCTTTGCTCGCGGCGGACGGCAGAGCAGCCCGCGCCTGATTGTCCAGAAAAATTACTCGCGCTTCGGGTAGTGACTTCTGCAAGGCGTCCACTCCGGAGCGCGTGGCGCGTGTGTAACGGAGATCGATCTCGGCCAGTCCGTTCAGACCCCGCAACCTTTCGAGACCCGCGTTGGTTACCCGTGTTCGATAAAGGTTCAGTTGCTCCAGGCGTGTCAACGACTGCAACTGCTCGAGCCCGGCATCGCTGACGCGCGTGCCCATCAGGTTCAGCTTGCGCAGATGGACCAGACCTTTCAATCGCACCAGACCGGCGTCGGTGACTTCGGTTCCGTGCAGGTCCAGATCCTCCAGAGCATCGAGGCCGGTGAGCGCGTCCAGGCCGTTGTCGGTGATCGGGGTGTCGCCTACCCAAAGGCGCCGAAGATGCTTCATTCCGGCTGCGTTTCGCAGTCCGGCATCGTTCAGACGGGTGAGCGTGAGGTCGAGTGCGCGCAACTCCTTGAAAGGACCGAGCGCATGGCCGTCGATCGACGCCTGCCTCAGTACCAATTCGCGGATATTGGTCAGCGGCGCGATCTCCTCGAGGCCCGCGTCGTGGAATCGGATCCGGTCGAGAAAGTGATAACTGAAGGTCAACTTTTCAAGGCTGGCAACACCGGCGAGAAATCGAAGATCGCGGCTGCCGTCGCGATTGCCGTCTGCATTGCGGTTCCAGATCGGGCCGGGCAGATGAAGCTCTTTCAGATGACGGAGCCCGCTCAAGCGCTCGAGATCAGGCGGGTCCACGTTCATTCCCACCCAGTCGAGGATTTCCACTTCGAGGTCGCCCGCAGGAAGGGCCGCGATGTCGCGAATTACCCCCGGCCGGCCATGCAATCCGACCGCGCCGCCCATGAACAGAGTCCATTCGGCGGCTTGGCGGTCCGATGCCGCAGCCGTGCAGAGCACGGCGAACAACAGCGGCAGTGTCCGTCTCATCCGTCAGGATTCTATCACTTAACCATCGACCCGACTCTCACCTTCAAACATCCCTGTCGGTAGCATGTGAATTGTTCGCCTCAATTAGCAAGTGAAATGTCCGCTCAAATGGCGGGTGGGGAAAGCTGGGCAATGTGGAAGCCATCGAACAGCAGTTCCCGGCCGCGGAGATGGAGCGGGGTAATGAAAATACAAGAAGTGATCCTGAAGGCGATGGCAGGCAAGCTGAAGTGGTGGGAGCCCCCGAGATCATCGGGGTGACTGACCGGACCATGAGGCGGTGGCGCGAGCAGTATTAGGAGCACGGCTATAGCCGATTGTGGGAATCCCGCAAGCGCTCTCCGAGTCCGACGCGTGTTCCAGTGGCGGATTTGGAGAAGGTACTCAGTCTTTATCGGGAGCAGTACTTTGACTTCAATGTGCAGCACTTTCATGAGAAACTGCGGGAGGAGCATGGGCTGAAGTACAGCTATACGTGGGTGAAAACCGCGCTGCAGGAGGCTGGCCTGGTAGAACGGCGCAAGAAGGGAGGCAGTCACCGCAAGCGCCTTCCCCGCCGGCCGCTTGCCGGGATGATGCTGCATTGACGCCAGCGAGCACCGGTGGTTCAGTGACGATCGTTACTACGAACTACTGGTGGTTATGGATGACGCAACCAGAGATTTATTACGCGCAGCTGGTAGAAGCCGAATCGACGCGGAGCGTTATGTCAGCGCTGCGGGAAGTAGTTGAAACACGAGGTGTGTTTTGCTCCTTGTACAGCGATTGCGCCGGGCACTTCGTTGTGACGCCGATACGCGGCCAGCGTATTGATCCGAACCGCCCCACGCATGTCTGCCGTGCATTACAGGACCTGGGTATCCGGATGATTCCGGCGTATTCGCCGCAGGCTCGCGGCCGATCGGAGCGGAACTTCGGGACATGGCAGGGACGCTTACCGCAGGACTGCGATTACGAGGTATTACCGAGATCGCACCGGCCTCAGAGAAAGGCAGCGCGTTCGTAAAACTTCGACGCAAAGATCTGGACTGGATCTTCAGCGCGCAGCATGAGCCCACCGTAAACAAAGCTAATACCGTCGAGTTTGAAAGACGGTCCCTGCAGTTGAACTAAACGCGATGGAGAAACACGCTGGCTGGCCAGACCATGGTCGTACATGAGCATCTCGACGGCCGCTTTCGGGCGCTAACCACCAGGTGTTCCGAAGGACCTGCGCAACGCACATGCAGAATGTAGGCTCGGTGAAAGACATTCAATCGCACCTCCGGCACTCGACGCCGGCGATGAACCGATACATCCAAACAGATCCCGGCGAGCGTTCGCGAAGCTGTGGAATCACTGGATAAGAAGCTCAAAGCGGTTCAAGTCAGCCCCGAACACATGTTGAACACGAATCTGACGAGAACTGAGAGATGCGTAGAGCCGGAAGATTGAAGGACTCGGAGAAGGGTGGGGTGGCTGGAGGGGTTCGAACCCTCGACCACTGGAACCACAATCCAGCGCTCTACCACCTGAGCTACAGCCACCACACTGCTGCACTGCTAGTTTAGCATGTCGCGCTACTTCTCCGTCTGCTTGTCATGTGGTTCCGGAGCAGGCAGGTGCAGGCTCTCCGCGAGCCCGGGACCAAGCATCCCCGACCGCGCATAAACAAAAAGCTTGTCGCGAGTGTCGGTAATATCCAGATTCCGCATGTGCAGTTGTCCGATGCGATCGCGCGATGTGAAAGGAGCATTCTCCACCTTCTCCATCGACAGCCGCTCTGGCTTATACGTCAGATTCGGGCTCGTCGTATCCAGAATCGAGTAGTCGTTTCCACGGCGAAGCTCAACTGTGACCTCCCCGGTGATGGCGCGCGCCACCCAGCGCTGCATTGTCTCCCGGAGCATCATCGACTGCGGGTCGAACCATCGCCCTTCATACAACAGTCGTCCGAGTCGTCGCCCACAATCGCGGTACTGCTCGATCGTGCCTTCATTGTGTATGCCGGTAACCAGCCGTTCATACGCGATGAAAAGGAGAGCCATGCCGGGGCCCTCGTAGATGCCTCGCGACTTGGCTTCGATGATCCGGTTCTCGATCTGATCGGACATGCCGAGCCCGTGCCGTCCGCCAACGGTGTTCGCCTCATTAACCAGAGCAACGGGATCATTGAACGTCTGACCATTGATCGCAACCGGCAGGCCTTCGTCGAACCGGACCGAGATTTCTTCTCGTTTGATCGGAACGTCGTCGCGCCAGAACGCGACGCCCATGATGGGCTCTACAATCCGGATGCCCTTGTTAAGAAACTCGAGGTCCTTCGCTTCGTGTGTCGCGCCCCAGATGTTGGAGTCGGTGGAGTACGCCTTCTCCTTGCTCATCCGGTATTGCAGGCCGGAGCGCTCCATGAACTCCGACATCTCCTTGCGGCCGCCGAGTTCTTCGATGAACGCCGGATCCAGCCACGGCTTGTAAATTTGGAGATTGGGATTCGCCAGCAGGCCGTAGCGGTAGAAACGCTCGATGTCATTACCCTTGAACGTCGAGCCGTCGCCCCAGATGTTGACGTCGTCTTCCTGCATCGCCGCCACCAGCATGGTTCCGGTCACGGCGCGTCCGATCGGCGTCGTGTTGAAGTAAGGCACACCAGCCGTGGTGATGTGGAACGCGCCGCATTGCAAAGCGGCCAGACCTTCGCCGACGAGTTGCGGACGGCAATCGATCAGCCGCGCTTTCTCAGCGCCATACTCCGCTGCACGGCGAGGGATGTCTTCATAGTCGGGCTCATCCGGTTGCCCCAGGTTTGCGGTGTAGCAGTAAGGAATCGCACCTTTCTGCCGCATCCAGTGGATTGCCGCACTGGTGTCGAGCCCGCCGGAAAACGCGATGCCAACACGCTGGCCCACTGGTAGGTTTTCAAGAATTCTGGACATGTCTGGAAATAATTAGCGTAGCGAATCACTCTCTGCGACCGGAGATAAACTGGGCTTCAGACAAGGCCCTATGCGATCGGACGATAAAACGTTTCTCGAGGAACAAGGTTATGTGGTGCTTCAGGACTTCATCGCTCCGGAGCGATTGAATCAGCTGACGATCAGAACCGAGGAACTTTTCGACGCCGAAGGCGACAACGCTGGCTCCGAATTCCGGTACGAGCCAAACTCTCGTCGTCTCGCGAACCTCGTAGCGAAAGGGGCGGTCTACGAAGAACTCGTTTCCGATGAGGAGATCCTTGAGTACGTTGGGTCGGTGCTTGGTCCGCGGTTCAAACTGTCGAGCCTCAACGCTCGTTCCGCGAATCCGAACTCGTGGTCTCGGCAGCCGCTGCACGTCGATATGGGCCTGCTTCCGGACCAGCAGGGCTACTCTGTCTGCAACACCGTGTGGATGCTCGATGAGTTCACCACGGAGAACGGTGCCCTCCGCGTTGTGCCGGGATCGCATCGCTGGGCAAAGCGGCCGCAGGAGATCCTTCAGGATCCGGAGGCGCGTCATGCAGGGGAGATTCTCGTGACAGCGCCGGCTGGAACTGTAGTAGTGATGAATGCTCATTTGTGGCATGGAGGCACGGAAAATCGGACCGCAGTGCCGCGCCGGGCGCTGCATGCGTTCTACTCTCGCTGGGACATTCCGCAGCAGCAGTATCAAAAGCGGCTCATCCCGGCCGAATTGCAGGCTCGCTTTACCCCGCAACTCCGCGCGCTGCTGGCGCTCGATGATTCGCACAATGACGAGATCAGTTCAGCGACGACAAATGCCAGCGGGTTTCTGAAATAACGTCTGGCTAAACTGAAGTGTGTCGGCGAAGAAATTAACCGCACACGTAAAAGCAGCCGGTTGAGCGTCGAAACTCGCTCCAGGGGTCCTGGACAAGGCGCTCGCGGGTTTGCCTCGCGTGTCGAATCCCAATGTTCTGGTCGGATATGACACCGCTGACGATGCAGGTGTGTACCGGCTTACGCCGGAGTGTGCCCTCGTCCAGACTGTGGATTTCTTCACACCGATTGTGGACGATCCGTATACCTTCGGTGCCATCGCAGCGGCGAATTCGTTGAGTGATGTCTACGCAATGGGAGGCACTCCGGTGACGGCACTCTCGATTTGTGCGTGGCCCGGAAACGGCGACCTCGATGATCTGCGCGCCATCATGCTCGGCGGTGCCGAAAAGATGGCCGAATCTGGCTGCGTGCTGATCGGTGGTCACAGCGTCAACGATCCTGAGATCAAGTTCGGGTACTCGGTCACCGGAACGGTTCGACCCGATCGAGTGCTCGCCAACGCGGGCGCGCGCCCTGGAGATTTGCTGATATTGACGAAGGCGATCGGCACAGGAGTTATCTCGACGGCACTCAAGCGTGAAATGGCGAGAGACGCTGATGTCGAGTCATCGATCTCGTCGATGCTGACGTTGAACCGTGCTGCGGCTCAGGCCACCGAGGGCCTGAACGTTGGCGGCTGCACGGACATCACAGGGTTTGGACTGCTTGGACACGCGCGCGAGATGGCACTGGCGTCGAATGTGACGCTGATCATCTCAGCAGCGGACATCCGGTTCCTGCCCGGCGCAGTGGAGTATGCGGCTGCAGGTGCACGGCCCGGCGGTCTGAAGAACAATCAGGAATTCGCGGGTTCCTGCGTGAAAGCTGAGTCTGCGATTCCGGACGAGATCGAGGCGTTGCTGTACGATCCGCAAACATCAGGAGGGCTGTTGATCACAATCACTGAGAGCGATGCGTCGGTCTTCCTGGATCGCTGCCCCGGAGCGTTCGTCATAGGCCGCGTCGAGCCGAGGCTTGTGGACCCGAGAAAGCAAAAGCCCATCCACCTTACATGAAAGAGAATCCACTCATCATTGCGCTGGATGTAACTGGCGCGGACGAGGCTCGGGCAATAGTCAGCAAGATCGGCGCTTCCGTTCGCTTTTACAAGGTTGGCCTCGAGTTGTACGCAGCTGCCGGACCCGACTTCGTCAGGGAACTGGTTGCCGAAGGCAATCAGGTTTTCCTCGACCTGAAGATGTACGACATCTATGAACAGGTTCGTCGTGCAACCGTGCAGGTTGCCAGGCTCGGTCCGCGTTTTCTGACAGTGCATGCACAAGGTCAGGTGATGCGGGCGGCGATGGAAGCAAGTGCCGGAACCGAACTCAGGATCCTTGCCGTCACCGTCCTCACGAGCATGGCGCAGTCGGATGTCGATGCCGATGGACATACTCATAAGGTCGAAGACCTGGTTGACCTCCGTGCGCAAAACGCTGTCGCGGCCGGCGTCGATGGCATCGTCTGCTCGCCGCTGGAAGTCGAGCGGGTACGGTCGATCATTGGTACGAATAAGTTCATCGTTGTTCCCGGAGTAAGATCCGCGGGCGCGGACACGGGCGACCAAAAGCGCGTCGCAACTCCTCGGGAAGCAATAGCTGCCGGCGCCAGTTACCTCGTCATCGGACGTCAGGTGACTCGTGCGCCCGAACCTCAGATAGCGGTCCGGCAGATCCTGGAGGAGATCGCTGAATGATTCTTAGCCGGCGCGATCTCTTCGCGTCTGCGGCAGCGGCACTGTCGTCCTTGCACGCGGCGTCGGGCTTTCCTCGTCGAATCGTCTCGACCGCGCCAGGCATCACGGAGACTTTGTTCGCACTGGGTCTCGGCGATCGCGTGGTCGGAGTCACGGAGTACTGTAAGTTCCCGCCGGAAGCGGCTAAGTTGCCGAAGGTCGGCGACTGGACATCTCCC
Source organism: Bryobacteraceae bacterium (assembly GCA_963794765.1). GTDB lineage: Bacteria > Acidobacteriota > Terriglobia > Bryobacterales > Bryobacteraceae > JAWXCM01. The sequence goes on along the minus strand of CAWCGC010000029.1, from coordinate 730,321 downwards.
AACATGGAAGTGATCCTGTCTCTGCGGCCGGACCTGATCATCGTGCAGCGGACGACGGTCCACGATTCGAATCGCTTTCATGCCGTTGGGCTGAAGACACTGGACATTCGGATGGACCGCATCGCCGATATCTACAACACGATCGAGGCGATCGGCTCAGCCTGCGGCATTCCGGACCGGGCCGCCAAACTGAGTGATCATATTCGAACCGGTCTGCAGGGTATAAAGGAACGTGTCGCCGTCCGGCCAAAGACAGCGATTCTCTTTGTAGTCGGCCGCAACCCCGGTACCCTCGACGGCATCATCGCCGTCGGGCCCAACACCTACCTCGACGAAGTCATTACGGTAGCGGGTGGCAGAAATGTCTTGTCCGATGCTCGCGTGCCTTGGGTGAAGGTACTTCCGGAAGAGATCGTCGCGCGAAATCCGGAGGTCATCCTCGACATGGGCGAACACGGCGACGCGTTGCCCGTGACTGCGGCGAAGGTGCAGTCGGAGGTGGCGTTGTGGAATCGATACGGCACGGTGCCGGCAGTTCGAAACCATCGGGTCGATATCGTTGCGGACCAGGTGTTCGTCGTTCCCGGGCCGCGCGTAGTTGAGTGCGCACGCAGGATTGCGCGGCTGCTTCATCCTGAGGTCAACGTGTGAACGGACCGATGTTCGAGCTTCGCGGGCTGAGCATCGCTTATGGCAAACTTGAGGCGCTCAAATCCGTGTCGCTCGCATTTGGCCAGTCAGAACTGGTGGCAGTCGTCGGACCTAACGGCGCAGGGAAAACCACTCTTATCGCCATCATGGCCGGGCTCCGCACGCAATATCAGGGCTCGTGCTTTTTCGAAGGACGAGAGCTGTCGGCGTGGTCGCGAAAGCAGTTCGCACAGCGGGTGTCCGTCGTCCCGCAGAGCGTGCGCGTCGACTTTCCGTTTACCGCCGAACAGGTCGTGCTTATGGGCAGGACGCCGTTCGCCGACAGCCTCTTTGAATCGGACGACGATGCTGTTCACGTCCAGCGTGCAATGGAACTCACCGAAACTCTGGCATTCCGATCTCGCGAGTTTCAGACGCTGAGCGGCGGTGAGAAACAGAGCGTGATCCTTGCCGCCGCACTCGCGCAGACACCGTCTGCTCTGTTGCTCGATGAGCCAACCACGTTCCTCGATCTCCAGCATCAGATCGACTTATACCGGTTGCTGAAGAAACTGGCTGATGGGGGAATGCTGGTAGTGACGATCACGCACGATTTGAACCTGGCCTCCACGTTCGCGGATCGCGTGGTAGTGATGCAGCGGGGCGAGTGCGTAGCCGATGGCCCTCCTTCAGATGTCTTCCGGCCGAAGCTCCTTCAGGACGTATTTCGTGTAAGCGGCGTAATCATGCAATCGCCGGCAGGTCGTCCCTGGATGCTCTATGGTGCCTGAACGGCGCCTTGCGACGGCGCGCCGCGTGTGGTTCGTCATTGCGGTGTCGGCGTTAATTTGGTTGCTGTGTGCGGTCTCGCTCCCCCTGGTCGGGTCAGTGTCTGTTGACTACAGCAAGGCTCTCGCAGGTGTTGAACCCGACCATCAAATTCTGTTGACGCTGAGAGTTCCACGAGTGCTGCTTTCTTTGCTGGCCGGAGGAGCACTCGCACTCTCGGGAGTCTTGTTCCAGGCGCTGTTGCGCGACGCTCTGGCGGACCCGTACACACTTGGTGTGTCGTCAGGCGCGTCCCTTGGAGCGGTCGCGGCGATCGCCTCGGGTCTGCAAAGCCTTTGGCCGCTGTCGATCGCCGGTGCCAGTATTACACTCCTGACTGTGCTCGGTCTGGCATCGAAGCGGAGGCATCTTTCACATTTCACGCTGCTCATGGCAGGCGTGACAGTAAGTACTCTATGTACCGCGGGCATACTGTTCCTGCACAGTGTTGCCAGTCTCGCGCAGTCAATCTCGATCGCTCGCTGGCTGATGGGCGGTATCGAGTCGATCGGCGTCACCGAACTCGTGGTTCTGGGAATCATCGTGTCTGCGGCTGCATGCTTCTCCTTCGCCGAGGCGCGGCGCTGGAACGTTCTCGCTGTCGGCGAAGAATGGGCATCGGTGCGTGGTGTGGATTCGCGACGGCTGATGCTGGCCGGTTATCTTACAGGCTCACTTACTACCGGGGCAATTACTTCACTTACCGGGCCAATCGGGTTTGTTGGACTAATCGTGCCTCACGCGCTCCGGCTGTGGCTTGGCGCGGACCACCGGTTGCTGATCCCGGGATCCTTCTTACTCGGAGGGGCCTTTCTTGCAATCTGTGACACAGTTGCAAGGACAATTCTCGCGCCGTCTCAGATTCCCGTCGGCGTTGTAACTGCTTTCCTGGGCGGCCCGTTTTTTATCTGGCTACTCAAGAAGTACTAAGTGAGCAATTTTTTGCTGCACATTTCAACTCAGCGGCGTCCAGAACCAGATGAAGGATAAGCGCGCTGCTTTCATCGTGCTTGGACTGGCTTTAGTGATTCTTGGCCTCGGATGGAGAATGCTGTCTCCTCGTCGGACGGTTCACATCGCCAAAGAACAGAGCAGGGCGCGATCCGAAGAATATCGTCAAAGTCCGATTGCCGAAAACCTGGACCTGTTTATCCCGGCTAAAGAATCGCCGCCCCCTGCTCCGGCGGAATCAAAGGACACGAGCGGGGACTGGTCTGTAGTGGCGGCAACGCTCCCGTCCACCGAGGCAGCGCAGAAGCGAGCCCAGGCTCTCCGAGGAACCTGGAGCGAGTGCGCATGCACCGTGTTTCCGAACGGCGAATCGGAGCACTACTTCGTCGTAGTTGGAACGAACCTCGATCGGGCGGCGGCGGATCGGCTTCGCGATCGCGCAAAGACCGCCGGCCTTCCTGAAGATACTTATGTCACGAAGCTAATTAATCGCAATTAGCGCTGCTATTATCAGCGCCATGCGTTATGTCTTGACTGCGCTGCTGGTCGCGGTCCTGCTTTCGGGTCAGTCTCCGGATAGGTACGACATCATCATCGAGGGCGGTCGCCTGCTCGACGGAACCGGCACGCCCTGGTATCGGGCGGACATCGGAATCCGCGGCGATACCATCGCCGCGATCGGCAAGCTGGGGAATGCCGAAGCGAAGCAGCGGATTCAGGTCAACGGCCGGATTGTCTCGCCGGGGTTCATCGATGTGCACAGTCATGCAGGCGGCAATCTTGACGCGAATCCGGTCCTGGAGAGCCACATTCGACAAGGTGTGACGGCGGTGATGGAGGGACCTGATGGGTCGGGTCCTTGTCCGGTAGGTCCGGCACTCGATCGCATCAAGACGATTCATCCTTCGATTAACTTCGGCTACTACAGCGGGCACAATACGATTCGTACGAAGGTGATCGGTCTTGTGAACCGCCAGGCGACGCCTGAAGAACTGGATCGCATGAAAGCGATGGTTCGGCAGGACATGATCGAAGGCGCCTTCGGACTCGCAACCGGCTTGTTCTATGTGCCCGGAAACTACGCCTCCACCGACGAAGTTATCGCGCTGGCTCGTGTCGTGGCTCCGTTTGGAGGGATCCACATCTCGCATATCCGGGATGAGGCCGCGAAGATTGCCGACTCAGTGAAGGAAACCATCCGCATCGGCGAGGAAGGCGGATTGCCGACGCAGGTCTCACACCACAAGATCATCGGCAAGTCGAACTGGGGCGCCAGCACCGAAACACTTCGATTGATTGCCGACGCTCGTCAGCGCGGCGTCGACGTCACGATCGATCAGTACCCGTACACAGCCACGAACACCGGCACCGCGGCGATGTTCCCGCAGTGGTCGCTCGAAGGCGGTGCGAAGGCTTTAGGAGAACGCCTCAACGCGCCCGAAGCCCGCAGCAGAATCAAAGCCGAGATTGTGCACCGGCTTCAGGAAGATCGCGGAGCCGGCGATCCGAAAAACGTGCAGTTCGCGCGCTGCCAATTCGACCCTTCTCTCAACGGCAAAACGCTGGCTGATGCGACACGGCAACACGGGCTGGAGCCCACGATCGCGAATGCAGCCGAAACCGCGATCGACATCCAGTTGAAAGGAGGTTGCTCGGCGATATATCACGCCATCAATGAGGATGACCTTGTCCGCATTATGCAGTCGCCCTGGACCATGATCGGAAGTGATGGGGAAGCGCCGATTTTCGGGCAGGCATGGCCACATCCTCGCGCGTATGGCACATTCCCAAGAGTTCTCGGCCGCTATGTGAGAGAGAAGCACGTTCTGACACTGGAGGACGCGGTTCGCCGCATGACGTCATTCCCGGCAAGCCGTCTTAAGCTACTCGACAGAGGCATCCTGAGGCCGGGGATGAAGGCAGACATCGTGGCCTTTGACCCCGACCGGATCATCGATCGCTCCGAGTATGCCAGTCCACATCACTACTCCGAGGGGGTATCGCTGATGATTGTGAACGGCACTGTGGTGATGACTGACAGCAAGCTGACAGGCCAGCGCGGAGGGCGTCCGCTCTACGGTCCTGGGAAGAGATAGAAAATGACGGTCCGCCATTGATCGGCGGACCGTGTCGCAGGAGTAACCAGGAGTGGTTATCGTTCCTCTGGTTAACGCGTTGAACGGAGGGCAATCAGCTCACTGGGATAAGATAATTCAAAATCAATGATGCGTACTTTGTCCCTGTTGTCAGCATGCCTGCTCGCAGCCACGGTAGTTGCGAGCGCCCAGAGTTCCTCGACACCGATCGAAAACGACTCAGTAAGAGTCCTCGACGTCACCGTCCAGCCACATCAGAAGACGAAAATGCACGAGCACAAGGTCAACCGAGTGATGGTCTACCTGGATGCCGGTAAGCAGCACTTTACGTGGCAGGATGGACATCAAAGCGACCTGCAATGGAAGGCGGGAGAAGCTGTGTGGAGCCCTGCTGCGGGCATGCACGTCGCGGAGATTATGAGCGACAAGCCAGTCCGGATTCTTGAAGTGGAACTGAAGAAACCGGGTGCAGGAAAGTCGCCATCCGGACCGGCGAAAGACCCGCTGAAGGTTGCACCGAAAAACTACCACAAGCTGTTCGAGAACGATCAGGTTCGGGTAACACACGTCCATTTCGCTCCCGGTGAATCCGTCCCGCTACACGAACACGCGACGAATCGAGTTACCGTCCTGCTGACAGACCAGGACTTCCGAGTCACAACAGCCGATGGCAAGGTTCAGACACCGAACAAGAAAGCGGGAGACGTGACGTGGGGCACGCCCGCGACACACAAAGAAGAGAACCTCAGCAAGCAGCCCTGCGACATCGTCATGATCGACCTGAAGTATTAAACTGCGCATTCACGGCCTGAGAGTCGTCAAACGTCATATGCGCCTGACGACTCTTCCAGCCGTACTGCTCGCTTCCCTGATTACTGTTGTCCTTGTGACAGCGCTCCGACCCGCCGCCGCACAGAATGGCGTAACTCCAGCCACCGTCGGAGTTGCTTCTCCTCTGCCCGTGTTCGTTACCAATCCGCAAGGTCAGCCGGTGCTGCCGACCGGTTTCCAGCCCGGAACGCGCTGGCACTTTACGACGTGGACCTCACCATCGCAGATCGACTGGGTGGGCGACATCGATCGCGTTTCCGGACCCTGGGCATACATCCGGGTCAATATTAACGGGAACACGACGGCACGCTGGTACTACGTGCCGGCGATGCCCGGCAGCTGGGATCCTCAGTAATCTTACGCGGCGGTGCTTCGACGCGGGGGACAGAACTGTCGGAGGTAGACGTTGGACTGACGGATGGCTGCCAGCCTGTCCTCGAGTGAGCCCTCGTAAGCGCGATCCTCAACCTCGACGCACACGGGGCCTCGATAACCGCATGCGGTCAGCTCGGCGAAGAAAGCACTCCAGTTGACTTCGCCGAGTCCCGGCAGCTTGGGAGTATGGTACTCGAGCGGATTTGCGAGGAATCCAACTTCTTTCAGGCGATCCCGATCAAGGCGGGCGTCTTTCGCGTGTACGTGTACAAATCTGGATCCAAACTCGCGAATCACGCCCGTCGGATCCATGCCCTGCCAGACGAGATGCGAAGGATCGTAGTTCAGACCGAATGAACTGCTCGGGATCTCGTCGAACATCCGCCGCCAGATTTTGGGAGAAATCGCGAGATTTTTCCCGCCCGGCCACTCGTCATTGGTAAAGAACATCGGGCAGTTTTCGATCCCGACCTTCACTCCATTTGATTCGGCGACTCGAATTATGTCCGGCCAAACCCGGCGAAATGTCTCGAAATTGGCGTCGATATTTTTCGTGAAATCACGGCCAATAAACGTATTCACGACCGGAACGCCGAGTTTCGCGGCACCTTCGATCACGCGGCGAATGTGCGTTTGCGCCGTTTCTGCCTCGCCCGCATCGGCCGACAGGGCATTCGGATAGTACCCAAGACCGGAAATAAACAAACCTTCGCGAGAGAACACATCGTGAATGCGGTTCACTTCGCCCGCATCCAGATTTGCCACATCGATGTGAGTGACACCTGCGTAGCGACGCTCTGCCTTACCAACGGGCCAGCACATAACCTCGACGCAGTCATACCCCGCCTGTGCCGACTCGGCGACTACTCGCTCCAGCGGCAGTTCCGCAAGAATCGCACTCACCAATCCAAGCTGAATCATTGCATCAATCTCCAGTATTCAATACCCGCCTCGATAAGAATAGCTCGCGATAGCATAGTGACCGCATATGTTGCGCAAGCTGTTGCTCGTTTTGCTGGCGGCGTCAACTGGTTTCGCCGATCAATACCTGTTTACGTCGTTCCGCAGCAACGGAGAGACAGGAGTATTTCTGGCACTGAGCCGGGATGGCCGCAAGTGGCAGCCTCTGAACGGCAACCAGGCATGGCTCAAGCCGGAGCATCAGGGTATGCTGATGCGCGATCCATGGCTGGGCCGCGGTCCTGACGGCCTGTGGCATTTATTGTGGACCTGGGGCTGGAACCGGAAGGAGACGAATGGTGCCCTGAAGATCGGCCACGCGACGACAAAGGATCTGATTCACTGGAGTCCGCAACAGGAGATCCAGGTCTTCGCAAAAGAACCCACGGCTCGCAACGCGTGGGCACCTGAAGCTACGTGGGACGAGGACAAAAAGCAGTGGGTAATCTTCTGGTCCACGACCATTCCAGGCCGCTTCCCCGACACCGAAGGCACAGGCGGTGCGGGCTATAACCACCGGATGTACGCAATCCGAACGAAGGACTGGAAGTCGTTCTCGGAACCCGAGCTGTGGTTCGACCCAGGCTTCAACTGTATCGATGGAACGGTTGCCCGTGCTGGTAACAATAAGTATGTGTTGATCTTCAAGGATGAGCGGGTGAAGCCGCAGGTTAAGCGTCTCCGTCTCGCCTTCGGGACTTCGCCTGAGGGTCCCTGGTCCGGCGTGACCGAACCTTTCACGCATGACTGGGTAGAAGGTCCCTCGGCGATCCAGATCAATCAGGAATGGTGGATTTATTTCGACAATTATCGAAACCAACACACTATGGAGCCGTCCGGACGCGTGACTGGAAAAGTTTCGAAGACATGAGCGATCAGGTCTCATTTCCGGAAGACCATCGCCACGGAACGGTCGTCCGCATCACGGATAAAGAAGCAGAGGTGCTGCAGAAATCTCACGGAGCAGAGTGAGGGCAGCAGCCAATCACAAGCTCGGGCCGAAGAGCAATTGTCGGAAAACCGACTCCCGAATCTCGTCGCGATGCCGCTCTTCCACTTCCCGGCGAGTCTCGCACTGATACGCGACGGCACGGTGCAGGGCGCGCATGTTGCTCGTCAGATCGTCACCTTCCGCGCGCGCTCCGAACAACGCCGGTTGACGATGTTCCTGAATGAAAGTGCTTAACGTATCGGATCGCAGGAACAGATAAAGGCAGTTTCCGGATCTCGAGGGGATGGGCTGAAGGTCGATTTCAACTCCGTTGAGTTCTGTTCTGAAGCCACCAGTCTGGATTTCCTGCCATTGCAGCGACCGTCCTGCATCGGTGGTCAGTTGCAACAGGTAATCGATCACCAGTTCTTCCGTCAGCGCCACAATTCAGCTCCTCGATCACGCGACTTCCGGCAGAGGCTCCACAGAGAGATCGCTCTTGACAGAGCGATAAACGATATTCAGCAAAGGAGGAGTGATGATGGTGGTCATCAGGGCTGCAAAGACGACCACCGAGTAAATCTCCCGGCTCATTACTCCCAGTGACAAACCAAGCTGCGCGACAACCATGCCAACTTCGCCGCGTGGGATCATTCCGACGCCAATGCGAAGCGCATCACGCTTTCCCAGCGGTAAAGCCGCAAGCCCGCAACCCACCACCTTCGTGAGTGCTGCGGCAACAATGATGATTGTGGTCAACCATACGGTTTGACTTTGGCGAAACACACTCAACGAAAGCTGCAGCCCGATGCCGGTGAGAAAGAAAGGCACAAGAAGTTCAGAAGTGCCGTGAACAAGCGTGTGCACTCGCTTGCTGGTGTGCTCGGAAAGCACCATACCCGCAAGGAAGGCACCAACGATTGCGGCAACGCCGACGTAGATCGCAGCTGCTGCGAGCGCAAACAGCACCAGCATCGCAATGTGGAACTGCGCTTCGGCATGCTGGATGCGTTTCTCGATTCGTGGTGCTGCGTGTCCGACGGTTGAGGTGCCCCACTTTGCAACGACCATCGTAAACACAATCGGCAATAACGCGGTAATTGCAAGGTCGAGAAATCGCAGTTGCTTGCGGACTGCGCCGCTGACGATTGCGAGAACAATCAGGCCCAGAACATCATCGATCACCGCGGCAGCGAGGATGATCTGGCTGGAGCGCGCACGAAGGACACCCTTGTTGGCAAGGACCTGTGCGGTGATGCCGACGCTGGTTGCAACGAACGCTGCTCCAGTAAACATCGCCTCCGGGAATGGCGAACCCCACGCTGTTGCGATCCCGTATCCGGCGATCAAGGGAATGATCACGCCGGAGATGGCAACAGCGGTTGCGACCCCACCGACCTTCATCAACTCTGACGCTTTGGTCTCAAGGCCAACACGGAACAGAAGGAACATAACGCCCAGTTCCGAGAGCGTGCGGGTGACATCGTTGGGGGAAATCCAGCCAAGTAAAGCCGGCCCGATGACAACTCCGGCGAGGATCTCACCAACAATTCCAGGCTGCTTCAGACGCTCGAAGATTTCAGAAAACAACCGAGCTGCGGCAAAGACTATGAGAACCGTTACCGGGAGTGGGACACTGCTGACGTCCATGGATTGCGACCGCCTGCTAACGCCTGCGCCACGTCCAGACTCCTGCGGCCGCGACGCCCACAAGAATCGGAGTCAGCGGAGCGCCGGCTTTCCAAAGCGCAGCAGTCACGAGAAATGCGGCGATCAGGAACCAGGAGAATCTGGTTACGCGGGCCGAAACATCAAGGCGCCCCAAACCAAAACGACGGCCAGGAGGGCGGCCAGAGCTAACACGGGAGGTCGGAGATTCTTTGACCATGCAGGCTTCTGCGTTCCTTCGCGGCGAAGATGCCGGATTGTCTGAAGCTGTTTCTGTGCAATCGCCAGTTCCGCAACGTCGCTGGCTAAGGCAAGGGCGGCGGCCGATTCCTGTTCCGCGATCTCGAGTGTCCGAAGCCGGTAGTGAAGTTCCGCAAGCTTGAATCTTGCCCAGAAATGATTTGGCTGTGCGGAAACCGCGTGACTGAGCGCCTTCAGGGAATTGTGAATCTGGAAGTCCATGGCGAACGCGATCCCGAGACAGGTCCAGAGGTCTGCGTTCTCAGTCTGTGCCGCACACTCGGTTTCAAGCTCTGCAATCTTTGACCGCACGACCTCACGAGGCACACTGCTCGGGTCACGCCAGAGATGTGCCGCCAGACCTGTCTCTGCGTCAGCTCGCAGAGACAGGCCTGAAGTGTTAACAAGTGGGGCGAGGCTGTTAGACATGCATCGAAGCCTGAGTGCTCCGCAACTGGAACTCCGGATAGCAGAGTGCTCCCATTTCCGGGATGTCGAGGCCTTCCAACTCCGCTTCCGCAGATACGCGTTGTCCCAAAACCAGATCAACCAGTTTGAACATGAGGAAGTACACCGTGAACATCACACCGATCAGCGCTGACACGCCGATGAGTTGTGCAATCAGCTGGCTCGAGTCGCCATAGAACAGACCTGTTACCGAGCCGGTCACGCCGTTCCACGATCCGCCGTAATTGCTCTTGCCATCGGCGAACAGTCCCACAGAGATGACTCCCCAGATTCCGTTGACGCCGTGGACCGAGACGGCGCCTACCGGATCGTCGATCTTCATCACTTTCTCGACAGAATTCCACTGAGAGGCACACCAGGACGCCGGAGATCAGGCCGATAATCACGGACGAAGTCGGATTCACGAAGCCGCACGGTGCTGTGATCGCAACCAAACCTGCCAGCAGTCCATTGCCCGTCATTGAGGCATCCGGTTTGCCGTAGCGCAGCCACATGTAGAGCATCGCGCCGAACCGACCCGGCCATTCCGGCGAGCATTGTGTTTACGGCGACCGAGCCGATCCGCAGAGCTGCCGTTGCCCGAAGCACCGAGGGTTGAACCGGGGTTGAATCCGAACCAGCCGAACGCGAGTATGAAGCAGCCGGTGAGCACCAGAACCGATATCGTGGCCCGGCATCGCACGCGGCTTCCCATCATGACTGAATTTACCGATTCGCGGACCGATGATGATCGCCGCTGCCAATGCGCTAAGACCGCCAACGGCGTGAACGACGCCGGAGCCTGCGAAGTCGCAATACCCCTTACCGAGACCGAAATTCGTGCCGAGGTTCGCGAGCCAGCCGCCTCCCCATGCCCAGTTTGCAAACAAAGGATAAATAAACGCACCCATCAGAAACGACGTGACCAGGAAAGCACTAAATTTCCAACGCTCAGCGGCCGAGCCAGTGACGATGGTAAGTGCTGTATCCATGAACACCATCTGGAACAGGAAGATGACCATTACGCCGACATCGTAGGCTGGCCCTGCATAGCAAGAACCCAGTTTGGCCAAACAGGCCGAAAGGTTTGCCGAAGAGGTTGATCGCGAACTCCCCATTCAGAACCGGGAAGCGCCAAGATTCGCCACGGCGCCAAGGCCACCCATCTGAATTCCAAAACCGATGAGCCAGTAGGCCGCAGACCCGACACCATAGACCATGAAATTCATCATCATGGTGTGGTTGGCGTTTTTTGCGCGGCAGAGTCCCGTTTCCACAATCGCAAATCCCGCCTGCATGAACATGACGAGGAAGCCTGCGATCAGTGTCCAGACGAAATTGACTGCGATTTTGTTCTGACCGATCTGGTTCAGGGCATCGGCGAGTGTCAGCCCCTTCTTGCTGTCCGTGACAGCGATATCCCCGACAGTGCCTGTAAGTGAGCCGTCAGGATCTCCTTTCGCGCGAGCATCAGCTTTGGGAGCTTCCACTCCTTTGACATCAGCATCCGTGATGGCAACTGGAGCCGTTGTTGCTGGCGCGCTTCCCGCCGGCGGCGCCTGGGCAAGCAAAGAAGCGCAAATGACAAGACTGCCGAAGAACGTCGCAACGACGCGTTTTGCTCGCACTACTTGCCTCCCTTCCAGATAGCTGTCTTTACGTAAGCGGGATTGATAAGGCCGACAATGCCGAAGATGCTTACCAGGATGCCCGCCAGTACCATAACCAGGCGGACCCCATTTGAAGATGTCAGTCCGACACTCAATAGACTGATCAGAAATCCGAGCACTGTGACCAAAAGGCCGATCGCAACCATTAATCCTCCGGTCGTCTGCGAGAGTTGAGAAACCGTTCCGAACGGTGTGGCAGCGAGCGTCGGGGGTCGAGCTACCAGTTGACGGGGTGAACAGTTCGGATTGCCGTCAGTCTAAACCTTTGGAAAGACGAATCGCAAATAGATTTCTTGAATGCGGGCGATAGATGCGAGCCAGCTATCGAGAGATTCCCACCGTGGCAAGGATGACAGACTGCTACCTGACGTGAAGAGGAGTCGGTCCCAGCCGATGGCAGTCACGACTCCGAAGAAACTCGTTTACCTCTTCCAGTGAGCCAAAGAACCCGGCGAAGCCGGTTCGACGCAACCGAGCGGGATGCTTTCGCCGCGCGCTGAAGTCGCGGAGGCGAAACTGGTCGGTGACGGCGACTACTGCGGCACCCATTGGCCGGTACTCGTGTGTGCCCTGCGCCCATGCCTCCCCCGCCTCAGGGTCGATCCAGACCGCAAATGCCATCCACTACCACCGAGGCAGCACTCGCTTCCAGTTCGGGTCTACATGCTGCCGCATCTCAGCCTCATCGTCTCGTTTGCGATACGGGAGCGAGTTGTAAATTCGCCCGCAACGCTCGATCTGGTCGTAGTCGAGATCGACTCCGAGGCCCGGCTTATCGGGAATCCGCACAGCACCTTCATGAAACTTGATTCGCCCGCCGGCAACGACCTCATCGCGCTCGGTCTGCCATGGATAGTGGGTATCGCAGGCGTACAGGATCTGCGGCGCGGCGGCAGCGGCATGAGCCATGGTCATCAGGCTGACCCCGAGGTGATTATTCGAGTGCATGGAGACGCCGCGTCCCAGCGTTTCGCAGAGATCCGACAAACGCCGGAGAGCCCGAATGCCGCCCCAGTAATGCGGATCTGAAAGCACCACTTGCACCGCGTCGAGATCGCGAGCCTGCACGACGTGCTCAAAGCAGGTGACGGCGACATTGGATCCCATGGCCATGTCGATCCCTTCGGACCGGAGCCTGCGGCGTACCTCCGCCATACCCGCCAACTCGGCGCAGGGATCTTCGAGATAACCACCGTTCGAGAGTTCGTCGCGGAGCGACCGGCCGACGTGGCACGACGTCTCGATTGACCACGCGCAGTTGGGATCAATCCGAAGCGGGTACGCGGGGCCGAACTCCTGCCGCAAAGCCCGAATAGTTTCGATCTCGACGTCCGGATCAAGTACTCCGCCCTTCAGCTTGATCTCTTTGAAGCCGTATTTCCGAATAAATTCGCGACACTGCTCCACGATCGTCTGAGGATCGAGGCATTCGCCATACTCGTCGTCGCGAGCATCCGCACCGAGTCCGCCTCCTCCGGCATGTTTGTAAAACAAGTAAGCCGAGAACGGAACCTCGTCCCGGACGCGACCGCCGATGACATCGCACACTGGTTTTCCGACAGCTTTGCCGAGGATATCGAGGCAAGCGACCTCATACGCGGCGTAGGTTCGCGTTTGTGCGTCGAGCGGATTCTCGCCGGGCACCAGCCATGTCTGCGTGCGTCCTCCCGCGACACCAGATGCGGATCCCGCAGATGCCGACACGGAGGACGCGGCTGTCAGGTCCTGCCATAATTCCGCGAGCCGGAAAGGGTCCATCCCAAGCACACGAGGCTTGGCAGCCTCGAGGGCTGCGAGCGGTCCGTCACCGCCATACGTCTCGCTGAAACCGGTTATTCCGTCGGTGGTTTTCAGTTCGACGATGGTCCGAAGCGCGTACGGAGCATGGCGTCCATAGGAACTGCGAAGCGGAGCATCGGCAATGGCGATCGGATGCAGCCGGATCTCGGAGATTTGCATTGCTCCGATTGTATGGCAACGCTCAGATAGTCGACAGCGTCACCCATAGCAGGACGTATCCTGAAATAATGCGGCGTGCTGGAGCCATTTTTTGCCTTTTCTCCCTCTGGATCTCGGCTGCCGATACTCCGTCCGGGACAACCGCAGGCAACATCGGTCTCAGCTCCGCCGACATCGACGAAGCGGTTGCCCAGCTTGCGAAGATTACCGGGCTTGCGCCCTTAAAGAAAGTTCAATCGGCGACGATCACCCGCGAAGGTGTCCGCAAGTTCCTGGAAGAAAAACTGAAAGAGGAAGTCAAACCGGAAGAGATTCAAAAAGAAGAGCTTGCGATGAAGCGCTTCGGTCTGCTTCCGGAAAAGTTCGACCTTAAAAGCGCGACTGTCGATCTGATCACCGAACAGGCTGCGGCGTTCTACGATTTCCGGACCAAGAAACTGTACATCCTCGAAGGCGAAGGTGTGAAAGATCCCGGGACGGGTGAGCCACTTGGCAAATCGGGAGAGCGCATGATCATCGTCCACGAACTGGCACACGCACTTGCAGACCAGCACTTCGATTTGGGTAAGTTTATTCGCAAGAGCCGCAGCGACGATTCCTCTACCGCCCGAATGGCTGTCATGGAAGGTCAGGCGACGTGGCTGATGATGGAATCGATGATGGAGGGTGTCGGGCAGTCCATGCGAAAGATGCCAAGCCTGATCGACATGATGGGGTCGTCGGCTACCGAGGCGATGGCATCGCAGTACCCAGTACTGGCGAAATCGCCGCTGTACCTTCGAACGACACTGATCTTCCCTTACAACCAGGGACTCCGGTTCCAGCAGGCCGTAGTACAGAAGCTCGGGAATGCCGGCTTCAGCGAAGTCTTCAAACGTCCGCCGGTGAGCAGCCAGCAGGTACTGCATCCGGACAAGTACTTCGCCAAAACGGAGCCGGCGAAGACGCCGCTTCCCGAGTATGCAAAGAGCAATTACAAGCTGGTCACGGAGGGTACGATCGGCGAACTCGAACATTCGGTGCTGATCGAGCAGTATCTGTCGAAGCAGGACGCTGAAGATCTGGCCCCGTTCTGGCGCGGCGCTCATATGGCGCTGATCGAGAACAAGAACAACAAGGCCGTCACGATGCTCTACGCGTCCGAATGGGAGAGCCCAACCGCCGCGAAGCGGTACTTCGATGCATATCGAAAGGTTCTTGCGGGCAAGTGGAAGAACATGACTGTTCAGACCGAATCGGAAAAGTCACTGACTGGTACCGGAGATGTAGGACCATTCTCGGTTTCGCTTGACGGCACGCGCGTTACTTCCATCGAAGGAACGATAAACTGAAAAGAACTGGTTCCTTTATGCGATCATTCGCCGCTATAGCCCTGGCCGTTGCGTCCGTTGCTGCCGTTTCCGCTGCCGAACTTCCGCGCCCGGCGACGACACTGCAGTGGAAAACCGCCGACGGACAAACAGTCGACCTGTCGAAATATAAGGGCAAGAACGTTTTAATCGAGATTCTTTCGACCACCTGCCCGCATTGCCAGGAGACGGCAGGTATGCTGTCGCGAATCATGGCTGACTTCCCGGCGAAGGACCTTCAGGTCCTGGGAGTCGCGATTAACGACGACGCCAATGTGGCAGACTTCACCCAGCGGTTCAACGTTAAGTTTCCGGTCGGGAAGGGAAATCGCGACCAGGCGTTCGGATTTCTGCAGCAGTCGGTAATGCGTTCCTTCTACTTCCCCGGAATTGTCTTTATCGACCCGAGTGGGAACATACAGGCGCAATATAATGGCACCGACGGTTTCATCCAGAACGGACAGGAAGCAAATATTCGCGCTCAGCTGAAGAAGATGGTGTCGGCGACATCGAGCTCCCGGCCATCGAACCCGACTTCAAAAACAAGATCCAGAAAGGCTTCGTGAAATGAAATACCTGACCTTTGCGCTTCTTGCGGCTTTTGCTCTCGCGTCGGCTCCCGCGTTTTCGGCGGAGATACCGCGCAAGGCGCCCGAATTGGCGATCCAGCTGCCGGACGGATCTCAGAAGCTTCTGAGCTCGTACCGCGGGAAGGTCGTTGTTCTCGAATTCGTTTTCACCACCTGTCCTCACTGTCAGCACTCGTGTCAGCTGCTGAGCCAGCTCCAGAAGGAATACGGTCCGAAGGGATTCCAGCCGCTTGCGGTTGCCTGGAACGACATGGCGAAGATGCTGGTTCCCGATTTCGTGAAGGAGAATCACGTTACCTTCCCCGTCGGTTACGCGGATCGCAACCTGGTTAACACGTACTTGCAGAATCCGCCGGAGGAAGCGCTCAGCGTACCTCAGATTGTGTTCATCGACCGCAAGGGGATGATCCGGATGCAGAGCCTGCCCCGTAACGACGCCTCGACCGGCAGCGAAGCGAATATTCGCGGCATGATCGAGAAGCTGCTGGCGGAAAAGGCCGGGCCAGCATCGTCACATTCGGTGTCGGGTAAAACGGGAAGTCCCTCGCGGAAAGCGTCGTAAGCAGGATCCGAACTTAAGCGGCCGTCTGTTTTTCGAAGCGCGACGCAGGCTGGTCGCCGAGCAGACGGCCGTAGTCTTTCATGCTCTCTGTGTTGTCGAGATAAGCCTTGATCGCCGCGGTCATCGGGATCGCGAGCACCAGTCCAATCGCCCCCCACAGCGTTCCCCAGAACATCAGCGCAATTGTAACGACCAGTGGATTCAGGTGAACTCGCGCTCCAACCACTGCCGGATACAAGAGGTTTAGCGCGAGCAGATGCATGACCCCGACCTCCAGCCCGATCACCAGATACGGAGTGATTGCGTCGTACATCATGAGCGCCGAGATCACCGGGGGAATGATCGCGAGCGGCAGCCCGACGTATGGGATCAAGCTCAGAAATCCGCTGAGAAAGCCGACCAGAATCCAGTACGGCAGATGCCACGTGTAGAAGATAAAGCAGCTGACCATTGAGACCATGAGCCCCAGTATCACGTTCCCGACAACGTAGGCCCGAGCCATATCCCCAATCACCTGCCAGCTGCGGCCCGCCCGCATACGCTCGGAATCCTTATAAATCGCCAGAAAGGTATTCTGGATGTGGTCACGCCAGGACAGCATGAAATAGACGAGGAAGGGAATAAACGAGATCATCAGAAACGCGTTGTAGAACGAGCTGACATACGCCGCAACGTACTGCATCATCGGTGCCCGGTCCTGATGAATTCGAACCTCCGGAACGGCCGGAGGTACTTGCGGCTGCGGAGGCGGTGTGTTGCGCCTGCGACGGCCCGGCGGTGGCTGCTGTGCCTGTTGCTGCGGAGGATTGTCGGCCTGCAGCAACCGGCGAGGAATCAGCTTCTGAGATATTTTCGCTTCCACGGCCTCCAGTTGCGCGGCCGTACGGTCAGCCAGGATATTGATGCGCTCCGTATATTCGGGCAAGTCCTCCGCAAAGGCAGCGATCTGGTTAAACAGGGCAAGGCCAAGCAGGTACAGACCGAGTACGGCTATGAGGCAGACGAGGAAAGATGCGATCCCGCGAGGCAGCCTCGCCCGCATAAACAGCCGCACCAGCGGGTCAAGCATGAAGGCAAGGATGACCGAGAAGACAAGCGTTATGCAGAACGCTCGCCCAAAGTAGAGCAGCGCCACGGCCGCGGCGAATCCTGTTGTCAGAACGGCGAAGGAACGCGGTCCTGAGCGCTCTTCCAGGCGGACGTTCAATGCCGGGACGCTCCTTCTACTCAGGATAGCGAATCCTGGTACCGTACTCTGTGTCTATGACGGCGCCACCGCAGGGAGCAGGCTTCGACCCCGGCCTTACGCAGCGGTATACGGGCGAAGTTCGACGGATTATCAACCGCGATGGCTCTTTCAACGTCCACCGGCGCAGCGGTCAGTATCACCTCTATCTGCACCTGATCAGCATGACCTGGCCGAGGTTTTTTCTGCTGGCTCTCTGCAGCTTTATTGTCGTGAACGGCCTGTTCGCGGACGTTTACGTGCTGCTCGGCCCGGGAAACCTCACCGGGGCTGATGCGCAAATGAGTCAGATCGTGAATGCCTTCTTCTTTTCGACTCAAACGCTGACGACGGTCGGTTATGGTCATGTCGCACCTAACGGATTCTGGACAAGCGGGGTTGCAGCGCTCGAGGCCATGACCGGAGTGATGGGGTTCGCCGTGTTGACCGGAGTTCTGTATGGCCGCGTCTCCCGGCCCTCGGGCCGGATCGTCTTCAGCGATCGGATGATTGTTGCGCCATACGGGGACGGAACGAGCCTGCAGTTTCGTATCGCGAATCCCCGTCCGAATATCCTGATGGATCTCTCTGCCGTCATCCTGCTGATGACGGTGGAGAAGGACAGTACGACGGACGAGCTCAAGCGAACGTACAGAGAGCTGGCGCTTGAACGGCAAAACGTTTACTTCTTCCCGCTAACCTGGACTGTCGTGCATCCCATTACGCCGGACAGCCCGTTGTGGCAGAAGACAGCCGAAGACCTTAAATACGCACAAGCGGAAGCGCTGATCCTGATCCGGTTCTTCGATGACACATTCAGTCAAAACGTGAATGCCCGGTATTCGTACCGTCATGAAGAGATCACATGGAATGCTCGTTTTGAGCCTGCGTTCCACTTTGATCACCATGGCGACATGATCCTGGACCTGGCGAAGATTCACAACATCAATCCGGCGTAGCGGCAGGCTGACGATTGTGGTCTGAGACGACGACTATGCCGGATTCGGTCACGTGGTGACCGTTCGCGAGATCGGCGGCAGCGTCGAATCCAATGACGCTCGATTCCGGTATGGATACGCCTGAGTCGACGATTGCGCGTCTTATGCGCGAGTAGCGGCCCACCGTTGCGTTGCTCAACAGAATCGAGTTGTCGACCTCGCAGTAGCTGTGGACCCGGACGCCCGGTGAGAGAACGCTGTGCATTACCCGGCCTCCGCTTACGATGCAACCCGGCGAGACTATGGAGTCGATAGCGACTCCCATACGCCGACCTTCCTGAGCAAATACGAACTTGGCGGGCGGCTTTTGAACGAGAGAAGTGCGAATCGGCCAATCCTCATCGTAGAGATTGAAGTCCGGTTCTACGGAAACGAGATCCATGTTGGCCTCGTAGTAAGCATCCAGCGTGCCTACATCGCGCCAGTATCGTGCGGACTTCGCATTCAGGTCATGAAAGTCGTAAGCAATCACGCGACAGCGGTCGATTGCAGCCGGCAGGAGGTCCCTGCCAAAGTCATGAGACGAGCCAGATGAGTCGGCGTCGTGTCGCAGCAATCCTATCAGCGACTCCGGGCGAAAGATGTAAACGCCCATCGAAGCACTGACCATATCGGGATTAAAGATACTTCTTTGAGGATTGCCGTGCTGCGGCTTTTCTTCGAAGCCTCTGATGGCGTAGTCGGGGCCGATGTCACAGACGCCAAATCGCGGTGCTTCTTCCGGCGGAATCTGAAGGGTAGCGATGGTGACGTCAGCTCTGGATTGTTTGTGCCAGGCGATCATTTCACCGTAATCCATCTTGTATATGTGATCGCCGGACAGAATGAGGACGGCCTGGGGCCGCTCGGTCTCGATGCTTTCGAGATTTTGATAAACAGCGTCCGCGGTTCCGAGATACCAGTCTTCGTGCACGCGCTTCATCGGCGGGATGACTTCGATGAATTCACCAAACTCCGTCGGGAGAAAATGCCAGCCTGACCGCAAATGGCGAATTAATTCGAGGGATTTGTACTGAGTCAGGATGAAAATACGGCGAATGCCGGAATTCACACAATTGGAAAGCGTGAAGTCGATAATTCGGTACACCCCGCCGAAACTGACGGCTGGTTTAGCTGTGTCTTTTGTGAGAGGGAAAAGGCGCTCGCCGGCGCCCCCTGCGAGCAGAACTGCAAGAACGTTCCGCATAGGCCCCTAATGTAACTCGGAGCAGACCAGCTTACTTCTGACACGCCGGGCAATAGTGGGTGCCCCGCTGCGCGACAACCGTTTTGCGGATCGGAGTTGCGCAGACGAGACACGGCTGGCCCTCCCTTGCATAAACGCGATGCCGGTTCTGAAAGCCACCTTTTCGACCTTCCGTATCGACGTAGTCTGACACCGATGAGCCGCGATATTCGACGGCCTCAGCGAGAACTTCGCGTACGGCCTCGAGCAGGCGAGCCATCCGCTCGCGACTGATTCGGTCGGCTCGGCGGGACGGTCGAATGCCTGCGCGAAACAGGGCCTCATCTGCGTAGATGTTTCCGACGCCCGCGAACAGGCTCTGATTCAGGAGTGCCGCCTTGATCGGTGCTTTGCGTTTACGGACGAGATCCGAGAAGCTGTCGACATCGAGCGTCAGCGCATCTGGCCCAAGGCGCGTGGTGCGCTGCTCTTCCGGGCTGTATTCGATGCTGCCGAACATGCGGGGGTCGTCGTACAGCAGTTCGCTGTCGTCGAGCTGGAACACTACCCTGGTCCAGGGACTGCGATCGGTATTGAACAGCAACTGTCCGGTCATGCCGAGGTGAATGGTCAGGAGTCCGTTTTCGAGCTCGACAAGAATGAATTTGCCGTGACGGCGAACTCTTCGGATGCGCTGACCGGTTGCGGACGCCTCGACGTCATGTTTTGAGTAACGCACGATTCTCCGCTGCAGGACTTCGACGGAAAGAATGTGGCGTCCGGTCAGACGGGGCGCAAGCGCGCGAACGATTGTCTCAACTTCGGGTAGTTCAGGCATTCGACAGCGAGATTCGAACCATGCCGTCATCACCGACGGATGTCGAGTACGTTGCGATCGAGCAGTCAGGCCACACGGGCGAGCGGCCGGTGCGGATATCGAATTCCCAGAGGTGCCACGGGCAGACGAGCGTGTATTGATGAAGCGCTCCGTGGCCCAGCGGTCCATCGCGATGCGGGCAGTCGCCGGAGACTGTATAGAACGTTCCGCCGGCGTTGCAGATAGCGTAGCTCCTGCCTTCTACCATGACTTCGCGCACGCTTCCGGGCGGCACTTCGTCAGCTCGAATGACAGGTACGGATGACATAATGAGACCGTAACATGCACCGATTTTCGCGTCTGTTCGTCCCTGTTGCCGCAGTTGTGGTGCTGGTGTTTACAGCTTCGTGCAGTGGTTCGGGTTCGGCGCGCAAGCCCGTTGTCGGTGTGATTCCCAAGGGAGCGAACCACATATTCTGGCAGACGGTGCATGCCGGGGCGAACAAGGCGGCTTCGGAGTACGGCCTTGAAGTTGACTGGAACGCTCCTACCCTCGAGATCGATACCAGCCGCCAGATCGCGATCGTGGATGCCATGATCAATCGCCATGTGGCAGGGCTTGCGCTGGCACCGGTTGACAAGAAGGGCCTTGTGTCTGTTGTCGAGCGGGCATCGGATGCCGGTATCCCGGTTGCGATCTTTGATTCCGACATTGATACGACGAAGCGTCTGACGTATGTCGCTACGGATAATCGTGAGGGCGGGCGACTTGCGGCTCGCGAACTGGCGCGTTTGCTGCCGGGTGAGTCCAAGGTTGCTGTCATTGGATTTATGCCGGGGAGCGCCTCGACGATGGAACGAGAGGACGGCTTCAGCGAAGAGCTGCGTGCGAACTTTCCGCGAATTCAGGTGGTGCAGATGGTGTTCGGGATGGCGGACCGGGCGAAAGCTCTGGCTGCGACGGAGAATATCCTGAATGCACATCCCGATCTTCGTGGGCTGTTTGCAGATAACGAATCGAGTTCGGCTGGCGCGATGATGGCGATCAAGGCTCGCGGGCCGGGGCAGGTGCACGTTGTTGCGTTTGACTCGAATGAGCAGTTGCTTGCTGATTTGAAGGACAGGCGGCTGGATGCGCTGGTGCTTCAGGACCCGTTCCGGATGGGGTACGAGTCGGTGAAGGCTATCGGAATGAAGCTGAAGGGGGAGCCGCCTCCTGCGCGTGTTGACTCCGGGGTTTATCTGGTGCGGAATGAGGATCTGGAGAAGCCGGACGTCGTGGCTTTGCTTCACCCGGATCTTGGGCGCTGGTTAGGCGGTTCGGCGCACTGACTATGCTATAAAAGTAGGAGTTTCAGGCCACCCTAGCTCAGTTGGTAGAGCGGCTGATTCGTAATCAGCAGGTCGCCGGTTCGATCCCGGCGGGTGGCTCCATTGTTTAAATAGCTTACCAGCTCTCATCTTTCAATCCTCCGGCTCTACGCCAAAGATGGGTGCAGCCGTTCTCCCGAGTTAGCTTCAGGAACACATTACAACGACCCTCAAGCGATAGTTTCTGAAGTTTCGAAATCCGTAAGCCTGTCGCTGTAAGACCTCCACTTTCGTGTGGAATCCTTCTGTGATGTCGTTGCTTCGGCGAAAGCGCCACATTCTGCCGATTTCGGTTCGCCATTGATGGACTGTCTCACCGAGCGACTGGGAGTGGTGCGAATGGGCACTGACGCAAGCTTTCGATGCGGCTGAGCAACTGGCGTGCAATACGCCGGCTCGCTCGGGCGTTGCGGTCTTTGAGCAGCAGGAGCTGACAGAGGCGCTCCCGCGTTTCGTACAAAATACCGGCTGCGGGCTGTTGCTCGAATACTGTGCGAGGCGCTGGAGACCAGGCTGCGGTTCTTCAGGCCTGCCGGATCGAGCAGCCGCCAGACAGCGAAGAACTGCTGCTGGATCAGGCGAATCACGTGGAAGCGATCGGCGGCGATCAGAGCATTGGGGAAAACTTTCGTGCCTGCCTTTGAGTTTGCTGAGATAGTTTTCGACCGCCAGCTGGCTGCACCCAAGTACCACATCATAGACCTTGTGTTTTGCCAGATCGCAGAAGGTGGTTGCAAAGCCGTGCTTGCGGGAGAAGAAGTGCTCGTCAATGCCGAGCACTCGCGGACAATCGGCACTCTGCAGTTCCGCCGCCTTGCGGCCGAGAAAATACTCAAAGTAACGCTCCACGGTGGCGTGCCCGATGCCTTCTCTTTTTCCAGCCGGCTGCGGTTGATGCAATCCCAGTGCAGCTGGAAGATGTACCGGCGGAACGGCTCCGACGCCCGCTGATGTTTGAGAACTCCGGGAACGGGCCTTGAAGTCGAGAACACACCAGTGCGACTCAGGCAGTCCGAGAACCACTTCCAAGCTGGTCAAACATTTTTTCCCAAGCTGATGTTACTCAGCTCGGAAGTACGGACTGCCCCCACCTTTGATCAAGAGCCGTTCAGTCACAGTTCTCCCGTGTTTGGGGACAGGTGTTTGCGTTTCGATGCTCGCTCTCCCATTACGCAGGGACTTTCTCGTTTTCGGGGTATAGTTTCACGAGTCGGGTGGTCCGTTTGCCGTTTCGGGGGCGTTTGTAGTCGCTGCCGAAGGGCACGACGATTACGTTGGGGCTGTTTTTCCTGAACGAAGCCAATTCTTCGGAAGTCGTTTGTTCGGTTGCATATACAACCGGTCTTGCGGTCGAGGCTGCGCGGATTTCGGCCAGCTTCTTTTGGCGCTCGGCTTCCCGGAGCTCTTCTTCTTTCTCCTGGATGGCTTGCTCGCGGCGGGCCTTCTGCATGGCTTCGAGGCGGCGGACGGCTCGCTCGTAGTCGAGCCATGCGTTCTTGCGGTAGCGGTCGAGGGTTTCGAATGTGAGCTGGTTGTTCTGGTCGCCCATGGCTACGCCGCAGCCGAAGTCGTCGGCGGAGGTTGCGGTGTCGGGGATGCCGAAGCGGCGCTGCATGGTCGCAAGGGCTCCGTCCATGTAGCCGGACTCGATCTTCTCGAGACGCTGCATGCGGTTGTAGGCGCTGGCGATCATGTCTACGAGCTGCTCTTCTTTGAGGCCTGCGGGCTGCCAGGACTGCATTAGCTCGTTGCGCATTTCGTGGAAGGCGTTGTGGTCTTCGTGGCGCATGGGCGAATAGAGCATGTTCTTTGCTGCGAGGCCGTGCTTCCATGCGTTGGCTCTGCTGGCCTGTTTGCCTGCTTCGGTTTTGGGTCCGGTGCTTCTGGTTGCGTTGCGGCGATTGGCCTCGATTTGCTTGTCTGTTGCCATGGCTTTGTCTCCCTTTGCTGCTTTCGCGCCGGCCTCTTTGCGCGGGCTGCGCTCACCGGCGTGATTGTGACATGCCGTTCCAAGCTTTTCGGGGGTGTTGTTGGTGGGATGCTTCCGGAAGTGTTTGATAAAGCAGGATGAAATAAATTCTTGTGCCGGAGCACGGGCGTGTTTTGGCGCGCCAGTATTCTCAACTCTTACCCCTGCTGAGACGCGCTCGCTGACATTTGGCCGCTCTTCGCGATTGTCCTGGTATTGCGCTCAGCTGAGTTCCTGGGCGAGTCCAATGAGAAGCCCTTCAGGCCCGCGGATATAGCAGAGCCGATACGCGTCTTTATACCGGACTACTTCGCCGACGAGCTGGGCACCGTGCTTGCGGAGCCTTTCAAGCGTCTCATCGATGTCGTCTACGGCGAACATGACGCGGAGATAGCCAAGAGCGTTGACCGGGGCGTTGCGGTGATCCGCGACGACAGGCGGCGTCAGGAAGCGCGAGAGCTCGAGCCGGCCGTGGCCGTCCGGCGTGCGCATCATGGCAATCTCGACGCGCTGATCGCTCAATCCAGTGACACGTCCGGCCCATTCTCCTTCGATCGTGGCCCGCCCTTCCAAGTCGAGGCCGAGTTCGCGAAAGAAATCGATCGTCGCTCCGAGGTCATCGACGACGATTCCTATGTTGTCCATCCGTTTGAGCGCCATGTGTTCAATCTACAAGATGTGGTCTCGTCAACAACGGACCGTTCTTGCGACAGTTGCTTGTGCACGATCCGGCTCCTGCGCTTTTCTCCTGCACGGTGGCATACTGTCTTTGAAACCGAATCGAAATGTGGCACGCGGGGTGGGACGATGAAGGTGCCTTACGAGAAAAAGTGGCAGAAGGAAACAGACAACCTGAGGAAGATTGTACTCGGCTGCGACCTGGTCGAGGAGTTGAAATGGGGTAAGCCCTGCTTCACCTACCAGAAAAAGAACGTGGCGATTATCATCCCGCTAAAAGAGGCCTGCGCGCTGTCGTTCTTCAAAGGCGCCCTGCTAAAGGACCCGAAGCACATTCTCGAAAAAATCGGAGAGGCGCAGGCGGGCCGCTGGATTAAATTTACGTCTCCCAAAGAAATCTCGGCACTGCAGACGACCCTGACGAATTATATCCACGAAGCCATTAAGGTCGAGGAGTCGGGTAAGAAGGTTCCGCTCAAGAAGGCTTCGGAGTATGTTGTTCCCGAGGAGCTGGAAGTGAGGCTGAATGCGGCTCCAGAGCTGAAGGCGGCGTTCGAGGCCCTCACGCCGGGACGGAGGAAGTCGTACATCTTTCATGTCTCGGGCGCGAAGCAGGCGAAGACGCGGGCAGCGCGCGCGGAAAAGTGTGTGCCAATGATCTTAAGCGGCCAGGGGTTCAACGAGCGCACAGATTGAGCCGCCTGCTGCGCGGCATTTGCGGTAAGCCCCGACGTTCGTCTGATTCACCCAGCGGGACCATCGGCTGACGCTTGTTTGACGAATTGCACCTACCGACGATTAATCCGGCTTCGGACGTCCCTCGTTCGAAAATATTGGCCGCAGATAAACGCGGATAAACGATTCGGATTAAATCGAGGGAACTGAAGCGCGAGTTGAACCGAGCACTCGGGCTATTTCGGCGCTGCAGGATCCGCATATTTGTTCTCTGTTTGATGTGGGGCAGCAGTACGGCGCCGATTTCCTGGCCTCGACTGACTATGAGATGCTCACCGGATTTCGTGCGTTCAAAGGCGACAGCGAGGCGAGCCTGATTGCGTCCATCATGTCAGCGGAGCCGCGTCCTGCCGCAAAGCGCTTCGCGCTGAATCCGCCAAGGTCACCACTGCCGCACCCAGCATGATTGAATCCTTTACGATCAGCCGCCCAACACCCGACAGATAGGGAAAGCCATGAGCGGAGTCGCCCAGGGCGGGCACCCACGCCTCGGGTGTCGTAATCAGAAACGAAAGTGTCGTACACGCCATGCAGATCAGCAGCGAACTTCCTACAACAGCCGCTTTGGGAAACAAAGGGTGGCACGCGATGAGCGTCCCGATAGACATGATTACCAACCCAAGCCCGATCGAAAAAGGGTACGTTCCGTTCGTCTCGTGCCAGACGCGATGCGCCGGGATCAGTTCGCCTTCTTTATTCATATAGGGTTTATATTCAGGCGCTGCGTGATAGAAGAACTTCATCAAGGGACTGTTCGCGACCATCGGAACGATGCTGTCTGCCTCATATCGCGCAAATTTCAACCCGCCAATCCACAGGAGCACCAACACCAGCCCGAACCGCATCAGGGCCATTCCGAAGCGGTCCAGATTAGCGGCGCGGCGCAGAATCTTAGTCACGGTCGTCTCTTCGCGATTAAGGACGGCTTGTTCGTTCCAGGTTTGAGCGTTCATTTTTATTCCTCTTGCCTTAGGTCTGTTGTCCGGTGCACCTTCATCATGCAGGGTTCTGGAAGACGGAAAGTAACTCTCCGTCGCGTTACCATAGCCACGAGTATCGCTTCTTATGGCCGCCGACTCGCTTGAGCCTTTTCTCGCCCACTTCTCGCTTTCCGCTCGAGTCTTCTACTCGGGACGACTCTGCGGAGTCTCGAGCGATCATGAGTCTGAAACGGCAGGACACCTGCACGTGCTTCGCGCAGGCAGGCTGAGAGTGGAGCGGACTCCCGGAAAGCCTCTCATCATCGCTGAACCAAGCGCCCTGTTCTATCCGCGGCCATGCCGCCACCGTTTTCGCGCCTCCGAACGAGATGGCGCGGAAATCGTCTGCGCCTCCATTGAGTTCGGAGCGGCTACACGCAACCCTTTGCTGTGCACGCTTCCAGAGCTGGTCGTGGTTCCTCTACGTTCGATGCCGGAGCTTGGTCCGGCAGTGGAACTGCTGTTCGCGGAGGCGTTCGGGCGCCAGCCGGGCCGGCAGGCGGCGGTGGACCGGCTGAGTGAGTATTTCCTGGTCTTGCTGTTGCGGACGGCGATCCAACAACAGCTGATTCGGGGCGGGATTATTTCCGGTCTGGCGGACGCTCGCCTTGCGCGAGCCACTGCCGCTATACACAATCGCCCCGAGCACGCGTGGACTCTCGATGATCTGGCTCACGAGGCGCGCATGTCTCGTGCCCGCTTTGCAGTCCACTTTCGCAAGATCGTGGGCGTGACGCCGTTCGAGTATCTTGCAGACTGGCGTATCGGAGTCGCGCAGGCTCTGCTCAAACGCGGCGAGCCGCTCAAGGTTGTTGCGCCAGCCGTGGGATATGGAAGTTCAGCCGCGCTGACCCGCGTTTTTGCCCAACGGACAGGGATCACGCCCACTGTCTGGCTCGCGAGTCAGCACTAACGTATCGCCAGGTTGCCCCATACTGTCGGGCATGGTCGAATACGCCGGAAGTAACAACGTCAGCGCGGCCGATAAGAGCATCACGGTCGAGAGTCCGATCAGGAACATCGAGTAGGATCCCGTAAGGTCAAATGCGCGTCCCATCAGAACCGGACCCAGCGCGCCGGCTACGGCGTACGCCGACCATGTGAATCCATACAGCGTTGAAAGCGACTCCAGACCAAAATAGCGGGACAACAGGTACGGCGTAATGTCGGCCTCGCCGCCCATGCCTATTCCAATGAGGGCTGCGCCAAGAACGCCGGCCGTTGCTGTCGTCGCTTCGGCGAGGACGAAAGCGCCGCCTGCAGCCGCGGCGAGCAACCACATTGCGACGCTGGGTCCGAAGAAACGGTCCAGCAGCCATCCGGCGGCGATGCGGCCAGCAATGCTTGCCGCTCCCATGGCCGACAACGCGAATGCGGCGCTTTCCGGGGAGATGCCCCGGTCCGTCAGCATCGATGACAGATGGATTATTGCTCCGTTCTGGCCGAGCGAGCCGAGGAACAGCACGGCAACGATCACCAGAAAAGGTCGCGACAAGGCCTGGTTCGAAGTTCGCTCGCCGGTGACGGCACGGCCTGGCGAATGCTTCTGCGCCTGGGCAGGATTCTCGCGCACGAACAGAAGCGCCACAACGAGGCCCAATACCAACGCGACGGCGCCGAGCAAAGCGGCCGCGTTCCTCCATCCGAAGCCAGCAATCAGCGACTGCGCGACCGGAGGCCAGACCATCGCACCCACGGCGCTGCCCATCATCAGAATTGCCATCGCAAGGCCGCGGCGCTCCACGAACCAGCTTGCGACCATACGGGCGTGCGCCAGTTGTGCTGTCCCATTGCCGACAACACCAAGCACAATGAAGGCCGCGTAGAGAGCCGACAATCGCGGCGGCAGGATCGACAAAGACGCAAAGGCAGTGCCGAAGACGGCTACGCACGGCGCGATTACCCGGCGGGCTCCGAAACGGTCCACCAGCTTGCCAATAAACGGCGAACATACCGCGACGGCCAGCGCCGCCAACGCGAACGCTCCCGATGCGGCCTCTCGGGAGCAACCGAACTCCTCCGCGAGGGGCTTCAGGAAAACGCCAAAAGTGAAAACGAGAAGAGAACCGAAGCTGGCGAATACCCCTACGGAGGACGCGGCAGCGATCCGCCATCCCGGATACCGCCAGTTTCGTTCACTACTTGCGGACATAGCCCGAACTCGCCGACCTCACGCCGCCCACTCTGTGCGCCTCATCCGAGAGCGCGTGTACGCCGGACGCATCGATCCAGCGATTGTAGAAGTTGAACAGCGAGCAAACGGTAATCGCATAATAGACAGCCTCATCGGTCCAGCCAGCTGCGCGTACCGAGTCCAGATCGTCCGGGCCGATGCGGGGCGAATCGTGATTGACCTTATCTACGAATCTCAACAGGGCCTTTTCCTTCTCCGGCAGCGCCGAGTTCTCCAGATCACGCAACACGCCTTCCACAAGAGACTCGCCGAAGCCGGGCTCGGCGTTGTCCCGTTCTCGTTCGGTTAGTACCGCCGCGACCGCGGCGTGCGACTTCGTTCAAAACGGACAGTGATTTCGTGCCGATGTGTACGCCGCAATCAGCTCTCGCAACGCGGGCGACAGCGGCGCCGGCTCGCGCATCACCTCCTGCGTAAAGCGGGCGAGGTGGGCCGTCATCTCCGGTTTGAATGCAAAGAGATGCCAGATCTGGGGATATTCCGCTCCGCCTTCGCGCATCATCCGGATGCTGTCGGTCCAGGCACTCGGCTGCGGGTTGTTCTCCACATCAGGCAGAAACATTGGGTCCATCGTGTTCCCTCGTTAGAACATTGCTTTCAGCCCGAGCTGGAACAGCCGGGGCGATCCGGCCTGCAGCGCCCGACCGAAGTTGGGCGATGCAATGTCGTTGTCGGGTGTGGCGAAGGATGCGTGATTGGCGGCGTTGAAACACTCCGCCCGAAACTGAATACGAGCCCTCTCACCCACTGCTATGTTTTTGAGCAGCGAAAGATCGACGTTTGCGATGCCAGGCGCGCGGACCACGTTCCGGCCCTCATTGCCGAACCGTCCCGCTTCTGTTAATGGATCAAGCCGCCGGAACGCGGAGCGTGGGACCCACGCATCCGGCGTGCGCTGACCCGCATTTGCATCGTCCACGAGGTCGGGGCGGCTGGAATAAAAACCGGTGATTTCCGGCGAGCTGCCCTGAAGCGAGACATTCGCACTGTCATAGACGGTAAACGGCGTGCCAGTCGAGAAGTTCGCGATCGCATTGAACTGCCAATCGGCGAAAAGCGCCCGAGCCAGACGTGGCGCGTCGTGGCGAAAGGGGATCTCGTACAAGCCGCTCAACATCACGCGGTGGCGCGCGTCGAACAGCGACGGGCCGTGTTCCGCCCGCAAATCGAACGGATTCTGCGCGAGGTCATTCTCTCCGGCGACTAATCTCGGTGCTGAACCCGAGACATTGAAAGTCGAGACGTAGTCGAGCGATTTCGAGTACGTATACGAGACAAGGAACGAGAGTCCGTTTGAATACCGCCGCGTCAAAGATGCCTGTGCCGCATGGTAGGTGGAATTCGTCGAGTTCGTGATCAAACCGACCGAGCCGAAATCGCAGGGCCCCGTCGTGCCCTGACATCCGGCGTAGATCCGTCTGCGGTCGGCATTATCCGCTGTCGCACCAGGCCCGTAAAGGGCGGGATTCGCCTCGATCATTCGTGGCAGCCTCGTCCCTTTTGTGCCGATATACCGCAGGTCGGCCAGATACCTGCCGCCGAACGAGCGCTGGACGGAGAAGTTCCAGTCCTGCACGTACGGCGGTCTCATGCCACTATCGATCGTCAACACGGTGGTGGGTTGCGGGAACGAACCAGGCACAAACGGACTTGCTCCATTCCATGGATTGGAGAACTGAATGGGTGGGGACAGTTGCCGCGCCTGGGTCCACGGCAGCGCGCTGAGGGGAGCCTGCAGCGGGCCGCCCACGCCGTTGGTGAACCCTTCATAAAACATTCCGTATGCTGCGCGAATGGAAGTGGTTCCACTGCCGGTGGGATCCCACGCGAGCCCGATGCGAGGCATCAGACCCTTCCAGTAGACCGGCGCGATTCCGTCTGCCACGCCCGGATCGCCAGGAAACAGGAGGCCCGCCGGAGCGGTCGGAAAGACCTTCGATTTCTGGCCCGGCGCCCAGGCGTTCATACGCTTGCGTATATCGGTAAACGGAGTACTGACTTCCCACCGGACGCCGTAGTTCAGAGTGAGGCGCGGCGTTACCCGCCAATCGTCCTGCGCGAACAGCGCGAAGTCCGTGTTGCGCAGACCGCGGTTCATGTCACCGCCGCCCTGAAAGAACACGACGGGGAAGCCGAGCAGAAAACTTGCGAACGCATCGCTGGCAGGAAAAGGAGCAAATACGAAGAAGCCGTTCGAGGCGATCCCTTGTGTCATGTTGATCTGAGTTCGACGGAACTCCCCACCGAATTTCAGGTTGTGAGATCCCGATGTGTGTGCCACCGAGTCGTATACCTCGTACGTGTTCTGCGCGGTGTTACGCGGCCCCGTGATGGGATTACCCACACTCGCGTATCCACTAACGATGAGGAACGGCGGACCCTCCGCGGCAGAAAGGGTGCTGTCGTATGCGAAGCCGAGGTCCCGCGGTGATGTTCGATTCACGGGTTTGTCGGTGTCGAAGACATTGCGGAAGAACGCGACTCGCGCACTGTTTACCGTCGACGCGCCGAACACGTGCGTGTGTGAGACGGTTGCGCTATGGGTATCGATGTCTTCACCGACGGGAAAACCCGGCACATTTGCGCCGTTGATCGACAGCGGATTCAGGTTGGATGTGGCACTCCGCGCGTAATGCATGAATAAACGATCGCGATCACTGAACGTGTGATCAAAGCGCACTCCGCCCTGGTCCGCGTTGCTGCGCACAGACTTGGGTGGTCACGAAGAGATTCGGCCCGGCGTTCGCGTGCGGGTAGAACGAGACGAGACTCGCAGCCAGCGGGTCGATGGCCTGCTGCGGGATCCGATTGTTGGGGAACTGTTCACCGGTGAAGTAGTTGATCAGGGGAACCGGCGAACCTGTCTGAGGGTCCTTCAGTCCGGAGAAGTCGCCCTGCCGCTGCGCGTCGCTCGGGACCGTGGCGCTTTGCGTCACGCCCTGACGATTGCGAAAACCTTCGTAATAACCGAAGAAGAAGTCGCGGTTCGCGCGCACCGGGCCGCCGAGTGTGGCTCCGAACTGGTTCTGCTTCAGAGGTTCGACTTCGCTGGCGAAGAAGTTGCGGGCATCCAATTTGTCGTTACGCAGAAACTCATAGACGCTGCCGTGAAACGTGTTGGACCCGGAGCGGGTGATGACGCTGGTGGTGGCTCCGCCAGTTCCGCCGTATTCAGCAGGAGCCGTGCTGGTGATGATCCGGAACTCCTGGATCGCGTCTACCGGCGTCCGCAGAGCGTAGCCGCCGTCAACGCGATTGACGTTCGGCGCGCCGTCCAGAAGGTAGCTGTTCGACTCCGGCCGAAGGCCGTTCACAGCATATGCCTGGCCGGCCCGCAATGAGCCGCCGGCGATTTGAAGACCCTGAGTCATTGGCGCTACGCCCGGCTGGAGCAGACCAAGCTGAGTGAAATTTCTGCCGTTCAACGGCAAGTCCACAAGTTCACGACCGCTAACGACATTGCCCACGGCAGTGGATGTTTCGACCAGCGGAGCATCCGCCGAAACGTCCACCGTTTCGGTTCCTTTTGCAAGTTGCAGTTGTGCATCAAGACGTACAGTCTGGCTAAGACTGAGCGAGACCGAGCGGATGCGCTGCGATGCGAAGCCTGAAGCGTTGATCGAGAGGTCATACTGACCGGCGGGCAGAATCAAGTGCCAGGCGCCATTCGCGGTGGTTTCCTGCGAACGAGAGTATCCGTTTGCTGCGTTGGTTGCGAGAACAGTTGCTGCTTTAATTGCCGCCCCCGATGGATCCGTGATGACACCTTCCAGCACGGCAGTAGTGTCCTGACTCCATGTGAGCGCGCACAGCAATCCCAGTAAGATGACGAAGCGCATAGAACGTGGACCCCTCGTTTGGTTGAGTGTAGTGGGACCAGCCTGCAACGGTCAATAATTGCAAACTACTAGTCTCCTGTCACATTGATTCGTGACATAAATCAAGCAGGATTGGCCAACACCCCGTGGCACGTTGGGCGAAACGCGCAATACTCGCCAGGATCTGGTCTGCGGTTCTGGTCCAGACGAAGGGTTTGGGATCTTCGTTGTGAACATCGATGTACTCCCGGATAGCACTTTCCAGTTCTTTGACGCTGCGGAAGATGCCACGGCGAATGCGCTTGTTGGTGATCTCCGCAAACCAGCGTTCGACCAGATTCAGCCAGGAACCGTAAGTGGGCGTGAAATGGACATGGAAACGAGGTCTTTTGGCGAACCAGTTTCGGATCATGGCTGTCTTGTGCGTTCCGTAATTGTCCATCACGATATGGACCTCGAGCCCCGCGGGCACGTGCGCCTCGATGGTGCCGAGAAATTTCCGGAATTCCTGCGAACGGTGACGCCGGCGCAACTGCCCGATGATGCGACTGGTCTTCAGTTCCAGGGCTGCGAACAGCGAAGTAGTGCCGTGTCGTTCATAGTCGTGCGTACGCCGTTCGACCTGGCCCGGGCGTAATGGCAGCAGAGGTTGAGTGCGATCCAGTGCCTGAATCTGGCTCTTCTCGTCCACGCAGATCACCAGCGCATGATCGGGCGGGTTCATGTAAAGCCCCACAATGTCGCGCACCTTTTCGATCAGCAATGGATCCGGTGACAGTTTGTGGCTGATTGACAAGCAGTTGCGCTTTCTGACGCACAACGAGTTCGCCGATTCGACAGAGTCCCGTGGTCATGTGGATCAGCAGCGTCCGTGCTGCTTTTGTTTTCGCTGTCGCGTCCGGCGCGGCCATAAACTGGCAAGATGGCCGTCGGTCACGAGTCTGGCAGTGTTAGTGATGCGGAGCATCGGCGGCAGCTTCGCCGCGCGGTGCTGGCTGCCACGATCGGGACGGCGATTGAATGGTATGACTTCTTCCTCTACAGCACCGTGACTGGTCTGGTATTTGCCCGCGTCTTTTTTCCGCGGGCTGATCCTCTTGTCGGCACACTGGAAGCGTTCGGTGTTTACGCGGTCGGCTTTCTGGCCCGGCCAATCGGCGCGGCAATCTTCGGCCACTACGGTGACCGTCTGGGGCGAAAGGCTGCACTCATTGTCACGCTGCTGCTGATGGGCATAGCGACTTTTCTGGTTGCGCTGGTCCCGGGCTATGAATCCATCGGTATTTGGGGCGGAGTCCTGTTAACAGCGCTGCGCTTTATTCAGGGCATCGGGGTCGGAGGCGAGTGGGGCGGCTCGGTGCTGCTCTCGATGGAGTGGGCGCAGTCGAACCGCCATCGCGGGTTTATCGCTTCCTGGCCACAGTTCGGCGTACCGGCGGGACTTTTTCTTTCGAACCTCGCGGTTCTGGGGACGAGCGCCGTGTCGGGCGAACAATTTCTGATGTGGGGCTGGCGCGTGCCGTTCCTGTTCAGTATTGTTCTCGTCGTGCTCGGCCTGTACATCCGGCTTGGTATTCAGGAAACACCGGTATTCGTAAAGCTGGTCGCGGAGCGCCGGATTGAGCGTGCGCCGGTGCTCGAGGTGCTTCGGCGGCAACCCCGAGAGATCATCCTCACAGCTTTGTGCCGAATGGCAGAACAGGCTCCGTTCTACGTGTTTACTGCATTTGTATTCGCATACGGCACTGAGTTGCTGCACCTCGACCGCAACTTCCTTCTGATGGCAGTGCTCGCCGGCGCGATGGTCTCGTTCGTCTCTATTCCCTTCTTCGGGTATTTGTCCGACCGGCTTGGACGCAAACGAGTGTACATGTTCGGGGCGGCTCTCACGGGGGCCTACGGGTTTGTGTATTTTATGCTGCTGGACACGAGAGTGCCGTGGATGGTGCTGGCTGCGATCGTGTTGTCGCTGGTACCGCACGACATGATGTATGGTCCGCAAGCTGCGTTGATTGCGGAGTCCTTTACCGGACGCCTCCGCTACAGCGGCGCTTCGCTGGGATATCAGCTGTCTTCGCTGATTGCAGGCGGTCCCGCTCCTCTCGTCGCGTCCTGGTTGCTGAGTCGCTATCACTCCGCAATGCCGATCGCAGGGTTCATCTTTGCGTGCGCGATCGTTTCGCTGCTGGCGACGGCGATGCTGAAGGACCACACCAACCAGGACATCTCGGACATCTGAACGCTTTTCGGCGGGAGCGGGCGGGCGTCAACGGTGGACGCTGCCTTCTGGCGTTTACCTCGTCGTGACGGATTTGACCGGCTGTGATCGCGTGCGCTGCCTCGGGCGTTCGATTTTGCGCTGCGGCGGCGAATGCTTTCGTCGCGCCGGGTCCGCGCGCATGACCCGTCTTATCGTCCGTTTCGAAGCTCTGCGACTGGAAAGCCATAAAGAAGGCTCGATATTTGTGGCCGGGGTACTCGAACATCAGGCAGCCATCCTGGAACACACCGTCTTCGCCCGCGTGGCTCGGGTCGTTGCCCTGATTCATATGGATGTCATGCATACCGTTGCCCGGGAGGAACTTGAAATATTGATCCTTTGTCTTCGGCTCGGGGCCGAAGCGCGCGCCGAAGGCGTAGATGACGGAACCTTTCTGACCGATGCCGTGTACGACGGCATCTTCCATCGTGTCTTTGAGATCGTTGTTGGCACCGGGAATGTCTCCGGGCACCACCTTAAATTTGTCGACCTTCACGATTCCGCCTCGGACGAAATCCTGCGCCACTCCGCCGGGCTTACTGGCGAGCTTCGTAAAGCCGGTTTTCAATGCGGTCAGTTGCCGGGTGAGGGAATCGGGAAGCGAGGTAAGCGTCTGGAAGAGCAGATCTGGCGGTTTCAGGGTCGAGTGCACGTTCACGGCAATGCGGAACATTGTGTTTCCGGCCCTGACGAGGATTTGATAGTGATCGTCATCTGCATCACGGAGATGCCCTGTAATGGTGCCCTTGAGAACGCCGTAATTCAGTTTCGCCATCGTGAACCTCCTCCATCTTTGGGTCGATCGGGATTGCGGGCCCGAAGGGAAAAGCGCAATTTAGGAACGAAAACGGCCAAAAATTCTGCGCCGCTTTGTGAATCCGGCCGTGTAATCCTATCCGATTAAATTTAAAACATGGCTTTCAGTGCACTCACAAATCACCTACAATACTGAAGCACTGGAGGCATAGTGAAGCTGTCCTATAGCCCCTCCTGGCTAGTTATTGCGGCTGTTGCAGTTCTCGCGATCACGGTGAAGCCTGCTGCCGCATCCCTGGTTCTCACACAGGCAGGTATCGACGCTGGCTTTCAATTATCGACATTTGTGAGTGGATTCAACGGTCAATATGGGCCACTGTCTCAAGGTATCGCCACAGACGGGAATGTTATCACCGGTAGTTTCATAAATCGGCGAATTTCTGTTTTCCGTGATGCCGACGGCAAACACTGCCTGATGCGGTTACCTCCGTCGCGTATACCTGCGAGACCAGCAACTGCAACTTCTCTATGACAACGGCGGGAGGGCAGGTCTACGGTGCGCAGGCTCAGGGTGGTATCTTCTACCACTTCGCCGCCGACGGCACATTTACCCCGATACCGAATCTGCAGGCGGCTGGGGTTCGTGCTGACCTCGGTATGTGGGGCAACCCTATCAACGGTCACCTCATCGCATCGAGCAACCGGGGACTGATCGATATCGATCCTGTCGCCGGTTCCTTCCGTGTGATCAATGCGAATCTGTTTCCCGACGGGGTTTCCGTTTCGCCGGACGGCACCGTTGCCTATCTCGCGATTGGCGTCGGAGTGCAGTCGTACAGTATCGCTACCGGCGCTCTCCTCGGGTCCTTCGCACTTGGTGGCGGCCCGGATGGCACGGGAGTGATCAGCGGCGGCCCGCTGAATGGCAGGGTTGTTGTGAACGATAACAACGGGACGTTGGTACTTCTCGATCCGAGCCGGCCGGTCGGCGACCCCGGCCGGTCCATCGTGATTGCAAGCGGCGGCACACGCGGCGACTTCGTGTCTCCCGATACGTCGAATGGGACGTTGTTTCTTTCGCAGAATGAACAAGTGGCGCGGCTGTCGTGCGGGCCTGGGTGCTCGATCGGCAGCGCAGGTCCCGAAGTTCCGGAACCGACAACACTCGCGATGATGAGCGGCGCGATGATCGCTCTTGCCCTGCTTAAGCGTGCGGCTTTGAGAGTCTGAGATTGATTCAGGCGTCGGGAGTTATCGGGGCCTGACGGTTGTGACCGAGCGTGATCGCGTGTCTGTCTCGGGCGTTCGATCCTGTGCTGCGGCGAATGTATTCAATCGTTCTCGAAATGCGCGTGTGAAGCACGTCGCTTCTGCGGGGCTCGCTCCCGAGGCGACTAATGCCGCGTGAACCTGGTGGTCGGTGATTTTCCCGATACGACTTAAAAACCACTTCAGATCGGCAACACGAATTCCATCTGCGAGTGCGTGCTCATGGCGTGACGCGTACTGGGTGTAATCGAACTGTACGTATCCGTTCTCGACGCCTCTGACTAGCTGATTCGTTCGTGCGGAGTACGCTTCGCAGTTCCATTTTCGCTGGGCAGGATCAATCGCAGCGGGATCACCCATACTGGCACCCCAGTCCGTAATTGCTGCGTAGGTTTGACTGCCTGCCGCGAAGAGCGCCGTGTTGGCCGGCTTTACGTCCCAGTTTGCAACGAGGAGCAGCGTGAGCTTAAGGCCGTTGAGTTCGCGCAGTTCCTTTTGCTGATACAAGTCAACCTTGCTGCCGGGAATTTCACGGAAGTCATCGCGATCAAACTGCTGAAATCGAGCGTCACGGAAGTTTCCCTGAGAGTCAACGAACTTTGCGGTTCGCTTGAGCGAAGTAGTCCCCTGAATCGTTCCGCTCGCTACGTAATACGAAGGGCGGACGACGTATCCTGCGGCCCACGCGATGCGTGACGCGAAGTTCTCCGGCTTCGCTTCTTCACCGAACTTGACCACCCACTTCCTGTTGTTCCCGTCAGTCGCGATGAGTTTAGGGGAGATTCCGCGTTTGATCTCCTCAACAAATCGAAACGGCGGGACGGGTCTATTTTTTATGCCGCCCGGTCCGGCAGCAAGATCGAGGGTCTCGATTCGCCCCAGGTTTTCTCGTATAAGCCTGGGCTCATCTGCCGCAAACGATGCGGCTGTCAGGAGAACGAGAAACGCGATAATCCGCTGCACGACAGTACGACCACGCCAGGGAGGTCGATGTTTCACGGTGTACAGATTTTGTTGTCGCGCGTTACTCCTGTCGCAACGTTTCCACCGGCTGCAGATTCGAAGCCCGGATCGCGGGAATCAGCACAGCGGCTACGGCAGCCGTAATCAGAATGCTCAATGCGAGTGCCAATGAGAGCGGATCGAGAGGCTTTAGCTGAAACAGCTCCTTTTCCACATACTTTGCACCCAGCCAGACGACAGGCGCGGCTGCGAGGATGCCAAGGACCGGCAGTGCGAGTCCTTCGCGCAGAACCATTCTGATGACATCGTGCCGCATTGCGCCGAGTGCGAGCCGCAGTCCGATCTCGCTGCGCCGCTTCGAAGTGCTGTACGTAACGACGCCGTACAGACCCACAACGGATAACACCAAGGCAAGGATCCCGAAGCCCCCGCACAGAGTCGCGAACATCCGCTCGCGGAGCAGACCCTTTGCGATCTGTTCCTCCATGGCGATCACGTCCACCATAGGCAGGTTGGCGTCGATTGCGCGCATGGTCTCGCGTACCGAAGGGAGCACCGCCTGCGGAGCTTGTGTCGTCCGGAGCACCACGGTCGCTTCAAGACCATCGGAGTCGAATGGCAGCCACATGACATACGGACGTTCTTTCATCGAGGTGGCGGCAAATGCAGGCGCGATGCCGACGATCTCGTACTGCGGCGGTTTTTCGCCGTCCGGCCGCCCGGTAAACGTAAGTAAGCGGCCAAGAACGCTCGGGCCGCCGAGTTTCGTGGCGAGGTCCTCACTAATGACGGTAACTTTGGCGTTGGTGCTGATATCGGCGTACGAGAGATTGCGTCCGGCAATCAGCCTCGATGTATAGAGCGGCAGGTATGACGGAGATATGCCATTGAGGGAAACGTTGTGGACCTCCTGTGCTCCAGCCAGCCGCGCCGTTTCCCACCAGCCGCCGATATTCATGGGGCGAATGCCAGCCAGGCCCACAGCGGCAACACCGGGCGTCTCCGCGAGCCGCTGCTCCATGTTGCGGTAGAAGTTTGGCAGTTGCGCTTTGTTATACCCGGAGGTACCGGGCCTTACTCCGAACATAATCAGATTGCGGCGATCGAAGCCCGGATCGGACGACTCGATCGATGTCAAATTGCGCACGAACAATACTGCTGCGAGCACCAGGACCACGGACATGGCTGTCTGTGTCGATACCAGAATACGTCCCGCACTCCAGCTGTGCAGCGTTGCTTCACCCATGCTGCCGTGCCCTTCCTTTAACCGAGCAGCGTGCGACCCACGCGCACTCCGCCATGCGGGGAACAGGCCGAAGAGCAGCAGAGCGATCACGGTCGTTAGTCCGGTTATGGCCAGCATCCGAAAATCGAGCGCAACCTCGACTGGAACCCTGCCGCGGTTTGCCAGATACTGTCCGAGCACGTTGGCGGTGAGCCAGGCAACGACGACACTAGCCAGCCCGCCGAGCGCAGCGAGCAGCGTGCTCTCCGTAAGAAACTGACGCATCAGACGTGCCTGGCTGCAACCCAGTGACACGCGTGTCGCCACTTCCTTTTGCCTTGCAGTTGCCCGTGCGATGAGCAGATTCGCGATATTGGTGCAGGCAATCGCCAGCAACAATCCAACCAGGCCGCCCAGCACCAGCAGAGGATTCTGAAACTCACGTCTGAGGAAGCCAAGCCCTCGCTGACCTTCATCGAGCCTGATCGTCGGTGCTGCTGCCATATCCCGCGGCTGAACGTCCCAACTCGCCCGGAACGCGGCGTTCATGATGGACTGGAGTTGCGCGAGGTTCACGCCCGGCCTGCACCGCGCGATCAGCTGCACGCCCCAGAACCGGTTATCTCCAAGCCGGATCTTCCCTTGCGACGGCTGGAACCAGGCTGTGTGGTGCAGCGGCACGTAGATGTCGGTTGCATCGCCGGGCAACAGCCCATAGAAGTCCGACATCAACACCCCCGCTATCACATGGACGGTATTGTTGATCGTCATGGTGCGGCCGACGACATCGTCTGCTCCGCCCAGTGAGTTCACCCAGAACCGGTGCGAGACAACCACGGTCGCCGGGGCCGAAGGAGCATCGTCCTCGTCTGAGAATGTGCGGCCGAGCCGTGGCCGGACCTGCAGGGTCGAAAAGAAGTTGCCGCTGACGGCGCGCTGCTGCGCGACTAAGGGGCGCCCCGCAAAGCTGGCACTGACCTGGTCCGGATTTGTATGAGCCGCAATGATCGCCCGGTCTTCCACGGCTTTTCGCAGTGCAGTAAAGCCGGGCCAGGAGAAGAAATCTGCCACATTCTGACTGCCATCCTTCATCATGCTGCCGGAGGCTGCGTGAGCTATTTCCTTCGGGAAGCCCCGGCTGGTCCAGTGAACCAACATCAGTTGCGTGGGGTTTGGCAGGGGCAGGTCGCGCCACAACACCACATCCATCAGCGACACGAATGCCGTGTTCGCTCCGATGCCCAGGGCCAGAGAAAGGATTGCTGCCGCAGTTACTACGGGCGTTCTCCGCATCATGCGGAATCCAAACTGAATGTCCTGCCGCAATCCCGTTGTCCAGGCCCATCGCCGTTCATCACGGCATTGTTCCTTCACTTGCTCGCTGCCTCCGAACTCGCGCCGTGCGAGTCGCAGTGCCTCCTCACGCGAATGACCCTGACGCACAAACTCCTCAGCGAGATGATGCAGGTGATGGGCGATTTCGCGCTCGAGTTCAGACTCCGCCCGCTTCCACGAAAAACGCATGAGTCGCCTCCTTATGACTCGAGCACGAGCGCGACGGCCCCCGCATAGCGCTGCCAGTCGGCCACCTCCTGCTGCAGCTGCTTGCGGCCTGCTGCAGTCAGCGAGTAAACCTTCGCCATTGGTCCGTTGCCGGACTCTTTCCATTCCGACTTCACAAGGCCCTTTCGCTGCAGGCGGTGCAAAGCAGGATAAAGCGAGCCCTGCTGCACCTGAAGCGTTTCCCGGGAGGTGGCCAGAATACGCTGGGCTATTCCATAGCCGTGAATGGGGCCGCCGGCGATTGTCTTCAGGATCAGGAGATCGAGGGTGCCCTGCATCAGGTCCGTCTTTCTGGTGGGCATGTCTGTCCCTACTATTATTGTCTATCTAGGTAGGATGTCAAGGTAGGTCTGCGAACTATCTTTTTTTATGCTCGCGCCCGGGGTCGCGAGGGGGTAATCGGCCGTGATTGCCTCTCGCAAGTTTCCGCTGCCGGGCAAGAGCGAAGAAAACGCACAAAGAAGCAGCCAGGACCGGCAAAGTACGCGGTTCCGGTACGGTGCTCGCTGGCGTTGCCAGGAAGCCATGCTGGTGCCCGGCCGTATCGGTGTAATATCCGACGACCTGGCCGATATCGTTAATGCCCATAGAGGAGGCTTCCCCACCGAGCGCACCGGGAACATTGATCGGGGTTAAATTTCCTCCGCTGTACACGAAAGAGTGCAAGTCGGCATCTACAAGGATTCCGCCGGCAGTATTAATGCCCTGCGGAAAGCCGTCTCTCGTGCCGGGTACATCGAGTGTGGTGAAGATCCCGGCATCATAAAGGAATCCGTGATTATTGTCGTCGAACGACCCCACGATTCGGCCGTCGTTACTGATTCCACTGGGACGGATCGTGTTGTTAGTACCTGGCGGCTCAATCAAAGTGAAG
This sequence comes from Bryobacteraceae bacterium, assembly GCA_963794765.1. Lineage (GTDB taxonomy): Bacteria > Acidobacteriota > Terriglobia > Bryobacterales > Bryobacteraceae > JAWXCM01. The sequence continues at coordinate 689,374 of CAWCGC010000029.1, read as the reverse complement.
GTGCCGCCCGTTTCGACGTAGGCATGCTCCACTCGCGCCGAATCGGCGAAGTACCCGATGATCTGACCGCTGTTGTTGATTCCCGTGACTTGCGTTCCAAGAGTTGGTCCGGGGGCGTCGATTGGGCTGAAGATTCCATGGTCATACAAAAAGCTATGACTGCCGAAAAGGCTGGGTCTAACAGCAACGCTCAACACTATCTGCCCACTGTCATTCACCCCGTATGCGTTAACGGCGGAGGTCCCGCTTCCGGGAGGGTTGATGGTGGTGAACTTACCGCCGGTCTCAAAAAAGGCGTGACTGCCGGTCGCGTCGTTGAAACTACCGACGATGTCACCCCTGTTGTTGAGTCCAAAAGGGTAGGTGCTGCTGGCGCCTGGGACATCAACGCTGGTAACTGAGTAAATGGTTTCTGCTAACGCCCTGCTCGAGCAGCCTAAAACGGCAATCCCAAAAACTGCCAGGTGTAATACCGGAGAGGTCTTCATGTTTTAGCTTTGCTGCGATCAGCACAACTATATAAGGTGCGATTACCCCGGCTAAAGCCTTCGCGGAATGAGCAGGGTTGAACAGGCAAACGGGTCGCCCCAACCAGTCATCTGAGACGATACGGATATGGTGCGTCTTACAGGTCTGCTGATCGCGACAGCACTTCTCGGTTCCGGACAGAGCTACGGCGATGCGTTCTCACTCATTCGTTTGATTCGAAGACCTTCGGGGAATTCGGTCAATCCAGAAATGATCGGCCCGTACCGGAATGCGCGGGTCCCGGTGGATGTTATTGGGCTGCGCTCGATTACCGGTGTTCAGCAATCGTGGCTTGTTGAGGCTCATATATCGTTCGCAAGTGTTGAGGCAACGGACGCGGCGTTAGCGGCCGCGGGTGGGCCAGGCGCGTCAACAGATCCAGCCTTTGGCACTCTCATTGGAGTGCTGCGTCCGGGACTAAGTTACCGTCCAGTTGACGCGATAAAAGCCCTGCCGCTTGCTCGTTATTTTGGGGTGACGATATTCCGTACTCGTCCTGGATATTCGTACCAATTCGCTGAACTGATTCGAATGCGCAATGCGGCGCAGGACTACATCAACCTCGATCGCCCGGAAATCGGATATCAGATCGTATCCGGTGCTGAATCAGGTACGTATGTTTTTCTTGCTCCGATGCAAAGCCTGGCGGCGATCGACAATGCGATGGCCGCAACATGGGGTCGCAGCGATGCCGCAGGCCACGCTGCACGGCAGGGTTCGAGCAACGCCGCCGGCGAAGCTGAGGTTTATCGAGAGCAGTTGCTATTCCGAGTTGAGCCACAGATAAGTTCCGTTTCAGATATCTTTGCCGGTTCGGCTCAGGACTTTTGGCTCGGTAGATAGCACTTCATTCCCGAACTATTCTGGTGTTCAGGTTCTGCTAAGGAATGTCGAAGGCGTCGTCTGCTATTGTTCCTCCGCTCTCTGTCGATCGAGGTTCCAGTGATCCTCTGCACCGGCAGTTGTACCTGCATTTGCGGGAGCTGATTCTTACGGGGCAGTTGCGGGCTGGTGTTCGACTGCCGTCTACCCGCGACCTTGCGCAAGAGCTCGAGCTGTCACGAAATACGGTGCTGACGGCTTTCGATCAACTTCTGGCAGACGGGTTCCTCGAGGGCCGAACGGGTGCGGGGACATTTGTTGCCCAGCAAGCGCAGCGGCCGCACGGGAGCGCTCGCGGGTCTACTCATGAACAAGGCAGTCGTACGGGGTTGCATCCGGATTCGGAGTCACGTAATTTGCAGCGGCTGTATCGCACACGAGAACGATATGTGCCGAGGGTCTTTGGTGCGTTCCGCACGAACGCTCCCGCGCTTGATGTTTTTCCGTGGGTGACGTGGTCGCAGGCTGTCCATCGTGCGATGCGGACCGCACGACGTGACGATCTGTTCTACTCGGATCCGATGGGTGTGCGATCGTTTCGCGAGGCGGTTGCAGAATACCTGCGAACGGCGCGGAATGTTCGCTGCGAGGCCGATCAGATATTTGTTGTCTCCGGTTCGCAACAAGCTTTGTCGCTGACGGCGACGGTGCTGCTGGATCCCGGCGACAAGGTCGGGGTCGAGGAACCGGGGTATTCGGGGGCATGGAAGGCTTTCCTTCTGAATGACAATGTCATTTGTCCGGTGCCGGTCGGCGCAGATGGCCTCGACTCGGATTCGCTTCGTCAGCTTTGTCCCGATGTACGACTGGTTTATGTGACACCGTCGCATCAGTTTCCGCTGGGCGTCACGATGTCGCTTCAACGGCGACTGGAGTTGCTGGAGTGGGCGAACGAAGCCAATGCCTGGATCGTGGAAGACGATTACGACAGCGAGTATCGATATTCGACTACGCCGTTGTCTTCTCTTCAGGGTCTGAGCGATCAGGACCGGGTGATCTACACGGGTACGTTCAGCAAGGTTCTGTTTCCCGCGCTCCGTATTGGTTATGTGGTGGTTCCTCCGGACCTGGTTGACCAGTTTGCACTGGTTCGGGAGTCGTTTGATCTTTATCCGTCACCGCTGCTTCAGCTGGCGCTGCAGATCTTCATCGAGCAAGGCACGTTCGCGAAACACTCTGCGGGCGATGCGATCGGTCTATTCGGAACGTCTTGCCGAACTTGTGAGATACATCCGCGAAGCCTTTGGCGATCGCGTCGAGATCGGCGCGGCTGATTCCGGGATGCACCTGGTGATGTATCTTCCCGCTGACATTCACGACCGTGACGTTGCGATCGAGACGGAGCGGCGTGGTGTTGCTACGCTGGCGCTGTCCGATTACTATTATGCCGAGCCGCGGCGCAACGGACTGGTGCTTGGGTTCGGGAACGCGGACATCGAACAGATTCGCAACGGCGTCTCGATACTCAGGTCAGTGATTGGCGACGCGGTCTCTGCCTCGCGGTGATAGCGGACCGACCCGCCGGTGGCACCAACCAAATTCGGCGAAATGGCTCTTGGGCGCTGATGCAATTCCAGTTAGATTTCTTGCATGACAAGATCAGCGTCGATGTTGTTTGTGCTGGTCTCGGTGTGGCCGGGACTGGCTGCCGTTGCGCCTGAGGCTCCGGCCCAGGCCTTTGCGCGGGGGGAGTTCTCCAGGGCGGAGTCGGGGTGGCGACAGATGCTCGATCGGGAGCGTACCGCTCCGACAGCTCAGGAGTCGAAGATTGCGTCGCTCGAGTTTAACCTTGCGGCTGCAATACGTGCTCAGGGGCGTTATCCGGAAGCCGAGTCGCTGTATCAGGATGTCCTGCAGATTTTTTCGCGAGTGGAGGGACCGGAGGGCGTCTCGCAAACACGCGCGCTACGCGGGCTTGCGCTGCTGTATATGGCCCAGGGCTATCCCGACCGTGCTCTCCAGTTCGTTCAACGTGCTCTTGACATTACGGAGACGCGAGGGTTACACGACACCGGGAGCGCCGAATCACTGCTGCTGCGGGCGAGTGTACGGTTTCGCAAGGACGACACGGCTGAGGCTACCGTCGATGTGTCGGAAGCTCTCCGGCGACTGCAGTCGGCAGGAAAGCAGGATACGACAAGCTACGCAGAAGGTCTTAATCTGCTGGGCCTGATTGCGCAGAATCGCGACCAGTTTGATGCGGCCAGCCAATACTACCGCCAGGCACTGCAACTGACCGCGGAACTGCTTGGGACGGCTCATCCGAATTATGCGGTGATGCTGAATAATCTTGCCCGCACCCGGGCGAGCGCTGGCGACCGACGTCGGGCGGAGGAGTTGTTTGCGCAGGCGATTCGGATCTCAACGGCGGCTTATGGACCGAATCATCCCGACATTGCGGTTTCTTTGTGCAATCTGGCCCAAGTTTATTCCGACGCCAAGCAATACGCGAAGGCTCAGCGACCTCTGGAGCATGCTCTCCATATCGATCTGAAGACATTCGGTCCGGCGAGTGCGAGAGTCGCTTCCGATCTGAATCGTCTTGGGACTGTTGCTATGGCTCGGCGACATTATGATGAGGCGCTCCCTTACTTGTCTCGCTCCCTGGCAGTCACGGAGCAGGTTCACGGGAGCGATGATCCGCAAACGGGGCTGGTGGCAGCTAACCTGGCAGAGTTGTATTTGCGGTGCCGGCAGTACCGTGCGGCGGAACCGCTGTTTGCCCGGGCTGTTCGCATCCGGGAGAGGAATGCAGGACCAAACGACATGACGCTGGCCAATTTGCTCCAACGGTATGGGACGGCTCTTCGGGCGAATGAAGAGTATGCGGAGGCGGCTCAGGCGGAGACCCGCGCCCTTGGTCTGCGCGTCCGTGCCGTGAAGGAGAAGGCGAGTTTCTCAGCGAATTCGGATCGGGACTGAGTATTCGGATATGCTCAGAGACGACTCGTCTTTCTTATGTCGCCTACTCGGATCGGATTTGCACTTGCGTTCACAATTGCGGTTAATTTGTTCAGTGCTCCGCTAAAGCCGACGCCTCTTTGGCCTGCCGGCGGTGTGCCTGGTTCCACGAATCAGGGCAAGACGGAACACGACACGACTACTGCGAAGGACGGCATGGTTGCGGGGCGCCGCGTCATGCGGCTAGCCGACATCTCCGTCCCGGAAATGATTGTTTACCCGGCTCCGCAAGGTAGTGCCACAGGCGAGGCCGTGCTTGTTTTCCCTGGCGGCGGTTATCGCATTCTGGCCTGGGATCTGGAAGGCAGCGAGGTTTGTGAATGGCTGAACAGCATTGGTGTGACTGCGGTGCTGGTGAAGTATCGCGTGCCTGCGGGCGAAGGGCAACCAAAGTATGCTCCGGCTCTACAGGACGCGCAAAGGGCCGTCGGCATGGTGCGAGCCCGGGCCACGGAACTGCGGATTCGACCGGATCGAATCGGTGTGCTGGGGTTCTCGGCGGGCGGACATCTGGCGGCGTCGATCAGCAATAACTATGACAAGCGGAGTTACGATCGCGTCGATGCGAGCGATGATGTGTCGTGCCGTCCCGATTTCGCCGTGCTGGTGTATCCGGCGTATTTGAGTGCTGTACAGGGAAACGCAAGCGGGGTTGCGGCCGATCTGCCGATTACCCCTCGCACGCCTCCGACGATTCTGATTCAGACAGAGGATGACGGTGTTCACGTCGAGAACAGCCTTGCGTATTATGCGGGTCTGAAGGCGGCGAAGGTCCCGGTGGAGATGCACCTTTATCCCCAGGGCGGGCATGGTTATGGTCTTCGGAAATCAGACAAGCTGGTTTCTTCGTGGCCGGACCGCGTCAAAGAGTGGCTTCAGAAGTTATACCCGGGATCGTAGGTCTCGACGAACGCTAATCGAAGGTTCGAAGCCAGATATTGCGCACTGAAATCCTGCAGGGCTGGCTTTCGATTTCGAAGCCGATCAGGCCTGGCTGGTTGTTTATCGAGTTTGAATTGTCATCGATAAAAACCGACATCAGCTGGCCGTTCATGATGTGGATCATCACACCGCCACGAGCGATGATCTGATAATCATTCCATTCGTTGACCTTCACGTATCCGCCGAGAGCCAGCTTGTCGCCGATGGTGGCGACGAGCCGGTTGGGCTGGCCTGGAAGTGCCTGCGTCACCTGGCCTCGATAAGCGAGGATGCCCTGCATCGTGTTCTCCGAGTACCACTGGCCTGTGTGCGCCGCGGACTGGGCATTCACCGGAAACCAAAAGTCGGCCTGCGGGCCGGTCATCATGTATTTGAGGTCATAGGGCGGCAGCCCTTTCGGTTGTTGCCGTGTCCACGGCACACCGGTGACGCTGCGATACTGAATCCCGCCGCCGCCACCTTTCTCGATTTTCATCTCCAGTTTCAGATCGAAGTCGCGCGTCCTGGCGCCACGATAAACGATGTAGTTGTTGCCCTTTGGCTTACCTTCGAGCGTCTCGCCAATCATGAGGCGATTTTCAACGCGCCAGATTGACGTGTCAGCATCCCATCCGTTCAGGCTGTTGCCATCGAAGATTTGCTTGTAGCCTGTGTGCTCGTTAATGTCGTATGGTGCCGGATCGTGAAACTTCGGCATGCCGATGTATTTCTCGCCGTTTGGGCCTGTCTGCGGCGGACGTACAGGGGGAGACTCGAGGGCCGGCGGGACGGATTGAGCAAGCAGCACCGGTGCGAGCGCAAGCAACGAGAGTGCGCTCAGCCCATACCAACCGGACATAACCTTTTACCCCTTTCGACCGCGGAGGTCCCAATCACCTTCGATCATTGCGATGGCGGGACCGGTGAGGATTGCTTCGGAAGCGCATACGCGTACAGCGAGCTTCCACCGCTTACGAGCAGGTACTGGGTGCCGTCAAGTTCGTACGTAATGGGAGCGCCCTGCATTCGGCCAATGTCGTCGTGCCACAACGTTGCGCCGTCGGCAGTACGCAGGACGAGAAGATTACTCGAGTTGTCGCCGGTTATGGTCAAGCCGGTGGTCGTCGTGAGGACACCTGCTGTTCCCGCATTTTCGCCGATCGGATGGTCCCATACAATGTTGCCCGTTTTGTAATCGATGGCGCGCAGCGATGACCGGCCGGCGATGTTGTAATCTGCTCCTGCCCAGCCATATGCTCCGTGCTCCGGCTTGAAGAAATAAATGCCGTAGCCGTCCTGAGCGTTGACGATCAGCAAGCCGGTTTGGGGATCGAAGCTTGGCGGACGGAAGTTCGTGGCGCCTGCCTCGTTGGGCGCTATCAGGACTCCATCTCTCCTGGGCTCCTTCGCGGGATTCGGAATCGGCCGCCCGAGCTCATCGATTCCCTTTGCCCAGTTCACCGCGGCAAAGGGTTTGGTCAGGAGGTTCTTGCCGTTGGTTCTGTCCAGGACGAAGAAATAGCCGTTCCGCGAGGCCTGCATCACCATCTTGCGCGGTTCGCCATTGAAATCCGCGTCGACCAGCACGGGAACTTCAGCCGCGTCCCAGTCGTGCGTATCGTGGGGAGAAACCTGAAAACCCCAGACGAGTTTGCCGGTGTCGGGATTGAGCGCGACGATCGCGCAAGTCCACGGATTGTCCCCGGGACGGACATCGCCGTTCAATACCGGCGTGGGATTTCCGGTGCCGACATAGACCAGATTGAGTTCGGGATCATAGGTACCCGTGGTCCACATCTGACCACCGGTAGCGCCTCCGCTCTTAGGCTCGGTCGCACCAGGAGGCGGAGTGCTGTAGAAGGTCCACTGCAGCTTCCCGGTATCGGCATCGAAGGACCGTAACTGGCCCGGGAGGTTGTCAAAATCGCCCGCTACTCCTACCAGGACATGATTTCTCACAACCAGCGGTGCGTTTGTCGACCAAAAGCCCTTCCCTGCGTCGCCAACCACGACTTCCCATTTGACCTTGCCGTCTTTGCTGTTGAACGCGATCAGGTGGCAATCGGGCGTGGTGAGATAGACGGTGTCCTTATAAATCGCCGCGCCGCGATGCCCGATGTGGAACGCGTTGTTCTTTGGATGCTGGTAATGCCAAAGTTCTTTCCCTGTGCGCGCGTCCATGGCCCAGATATTGTCGGGCGCAGTCAGGTAAATGACCCCATCCGCCACTATCGGAGAAGCTTTGATTGCCTGGTTCTGCCCGATCTTAAAACGCCAGACCTGTTTGAGGCGCGCGACGTTCTCCGGCGTGATCCCGGTCAGCGCACTGTGCCGCCTTCCGGTGTAGTCCCCGTGATAGGTGAGCCACGTGTCAGAGGGTGGATGGAGGAATTCTGCGGGATCGACCTCCTGGGCCGCGGCCGCAACGCCAGCCAGCAGCATGCAAACGGAAATACACGCAATACGGCGCATTTTACTTTAATGTCCCCAGATAAGCGTAGACATTGTGCATATCGGTGTCCGTATACTTTGACAATTCGTCGAAGTGGGCGGACAGCGGATTATCGACCTTCACCTTTACTGCGGCCTTTTCATATTTCCGCCGCGTATTGGATGGGTCAAGGATCGTAACGGAGAACTCGTCTTCACCCGCAAGCGGTCCTGAGATCTTTTCCCCGGAAGGCAGCGTCACCGTCGCGGTGGGTCGTTTTGGTGCCGGATTTCCAGCTGGATAGAGCAGCCTTCGGAGCAGTGCCAGACCTTGGTATCGCGTTCCGATACCGGCCAAATCGCCGGTTGGCGAGTGGCAGCCGGAACACTTCCCTGCCCCGTTGAACCAGGCACTGCCTGCTTCGGCATTACCCGTCCGCAGATCCTCCGGCTCGACTGTGCGCCGGCCTCCGCCAAGCGCTGCAAACTTGTCCATCTGGGTGTGGATGAAAGCTACCAACGCGTTGATTTCGTCGGCTGGCAGATCGTAGGCGGGCATGCCTGCACTGGGGCGGCCGACGTGAAGGAAGGGGGCCAGCTTGTCGCCCCGAACGTCTTCTGCGACCAGCTTCGAGCGGGTGAGATCGGGTCCCGACTCGCCGCCGGTAGCGTCACGGCCGTGGCAGAATCCGCATTGAGACGCGAATCGCGATGCGCCTTCCCGGATTTGTTCGGCTGTATATATTTGCGGACTCGCGGGCTTAGGACGGGGTTTTGACGCCGGGCTTTGAGTGGGGTCAAGCCGCGGTCTTGCGGCTCCGGCACCCTGCGTCTGCGTGTTCGCGGAAGGGGCCTGCGCGAATGCCATGCTCGCGACCATCAGGGCGGCGCAGCGAATTGTAAACGGGTTCATCCTGCGGATGCTGCCGATCATATCATTCGCTACTTGCGCTGGAGGAATTGTGCGGCAACGAATACGAGTGAATGGCCTGGGGGATCCGCGAGCTGCAGGAACGGGACACCGACTGTGGGCAGGGGTTAAAAAGAACTGCGGCTGCTGTCCATTAGGAATATGGACAACAGCCGCAGCACTTATCTGGTTAGAGTTATGGGTTTACCGTAACGTTGACAGTTGTTTGTGTTGACAACCCAATATTGGCGGGTTGTTGCACATTGACTGTCAAATTACCCGCCGCAACCGGAGTGAACGTTGGCGTTACAGTGTCTGTCCCTGCCGGTATGGTGATCGGACTCTGAATTGTTCCGACCGCCGGATTTGTGCTCGTCAGAGTGACGCTTAGCGAGAGGCCACCACGAACCGCCTGGGTGCCAACCGGATTATTCGAAGCATCCAGCTGCGCGGTCATCAGGATGAACTGAGTTGGTCCAGCACCCACACTTGTGGTGAAGTTACGACCGGTAGGCGCAACGAGCACCAGGCCGGACGGTGTCAGGTTTACCGTTGCCGTTTTCGGATTGTAACCGGGGGCGCTTGCCGTGTAGCTGACCGTCCCCGAGTTGCCGAGCGCCTGCAAGTAGTACAGCGCCGTGCTGCTCCCTTCAGGCACCGTAATCGTCTGGCTTCCCGTGCCCGCAGCTGTCGCACTGCCCGAGATAAGAAGCCGGCTTGGGTCAGCACTGGTGAGCGTGACCGCGAGACCTCCCGGAGGTGCCGGTTGGCCCAGAGTGATCTGCCCGACGAACTCCAAGTTCTGACCGATAGAAACTCCATCGGTGATGTTGATGTTTGGAGTGCTGACTGTCGCAGTCAGACTCGTCAAGCCTGCCGGCGTCGTAAAGCCGGCCGGTGTGCCCACAGAAAGTTGGCTAGTTCCATTCGCTACGGGGTGGAATGCCGTTGTCCCTGTGTTTGTGCCACCCGGTATTGCCAGCGGCGATGTCGTAATGGTACCCACGCCGGGGGTGCCGCTACTGACGGGAACGCTGGCCGTTATACCACCTCGTACTGCCTCGGCTGTCACGAAATTGTTCGATGAATCGAGCAATCCCGAGAAGACCGTTATGGGCGAATTACTGGCAGCCGTCGTAGTAAAGAAATTGGCACCAAGCCCAAACGGACTTGCAATTACGAAGCCCGACGGCCCGAATGTCACGGTCTGCGTCGCACTACCGAAGCCCGAGGCCGTGGCGGTGTAGGTCGCGGTCCCGCTGCTTACAAGCGACTGGACGAGGAAGGTGGGCGTTTGATGCCCCCCTCCGGGGAGGACGAAGTCGATAGACTGCGATCCTGCCGCTGATGGATCTTTCGAGAGGAGCAACTTGCTCGGATCGTTGCTGGTGATAGTGACCGTGAGTCCCTCCGGGGGTGCGGTTCCCGCGAGGGTAACAACGGCAGAGGTCTCCAGGTTCTGACCGACTATCAGGTCCGTCTGCTGGATCGACAGGGTCGTCGCGTTCACCTGAGCCTGCACACTGGTATTCGAACTTGGTGTGCTGAAGCCCGCCGGGGCGGCGATTGTCAAGGTCGTCCCACCCGAGCTCACTGCGGTAAACGTTGCCTGGACCGTATCCGCCGGACCGTTAAATGTCACCGTCGGAGTGATGGTGCCCACGCCAGGGTTGGAGCTATTCAAATTCACCGGAACCGAGAAGCCATTCCGGACTTGTTGAATTGCCACGAAGTTCATCGATGAGTCGAGGAGAGCCGCCGACACAGGTATGAGTGTAGGCACACCCTGATCGGAGGCGAAGCTCGTTACCGGCCCGTCGGGTCCGACAAATACAAAGCCGGATGGCGCCAACGTGACCGTGCCGTTGCCCGGATTGTAGTTGGGCGCACTGGCGTTCAGAGCCACCGTTCCGCTGCCTGCCAAAGCCTGGGCAAAGACGGTCACAGAGGTCACGCCCTCGGGTATCTGCAGGGTGATGGAGCCAGCTCCAGTAATGGTTGCCCTTGATGAAACCAGGAGGCGTGTCGGATCGGCACTTGCGACCGTGAGGAGTGTGATACCAGCCGGGGTCGGGGCACCAAACGTAATTACAACCGGCGCCTGGAGGTTCTGACCTACGGTGGCGTTGCCTACCGTTATCGGCGGTCCCGTCGGCTGAACAGCCGTTACGGCCTGTGCGGCCTGGCCATAGCCGACTGCCGATGCCGTGATGCTGGCGGTTCCGGCACCCACGCCAGTGACCTGCGGCTGTGTTGCGGGAGTGGTCGCACCAGCAGCTACCGTCACTGTCGGAGTGACTGTGACTCTCGTCGGGTCGCTGCTGCTGAGCGCGACGGTTACGCCGCCAGCCGGCGCAGGCGTTGAGAGAGTGATGGGGAATGCGGCGGACTGGCCAACAACTACGTTGACGCCACTGGGCAGCGCGATCGAGCCTTGCGTCACACTTACGCTTGCAGTGGCTTCCGCAACATTAGGAGCACTGGCCCGAATGACAGTCGTACCCGCCCCGACTCCAGTCACCGGAACCGTGGCAGTGGTAGAACCCGCAGCGAATGCGACCGTGGCAGGTACCGTGGCCACGGTGGTGTTGTCGGATTTGACGTTGACGGTGACACCGGCAGCCGGCGCAGGCGCCGACAGTGTCAGCGTTAGATTCTGGGTTGCCGTACCGGTAATCGCGATGCTGGGCGGTGAGAAGACCAGCGTTGCGTTGACCTGCACCGTCTGGCTGGCCGGCGAATAACCTGGCGCTGTGGCAGTTACCGTTACAGATCCGAGTCCTACACCAGTTATCTGCGGCTGCGTTGCCGGACTGGTCGCGCCAGCCGGCACTACAACACTCGACGGGAGTGTGACGACCGAGGGATCGGCAGTGAGCGTGACCGTCACACCACCAGCCGGAGCCGGTGTCGAGAGTGTAATCGGGAACGAGACGGATTGTCCGAGTCCTACATTTAATCCTGTCGGAATCGTAATCGAGCCCGGAGCTGCAACGGTCACGTTGGCTGTGGCCGGGACGATATTGGGACCGTTTGCGGTTATTACCGTGGTGCCAGGAGCGACACCCGTGACAGGAACGTTCACGGTCGTGGCACCGGCCGCAAAGGATACTGACGACGGCACTGTGGCCGCTCCAGGATTGGACGAACTCAGATTGATGGACACACCGCCAGCAGGCGCCGGCGCAGGCAGCGTCAGAACCAGGTTCTGAGTTGTCGTCCCGGTGATGGTCAGCGTGTTCGGATTGAATGCAGGCGATACATTCACCTGCACTGTCTGGCTGGCGGGGGAGAAGCCCGGCGCTGTTACCGTAATGCTCACGCTGCCAAGGCCCACGCCCGTCAGCTGAGGCTGGGTTGCGGGAGTGGTTGCGCCGGCGGCAATGTTAACTGTCTGCGTCACGGTTGCGATTGCGGAATCGCCACTGGTGAGCGTGACCGTCAGGCCGCCTGTCGGAGCTGCCGTGGACAAGGTAATCGGGAACGGTACAGATTGTCCGATACCAACAGTCAGTCCTGTCGGAGTCGTGATTGTACCCGGAGCGACGACCGTCACGTTGGCAGTTGCCGGAACAACGTTGGTGCCGCTCGCGGTTATGACGGTCGAGCCCGGAGCTACGCCCGTGACCGGAACGCTCACTGTGGTCGCGCCGGCGGAGAAGGTAACTGACGCCGGTACAGTTGCAGCTCCCGTGTTCGAGGAGCTCAGATTGATAATCACGCCACTCGCCGGAGCAGGCGCGGGCAGCGTTAGTGTCAGGTTCTGTGTCGTGGTCCCGGTGACCGTCAGCGTGTTAGGCGTGAACGCGGGCGATACTCTCACCTGAACTGTCTGGTTACCCGGAATATAGTTCGGTGCGGTCGCCGTGATCGTCACCGTGCCAAGAGCCACGCCTGTGACCTGGGGCTGTGTAGTGGGGGTGGTCGCGCCAGCAGCAATGCTGACGGTGCCCGTCACTGTCGCGAGATTCGTATCACTGCTGGAGAGAGTGACCGTCAATCCGCCTGCCGGAGCTGGTGTCGTCAGCGTTACGGCGATTGGTGCAGACTGGCCAACTCCCACTGAGACGCCGCCCGCCAGCGTAACCGAACCGGGGCTTGCGACTGTGATGTTCGCTGTCGTTTCGGTGATACCAGGACCACTGGCGCGAATGACGGTAGAACCGGCCGCCACTCCCGTCACAGGAACAGTTGTTGCTGTAGCACCCGCGGCGAAGGTAGCGGTCGCAGGTACCGTTGCGACGGTGGTGCTGTCCGAAGTTAAATTAATTGTCAGACCGCCGGTGGGGGCCGGTGCTGACAGGTTCAGCGTAAGGTTCTGCGTCGCTGTTCCGGTGATGGTAACGCTCGCCGGCGAGAAGCTGATCGTCGGCGCGGCGCCCACATTTACCGTAGTCGTGCCTGAGGTAAAGCCGGAAGCTGAGCCGGTAATGGTGGCACTGCCCTGCGTACCTGGCGTGACGGTGACGTTCGCTCCCGTGGCGCCTTGCGCTATGGTCACGCTGGCCGGTACAGAAGCGACACCGCTGTTGGTGCTGGCGAGATTTACGACTTGCCCACCCGAGCCTGCCGGTGCCGATAACGTGACTGTCAGGGTTCCCGGCGCGATGGTCAGATTGAGGGGATTCGGCGTAAGTGTGATCGTGTTCGCCGCAGCGGCGGTGATCATGACCGTCACCGGGGGACTGTTTGTGAATCCATCATTCACAATCAGCTGCACGACATAAGTTCCCGCGACATCCGCGACGAAATTCGTTGATACGGTGTTGGCACCGATCAGAGTTGCGTTGCTGCCTGCGGGACGGCTGACGAACGACCATACGTATGTAAGAGGATCGTTATCAGCATCGGACGAGCCGCTGCCGTTCAGCGTGACGGTCGCGCCTACCTGCACGTTCTGGTTCGCTCCGGGGTTTGCCACCGGAGGAGTATTGTTCGTTGTAATCGTCACCGTTGACGGCGCGCTGCTCAGGGTACCGTTATTGACGATCAACTGCGCCACATAATTCCCAGGCAGGTCGGCTGTGAAGGTGGGATTCGCAATCGTGGCGCTGGACAATGTCGCCACACTGCCCGCGGGTTTTGTGATCAGAGACCACTGGAATGTGAGCGGGAGGTTTTGCGGATCAGTCCCTGAACCGTTGAGAGTAACTACAGTATTTCTTGGAACTGTCTGGTTCGGACCGGCATTTGCCGTGGGTGCGTTCGGCGCGTTGGTGGTGATGGTTACTGTCGCGGCAGGACTATCCACTGTCCCGTCATTCACAATCAACTGCGCAATGTAGGTTCCGGATTTATCGGCAGTGAATGTCGGGTTCACGACCGTCGTGCTCGACAATGCCGCAGCACTACCGGTCGGTACCGTGATGAGGCTCCACCTGTAGGTCAGCGGATCTCCATCAACGTCCGTGGATGCGGAACCGTTCAACTGGACGAGAGCACCAATGTTTACCGTCTGGTTGGGTCCTGCATTCGCGACCGGCGGGGTGTTCCCCTGGACCGTGATGACAACGTTTGAAGCGAGGCTGTCCAGCGAACCGTCGTTGACGATCAGTTGTACCGTGTACGATCCACGACGATCGGCTACAAAAGTCGGCGAGACGGTGTTGGCGCCGGAAAGAGCTGCGGAGCTACCGGCGGGTTTCTGGGTCAGAGTCCAGGCGTAAGTCAACGGGTTGCCGTCGACATCCGATGAAGCACTGCCATTCAGAGTTACGGTGCTGCCGATGTTAACGGTCTGGTTGGGGCCGGCATTGGCAACTGGCCTGGTGTTGGTTGTGCTGACAGTAACCGAGGAGGTGCTGCTGGCAACCCCGTTGCTTACAGTAAGCGTAATGATGTAGTTACCTGCAACGTCCACGACGAACGTCGGCTTGACGCTGGTGGGATTTACAAGAGCTGCATTGCTGCCAGCTGGTCGTTGCGTGAACGCCCAACTATAAGTCAACGTTCCGATTCCGCTCGGATTCGTTGAGGCGCTTCCGTCCAGCATGACGGTGCCGCCCACAGGAGCTGTCTGATTAGGTCCGGCGTTCGCAACCGGAGGCGGCGGAGCGTTTGGCTGTATCGACCAGTGCAGGTCTGAAAAGCTGAACGTAACAGAACGGTCTACAAGGATTGTGAACGAATTATTGCTGGGGACCTGCCCATTCGTAGCCACGGCCCCGAAACTCAACGTGTTGGCCCCCGGTACGACTACGATGTTCGGGACCGACGTCGACAGCGTTGCCACAGCGGAAGCTATCGGTGGGCCGGTATTTACGATGTCCGCAGTATAAGTAACATTCGACTGCGTTCTCGTGACGCGCTCCTCCGATACGAACTTATAGTTCGAAATCGACAATTGAGCCTGAGCTTGTCCCGCCAGGAGGCAAGAAGCCAGAACACCGAACGAAACGGCACAAATCGGGTTCTTGAAAAACATAAGATGACCTCGCATCCAAATCCTTGATTAAAGCGTTCTGCGGTGCGTACTGATATCCGTCTGCTTATTCGTTTCCGTTCGCTTTGCACACCGGCAGGCGCCGGATACCGCGCCAGCCGGAGAGAAGCAAAACGCCCAGTCCACTTAATAAAAATCCGCCAGGCTCGGGTACGGTGGTCGTGCCTGCGGGCGTGGTGGTGCCAGAGGTGAGCGTCGAGACCAGCGTGCCCTGCGCATTGTACTGGTTAAGAGCAAAATGCTGTCCGGACGGCAGTCCGGCACCGAGAAATATAAAGCTCACGCTGAAAGATATCGGCGGCTGAGTACTACTAAGCGCAAGAGCGCTGAAAAGGCCGGCCGTGCCTGGTGGATTGTTTGGCTGAAGAAGCAGATTGCTGAAATTCGCAGGTCCCTGAGCATTCGACAAGGTGCCATACAGTGCAGGGTCGAAGTCAATATCCAGTGCCTGATTTGTCTGCAACGCCGAATCAAGCAGCGTATAGTTATTCCGGAACTGCGACTGACCGTTCACCGTACCCAGGACGTGGTCTGGAACTGAACAGTCGCGCTAAAAAGACTACTGGCTGATAAAACAATCAGCAGGAACCTAAAAATGAACTGCATGAACCTCCTCCGTGAAGATCAAGCTTTCACTGCCTGTTAAATATTTATTTGCGAAGCATCCCGGTTGTGGGAGCTGAAGTCTTGCAAGCTCTTCCTGGATAGCATTGCGAAGAACCTCGTAACTGGCAGGCCCGCTCACATAGCGGCCGTTGACGAAAAAGGCAGGCGTACCGGGTATCGTCAGTGCCTGAGCTTCATTGAGGCTCGTTCACGAATGCGGCCTGCGCGCCAGAGTCGAGACATTTGTCGAAAGCGTCGCCGTTCAAGTGCAGCTCACGGGCGGTCTCTTTGAGTTTGGGCATCTCGTACTGCTTCTTCTCAAATAGAAGATCGTGATATTCCCAGTATTTTCCCTGGGCGCCTGCGCAATGCGCTGCCTCCGCCGCTTTCTGCGCAAAGGAATGTGACGGAAGCGGCAGATCCTTGAAGGCGAAAGCGACTTTATCTCCGATTTCCGTCCGAAGTTTTGTCAGATCAGGATGAATTACCTGACAGTAGGGACACTCAAAATCCGCAAACTCTACCACTGTCACAGCGGCATTTTTCGCACCGCGAATGGGAGTTCCGGCCAGAGAGATTTCGGCTCGGGGCGGCTCGATGCGATACGCTATTTGCGCCTGACTGCGAAGCGACTGCATATAAGCAGCCTTGGCCTTGATAATCCGGCGCTGTCGAATATACTCGCGAATTTTCTCTTTGGCGGTTTCAAACGGCTCGTTGCTGTCCACGCCTTCGTAATAGACCCTGAGCGCCTCATCAGAAGGCTCTTTCCCGATCTCAGGCTCAATATGCCGCTTCAGCAGCTCCTCAACGGTCAGGTTCTGCTTCCTTGCTTCCCGCTCCAGCAGAAAGTCGTCGACCAGTGCTTCCAGTGCTTTTTTCTTCGCATCGTAAAGCGTCTGCTGCGCCTGGAACAACGCCTGAGGTTTCTTCCGGCTGAATTCAGCAGCCGTGATGGGGGTACCGTCAACAACCGCGAGAACGGCCGCGTCATCTGAAGAGGAATGGGTTTTCGGAGTCTCGGCAAAAGCGAGACACAGAACAGAAGAAACCAGTACAGCAATAATCGATACAAGCTCATCACAACTCCAAAATCCAAGTGTTTACCTGGAAAAAATCAAATTAACGAAAATAGCGATATTTCAACAACCAAAATATGGGGTTGCCGGCAGCACCGGCAACCCGCCAAGCAGGGGATCACAGCAGCAGTAACTACCGGGAATTCTTACCCATTTCCAATCCGCCACACTCGACGCTATGAAAAGTCGGAGGCCCCTGCGCAATGTACTTTAAACGCCTTTAACGTCTGCGCGGGCTGGGCGTAATGCCGCGCCCGCAAGGCGCAGTCTCTACTTAAAGGGCGCCGCTGCAGCCTGCGCACCATTACCCGGGCACCCGGCACACTGGCCGGCGCCGGAGCCGTTTCCAAGGATGAACGCGCAGTTCTCATTGAGAACGTTGCGCTCAGCAGTACTCAGCGGAACATCCGTGAACTGTGTTTCCGACCCGAAGGGCGGAATGCCAGCAATCACGTGCCAGTGGGTCGCCCATGCGCGACCACCAGTAGCGAAGCCGCCGTTGTTGGTCGGCTGACCCGCCCCGTTCAGTCCCGCAAGGACGTTACCGGTCGGGAGACCAGCCGGGTTGCAACCTGCCGAGGTCACGCCGCCCGGAGGTGTGGTCCAGACGATTTTGACCGATGCGGCCGAGAGGGTCACATTGGTCAGAGGATTGTACACTAATTGCTTCGCACGGACACTTCTCACACCGTTGCGCGAAATCGCACAGGAACAGCAAGCAGCAAGCTGCTCGCCGCTGGGATCAGCCGGCGCAACACCACCAAAGACGTAGATGTTGGCGCAGATGTATCCAGTGTTCGGGAAGATACTGCCGACAGGTGTATAGAAGCCGGCGTTAGAAAGGTTGATAACAGCATCGGCCGTCGTCAGGTTTTGCAGGACATCGAGCTGATAAGTGTCGGTATATCCCCATCCAGGCGCCGGAGCCGGCGTCTGAGCAAACATCGAACAGCCAAATAAAACGAGCATGGCAGAGGATGCCAGCAATCGCTTATTCATACAGGTCCTCCTGATTTCGTTAGCTATCTAGCTACGTGGTCTTGAGTGAGTCACGGGACGCACCCCGACCAACAAGGAGTATACGCATGTAAGGGACGAGTGGCAAGGGGTTTCCTTACTCTAGATGGAGTAGATCGATGTATTCAGTACTACTCCGAAAGGGTTAGCGGTACTACTATTTTCAGAGTGCATCGAAAGTGCCAAGCAACAAGCTCGGCTTGGTTTGAATAAGTTCCTGCAAATCACGCCGAATCATGTTTGATTGGTGTGAGTTACTCGGTTCGAGAAGACTTGCAATCCGATTGCAATGAGTGACACGGCAGCGCAATGGGCGTCGAATGAGGGCGTGAGTGCACGCGGTTAGTCACGATTCCAAACGACAGTTTCCAAACGCTGCATTGACACGCTTCCGGGCTTTACGTAGACTACGAGTCGAGTTGGCCGCACAGGTGGTTCTGTCGCGGACCAAGAGAGCAAAAATCGGATTCACATGCCAAGCGCCTACTTGTCTGGGCAACACAGGTACGCTGTGATGACACTGCCGTGCCGTGCGGAGTCTGCGCCCGCAGATACTTGTTTCCGTTTCGGATTGCAAGTATCTGGCACGGGTTGCCGGATCAACGAAGGAGTAACTGTAACCGCGATGAGTTCATAACATAACACAAACGAGCGCATTCAGGTCTGGGGTGCGACGCCCCGCGTCGCTCACTGTTTCTTATCGGGAATTGGTCGGAGGAATATCACATGGGCCTGTCAGGCAAGCTTTCAAGTTATAAGTCACTACGCCATCGTCTGCTCCTATTTAATCCGTTGCTTTGTGCCGTACTCGTTACAGGACTTACACCCACTCTCGCAAGGGCAGCCTTCACGGGTGAGTACGCACTGAGCAATTTCACCCTTAAAAATACAAATGATCCTGTAACCGCGATGCCACCCGCTAACGGATCTGCAGAAGTTACCCCGGCAGGGTCCCTCATCCTGACCGGAAGCAATACCGGGAGCGGTCTTCCCGCCTCCACAGATCTGACGATTGCTTCCCGAGGCACGGGCACGGTGAGCTTTGACTGGTCGTGGTCGTCGCTCGACGACCCCGCATTCGATTCCGGTGGATACCTTGTTAACGGTGTATTCAACTTTCTCGCCGACACGAACGGCGTTTCGGGGTCCACGGCCTTCCAAGTTTCTGTCGGACAAGTATTTGGGTTCAGGGCACAGACTGTGGATAACCAGTTCGAACCCGGAATCCTAACCATCAGTAACTTCAGTGCTCCGGTGACAGCAGCCGCCATTCCCGAGCCCAGTACGTTCGCTTTGATTCTGGGAGGTATGGCCGGAACCGTTCTTCGACGGCATCGGCAGAAGGGAGGACGGGACCAATGAAGCGCGTCAGGCAGTTACTGCTGGGGATTGTGATTTATTCGGTCTTGCCGGTTGCCGCGCAAACACAGATTTCGTACTCCGGCACGAACGTAACGGGTCAGCTTGTTCTCACAAGAACAGTGAATGCTCTCCAAGCCGCGCAGCAAGCGCAGGCTACCTTCAGCGCCGCAATACTGGGCACTGAAATCCTGCCCAAAACTCCGCCGCGACGCCTGCGTCCACCTTTGCTGGGCGTCCAGGCACTCCTTGCTGACACGGCTCAGGTTCAAACTTTGCCAGTGTCACTTTCTTCCGCCGTTACGGGTTTTAATGGTCTGACGCATCTTGATCAGCGGCAGGCAAATAATGGCAATCAGTTCAACGTTGAGCCGGCCAATCCGGCGATTGCTATTGGGAATGGATATGTGCTCGCGGGCGTGAATAATGCTGTGCAAGTGTACACCGAGTCGGGCAATCCTCTGTTGCCTGTGGTGCTGAGCAGCAATCAATTGTTTGGGCTTGCGCCCGCAGTTATCCGCGGCAGCACCAATATCTTCGGCGTATTTCCGAGTGATATGCGGGTGTATTTCGATAACACAATCAGCAGATGGTTCGTTCTGCAGCAAGCCACGGACAACGACGTTTTCGGCAATCCTCTTCCTTCCTCGCACATCTATCTGGCAGTTAGTCAAACGGCTGATCCAACAGGTACCTATAACATCTACACCATGGACACGACAGACCCACAGAGGTTTGGATGTCCGTGTTTCGCCGATTATCCGCAAATCGGTACTGATGCGAATGGCTTCTTCATCAGCACCAATGAATTCAACACGTCAGTGTCGACTTTTATTGGGGCTCAGATACATGCAATCTCGAAGGCTTCGCTGATCGCGAACGCTGCCACGCCCACGATGGTGCGATTTATGCTGCCGTTCACAACGGGCTTCGAGTTCGCTGTTCAACCCGCGACCACGCCCCCTGGCGCCAGTTCCTTCGTTGCGAACGGTGGCCTCGAGTACTTTGTCAGCTCCAACTGGGGTTTCAGGACTAACACGAGCATGGGCATCTGGGGCATGTACAACACGAGTTCACTCGGTACCGCGACCCCGCAGTTGACGCTGTTAGAGACTTCGGTGCCATCGATAGCGTACACGCTCCCGGATCCGGCTCCCCAGAAGCCTGGTCCTCTCCCGTATGGCTCCAGTCTTTCGCCTCCGGGAACACTGGCCTATCTGGATGCCGGCGATATTCGTGTTCAGTCGGCGTCGTATTCCGGTGGACGGCTTTACGCTACTTTGTCCACGGCCGTCACAGACGAGTCGGGCCGCACTCTGGTGGGCGCCGGCTATATTGTCGTCTCGCCTGCGTTTCGCAGTGGTGTACTTACTGCACAGGTGTTGCGACAGGGGTACGTGGCTGCTAAAAATAACTACGTCATCGCCCCGGCAGTAGCGGTCAACCCACAGGGACGCGGAGTAATTGCGTTTACACTTGTCGGGCCGGATTACTTCCCGAGTGCGGCATTCATCCCGTTCGATACCTTCACGACTGGTTCTTCGATCCAGGTGGCCCGACCGGGGAACGCTCCTGAAGACGGTTACACGGGATATCCCGGCGGCTTCGGGCCGGGTATTGCGCGCTGGGGGGACTACTCGGCTGCCGTTGCAGCCAGCAATGGTTCCGTCCTTTTCGTATCGGAATACATACCAAACGCTCCGCGGGCGCAACTCGCTAACTGGGGGACATTTATTTCGCGGTATGTGCCTTGAGGTATTTGTGCCTGGAGTTACGGGCACGTTGACACTTACGAGTCCGGCTTAGCGTGTGAAAGCGCAGCCGGGCTCTGTGTCTGCTGCCGAGCGCCGTAAAAGCCAGCCAGAGTTCAGTCTTTCAATTTAATTAAGACTCGATAAGGGCTCGGCTTATCATTTCTTTAAGGCACATTTCCTTAAACAACTGCGAGTTGACCGACGCTATCTCACCATTTGGCGACGATTGTATCCACATGTACAACTCCTGGCGGAGTCGATTTCTTTCAATGCGGGAAAGCCAGCGGATGTAAGCTTCACGTGTTTCGGGAGGAACGCCTGCCGTGCCATTTTCACGGAGTGACGGCCGTTCGTTGTCAATCTCGACCGAATAAGTCGTATAGGTCTCTTTTTTCACGGCCTGAGCTCCGAAAACAAAAACCACTTAATGCAGTGGTTTTACGGAATATTATTGTAACCCGCCGCCAGAGACAAATAAAGTCATTTTTTCAGGCATTGCTCGCAGTCGGACGAGTTGTTATGAGACGAGCAATTCTGTGATTAAGGGCCGGCGATTGCGCGCTGAATCACACCTTGTGCAGATGACGGTTACCGTCTTAGTGCAGCGGCAATATAAGGTCGCATGTGCCGTGCCACCGCTTCCACGACAGGCACCACTACTGCGTTACCGAACTGCCTGTAAGCCTGAGTATCTGAAACCGGAATTCGCATCGGTGCGCGACCGGGCGCGTCAAAACCCATGAGACGCGCGCACTCGCGGGGGTAAGACGCCTCGGAGCACCGCGCAGCCGCTCGATAAGAATCTCTGAGCCGTCCTTGTAATAACGCGCGGATAAAGTACGCGCGATGTCCCTCGGACCGCAGAGACCGAAGCCAAATCCGTTTCCTTTCAACCGATGCTTTTCCGCGTAAGTCTGAAGATAGCGCCACAGGTGATCAGACAGTGTGTACTTATGGGCGGCTGTTCCATCCGGTCCTGTGTAGGGCTCCTCAGGACTGTCCCCCGGCGTGTGGACAATGGTTTGCAGCTTCGGACCATTTAGCGGATCCGGAATAATCATCTCGTCGAATGCGAAACGATTTCGCTCGCGGAAGCCGACGATGAAAATTCGCTCACGATGCTGGGGAACCCACGATTTCGCATCGACAACCTTCCACTGGATGTGATAGCCCAGCTCATTGGTGAGCACATCACGAATTACCCGGAAGGTTCTGCCCTTATCGTGATTTACAAGATTTTTGACGTTTTCGAGAACAAAAGCTGAGGGCTGGAGATCGCGAATGATTCTCGCGACTTCATAGAAAAGGGTGCCTTGCGCTTCGCACGCAAACCCGTGCGGCCTGTTCAGCGAATTCTTCTTCGACACTCCGGCAATCGAAAATGGCTGGCACGGGAAGCCTGCGAGCAGCACATCGTGTGCGGGAATCTCGCGGGAATGTACGTTCCGGATATCACCGGCAATGGAGTGCTCGTCGTCGGGGAAGCTGGTGCGGTATGTCCTTTGCGAGTAACGGTCCCATTCGCAGGTGAACAGGCATTTGCCCCCAATTGGCTCAAACCCTCGTCGTAAACCTCCGATACCGGCGAACAGATCTACGAAAGTAAAACCGGCTGCTTTCGGCGACATCGTTGCGCCTGAAGGCAAACGCACCGGCGTGTCCGTGATGGGCAGGCCGGCCTGGTGGGGAACAGTGGAGAGTTCGGGCATTGAACTACAGCGAGCTTTTTTGTCATTTTGACAGAAGATAACGCTCCACGACAAGTTTTAGACGAAATGTTCCGGCGAGTGTGCACACCGGGGTCGGGTCAGGACTTTCGGAATCAGAGAGGAACGCCATCGGGCGCCGTGAAGCGCTCATCGATTACATTGCCCGTATTCCGTGTTGCAGCAGGCTCGAACAGAACGACGCATGCCTCTTCATCTGCGCAAGTCCGGTGCTCTGCGCCGCGTGGAACGACACAATACTGGCCGGCGCCGACCGTAACAATGCGATCACGGAACTCGACTCTGATCTGGCCGCGCCAGACCAGAAACATTTCGTCTTCGGTGTCGTGGTGATGCCACGGGAACTCACCCTGAAGCTTCACCAGCTTTACTTCCTGCCCATTGAGTTCCGCGATCACTTTGGGCCGCCAATGCTCCGAGATGCGGGAAAAATTCTCTTCGAGAGATGCCGCAGACACGCCTCATGCTAACAGACTGTGCACAAGCCCAGGTTGCTATAACGTACGGAGGAAAGCGATGAGATCCTGCTGCTGTTGTTGGGTCAGACCAATCGAGAATCGCTGATTGTAGAAATCAACAACATCGGAAAGAGTCGCGGCGGAACCGTCGTGGAAGTAGGGCGGTCGGGCCGGCAGCGCACGGAGGACCGGGCCCTTGAATTTTCCAATGTCAGCCCATTTGCCGGTGATGAGAGCGCGCCCGGGATCGGTAGTGCCAAGGGTAGCGCCTGTTGTGTTGTTCCGCAGCGTGTACAACGGCATATCGGGCGTTCGCCGGCTTTCGTCCGCAATCCCGATGTTGAGTGCCATCGCGACGGAGTGATTCCCCACGTTGGGCGCGTCATGGCATGTCGTGCAGGTGCCCTGGATGGTCGGCATGTTGAGTTCGTCGTTCAGTCCCGCAACACCGGAAATTGCGATGGTGTGTGTGTTGAAGATCTGCTCGCCGCGCGCTACTGCTTCGCGCGCTGCGTTTCTGCTGTTGTTACTGTCTCCGAAATCGGCAGAGTCGTTACTGCGGCCATGCAGAGAAGTCCAGGATGTGAATAACTGCATCGCAGAAGAATTGAACGTCGTTCCCTTCGGATTCTTACCGATTGGATCGTTGATCCCGATGTAAAACTCCTGTGCCGCAAGAGCCTGAGGTCCGCCTTTCGCACCTCGCGCAAGGAGTGAGCCGGCGTTTTCATCCCAGACCTGTGAAGTGTGCAAGCCCATGATGAAGTCGACGATTGCTTCAAGCTGAGCGTCGCTCGGGGGGATGACGGCCTGGGCGTGTCCCATAACTGCGCCCGAAGCTTGCTGCTTCAGGTTTGATTTAAGATCACTGTCTTGCTGTATCGGCACGAAAGTGTTGCGGCCGTCCCACATCACGGCACTGACAAACCGAACATTGGTCCCGGGGAGAGGACGACGGAACAACGACAGTTCGGATTTCGAGGCGAACGAGTACGGGTCCTCGGCTTGCGTCAGTGTGAATTCGGCGTTTGCAGGAATCGGCAAACCGACTCTGATTACACCTTTGTTGAGGAGCATGCTGTAAGCCGCTCGCCGTTTCTCGAGCGTGCTGACGTCTGCATTCGGGCTGTTCGCTCCGTCATTTGGACGAAACACTGGATCGAGGCCTTTACTGGCCGCAAAAACCTGCTGCAGTCCAGCGGGAGTTATGGACCAACCCTGATCGGCCTGATGGCAGTGAACGCAGGCTCGACCATTGGTGCCAAGGCTCTGGAAAAAGGGATTGCGACGATCGATCGGACCGGCCGCAGAGACTGTGCCGGCTTTGCCTGTTCCGTTCGCCGTGTTCAGCATCGATTGTGACTCGGAGCCCAGAATTGCTGAAGGGGCTGCGAACCAGGCCACCAGAATAAACAATACTCCTATTCCGGAGACCCCCAGCGGAGTAATTAGCGATGATTTCGTTCCCGTCATGATGAGTTCTTCCTACATATCGGCAAAGTTTCTGTCCGCGTGAGTTGTCAGCTAATGAACAGCTCTGATAGTAACAACGCGTCGTGGACTGCCGATTTGGATCAGAGGCTATGAATAGGACGGGAGTGGACTGCGCTCTGCCGTCCGCAAGTGCCTGCGGAACGGCAACAGCGAACAACAACAGAAAGGTCGGGATTGGAACGGATATTACTACGGAGCTTTATGGAGTGTGCCTGAACACTGCCGAATGGTCAGTGTTCAGGCACGTACTATTTTCAAGCTTAGAACTGGAAGCGCAAGCCCATCTGCAACTGCCGCGGATTGCCGACAGTGCTGGTGATTGAGCCCACCTGCGCGTTGCCGATGTTCTGATTCGGCAAGCCGAACTGCGGATGATTGAAGACGTTGAACGCTTCCGCGCGGAACTCGAAGCGTACATTTTCGCGAATCACGAAGTTCTTGAACAGCGACATATCCCAGTTGGTGCGGCCGGGTCCGAACAGGCTGTTGCGGGCCGCGTTGCCGTAGGTGTACGGCGCCGGAGTTGCGAACGCGCTCGGACTGAACCACTGCTGCAGTGTCTTGGGATACGTGACCGGGCCGATGACATCCGGACGGCTGCCGGTTCCGTTGGTGGTGGAGGTCTGCAGCACCGGCGAGAACGGCTGCCCGGTCTGGACGGTCAGAATGCCGTTGGTCTGCCATCCGCCGAGAATCCAGTTCGAGCGGTGCCGCCGTGATTCAGGAATGGCCTTGCCCTTGCCGAACGGCAGTTCCCAAAGATAGCTCGACGGTCAGACGGTGGCGCAGGTCGATGATGGAGTTGCCGCGCTCGGCACGCAGATTTCGGGGATCCTGGGGTTGCGGACCGGCCGCGCCGCCGCCGAACTCGAGCGACGACGTTGTCGATCGCGTGCGACCAGGTGTAGCCGAGCAAGCCGCTCAGGCCCTTGCTGAACCGCTTGTCCACCGTCAACTGCCCCGCGTAGTAGTCGCTCAGCCCGTCGCTGAGCGAAATAACTCACGTCGGTCAGGTTCGGAGCGATGCGGAATACTAGCGGCCGGCGAGTGTTGGTCGCCGCCGCGCCGGGAATCGGCTGGTTGGCGTTGTAGGTGTTGTAGAGATGGCGGCCGAGATTGCCGACGGCGGCCGCCCTGATCACCGAGCGACCAGGGGGCGATCTCGTGCTCCACGCGTCAGGTTGAACTGCTCCGCGTAGGACGGCCGGAAGTTCGGAGTCGACCGCGAACATCGCGCCGAACGGATTGTCGGCACCGCGTGAAGTTCGATCGGCTGCAGCGGCGGGAAACCATCGCTCACCCGCTGGCCAACGTTGATGTCGCCCGGAGAGACTGCTGACGGTCGAGCCGAACGGCAGCTGCCGGAACAGCCGCAGGCTGCTGCCTTCGTTGCCGGCCGGGTTGTAGAAGATCCCGATAGCCGCCGCGAACCACGGTGTGCGGTCAAGAGCTGGTAGGCGAAGCCGAAGCGCGGTCCGAAGTTCTTGTAGTACGGCTTCACGCCGGCATACTTGTCCACGCCGTTCTGGCCGGCGATGTCGATCTTCGCCGGTCGACCACGTTGAAGTTCGCCCAGCGATTGGCGACTTCGCTGAAGGGGCTGTAGTAGTCCCAGCGCAAGCCGAGATTGAGGGTCAGCTTGCGTGGTGATTCGCCAGTCGTCGGCGAAATACAGGACCGACCTCAGAGCCGCGCTCGCCCGGCCAGTTGAACGTGTAGTCGTGAACGATGGCAGTCGGGTAGCCGAGCAGGAAGCTGGCCATGGTATCGCCGCCCGAACCCTGCCTGCGAGTCGGTGAACGCAGGCGAGAAGTTGAAGCGGCCGTTGCCCTGGTTGGTCTGATAGATGGTGAGCTGGCGGCGGCGGAAATCGACGCCCCATTTCAGCGTGTGCTTGCCCGACGGTCATGCTCATGTTGTCGATGTACTGGAAGGTGTTCTCGCGGCGGAAAATCGGCAGCGATCGGGTCTGGCCGATGCCGAAATAGTTGGACGGCGAGAAGATCGGGAAGTTCTGCTCGTTCGGAGTTACGTTGGCGTTCGGCACCCCGAACTTGTTCCCGAGCGCCGCGCCCGGCGCAAACTGATCGGCCGTGTAGTCCAGCCGGAATCGGTTGAAGCCCACGCGGAATTCATTCACCAGCCGCGGGCTGATGACGCTGTACATAGCTGGCCACCGCGTGCTGAGCCGGCTGAGAACGACGTGCCGGCGAACGAACCTTCATCGCCCAGATTGACCGGCTGCGAAATTCCCGGAATCGTGACCGGCGGGAAAGTGCTGGGGACCTGCGTCTCGGTATTCTGAATCGACTAGCGCGCAAAGAAATTGTCCTTCGACGTGACCTGGTGATCCACGCGGACGTCGCCCTGGTTCCAGTTCTGGTGCTGCACCATATTGGCGAGATAGTTGTTGAACCGTGCCGAGCTGGTCGGCAGCGGGATAGGCGTTGATCATCTTCGCCGTGATCGGATCCCAGCGATTCGCCGGAATCTGATTGCCCGGGAACGGATCGCGGATGAAGCCGGTGCCGTTCGGATTCGGCCGCGTGGTCAGCGGATCGTAGATCGTGCGCCGCTTCGCTGAAATCGCCCTGTCGCATCTTCAGCGTGGGAACGTTGCCCAGCAGCAAGCTGCTGCGAGTCGCGGCGGTAGCCTTCATAATCCACGAAGAAGAAGGTCTTGTCCTTGCCGTTGTAGAGCTTCGGGCAGCACAACCGGACCGCCGAACGATCCGCCAAACTGGTTCAGGCGGAACGACGGGAAACGCGGTTCCCTTCGGACTGAAGAAGTTGCGCGCATCCATCGCGGAGTTGCGCAGGAACTCGAACAGGCTGCCGTGCAGCTGGTTGGTGCCGGACTTGGTGATGACGTCCACCACTGCGCCGGAATTGCGGCCGATGTCGGCGCTGTACAGATTCGTCTGAATCTTGAACTCGCGAACCGCTTCGACGGCGGGCCGCAGCACGATCGAGAGCGTCAGCCGCTCGTTGTCGTCAATGCCGTCATACAGGAAGTTGTTCGAGCCTTCGCGATTTCCGTTGGAAAAGATCTCGGTGCCGGGCCGGCGGTCGTCCGGACGGGTGCCGCTCATGATCGTTCCCGTCGCGGAAAATCCGACGCCGGTCACTCCGGGGCTCAGCACTGCCAGCTGAATGAAGTTGCGACCATTCAGCGGCAGCTGATTGACCAGCTTCTCGGTCACCACCGTTCCCAGATTCGAAGCTTCCGACTGCAGCAGCGGAGCCTGCGCGGTCACTTCGACCGATTCGGACACCTGACCCAGCTGCAGCCTGATATCGATGCTCGCCTGCTGATTGATCTGCAGGGTGATGCCGCGCTGGACGGACTTCCGAAAACCGGAAGCTTCCGCGGTCAGTACATAATCGCCGGGTGGCAGCAGCGGAATGATGTACCGGCCGGTGGAGTCAGTGTTGGTGGACCGCTCGATATTTGTGCCAGCGTTCGTCGCTGTCACTTTTACATTCGCCACCGTCGCACCCGTTGCGTCGGTGACAGTTCCACTCAACTCGGCCGTCGATACCTGTCCGTAAAGGGAAAACGTGAGGCCGCACAAGCACGCCAAATGACAGATCGCTTTCAACATGGAGGCTCCCGAAGATCTAACTTGAAGTGTTCAAAGTATATCCCAGCGCGGCGTACTTTTGGTGGTCGTTCGGAAAAAACGATACTGGAACTTCCGTTTTACAGCGTTTCGCATGCCCGCAAGCCCGGGACAGATCGGAGGTGAAATCTTTCCTTTCCCGACGAGTCCATACGGTCACAAGCGAGGTGCAAATTTGAAGAGACACGACGAAGATCAGGACACGCGCAAACCGTCCGGGCTCATGCTCGGCTCGGAACCTATTGATGGCACACATGATCGCCGCGCAATGGGCAAAACGGATGACGATTCGACCGATACCAAAGATAAGGGCGACGACGATTCCACCGACAAAGGAGATTCGGATTCGACAGATAAAGGCGATGGCGGTGAAGATTCACGCAGCCTGGACGGGAAGGATTGAGCCAGGTCGCACAAGTGGAATTGCAGGGGCACGTAACGCGTGCCCCTCGGTTTGATTTGGCGGCACTGCTGGCGCCTCTGGATGCAACAGAGTTTCTCGATCGAGACTACGGAAAGCGATTTCTGCATGTTCCAGGTACACCCGGAAAGTTTGCGGCGCTGCTCCCGTGGGCGACTCTAAACGACATTCTGGAGGAGCATCGACTGGAGCCGCCGCGGCTTCGCCTGACGCGTGAAGGAAAGCCGGTTCCGGAGGAGCGGTACGTGTCGTTCCAGCCCAATCGACGCCGGAACGGTTCGCCCATTCCGCGTCTCAATGCCGCCGGACTGACACGTGAGCTACGAGAAGGCGCCACTCTGGTTCTCGATAATGTCGATGAACTGCACCGCCCGGTCCGAAGGCTTGCCGAGTCGCTGGAACGAGTCTTCCGAGTTCGGGTTCAGGTCAACGGCTACTCGGGGTGGCGGACCTCACACGGCTTTGACCTTCACTGGGACGACCACGATGTTTTCGTCCTGCAGGTGGCCGGACGGAAACAGTGGAAGGTCTACGGCATGACGCGTCCGTTTCCACTCGGGCGCGACTCACAACCCACCGATGTTCCGCCGACGGAGGTGCTCTGGGAGGGCCTCCTTCAGGACGGCGATTTGCTGTACATTCCCCGCGGGATGGTGGCATGTAGCGACGCCGCTTGATGAGCCGACGCTTCATTTGACCGTGGGCGTGAATAACCCGACGGGCGCGGACTTTTTGAGCTGGTTCACCGACAAGCTGCGGGATGCTGTGGTGGTGCGGGAGGATCTTCCTCATCTTCACGGCTCCGATTCACTGCTGCATTATGCGGATCGTTTGAAGGCCGCAATGTTCGACGCGTGGCACCCGTCTTTGGTGATGGAGTACATGGAGCATCTCGACAAGGTCAGCCGTACTCGTCCGAGCTTTGGACTTCCCTGGTCAGCGACCGACGAAGTAATTCCGCGACACGAGAGTGTTCACGTGCACTGGACAGGGTCCCGGCTGGTTGCACTCGAAGAAAACGATGGAGTGCTTGTGCTGCCCGCGCTCGGCCGACGCTGGCGATTCGCCCCTGCGGCGCGCCCGATTTTGGAGCAGCTGATCCAGAATGTCGACTGCAGTTCGGAGGAACTGGAAGACATATCCGATCTGGACCGCGGCGTCGTACGGGAGTTTTTGAGGGAGCTTGCTGCCAGTGGTCTGGTGACGGTACTCTGACGTCCATGCGTCAGGCCGAGCGCTTCTTCTGTGCTCTCGAATCGCAGGCGAATCGCGAACAAATCTTCGGGACTGTTGCCCGTATCGATTCCTGGCTGCTGATTGAATATCCGGGTGTGTGGCGCCATCATGCTGTCGATGAGAGTCGCCTGCTTTCTTCCGAGGTGAAGGAGAAGCTGAGCCGATTCCCCGTAGACCGGATTCTCCTGGTTCGGCAGCAGCACGAATGGGCTCGCGAACGGAGTGCATTCCTTGTCCAGTCCACAGGTGAGTCGCCGTCCATCCGGCGTTACGCGCTCGACGGCTACGACGACTTGCTTCGAATGACCGGTCCAGGCGAACGTGTTGACAATTTGATGTTTGCAGTATGTACTCACGCTCGCCATGACAGATGCTGTGCAAAGTTCGGGACCGCGGTGTGGTGTTCGATGCGCGATCACATACCCGAACGAGCATGGCAGTGTTCGCATGTCGGCGGGGACCGGTTCGCAGGGAATGTGGTCGTGTTCCCGTACGGACTCTATTACGGTCGTGTTCAGCCGCAGGATGTACCGGAAGTGGTACGGAGATCGGATGCGGGGGAGATCTGGCTTCATGGTTACCGCGGCCGATCGACGCATCCTCGACCCGTTCAGATTGCCGACTACTTCCTGCGCAGCAAGTCCGGAATAATGGGGATTAACGCGTTCCGTCACCTGGGAACCGAGCGAAAGACAGACGGCCTGACCACCGTGACGTTCGAATCGCGCAGCGACGGTTCACGCCACCGTCTCGAGTACATTACGAAAGCGAATGCAATTCACCAGCAGCTCACGTGCGATTCGGAGAAAGAATCTGATGTTGCGCAGTATGAACTGGCGAGCTATACGGTCGGCGACGTATAGTCGACTCTCTGCCGCTCGAAGTGGTTGTCCCGATGTCTGAGCCCCGACTTACAGTGATCAGAATGGCTCGCCTGCACTATGTCACGCTCTGGTTACACTTACAACGTGATAACCAGTTCTGCTGACTTATTACGTTCTTACGTTGATCGCAAGTACTTTCTTAAGGAGTTGTTGCGAACGGCAGACGAGGTCTCGACGTTCCTTGCTCTTGCACCGGATGATAGCCGCGTATTTCTGTACCTGGCGCATGAAGGCAGTGATTCGTCGCGTTCATGGCCGCTCGCAATCGAGGTGTCACAGCAGTTTCCGCACCCACATCTACTTAGGTACATCGACTCTGGCCAGACGCAACTCGAAGGACAATCGTATTCCTATCTCGTAAGTGAACCTGTTGAGGACTATGTTGCGGACGTACTCTCCGAACGTACACTCACACCTGACGAAACAGAGGCGGTCATTCCGGCTGTACTTTCGGCGGTCGGCCAGCTTCACGAGCACTTTTATGTTCATACTGCGATAACGCCCGAGGCGGTTGTGGCTGCGAACGGAGCGGTCAAGCTGACGGCTGCGAAGCTGAAGCGAACCATCGCCGCTGATGAGACTGACGCGAAACGTGCACGTGCCAGTGATCTGATCGCGGTTGGCGAACTCGCTTCGTTACTGTTGTCCGGCCAGTCAGGTCCGGCTGCGGTTCTGTCTCTGCCGCCCAAATTCGCGGAGTTCGTGCGAGCCTCCGGCGGCACGAGTGAGTGTCCCTCACCAACAGCACAGCAGTTACTCGATTTACTTGATGGCAAGCCTTTGTGTGCGCCGGCGCCGGCGGCGCCGCAACGTGAAATGAAGTCGCCTTCGCCACCCGTGGAGTATGAGCGCCAGCCCGTCTACACCGAAGAGGTTTCAACGGAGCCGGAGAAGGCGATCGCACCAGCACGCCGACGCGGCAACATTCTCGTCGCTATTGCAGCACTGATCGCGATCAGTCTTGCAGTCCTGCTTTCGCGGCGTGCAGACAAGGTAACTGTTCCTGCCGCCGAAGTTACTGCCCCGCCCCAGGCTGCCGTACAGCCCAAAAAGGTGGTCCCCGCCCCGGCACCAGCGCCAAAAAAATCCGCCGCTACCCCGAAATGGGCGGTTATCGCAGCTACGTACTCAAACTACGACGGGGCTGTGAAGCGAGCGGCGCAGATCAACTCTGGGCGGCACAGCGTTTCCGCGTCTGTGATTCCTCCCAGAGGTGAGGGCCCCCGCTACTATGTCGTCCTGGGCACAGCGTCGTCACGGAAAGAGGCGGAACGACTGAAAGCTCGCGCTGCGGGTGCGGGACTGCCTCGAGATACTTACGTTACGCGGTTGACCTTTTAGCCCGAGGCCATTCTCCGGGAGAAATTCACTCTTTTTTCATTGAGCACGAGGCCCGTTCGCGGCATCTCACTGGAAAGCGAGCTGCACCTGGATCCGGTTCTCACCATCAACGGCGGTTCCTCTACGGTCAAATTCGCCCTGTTCCGTGGCGGCCGGCGAGTCGGAAAGGGTCAGGTCGAGTCTCGTGATTCTGAAAGCGTCATCGGGAAAGTCCATGAGATGCTGGCCGATGCGTCACCTGGGGCGATTGCGCATCGCATCGTTCATGGAGGGCTGCGGCTGCATTCGCATCAGGTGATTACGCCTGAGGTCATGACGGAACTTCGGGAGGCGAAGGACTTCGATCTGGCGCACCTGCCCGCGGAGATCTCACTTATCGAAGTTTTCGGCAAAGCGTTCGAGGGGGTTCCGCAGGTGGCGTGCTTCGATTCGTCTTTTCACCGCGAGATTCCCCGGGTGGCACAGTTGTACGGAATTCCGCGGCGTTATCTCGATTCCGGGGTACGCCGGCTTGGATTTCACGGTCTGTCGTACGAATACCTGATGCAGGAGCTGCGTGAACAGGGCGGCGAAACGGAAGCTCGCGGACGAGTTGTCATGGCACATCTCGGGTCAGGGTCGAGCATGGCTGGGGTCCTTAACGGCAGGGCAATGGATACCACGATGGGCTTCACTCCTCTCGCCGGACTCGTGATGGGCACACGGCCCGGAGACTTCGACCCTGGTCTTGTTACTTACATCATGCGTAACGAGGGCCTGAATCCCGGAGAAATGGAGAATCTTCTCAATGTCTCGTGCGGTTTAAAGGGTGTTTCGGACCGGAGCTCCGATATGCGGGAACTGCTGGCACACAGTCAGGACGATGTGCGCGCACGCGAAGCGGTCGAGCTGTTCTGCTACCAGGCTCGAAAGCAACTTGGCGGTCTGATGGTTGTGCTTGGCGGGCTGGACACTCTGGTTTTCTCTGGCGGCATCGGAGAACACTCCCCTGAGATTCGTGCGGGTATCTGTGAGGGGCTTGGGTTTATCGGTCTTGAGCTTGACCCAAGCCGGAACGCTGCGTCGCAGCCTGTCATCTCGAGTAACCAATCGCGAATCATCGTGAGAGTGATTGCGACTGACGAGGAATCTGTTATGGCACAAATCGTGTGCAAGCTGTTGAGTGCCCAGGAAAGGAACCAAGCATGAGTACCGCGGAGCTTACGACTGCAGACGAGAACAGCGAGCGGCGAACAATTTCGCCGGATCTGCTGAACAAGATGGATGCATATTGGCGGGCAGCCAATTATCTGTCGGTCGGACAGATTTATCTGTACGACAACCCGCTCCTGCACGAAGCCTTGCGTCCCGAGCATATCAAGCCGCGACTTCTCGGACACTGGGGCACGACTCCTGGCCAGAACTTCATATATGTTCATCTGAATCGCGTCATCCGCGAGTACGACCTCGACATGATCTACATCTCGGGGCCGGGTCATGGCGGTCCTGCCGTGGTTTCGAATGTCTACCTTGAGGGCTCTTATACAGAGGTGTATCCCGGAGTCACGCAGGACGAAGATGGTCTGGAGATTCTGTTTCGACAATTCTCTTTTCCCGGTGGAATCCCGAGCCACGTCGCGCCCGAAACTCCCGGCTCCATCCACGAGGGCGGCGAGCTGGGCTACTCGCTAAGTCACGCGTTCGGGGCCGTTTTTGACAATCCTGGACTGACGGTTGCCTGTGTCGTGGGCGACGGTGAAGCGGAAACGGGTCCGCTGGCCACGGCGTGGCATTCGAACAAGTTTCTTGATCCGGCGACCGATGGGGCGGTGTTGCCGATTCTGCACCTCAACGGGTACAAGATCGCAAACCCTACTGTACTGGCGCGCATCCCTCGCGAGGAACTGCAGCAGTTAATGCGCGGTTACGGGTGGGAACCGTGGTTCGTTGAAGGCGATGACCCGGCCAAAGTGCATCCCGAGATGGCGTCCACGCTGGATCGAGTCATCACTGAGATTCGCGGAATTCAGCGACGTGCTCGTGAGGAGGGGCAAACCGAGCGTCCACGCTGGCCGATGATCGTGCTGCAAACACCCAAGGGCTGGACCGGGCCGAAGGTTGTTGACGGCGAGCAGGTTGAGGGGACGTTCCGTTCGCATCAGGTTCCACTTGCGGAGGTAAGGACTAATCCCGAACATCTGAAGCAGCTCGAAGCATGGCTGCGAAGCTATCGGCCCGAGGAATTGTTTGACGAGGCTGGACGATTTCGTCCGGACCTGCAGGCGCTTGCGCCGGACGGGCCGCGCCGTATGGGCTCCAATCCGCATACGAACGGCGGCTTGCTGCTGAAAGATCTTCGCCTGCCGGATTTTTGCGACTACGCGGTTGCGGTGAAGCAGCCCGGCGCCACGCAGGCAGAGGACACCCGAGTGCTCGGACAGTTTCTGCGGGACGTGATCAGGCGCAATCTTTCGAACTTCAGGATCTGGGGTCCTGATGAGACATTGTCAAACCGGCTCGGCGCAGTATTTGAAGCTACCGCGCGGCAGTGGGACGCTGAGGTCGAGAAGACGGATGAGTATCTTGCGCCTGCAGGCCGGGTGATGGAAGTTCTTAGTGAACACCAGTGTCAGGGATGGCTGGAAGGCTATCTGCTTACAGGACGACACGGTCTCTTCAACAGCTACGAAGCATTCATACACATCGTGGACTCGATGTTCAATCAGCATGCCAAGTGGCTGAAGGTAACTTCAGGACTGCCGTGGCGGCGGAAACTCGCGTCACTCAATTACCTGCTCGCGAGCCACGTGTGGCGGCAGGATCACAACGGTTTCACGCATCAGGATCCTGGGTTCATCGATCACGTGGTCAACAAGAAGGCCGAGATCATTCGCGTCTATCTGCCGCCGGATGCGAATTGTTTGTTGTCCGTGATGGACCACTGTCTCAGAAGCCGGCACTACGTCAACGTGGTCATAGCCGGGAAACACCCCGCGCCGCAGTGGCTGGATATGGATTCCGCTGTTCGGCACTGCACTGCCGGAATCGGCATCTGGGCGTGGGCGAGCAATGACAGGGAGGCTGAGCCCGACGTAGTGCTTGGCTGTGCCGGCGATGTGCCGACTTTGGAGGTGCTGGCAGCGGCAGGAATCCTGCGCGAGAATATTCCGGCACTGAAAATTCGCGTTGTGAATGTAGTCGACCTGATGAAGCTGCAGCCTACGAGTGAGCATCCGCATGGACTACCGGATAAAGATTTCGATGCTCTCTTCACGAAGAACAAGCCGATCATTTTCGCGTATCACGGGTATCCGTGGCTGATTCACCGGCTGACTTATCGAAGAACCAATCACGGCAATCTGCATGTGCGCGGCTACAAGGAGGAAGGCACGATCACGACCCCGTTCGATATGGCGGTGCTGAATGAGATGGACCGGTTCCACCTTGCGATGGATGTGATCGACAGACTGCCGCAACTGGGCTCCCGAAGCGCGTACCTGAAGCAGCTGCTTCGGGACAAGCTGATCGATCACCGCCGCTACATAGATATACACGGCGAGGATCTCGCCTGAAGTTCGGGAATGGAAGTGGGGTCCTTACATCGAAGGCGACGTGAAGGCGCCTGCCGAGTTGCGAGGCTAGCCTGGTTGACAATTTTGGCTTAATGCGGGTCTCGGCCGACTGGAAAGTCGGCTGCAGCCAGGATTGGCTGCCCCACAGTTGTGACCTAGAAAACTCGGCGGGTCAGGCGCTCCACGTTGAAGCGGGCGGTGTCGGCCACCGCCATCACCGCCATCACGCCTGCCTGAACGGGATCGGTGACGACGATGTCGGCTGCATCCGGGACGCTGCCGGCCATGTTGAGGCTTACCACGAGCAAGCCCTGCTCGCGGACTTCGCGCACGGCATCCACGATGTCTCCGCCCATCAGCGAACCCGCCAGAACCAGTGCTCTGGCTCGCGGCAGGCGTGCGACTGCCCGGACAGCTTCGGCCAACGGCTGCTCGCCCACAAGAGGAATCGTGTCGACGGAGATGTGTTCGCCGCGAATGTTGTGCCGGTCGGCTTCCGAGATCGCGCCGATCGCAACCTGACCCACCTGTGCGCCGCCGCCCATGATGATGATGCGCTTGCCGTAGATCTTGCCCATGCTCGGGACCAGACCTGGACCTGATGGACGACAGGAAGGCGGCTCAGGTCGTTCGTCAGCTTGTCGGACGTTCCTGGGATATCGATCTCGAAATAGACTCTCGTTTGAGGCGCGGCGCTCTCGAGGATATCGACGGCGATGATGTCGCCATTGTGTGCGGCGATGACTCCGGTGATCTCGTGGAGAATGCCGGGTCCGGTGCCGGCGTGAACCATCAGGCCGATTCGGACCGGCATGAGTGCTTAGACCGTGACCTCGTATTTGCGTCAGAATCTCGGACCAGTGACCCTTGCGCCTGCAAGAGCATCTCCGCGACTTCACGAACGGCACCCTGTCC
This sequence comes from Bryobacteraceae bacterium, assembly GCA_963794765.1. GTDB lineage: Bacteria > Acidobacteriota > Terriglobia > Bryobacterales > Bryobacteraceae > JAWXCM01. Next base: position 652,835 of record CAWCGC010000029.1, on the reverse strand, counting down.
GCCGCTTCGCCTGCGTGACGTAGATGAGCGCTGCGCTTCACTTCATCGCGGGCATTTGCGGTTGCGATTGCCATGCCGACGCGGCGCATGATGACGATGTCGGTCATGTCGTCCCCGATGTAGGCGACGTTTCTGCCGGTCGATGCCGCTGTCGGCGAGGATTTCATCCAGGATCGGAATCTTTTCGATATGACCCTGATAGACGTAAGACATCTTGCACTGCTGCGCGCGCGTTCGGCGGTTGCCGGCGAGAGCGCGTCCGCTGATGACGCCGGTCCTGATTTTGTACCAGTTCAAGCCACTGCAGTGCGATTCCGTCCTGCGAATCGAAGCCTTTGGTCTCGAACATGGTGCCGTCCGGCGCGGGAACATTCCACAGCGTTCCGTCGGTCAGGACGCCGTCGACGTCCATCAGAAGCATCTCAATACGCGATGCAACTGCAAGTATTTCCTGCGTGTACTCGATTGCCAACTTACGTTTATAGCAGGCTGACTGGTACACTTTCGGACTGAGTCAACTACATGCGTACGATTCGCCGTGCTGCTGTTCTGGGAGCCGGGACCATGGGCTCCCGCATCGCCGCTCACCTCGCCAACGCCGGAGTTCCGGTCCTGTTGCTGGATGTCGCCAGTGCCGGGAACGCTGACAGGAGTACCGCCGCAAAAAAAGGGATCGAAACAGCGCTGAAACAGCGCCCGACTGCGTTCTTCGCCGAGAACTTGACCAAGCTGATCACCCCTGGCAATTTCGACGACGATCTCGCCCGAGTTGCCGAATGCGACTGGATTATCGAAGCGGTCACTGAGAAGCTGGATGTCAAACGCGATCTCTGGAAGCGGGTGGAGGCAGTGCGTCGACCGGGGTCGATTGCTACGACGAATACCAGCGGCATTCCGCTGGTGAGCATCGTCGAAGGCTTTTCGGACGAGTTCCGGTCACACTTCTTCGGAACTCACTTTTTTAATCCTCCGAGGTATCTGCACCTTGTTGAGGTCATCCCGGGTCCGGCTGCCGACAAGCAGCTGATGCATGAGCTTAGCGATTTCTGCGACGCACGACTTGGAAAAGGCGTGGTGCCGTGCAAGGATACGCCGAACTTCATCGCCAATCGAATCGGAAGCTTTTATGGATCGACCGTTCACAAACTGACTGTCGAAGGCGATTACACGATTGAGGAAGTTGATGCTCTCACAGGTCCGCTGATTGGAGTTCCGAAGAGCGCAAGCTATCGGCTGCTGGACCTGGTTGGCCTGGATGTATGGGCGTTCGTCGGCAGAAACCTTTACGAGCTGGTGCCAGATGATCCGTGGCGGGAGCGATTCCTTCCGCCGACGTTCGCCGATGCAGATGATGCAGCGCGGATGGATCGGAGAGAAATCAGGGCAAGGCTTCTATAAGCGCGTCGGACCACAAAAAGAGATTCACGCGATCGACTGGAAGACGCTTGAGTATCATCCGGCGGCAGAAGGTTCGTTTCCCATCGCTGGATCAGGTGAGACTGGTTGAATCGCTTCCCGAGCGCTTGCGCATGCTGGTGTCGGGGAAGGACCGCGCCGGCCAATTCCTGTGGCCGTTGTTCCGGCGATGTGTTCCTGTATACGGCGGAACGAATCCCTGAGATCTCGGACCGGATCGTCGAAGTCGATCGCGCCATGCGCTGGGGCTACGGACATACCTATGGTCCGTTTGAGCTTTGGGATGCGCTCGGATTCGAGGCGGTCTGCGATCGCATCGAAGCCGAGGGTCGGACGCTGCCTGACAACATCGTCCAGATGCGCAGCAAGGGCGCGGCTTCGTTCTATCGCGCGGGCGATCACGACGGACTGCCGCAAAAGGAATATTTCGACCTCCGGAACTTGCACTATGACTTGCTGGAGCAGCGGCCTGGAGTGTATTGTTCTGGCCGACCTGAAACGGGCGCGCGGCACAGTGAAGGCGAATCCCGGGGCTTCCCTGATTGACCTTGGACGACGGCGTCCTGTGCTGCGAATTCCACAGCAAGATGAACGCGCTCGGGGGAGACGCGGAGTCGATGCTGCTGGCGGGACTTGCCGAAACCGAGAAGAACTTTGCGGCGATGGTGATTGCCAATCAGGGTGAGAACTTCAGTGCCGGTGCGGATTTGGTTCAACTGCTGTTGATGGCACAGGAAGGTGACTGGGATGAGCTGAGCATGCGCTGTGCACCGTTTCCAGCAGTGTAATCTGGCAGTGAAATACGCTCCGTTTCCGGTAATTGCAGCTCCTTTCGCGCGGGTGCTCGGGCGGCGGCTGCCGAACTCGTTCTGCACGCTGCCCGGGCTCAGGCCTCAGCCGAGTTGTACATGGGTCTGGTGGAGATCGGGGTAGGGTTGATTCCGGCGGCGGCGGCTGTAAAGAGATGATGGCTCGCCTCGGCAACCCGCAGAAAGTTTTCGAGCTGATCGGGATGGCCAAGGTATCCGGCAGCGCCTTCGAGGCCCAAACAATGGGCTTGCTTCACAAGGCGGATCGGATCACGATGAATCCGGAGCGGATCATCGGCGATGCCAAGGCGCTGGCGCTTATCGATGGTGTCGACGTGGGTGCCACCTGTACCGCGGACCGACATCCCGGCGGGCGGCGAGCCGGCTTTCGCCGGGATGAAACTCGCGGCGTGGACAATGCATCAAGGTGGTTTTATCAGCGATTATGATTTTCACCTTGCCAGAAGCTGGCGGTTGTCCTGAGCGGCGGGCGGTCGCCTTCGCCCGGAGTTGTCACGAGCAATAGATGCTTGATCTGGAACGTGAAGCGTTTCTGAGCCTTTGCGGCGAAACGAAAACGCAGGAACGAATCGCGTATATGCTCAAGAACGGGAAACCATTGAGGAATTAGAGAGAATATGCCCGAAGCTGTTGTTATTGACTGTTTGCGAACTGCTGTTGGAAAGGCCAATCGCGGGGCACGTGAAGAATCCCGTCCGGACGATCTTGCGGCGACCGTGATTCGCGAATTGCTCGAGAAATATCCTGCCGTTGCGAAATCCTCAGTCGAGGATGTGATCCTTGGCTGCGCGATGCCTGAAGGCGAGCAGGGCATGAACATGGCTCGCATAGCGGCACTGCGCGCCGGATTGCCGGATACGGTTCCGGGCGTCACCATCAACCGCTTCTGTTCGTCCGGGTTTGCAGTCGATTGCTATGGCGGCGGATCGAATTCGTGCCGGAAGCGCCGATGTCATTCTCGCGGGCGGCAGCGAATCGATGAGTATGATTCCGATGTCCGGAAATAAATTCGCGCCGAATCCGTGGTTCGTGGATAACCAGCCTGAGGTCTACATGGGCATGGGTCTGACGGCGGAGGAAGTTGCAACAGCGCTACGCAATCACCGCGAAGAGCCAGGACCAGTTCGCGTTATCGGACCCACCAGAATGCGCATACAGGCACAGACTGTCGGGCGATTTCAACGACGAGATCGTGCCCGGTTCAGCATCATGCCGGACGGCCGCCGCACTGTTCACGCAGGATGAGGGGCCGCGTGCTGACACGTCAGCCGAAGCTTTGGCAAAACTTCGACCGGTGTTTCACGCGCGAGGAACGGTAACAGCCGGAAACGCAGCCAGACCAGCGATGGGGCCGCGGTCGCCCTTGTGATGTCGGATATTCGTGCACGTGAACTCGGTCTGAAGCCGATGGCGCGCTTTGCAGGTTTCGCGGTCGCCGGTGTGCCACCGGAGGTTATGGGCATTGGGCCAGTGAGGGCGATTCCCAGAGTACTCGAGCTGGACCGGACTGAAGCTCGAGGACATCGACGTGATTGAGCTGAATGAAGCATTCGCAGTGCAGGCGCTTGCCGTGATCCGAGAGGCCGGCCTCGATATGGATCGGGTGAACATCAATGGCGGCGCGATCGCACTCGGCCATCCTCTGGGCTGCACGGGTGCGAAGCTGACGGCGACCGCTCTTCGGGAACTTCGACGGCGCTCCGGCCGATACGCGATGGTAACGATGTGTGTTGGAGGCGGGCAAGGCGCTGCCGGGATCTTCGAAGCGGCTGCGTGAGTTATCGCAGGCTATAAGCTATCGGGTAATGAGTTCGACGCGACGTACATTTCTCCATTCTGTTGCCGGGGCCACGGCGGCACTTGCCGCACCGGCTGAGAAGATTGCCATCCCCGGCCCGCGACAGGAATCCGCAAGTACTCCCAAGATATGCCTCGAAATGGGAGCCGGACCGCTGGCCGCCGGAGATTTCAACGACGCTGGTTTCCGACGCGTGCGACAGCTCGGCGTGAGCTATGCACTTTCCGGAGGTCCGCGAATGCCGTGGACGGAGGAGGATCTTCGGACACGCATCAGCAAGTGCCACGAAGCCGGGATCACGCTCTACAACCTGATGATCGGAGGCTTTCCGAAGACAATCTACGGACAGCCGGGCCGGGATGAGGAGATCGAGAAAGTACAGCAGTCAATCCGCGCGGCTGGCAAAGCCGGACTGCCTGTCGTCGAGTACAACTTCTACGCTCATCGAGCGATGGAAGGCTACTACGAGCGCACTGGTCGCGCGAACTCCGGCCATACCGGGTTCGATTACGACAAGATGCGTGACCTTCCGGCGTTGCCGAACGAAGGCGCGCACAGCCTTGACGAGATGTGGAACAACATCACGTATTTCCTCAAGGCTGTCGTACCCGTCGCAGAGAAAGCCGGGGTTCGGCTGGCCCTCCATCCCAATGATCCTCCCGCGCCGATTAGCCGAGGGTCAGGGCAGATCATGGGCACGCTCGCGGGTTGGAAGAAGCTGATCAGTATCGTCGACAGTCCTTCAAACGGCATCACTTTCGACTGCGGCGTGACGCGTGAGCTGGGAGAAAATCCAGTCGAGGTCGCTCGTTATTTCGCGTCGCGGGATCGTATCAATCATTGTCACTACCGCAATGTCATCGTCGAAAAGCCGTACGAAAAATACGCCGAGGTATGGATCGATGAAGGTGAGAATGACATGTTCCGGGTAATGCGAGAGCTGGTCGTCAACAAGTACACGCGGACGATCTATCCTGAGCATCCTCGCGCCATGGATTACGATCGCGAGCACCCTGGCTTTAAAACGGCGTACCCCGGCGGCGGTGGATATGCTGCATTCGCCTACAACGTTGGGTACGCCCGGGCCATGCTGCAGGCCGTACTCTCTACGTTATAGCGGTTCAGCTTGCCCGAAGAAGCACGATTCCAGCGGTGATAAGAACAATGGCGAAAGCACGCCCGGGCGGGCAGCTTTCGCCAAGCGCATAAACGCTAAAGAGCATCGTCATCACTGCCTCAGCGCCGAGGACAAATATATAAGCCATTCCAAGCTCTGCCTTTCGCATGGCGACAGCCTGCAAGGCGGCTCCAGCGCAAAACAGAATCAGGAATCCCAGTGTCGGGAGCAGCCGTGTCATTCCGACCGAAAGCTTCATCAGCAAGCCACCACCGGCGAAAGCTGCAGCCGCCACGATCAGGAGTAGTGTTTCGAGGACAGCTCCAGTCTCAGACGAGAACTTCAACCTGACGCTCCCGAACGGAATGACCGCACTCGACAATCTTATCGAGCAGGTTGTTGAGCTCGCCTGGTTCCGTGCACGGGTTGCTTAGCGTCAGTTTCAGCCAGGACTGCCCGCCAACTCTGGTGTGACCGATTACCGCCTGCCCGGTGTTGAATAACTCCCGCGCGATCGCCTCATTGATGTTCGGATCGTCTGAAGTATGTCTGAAAAGAATGCATCCGAATGAAGGCTCGTTCAGCAGTTCGAGCGACTTGTTCGCCCGAATCTGCTCTGCAGTGGCGCGCGCCAAATCTACAATTCGATCGATCATCTCGCCGAAACGCTTCGTTCCAAGAACCTGCAGGCAGAGCCAGAGTTTCAGGGCGTCGAAGCGACGGGTGGTCATGACGGAGTTCGTGACCAAATCGGGGATTCCGTCCTCTTCGTGACTTTCCGGGTTGAGGTAATCAGCGGTAACGCGAATATGCCGGAAGCTTCGGCCTTCCGCCACCAGAAATGCTCCGCAGCTGATGGGCTGAAAGAACGCCTTGTGAAAGTCCATCGTGACGGAATCGGCGCTGTGAAGGCCCGCGAGTTTTGGCCTCTGCTGTTCGCTGAGCAGGAGTGCACCTCCGTAGGCCGCGTCAACGTGAAGCCACAATCCGTAATACTCTGCGATTGCTGCGATGTCGCGCAGAGGATCGATGGAGCCGAAATCCGTGGTCCCTGCTGTCGCAACCACAGCAAAGGGAGCCAAATCCGATCGGAGAAGGTCCCCGATGGCGCGCTGCAATGCTTCGGGAGACATTCGGAACTCGTGGTCGACCGGCACTCTGACAACGGCGTTAGTCCCGAGACCCAGCTGGATTGCGGACTTTTCGACGCTGAAATGGGCCACATCGGAACATAGAATCCGCAGGCGGCTGGATTCGGGCGGAAGGCCGCTGGTGCGCGCGCACCAGTCCCAATGCTGGTGCAGGAATTCATCGCGCGCCAGCAGGAGACCCATGTAGTTGGATTGGGTACCACCTGCGGTGAAACTGCCCGACGACGTCTCCCTGAATCCAACGAGTTCCCCGAGCCACCGAATCATTTGCTGCTCGATCACAGTCGCGGCTGGCGCCTGATCGAACGAATCCATCGATTGATTGAGAGCCGAGATAACCATCTCGGCGGCAAGCGCAACGTTCAGCACCGGGGTGTGAAGATGTGCTGCGGCGTGAGGATGCCAGAGTCCGATTGAATTACGGATGATCGTCTGCAACTCCGGCAATATCGCCTCGAACGGTGCGCCTTCGCCCCCGGCAGCAACCGAGGGGAGTACCCGGTTCAACTCGGCTGGGCGCAGACCCGAATACGGACTCCTGGAGAGGGAAGAGGTTAAGGCCTCAACGACCGTCTCCACGATCGTCCGATATTGCGTGACGCTGGCCCGGTCCGAGCCGAAAAATTCGTCCTTAAACAACCGCTGCCTCTTCGGGCTGGAATACTGCGTCACATGCTTCTTCGAATACCGAACAGACCTGGTCGACCTGATCCGCCGTGATATTGAGTGGGGGAAGCAACCGGACTACCGCACCGTGGCGGCCACCCAGTTCCAGGATCACACCACGATCAAAGCATTCACGCTGGATGCGCCGTGCGGCCGCCGGATCTCCACAGAGCCTTCCGAGCTTGTCGGTCTGGCGGGGATCGACGATTTCGATGCCGATCATCAGGCCCTTCCCGCGGATATCGCCAATAGAGCCCGTCTTGTCCTGCAGCGCGGACAGACGGTCGCGGAAGCGCCAGCCCATTTTCTCGGCGTTGAACGGCACGTCGTGTGCGCGCATGAATTCGAGTGTCGCGGTTCCTGCGGCCATCGCGAGTTGGTTCCCGCGGAAGGTTCCGGAGTGTGCTCCCGAGGTCCACACATCCAGCTCTTTACGATACACGATCACTGCCAGAGGCAGGCCACCGCCTATGGCTTTCGACAACACCAATACATCAGGCTGAACCCCAGAGTGCTCGAACGCGTACATCCTTCCCGTTCGTCCCCACCCGGTCTGGACTTCATCGAAGATCAGAGGAATGCCTGCGTCTTTTGTAACCGTGCGGACCGTTCGCAACCATTCCGTAGTTGCGGGGACAGCGCCGCCTTCCCCCTGAACGACCTCGGTGATAAACCCGGCTGGTGGCACAAGGCCACTCTCGGGATCCGATGCCAGGTTTTTAATGTAATCGCCGCAGCGGCAGTCGTGGCAGCGAGATTCTCCCAGCGAGCAGCGGTATTGGTATGGAAACGGAACAAACTGGACTCCGGGCATCACGCCGCCGATTTTTTGCTTCGGTCCGTAATTTCCCATCAGTGCAAGAGAGCCATGCGTTTGTCCATGAAATCCGCCGCTGGATGCCCAGATGCCACTTCGGCCTGTCGCAGTCTTGACCAGCTTGAGAGCGGCTTCCACAGCGTCGGTTCCGCAAGGTGAGCAGAACTGAATCCGCGCGTTCGCGGCGAAGTCCGGCGGGAGGGTAGAGAACAGCTGCTCGACGAACTCGTCCTTTACGGGAGTGACGAGATCCAGCGTCTGCATTGGTGTTCCGAGATCGAGGTGGCGGCGTATTGCCTCGACCGCGACGGGGTGATTGTGACCCAGTGCAAGAGTACCGGCGCCGCACAGGCAGTCCATAAAGGTCCGGCCATCGACATCGGTTATGTACATTCCCCGCGCACTGCGAATGGCTACAGGAAGTCGACGCGGATAGCTCCGGGCATTCGACTCGTAGTCAGACTGTCTGTAGAGATATTCTCGCGATGAAAGTGTTTGTTCTGTTTTAACCATTCGTGGGAGCTCGTTGAAGTCTTGTTAGACCAGGTAACGTAGAAGAATCCTAACAATGGACGGGGTTTTATTGAAGTGGCTAAAGCATTACAACCAGGCTGGATTTACACTTAGCGGGAAACCAACTATCGATCTATATTGAACTCGCTGAAGTAAGCCGAGATGACGTTGGGTGTCGGTGGTTCATTGCTCGCGTTCGGCAGGCGATACAATCGTGCCCAAATGCGAAGCGTTACCCCGCTGAAATTCCTGCCAGCACTCGTATGCGCAGCTGTCCTCTGTGCCGAGCCGGCGGTACATCCGCCTTTCGGGGGGATAAGCGCGAATCACTCGGGCGAAAAGCCGGTGCGACAGTGCAAAGATCTGCGAAGTCTGACGAATGTCGATGTTTCCGTCATCGGTGCCACACTGATACCCGCATCGGAGGATACGCCCGAGCACTGCCGGATTAGTCTGATGGTGCAACCCGAGATCGACATTGAGGTGAATCTGCCAACGGCGTGGAATGGCCGGCTCTATATGTTTGGTAATGGAGGATGGGCGGGTGAATCTCCGAATACGCCAGGGCGTGCAGCAAGCAGGGCGAAAGGTCTGAGAGCGGGCTTTGTTACGGCTTCAACGAATACCGGTCACAATTCGGCTGTCGAACCAGCTGCGAGCTTTGCGCTGAATCGGCAGAAGCTGCTTGACTTCGGATTTCGCTCTCTGCACGTCACAGCCGAAACAGCAAAGATGATGGCGCGAAACTACTACGGGCAGGCGCCGACGAAGTCGTACTACGAGGGCTGCTCTCAAGGCGGACGACAGGGCCTGACTCTGGCGCAACGGTTTCCCGAGGATTTCGACGGCATTATTGCGGGTGCACCCGCGCTGTATCAAACCGGAACTCATTTATCCCGTGCCTACTGGATGCAGGGACAGAATGCAAACCCGTTTCCGGCGGCGAAGCTCAAGCTACTCGCTGCCAAAGTGTATGAGAAATGCGACGCCGTTGATGGTCTGAAAGACGGTCTGATCGAGGATCCGCGCCGCTGCGATTTCAAGCCTGCTCGCGACTTGCCGAAGTGCGCGGAAGGCAGCGATCAGGATGACTGCGTCACGCCGCAGCAGGTCGCCTCGCTGGAGCGTATTTACGGAGATGTTGTCAGCAACGGTAAGCGTTTCTTTCCTGGCTGGCCGGTTGGGGCGGAGGTCGCCGGACCCAACGGTCGGAACGGGTGGATCGGGCAGGAGATCCCGGCACCTGATGGCACAAGTGCGTGGACTTCTTACGGGTTCAATTTTCAGCGCTATATGGTGCCGTGGCTCAGGAACGAGCATGAGATCGATGCTGAGACCGCATTCAGACGATTCGACATCGACAAGGATCCGCCGCGCCTTGAAGAATTACGGCAGATTCTGGACGCGACAGATCCCGATTTGTCGGCATTCCGCAAGCACGGCGGCAAGCTCCTGATGTATTTCGGATGGGCCGACCCGCAGCTGAATCCACGAATGGGTGTCGAATACTACGAGCAGGTGGTAAGCAATATGGGGCCATCAACCAGCGACTTCTTCCGCCTGTTTATGATTCCCGGGATGTTTCACTGCGGCGGAGGTGTGGGAACAAGTTCGTTTGATATGACCAGTCCACTGATCGAGTGGGCAGAGAGAGACACCGCGCCTGCACGCATCGACGCTAGCCGTATTGTAGAAGGCAAGGTCGTGCGAACACGCCCGCTGTGTGCATATCCGCAAACTCCGCGCTACAAGGGCTCCGGCAGCATCGATGATGCTGCGAACTTCAGCTGCGTTAGTCCCAACTGAACTGAGCGATTCACAGGGGCGCAGGGCGTTTTAGCGAAAGTTCTCGACAAGCATCAGGTCGCTTTCAAGGCGCGTCTGCTGCTGCAGGAAGATTTCACCCGTGCGCGCCGACACGCTGATACTCTGCACATTCAAGCCGTCCAATAACCGGAACGGCACTTCATCGACTACCTTTTCGTCCCGGCCGTCGAGTCCCATTTCCACTACGATTGAACGGCCGTCCCGCGCGCGAATGGCGTATACCCTGTCCCCGGACAGCGTCCATTTTCCACGCTTTACTCCCGTTGTGACGGTTGACTCCGCTCCGCCGCTCGCTGCTATTCGACGGATCTCGTCGTCACGCCAGAAGATGACATTTTCCGAGTCCGCAGACGTCCAGGCGTCGGTTCCACCTTGATGCGTGAGTTGCGTCTGTACTCCGCCGCCGAACGGCATTTTGTAGACCTCACGCCTGCCGGTTGATGAATTTGTGTAATAGATCCATTTGCCGTCGGACGAAGTTGAGGGCCTTACGAATTGACCGTTGCCGGGGACTCTTGAGGCAACGCCCCCCTCGCTCGAGACGGTATAGAGCGCGCTCGAACCGGCCTGACCGCCGTCGAACAAGATTGTCTTACCATCGGGCGTCCATCGGGGGCTGCCCATAGTTTCGTCACCAAGAGTCGTCAGCAGGGTTTGATTTGCACCGGTTCGATCGGCACGCCACAGTCCCATCTGCCCCGTCCGGTTGGACATAAAAACGATGTGCTCGCCATCGGGAGACACATCAGGGGCCATATCCATGTAGGTCGAGCCGATAACTACCTCCGGCAGATCCTTTCGGTCGCGACCCGACGCTCTGATGATGTTCAGATCACGCCATTTTCTCTGATACACGAGGCGGCGGTGCTCCGGATCATACGCGGGGTATGACACTGAAGTCGCGTCCAGCGGGAAAAACTGCGGGGCCTTCCCGGTAAGAGGCACGCGGATCGCCTCCATCATGCCTTCTGGATATCCAATGCAGGTAATCAGACTATTGCGTTCTGGCCACCACGCAATTCCGACCAGTCCCTGAGATACTTCCGTGACAGGCGTGGCATCACCATTCGCGTTGCCATCACGATCGACCTTCTGAACGTACAAACGACGGCTTGCAGCATACGGACCGCGAACGAAGGCCAGAGCCGTTCCGTTCGGAGCATACACCGGCATGGAATCGTACTGCGATGGAGGTAGCTTTGCCGTAAGGGGCTTGACCTCGCGAGTTTCGACGTTCACGCGCAGAATATTCCGAGCGGCGAATGCAAGGAAGCGTCCATCGGGCGACCATGACATTGTGCTGTCCGTGTCGAGAATGCTGCTCTCAGGGATCGCTGCGATGACGCGCTCGCCGCCGCCATGAGAAGAAGCGACAATAACTCTTGCTTCATTGCCAGTCCTTCGCAGAAGAGCGAGCTTGTTTCCGTCCGGAGACCAGGCGGGTGAAGAATCTGGCGCCGGGTCGGTGGTGATGCGAAGCGGCAGCGTTTCATCCCCGATCGGCTTGACGTAAATATCGAAGTTGTCGCCCGCGTCGCCGTTCCAGACAAATGCAACCAGCTTGCCATCAGGCGACAGCGCCGGCATTGATTCGAGGCCAGAATATGCGGTGAGCGGTCGTACCCTCCATTCAGAAACGTCGGGCGGACGTACTTTCAGCCACCACCAGGCTCCCCCAGCCAGCAACAGTGGCAGAACGGAGACGGCCATCAGTGCAAGTTTAGAAATCGTCGACGACTTGCTGGACAGGAGCTGTCCTGATGGCTCGGACAGCACCGACTCAGGCGCGTCGAGGAGTTCCTGCAATACCCACTGGATATCTCGCGTTGACTGCCATCTGTCTTCCGGCTTTTTTTCCAGACATCTGTGCACGACGCGACCGAGGGTTGCCGGCAAATGATGTTCGGAGGTATCCAGCTTCGGCGCGCTGCCCAGCATGATCTGTGAAATCGCGCTTGCCGGGTCTTCCCCAGTCACGCCACGCTTGCCGGTCAGCATTTCGTACAGAACCAGACCGAAACTGAAAATGTCACTTCGAGAATCGCCGGGCTTGCCCTGAAGCTGCTCCGGCGACATATAGTGCAGAGTGCCTACGATCTCTCCCGGACGGGTGTTCTCGACGATTGTCGCGTCACCTGCTGTAGCGGCAAGGATACCGTCCAGCCTGGCGAGGCCGAAATCCAGCAGAACGATGCCGTTTTGAGTGACCATTATGTTTCCGGGCTTCAGATCGCGGTGGGTGATACCGCGACGATGTGCTTCGAAGAGCGCACCGCAGATCTCGATCGCATAAGTCAGGGCAGTCCGGAGGGGCAGAGGACCGGAAAGCGGTTTGCCTTCCAGTAGTTCCATGACGAGGTAATCAGGCCCAACATCGTAGAGACGGCAGATGTGCGGGTGGTCGAGTTTGGCAACAGTTCGTGCTTCGTTAAGGAATCGATCATTGAAAGCTTCGCGAGAAACCTTAATGGCGACGAACCGGTCGAGGCGCGTATCTCGCGCTTTATAGACCTGGCCCATCCCGCCTGAACCCAGGGGAGACACCAGTTCGTATGGTCCAAGCCTTTGACCCTGCTGCAATGATTCTGCCGAATTCACGTAAGCAGCATGATGTTCAGCCAGGCAGCCGGGATGGTTATTATTATCGTTTACGGCCTTTTTCCTGCGAATCGTGATCCTTGATTAAGTTCAAACGGAGTTTATGGCACGCCTGCTGATCGACGATGACCTCGGCAACGCACGCGTATTCGCTCTGAGCGCCGACGAGATAGTTGTCGGCCGCGCAGCGGACGCGGGACTCGTTCTTGACGACAATCGCGCGTCGCGCCGCCACGCGGCGATCACACGGCATGCAGGTATCTCCGTTATCAGGGATCTGAACAGCGTCAACGGACTCTACGTTAACGGCGAACGAGTCAGCGAAAAGGTACTCAGCACCGGAGATGTGATTCAGGTCGGCCATACACGGCTGGTGTTTGAAGATGGCAGCAAATCCTCCGAGGTGCGCTTCTCAGACCACGACAGTGGAGAAGGGGCCGTTGTGGTTCGCCGCATTGAAGATGCGGCATCTCCTGACAGGGTTTCTGCAAGTGCGGGAGGCGGCAGGGGCGCCCCGGAGAAAGAAGTCGAGATTCTGCGTAAGAAAGCGCGAATCCTCACGCTGATGTATGAGCTGGGGAAAACGCTGAAAGGAGTCATCTCCGTCGATCAGGTTTACACCGAGATCAGTTCACTGTTGCTGGAGGTATGCGCAGCCGAGCGTGTACTCGTTCTCGAAGTGGATGAGTCGGACTCGGGGCTGAAACTGGCTCATCAGGCGACAGCTGGCCCGGCCACTCGCAATCGTACCGTCAGTCGCACTATTACCCGAAAAGTGCTCGCCCAACTGGTTACTTTGCTCAGCACCAATGCCGCGCTGGATCCTGCCCTCTCTCAGGGTCAGAGCATCGTACTGCAGCAAATCCACTCGGTCATCTGTGCGCCTCTGCTGGTCAGAGATCAGGTCCAGGGTCTGATCTACCTCGACCAGGAGAAGGTTGCCGCTTTCAGCACCGAGGAACTCGATGTCGTCAACGCGGTTGCCGCCCAGGCTGCGATTGCGCTCGAGAATGTTTACGCGCTGAAGCGTCTGGCGCGCGAAGCCGAAGCGCGCGCTGCGTACTCGAGGTTTTTGCCGGCGCATGTTGTTGAGGATCTGCTGAAGAACCCCGAGACGCTGCGCCCCGGCGGAGCCAATCAGATTGCCACCGTGCTGTTCGCCGATATTCGCGGTTTCACGCGAATGTCCGGCCGCATGGGTCCGGAAGAGGTAGTTGGGATCCTGAACGAGTATTTCGGCGAGATGACTGAAATCATTTTCGAGAATGGCGGAACGCTCGACAAGTACGTCGGTGATGGCCTTATGGCCCTCTTCGGAGCACCATATGCTGGTCCGAGCGACCCGATCAATGCGGTTCGAGCGGCTATCGCAATGCAGCAGCGAATGGAATCGCTGCGGCAACAGTCCCGGACAGGGACAGGATACATGGCGGATCTGGGAATCGGGATAGGCATCAATACTGGCGTAGTAACGGTCGGCTACGTCGGCTCGATGCGCAGGTTCGACTACACCGCGATCGGAGACACCGTCAATATGGCTTCGAGGCTGGAGAGCAACGCGCCCGCCGGAGAGATCTACATCGCACAGAGCACCTTCGGTGGGTTGGGTCAGCAATTCGCGTGCACAGACGTCCAACTGACAGTGAAGGGACGCGATGAGCCACTCGATTGCTATCGAGTCTTGTGGGATACAGCTCCGCATCGGAAATAAATTTGAGCTGATTTTGTCTCAGTTCGTGCTGTCTCAGTTGAGAGCAGCATGAGCACACTTTTTTCGATTCATTTATCGGTTCCGGGCCTTCCTTTCCCCCAGGCGCCACCAGGCTGCTTCGACCACAGGTCGCGCGAATGCGGCGTGTCACTAACAGCCCGGAATCTCTGCTTTACACTGATTGCGGCTTTGCTGTGGTGCTCAGGCTCCACGCTCAGAGCAACACAAGCTGAAAGCTGGGACATCGTTCGGAGCTTAACCAGCGGTCAGGAGATTCGAGTCGAAACTACAGACCGGAAAGTCCGCGGATCGCTGTTGAGCGTCTCACAATCGTCGCTTTCGGTCAGCACTGACACAAGTGAAGTGAATATTCCACGCTCTGAGGTCATGCGCGTATTCGTTCGCGGAAAGTCGCACCGCCTTCGAAATGCTCTGATCGGTGCGGGTATAGGTGCCGCTGCGGGCATCGTAGTCACAAGTACGCTCGGTGTGCTGATTGCAAACGAGTCCGGCGAGAGTATCGCAGCGGAGGCGATTTCCCTCCCTACCGCAATCGGGGCGGGAATCGGGGCGGTTCTGCCTACGGGTGGCTTTCAGAAAATATACGACTCAGAGATCAAGGACCGGAAGAAGTAGTTTCACGGCTGAAGCTGACTGACCAGCCATGCTCTGGCGAATGCCAGATCGCGTTTCAGCGTTGCCACCGAAACACCGAGCGCCTCTGCCGCTTCCGGCTCCGTCAGACCAGCGAAAAAGCGCAACTCCATTGCCCGCGCCGCGCGTTCATCGAACTGTTCCAGTCGTTCCAGCGCTTCGTTGAGTTCGAGGATATCTTCCCGGCGCGGACCTGAGAGATCATCCAGAGAGGCTACGGTAATCCGGACATGATCTCCGCCTCGCCTGGCAGCCACTCGATCTCTCGCGTGGTTGATCAGAATCCGTCGAAGCTGGCGGGCTGCGACAGCGAAGAAGTGGGCCCGATCCTGCCATTCGACCCTGCTTGACCGGAACAGACGAATGTATAGTTCGTTGACCAGCGCAGTCGGCTCCAAAGTATGGCCGGCCCGCTCAGAACGCAGATAACCAGCAGCAATCCGCCTAAGCTCGCTATAAACGAGACCGGCAAGGTCATCCGCCGCGTTCCTGTCTCCGTCGCGCCAACGAAGGAGCAGCGCTGTTACCTGGGCCTCGCCTCCCTGCATCGGTGTGTTAAAGCTTAACAGGTGCAAACACGCAAATTGCCGTGAAGAACCTGTCGCCAGCCCAGCTGAAACAGCTGCGTGAGATATTCGACGCTGCGATTTCAGAAGAGGCATCCAGGCGCGATGCATTCGTCAAAAACGCCTGCGGCACTGATACGGATCTTCGCGCTGCCGTAAATCAGCTGCTTCGCGCCCACTCCCGGGAAACGGTCTGGCTCGACAAGCCCCTGCTCCACCTGCGGGAACTGCCGACAGGGGATAACAACTGGCCGGGAACCGAAATCGGTCCCTACAGAGTTGAGTGCCAACTCGGGCGGGGCGGAATGGCTACGGTGCTTCTGGCGGATCGGGAAATCGGTCGAGTCAGCCTTAAAGTCGCGCTCAAGCTGATTCACCCCAGTCTGATGAGCAACGAAGAGATGCGGCGAAGGTTTGAACACGAGAAGGAGATTCTCGCGGCCCTCGATCATCCCAGCATCGCCCGCTTGCTGGACGTCGGCAGCACCATCGACGGAACTCCATACCTTGTGATGGAGTATGTTCCCGGTGAACGGCTGGACGAGCACTGCAGACACAGAGGTCTGAACCTCGAAGACCGCCTCAGTGTGTTCTGTCAGATGTGTGAGGTTGTTGATTATGCACATAGCCGCGGTGTAATCCACCGCGATCTGAAGCCCAGTAATGTGATCATCAACTCCGAAGGCCGACTAAAACTGCTCGACTTTGGAATTGCCAAGGTATCCGGAGTGTCCGATCAGTTCGCGAGTGGGCTGACTGGTTCAGGTATCAGTCCGATGACGGTCGATTATGCTAGTCCTGAGCAAATCCAGGGCGGTGAGATCTCGAAGCAAACGGATGTGTATTCGCTCGGGGTGATGCTGTACGAATTGCTCACCGGGATTCATCCGTGGAGGAATGCAGGTGAGTCGCTCCCTGCCGTGCTGCACGCGATCTGCGAGGTGAATCCACTCACACCGAGTTCTGCAGTACTGGAATGTCCTCTGCCGGATGCCGAGACAGCTACTTCCGGTGGAGCAAGCCGAAAAACGGACGATCGACTCATTCAACTGAGCGGGCAGTTGTCAGGCGATCTCGACAGTATCATTCTCAAAGCACTTCGAAGAGAGCCGCAATGGAGATATTCCTCCGCAGGTGCTCTCGCAGAGGACATTCGGCGACACATTGCAGGTGATCGAGTCCTGGCGCGACAGGACACGCTGAAATACCGCACCGAACGTGTTCTTCGCAAGATTCTGCATGCGCGCGACGCTACGTTTCATTCGCAAGGGATGATGCTGTGTACGGCGGGATTGCTGGGGACAGTGATTCTCTACGAACGCTATCAAATCTCGGCTGGTGCGAAAGCCTCGGTCAGTTATCAGCGCAACGGAGTGCTGATCGGCGTATGGCTGCTATGGGCAATTTCGGAAGGCCGCAGAGCGATGCGTGCAGGACGGCTGTCCACAGTGGACCAGCGGTCCTGGACGTTGTTTACCGCGATCACGGTTGTACTGGGTGTGATGACCATACTCGGCGACGCGAGGAATGTCGCCGGCCCGGAGGAACTCGCACTCTTCTGGAACGCTGCACTCTCGATCGGAATGCTCACGGTAGGTTTGCAGGCGGACCGGCTTCTCACCGCCGGCGGACTCGTGCTGTTTCTGTCGGTGATCGCGGCGATACTTGACCCAAATCGGTTGTATCTGTGGCTTG
Organism: Bryobacteraceae bacterium; assembly: GCA_963794765.1. GTDB lineage: Bacteria > Acidobacteriota > Terriglobia > Bryobacterales > Bryobacteraceae > JAWXCM01. The sequence continues at coordinate 635,476 of CAWCGC010000029.1, read as the reverse complement.
CGGGAGGGTTGCTGGCCGGGATGTCCGTACCCGGTGCATGGCTGGCATTTCGTCCACTGCGCGATGCGAACGCCTCCGCAAGAGTGGCGCGTCAGCGAAGCTGACCGGTCGGCACTGGCCGATTCGTCATGTGGACCCGGGCCGATGATGGTCCGGATCTCTTCTTCTCACTTCCGCTTGCGTTCCCAAAGGGCAACTACACGGTCCTTTGTGGCAGCAGTGGAACGAAAGCATTTCCCCATCAGCAGGCCACCGCTCCTGAGAGGTTCCCCGGCGACGTCTGCACGCCCGGTAAGTATGAAATTTCGACGGATAGCTTGTGAAAACTGACATTCAGCACTCTCCGCAGTTTCCAATTCGGTACTTTCACCAGCTTGTGGTTTCACCAGCTCAACAGCTGACCTGGCACGAATCTTACAACAGTTGCTGCACGAAGTGAGCAGGCACTCTGCGACGACATAGCTCCCGGAGCGGCAGCCGGCTGTTGGCACAAAACGCCTGTTGGGTGCCGTTAGTTCAAATCGACGGGTACGAACTGTAGTTGACCCGACCTCTCAATTTGCATAACCAACGGCTTTCCGTCCTTCGCGTGGGCTGCTGCGGCCTGCATCAAATCAGTCACACCGCGAACGGGGCGATTGTTAATCTCGTAAACTACGTCACCGGCGCGGAGTCCGGCTGCCGCCGCAGGACCATCGTCCAGAACACCGACGATCACAGCACCGCTCAGTTTGCGTAGCGGCGGCATCAGGCCGGTGATCTTTTCATCAAGATCCACGGCGACAACACCGAGTTCGCGCACACGATTCTCGTCTTTATTTACGAGTGCCAGAAGGCGGTCAGGATCTTTGGGCCTTTCGAGCACAGCGACCGGAATCGCCTTCTTCTCCCCGTTCCGGAGCACCTCGAGGTTCACCGTCTGCTCAGCCTTGCCGTAGATATTTACTCCAAACTGCCGGGCGTTTTCGATCGCCTTGCCATCCAGCGTCAGGATGACGTCCTTTACCTGTATTCCAGCGGCAGCCGCTGAACTTCCGGGCAGAACATCCGCAACAATCACACCAGTCTGAACGGGCAGTTGCAGGGCCGTCGCAAGCTCCACATCGAGGGTCTGCAGGATCAGACCTACCTGGCCGCGCCGAACCCTCCCGGATTTTCGAATCTGCTCATAGACATTGCGGACAATGGCGCTGGGCACGGCAAATCCGACACCGATATTGCCACCAGACTGAGACAGAATGAACGTGTTTATGCCGACAACATCGCCCTCAGCATTAAGGAGGGGACCGCCGCTGTTACCTGGATTTATTGACGCATCGGTCTGGATGTAGATCATCGGATCTTCTGGCCGAACCTGACGCGCTACTGCACTTACGACTCCCATGGTGACCGAGTTTTGAAGTCCAAACGGACTTCCCGCTGCGATCACGAGTTCGCCCTGGCGGAGATTGCCCGAGTCGCCCAGTTTCAATGCCGGTAATCCCGTGACTGGCACCTTCAGCACCGCAATATCTGTCTCGCGGTCAAGACCAACGACTTCAGCATCGACGATCTTCCCTGCAGGCTTAAGAATCGAGTGGTATTTCTTTGCAGCCTCTCTGTCGTTCAGGACTACCTGAATTCGGCTGGAGGAGCCCACAACGTGTGCGTTAGTGACGATGTATCCTTGAGAGTCAACGATCACGCCGGATCCGCTGCCTCTCTCGCTGCGAACCTTGCCAGCTCCGCCGTCATCGCCGCCCCGGCCGCCGAGCCCCTGAGCGGTGATCTGGACTACGGACGGACCCACCTCATCAACAAGCCGTTGCAGCGCCTCACTGAACGATCGAAGGGAAGGTTGTTGGGTTTTCTGAGCAGGCGCGGCGAGAGTCAGAGTCAAGCCGAGAAGCAAAGTCCTTCTTGTCATAGGTACCAGGAGCAGCATCCTTAAAACACTTGTTCTGGATGCTATTTAACGATATCCCGTCACCGAGATTGTGTCACCGGCCGCGCGGGTTCATTTTCTTTGGGCACGGTTCGGACATGGATCTCATGGTCAGCGTTGGACAATGTCACCGCGTGTCACCGCGTACCGTGTCGCGAGGTGCCTGTGTGATATAACGCAGTTGACAGAACCTGCAGTATGGCGAAATGAAACACGAAGTTAGCCGACGCGAACTCCTGACGGGAGCCGGAATTGCCTCTGTCGCAGCGGTCGTCGACAATACTGCCAAAGCGCAATCGAACGAACCGCAGCAGCAGCCGTTCAAAGCCGAAGCCGGGCAGGACCGCATCGTCGTCGTGAACGGAAGGACGTACCTTCGTGGCTGGGCAGGGTATGGGGAACGCCCCCGGCGCAAAAGCGAGTGGCAGATCACCGATGTCGCGGCGGCGAGCATTGCATTAGATGTCAGGGCCACATGGTCGAATGTGTCTGGTCCGGGAGAAGTAAAATTTGCGGACCCGAATGCATTCATCACAACAGCGACTTTTAGCGCTCCGGGCGATTACGTCCTGAAGTTGACCGGCAACAGTGGCAAACACGCCGCCCATGCAACCCTCAAAGTTACCGTCGAACCACCGCCACCTGATACACAGCTGGGGGCCGTTTACACCAGGCGATTTCGAGTAGACAGTGCATTCTGGAATCCCCGCTTTCAGTCGCTCGTCGTGAACTGGATCCCTCACTGCATTGACGTGATCAGCCGCAACGATGTCACGCTCGGGCAGGGCGGCATCGACAACTTCGTCGAGGCTGGCAAGAAGCTTCGCGGCGAACCCGCGGGCTTGCACAAGGGCTATGTCTTCTCGAACGCCTGGGTTCATCAAACGGTGGAGGCCATGTGCATCGCGCTGATGATGGATCCTCAGGGCGAGAAAGACATCGAGAGTGCGCACGACCGGTTCCGCGCAACTCTCGAAGACTGGATTCCGAAAATCCTGGCGGCACAGGAGCCAGACGGGTACCTCCAGACTGCCTTTACGCTGGATCGTGTCGAGCGCAGAGGCGGAGTGACCAAAAGCAGCGAGTTCAAACACTGGGAGCCAGCTCATCGCGGGGACCATGAGGGATATGTAGCGGGATACTTTATCGAGTCCGCCATCAACCACTACCTGATGACGGACAAGAAGGACGCACGGCTGTACAACGCGGCTAAGAAACTCGCCGATTGCTGGTGCAATAATCTCGGACCCGCTCCGAAGAAGGCCTGGTACGACGGCCATCAGGAGATGGAGCAGGCGCTGGTCAGGTTCGGACGGTTCGTGAACGATATGGAAGGTAACGGCAAAGGCGATCGTTATATCCAGCTCGCGAAGTTCCTGCTCGATTCCCGCTACACTGCCGCCGTCGACCCCGCGCGCGATCGCCACGAGTACGACCAGAGTCATCTTCCGGTCACGCAGCAATACGAAGCTGTGGGCCACGCGGTGAGGGCTGCGTACACGTATTCAGGCATGGCAGATGTGTCGGTCGAGACGCATGAGCCTGACTACCAGAGCGCGGTCCGTTCGCTGTGGGACAACATCGTCAACAAGAAGTACTACATCACGGGCGGGATTGGGAGCGGTGAAACGTCTGAAGGCTTCGGCCCTGATTACTCGCTGCGAAATGACGCGTACTGCGAATCGTGCTCGAGCTGTGGAATGATCTTCTTCCACTGGAAGATGAATCTGGCGTACCACGATGCGAGGTATGTCGATAACTACGAAGAAACGATGTATAACGCCCTGCTGGGATCGACGGATCTGGAGGGTCGAAACTACTATTACACTAATCCGCTCGACGCACGAGTGAAGCGAAGCTCGTGGCACACCTGCCCGTGCTGCGTAGGCAACATACCGCGAACGCTGTTGATGGTTCCGACCTGGACATACGCCAAATCGCCGGATGGCATTCACGTGAATCTCTACGTGGGCAGCACTGTCTATATCGAGAACGCCGGGGGAACTGACCTCGAGATCATCCAGAAGACGGATTACCCGTGGAACGGCAAAGTTACCCTGACGGTCAACCCGAAATCCGCCTCGACTTTCTCCGTCCGGCTTCGGGTTCCGAACCGCAGAACCAGCAGACTGTACAGTCCAGCGCCTGAGGTCAATGGCATCGTGTCTCTGGCAGTAAACGGCAAACGCGTTCGGCCCGCCATCGAGAAGGGCTATGCTGTTATCACTCGTGAGTGGAAACACGGCGACACGATTGAACTCGAGCTTCCTCTCGTCCCGCAACGTATTCTTGCGTCAGACCAGATTGCTTCGACGAGAGGGAAGGTCGCCCTTCGATATGGCCCGATGATGTACAACGTGGAAGCTGTCGATGAGGAGATTGCAAAGTCGCTTGCGAGCGACTCGCCGCTTAAGACAGAGTGGCGGAAGGATGTCCTCGGCGGCGTAGTCGCAATCGCCGGTAAGTACAAAGACGGCACAAAGATGATCGCGATTCCAAACTACACACGCGCCAACCGGAATCCCGACTTGCCCGTGGAGGCCGGACCACTCGCGGCGAATCCGTCCTTGTACATGGGTCCCACCGCGCAGACAGCCGTGCCGCCCTCGCAGGAACCACACAAAAGACTGCCACCTGTGTCAGTCGTCTGGATGCCCGCCTGACGAACCTGCGAACGCTTCGGCCAGGCGCCATCTATGTCTGCTGACAATACCGAGTCAGCACTCAGCGGGATTCGCGTTCTGGATTTCTCTCACGCGCTTGCAGGACCGTACTGCACACTTCTGCTTGCGGACTTCGGAGCGGAAGTCTTCAAACTCGAAAGCCCAGGCGGCGGTGACATGGGCCGCGGCTGGGGCCCGCCGTTTGCGGGAGGATACTCGTCGTTCTTTCTCGGCCTGAATCGCGGAAAGTACGGCATCTCGATCGACCTTAAGCAGCAGGCAGGAGTCGAACTCTGCCTGCAGCTCATCGACCGGATGGATGTACTGATAGAGAACTTCCGGCCTGGCACAATGGATCGACTCGGATTCGGTTATCGACGGTGTCGGCCCGGAATCCGCGAATCGTGTACTGCTCGATCTCCGGCTACGGTCAGGAAGGACCTTCACGCGAAGAGGCCGCAATGGATCTCATCGTCGAATGCTCAAGCGGTTTCATGAGCATTACGGGAACCGAAGAAGGCGAGCAGGTGCGGAGCGGATACGCCGTTGCGGACATCAACTCCGGCTTGTTCGCGACCATCGGTATCCTGCTGGCCTTGCGAGCCCGCGATCATACAGGCAGAGGACAGTACATCGACATATCGATGCTTGACAGTATGATTTCGGCGATGAGTTCGAATTACATGTCATATCTCGGATCGGGGACCGTGCCTCAGCCGCTCGGCAGTGGATTCACAACTGTCGTACCGTACCGGGTATTTGAGGCGCAGGACGGTTCTTTTTCCATTGCGATTGGAAGTGAAAAGCTGTGGTCGTGCTTCTGCGCGGTAATAGAGCGTCCGGACCTCGAAGCGCCGCCCGGACTTCGCAACCAACGCCGATCGTGTCAGGAATCGTCACGCACTCGATGAGATCCTGAAGTCCGTCTTTAACCAACGGCCGATGTCAGATTGGATCGAGCGCCTCCGGACGGCAGGCATTCCCTGCTCGCCGGTACGGAACTTCGAGGAAGTGACACGAGATCCTCAAACCGCGCTCCGGCACATGTTCCCGGAAATCAATATCGCCGGAAATGGAACACATCGCGTCACCGGACCTGCCATAAAGCTTTCCGCTACGCCCGCACGGATAACGACAGCAGCACCCGGCCTGGGAGAGCATACCGCTCTCGTGCTGTCTGAGTTGCTTGGGGTTAATGAAGAAGAAATCAAGCGTTTGACAGACGCTCGGGTCATCGTTCCAGAGGCGGGGTAAGGCGACGGACGGAATGTGATGGCCGCCGGGTCTCAGTACCGCAAAGCTTTGCGAATGCTGTCCGCCACAGCAGCAGGAGACGTTGTCGCATCGACAGTGATTGCGTCCGGGTATCGCGCAAGCAGAAGCTCGGCATCATGTCGATATTGAACGATACGGCGTTCGGTGTTTTCGGGACTATCGTCCGCACCACCTCTCTTCTGAAGACGCTGGTAAGCCTGGGCGTCAGGAATCGACAGGTGGATCACCGTCGGACGAGGGAGCCGCAGTGAACCGAGCAATGCTTCGAAGTATTCCGCCTGTTTTGCCGTCGAGGGATAACCGTCGAGAATGAAGCCCCGCCGGCAGTCTTTTTGCTTAATGCGCGTTCGAATCGCCGCGTTGGCCGCTTCGTCATCGATTAGCTCGCCGGAAGCAAGCTGTCGGTGCGCGCTGTTGTTTGCTCTCGCGTTGCCCTCGCGTTCCAGACGCATTATGTCTTCCAGAGAAATTATTGGAAGCCCAAGCGCAGTTTTCAAAGCTTCGGATTGTGTTGTCTTCCCTGCCCCGGGCGGCCCGAGCATGAGGACGACCCGTTTTGCCGGCGACTCAGCGCAGACCATCCTGGCAGCGAGAATGGCAGCGATGAGAATCTGGCGCCGCGGCACCTTCATGAGGCTTACGGTAACACCGCCGCGTTGCACTGGCGGCCGCATGTGACCGTCGCGATGCTTGCATCGCTATCACGCGCAGGCTGCACCCGGGAAAACCGGCGTGCTCCACTAGAAGAGATTCGACGTTACACACAGCACGACTGGAGGACACCTCAATGCATCAAACCAGAGAACACCAGTTCACATCCCTGAGTCACGACCTGCTTCAGGCATTCGATAACCTCTCGGGCATTCATTCAGGCTTTCGGCCGACCCACGCTAAGGGCATAATGCTGGGCGGCAGATTTCGTCCCTCCGATGAGGGTCGAGAACTCACAAGCGCTCCTCACGTAACGGCAGCAGAAACGTCGGTAAGCGTACGATTCTCAAACTTCGGTGGAATTCCGACCATTCCGGACAGCGACCCCAATGCGGCACCCCGCGGCATGGCTATCCGCTTTCATTTCGCCGAGCATGTACACACGGACATCGTTGCGCACTCCGTCAATGGGTTCCCTGCCCGGACAGCGGAGGAGTTTCTCGGATTCCTTCAGGCGGCGTACCAAAGCGGTCCCGGCGTTGCACACCCGACTCCGATTGAACTTTTCCTTGGAAGTCATCCTGCCGCACTGGCCTTCGTTCAGACGCCGAAGCCAGTGCCAACCAGCTTTGCGCGGGAGCAATACTTCGCGGTTAATGCTTACAAGTTCGTTAACAACTCCGGTGCCGCGCGGTTCGGTCGCTACCAGATCACACCCGAGATGGAGGCCGAGCACCTTAGTGACGACAAAGCCAAAGTTCAGAGCCCTGATTTTCTTTTCGAAGAGATTGAGCGCAGGTTGGCGAAGGGTCCCGTACGATTTGCAATCCGCGTACAACTGGCTGAGGACGGCGATGTCGTCGACGATGCAACCGTGCAGTGGCCAGATGACCGAAGGGTTGTGCAGCTGGGCACACTCGAACTCGTGAGCGTTTTGCCGGACAATACGACGGCACAGCGCAAAATCATCTTCGATCCGATACCACGCGTAGATGGCATTGAGGCTTCTGCCGATCCGCTGCTGGAGCCGCGTGCGGACTTGTACCTTCTTAGCGGTCGACGCCGGCGTACAGACGGGGCGACGGCCGAAGCGGCAACCCAGTCGTGAAAGTCTACCGCGTCCGGGTCGCTGCAAGTGGCTCCGTGCTGTTTGCTGATGAAGCACCGAAGCCGCAACCGGGGCGGGACGAGGTGCTGGTACGAGTCTGCGCAGCGGGCATCACACCGACCGAGCTGAACTGGTATCCGACAACTCATAACAAAACCGGAGACTCGCGGGTCGGCGCGGTTCCGGTTCACGAGTTCTCCGGTGTTATCGAGCAAACTGGAGAGGGCGTTGAACCGCTGGAAACCGGGCGGGAAGTCATCGGAATGAACGACTGGTTTGCCGATGGCGCACTGGCAGAGTATTGCATTGCCCCTTTCCATTCCGTTGCACCGAAACCGGGAAAGCTCAGCCACGCGGAAGCAGCAACGGTTCCAATCTCCGCGCTGACGAGTTGGCAGGCGTTGTACGAACGCGCCGGCCTTCGTTCCGGTGAACGAGTGTTGATCCATGGTGCCGCGGGATCAGTGGGAATTTTTGGCGTCCAATTGGCGAGGCTTCGAGGCGCGTATGTCTTCGGAACGGCATCTGCCGATCACCACTCGTCTGTCACGAGCCTCGGGGCACAAGAAGTGATCGACTACCGACTCGAGCGATTTGAGGATCGAGTTGGCAAGGTCGACGTCGTCTTAGACACCGTGGGCGGCGAGACACTGCGGCGCTCGCTCGACGTGCTGACTCCCGGAGGTCGTGTGATAACGATCGCGTCGTCGGAAGAACAGTCTTCCGAACCGCGGCTTCGGGATGCATTCTTCATAGTCGAACCGAACCACCGGCAGTTATCTCAAATCGGGAACTTGCTCGAGGAAGGTCAGCTCCGAACGCTGGTCAGGAGCATCGTTCCGTTTGACAAAGCACCCGATGCGTTTCGGCCCGAAACCGGGCCCCACGGCCCCGGGAAAGTTGTCGTGACAATCGAAAACCGATAACACGGTCCGAACTCCAGGAATCGGGCGCAGACGTTTCAGGTAATTTTCAGATGGACGAGGTAGCCTTATGCATCAGCATTAAGGAGCCACATCGATGAGATCTGCGAAATTCCTTCTCTCTATCCTGTTCACCCTAAACCTGATCTCCGCGCCGGCTCTCTACCGGATCGTTGATCGTTACCCTGTCCCGGGCATCGGCGGCTGGGATTACGTCACCCTGGATGCTGCTGCACGACGGCTCTACATATCCCATGCGACTCAGGTCGATGTGCTGGAGCCCGATACGGGAAAGCTCATCGGCACGATTCCCGACACACCGGGCGTCCACGGAATAGCAATAGCTTCTGCGTTTCACCATGGCTTTACCTCGAATGGCCGGGAAGACAAGGTGTCGATGTTTGACCCCGCCACACTCAAACTGATTAAAAAGATCGACGTGGGCAAAGGTCCCGACGGTATATTCTTCGACCCTGCGTCAAAGCGCGTATTCACGAATAATCACGGGTCGCACAATATCACGGCAATCGATGCCGATACGGGCAGCGTCGTCGGGACGGTCAGAGTCTCGGGTGACGGAGAACAGACCGTCGCCGGCCGGGACGGTCTTCTGTATGTCAATCTCGAAGACACGGCCGAAGTGGTTGCGTTCGACCCTCAATCGCTCGAAGTCAAACGGCGATTTCCCATCGGGGTGGCGAAAACACCTACTGGACTCGCATATGATCCCAAATCCGATCGTCTGTTTGTGGCGTGTCGTGAAAAACCAACTCTGGTCGTGATGGACGCGCGATCAGGAAAGGTCATCACGAGCTTCACGATCGGACAGGGTGTCGACTGGGCCGATTTTGACCGTGATACCAGTCGGGTGCTCACGTCAAATGGCGACGGTACCCTGACTGTCATTCAGCAAAAGTCTGCTGACGTCTACGAGAGTCTCGGAAACGTTCCGACGCAGCCGAGTGCGAAGACCATGGCCGTCGATCCCAAAACGCACAAGATCTTCCTTCCGGCTGCCGACATTGTGACTACGCCAGCGAAGGATCCATCGGCACGCCCACAAAGATCCGTCAAGCCTGGGACGTTCGTTGTGCTGGTTCTTGCGCGCGACTGAGCGCCTCGTCCCAGCCCTGCAGGGCATTGGTCCTTAAACTCACCGACGTCCACAAATCGGACTGGTATCCTCTCGTTTAAGACCGGCTGTCCTCGCAGGAGAATCCACTGATGAATCGGCGTCAACTACTGGCCGGGCTTGCGGCAGGTGTGCTGCAACCTGGTGCAATCAGAGCCGCTACGCGCAAAAACGTACTGCTGATCATGTCAGACCAGCACCGGAAAGATTGTCTGGGAGTGGCCGGAGATCCCGTCGCACGTACGCCGAATCTGGATGCACTGGCACGCAGCGGAGTCCGCTTCAGTAACGCCTATTGCAGCAACCCCGTTTGCACGCCTTCCCGCGCATCTCTGCTCACCGGTCTGTACACCCATAATCATCAGGCCTTCAGCAACGCCGTACCCTGGCCGATTGAACACAAAACAATGGCGCACTACTTCGGTCAGGCTGGCTACGTTACCGGTCTGGTGGGAAAGATGCACTTTGTGGATGCACAAACGCACGGGTTCGACTACCGACTCGATTTCAACGACTGGTATCAATACCTCGGTCCGAAGACGCGGCTTTACGCTAATGAACTCAGTCGGGCAAATTCGGGCTCCGGCCTTCCGCAGATTGACGATCTGTGGCGGGACTATGGCGATCCCTGGAAGAACGATCGCGAACTGGACGACAGGGAAGGTCCGGTCCACACAGGCCGCGTATCGAAGATTCCCGAGCGCGATCACTTTGAAAGCTTCGTCGCCAGAGAAAGTATTCGCTTCCTCCAGAGGTTCAGTGGTCGGCAGCCGTTTTTCCTGGTCTGCTCTTTCCTGAAACCCCACGATCCTTTCATGCCCGCGGAGCGATTTGCGCAGATGTTCTCGCCGGCGGACATGCATCTGCCGGAAAGCTGGGGTAAGGTCGACCTCAAAACAGCACCGGACGAGGTTCGCAACTCCATCGTGCGCAACGCTCCGACTCCGGAACTGCGAAGTCGCAACGAAGCTCTCAAACGGATTGCCTACTATTACGCCAATCTGGCTCAGATGGACGACTGTGCCGGCGCAGTGCTCCGTGAGCTGACGCGACTCGGGCTGGCGGACGACACGATCGTGATGTACACCTCCGACCACGGCGAGATGCTGGGCGCGCACAGTCTCTGGCAGAAATTTCAGTTCTACGAGGAATCATGCGGTGTCCCGCTGATCATTCGCGCCCCGGGCGTCACGAAAGCCGGTGTTTGCGAAACACCTGTGACGCAGGTAAGCGTCCTGCCGACGCTCGCAAGACTCTGCGATATTCCGATTCAGGCGAAGCTCGATGAGGACGACTTCGTGCAGCAATTGCAAGACCCTGCTGTTCCACGGAATAAACCGGTTTACTCGGAGTATGATCTGCGCACTCCGAGAGCGAAATACATGATTCGCGATGGCGACTTCAAGTACACGTATCGAACCCACGACCGTTGCGAACTGTTCAATCTTCGGACCGATCCGAAGGAGATGAACAATTTGACTCTCGACGCCTCCAACCGGGACCTGGAAGAACGGCTCCGGACGAAACTGTTCGCCTGGTATACGCCGCCCGAAAGAACCAGACAGCAATAATGACTACTATGTTGAGGATTTTGTCTTGCTCCCGCACAACGCTCCGCGTGATGGGACTGCTCTGCGTTGCGATCGCGAGTTTGTACGGTCAGACTACTGCCACCATCGCCGGTGAGGTCACTGACTCGTCCGGGGCCGCGGTAGCAGGCGCCAAAGTTACTGCGCTCAATACGGCGACTCAGTTTTCCCGAGCCGTCGAGACAAATGCGTCCGGGCAGTACGTAATCGCTTCGGTTCCGACGGGTGATTACACCATCACCGTCACACATACCGGCTTTCAGCAGTTGCAGCGCAGCGGCGTTCAGCTCACGGCCGCCGCGACGGTTGAGGTGAATCTCGAGTTGCAGGTTGGAAGTGAGACGCAAAGTGTTTCCGTAACCGCCAGTGCGCCCCTGCTGCAATCGCAAAGTGCCGCAGTGTCCAATCTTGTTGGCAGTCAGCAGATTGTCGAACTCCCGCTGGTCAGCCGCGACTTTACGAATCTGGTTGTCCTCAGCCCGGGAGCGCACACCGGCGCATCCGGCAACCTGACGGAAGGCGGCAGCCCGTACGCAATGCGAGCCGGTGCCAATTACAGCGTGAATGGTTCCATTCCCCAGGCCAACAGCTATCTGGTAGATGGAATCTACAACCGGAACCTGTGGCTCAACACGCTGGTTATGGTTCCCATCGTCGACTCGATTCAGGAGTATCGCGTCATGACCAGCAATTACGGCGCAGAATACGGGGAATCTGCCGGTGCGGTCACGGCCGTCGAAACCAAGTCAGGGACGAATCAGTTTCATGGATCCGCATGGGAGTTTCTCCGTAACGATAAGCTTAACGCCAACACATTCTTCAACAACCGGCAGGGCGTGCCACGACCTCCGTTCCGACGGAACGAATTTGGCGCGACAACCGGCGGTCCCATCATTCGAAACAAGACGTTCTTCTTTGTCGATTACCAGGGAATCCGCCTTGCTCAGCCGCAGACGATCACGACCACGATCCCGACAATCGCACAGCGCAACATGGTCATTACCGGCGATTTTGGCGGACTCGGCGCTCCGATTTACAACCCGTTCTCAACCAGCGTAGTTAATGGACAAACCGTCCGCGATCCGTTTCCCAACAACCAGGTTCCGAGGACGCTTCTCGATCCGGCAGCAGTAAAGCTGATGCAACTACTCCCGTTGCCAACCACCTCGGCAGCGACCAACAACTTCACCTTCAACCCGTCGCTGACACAACGAACGGATCAGTTCGATGTCCGTGCCGACCATAATTTGGGAACATCCGACAGGCTGTTCTTTCGGTATGGGTATGACAACAGCGATCAGATCGTCCCGGGGGTGGTCCCTGCGCCGGCCGACGCCGGCATCGGACCGTACCTCGCGACCAACGCTCAAGGCATCAGCACCAGTCTTGTGAATCAGTCCGCCACACTCGGCTACACCAAAGTCATCAGTCCGACAACGATCAGCGAGAGCCACTTTGGGATGGTCCGGTGGAATGCCCATATCCTCCCGTTAGGCAGCTCGTTCCAGAGTGCATCCATCCTCGGCATACCGGGAATCAACATCAACGGACAATCGGGTGGGTTGCCGGCCTTTACCGTCACCGGCTTCCAGGCACTGGGCGATAACTCTACGTATCCCGAGAACAGTCAGATCACGACCTTCCAGCTGGACTCTTCCCTGAGCCTGATTCGCGGCGCTCACACAATCAAATTCGGCGGGCTGTTCTTACGGCACAGATTCAACGGATTCTCCGCCTTCCCGACCCGTGGCACTTACGATTTCAACGGTCAGTTCACGCGCCAGGTAAACACGACGTCGTCGCAAACAGCTCTTGCCGACTTCGCTCTCGGAGTTCCTGATGCAGTCAACCGCAATGTGCTGGTCGGTGGATTCGGCATGCGCCGCTGGACGTTCGCACCTTACTTTCAGGATTCCTGGCGCATCACTTCGAGGCTGACGGCCGAGCTTGGTGTTCGCTGGGAAATCGACGCGCCGCCATATGACGTTCACAACCACTGGTCGAACCTCAACGTCCAGACGGGCATGCTCATGGTCGCGGAAATGAACGGCAATTCCAGGCGTCTGCGAAATTTCGATCTCAACACCATCGGTCCCCGTGTCGGGTTAACTTACGCTCTGACTTCGGACCGAAAAACCGTTCTGCGTTCCGGATTCGGGATCTCGTACGTCAACATGGATGCCGGCGGCGCCCAGCTTTACAAAAACCCGCCGTACTTCTTCAATCAGGTCATCTCGACCAACATAAACGGGGTTCCGCCACTCACGCTTAGCAGCGGCCTGCCTACGCCAGTTCCGCCAGACATCAACAACCCCGTTGCACTCTCGACGGGCAGCTTCAATGTCTGGGACCAAAACCTCCGCCAGACTGAGGTGCTGCAGTGGAGCTTCGGCTTACAGCGCGAACTCCGCTCCGACCTGATGCTGGATGTGGCTTACGTCGGCACCCGCGGCGAGCGGATTCTGGTGAACTCGCTCAACCTGAACCAGTCAGTTCCCGGTGCGGGCGGCCAGGATTCGCGCAGGCCGTACTATCTCATCAACCCCAACCTCGTGAACGTTAGTTATCGGACCAACGCCGGGGACTCAAAGTATGAGTCACTGCAGGTCCGGCTCGACAAGCGCTTCTCGAAAGGCATACTCTTCGGAGTCGCGTACACGTGGGCAAGCTATCTGTCAGACGTCGGGCTCGTGAATGGCGGCGGCAACAGCGATATCCAGAACCATGCCTGCGTCGCATGCAACTGGGGACCCGTACCTGACGATTACACGCACGTCCTCACGGTCAACCACGTCGTGCAGCTTCCCTTTGGCCCTGGCCGCATGTGGGTGAAGAACGGCATTGCGAGTAAGATCCTCGGCAACTGGGACATTAATGGCGTGTGGAGTGCGCACTCCGGGGGTCGTTTCACTCCGCTGCTGGGCACCAACGTGTCGAATTCAGCCGGTGGCGGGACACAGCGACCCAATCGGACCGGTAACGGAAATCTGCCTTCGGACGAGCGAAACGTCAATCGGTGGTTCGACACTTCCGCGTTCGTGGCGCCGCCGCTCTACAGCTTTGGAAATTCCGGTACAGGCATCCTGTTTGCGCCCGGTTATTTCAGCGCCGACCTGGGTGTGACGCGAGTCTTCGCCATCACCGAGCGGTATCGGTGAATCTACGCGCGGAGGCTTTCAATGCTTTCAACCGTGCGAACTTCAATGCGCCTAACGCGACGATAGGTGCAGCGCAGGCCGGTATCATCAACAGCACGCAGCCGGCTCGTATCGTGCAGCTTGCCCTGAAGTTCGTTTTTTAGGCCTGTTGAATGGGCCGGGGCTTGTCCCGGGGTGAGATTCCGTCGGGGTCGTTGGCAACAGCTCCCGCCGGTGCAGGAATCGGCCCATTCACAATCGGATCTTTCGTCCTTTCCATCCACGAGTCGAGACGGCGGCGCATTTCTGAGAGAACACTCGCCATTGCGGGGTCATTCGCGAGATTGTTTGATTCTGCAGGATCGAACACAGAATCGAAGAGCGCCTCCGGTGGCACTTTTCTGTCTGCCCATCCAGACTTCAGCCACACATCCTTGCTAAGGCTGTCATCACAATTCGGAAGCACGGGACGCGTCCTTCCGCCGAAGTGCCGAACGTAGTTGTAGCGTCTGGTCCGAACGGCACGCTTCGGTTCATAGGAAGCGTGATAGTTCACTTCGGCGAAGAGCTCATCATTGATCTCCTGCCGTTCTCCGCGCATCAGAGGCATCATCGACCTGCCCTGCAGCCACTGCGGCTTCTCAATGTTGAGCATGTCGCAGATCGTCGGGTACAGGTCCATGTGAGACACCATTGCGTCAGAAACCTTACCGCCTCGGAACCCGCCGGGTCCCCGCATGATCAGTAGTACGCCCGTGCCGTGAACCGTCAGATTGCACTTCATGCCTGGGAACGCAATCCCGTGATCGGTGGTGCAGATCACCAGCGTGTTTTCCCCAAGGCCGCTTGACTCGAGTGCTGTGAGGATCTCGCCGTACGCTCCGTCGAGCGCTCGCGCGCTTGCCTTGAACGCGGCCATGTCCTCACGGGTCGAGGGCGTATCGGGCACGGTAACGGGCGGCTCACACGTTCTGGGATCTTCCTGCGGCCCCGGCTTTCGAAACTCCCTGTGTGTCTCAAAGAAACCTATGTCGAGGAAAAATGGTTCCTTCGGCCGGCTACCAATCGTGCGAACCGCATCAGCGACGATATCCTGCATGCCGACACCGCGAGTCTGAGGGACCGCCGCAAAGCCGGGCGATCCAAGTACCTCGTCGTATCCGATAACCTTCGGATCCATGGCGATGTGCTGGATTCCGATGAGTGTCGAGCGGTATCCGTGGGGCCGAAGCGTATGCGCGATGTGCTGCTTGTAATCGTTCAGGCGAAAGCCGCGATGCGCGAGACCAAACATTCCATTGTTGTGCGGACAGTGGCCGGTTAAGAGACTCGCACGGGCAGGCGAGCACGTCGGCGCAGCATCGAATGCATGTCGAAACAGAACTCCTTCCGAAGCGAGCCTGGCCAGATTCGGAGCAGGAACGGCGTGGCCGTATGGCTGAATGTATCTGCCGGTATCGTGCGAGTGAAGGTAGATGATATTCGGGCGCGCACCGGAGGCCGCAGGGGCCTGCGCGTGCATCATGGTCGTACTCGCTAACGTGCCTGCAATCCAGCTTCGACGAGAGGCAGCTTCAACGTTTTCCGTGTTCAACTGCATGCCGGAATCCTAACATGCGCAGACCTTCAACCGCGGAACAGAGGTAAAGTTACTCGTTCTGCTCGAAGTGAATGGGCCCGCCCCAAAACCTCTCGACAAGAGGCAGCGCTTCAGGCGAGAAACCCGTGGACAGGAATCGACGCACCCGAGCACCACCGCCGTCATATTCAGGGTGGCGGTCGAGATAACACTTCAATGCGCGCGCCGTAGCCTCAGGCTGGGAAATGATTGGAACAGCATCCGGTAGTGCATCCCTGAAGAGATCCGCAACCAGCGGATAGTGTGTGCAGGCAAGGATCGCACAATCGGGTTGGTCAATTTTTGTGCTTAGCTCGCCGACATACTTCTCGACCAGTCCGCGAAGGTGTTGCATCGGCGCACCCCGCTCGATTGCCCCGGCTAAATCGGGGCACGCTTGCTGCACAACCACGCTGTCCGGAAGGCGCTTCGCGATCTCAAGTGGGTAACAACCTGTCGCCACCGTCCGACGTGTTGCAAACACTGCAATCGGCGGCCGTCCAGGTTCGCCGTGTGCTGTAGCAGTTGCTGTGGCAGGCTGCTCATGCCAGCCGACCCCAGTTGCGGCCTCGATGGTAGGGATAACAACGCCGAGCACGTTCCGCGGCACGCCGTCGTCGAGCCTACGCGCGGGCAGCCATTGCTGCTGGATCCAGCGCAGCGCGACGACCGACGCAGTGTTGCACGCCAGAATCGCGAGCGTACAGCCTTCCTGAAAGAGGCGCTCGAGCCCACGGCACGTCAGGTTGAGTACTTCGATGGGAGACTTCTCTCCGTAGGGCGCATGGCGGTTATCACCGAGATACACGAAATCCGAGTCCGGCAGGGCTTTTACCAGCGCCCGATGGACGGTCAGGCCACCAAACCCGCTATCGAAAACACCAATCATCTGCAGTCTAATTCTCCGATATCGTTTGCCGGCGCTAAACCACGCGCCTGCGCCCGGAACTGAGACCGATAGCAACGACGGTGAGGAGAACAAATAATGCCGCGACCAGAAGATTGGGCGTAACGATCGAACCTCTTAGCCGAGGATCTGCTCCCGGCGCTCCAGCCCATGATGTGGACGCGGGCAGAAGCGTCGTTATGTAGAACAGTGGTGTCCAGAACGCCAGCGACAGCATCCCGGCAGCACGCACCATCACCTCCGGCTCCGCTGACTTCCGCCACAAAAGGTGAAGCGCTGTTCCTGATACACCGGCCAGCATGAACAGCAACAGCGCGCCATGAAAGCGAGCGTGCGGATGCCAGGCGGGATTTAAAAGGTGATTGGCACTCCAGTCGAGCACGAAGGAAAGAATAGTTGTCGCGGTCAGTACCAGTGTAATCAGCCAGCGTCCCGCCTGAAGTCGATTCATCGCTTTACCAAAATACGTGAGCCGACCAGCATGACTTAACAGATCGCTTCTTCCAGGGCACCGAGACCGCAGGCCGTCGCAACCGTGAGTTAAAATTCACCGAGTGAGACGAGACGTACGCATCTGCATTCGACTCTCAGCTTTCGCTGTCACCTGCCTGGTTTGCTTCGCGCAGGAACCGGCGCCGGCTGTTCCTCACGATGACCGTTCGACGGACATTCGAATCGCTGTCGAGGAAGTTCTTGTTCCCGCAATCGTGATCGACAAGCACGGGCATTCCCTTTCAGGATTGTCGGCGAAGGATTTCGTCGTCTTCGAAGACGACGTCGAGCAAAAGCTTTCAGGCTTCACCGTCGGTTATGGAGCGGTGACCGGAAATAACGCAACACAGCCGAAAGGGCGAGGCACTCCTGAGTCGGCCAATGCATCTCCGCAACTCGAAACAACAGTCATATGCCTCGACCTTGCCCACGCTTCACCGGCGAGCGTTCTAAGATCGGTCTCATCGCTGGAGAAAACGTTCGCCTCAACGCCAGACCTCCAGGGACGATTCGTTGTCGCGTCGATCGGATCCGGCCTGCAAATTCTCCAGAATGGAACAACTGATATTCGCGCCCTGCGGGAACGTCTGCACCAGCTTCGGGGGATTTCCGGGGCGGCGGCGGCAAATACATCGCGACTACAAGTCGAAACTGACAATGTAAAGCGTGCCATGGAGGCATATTGCAGGAGCTGTGCTTGCGGCCGTGCTGCGCCTGCGACAGTCGGACTGTGTCGAACGAAGCAGACGCAGTTACGGGAGTCCCTCGATCTGGTCTCGGCAAAGTGGGAAAAAGAAGATGTCGACGCGCTCGGGCAATTACTGCGGGTGATCCAGGAACTGAGTCGAATTCCGGGCCGCCGGCGGCTTGTCTTCGTGTCGAACGGTTTTGCCCTTCATCCTGGCAGTGAGTTGTATGCTGCGGCGTCAGCTTATATACCCAATAGCTCGGTATTTCAGGCCACACCATCGGCGGATCTGAATCGGGCTGTCGCAAAGGTGTTCGCTTCGGCGGCAACCAGCAACATCAGGATCTATACGATCGACTCACAGGGCCTCGAGAGTCCATCCTTTTCATCGGGCGGGCTGGGCGACGCATCTTCCGCCCAGATGGGCACATCGTCCAGAAGCAACAGAGGCGGAACCTTACTCACTGAAATGGACTCCAGATGGAGTTCCTTAAAGTATCAGAACGGAGCAGCTCTGGAGGGACTCGCACACAATACAGGCGGTCTCTTTCTCCACAACTCGAATGACCTTGCTCATGAATTCAAAGAGGCTTTTACTGATGGGCAAGTAGCGTACATGCTGGCGTATCGAGCAACGCACAGTCCCGACGCGAAAGACGACGGCTTTCACAAGATTCGTGTTGAGGTGAAGCGCCGTGACGTCATAGTACGAGCTAAGACTGGATACTATGCATCAGCGTCTGCGGCTCAGGCCACGGCACGCTGAGCCGCGTGAAACGCGGCTGCGGCCACGAATGGCCGCCCCACCCGCTGTGAACACCGCACTGCTCACAACGATTGCCGATATTTGGTTTCCGCGTCGGAAATAGCTTTTGTATATCCTGCGGCGTCAGCAAAACTGCCCGCCTTCCGTTTGCGGTCCATATCGAACTGCGCGGCGTGTGCAGCAACCCAGATGTCCGGGTGCTGAGCTTTCAGCACTCGGAAGCTCTGTTCATAGTGGTCGACGATCTTTGGATCCAGCGAGTTGTTCACCAGCGGCATCACCACCGTCGGAACGTTCACGATGAAGACAGGTTTGTCGGTGCCTTTGAACCAGTACGAAACACTGCCCGGTGTGTGGCCCGGAGTCAGCACGACCTTCAGTTCGCTCCCGCCAAGCGCAATCGTATCTCCGTCTTTCAATCGCCTGTCCACGTGCACGGGAGCGAAGGCGTGATCGCCTCCGTTGTACGGGTCCGTTTTCCCGCCACTCTCAAGGATCGGAGTATCCGCTTCGGTGGAATACATCTTCGCGCCCGTGAGCCTCTGCATCTCGGCCATGGCAGCTACGTGATCGAAGTGCGCCTGCATGTGAGTCAGGATTTTGATATCCGACAGCTTGAAGCCAAGCGACTCTATGCTCTTGCGCAACATCGGAGCGGAATTCGCCAAACCGGTGTTGATCAGGATATGGCCCTGCGGTGTCGCAATCAGATAGCAGGCCAGGTCCTCGGTTCCGACGTAATACAAGTTGCCGGATATTTTGAACGCCGGGTACGGTTTGGTCCAGCCGGGATTCTCCGGTGCCGCGGTCACCAGACCCACCGCGGCAATCAGCGCAGCCATCCAAAGACGAATCATCGTTACTTCGGAGTCCCGTAAGTGACGCGATAGATCTTATTTGCACCGTCTTCACTGACGACCAATGATCCGTCCTGGAGTTGAGCGACACCAACAGGACGCCCCAGAACTTCCTTTGAATCCGGAGACAACATGAAACCCGTCAGGAAATCCTCTGGTTTCTGGGCCGAGGGCATGCCATTCTTCCCAAACGGCAAGTAGCCGATCGAATATCCGACCCGCTTGGCGCGATTCGAGGAACCGCGGAAGGCAAAGAATGCGCCGCCACGATACTGCTCCGGGAATTGCTTGCCGCTGTAAAATGTCCAGTCCATAACGGCGACGTGCGCCCCCAGATTGATATCTGGAACGATGGTCGCCTTCACCAGTTCGGGATGCTTGCCTGCGTTGCGGGGATCCTCATTCGGTCCGAAGTAAGCCCAGGGCCAGCCATAGAATCCGCCCTTTTTGATCTTGGTGAAGAAGTCCGGGACCAGATCTTCGCCAAGTCCGTCGCGCTCCTGCACGGTCGCCCACAGTTCTGAAGTCCCCGGCCGAAAATGAATTCCCGTCGCGTTCCGGAGACCGCGTGCATAGATCTGACAGTTGCTTCCATCAAGGCCGCATTCGAGAACGGTGGCCCGACGCTCGTCGGTGTCGGGATCTGCATTCGAACCCGAGCCGATTTCCATGTATAGTTTGTCGACCTTCGGATCAATCGCGATGCTGCGCGTCCAGTGGCCCTTGTCGAAGTCGTCCGGCAGCTTGATTATGTCCTGGCCGGACTGCGCCGACAACGACTTGCTGTCGAAGGTGTAACGCTTCAGCGCTCTGGGCTCGGCAACGTAGAGATAGCCCTTGTAAGTCAGAACGCCGTATGGACGGTCGAGCCCCTGGGCGATGCTCTTCTTTTCACCGCCGTTCCTATCCAGCGCATAAACCGCGCCCTTACCCTCGGGCAGAGAATCCGAAACCAGAAACATCGTTGTTCCCGGTATCGCGAACATGGCCCGAGGCTTTCCGAGCCCGGACGCGATCTCCTTCACCTCGAACCCCTGAGGGACATGAAGATTCGTCCGCTGAGCTACGACTTTCGCGGCGTTCTTTGTGTCTGGCGTGGAGTAGGGCGCCGGAAGCTTGTTATCTGCACCGATCAGGAGCAGCGTGCCTGCACACACAGCAGGAGCCGCAAACATCAGCATTCGTCTCATGTTGCCTCGCGCAACCAGTCTATCCAGGAAGTTACGCGGACTGCAGAATTCGCACCAGTTCGCCTCGGTCGCGAACCGTAGTGATGTCCGCGAGAGTGTACTGGTTCAGCGTCGTCAGGAATGATTCGAGCCCTTCCCGGAGCATCCCTTTCAACGCGCAAACCGATGCGATGGGACATGTATTCGTTCTGCGATCGAAGCACTCAACCAGCTTCAGTGTTGGTTCTGCCCCGCGGACAACTTCCCCGATCCGAATCGCTTTTGGCTCCATCGCGAGAGACACTCCCCCAGTGCGGCCGGTAGTAGCTTTGACGTAGCCATTCTCGGCGAGCGTTTGCACGACCCTCACCAGGTGATTTCGCGAGATCCCGTAGGCAACACTGATTTCCTGCGTTGAGACACTCCGCCCCGCCGGTTCGGCAGAGGCGAGATAGATCAGCACTCGGAGTGAGTAGTCGGCGTGAAGACTTAATTGCACAGGTCAGGCCGTCGCAGTCGGCAGGAACGCATCTGCATAAATCTCACGTGAGGCAACTCCGCCAAGAAACAGCTTCTTCCTGAGTGTGCTCACGATCCCGGGATCACCGCAGACATATGCCCGAAAGCCTGCCAGCTTCGGGAGTGTCTTCGCGATCACCCCATCCAGCGGTCCGACCGCAATCCCGTGCTCGTGTTCGTCAACCGAACCGTCGGCGTGCAACACAGCAGGGATGTAACTGAAATGAGGATGGCGATCGGCAAGACGGCGAAGTTCCTCGACGAGATACAACCCGCCGCGATGCAGCGCGCCGTGAAACAGATGAATGGGACCGCGATGTCCGTTTCGAAGCGCATCCCGGACAATGCCATAGAGCGGGGCAAGTCCCGTTCCGGTGCCCGCGAGTATCAGAGGCTGGTCTTCCTTGCCCGTCACGTAGAAGCACTCTCCGGATGGTCCGAGCACCGAGACTCGATCACCCGTCTGCGCTTCATCATGGAACCAGCCGCTCATTCGCCCGTCCGGTACGCGACGGACGTGAAGCTCCAGTTCGCCTTGCTCGGGCAGGCTTGCGATCGAGTACGCACGCGATAGTCCGCCCTCGCGCACAATCGTCACGTACTGCCCCGGCCGGAAGTGGATCGGTTCATCTGAGTGCAGAGTCACCTGCATCACGTCGGGACTCAGCAGACGAAGGCTCCTGATGGTGGCACCGAGCTGAATGTCGTCTGCTGGCCTGGCAATGGAGAGATTCGATTCCGGAACACAGACGCAGCTGAGAAAGTAGCCCTGCTGCTTCCATGAATCCTTCAGGCCGGCCTGCGCCTTCGCCGGAAGGTCGCCATCGGCCGCCCGCATCAGACACGACCCGCAACTACCCGCTTTGCAGGAGTGGCTGATCGTCTGACCATGACGCAGCAGGCCGTCGAGCACACTTTCACCCGGCAGGAGGGCGTACTCACCCCCATCGATGCGAACTATTGGTCCCATTTATCGATTCAGAACGTCGCCCCGAGCAGAGTTCGCAACCGCGGCCACTTTGGCGATCAGCGGCTCAGCAACACCGAGTTCACGAAGACTTTCACCGAGAAGCTCAATGACGACGTTAACGTGAGTGTCATTCAGGCCGCGCTGCACCAGACGGAGGTGCCCCTGGCGCATATCCTTGCCGCTATAGGCCACGGGACCGCCGAAAACCATCGTAAGGAACGCCTTCTGCTTCGCAATCTGCTGATCCATGTCGATGTCGTCGAAGAACTCACTGACGCGATCGTCTGAAAGAACCTTTCGGTAAAACAGGTCAACCGCTGCTTCAACCGCAGCCTGGCCGCCCAGTTGTTCATAAAGAGAAGCTTCTGGTACTTGTGTCGCTGGCATGTTTATTATGCATCCAGAATGCACAATTTCAGCACAGGATGTCAATAGCAATAACGGCCTTTCGGGTGATTTCCTGCGCTAACATGCACATAATATGGTCTTTGTCTCGCGAATACTGTTCGCAGCGGCACTATTTTCGTCAATTGCATTTGGTCAGGCGTCGGCGATTAACGGCGAGATCCTCGGAACCGTTACAGATCCGAGTGGCGCGCCTGTCGCGGACGCGAAAGTGACAGCAACAAACACCGGAACCGGGTATACCCAATCAGCAACAACGATCGGCTCAGGTCTCTATCGCATCGCGCTGCTTCCGCTCGGCACATACAGCATTACCGTAGAAACGCCGGGCTTTGCGACTTACAAGAAGATTGGGATTGAGATCAGTGCCGGTCAGTCCGCCACAATCGACGTCGGCCTTCAGGTCAAGGGAGCCGCTACTGAAGTGGTCGTCACCGGTGCGGCACCGATTGTGGATGTCAGTCGAACCGATCAGGGCTCGACACTTTCTTCCAACGCGGTCCGCAATCTTCCGCTGGTCTCGCGAAACCCGTACAACTTCATCCTTCAGCAGCCGAACGTGAGCGGCCGTCCGAACACCGAGTTCGGCGTACCTCGAAAGATCAACGCAAACGGCTTCGCGGGACGAATCAATTATCAGCTCGATGGCAGCAATAACGTCCAGAGCGACCGTGCAGGCATCCGCCTGATGCCGATCTCGCAAACATGGGTTCAGGAAGTACAGACCGTCAACAACGGATTTGCTCCCGAGTTCGGAAATACTGTCGGAACGGTCTTCAACACCATCACCCGCTCTGGAACGAATGATCTTCATGGCGAGTTGGCGTACTTTTTCCGCCGGACGTCGATGAGCGCCGCACCGCAACTGCTGCCGTTCAATGCCGCGGTTCCTGAAGTCAACTTTGATGACGGATTTGCAGATGCGGGAGGCAGAATCGTTAAGGACAAGGTGTTCTTCTTCGGCTCATATGAGAAGGCCAAGCGCGACTTGCCTATGCCGGTCACGGTGCCCGCGTCTACTATTGTCCAGCTGGGCTTGCCAGCCAATTACGCTGACGCAGTCCCGTTTGGTCAGAACGTGACATTCTTCTTCGGCAAAGCGGATATCCAGCTCGGCAGCCATAATCGCCTCGCGCTTCGCTACAACGGGCATCGCAACGACTCGCCGTACAACAGTTCCAATATCGGCGGACTTTATCTCGTCGACCGGACCTACAACTTTGTTGACCGCTCACACGGCGGAGCAGCTCAGCTGATCACTATCGTGAGCAGCAGGGCAGTCAATGAACTTCGGTTCCAGACACCCTTTCGCAGCCAGCAACAGCAGCGCTTTGAGGCTACCGGCACTGGCCCTGCGGTTTCCATTCCCGGAGTTGCTTTCTTCGGAAACTCGCTCGATGCCGGATTCCTTTACGATGAGCTGACGCCCGAGGTTAACGACGCATTTACGCTCGACCTGGGCACTCATACCTTCAAAACCGGCTTCGCTGTTCGCCTTATTCGCGACACGCAGGTTCAGAACACAAGCGCGAACTACACGTTCGCGAACGTCGCTGCCTATCTGGCCGCGAAGAATGGCACAAACCCGAGAGGCTACACCAGCTTCGCCCAGACCGTGGGTGAGCCCTCCATGAGTTATAACTCGCAATTCTGGAATTTCTTCGCGCAGGACACCTGGAAACCACGTCCGAACATCACAGTCGTTTATGGCGTCCGGTATGACCTTTTCCAGCCGCCGTCAGCAAACGCGAGTTCGCCGTTTGCTTACTCCCAACACTTCCGGACCGACAAGAACAACATCGCTCCCCGCCTCGGACTCGCATACCGGTTCCGTAAAACCGTAGTGCGGGCGAGCGGCGGCATTTTCTACGATCCTTTCCAGACGGATATGTATCGTCGGGCACTGCTCAATAACGGGCTGCCGCAATTCTTTTCCCTGAGCGTCACGCCAACGCAGGCGTTCGCTCCATCCTTCCCCAACGTCTTCACAGGCATTCCATCCGGCTTCACGCCTTCGCTGCAGGACATCACGACCGTCAGCCCGGACTTCGCCAACCTTTACTCGATCAACACGAACGTGTCCATCTCGCGCGAGATTACCGAAAGTCTCGGCCTCGACATCACATATCTGTACACGCGAGGCAACCGGATCCCGATTTATCGGAACATCAACGTCGTACCCGGCCCGACTCGCTTGCCCGACCAGCGGCCGATCTTTTCAGGCGCACGTTACTTTACGGGCTTCGGGAACATCATCTCTGCCGAGAGCGTCGGTCAGTCCGTTTACAACGGCCTCAACGTCACGCTTCGGAAGCGCTTCTCGCATGGCTATGAAGTGTTTGGCAGCTGGACGTGGTCGCACGCGATCGACGACGCGCCCGAACAGAACAATATTGACGCCGGTGCTTTTCTTCCGTCCGACCCGACTAACCTCCGACGTGATCGCGGTAATGCTCTTGCCGACCGCCGCCATGCCTTCAACGCGTACATGGTGTGGTCGCCGACCTACAAGTCAGGTCAGGGCGTTCTCGGATACCTGCTGAAGAATAACAAGCTTTCCATCTTCTCGACTCTTCAGAGCGGCGAGCCACTGAACATGGGCAGCAATCGGATCCTGAACGGCGATCCTTCCACGGGAACCGCTTATCAACGGCCTGTCTTCATTGGCCGAAATACCATCTCACTTCCGAACTGGTTCGAACTCAACGCGCGCTACTCGAGGGTTTTCCCGATCCGCGAGCGCATGCAGGCCGAGTTCATCGTCGAATCGACGAACCTCCTGAACCGGATCAATGTCACGAGTCTCAACACAACTGCAACCGTCAACGAAGTGGGTATCATCACTACTCCGGCTCCGCTGAATCCAACCGCCGCTGCGGATCAGCGGTTGCTGCAGGTCGGCGTGCGACTATCTTTCTGACGAGGTGAATCTGATGCGTTCTTTGCTGCTGTTCTCAATGATTCTCATGATCGCGACGATCGTTTCCGGGGCGCCCGGAGGAGGCACGGTGTACGACTATTCACTCAACACAATCGACGGCGCTGCGGCGCCGCTGACCCAGTTCAAGGGCAAGGTAGTCATGTTCGTGAACGTTGCGTCCCAGTGCGGCTACACGCCGCAGTATGCCGGGCTGCAGGAACTGTACTCACATTACAAGGACCGCGGCTTTGTGATTGTCGGTGTTCCTGCTAACAATTTCGGCGGTCAGGAACCGGGAAGCAACGAAGAAATTAAGACGTTCTGCAGCCGCAAGTACAGCGTTACATTTCCCATGATGAGCAAGGTATCGGTGAAGGGCGGCGATATGGTTCCCCTGTATCAGTACCTCACCTCCGAAACGGGCGGTGACATCAAATGGAACTTCACCAAGATCCTCATCGGCAAGGATGGCAAGATCATTCGGCGATTCGAGCCCGCTGTTACACCGGATTCCGCCGAGGTGAAGCAGGCGGTCGAGCAGGCACTGGCCCGATAGCGATATCCTGAATGGCATGGCTGCCGCCATTCGACTGTCCGCCCTGCTAAGCGCTGCTTGTGCGCTCGGGGCATCGGCACCGACCTTCAACAAGGACGTAGCGCCCGTCTTTTATCAGCGCTGTGTCAAGTGCCATCGTCCTGGCGACGTCGCTCCGATGTCGCTGCTGGACTACAAGTCGGCAAGACCCTGGGCGAAAGCAATCGGCGAAGCTGTAGCGCGCCGGAAGATGCCTCCGTGGTTTGCCGATCCGCGTTACGGACACTTCTCGAACGACGCGCGGCTCACGGACGCGGAAATTGCGACTATCCGTGAATGGGTAAGCGCAGGAGCGCCCGAAGGCGATGCAAAGGACCTTCCGAAACCACCCGAATTTGCTGAGGGCTGGCGGCTCGGGAAGCCTGACATCATCATCCCGATTGAAGAATTCACAGTCCATGCGGGCGAGGACAATTATCAGACGTTCGTTGTGCCCGGGAACCTGAAAGAGGGCATCTGGATCCGGGCAGCCGAGCTTCGTCCGGGTAACCGCAAGGTTGTGCATCACGCACATGTGAACCCCATCGGCGCGCCGGGCGAGGCCGGACCGGCAACCATCAAGTCCATGCACTCCCTCTCGGAGTTTCTGCTTCGTGACGGGAATCTCACCCGGATCAAAGCGGACGCTCCCGTTCTGAATGACGCATGTGCGGCCAATGCTCCGGACCTCCCGTTTATTCATGGATCGCAGCCAGGAGCGCTTGCTTCCTACCTGCCAGGCCGCGATCCGGACACTTTCTATGAAGGCTCCGCGAAGTGGATCCCGCCGGGAACCATGTTTCAGTTCTCGATCCACTACGCTCGCGTCGCGTCAGGCGAACAAAAGGACCGTACCAGCGTCGGACTCTATCTGGCTCCACGTCCGCCGGACAGGCCGATCTATCGGATGGATCTTCGGAATTTCTTTTTCCTGATCCCGCCCGGCGAAAGCAATCACGAGGTCCGGCGCTGCTATACGTTCGATGAAGACAAGCTGTTGCTTTCAATCACGCCCCACATGCACTACCGCGGCAAGGACGTTCGCTACGACCTGACGCACGCGGACGGGCACACCGAGACACTGCTGTACGTTCCGGCCTACAACTTCGACTGGCAGCTCACGTACCGCTTCAGCGATCCCATCCGCGTAAAGAAGGGCAGCGTACTCACATTGACCGCGCACTTCGATAACAGCGCGAACAATCCGGCGAACCCGGACCCGAAGAAGGCCGTGCGGTGGGGCGACAAGAGCCAGGAAGAGATGTTCTCAAACTACATCGAGTATCTTCCGATCCGCGATACCGTCAGGACGGCCGCCGTCTCCACTGCGCCATCGCCAGCAACCCGGTAAGCATCACCGGCCACAACGCCGGTTCGGGAACAGCAGCAGCGGGAGCCAGCACACTCACGTTGTCAGATAACGGGCCAAGCTCATCCAAAACGTGATTCCAGGGCGCCGCCTGAGCGATCGATGGTCCGCTGAGCGGTGAAGGGCTTTCAACAAAGAAACCGCCAAGTGACTCACCCGGTGCGATATCGTGCGGATACGGCAGCGCGGTGTCCAGGTTAAACCAGAGGACGTATGAGATGTAGTCCGTCTCTGTTGTCCAGCTATCTGGAGCCCCAAACACAAGGATGGGGCCATTCAGCACAACCAGAAAACTGGAGATGAACAACGGACTACCCGCGGGTTCATCGTTATGGGCGGTGTAGTACCACGTTCCCGGCTGGCTTACGTCGGTCGTAACGCTGAACTGAAGCGGTGCCGCGCGGACTGTACCGGCGAGAAGAAGAAATAAAAACCAAAGGAGTGCTGTACGTCGATCTCGCATAGGTTGTCAGACGACAGAGTACAGCACTCTGTTTCGACGGTCGGTTTCACCGGTTCGGCGGCGTGTACAAATCTGCTACCCGATTGCTTCGATATGTACCCGCCTGGGGCGACTCGAGTGCATATGCAATCTTGCCCGCCGGCGTCACTTCAATCGCCTGCAATTTGGGGGAATCGTCATCTTGCACCGTCACCGAAAAGTGGTAATTGCCGTTACTCAGCCGTTGTGCCGATCCCATGAAAGGCGCATACACCCCGAGGTCCGCGTTGGTCACGAGCGTAGCAGTCTTAGCCTGCTCGTCGATTTTCCACACCTGGCCACGTGAATGTATGCCGTCGTCTTTCTTCTCCGCCTCTTTGGTTTTGTCCTTATCTTTGTCTTTGTCTTTATCTTTATCGGATTCTTTCGGCTTGCGACGGTGGCCGTTATCGAGCAGAACCAGCATGTCCGATCCCGGTGGTTCGAACCCCGCATCATGCTGATAAGAAAACCAGGCTTTCGGATCTTCTGATTTCAGCGTGAGATCGCCGTCCTTCCCCAGTTTCCAGACGATCTTGCCGCTTCCTTTCCCGTTGTTGTAGTCGATCTTGATCACCCAGTCCTGCTCTGGCATAGAGAGCGTCAGGTTGCCGTCCTGACGTGTGTAAGACACGGCATTGCCGTGAAGCCAGTCATTGGCGGCCGGCGTAAGAAATACGGGTGCGCACGCCAGTCCGCCGTTTTGACCCCGGCACTGAGCGTTGTCGTCGAGACCCTTCCGCTTAACGTCCAGATGATCGAACGCGTTCCACACCCACTTCAGCTGCATATTCTCGTCGAGATCGTACAGGATCGTGCCTGCAATATTCACGGGGTCATCCGAACCCTGAGCGCCCGACGGAAAAACGCGCTCTACGCTGCCGACAACGATGATGTGGCCGTTTGGCAGCCCGATCGCCTCGTGGTGAAATCCGGAGGCGCACTGCTGACCATTCGGCTTGCAAACGGACTTGATCCCGAAGCGGTTCGAGTTGTTCCTGCAGCCGATTTATATCTGTCTCACGAAGTGCGTTGCCGACAAGGTCAACCTCGGCGATACTTGTCACCCCGCCGTTGAAAGCGAGGAACGTCCCACCGGGAAGAATACGCGTTACATTACGACCGCCGCGCATGTACCAGAGCACGTTCCCTTCCGTGTCTGTGGCCATCGACGCCAGTGGCCGGCCAGGTGAACTGAACAGAATGACTGGTTCGGACTTGCTGGCGTCGTCATTCCGAGGAACGATGACATTGAAGCGTCCGAAAGTAACGTCCACCAGCCCTGTGCGGAACGGTACTTCCGGACCTTTTTGCACTCCGCTTGGGTTCGTAATTTCCGAATGCAGAGTGTATTCGGAATCTGGCCGCATTCCCGCGACATAGAGGTTATTCGTGGTCGATGTTCGGCACGAGTTGCTGCCGGTACGATGCACCGTCGTTTCCCCCTTACGCTGGAACGCAACGAGATACTTGCTGCCGTCGGAACACGCGGGAAAGCTGAAGAGCGCCACCAGAGGGTGGGCAGTAGGAGACGCCAGTGGTTTGTTGCCTGATATGCGCGGGGTGACTCGGAACGGCACGACAGTTTCACCGGTCTGTTTGGTCTCGGTATTCAGGACCGTGACTTTTATTTTGGCTTCGTGCTCATAGAGTTTCGGGCTCCACGCGAAGCCCGGGAACCGGGTAAAATCGCGGACCACATGAAATGTGGTGCCGTCATCGCTGACGCTCAACTGGTATCGCAGCTTACCGCGGACCTTCTTTGGGTCGCCTTCATCTTTACCAGTCGCGGAGATTCCGATCACCGTGCCTACAGCTTGTGGCGATGTGAGATCGGTGAATACCTGAACACTCGGTACCGCCTGGCAGAGAGTAATTCCACTGACAAATGTACCCAGCAGAGAGGAGACAAAACGGGGCATAGTTGCACAGTATTTCACAAAATGCTGTGCCACAGACGCCCGAGGTAACAGCGTCCCCGGCGCTCCACTTCGCTATGGAATTCTGCGTCTCACCTCGTCGAAGAAATTGAAGAGCATTGTGACGTGAACAGATCTCTTCGTGTCGAGCGGGTTTTCGGGGAGCGAGAATACTACGAATCGCTTGCCATCCGGTGCCAGATCCAAGTTAGAGGTTCCGGCATAGAACAACTGATGGGATGACCACGGACGCGGCTTGCCAGGCACGAAAGAGCCGGCTTCGACCGTATAATCGAGGACCATGATGCGGTTTTCGGTGTTCTCAAAGAACAGCTGATGGCTGGTAGTTGACCAGAGTGGATAATAAGCGCCGCCACTGGAAACCTGCCACATACCGCCGCTACCTGCCGGGAATGGCCGGACATAGATTTCGGGTATTCCCGATTCGGTCGAGCGATAGGCGATCCAGCGGCCGTCCGGAGAGAATTGAGGGATATTCGCGTCGGCAGCACTACTCAGAAACAACTCGGGTTTCCCTGCTTTCGGATGGTCGGGATCATTGACATCGAGCGGGACAGTCCAGATGTCGAATCCCTTGTCCGGGCTGATCTCGGTATATGCCAGCCATTTGCCGTTGGAGGAAACTGACCACGGATACACGCTACGGTTTCGATTACTATTGTCCAGCAGTTTCTGCGGCTCTTTCGCGCTGTCACTTCGAACCCAGGCAAGAGTGCTTGCGTCGGACTTTATAATCAGGTGTTTGCCGTCCGGTGCCCAGATCGGCAACCCAGATCCGTTGAAGTTCACCCGGCTGGTGGTATCCCGTTCCAGGTCGTGAACGTAAACCTCAGCTTTTTCCACGAATGTCAGCTTGCGACCATCCGGAGAGATGCGAGGC
Source organism: Bryobacteraceae bacterium (assembly GCA_963794765.1). Lineage (GTDB taxonomy): Bacteria > Acidobacteriota > Terriglobia > Bryobacterales > Bryobacteraceae > JAWXCM01. The sequence goes on along the minus strand of CAWCGC010000029.1, from coordinate 604,519 downwards.
CCACTGTAGGCACCTGGACCAACACTCAACGGCTTTATGGCGCCGGAAGCATCCAGCCACGAGATCCGCCATCTCTGGGCGGCGGCCTTCCCTTCCGCATACACGAACGTCCCGTTCGCAGAGAAGTCGAACTGTCCTCCTCCTGTCGCCGGATTCGCCGCCACATCTTCGACAATGGGTATGGGTGTGCCAACCGTCTGTAAGTTTTTCGGATCGAACTTCACGCCGAACAGAGTCCCCTGGCTGATGTAGACGAGAAGCCCTCCGGGCATGTACCGGCCGTAATAGCCTCCCCGCTGCACAACTTTGACCGCACCGGTCCTGAGCGAGACGGCTTCTATGTTCGCGTTCTCCTGCGAACTCGCGGACGATGAAGCGGTGAAGAGAACAGCGTTCGCACCGGACACGACCTGCGGCCAACGATGCGTGATCTCACCGGGACCAAGCCTGGTGAGCGGCTGCGCCACTCCACCGCCAGCAGGAATTCGGGACAGAGGAAGAAAAACACCGGTCGCCGCGATAATACTTCCATCTTCGCTCCACGTGGCGCCTTGTGTAAGGCCCGAGAACGACCCCAGTATCACCGGGCCCCGCCCTGAACGGACGTCTTTTTGAGCTGCCCGCCCGCGAAGAAACCGATCCATTGGCCATCGGGAGAGAAGAATGGATCCCTGCCGTTTTCGGTACCGGGCAGCAATACAGGTCGGGGTTGATCGAGGAGGCGGGTGGCAAGCCGCGGCGTGCCGTCCGTACCTTTCATTGAGAAGACCAGCCTGCGCCCGTCGGGTGAAATGACGGCCGTGACATTGAGGCCCGTGACGGCGTCTGGACCGAGATCCACGCTGACGCGGGTAAGGGGATGATCCACCGAGCGGGTCGCGCGCCATGCGACCAGCCAGCCCGCGGCGGAGGCGACGGCCAGCACCGCAGACATAATCACCCATGGTGTTGACTGCACGGCCGCGTTCCACAGGCGGCGCCGGTCCGACGTGCAGCCCTTCTTCAAGCGCAATCCGTGCATCGCCGATGCAGCGCCAGCGGAGGCGTGGGTCCTTGCGCAGGCAGCGCTCGAGCGAGGACCGCAGCACAGGAGGGATAGCGGTCAGGTTGGGTTCGGCCTTCAGCACCGAGGCAAGCGTGTCGGAAACGGTCGGACCTGCAAACACCGGACGCCCCGAAACCAACTCGCACAACAAGACGCCGAACGACCAGATATCGGCACGCGAATCGACGTCCTGGCCGCGCGCCTGTTCGGGCGACATATAGGCGGCGGTACCGAGGATGTTGCCCGCCTGGGTTGCGCCCATAGTGATGGTCGGAGATTTCTCGGAACCGGCTGCCGCGGCCGTCACGACCTTGGCTATTCCGAAATCCAGCACCTTCACCGTGCCGTCCGACCTGATGAGAATATTCCCAGGCTTGAGATCGCGATGGACGATGCCGCGCTCGTGAGCGGCTTCAAGAGCATCCGCGACCTGACGCCCGATGCGGAGAGCTTCATCCACCGCCAGAGGGCCTCGCGGAGTCGTCCCCTCGATGTATTCCATCACGAGATAATTCGGACCGACGTCATATAGTGTGCAGATATTGGGATGGTTCAGCGCGGCGATCATTCGCGCCTCACGCTCGAATCTCTCGCTGAAGCGCTCTGCCGACACTTTGACGGCGACATCGCGACCGAGCCTTGGATCTCGTGCGCGATATACCTGCCCCATCCCGCCGGCGCCGAGAAATTCCAGAATTTCGTAGGGGCCGAGACGGGTTCCGATGGACAGGGTTATCACGCGGGATTTCTCCGCCCGAAAGGCTGTTGCTGCAGCCGTTCGCACCAGGTTAGGTCGAACGCTAGCCTGATCGTGTCAACCACCGCAACAGTGTCACCGGGAACGAAGCGGGCACACTTTGGGTGTGACACGTTAGTGGTTGTTCAGTATATACCCAGGACGGCGGTCGCGACAGGGAGCCACAGCCGACGGAAGAACGGGCGATTAGGTCAGCATCTCGCGAATCACGCGGCCGTGCACGTCTGTCAGCCTGTAATCGCGACCCGCATGGCGATACGTCAAGCGGGTGTGATCGAGCCCAAGCTGGTTCAACAATGTCGCCTGCAGATCGTGCACGGAGACGATACCCTCGGCGACATCATCGCCCATCTCGTCGCTCGCGCCATAGACGAATCCACCCTTGAAGCCGCCGCCGGCAACCCACGATGAGTAAGCCTTCGAGTGGTGGCCGCGGCCTTCCGCCGTCGGATCCGGCACGCAAGGCGTTCGTCCGAACTCCGTTGTCCAAACCACCAGCGTGTCCTCGAGCATACCCCGTGACTTAAGATCTCGAAGCAGGCCTGCAATCGGCAGATCGACGCGCGGGGCAAGGCGATTATAGTTGCCCATGTGAGCGTGAGCATCCCAGTTGTAGTCGATGCTGGTACCGCCGTCGATCAGTTCGATAAACCGGACGCCGCGCTCGGCAAGCCGCCGGGCAACGATACACTGCCACCCAAAACCCTTCGAAGTCCCCGCGTTCGAGACCGTACAGCTTCAGCGTCGCGTCCGTTTCCTTTGAGATGTCGAAAGCTTCCGGAGCCTGCATCTGCATTCCATAGGCAGTTTCGAACGACTTGATCCGGGCGGCAAGGTTCGAATCTTCCTCACGCCCGTTGAGGTGCTGCCGATTGAAGTAGTCAACCAGGTCGAGCTGCGTTTTCTGAATTTCGGGCGACCGGTCGCGGCGGTTGATGTCTGGAATCGGTTCCGGACCGGGGACGATCCGGGTGCCCTGATGCAGCACGGGCAGGAAGTCCGAACCGAACACCTGGCCTCCGGCGTAAGGCAGCTCGGGCGCGATCACGACGAATGAGGGCAGATTCCGATTCTCGGTACCGAGGCCATAGCTCACCCACGAGCCCATGCTGGGTCGCGTGAATGTCGCCGAGCCGGTGTGAATGCCGATCGTCGCTCCGAAGTGATCGCCGTTGATGTTCCGCATCGAGCGGATTACGGTTATGTCGTCGATCACGCTCCCGACGTTTGGGAACAGATCGCTGACCTCAACCCCGCTCTTGCCATACTTCCGGAACTGCCAGTCGGAACCCTTGTAGAACTCCTTCGGCTTTCGCGGCTTGCCATGGTTGGCGGTCAGGAACGGTTTCGGATCGAAGGTATCGACGTGGCAAACGCCGCCCGTCATGAAGAGGAAGATGACGCGCTTCGCCTTTGCCGGGAAGTGAGGCGCCTTCGGGGCCAGCGGATCGTCCGCCGAGACCGTTCCAGCACCGAACAATTCAGCCAACATCCCCGGCATCAGCAGTCCGCCTGCAGCCAGGGAACGAATTGTCTGTCGTCGCGTTATATTCATCTCACATCAGTCCACAAACAGGAACGCGTTGCTCGAAAGCATCGCCCTTACATATCCCGCCCACGCGCGCTGCTCACAAACCGCTCCATCACAGCCTGCCGCCCGATGCTCATCGCTCAGCAAGCGCAGGAACGACCGAGCCTTATCCACTTCCGCGGGCTGTGCAGACCGGCCAAAAACCCGCCTGGTAAGCCCACTGCACCCTGTCATCGAACCCTGCACCCGCACCGGCGAGCAATCGCTCCGCAATAGCCGCGCTCTGTTCATGCAGAAACTGCGAGTTCATCAGAAACAGAGACTGCAGGGAGGTCGTCGTCGACTTCCGTTCCGCCATTTGCTGATTTCCATCGGGGCCATCGAACAGGTCCAGGTACGCATTCTTCTGAAACCGTTGCTGCATTCCATAAACTGTCCGCTTCGGGTTCGGATAAAGCTCGTGAAAAGGCTCATGCTGGCGATAGAAGTACGTGAGTTCGTGCGGGAACGGATGCCGCCCGCCGGGTGTCACGTCCAGACTTCCGCTGATCAACCGTACCGAATCGCTGATCGACTCGGCATCCAGACGTCGACGGTTCTGCCGCCAATGCAGCAGGTTCTCCGGATCGACAGCTGCGTTCGCCGAAATATTGGTGGTCGCAAGCTGATACGTTTCGGATAACAGGATCAGACGGTGCATCGCCTTCACTGACCACCCCTCCTGCACGAACTTCGCGGCCAGCCAGTCCAGCAGTTCCGGGTTTGCGGGAGGCGTTCCGCGAACCCCGAAGTCACTGGTCGTTGCAACGATGCCGCGGCCGAAATGATAGTGCCAGAGTCGGTTCACCATCACCCGCGCGGTCAAAGGATTTTCGGCGCTGGCGACCCAGTCCGCCAGTTCTCGCCTTCCGCTCCCGGAGTCCTCGGCCGGAACCTTCTGTCCCCCGAGAACCTGCAGGAACCCGCGAGGCGCGACATCGCCCGGCATCTTCGGCTCGCCCATTCGCTGAATCCGAACATCGTGCCCTTTGCCATCCTGGATCGCATATGCGGTTTCCAGCGCCGGAAACTGCTCGGCGACCTTTCGACGTTCTTCACGAACTTCCAGAAGCTCCGCCCATACGATCTCGCGCGACCTGCCGGGAGTAGTAATCTTCCGATCCTGAAAAGCCTGATATTCGTCGAATTTATCGCGCTCCCGCTTATCCCACGGATCGAGCATTGCCTTGTACGGCTTCAGAATCTCGGCAGCTTTTTCCGCTCCGACGCGATACACAAAATCCGAGCGATGCGGCTTATGCTCGGCACCTGCGAACGGATAAACCGAGCTGTCGAAAATGCCATACAGACCGTAATAGTCACGAGTAGGAATCGGGTCGAACTTGTGGTCGTGGCAGCGAGCGCATCCCACACTCAGGCCGAGAAACGTCTTGCCGAAGTTGTCGATCGTGTCCTCGAGCGTGATGTACCGCTCGGTATGCGGGCTCACGCCAATGCGCCGGGAAATCGCGATGTAGCCGGTCGCGATGATCTGATTCCACCGTTCTTCGTCATTCGTCGAGGGCAGCAGATCCCCCGCGATCTGTTCCCGCACAAACTGGTCGTAAGGCTTGTCTTTGTTGAACGCGTCGATTACCCAGTTGCGGTATTTGTAAGCTTCCGGGACCGGAAAATCAGCGCCGTCGCCCGCCGTGTCGGCATAACGCACCAGATCCAGCCAGTGTCGCCCCCAGCGCTCCCCATACTGGGGCGAAGCAAGTAGTCGATCAACCACCTTCGCAAACGCATCGGGGCTCTTGTCGGCAACGAACGCGTCAGTTTGAGCCGGAGTCGGAGGCAAGCCCGTCAGGTCATAAGTCACGCGCCGAATCAGCGTCGCTTTGTCTGCCCGCGCACCGGGTTTCAGACCCTTTCGCTCCAGTGCCGAAAGAATAAAGCGGTCGATGGGATTACGATTCCAGTCAGCGAGCGAAACCGTCGGCGGCTGGACTGAACGCACCGGCTGGAAGGACCAGAAGGTGCTCTTCTTCGGCTCGGATGAGACCTCGGGGAAAACGGCGCCGTCCTGAACCCACTTCGCGAGAATCGCGATCGATTCGTCCGGAAGCTTGCCGCCGGGCGGCATCTTAAACCGTGGATGCTCATACCGGACAGCCTCGAGCAAAGTCTGCGCGTCCAGCCCGTCTCCGTTATCCAGCCGGAGCGGACTCTTTGGGTTAACCTTGCCGTGGCACCCGACACAGTTCGCGTCGAGTATCGGCTTCACTTTGCTCAGAAAGAACTCGCGCGGCGATTCTGAGGGCCATACGGCTCCGTCGACGATCCACTGGCGCAGATTCTCAATCGCGGTGTCATCAAGCTTCGCCGCAGGCGGCATGCGCAGCTTCTTGTCGGTGTAAGAGACAGCAAGCATCAGCCGGCTCGACTCTGGCTTGCCAGGCACGATCACTTTTTCCGCACCTTCGCGCGAATCGAGACGCAGGCCAGCGGGTGGATTAGACCCACTGTGGCAAGGTGCACATTGGGCAACCAGCAGGGGCCGAATCTTTGCTTCGAAGAAGTCCGACTTAGCGTCGGCTGCCGCGGAGGCAAGGCTCAGAACAAGAGAGAGTAATAGCAGCCGCGGCATGGAGGGCTTCGCCGTATTTTATCGCGCGCCGGATCGGACATGACAAAATATGACGCGAGCACAACAATGCGAATTCTGGCCTTCCTGACGCTCGCCTCGGTTTTGCCGATCGCTGCCCAGCAGCAGCCCGCGATCCCCCAACTTCCCGACACAGTCATTCACGACCGCGATATCGAGTACTCGAATGTCGGCGCGCGCGTCGCAATGGATATTGTGAGGCCGAAGGGCCTTTCCGCATCGGACCGCCTTCCCGCGGTCCTGTTCATCCATGGCGGAGGCTTCCGCGCAGGTAATCGCGAAAGCTACCTCACGCAGGCGGCACGGCTAGCGACTCGAGGCTACGTCACCGCGACCGCAAGCTATCGTCTCGCGCCCCGCCACCAGTACCCCGCCGCAGTCGAAGACGTGAAAGCCGCAGTTCGGTTCCTGCGGGCCAACGCGGCCAAATACAACATCGACCCCGAACACATTGGCACCATGGGCGGTAGCGCCGGCGGCCACCTGGTGCTGATGTTGGGTCTCACAGCGGACGTCCCGGAACTCGAAGGCTCCGGTCCCAATCGTGACCAGTCCAGCCGCGTCCAGTGTGTGGTCGACTACTACGGGCCGAGCGACTTCACTCAGTCCTACCAGAAGAGCGTGGATGCCGCGCTCGTCTTGCCGATGTTCCTCGGGGGAGATCTCGATCACAACCGCCGAATCCACCAGGCCGCGAGCCCGATCAACTGGGTGACGCCGCGAGCCGCCCCAACACTCGCGATTCACGGCACCGAAGACAACTACGTCGCGTGGGAGCAGTCGCTATGGATCATCACCCGCCTCGTGGACGCAGGCGTTCCGGCCGAGATTGAAGTCATTCAGGGAGCAGGTCACGGATTCAAAGGCGCAGACGCCGACCGTGCAGAAGTAAGAGCGTTCGCATGGTTCGACAAGTATCTGAAGCCGAAATCCACGACAACCCGGATCATGATCTCGGATCACGGACCGAAAGGCGAGATCGTCGCGATGGATTGGCCGACGGGCAAAGAACTCTGGACGAAACCCAACACGCGAGGTCATGACGTTCAGTCGCTTCCGAACGGGCATACGCTGTTCACCATCGGCGGCGAGAAGAAAATCGTCGAGTTGGATGCCCAACACCAGCCCGTTTGGGAGTACAGCGAAGGCCTTGATCACCCACTGGCTGCGGAACGGCTTCCGAATGGCAATACACTGATCGGCGATGCTCGTCAGGGTCGAGTAATCGAAGTCACTCCGGCGAAGAAAGTCGTGTGGGAATACAAGAGCCCTGATCTGGCAAACATGCGGATGCGCAACGCCCACCGTACGCCGAACGGGACAACACTCATCGCGGTCGAAGCCGAGGCGAAGCTAATCGAGGTCGACCATAGCGGCAAAATTATCTGGAGCTGGCAGGCCCCTGAGAAAGACAAACGCCGCCTTTATATGGGCCGGCGCCTCGCGAACGGCAACACGCTGATGAGCCTTTCGGACCCGGGCGAAATCGTCGAGGTCACACCGTCCGGTGAGGTTGCACGCTCGATCGGCGGCAAGAAACAGGACATTCAGCTGAGTTGGGCTTCCGGGTTCACGGAACTGCCAGGAGGCGACCTGCTGATTTCGGACTACACCGGCCGGCGCCTGATCGAAGTGGATCCAAAAGGGAAGGTCGTCCACGAGCTTCGCACCGGCCCAAGGACGGTCGCTACGGTCGACGTCGTCCGGTAACCATCTTTTTTGCTGCCGTTCTTGCGTCGGCTGTCAGCCGATCGCTCGTCTCGTATGCTTCGCGGAGCCAATCCGTAACGGGTGGCTCCACTTCATCGCGATGAGTAATCCGAATGATGTGACCGAGCTTCGTGTTGGAGGCCACATCGATACGGCGCACCTGTGGCACCTTCAGCAGAGGTCGGCCCAGAAACACACAGAGTTCAAGAAACTTTTTGTTGGGTCGAACAAAGAAGTAGCAGGACTTCCGTGAGAACATGATCGACTTGTGGGACGCATAGATCCGTTGCTCGCCGAATGACGCTGCTGTTTCCCGCAGTCTTTCCCACGCATCGCGTAGTTCTTCGGGCAGATCTCGCGTGAGCGCCTGTTCCGTGGTGGTCCAGCAGTCGTGTGCTTCGCCTTCTACGACCCACTGCTTGCAGTGATAGCACTCACGGCCGCCCTCGCTCACTTCACTATCATATTCACCGGCAACCCTGCGTGCGTTCACGTAAAATTCATCACGATCTGATATCTTCGGCGTATGCTGCAGAAGTCGATTACGAGAGCAGGGTCAGTGTTGGCGGCGTGTACGCTGCTGCTCGCCCAGGCGCCGCATCCGATTCCGGGAGGCTACTCGCTGCCAAATGGGTGGCAGATTACACCCGTCGGGCGCGCCATTCCGACCGAAGACCTGATCCTGAACCTCACCGCCAGCAAGGACAATCGCGTCGTGATCGCGCAGCATGGAGGCTTCAACCCGCACGGCCTGCTCGTGATCGATTCGGCATCGGAAGAAGCTGTCCAAAGGATCAGTTTGCATTCGGCCTGGCTCGGACTTGCCTGGTCGAACGACGGATCGAAGCTCTATGTTTCCGGCGGAAATGCCAGCGGTCCGAAACACACCAGCGACATTGCGCCGATCTACACCTTCGGCTACTCGAACGGACGCCTCACGGAGAAGCCGGTCTCGGAATGGCGCGACACGCTCCGTCCTGAACTCGTGTACTGGACCGGACTCGCCATGCATCCGAAGAAGAATCTGCTGTATGCGGCCAATCGCGGAGCAGATCCGCTGCCCGGTCATGTCAGCGTCTTCAATACCGACACGGGAAAGATCGTTCAAAACATCAATGTGGATATAAGTCCCTACGACCTGCAGTTCAATGATTCAGGGACACTGCTTTACGTAAGCAACTGGGGCAGCGGCAGTATTTCCGTCATCGACACGGCAGTCGGGCAAGACCATCGCGACCATGCCGACCGGAGGCAATCCGAACGATATGGAACTCGGGTCAGACGGACGCCTGTATGTCTCGAACGGTAACGAGAACACCGTCACAGTGCTCGACACAAAGAAACGTCAGGCAATCGAGACCATCAACGTCGGCCCGACCGCGAAGGCACCACAGGGCTCGACACCGAACGCACTGGCGCTGGATCGAAAGAACAACATGCTCTTCGTCGCGAATGCGGACAACAACTGCATCGCGGTGGTGAATGTGAAAGAACCGGGCGAAAGCCACGTGCTCGGCTTTATTCCGTCAGGCTGGTACCCGAGCGCGCTTCTGCTGACACCGAAGATGAAGCTGTACGTCGGAAACAGCAAAGGTCTCGAGCCCCACTCCAACGTCATGGGTCCAACCAGTCCTCTGCTGAACGGGAAGACATCCACGGAATCGATCCGCGACATTCAGCGCGGAACCGTCAACATCGTTTCGCTGAATGACCTTCGGAATCAGCTGCGCACGTGGACGAAACAGGTCTACGACAACATCCCGTACAAAGACGATTACCTGACCATGGCTCGGCCACCGAAGGAACCGAGCATCGTGCCACAGCAAGTCGGCGCAGGTTCGCCGATTAAGCACGTAATCTACGTGATCAAAGAGAATCGCACCTACGATCAGCTGTTCGGCGATATCAAAAAGGGAAACGGCGACGCACGCCTGGCGATCTTCGGCGAGAATGTCACTCCGAACCACCACGCCATCGCTGACCAGTTCGTTCTGTTTGACAACCTGTACTGCGACGGCGAGGTCAGCGTCGATGGACACTCCTGGTCGAACTCAGCCATCGCGACCGACTACAACGAGAAAATGTGGCCGGCTCAATACGGCGGCCACAGCAGAACAACGCGGTCCAACGCTTACGTCCCCGCGGCAGGCCATCTGTGGGACCTCGCGGCCAAAAAAGGACTGACGTATCGCAGCTACGGCGAATATGCTTCGCGATCGAGCGACGGCACGACCATGGACGCAGCACCGGGTGTCGGAGGTCTGCTCAATCACGTGTCTCCGAAATTCAAGCTTCCGGGTATGCGCGACACGGACAACGTCAACGTCTTCTTCGCAGAACTCGACGACTACGAGAAGAACTTCAACTCTGATAATCCGAACCAACGTCTGCCGAACTTCATCGTCATGAGTCTCCCGGAAGATCACACTGCGGGTACACGTCCGGGGGCATATACGCCAAAGGCAATGGTCGCCAATGCGGACTGGGCTGTCGGCCAGCTGGTCGAACGCATATCAAAGAGTCCTTACTGGCCCGAAACCGCGATCTTCATAATCGAGGACGACGCCCAAAACGGTCCTGACCATGTCGACGCAAGACGGACAGTCGGCCTCATCGCAAGCCCTTACGCCAAGCGCAATTTCGTCGATTCAACGCTGTACTCAACCTCATCGATGCTGCGCACCATGGAACTGCTGCTGGGCCTCCCACCGATGACACAATACGACGCCGCAGCAATGCCCATGTACAACGCGTTTCGGCAGGAGCGAATCCCGGACGGATACGTAGCGGTCGCGCCAAAGATCGACGTAAAAGAAAAAAACACGCTGCGTGCATGGGGTGCAAAAGCTTCGATGAAGATGAACCTCGATGAGGTCGATGAAGCACCGATGTTCGCCCTGAACGAGATTATCTGGAAGAGCGTCAGGGGCGCAGACTCTCCGATGCCTTTGCCCGTGCATCGTTACTGGTTCCAGAGCCGTACAGAGCCGGCCGTGACGCATTAGAGAAGATCGCTGTTGTGCACGGCTCTGAGCTGAACGGCGATTTGGTCAACAACGATCGGCCGCTGTTCCTCGGACGCAACGATACTCCGGGCTATGGATTCCGTCACGTCAACCTGCGGGTCAGCCGAACGTTCGGGCTTACTGAACGGCTTCGTCTCGAGTTCATCGCCTAAGCGGAAAACGTCCTGGACTCCACGAAATGCGGCGTGCGCTGCCGGCCGTTGCTCGGGAGCTGTGATCACGCAGTACAATGCACCCGACTTGCTTTGCATCACTTCAGCATTCAACTCCCGCCAGATTCAGCTCGGAGGAAGGTTACGTTTTTGATCGCTCGTTTTGTTTTCTCATTACTGATCGCCGGTTCAGCAGTCGCCCCAGCCGCGCAGAAGCTGCTGGTCGTATCGGTTGACGGCCTCGACCAGCGCTACCTCGATCGCCGCGACGAGATGCATCTCCGGATCCCGAATATCCGCCGCATGATTCGCGAGGGCCAGGCTGCGTCAGGAGTGATGGGCATCGTGCCTACGATCACCTGGCCTTCGCACACCACGATCATCAGTGGAGTCACACCGGCAGTCCACGGAATCCGCACCAACCGGCTTCCTGCTTCCGAAGGCGGCGACTACCCGTGGAGCGCAAAGCTGCTGAAGGCTCGGACGCTCCTCGACGCCGCACACGACGCTGGTCGCAAGACGGCTTCGATAACGTGGCCAGTTACCGTGGATGCGCCAGTAGACTTCAATCTGCCTGAGTACTTTCAGCGGCGCCGCGGCGGTGCCATGGATCTGCGGTCGATTGGTTCCAAGGCGACGCCTCCGGATCTGGTGAGCCGAATCACAGCAGCGTTCCCGTCGTTTCCGCAGGAGTGGATGGATGACCGGACGCGCACTCTTGCAACCGTCTGGATTCTGCAGAACCAGAAGCCCGACCTGATGCTGGTGCACCTGGTCGACCTCGATTCCGAGGCTCACGAGAACGGTCCTTTCACCCGCGAAGCAAACGCAATTCTCGAGTACACCGACGAATTGATTGGGCAGATGATCCGTGCACTTCCCGAGGGGTACGCGCTGGCTCTGGTCTCCGATCACGGGTTTGAGCAAGTGGACCACGTTGTCAATCTAAGTGCGGTTGCGAAAGAGAAGTCTGTCTCTGGTTTACAGGCAACGGGTGCTGTGGTCATCGCACGAACACCTGACGCTGCGTCATTTGTCCAGCAGCTGTCAGGCGACAAGAAGTACGGAATCGGACGGCAGATTCCCCCTGACGAGGTGAAGCGTTTTTCTCCGGAGCTGGCGAATGCTGCCGGTGTCTGGGAGTCCGCTCCGGGCTTTCAGTTCGGCGGGGGCGCTCCAAACGGATCGTCTTCGGAGATATTTTCGAAGCCGCACGAGGTCGGCAATCACGGTCATTGGCCCACACGCTACCGCTCGGTTTACGTCTTATGGGGCAGTGGTGTGAAAGCAGGTTCTTTGCCCGAACTGCGTCTGACGGACCTTGCCGGACGGTTGGCTGAAGTAATTGGCCTCAAGTTCCAGCCGGGATCACGCAACTAGTTCCGTTCTATGCTTGCGGCATGAACGTCACGTTTGTCGGACTTGGCCGAATGGGTTCAGGGATGGCACGGAACCTCCTCAACGCCGGTCATTCCGTAACTCTGTACAACCGCACCCGCAACAAAGCCGAGGCCGTCGCTGCCGAAGCCGCAGGAGGAAGGGTCCGCGTTGCCGATTCAGTTTCTGACTCACTGCGCGGCAGCGAAGTCGTCATGAGCATGCTCGCCGACGATCACGCCCTTGAAGAGATTACCTTCACCGCCGAAGGAATCCTGGCGAATCTTGCTCCGGGTGCGGTTCATGCGTCATGCAGCACCATCAGCACCGCACTCTCGCGCCGCCTCGCAGCGGAGCACACCGCCAGGCAGCAGCTATTCGTGAGCAGTCCGGTCTTCGGGAGGCCCGAAGCAGCAGAAGCTAAGAAACTGCTGGTTGTAGCAGCGGGACCCGCAGAAGCAATTGAGCGCTGCAAACCGCTCTTCGATGCCGTCGGCCGTCAAAGCTTTATCGCGGGCCCCGAGCCATGGCAGGCCAACGTCGTCAAACTTTGCGGCAATTTCATGATCGCGAGTATGATCGAGACCTTCGGTGAAGCCAACGCAGCGCTGCGGAAGTCCAGTGTCGATCCGCACCTCTTCCTCAGCGTGATGAACGAACTCTTCGCGTCACCCGTCTACGCCAACTATGGCCGAATCATTGCAGACGAGGCATTCGAGCCTGCTGGCTTTGCACTGCCCCTCGGACTGAAGGACGTACGGCTGGCCCTGGAAATGGCATTCGAATGCCAGGCGCCGATGCCGGTTGCGAGCATTATCCGCGATCAGTTAGTGTCCGCGCTCGCGAACGGGCAGGCCGATCAGGACTGGTCCAGTCTCGCTCGTTCGGCCGCACGAAACGCCGGCTTATAGCCGATGCGAATACATCTCTGAAGCTTTCGCTGTACAGTGAGTCTGTTTCACTTGCGACCGCACTGCATCACATTCCTGGAGGGAACAAAACCATGAGCACAGCAAACACATCCGTCAGTGCAGCGCAAAGCGGTTCGATCACACTCGGCGGAGACATAACAGTTCATCGCCTTGGCTTCGGAGCAATGCGCATCACAGGGCCGGGCGTTTGGGGCGAGCCGCGCGACCGGGAGGAAGCTCGAAAAGTTCTCCGTCGAGCCGTTGAACTTCAAGTCAATTTCATCGACACCGCGGACTCTTACGGTCCCTCAGTAAGCGAAGAGATCATCGCCGAAGCCCTCTATCCCTATCCGGCAGGTCTGATCATTGCTACCAAGGGAGGGCTGACGCGGCAGGGTCCTGACCAATGGCTCCCGGTTGGTCGTCCGGAGTATTTGCGGCAGCAAGTCGAAATGAGCCTTAGACGTCTTCGGCTGGAGCGCATTGACCTGTACCAGCTGCATCGGATCGACCCGAAAGTGCCGGTCGAAGAAAGCCTCGGTGCCTTACGCGACCTTCAAACGGAAGGCAAGATTCGGGACATCGGGTTATCCGAAGTGACGCCCGCCGAGATCGAGCGTTCCCGGCGAACGGCGCCGATCGTTAGTGTCCAGAACCGTTACAACATCTCCGACCGTGCACACGAAGAGACGCTGATCTACTGTGAACGACATGGACTTGCGTTCATTCCGTGGTTTCCCGTTGCGGCAGGCAAACTCGCCCGTCCGGGCGGGCCGCTGGATGAAGCTGCGCGGCGTCACGGTGCGACAGTAGCGCAGTTGTCAGTCGCCTGGCTGCTGCATCGGTCGCCGATGATGCTTCCCATCCCGGGGACGTCGTCGGTGTCGCACGTCGAAGAAAATGTTGCTTCCGCTGGTCTGCAACTCTCAGAAGCGGAGTGGCAATCCCTCGAGGGAGCCGCACGCACTTCCTGAGCGAGCAAACCGTCTCAGCACTGCCTGTCCATGATAGTCAGCGCATTACGCGCACTGACACCCTGTAGTAACCTGGTCTTGACAAGCTGCTATGGACACTGCGGTCACTCAGCCCGACACTGGTGTTGTTTCGCCAGTCTCGGGCTGGGCGGTCCTGCGGCCGCATGAAGTCGTCGCATCCGGCTACTTTGTGGTGCTGGGTATCCTGGGTGTTTTCAGGCGCATTCCAGCCACTGAGATCAGCCTGTTGCTTTCGGTCCCCTTAGTCATCTATGTGCTTGCATCGATCGAAACCTTCAACTCACGGCGATGGACGCGGGTGGTACGACAGTGGGGGTCGCTTGCTCTGATCCTGATCGGCTACTGGTCGCTCGGATTTTTCAGTTCCAGGCCGGCAGCCAAATGGGAGTCGGTTCTGATTTCCTGGGATCGTACCTTGCTGTTCCGATGGGGTTTTCATCACGCCGTTGAAGCGGCGGGTCCAATCCCTGGGTACGTTCTCGAGACAACGTACTTGCTTCTGTATGCATTCCCTACCACCGCTCTTGGCTGTGTGACCGCTCAGGGATCGCCTGCAGCTTCGCGTCGCTTCCTTCTCGTGCTCTTTTTGGGCGTTTTTACGGCTTACGCTCTGCTGCCGTTTTTTCCGGTCTTGTCGCCCAGACTGATTGACAAGGGTGTCGACGGACCTTCGTTCGAAGGCGTGACCCGGCACTGGAATGTCTGGCTGCTGGACCACTACGACAACTCGCCGGGAGTATTCCCAAGCGGACACGTCGCCGTTGCCTTCGCGTGCGCATTTGGCCTGCTCAGTTCGATTCCGCAGCGTCGCGGCATCTGCGTAACCGCGTTTGTACTGGCTACGGTGGTCTACCTGGCTACCATCTACGGTCGCTACCACTACGCCGTCGACGGGCTTGCCAGCATTGTGATCACGGCGGTGGCGTGGCGGCTTTGCAGTCTGTTTAGCGGACGGCTGAGCTAGTATAAAAACTCACGTATGACTCGTCTGGACCGCTTCGAGGCGGGGCTGCGGCGAAACCTGCTCGCTGTATCTTTGCTTGTGGGTCTGTTCGCACTGGTGTTGCGGCTGGTCCTGATATTCGGCGTGATGAAGGTTCCATCCATCGACTGGGACGAGATGGAACTTATATCCCGAAGCCTTGCGGAAACAGGACAGTTCGCGAATCCATATAAGCTGCCAACCGGACTGACAGCACACCACGCGCCTGTTTATCCATTATCTGCTTGCCGGAATTTTTAAACTCTTCGGGTATGGTCCCGCCGCAGCAAACGCGATCGTAACTATGAACCTGGTCTTCGCGGCGGGTATTGCGGCCCTGATGCCATGGGTCGCGACTTGCGCCACCCTTCCTGCGACCGCGGGCCTCATCGGCGGTATCTTCGCCGTCATTCCTTTTCGGATTCTGAAAGAAACCAGAGGCGAAGCGTCATTCGTCGGTCTGCTCTTCATTCTCACCGTCGGGTTGACACTACTGTGGCTGCGGAGCATCTTTGGCTCGCATCAGTGTCGCCAACACTTTGGGCGGGCAGCGGGTCTTGGTTTGTTGTGGGGATTCGTCAGCCTCGCCGCCGCAATTTGGCCGCTCGCCGGACTCGTGATTTTGACATGGGTTGCCCTTCGGGCTCTGCAGCTAAAATCCGGATCTCTTTTTGCCCAGGCGCTCACAACGGGCATATTTGCGCTTGTCGCGTTGTCTCCGTGGCTCATTCGCAACTACTATGCTCTTGGCGGGCTAAGCTATATCCGGAGCAATTTTCCCCTCGAGTTTAGTTTGTCCAACAACGATTCGGCTTTTCCGACTGCCGAGCAGAATTATGCCGTAGGCTTCCCGGATAACTATTTCCACAGGCACCATCCGTGGTCAAATGCCGAGGTCGCGCGAGCAGTGCAATCCATGGGTGAGCGGGAATTCAACAAACGACTGATGCAGCAGACTGTGGAGTGGTGCCGGACACATCCGGACAAGTTTGCTCGCCTTACCCTGCAGCGCATCGCGCAGTACTGGGTAACGTGGAGTTCTTCGCAGAAGCTTAAATCGCTGTTCGTGGCACTCGTCACTGCATCGGCAATGCTGACCTTGTGCTGGAACGCAAAAAGACTCGGGATTGTGTCCCTGCCTTTCGTGGCACTGTTGATCTTCTACCCGTTGCCGCTGTACTTAGTCCAAATGGACACACGATATCGGTATCCGCTTGACTGGAGTATCTGGCTTTTTTTCGGGTACGGATATTTGCTGGTTCTGAGAAAATTGGACCCGTCAGCGGGCCCGCGCAGCAGACCTTTCGCGAAAACCGTTTCCGTTTCGGATAGCGGTGCGTGCTGACGCGTTATAATTCGCTTCAGATCCCACCCTTACGGCTCCTTACGTGGCAACCGATCTGATCGAAATTGATTCCGATAATCCGTCCTCCAGTGCGATAGAAAAAGCCGCCGCGCTTATTCGGCGTGGAGGCGTTGTGGCCATCCCGAGCGATGCTCTCTACATGCTGATAGCGGATCCGATGAATCTTCAGGCAGTGGGTCGCGTTTTCAAGGCGAAAGGGCGCGAGTCTTCGAGGTCATTGCCCTTGCTCGTACCCGACATCCTCGCCGCAGAGGAGCTTGCGGCCGAAGTGACGTCGCGCTTTTACCTCCTCGCACGACACTTCTGGCCGGGACCGCTCACCATCATCGTCCCGGCAGCCGCGAAGGTTCCCCTCAAAGTCACCGGGATGACGGGGAGGCTTGGCCTCCGCCACTCTGAAGCTCGCGCGATTCAAAGATTGCTCGAAGCCGTCGGCCATCCGGTCATTGGAACCAGCGCAAACATTTCCGGACAGCCAACCAGCCGAACGGGAATCGAGGTTTTCGCTTCAATGGATGGCGCGGTGGATCTGGTCCTCGATGGCGGACTCTGCGCCGGCGAGGGTGCAACGACTGTAGACATCACTGAGCCTTACTGGAAAGTGATTAAGCAGGGCTCTGTGACCGAAAAAGAGCTTGAGGAGTGCCTCAAGGGCTAATGAACTGGCCTGCCACCGGAGCAGCTTTTCTCGCACTTGCCGTCATTCTCGGCGCTTTCGGAGCACATGCGCTTCAAACCCGTTTTGACGCCTGGTCGATGGGAGTGTGGGAGAAGGCTGTTTTCTATCACTTCGTTCACGCACTCGGTCTTCTGATTGTCGGCGGCCTCGCGCGTGCGGGGTCCCTGCCGCCGAGTGCTGCGAATCGAGTTTGCTGGCTGCTTGCCGCAGGAATTCTGATCTTCTCAGGAAGCCTGTACACGCTCGCTGCAACCGGCCTGAAAACGCTTGGCGCCATCACGCCGATCGGAGGCGTCGCGTTCATTGGTGCATGGCTGATGCTCGCCTTCGAGCTGTTCCGGGCACGATAAACGCTGTTATTTGTCTGCGTCCTGGACCGTGAAACGAGGCTCGACCCTCTGCCAGTCAGGTAATTCGTACGGCTTCAGATCTGTTTTCACCGTCGTGGACAAGTCCTTGGACGCATACGGCGCAAGCGAAGGCAATTTCACCGGAACGTCGAAGAAATCTCTGTTTCCGGACCTCAGGCGCACGTCAAGCTTGAGTTCGGGCAAATCACCAGACGAGTGGTTCACGACGTTGAAGTCGATTTTCACCTTCCCGGCGGATGATTCCTGAATGCGAACACCACTGACCTCGATAAGCTTTGCCATCGGATGGGTCGGTCCCGCAGCGGCCGCGGCATCGGCTGATTTCTCCGCCGATGCGTCCGACTTCGCGGAAGCCGTATCGGAGCCACGGTGCGGCAGGACATAGTTGTACAGCACCAACAGCAGCAGGACGATTCCCAGGGCCGCACCTGCTGCTACTACCAGCGGCGGCAAGTGACGAGAAGCCGGAGCCTGTCCCGATTCTGAATACGGTCCGGAGGAACCGTATTGGGTTTCCGCGTTTGCGACGGGCTCATCCTGCGCCTGACCTCGCGGCCGTTTCTCCTGATGCGCCGGAGCGGAAGCGAACAAAATGCTCCCGGTGGATGTTGGCGGCGCATCATCCGACGGCCGGTACTCCTCGCGCGGAGCTGGCGCTGCGTGGGGCTGAGTTGGCGCTGGCTGATAAGGATTCGGCGCTGGTGCCCGATTTTCCGTCCAGTTTTCCGCGCGATTTTCCGATGAAGGAACCGGAGCCGGAGGCTGCTGGTATGGCGGATACGGCGGCGGTGGCGCGTTATATTGCCCCGGTGCGTTGTATTGGCCCGGAGGATGGTACTGGCCCGAAGGATTGTATGGGCCCGGAGCATTGTATTGCGGTGGCTGGTACTGGGGCGGAGGATATTGCTGCGGAGGGTATTGCTGTTGCTGCGGGGGATATTGCGGCTGATTGTACTGGTGTTGCGGGTACTGGGGATGCGCCTGAGGTTGCCCCCAGGGCTGCTGCGGAGCCGGAGGTGGCGGCGGCATAACTCTCCCGCCGGAAGGGCCCTGCTGAGGCGGACCAGCCGGGGGCTGCTGATAAGCAGGAGCCTGGCCCGGCGCAGGCGGCGCGTTCACATCGGCAGCGACAGGCAGCGGTTCTTCGGCCTTCTTTTTGGGAGGCGAGCAACGAGGACAATCGTCGTACGCAGGAGGAACCTCACCACCACATTTCGGACATATCCACGTGAACATGTTTGAGCCTTATGATACCTCGCGAGCTACGGTACAGCTGCTCGTTTGAGCCTTTCTATTCTCTCTCGCAATTCCCGGGTAAAGCAGTCTTTTTCCGACGCAGATGCTCCGCTGGCATCGAACGCCGCGCGAATCTGAGCCTCGCTTATGCCATCAATGCGGTGAAGAAGCCATCGGATATCCTCACGGCCGATGTCTCCGGCAAAATCCGTCGCGTGCTGGCCTCGGTAGCCAAACACCAGCCGTCCGCTCCGATCGGTATTCACGAAGTCACGTGTCTCATGCGAATAGTCCCGGCAGTTCCAGTTACTGCGTCCGAAACCGAACCACGTGCCCCAGGACCCAAATGATTGTCCCCAATCCGTGATGTAATAGACGTCCTTACGCTCCCCGGCGGTTTCGAAGCGTAATACAGCGACATTGCTGCCTTTATCCCGTCCATCTTTGTTGTCCCAGTTGGAAAACAACATAACGAGCAGTTTTAAACCACGAAGTTCGGAAGTGCCGAGGAATGGGTTGTCCATCCAGCTCCAGCGAGGGTTGCGCAGAAAAACGGCTCGAGAATCCCTTAATTCGAGGGACGCATAGGTGAAGGAACCGTCCCGCGCGACAAACCCCTGCGCGCGCTTTAGTGGCCAGCGAACGCCCTCAATTCGCCCGCGCTCGAGAAACCACACACTGTCGCCGTAGTATCCCGCGGCGGAGACGAATCGGGTGATAAAAGCTTCGGCCCGGCCTTCATAGCCTCCTTTCATTTCCCAGATGCGGTTGGTCTTATCGCGAATCAGAATCTTCGGACTGCTCCCGGCTAATTCCTCGCTGAGGAATACGAATGGTGCCTGTGGAGGCTTGCTGTGATTCGCTGCCCGGCTTAAATCGGCTTTGCGGGCAGGAGTGACAGGTTCCTGCCACATCACTGCGCCCGGAGCCAGGAGTAACAGGAGTCCCGGTACTAGCACGCGACGTTATGATCCGTTATTCTGCCAAGTAATTTCAACAGGAATGCTGCCTTACATGCTTGAACAAACTGCCGAAAATCGTGACCTTGTTTGCAAAAAGTTCACGCGTATCTATTTGACAAACCGGGCAGGTAACAGCGTTTGAAACTGCGAGGTTTTGCTTCGCATCTATTACGACAGCAGGCTCAAAGCCGGGTACATTGCCTGCATGTCTGCCCGGCAAAAGGAGCACAAAAGAAAATGAGTCGCTTTGTTTCATCAGTCGTTAATGCAATCGGTTCCTCGTGGTGCCAGTTAATGCATCCCGACCCTATGTGGCCGGTCAAGGGTGAGTATCAATGCCGTGTATGTCTGCGCAAGTTTCCTGTCAGCTGGGAGCGCGAGGAGGAAGAAGATCATCAGCATGCCCCGGCAAGCGTAGGCGGCAAAGCAATCTCGCCCGTTACGTTAACGACGACCATCCATTAGGCAACGCGGCCGGACTTCGCGCGTCTGTTCTGCCCGGCGACGCGTGCAGGTCCGGTTGTTGTGTTTTCAAATCCTGTTAAGCTGGCCGATATGCAGGCTGGTTTACCAAACATTCAGCGCAGCAGCCCCGTTTACGACGTTGTGGTGATCGGTTCGGGCGCCGGCGGTGGAACCATGGTGCAGGTCCTCACGAAGATGGGGATCAGCGTCGCCCTCCTTGAAGCGGGTCCCATGTTGAACCCGGCTCGTGATTACAAGGAACATAAGTGGCCGTCCGACTACGAGCACCGCGGAGCGCTGGATGGCGGTATCTACAGCACGAGCACGCACGCGCCGTTTTCGTTCTTCAGCGCGCCGAACGGGTACTGGAACATTGAAGGCGAACCCTACACAGTTGCTCCGGGCAGTGAGTTCCGCTGGTTCCGTTCCCGCATCCTCGGCGGCAGAACTAACCACTACGGCCGCATCAGCCTTCGGTTCGCCGATTATGACTTCAAGCCATATACTCGCGACAGTGTCGGGACGGACTGGCCGATCAGCTATGACGACATCGCGCCCTACTACGACAAGGCCGAAGCCTTCATCGGAGTAACCGGAACCAAAGAGAATATACGCAGTTCTCCGGACGGTGTTTTTCAGCCCCCGCCCGCACCGCGCGTACACGAGATCCTGGTGCAGCGCGCCGGGAAAAAGCTCGGGATCCCTGTCATTCCCGCGCGAATGGCCATCATCACCAAGGCACTGAATGGCCGTGCTCCCTGCCATTACTGCGGACAATGCGGACGCGGTTGTATCACTGCCTCGAATTATTCTTCCAGCCAGGTTCAGATCCTTCCGGCGCTGAAGTCAGGCAAGCTTAAAATTTTCCCGAACGCCATGGCTCGCGAGCTTGTGACCGATGGAGCCGGTAAAGTCAAGGCCGTCTCATACATCGACAAGACTACGCGCACCGAACAGCAGATCCGCTGCCGAACGGTCGTGCTTGCCGCAAGCGCTTGTGAATCCGCGCGCTTACTGCTGAACTCGCGAGGGCCGGGCTACACGAAGGGACTCGCGAACGGCTCAGGTATGGTTGGCAAAAATCTGACCGACTCGACGGGCTATGGGTTAAGCGGCTATGTCCCTGCACTCGAAGGAATGCAGAAGCATGACGACGACGGCTTCGGTGGCATGCACCTTTACATTCCGTGGTGGCTGTGGGAGCGCAAGGATCTCGGGTTTCCGCGCGGCTATCATGTCGAGATCGGCGGCGGCTACGGTATGCCCGTCGTCGGCTCGTTCCACGGCTCGTGCAGACAACACGAAGGGTACGGCAAGTCGCTGAAGGGCTACATTCGTGAGCGGTACGGAACCGTTGTCGGTTTATCGGGCCGCGGCGAGATGATTCCGAACAAGGGCACCTACTGTGAAATCGACCCTGACGTGGTAGACCGCTACGGTATACCAGTCTTGCGTTTTAGTTTCAAATGGAGCGACGACGAAATTAAGCAGGTTCGCCACATGCACCGAACCTTCACCGACATCATTGAAGGTATGGGGGGTACCGTACTGGGCCTGCGTAATCCCGAGCGTGAATCGAGTGGTATCTCCATTGGGGGAACGATCATCCATGAGCTCGGAACAATTCGGATGGGTGACGACCCGAACACCTCGGCGTTGAACAAGTACTGTCAGGCGCACGAGGTGAGAAACCTGTTCGTCGCCGACGCTGCCCCGTTCGTCAGCAACCCGGACAAGAATCCGACTTTGACGATTTGCGCGCTCGCCTGGCGTACAGCCGATTACCTTGCGGAAGAAATGAGGAAAGGCAATGTCTGAAACACGCCGCGAGATTCTCAAGAACATCGCGATGGCGGTGACGATTGCCGGAATTCCGGCCGACGCCGCCCAGCACGTGCATGAAGCAGTTGCCGCAGCAAAGGCCGCTTCGCCAAAAGGGCACTACACACCGAAGATCTGCACGGCTCATGAGTTCGCGAGTCTGCGGCGATTATCGGAAATGATCATTCCTGCGGATGAGGTCTCGGGCAGCGCTGTAGACGCGGGCGCTCCCGAGTTCATCGATCTCATCGCTGCAAACAACGAGGAGATCGCGACACAGATACTCGGCGGCGTGGCATGGATTGACAGTGCCATGCTGAAGCGAACAGGCAAGTCGTTCGTCGATTCACCAGTCGCCGACCAGACGGCGCTCCTCGACATCATTTCGTACCGGAAGAACTCTACGCCCGAGTTGCAGCCCGGGATCGTGTCCTTTGACTGGATTCGACGTTTGACGGCGGACGCTTTCTACACCAGCCCGATTGGTGTCAAGGACGTCGGTTACGTCGGGAACAAGGGAATGACCACGTTCCAGGTCCCGGCCGAGGCGATTCAGTACGCACTGAAGAAAAGCGGTCTCTGAGTTATCATGGTGTTTACTCTCATGAGCGCACAGGACAAAACTGCCCCGAAGCCGCAGCCGGCTGATCTGTACAAAGCCGAGTACATCGGCAGCGGTACATTCCTCATCAAGAAGCCGAAGCGCAATCCCCGCAAGGTGAATCAGACCCGCGTCAAGAACGACCGCCGCGGCCGTATATAGGCTCCGCGACCGTCCGTCTTGAATTCATCCGGAGGTCCATTGGTGATCCTGCTGTTCGGGCCGCCTGGTAGCGGCAAGGGCACGCAGTCTCCTGCCATCTCGAGGCTGCTGAACATTCCCGCCATCTCAACGGGTGAAATGTTGAGGGCGGAAGTTGAGGCTGATACGCCTCTGGGCAAACAAGTCCAATCGATTCTCGCCGTTGGTTCGCTAGTCAGCGACGAACTGGTCAATGATATCGTTGTAAGCCGGATCACGAAACCTGACTGCAAGAATGGCTTTCTGCTGGACGGCTATCCCCGGACGCTCTCACAGGCGAAGTTTCTCGACGGGCAACTAACACAGCTTGGCTTTCGGCCGCCCACGGTCTTCCACCTCGCCACGCCGAAGTCGGTGCTGATCGAGCGGATTTCGTCTCGAAGGCAGTGCCCGAAGTGCGGCCGTATCTACAACTTGCTGTTCAAGCCGCCGCTCAGGCCTGGTGTCTGCGATGACGATGGCACAAAGCTGATCCGCCGCTCGGATGACAGCGTGGAAGTCGTATCAGCGCGGCTCGAGGCGTACGAACGTCAGACAACGCCGATTATGGTGCACTATGCTGGCGGCGATTACCACTCGATTCCGGCAAACCGGCCGCCTGCCGAGATCTTCCGCGATATCGAAGCGATTCTGAAGCAGCGGCTGCGCAGCGCCGCCAGCAACTAGTCGAGATCGAAATCCGGCCGGAACGGCTTCTCGTCAGGGTTCTCTTTGGCTTGTTTGAAGAGTTCTTCGAACTTCTTGTCGAGAGTGGATTGACGGGTCTTCTGGTCGGCAAACGATTTCTGGAAAATTTCCTCCCGCCGAGCCGCTTCGACCTTTAACCCCTGAACCGCCGCCGCGATATCCTCGATCGGCTTTGGCTTCTCCACTTCCTTGTGCAGAAGTACGACGCCCGTTTCGGCGTCGACCTTGAGCGTGGTCTTGCAGCAGGGACAGGTGACGTCGAGCGTACGGTTCGCCATACGCGCCAGTTTAGCTTAATATGCGCCGGTTCCGCGCAGCACTGCGCCGAACGTTCGAAGGAAAAGAGAAAAGTCGAGGGCGGGGGTCCAGTTACGGACATACTGGACGTCGAGTTCGACGCGTTTGCGGTACGTGGTGTTGTTACGTCCGGAAACCTGCCACAGTCCGGTGAGGCCTGGGCGGGTCAGCATGTAGAACGCGAAACCGGATCCGTAGCGCGAGACCTCTTTTTCGACGATCGGTCTCGGTCCGGCGAGGCTCATGTCGCCGCGCAGGACGTTCCAGAGCTGGGGAAGTTCATCGAGGCTGGTCCGGCGAAGGAAACGCCCCACCCGGGTCACGCGAGGGTCGTGACGCAGTTTGCGAGTTTCTTCCCACTCGCTTCGGGCGTCTGGATTGGTCGCCAGGTAAGCTCGAAGGACTTCGTCGGCGTCGACGACCATTGTCCGGAACTTGCGGATTCTGAAACGCCTGCCACCCAGGCCAATTCGCTCCTGAGTGAAGAAGACAGGCTGGCCTGACTCAAGCACGATCGCCAACGCGATCAGGGCTATCAAAGGAAGGACAACGACAAGGCCGATAGCGCCAAACGTGAGATCGACAACTCTCTTGATTCGCCGTGCCCGCGCAGTTGCAATTGTCGGAAAGTCGATTACTGGTGCCGAGACCGTCCGGGGGGCAAGTGCGGGAAGTTTGGCGAGCTGAGATGTCATTTGAACGATAGGTACAGCGCCTCGGTCTGCTGCAGCGTCGTTTCAAACCGGAAACGACGTTCAAATATCTGATGCCCATCCTCCCCCAACCGTTGCCGCTTTACTGGGTCATCCATCAAATCTTGCAGTGCCTGCCGAAGGGCATTGACGTCTCCCGGCGGCACCAGAAGTTCGGGAATCGCCTCGGGGATGCCGCCCACGTTGGACGCTACGACTGGCAATCCGGCTCTCATGGCTTCGAGTATGCTGCGAGGAAATGCCTCCGATCTGGTTGAAAGCACAAACGCTTGTGCCTGGGCCAGGATGGCGGCGGGGTCCGCCGAATACCCGTGGAACCGCACGCGTCTGGGATCTGCCAGCAGCCGGGTGCGGTCGAGCTCAGGGCCATCGCCGATAAGATCCAGTGCCCAGTCGCCCCGAAGACGTGCTGCTGCTTTGAGCAGGGTTGTGTGGTCCTTCGGCGACTCAAATCGCGCGATGGACACGAACCTCACAGTCCCAAGGCGACCCGGGTCGGCGCGGTACTCCGGACCGACCTCATGCACTCCGTTGTAGATGAGGCAGTGCTGGTCCGGCTGACCGATCGCGCTGGAGAGGGCGAGTTTGCGCTCGTACTCACAGACGTTCACGATCGCCGACGACCAGGGAGCGGCGGTTCGTTCTGCCAGTGTGAAGATGCGTCCCCGAATCGTGCCGAGCCTGTCGCCGATTGTCCACCCGTGCGGTGTGTACAGGACCGGCAGCCTCAGACTTCGGGCAGCGGCGCGACCCAGGAATCCGGCCTTTGCCGTGTGTGTCGAGACCAGGTCTGGGCGCCACTCCCTGAGGGCCGTCCGGAGTTCCTGATACGCAAGAGCATCCTTCCATGGATGAACGGGGCGCGCCAAGTTCGGGACAATCGCGAAACGAAGCCAATTTTCCTTCAGGAGGTCCGTTACCGGCCCTGTACTGCCAATAAAAACAATGACTTCGTGTCCGCGCGCCTGCATCGCGGTTGCGAGATCGCGTACGTGAATCGAGGCGCCGCCAACCGCATCGCCTCTGGTTACGACGTAAGCGATCCTCACCCTGCCGGCTTCTCCGAGACGATCACGAGGAAAGCCAGTTTACGAAACAAACCCATTCCCGCTTTACGAAACGAACCCAATTCCTTCGTCAGCCGGCCGAGGAACCGTCTGACCGGCGACGGGCTGTCGAGCAGCCGAAACACGATATACTCGTCTTCTTTCAACGAGTTGCGGAACAAGCGGTGGTAGGAGCGCAAGAATCTCCGCGCGCGAACGGTAGACGGTCCAGCGGTCAATCCACTCCAGTTTGTCGACAGCCCATTGCCGGGCTGTGGGAGCCTGCTCCTTCCAGGTTCCGAATCCCAGAGACCGCAAGCACCACGTGTAGACGAAACGAAGCCAATTTCCTTTCGGGAACCAGTGCGAGAACGGAATCCCGATGTGCCCTTCCCTCCAGACGTCCCTGGACGGAAAGAGACTCAGGACCCTGCCGCCGGGCCGCAGGACTCTCGCGATCTCCGAGAGGACGGCGTCCAGATCCTGAACGTGTTCCATTACCTGGTTATTCGTCACCAGATCGAAATATTCGTCCGGGAACGGTATGGAACCGTCTGGATTGAGCTCTCGTATGACGGTCCCGATCAGCGAGGCCGCCTCCGCCCGGGTTTCCGACCCTCCATAAAAGAGGTCCGTACCAAACATGTCGAGTCCGTTCGCCCGACCCGCGAGGACAAGCTTTCCGGCACCGCACCCGTAATCCAGCACACGACCGCCATGCCGCAGGGCGAAATCGAGCACAAACCGGTTCGTTACGTCGAGGCCGTCAACAGTTCCCGGTAGAGGCTTTCCCATTCCGTCGTGACAGCCGAAAGTGAATATCGCGCCTCAACGATCGCCCGGGCAGACCTCCCGAGTTGTTGTCGTTCGGATTCGCTCAGGCTCGCCATGCGCTCCAGACCCGCGCGCAACTCCGTGCTGTTTTGCAGAACGAACCCAATTTGGGTCTCGCGAATGCCACCCACGTCGGTCGCGAGACACGGAAGTCCGCAAGCCGCCGCCTCAAGGAACGCGAGCGGCAGGCCTTCCACCGTTGACGATATCACACAGGCGTCCGCGGCCCAGAGGAGTTGCGGGATGTCGGTGCGCTCACCAAGGAATCGAACGTTCGGTCCCGCGACGCGCCGGAGTTCCGGTTCGTCTGGTCCTGCGCCGACTATTAGAAGGACCGTTCGTGAGTCGTTAGGCAAAGCCTCGAGGAGTGCACCGAAGTTCTTCTTCCACATGAGGCGTCCGACGGCAATCCACACGAATTGGCTATCGCTGAGGTCGAGGCGGTGCCGGGCTCGTTCGCGTTCCTCGCCCGTCGGTGGCCGGAAGTGCTCCGTGTCGACGCCGTTCGGAATCACGAGTGCTTTCCTGACCGCTTTAGCAGCCTGGTGTCGCTCGACGACTGGCCGTCGACACTCCGACTACTGCGTCGGCCAGGAAGTCTGTGAGTCTGTAGGCGAGGTCTCGCGCCTGCAGTTGGCCGCCGCTGGCCGCCTTGGTTTCCGCTGTGCTGTGGATTGTGGAAATGACCACCGGAAACGGGAAGACCGTCCGCAGGAGCCGGCCCAGAATGTTCGCATGGAACATGTGGCAATGGAGAATCTGGGGCTTCTGGCGGACAACCGCCGTCTTCGCCAGGGCAACTCCGGCGTCTTTGATTTCCTCGACGTAGGCACTCGGGCGGCGGAGTGATGTGATGCTGACGCTGTGGCCTCGACGGCGGAGTTCGATGGCGAGCCGCGCAACCTGAGTTTCCGCTCCGCCTCGCGCCATGTTGGTCGATAGCATCGCGAGTCTCACGATCGGTGCTCCGCAACGCGGTCGTAAACCGCGCTGTAGCTGACTACCATTGTGTCTACGCCGAAGCGACCGGGCTCGCTCTCTCGCACGCCTGCTTAACTCCTCTCGCAAGCTCGGGTCGCGCTGAAGTTGTACCAGTGCGTTCCTGAAAGCTTCGATGTCTCGTGGCGGCACCAGCAGCCCGGCATCCCCGACGATCTCCGGCACGCCGCCTACGGCGGTGGCGACCACAGGCAGACCGGCGGCCATAGCCTCAAGCAAAGCGACTGGATGGCCTTCGTAATCCGAACTAAGCGCGAAGACATCCGCATCCGCCATGAGTTCAGGGATATCGGATCGGACGCCCAGGAGCGTCACCCCGGAATGCTTTTCGAGCTGGGGTCGAAGGCTGCCCTCCCCGGCGATGAGAAGTTCTGCAGGATGCTGCAATGCGGAACACGCTTCGGCGAGCAGCTCTGGATTCTTCTGGGGTTCGAGCCGAGCCACCGACAAGACGGTAAACGTGCCGTGGTGCGTTTGACTACGCCGGTGGTACTGCAGAGAGGTCGATTCCGTTATAAATTACCTCGGGCCGAAAACCGTACAGGTGTTCAAACGAGTCGGCGACGCTTTGAGAGACAGCAACCGGTGTGACCCCCAGCCGAAAGGCAATGTGATGAATGCCCCGGCCGATGGTGTCGACCTCGCGCTCGGCGAGGTTATGTACCGTGTGCACAATCGGGCTGCGTGCAACAGGCAACACGTAGCGGAGCACATACGAATGGGTGTGGACGACATGTGGACGGAAGTGGTTGATCACACGTCGAAGCCGGCCAAACATTCGAATATCCAGACCGGGACGTTTACCCAGCCGGTGTACGGAGCGGCGACTTCAGATTCGAGGTCGCCCGGGCTTGCGTCGAAGAGGGTCGCGATCGCCGGCTGAAATCGGTCTCGATTGAGTCGCGATACCAGAGACGCAACCATTCTCTCGGCGCCCGCCCGTTTGAGAGTCGCAAGGACGTGAAGGACGCGAGTCACGCCGGGCGAGCCTCGTCCGCTCGCCAGGCTCTGGCCCACTCAGTCATTAAAATCGCAAAAAGAAGCCAGCCGATCTTGCGGTGCTCCCACGTGAGTGTCGAGACGCCGACGACCCAGATGAGCAGGACGGTTCCCCACACGGCACGGTCCGCACCCTGCATACAGAAGACGAAGATTGCGAGTGACAGAAGAAGGCCGGCATAAATCGCGAACCCGATAAGACCGGTTTCCACAAGAATCGAGAGATGGCTGTTATGCGCCACGTACTCATGGCCGGGGACTCCGGGAGTGCCGATGATGGGCCGGACGGCATCCGGGTATGCTCCGGATCCCACGCCAATGAACCTTCGACTTTTCCACGCTGAGAGGCCGGCTTTCCAGATGGTTGTGCGCTTATGCAGAGTTCCCGTGGTGGTTTCCTGAACTGTTGTCGCCACCCTCTCGCGGGAAGCTTTCGGCGCCAACACCGTCGTCCCCAGCAACAGGAACACGACAAGCGTGAATTGACCCAGACGGGCCGCAAGAGCTGCGCTCTTCCAACTGACGTTCGCGAGCAGAAGACCGAGGAAGGCGCAAACCAGAGCTGTCCTGGAAGCGGTCAGCAGTATGGCGCTGCATGACAGCAGTCCGGAAGCAATCGCCAACCATCGCCAGCGATCATAGTTCATCAGCCAGATGCAAAGCGGAAGAGTCAGCGCGAGAGTCAGGCCCAGGTCGTTCGGATCGAACCCGGGTGCGGCGTAACGCCTCCAGTACGTTTGGGTGTGCTCCAGATAGCGGGCAATCGTGGTGAGGGATGCGATCACCGCGCCGGCAAGGACCGCGCTCACAAGAACTCTCCCGTCGATGGCCGAACGACAGACATTCCAGACCAGCCAAACCATTGCAAGCAGTTGGACAAAAGTGCTTATTCTGACGCTCGTAGCTTGCGGATCATAGCTCCAGAACCAGGTCGCGGCAGACCACAGAACGAGGACGGTAAGCAGCAGCAGGGCCAGATTCGGCCGGCGATGCCGGTGTGAGCGCAGGACGTATACAACACCAGCGACAAAGGCCAGCATTCCAACAGCGCGGGCGACCGTCCCGATTCCAGCAAACGTGACGCTCTTCTCCCAGGGCAAGGTGAACGCGAGAGCGGCAACGAGCGCGAGGGCGACTCTCTGAAAACTCATGACGCCCCTCGGAGAATGTAGATATTCCCTGCGATCTGAACTGCTGGCGGCTGCCGCGACGGCGAGTACAGACCCGCTCAGGCCGATAGCCGGTACCGCAATCAGCGATACGGCACCCGATGTGAATGCGACCAGCGTCAAAAGCGGCAACTGTTCTGTGAACCGGCGAGTGCTGCTGACGACAAAACCGAGTATCGCGGCGACGTATCCAATCGTTCCGGCGAGGAGTGCCTGCACCAGCAATGGTTGATATTCGGCCAGTTCGGGGCGGTAAACACGCTTAAGGAAGTAGCTGCCCCCGATTGCTGCGATTATGGCTCCAGTCAGGCCGATACCGACGGCGAGAGCGCAGAGCCGTAATGCCAGCCTTCGAAAGTCCGGCCAATCACCGGATCGAAACGAGCGGGCAAGCCGTGTGGTTGCACTCTGGCCGAGCGCGTTGATCATGACAGACCCGACGGCGATGAAGGACATCACAGCAGCGAATGCTCCAAGTCTCGCTGGTCCAAGCCAGTGCTCGACTACATAGCGGGGAATCGCGGAGGTAAACGATACGAGCATGAGGGTAAGTCCGAGCGGTGCGGCCCGGAGAAATACCTCGCGAGGTGCGGTCACATTACCCGCGGATGCGGTGGCTTTCCGCACATCGTATGAAAGAAGCGTAATGATTCGGGAGAGCAGCATGCCTCCGGCTGCAGAGGCAGGCACAGGGAACATCCGTAGCAACACTGCGATGAGTGCGATCCCAAGCACTCCTCTCAACACCATCGACCTGGCGACGTGATCGAGACGCTCGCTTCGCTGCATGACTGCATAGTAGAGGTCCTCGATGTTTTCCACAGCGAAGTTTGCTCCGACGAGGATGATCGTGAGCCC
The DNA here is from genome assembly GCA_963794765.1 of Bryobacteraceae bacterium. GTDB lineage: Bacteria > Acidobacteriota > Terriglobia > Bryobacterales > Bryobacteraceae > JAWXCM01. Next base: position 574,082 of record CAWCGC010000029.1, on the reverse strand, counting down.
GACACCCAAAAAGGGCTGCCATGCGAACCCAATTGCTGCGGTAATAACCAGCCCGGCCGCGGCGCTCCACATTCTGACCTGGAAGTAATCGGCGTCGCTGTGCTCGCCACTGACATCAGTCGCGAGCACCATTCGGAGATTGAGGTGAGCAAGCATCGCAACGGGAGAGGCTACGGCCACAGCCAGCGCGTATTGTCCAAGAGACTCGATGCTGGTGAGCCTTGCAACCAGGGCCAGGACTGCCCACGCGCTGAATCCGTTGACGACGTTTCCGGCGAAGCTCCAGACGAAAGCTGACCGGAGCGATGGAACCGCGGGTCTTAAAGGTCCCATAACTATCCGGCGTTTACACCCACATACAAGAATTTACATTCCCTCATATGCGGACTGGCACCCAGATGAAACGCCACCCATCATATAAGTGCGGCAATTTTACGCGTGTCCTTTTGTGAGGGACTTTCTCGCTTGCCGGAAATGGAGTGACCAGGGACTATGCGCCTGATTAGCGGAATCGACACGGCAATGCCCGATGTTCATCGTCGGTTAAACTACCACGCTCGCTGGAATCAGCACGATCAGCTGTGGCGGGACGACTTTCGTCAGCTGGCTGACTGCGGGTTTGACTTGCTTCGCTGGCAAATGCCGTGGTCGCTGATTCAGCCCCGGCGCGGCGAGTACAAGTGGGAACTGATCGATGAAAAAGTCGAGCTGGCGACCAGCCTGGGACTTGAGATTTTCTATCCCATCGCTCACTTCAATTACCCAAAATGGATTGCGGGCAAAACCATTCGCCACGCTGTCTACTCTCCGGAACTCTCGGATCACCTGGCCGAGTACACGGAGCGTTTACTTTCCCGGTACAAATTTCGCCTGGTGATTCCGATCGTGGAACTGCAAATGGACGCGTGCCAGCGAGCCTTGCTCGGCAACTGGCAGCCGCACCAGAAAAGCCGCAAATCCTATCGGATGATTCACGCAAACCTGGTTCGCGCATTTCGGATCTCCTCGGCAATCGCGCGCAGCCATGGAGCGACGGTGTTCTGCTCCGAGCCTGCGTCCGAGATCGAAACCGTGCTGGAACTCGGCAATGCGGTGGATGTCGCCGGTATCGATCTGTACCCGCATATGCATCGGAAGATGTCAGTACCTGACTACTTCCGGTCCTGGTGGAAAGCCGCACGGAAGCCGCTTTGCATCAGCGAGTTCGGCACGCCTGAGACCTGGGATCCGATCAAGCGCGTCGATGCATGCGGCCGATTTATCAAGGCTGGCCTTGATTCGAATCGCGTTCATCAGTGCCGCGAGTTGTATCGAGCGCTGGACACCGTGGTAAACGAAGGAATTCCGGTTCCTTACGGCGGCTGGTATCCGGGCACTGGCAATATCGGATGGGGTTATTCGCTGACTCGGGAACGTAAGCGCTGCGACTGCGATCGCGCCGGCCTGGTCGATCTTGCCCGGCAGGAGGACGGATCCCTTAAGCGCGTGGTGTGTGAAGACCTGGTGCCGGAGGTTCTGAAACTCCGCAACATCGGTCCGAAACCGGTTCACGCTCCGCTGTGGGCGGATGTTCCGGCTGCCGCGGTTGTGCCTTCGCTGCCCTCTTCGCTTTCGGTGAGCAGCGCCGCAGCCGGCGATTAATCGTCGTTTGATAAGCTGTCCGCTTCAGGCTCTGATTGCTATGAAGCGGACTTTCGTTTTCCTCTCCTTGTCTATTCCTGTGGCTTTGGCGGCTGGCGCTCTTGTGCTGCTTGCCCAGGCACAAAATCCCGCGGGTCACGACCAGGAACCCGTCGGCTACACCGACACGCCCGTGATTCCCGGCCAGAAATGGCGTGTCCACGACATCGATCGTCCGCGCCCGCGGCATGTGACGCCGGGTGCCCAGTACGGAATGCCGCCGTCAGACGCAATCGTTCTGTTCGACGGGAAGAACCTCTCGAAGTGGAATGAAGTTGGTAAGCGTGAGAACGCAGGCAAGCTGGTTACGCCGACGTGGAAGGTCGAGAACGGATTTTTCGAGTGTGTGCCGCGCCAGGGCGACCTGGCGACAAAGGAAAAGTTCGGAGACATTCAGCTGCATCTGGAGTGGGCGTCACCGTCCGTTGTCGAGGGTTCGAGTCAGAATCGCGGCAACAGCGGTGTGCTTTTGATGAGCCGGTATGAGGTTCAGGTGCTCGATTCCTGGAATAATAAAACGTACGCTGACGGACAGGCTGGCGCGATTTATGGCTGGTGGCCGCCGCTGGTGAATGCGGTTCGGAAGACGGGCGAGTGGCAGACGTACGACATCATGTTCGAGGCTCCGCGATTTGACGGAACCACGCTGGTGAAACCCGCCTTCGTGACAGTGCTGCTGAATAATGTTCTGGTGCAAAATCATCAGGAGATCGGCGGACCGATGACGCATCGCGCGGTTCGGCCGTACGAGGCTCACGGGGATGAGCCATTGATGCTGCAGAACCACAACACTAAAGTTCGGTATCGGAATATCTGGATTCGCCGGCTTACCGCTCCCGATTCCAGTAACGCTGAGAACTAGTTCACCGAAATCCGAAGCGCACGCCGTAGTGGTTCAGTGCGCCCGGGAGCGGACGGTCAGCACGCAGCCGCGATGACGGATGCGTCAGAGTCAGGCGCCCCACCTGGAGTAGTTTGGAGAGCATTGCCGACCCGAGCATCTGAACCAGGTTGGTTGCGGGACAGAAGGCTGGACCTTCGCTGAAGGGCATGAGAGGCGCTCGCCTGACCTGGTCGGGATGCTGCCAGATATCGGGGACAAAAGCGTCGGCCCAAGGCAACCGCTGATCGTCCCGGTGAAAGAACGGGACGAAGATCAGCAGCACGGTGATTGCGGGAATCGTGCCCTTGCGCCACTGCGTCTCGGCGGTAGCCTCCCGGAGAATCAGTGGTGTTGTCGGCCACAGTCGAAGGGAGTCGAGAATGACTCTCCTGAGAAACGGCATCTTCGGTCTCGTTCCGCCGTTTCGAATCTCCTGACGCGCGTCACCGGCCCGGTGAGACAGGTCCGAGCGTGGCAGTGTACTTCTCCAGCACAGCAGTCAGGAATGTCAGCCCACCTTTGAAATACGTCTGACCGGGAAAGTCGGCGAATCAGTGGGCGAGCGGCAACGGCGATCGCGCTCCGAGATCGTCACCGCGGCACCAGATGTCGAGTGTGTTGCCTTTTGCGTCAGATGGCACTCGGAAGTCGAGCTGGTATGTGCCGATCATGCCTGGTGCGAGTCCGACCCACACGATGTCCATGCTGGTGAAGGTTTCGGCGTTGCTGTAGCATATCGGGAAAGTTTTCGGCACTTCCGCTGGGGGTGACGAGGGTGAAGGCGCTCCGGTTGGAACTGCCGGTGTGACCCGGCCGAGACCGGCTGCGTAAACATGCACGATCTCACCGGGGACGGCGGGATCTTCGGGCGTGATCAGGCCGTGGAAGTCTCCGTGTGCAGCGAGTGCGTATTTGCCAGTTGCGTCCGGGAAGAACCTTGGAGCGGCGTTGACGACGCCTAACGACATCGAGGCTCCGGTCCAGTCGGGGTCGCCGCCGGCTTCGAATGTCAGCGGGTAGTAGCCACTGATTGGGGTTTCCCATGGAACCTGGATGTAGAGCTGGTTCTCTTCGACTTTGATCACTGGCACCGGCTCGCCGCGGAGCGTTGCTTTTACTTGCTGACCTTTGCTCAAAGAGGCTCGAATCAGCGTGGCCGATCCGGCGCTGGTGATGAGTTGGCGGTCAAGGAAGGCCGCAACCGGACCTGTGAAGGCCTTCGTCTCTGAAGTGCTCAGGCTCGTTCGTTTGAGCTCGCCGCGTCCGGTTACGTACCAGATGACCTGGCCGTCGCCACTGATTGTCGCTTCGTTCACTCCACTTTGTTCTGCGGTGACTGCTCTTGCTCTGCCGTCCGTGTAGAGGTAGATTTGCCGGTTTGAGAGGAAGATGAGTTTGCTTCCGTCATCGCTGAGTCGCGGGCTGGTGCCATCGCCGGCTGTGATTACTTCGGGGCTGTAAGGCTTGAGGTCGACGCGGCGAATCTGTCCGTTGCTTACCCACGCGCCGACCGTTCCGTCTGCATTGATGGTGCCCAGCGTGGCAAGTTCGTTGAATTCGTACCTATATCCATCGGTCCGCAGGAATTCTACTGGTCTGGCCTGCGTACTTATATACGGGTCGGCGGACATCAGCACCGTGCCGTTATCTGCTATGGCTTGCCAGTATCCGATGTACCGTCGCTGACCCGTCTTCAGATTGATTCGGAAGTAGCCTGCCGTCGCCCATTCGCCGTTGCGGCTCACCCTTCCGGAACCGACTTCACCAGCAACCGGTTGCCCCTGATCGTTGTAAATGGTTGTGAAGCGCTGGTCATCGAGACAACCGGAACCCGGTATCTCACATTCTCGCAGGGTTGTCAGGACGAAAGCCGCTCCGTTCGAAGCTCGATCAATGCCGACCGTGTCGTAGTAGTTCGTTGTTCCGTAAACGGGCGGCAGCGAGGGATACGTGACCCACTCGCGCTGCAGTGCGAACAGGAGACGGATTCCGGTGGAATCCGCGACGTAGACTTTGCCGCCCTGAGCCGCTGCCTGCTCCTTATAGTTCAGGGTGCTTACGAAGAAGAGCTGGTCGCCTCGGTAGTCGGTTCGGAGGTTGTTGAACTGAGCTGCTGTCGGCGATATGGCCGCGAGCAGCAGCAGGAAGCCTCTCACCCCCTCAGGGTAGCCGCTACGCTGTAATCAGCGTGATCTCTCCGGCTCGCATGGCAGCGTTTCGAGTTCTTCTTCGTGTCGAGGATGGAGGATATGCGTCTGACCTCCTCATTCGGTTTTCGAAGGGGTTGGACAGTCGTGATGCCGGGCTCGCGGCCGAGATTGTGTTTGGGTGTTTGCGGCGGCAGGCGCAGCTGGATTTTTTGATTGACAAGCAGACGGGAGGGCGGACTCTCCATCGAGAGGTTCGGATTGCTCTGCGCATGGGTGTGTATCAGCTCCGGGAGCTTGATCGCGTGCCTCCGCATGCGGCTGTCGATGAGAGTGTCGAGCTGGTGAAGCATGCTCGCAAGCAGTCGGCTGCCGGGCTGGTAAACGCCGTGCTGCGACGGATTCGGCGGACGGATCCCGTTGCGTGGCCGTCGCGTTGTGTGCGGCTGTCTATGCCGGAATGGTTGTTGTCGCGCTGGGATGCGCAGTTTGGCCCGGCTGTTAGCGAACGTATTGCTTTGGAGTTTCTCCAACAGCCCGAGTCGTGGGTTCGGAATCCTCCGGCGGATGCGGACCTGGAGCTTGAAGCAGCTTCCGATGTGCCTGGGGCATACCGGGTTGTATCCGGGAGTCCGAGTGGACTGCGTGTGCAGGATATCAGCTCGCAGGCGATTGTGCCTCTGCTGGACCTGCAGTCGGGGATGACGTTTCTCGATGTCTGTTCGGCGCCGGGAAACAAGACGGCTCAGGCGGTGGAGACTCCTGAACTCGTGGCGTTTGCCTGCGACTTGCATGCTCACCGGCTAAAGACGGTAGATGCTCCGGTATGCGGACGAGTCCTGCTGGACGCGACGGGTCCGCTGCCGTTTCGCGGCGTCTTCGATCGGATACTTATTGATGCTCCGTGCTCGGGGACGGGAACGCTTGGTCGCAATCCTGAGATTCGGTGGCGGCTTCAGCCTTCCGACATCGAAGACCTGCAGCGACGTCAGATGGCGATTCTGCGGCATGGGCTTGAGTGTCTGTCGGCTGACGGAAAGCTTGTTTATTCGACGTGTTCTCTGGAGCGAGAGGAGAACGAAGATGTTGTTGCTTCGCTCGGGTCGGGGGTCAAGGTAGAACGAACGCTTCGGCGGACTCCGGGCATCGATGCCGGAGATGGGTTCTTTGCGGCGGTGCTGATTAAGACTGACGCTTCCCCGAACCTTCGATGATCCTGTGATATTTGCCGAGTTCGAGACCTGTGAAGCGTTCGGTGACGGTGCTTGGACCGGGCCAGCGAATCTCTACCCATTCGAGCTTTGCCGGCGCGGCCGAGCGCCGAGAACTTCGCGCGGATCGTGGCTTGATAAATAGCTGCCGCCGCTTGTCTTCAGCCGGGAGCGGATGGCGCCGTCAGCGGACCATCGAATGCGAGCTCCGATTGCGTCGCGATTACAGGTCTTCCCCTCCAGTGAAAGTCCGAGCCACGCGTTCCCTTCTCCCGCGTTGTTCTTCAGAAGCAGAGGAGCCTGATTGCAGTTGCCGATCAGGACGTCGACGCGACCGTCATTGTTGTAATCGCCTGTTGCGAGGCCTCGCGCCGGGAAAAGCTTGCTGAAAACCGGACCAGCGGTCGCGGAGATGTTGCGGAGTTTCCCGCCCTGGTTCTGGAAGAGAACTAAAGGCTCCTTGTACTTTACCTGCTGGGAATACATCTCGATCATGTCGTCGGGATGGCCGTTGGCCAGCAGCAGATCTGTGAGGCCATCATTATCGAAATCGAAGAAGCGCAGGCCCCATCCGCTTAGCAAACGCGTGCTCTGTGCCACTGTGTTCGCGTGGGCTGTGTCGCGGAATGTCTCGTTTTTGTTGTTCTCGTAGAGCGAGAACATCTCCTGATCGACATTAGCCACAAAGAGATCCTGCCACCCATCGCCGTTGATGTCGGCTGAGTCGACGCCCATTCCGGAGCGCGCCTGACCGTTGACGCTGAAACCCACTTCCGCCGCCAGTGCGATCTCTTCCCATTGGCCTTTGCCACGGTTCATGAACAGGAAGTTCTGGACGGTGTCGTTCGCGACGAAGAGGTCCATGAGGCCGTCGTTGTTGACGTCGGTTGCGACTACGCCGAGAGCCTTGCCGAGCGACTTCTCTATATCGGTCCCGCCGCTGACGATTTTAAAAGTGCCGTCTCCGTTGTTGTGATACAGAACGCTCGGAGTCGGTTTGAATACGCGGGGAATGCAGTAGTATTTGCGACCAAGCTTGTTGTCACCGCAGGCAAAACGATCATTGGGACCATAGCGGACGAAACTGCAGAGGAAGAGATCGAGGAGGCCGTCGTTGTTGTAGTCGAACCATACGGCGCTGGTTGTCCATGCAGGGCCTCCAATTCCGGCCTTCTCCGTGACGTCAGTAAATGTGCCGTTACCGTTATTGCGATAGAGAGTTGGGCGGCCGTACGCGGTGACGAGGATATCCTGATTCCCGTCATTGTCGAAATCGGCACACGCCACACCCATTCCGAAAGAAATGCCTCCGGCGACCCCGGCCTTCTCTGCAACCTCGGTGAATGTCCCGTCCCGGTTGTTCTTATAGAGCGCGTTGCGAACGGGCTGCTTCGGCTTGAAGAAATCAGACGGACCCGAGTTGACGAGGAAGATGTCCATCCAGCCGTCGTTGTCGTAGTCGAGGAAGGCACAACCCGGGGGGAGCGTCTCGGGCAGGTAGCGTTCCGGCGAGACGCCGGCGTCGTGTACCCAGGTGATGCCGGAAGTCGAAGGAGGAACTTCTTCGAACAGAACTGCCGGGTGATCTGCAGGCCGAGCAAGAGTTGAGGCGCCGAGCAGAGACAACATGGTCCGGCGAGAGATGTTCATCAATTTGGGTAGACCTCGTTCCTGCGCGCGATTCGAATGCGATGGTCATTGAAAACCATGTGGGAACCAGGGATCTCCAGCTTCGGCATGTGGCATTCCGTGCAGCGTGTTGTGCTGACTTTGCAGATGTGTGCGGCTGCTTTCGAACCAGAGCCTTTTGAGTGGCAAGCTGTGCATTTCGAGTCGTATGACTCTGCACTCGTTTCGAGCGGCGAGTGCGGGTCGTGGCAGGCAACGCAGCTGATACGGCGGTCGTCGGCATCGTAGCACTTGCTGTTCGTCAGACGGTATGGCTGGAAGCGAACGTTGTTGATGCCCTTCGGTCCGTTAATGCTGATTTGCTCCCACGTCCGATGACACCGTCCGCAGAGTTCGGACATCTCTTCGGTCGAGAGCTTGTGCAGTTTGCCCGGAACGTTCCGGACGTCGGCGGCGTGCCGCGAGACTCCGGCGTGACATGCGGCGCACTGCACTCCTGCAGTCATGTTCGCGAGGTTGAAGCGAGGTTCGACGCTGGTGGAGTGACAGCCAAAACACTGCGCCACATCGTCATTGTTCATCCTGCGTCCCGCGGCAGTAACGATGTCGGAGGGTTTTGAACCTACAGCGCCGAGCGTCAGGTCGAGCGACTTGATTCGCGGATAGTAGCTCACGCGGCTCTCGTACAAGTTACCCTCGTGCTGAAAGACGTACGTTTGGCCTGCTATGCCTGCTCCGAACGACCACATAATCGGCACGGTCAGAGTGTTTTCCCCGTCGGTGACAGTGTACTGGTTGCCTTCGATGGTGTATCTATAGCGCCCATCGGTGAACTTCATCGGGCTCAGCTTCGCAAGTATCGCACTTTCGTCTGGCTTCAGCAGTGCGTTCGCCATCGGTGTCGCACCGTAATGGGCTGCCTGTTGCGCGTGGCATACGTTGCACCTTGACTCCGCCGCACGCAGGCCGACAGACAGCAGGAGTGCCAGTGCAGCCGCACGCATGACTTCAGTGTGTCGAAACTCCGCGACTCGTGTCGCCTTTGGGCTGTCTGGCCTGCAGGTCCGCGTTTAGTTTCTCCACGATCGCGCGTTCCTTGTCGCCATCGGCCTTGCGCTTGAGCCGGTAGTAGACGGTCGCCATAGTGACGTGGGCTTCGACGAACTGCGGTGCGTCTTTGAGCACGGCTTCGAGAGTCTCACGCGCACGCTCGGGCTGATTCTCGGCGACATAAATCGTGGCCTGCTGATAAAGAACACGAGCGTCTCCAGGACGAATCAGGAGAGCGCGGTCAAGAAGCTTCTTCGAGCTCTCATAATCCTGGTCCTGTTTGACGATGACGGCAAGATTCAGGTTGGCTTCGAAGTCGTTTGGGTTTAGCTCAAGCTCATGCTTGAAGGCTTTGGCAGCACCGGCGGTATCACCGGTCGACATCAAAGCGCGGCCGAGGTATGCATTCGCTGAGGGCAGCTTCGGGTTTAAGTCGACTGCCTTTTGAAATTCGGTCAGGGCTTCCGCAAACTCTCCCATTCCGAAATGTGCTGTTCCGAGAAGCAGTCGTGCTTCCGCTGAATCGCCATTGCGCAAAATACGGTCCAGCAGTTTCTGCCCTTCCGGGATCCGGTTGTCCCGTACGAGAGCTGTTCCAAGCAGATACGCGACAGCCAGATCGTCAGGCTTCTGGGAGGCGATGGGTTCCAGCAGCTTGACGACTCTCGCATTCTCGTTCGTCTGCAGAAGGCAATCCGCCAGGAGGAGGCGTGCCTGAAAGTTGCCCTGTGCGATGGAATCGAGGCGAGCCGCGGCTTCGCGAATCTCTCCGACTTTGTAGTGTGCCAGCGCGAGGTTGAGCAGGATACCGGGATTGGCGGGAGCGAGTGCCAGCGCCCCCTGGTATTCTTTTATCGCATCTGTGTAACGACCCTGCGCGGCGAGTACGGCCCCGAGATTCGAGCGTATTTCAAAGACCTTCGGGTTGCGATTCAGGAAGTCGCGGTACCCGGCTTCCGCAGTCGAGAAATCGCCTGACTGGTGAGCCTGTATAGCCTTCTCGAGTTGGGCGTCAGCCGCAGGGGACTGGGCAGCTGCGGAGACGAGTAACAGCAGAACGAAGAAGTACCGCAAGCTGATTAAATCTCTGACTTCAGCATAACGGGTTAGACAGCCTAAATTCCGAGCATATCGAGGGCGGCCTGCAACTCACTCCGCGTGTGCTGGTCCCCGATTCGAGTGGTTACTTCGACGCCCTTTTCCATAACCTCGCGGGCTTCTTCAATCCGCCCCTGACTCTCCAGAGCCCTGCCCGCGTGGTAGTAAGCAGCCGCGTAATCGGGATGATGTTGCATCAGGTAGCCGAACTCGTTAAGACCTGCATCGACATCGCCGGTCTTGACCAGCTCCATGGCAAGACCGTATCGCGCAAGTGTGTTTGCGGGGTCCGCAATCAGCATCGTTCGAAGTGCTTCGAGGCGTTCAATCTCCATGTTCGTAAGTCCTCAACATGGTACTCTATGCCCGTGGCTTGCCCCTGGTTTGAGCCGTTGTCCAAGGCCCCTTCGACGGACCGGCCTGCTCCGGCACGGAGTCCGCTGGGGGCGGTATTCGACGGCCTGTGTCACGCTTCCTCCGCGCCTGCGTTTCGACCTGATGACGACCTTTTGTGGGAGCCGTGCAACTTCGGCTATGGCCGCAATCGATGCCCGCACTTCCCGGAATCGAGCGAAGCGGACGCGGTCCGGTTTTCGGAGCATCGCGGCCGCCTGCTCTGGATTCTCGAAAGGGACTTCGAGCCTTTAGAACACGGCATCGTGGACGAAAGCAATGGAGCTTCAGACCTGATCGCGAAGCAAGCGAAAGCATTCCGCGAGACCCATGTCTGACCCCCAACCGCCGCAGGGCCGTCCGGTCCGTGAGTCGCTTTCTGAGTATTCCGAGTTTGCTCTGCCCAACGACGCGAACCTGCACGGGAACCTGCTGGGCGGGCGAGTGATGCATCTGGTCGATCTGGCAGGGGCAATCGCTGCGGTGCGCCACTCGAGACATCCGGTTGTGACGGCGTCGGTCGACTACATGACGTTCCTCGAGCCAGTACACATCGGACAGTTGCTGATCCTGCGGTCGTCAGTGAACCGTGTATTTCGGACTTCGATGGAAGTGGGAGTCAGCGTCTGGGTGGAAGACCTGCGGACCGGGGAGCGGAAGCACACCTCATCCGCATACCTTACTTTCGTCGCGGTAGGTCCAAAAGGCGAAAGAGTTCCGGTGGTTCCTGTCATCCCCGAGACAGAAGAAGAAAAACGGCGCTACGAAGAAGCTGGCGCACGACGCGAATGGCGCCTCAGTCAGGCGAAACGTCCGCGAACCTGAACGAAGCCTGGCTTCAGGCCTTGTACATGTATTTGATGTACGACTTATAGACCAGCAGGTTGGGACCGTCCGCCCGGTTCACTTTGATGCTGGCTTTGTCGTACCACTCGATGATGCCGTTGAGCTGCTCGCCGTCCTTCAGCACAATCGTCATCTGGGTCTTCCCCTGCATCTGCTTGATGTAGTAGAAGTTCTCTGCGTTGGTCTGATCGGGCGGAACAGGCTTCTTCACAGGCGCGCGCCTGGCTGGCGGTGGTGCGCCCTCGCCAACCCTCGCGTCTTTCCCCCCGGTAAAGGGCGGACGTGTTATCTTGCGATTTCCCGGCTCCACTGGTTCTCTACCTTGAGTAACACACGTCGCGGTCGCGCTGCAAAGGTCACGCAGGTCGAAGGTGCGCGACCAGACCGTCTAAAGCAATTGATTTCTGAATGTTACGGCGCTGAAACTCAACCAGCTCATCGATCTTCGATACAGCAGCTCGCAGCCAGTTAAAGTCCACTTTGCTCGCTATTGACGCTAGATCGGGACGTATATCGGGGTTCCTGATCGGACCCGTCTCGTGCTGCAAAGCAACGATGTCAGACAGCAATATGTAGAGGACGTCCAGATATGAGTCCAGCTTGTCCGATCTGCCTGCGCCGACGGCATCGGCGACCTTCGCCCAGTCAGCAAACTGACCTTTTCCGCTGGCAACGGTCAACAGCTTCAGCATTGCGGCCCGGCGTTTATCGTAGATTTCGAGATCGATGGAAACGGCGAGTCCGGGCGACCCGGCCGACAGCGCGATTCTTCTGTCGGATGCGGCGAGTCCACGCTCGGCGGCAAATGCCTGCATCTCGGACGGTGCCAGTGGCGCGAGAGCGAGCATGACCGTCCGGGATCGGATCGTCGGGAGAAGATCGTAGGGATTCTGCGCTGTGACGAACAGGATTAAATGCTCAGGCGGTTCTTCGAGCGTTTTGAGAAGAGAGTTCGCTGCCTGCTCGTTCGCACGATCCAGACGATCGATGAGGAAAACCCGATAGCGGCCCTTCAGCGGCTTGAACTGGGCACGCTCGCGCACCAGACGCATCTGCTGAATGGAAATCTGTTTCAGCGGACCGTCGGGAGTGAAGGTGACGAAGTCGGGGTGAGAGGAAAAGAGCAGCGGATCTTCGTTGCGCTTCTCTGCCGGCCACTTCTCACGATCCGAGATCAGTGCCGCGTTTTCGGATAATGAGAGGTCATCGCGTTCGATCTTCCTGGGATCACCGACGAGGAGCTGGGCGAAACGTCTCGCCAGCGTTGCTTTGCCGACGCCTTCAGGTCCCGACACAAGAATCGTTTGAGGAACCTTGTCGCGCCGGACCATTCCTTCGAGCGTTTTAACGGCGGCTTCATTGCCGTAAAAATGTTCGATCATGCCCGAACCGCCGATGCGAGTGCGGGAGAGACAACGCTCCAGATTCGCTCCTGCACCTCGTTGATTGAGCCCCGCCCGTCAACGACACGAATTCTCTCCGGATGCTCCGCTGCGAGCCGCAGATAAGCGGCCCGAACGCGCTCGTGAAAGCTTGACGCTTCCTCGTCGAGCCGATCGCCTTTGGTATTGCGGGTACGTGCGCGATGCAAACCAGTCTCAAGGTCGATGTCGATGAAGATCGTCAGGTCCGGATGAATGCCGTGACAGGCAATGTCATGCAGTTGCATCACGACATCGGGACCGAGACTCCGACCTTCTCCCTGATAAGCAAGCGTCGAATCGGTAAAGCGATCCGAGAGGACGACAGCGCCCGCCCGCCACTCGGGCAGAATGACTTCGTCGAAGTTCTGCGCGCGTGCGGCGAAGTACAGCAACATCTCGGCAACAGGACAAAGCCGGTGGTTTGCGGGGTCAAGGAGAATGGCGCGTATGCTCCGGCCGATATCGGTGCCGCCGGGCTCCTGCGTCTCGACGACGTGATGTCCTCTCGCCCGCAGCCGTTCCGCCAGCAATCGCATCTGCGTCGTCTTCCCGGAGCCGTCCGTTCCTTCGAAGGAAATGAAGCGGCCGGCGCAGTTAGTCATAGACGTAATGCAGAAGCTTCTTGAGATCTTCCCAGGCTTCGCGCTTGGCGTTCTGATTGTACGGTCGCAGCAGGTATGAGGGGTGATACGTGACCATCACCGGGATGTCACGCCACTTGTGCCAGTTGCCCCGAAGCTTCATGACGCCGTCTTTCGTTCCGAGCACAGCTTTTGCAGCAGTGGATCCGAGGGCACAGATCGCCTTCGGCTGAATGACTGAGAGCTGGCGGAACAGGAACTGACCACAGATCTCCATCTCATCGGGCAGCGGAGTTCGATTCTCAGGGGGACGGCACTTCACCACGTTGCAGATGTAGACGTCCTTTCGCTGCAGCGGAATGCCCTCTTTGCTGGCCGTTCCTTCGATCATCTGCGTCAGAAGCTGGCCCGCGCGGCCAACAAACGGGACTCCCTGTTCGTCCTCATCCGCCCCTGGCCCTTCGCCAACGAATACCAGCCGCGCTGCCGGATCGCCGGTGCCGAACACGATTTTGTTGCGCCCCTGAGAAAGGCGGCAACGGCGGCAATCGCCAATGTCGAGCTGGATGCGTTCGAAGCTATCGTTGTCGGGAGCGAGGCCCGGAAGTTCCGTCGCTGGTGATTTCGCGGCAGCTGGTTTCGGGGCCGGCGCCGGTGCCGCTGCAGTCGCGCGCGGGACGGCAGCAACAACCGGGACGGCGCTGCTGGCAGGACCGCCGCCACTAAGGGGCAGATAAATGTCTTTGATCCCGAGATCGCGATAGAACTCGAGGTATTCCCGAATCTCATCTCTATTCATGAAGCAGAGGCGTGCAGAGCAAGGCGAAGGCGAAGTGCGTGGTCAAGAATGATGTCGGCAATATCCCGCTTCGAACCCAGCGGAACTTCGATCGTCTCGCCCGTTCTGGTCACCAGTACGACTTCGTTCTGATCCGCGTTGAATCCGGTGCCTTCACGATTCACCCAGTTTCCGACGATCATGTCCGCGTTCTTCGCACTGAGCTTGCGGCGGGCTTCGGAGATCATCTCGTCTGTTTCGGCGGCGAAACCGATCAGGAGACGGCTTCCTTTCATCTGTCCCAGTTCGGCGAGAATGTCGGGATTGGGCTCCAGTTCAAGCGTCAGACGGGCGGCGGTCTTTTTTATCTTGTGGGGTGAAACGTTCGCGACGTGATAATCGGCGACGGCCGCGGATTTGATCACAATGGTCGCCTCGGAAAGGTGATCGAGTACCGCTTTCCGCATTTCTTCGGCAGTTGTGATGTGAATCATTTCCACGCCGACAGGATCGGGGAGGTTCACAGGTCCCGCGACGAGAATCACTCGGGCGTCTCGCGCAGAAGCGGCTTCTGCGAGCGAAAAACCCATCTTCCCGCTGGAACGATTGGTGATGAAACGAACCGGATCCAGCGGCTCAGCCGTGGGACCAGCGGTAACCAGGACGACCTCACCTTCGAGGTCCTTCCGGCGTTTGCTTCCGGCGCGCAGGACTGCCTCGGCGATCACTGCCGGCTCAGCGAGCCGGCCAGGCCCGACCGTACCGCACGCAAGCAGACCATCAGCAGGTTCGACGATAACGTGGCCGCGCTGCCGCAGGGTCTCGATGTTCCCCTGTGTTGCCGGATGCCCCCACATATTGGTGTTCATGGCCGGAGCGACGACTACGGGCCCGGTGAACGCGAGATACGTGGTGGTCAGAAAGTCGTCGGCAAGTCCGTGAGCCATTCTTCCGATAATGTCCGCGGTCGCGGGCGCGATTACGAGGATGTCATTGTCCTGCGCGACGCTGATGTGTTCGACGGCGCTCGAAAGCGCCTCGTCGCCGTTTCCGTGCGAGCCCGCCCACAAACCTGTAATGACTTTCTGATTTGTGAGCGCCGCGAAGGTCAGCGGCTGCACGAACGCGCGCGCCGCTTCCGTCATGATTACCTGAACGGTGCAGCCGCGCTCCTGAAGCGCACGGGCCAACTCTGCAGCCTTGTAAGCTGCAATGCCGCCACACACTCCGAGAGCGACCCTCATGACCGTTCCGGATTGTTATTCCGCCGCGACTTCAGTCTCGTCGTTCAGGTTGGCGTCGCGAATCCGGTCCTCATACTGCACCAAACCACGGCGCACCTCTTCCATCGCCGCAACGGTCGGCTTACGGGAAGTGCTGGGCAAAAACGATCGCGCACCGTTCTGCAGCTGGCGGGCGCGCTTCGCTGACACAATGATGAATCGATAAGTGCTTGACTCGCGATCGTCGGGGAGAACGTTCTGTGGGCCTCTTGCCATGTTCCTCTTTACCTCTCAAAACTCGCTAAAATCTTTTTGACCGCGGGCTCCACACGAACACGCTTTACGCGCTCGGCGGCCACGATTGCGGCCAGTGTCTCTGTTGACCGGGTTAAATCGTCGTTGACCAGCACATAGTCGTACTGATCATAATTTCGAATCTCGTCAGCCGCCTTGCGGAGCCGGGTCTGAATGACAGCCTCGACATCATCACGCCGGTTGAGAACCCTTTGCTCGGCCGACGAGCGGCTTCGCAAACGCTGCTCCAGGATCTCACGAGAAGGAGCCAGTATGAAGATGCTGACGGTACTTACCGCCTCAGGGATGCTCTTACGTAATTGTCTCGCACCCTGTACGTCGATGTCGAGAACCACGTCTTTTCCGACCTTTACGGCCTGATCCAGCACGCCTCGGTGGGTCCCGTAGTAGTTTCCGAAGACATCGGCGTATTCGAGGAATTCGTTGCGCGCAATCCTTAACTCGAATTCTTCGCGCTCGATGTAGTGATAATCCACGCCGGGCATCTCCGACCCGCGCGGCAGACGTGTAGTGTAAGAAACAGAAAATAAAAGGTCCTGGTCTCGTTCCAGCAACCAGCGGACCAGCGTGGATTTACCGGATCCTGACGGCGCAGACACGATGAACACTGTCGTCATTCGAGGTTGAGCGACTGTTCCCGCATTTTCTCAATATCCGACTTCGCCCTTACCGCCAGATCCGTGATCCGAAGGCCGTGATCGCCCAGACCAGTAGTTTTCGACAGGATCGTATTGGTTTCCCGGTTCATCTCCTGGAGCAGAAAGTCGAGCTTTTTGCCGACTTCGTCGCCGTTCAGCAGTAGTTCCCGAACCTGCCCTGCATGGATCCGAAGACGCTCAATTTCTTCGCCGATATCGGACCGGTCCGCCAGTATTGCGGCTTCCTGAACGATTCGCTGCGTCTCTATGCTCGATCCCGCCAGCAGATCGGAAAGCCGGTCGCGCAGCCGCGACTGATAGGCCGGAAATGCCGTTTTGCGACAGCTTTCAAAGTCGTCGGCTGTTCTGGACAGGTTCTCCGCCCGGTCGATAAGCAAGACACCTATCTCCGAACCTTCCCGCTCACGGAACGAATTCAGGTGGTCGAGTCCCTTCTCCAGCAGGCCGACGAGAGGTGCTTCAAAAGATTCGGGCAGTTCGAGCGCGGCGTTGTCGGACAAAATTCCCGGGACGCGGAAGGCCGCGTTCAGATCCGGTTCAGCACTCAGACCGTATTTCGAAGCAGCGTCCCGGAAGGCAGCGATCCAGCCATCGAGCTTCGCGGCGTCCACGCCCAGAGTCGACCCGCCCGAACCCGAGCGGCTTAGCTGCGTGCGGATGTCGAGATGGCCCCGGCTGCAATACTTCTTGACAGCGGAACGCATCGCGCTTTCAAACGGATCAAGTTCCGCGCCGGTGTAGAAGTGGATATCGAGGCCGCGATGGTTAACGGACTTGATACTGATTACGACTTCAATGTCAGAGACGGATTCGCGCACCCGGGCAAACCCGGTCATGCTGCGTAGCTTCATGTATTCACCACCGGTTCAGGATCGAGGAACTGCAGTTCGTGAAGCCTTTGATAGATGCCACCGCCGGTCACCAGATCTTCATGCGTGCCTGTCTCGGTGATGCGGCCCTGATCGAGAACCACGATCTTATCGGCACTTCGAATCGTTGACAAGCGGTGTGCAATAACGATGACGGTCCGGTTCTCAATCAGGTTCGCCAGAGCCCGCTGGACCAGCATCTCCGATTCTGTATCAAGGTGGGACGTCGCTTCGTCCAGGATCAGAATCGGTGCGTTTCGAAGCAAGGCGCGGGCGATAGCAATGCGTTGCCGCTGGCCGCCGCTGAGCCTGGTGCCACGCTCGCCAATGATCGTGTCATAGCCTTCGGGCAGCAGTTCGATGAAGTCTTCCGCCATGGCGTTCTTAGCCGCCTGCCGGACCTGATCCATCGACGCGCCGGGTGTTCCGTAGCGGATATTCTCGGCGACAGTGGTGTTGAACAGGAACGTGTCCTGAGCCACGATGCCGATCTGGGCACGCAGCGAGCGCAACGTCAGTTCCCGTACGTCGCAACCGTCAATGCGAACCGCACCGAGGCTTACGTCGAGCAAGCGGGGAACAAGATTGGCGAGCGTGCTCTTCCCCGCGCCGCTTGGGCCTACGAGCGCGAGCACCTCTCCGGCGTTCACCCGCAGTGTGAGGTCCTGAAGAACGAAGCCGTTTCCGGAGGTTGGATAGCGAAACGACACTCGGTCGAACTCAATCGCGTTGTGAAAGCCGTGGAGTATTTGCGCGTCCGGAGAATCTTTGATTCGGATCGGCTCGGCGAGATACTCGAAAACTCGCTGTGACGCACCCATTGCCTGCTGAAAAATATTGTGGATGCCGGTCAGCCGTTTCACTGGCTCATACAGCATCAGGAGCGCGATCACGAAGCTGGTGAATTCACCGGTGGTGAGTGCTCCTGCCTTGATTTGCGTTCGAGCGTATGTCAACAGGCCGACGATGGTCAGGGCGGCGCAGAATTCGATAAGCGGTGAAGCGATCGCCTGCTGTGCGACATAGCTAAGTGTCCACCGTCGAAACCGCTGAGCGGCACGCGCGAATCGGGCCGACTCAAGCTTCTCCGCGCCGAATGCCTTTACAACCTGCTGACCAACGATCGTCTCCTGCAGGATTTCGTTCAGTTCGGCTGCATGGTCCTGTGCACGCCGAGTTGTACTCCGAATCCGCTTTCCGATACGAACCGTCGGCACCAGAACGATAGGAAGTACGGTCAGACTCACCAGCGCCAGCTTCCAGTCACGCTGCATGACGACGTACAGCAGACCGACGACGGAAGAGCTTTGCCGAAGCCAGTCGGCCAGCATGCTCGAGATCGCGACCTGAATTTTATCGATGTCGCTCATGACCGAGGACATGATGCGCCCGGTCGATTTCTGTTCAAAGAAAGCAGAATCGTGCCGGAGCAGCCGATCGAACGCTGACTGACGCACGTCGGTGACGGCATTCAGGCCAACCCAGCTGACGAGATAGTTTCCGAAATAATCGGCAATGCCGCGCAGCAGGAACACCGTCACGATCGCAAACGCGACTACGGACCATACGTTGTGAAACCACGGAGGGGCTAGTTGCTGCAGATAAAGCGGCTGACCCGTGAACGGGAGCTTGAAAAGCTCGACCGGAGCATCGGCCGACGACGGGTTGAGCACGCGATCGAAGATGGGTCCGATCAGAACGGCCATGGTCGCATGCGCGGCTCCCGCAAGCGCCATCAGAACGACAGAAAGGAGCAGAGGAGGCCAGTAGGGTCGCGCGAATCGCAGCAGGAATCGAAGCTGCGGACTCACTGACACGCTCCTGCCGCAAGCAAATGATGCAATTTCCCGAAGACTTCGGCTGGCGTGATTTGGGAAATCGGTTCGGCTTTCAGAACCGCTGAGTCGGTCCGCCACGGCGCCCAAATCTCCGCGTCGGAAGGGCCGAAGAGTACGGTTGTAGGAACGCCGAAAGCAGCAGCGATGTGAGCCGGGCCGCTGTCATTTCCAATGAACAGACGTGCGCCGGCGATGAGTGTCTTTGTGCCGTCCAGAGGTCCGTTTACGGTTCGAAACTGTGCGAAGCGGCTGAGATCTTCGCCGGGAGCTCCGATGAAAACGGGTTCGAGCCCCGCCACCTGCTGCACGAATCCCGCAACCTGAAGGAAGTGGTCAGCGGGCCAGGTTTTATCGTCCGTTGCCGCCAGCGGATGAATGACTGCAATGGCCTCCGATGCAGAGGGAGTGCAGAACAGCCTCGCGCGGCCGATCTGCTGATGTTTTGCACCGAGCCAGAACATAACCGACGCTATGTGCTCCGCAGTATGTACACGGCGGTCAATGCCGAGTATCTTCTGGGCCGTCGGCACACGCAGGTTGTAAACAGATGTTCCCCGAAGATGTGCAAACCCGGCGCGCAGCCGTGCTCCGGATGCTGCTGTCGAGCGTCAGACTGCGCGTCCCGCCGTGGAGATTCACAACCAGCTCAGGTCGAAACGCGCGCAGAGCACGAAGCGAAGGCTCCAAAATTTCTGCAATATCAGGATTGCCAGTGAAGATCTCACGAAATCGGTCCTCAACAACAACACCGATGCGCAGGTCTGGTCTCGAGTTTTTAAGAATCTGAATAGCCGGCGTAGTCAGGACGCAATCCCCCAATGACCGGAGCCGGATAAGAGCCACAGCCGCACCTGGCGGCAGCGTCGCGAGGGCTGACACCGCGGCGGCTACTCCTCGATTTTCGCTTCGTCGATCAGCATCACGGGTATGTCATCGCGAATGGGATAAACACGGCGGCACTGCGTGCATTTGAGCCCGGAGCCGTCAGGCTTCAGCTCCAGATCCGCCTTATCCAGAGGACAGACGAGTATGTCCAGCAGTTCCTTGCTAATCGCCATAGACCGATATGTTGAGTGTAACAGTCCCGAAACCGCATAGAATCGAAAAGTAGATATGAAACTGACGAGGAGATCTGTGCTGGCGGGCAGCGCGGCGGCGTTCGCGGCAGAGTCGGTCGTTCGGCTGCCGAAGAAGATCAGGCTGGTGATGCACGGTTTCGAAGGACATACCGCCGAGATCCTCGACCCTTTGCCACAGTTGCCGGATGTGGAGTTGGTTGCGGTTTCCGGTTACCCGAAATCACTCAACAATGCGTCGAAAAATAAGTACCTCGGCGCTGCCCGAAAGTACCCCTCGTACACCGAGATGCTCGAACGGGAAAAGCCGGACATTGTCGCGATCTGTAACAACGACGCCGAGCGAGCGGCGGCCATTCTGGACGCGACGCGTCGCAAGATGCACGTTATTGCTGAGAAGCCTCTGGCGATCTCACGCTCCGATTTCAATCAGGTGCGATCTTCCGTCAAGGCAAATGGCGTGCACATCAGCATGCTGCTGCCGATGCGGTTCGAGCCTCCGTTCGCAGCGCTGAAGCAGATCGTTTCCAGCGGAGCTATCGGCGAGGTGATTCAGGTCTCGGCGCAGAAGTCTTACAAAGCCGGAACGGAAGAGTGGCGGCATCACCGCGATACTTACGGAAGCACAATTCTGTGGATCGGTATTCACATGATCGACCTGATGCGCTGGACCAGCGGCCGGGAGTTCGTGGATGCCACAGGCTGGCAGAACCGCGTCGGGTTCCCTGAGCTGGGCGATCAGGAGAACGTAAGCGCTTCGGTTTTCCGGCTCGATAACGGAGGTCTCGCAATTCTTCGGATGGACTATCTCCGTCCGAAGACCGCGGACACTCACGGCGACGATCGGCTTCGTCTGGCAGGGACGCTCGGCGTCGCGGAATATATGGCTGCGACCGGAGTCACACTGATAACGACCAAAGAAGGCCAGAAGACGATCACGAATCTGCCGCCATCCGGATCGGTGCTCGTCGATTTCGTTGAAGGGATCTATAACAAGAAACCCCGCAGCGTGACCGAAGATGACATCTGGCGAGTAAACGAGATCACGCTGGCAGCACATGAATCCGCAGTTCAGGGCGTCGAAATCTGTAAAAATCTCATCCTGACGTCAGATTGGTTGCGGAGATTGGTGACGGCGGGCAGACGATGTTCCAGAGCTATTTAGGGTCTACGGAGTTTCACCGGGCGTGCGCGAAGAGCCGCTCGAGCAGGCCCGCTCAGACGTGCGGTTACCAGGTTCCCATGCGGAGCGTGACTCCGGTCGAGAAGATCACCGAACTGGTGTAATCCGTGCCGTCGAGCGGACGCACCCAGGAGCGTCTGTAATTAACGCTGGCGACTCGGAGTTGCAGCGCTCCGTTTATGCGATACACCAGACCCGCGCCTCCTTCCAGCGAGGGTCCGCTCGTCTCGGACTGCCTCGTGTACTGATCGTGCGTGGGCATCGTCAGGGGATCGCTTCCCTGCCGCTGCCAGGCATCGACCAAATGCGCCTTCAATGTTGGGAACATTTCCTCGTGCGTTAGTTTTTCGCCCCCAACCAGTATTTGCGCATAAGCACTCCAGTTCCCCGCAGCCCAGGGTGTCCAGCGCGCACCTGTGAGAAAGTGCAGCGAGTCCCCGGACCAGTTAGTGGCAAGGCCCGTGAGTTTACAGCCGCCCACGTCCGCAACCGCCTGCCATCGGTTAGTGACACGGATGGCGGCGTTGCCGTTCGCTCCGGAGCACACGGATCCAGCCCCGTGGTTATAACGATTCGCCTGGAATGCAAGGTCAAATTCCAAGGGAGCAACTCCCATCGCGGCGCGCGCGCGATCATCGCTCGACAGCGTGCGTCGTGATTTCGATGTACTTTCGAGTAACGTCTGGATCGCTTCGCCTCTGGGATCGGCTCGGAACAAATCCGGCCGGGTATCGCGGTGCCAGGGAACCTCGAACTTCATCATATTGGCAAAACTTCGGGAGGGATTCAGCCAGCCACGTACCATGAGGACCGCGTACCGATTTTGGACGTGACTCTCGAACCGACCGATAACGTACTTATCCAGGGCATCCTCAACAATCATCCACCCCAGACCGAAAACGGGCGTCACCACGTGATCGACAAATCCCTGCTGCGGGAACTGCGACTGAATACCACCTATTGACGCCTCACTCGCCCCACCGACCTCAAACTGTGCGCTATACGCCCAGGAGAATGCTAATGACCGGAAACGGCTTTTCCAGTAATCCCTGTTTTTTCCGAAGATGGCATACCGGTACGCCGGGATATCATTCTGCACGAACAGATATCCTGCAACAGCGCCTTGCAACGGGTGGCCGACCCAATTCACGTAAAATTCATCGCCGTCGGCCCACCCGTGCAGATTGCTTACCGCCCGCCAGTAGTTCCTGAAGAACGGGCCTTTCAAGCCTTCGCGGGTGCCCGGTTCTGTTGCTATGCGAAAGCTGTGCTGGATTGCCAAAAACATGCTCGAGTCACGGAACAGACCACGCCAGTTCACGCTCTTCTGATCGGAGATATCGGACCACGTCAACTCGCGGACCTGCGGTGTTCTCTCTATCGGAGAGAAACTCTTAGAGAAAGTGGGTTCAATCGAGCCATCTGTGACATCCGGGGTGAGTTCTTCTTCGTGGACTGAGAAAGTAGTGTCAGCCTGGGTCCCCTGGGACGAAAGATGTACCGGATACAGCGAGATTAGCAGGGTCAGGGTCGCTCGCTTTTGCATTTCCTCCTGTTAGCCGCCGTTTCACCGTCACGGACGGCACTGCCCGGCATGCACGATATCTCCCAATGCATTTAGACACCTCAACCCGCGTTGCGGCGGGCTGTTGGAATTGTTGTGATGGCTCGTGTCTGACGGTCGTTTCTGGTTGGGAGAAAGATGCGGCGCAACGCGTCGGCAGTGTCATTAATTTTCGGATTGCAAACTCACGGCCATGTTCGACAGAAACAGCACTGCAACTGCCCGACTTGCAGGGAGAATCTGGCACCAGCAATCCTGTTGCGACCCGCTCGAAGAACGTGAATCATGCTGCTGCATAGCTGTTTGCCGCCTCGATCACTGGCTTCCGGACAGCCGGTCAGACTGCTAGACTGCCCGTATGTTCGACCGGATCACGTTCGATCCCGCGGTCATGGGAGGGCGCGCCTGCATACGCGGGATGCGAATCACCGTGGCGCTTGTCGTTAATCTCATAGCGAACGGAATGTCCCCGGGGGACATCATCAGCGAGTATCCCGAGCTTGAGGGCGATGACATACGCCAGTGCCTGCAATACGCCTCGGCGCTGGCGAACGAACAGATCGGTTTGTTCAAGAGCCCTGCCGCTTGAGATTCCTGGCCGATATGGGCGTTTCGCTTACCACGGTGGAGGCATTGCGCACATCGGATCATGACGCGGTCCATCTTCGCGATGAGGGTCTTATTCGTCTTGACGATCCTGCAATCGCGGCGAAAGCCGTGGCTGAGGGCAGAATTGTGCTCACGTTCGATCTGGATTTCGGAGACATTCTTGCTAGCGCCAATACCGGTGCTCCGAGCGTCATTATCTTTCGGCTACGAAATCAAACGCCGTCCGCGGTGAATCCGCGACTCTTTCGTGTCATTGGCAACTGCGCGGCCGAGTTGGCAAGCGGAGCCATCGTTCTCGTCGAGGACGAAGGTTTCCGGGTCCGGCGACTGCCCATCCGCCCTTGAGGTTGAGCGCTACGCAACGCCCTGCCTCCCGAGAAGCCTGCCCGCCTTCGCAGTACCGATCCGCCCCGGCACTTCGATGAGATCACGACTTTCGTAAAAGTGGATTCCGGAACCGCGGGTCGTTCCTCGTTCTCTATCGCGAAGCAACGGCGTGAGAATCAACTATCCAGGAGCCGGGCTGTGATCTGGGCCGAGATTACCAGGATCGAGAGCGCTTCGGAAACGACGATCACACCAGCAACACCCTGATCACTTCCTTAGCTTAGCTATGTCAATGACAACGAGTGCCGGCCAATGGAGAACTTCCTGCGGAAGCCATCATGCGGCGGGAATCGCACCCATCAGGCCGGAGCCAGGACGCCTCCGCTGCGCTCCTGCGGTCCCCTGTCCCGAGCCGTTCTGAACTTCCAGTACAATCCGCCGATAACGGCAACAAGAGGATAGATTCCCGAGATGATCGTCATTGGTTCAATGTGGCGATTTGTGAAAAATCCGGGCGGCCATGGAAGTTCGGGAACTACACCGGTGATCCCGACCAGACCTGCGATCAACATAGTGATCGCGAGCAGTCCCGTTCCCGGACGTCGGAATGGCCGCAGTTCGATCTCGGTCAGAGCCCAGCCGATTAACAGAGTTATCAGCGCGATAAACGCCCACTTGCCGAGCGAAACGATGCGCGCGTTCGCGGCAGCCCCGTCCGTCACGCTGTCTGCTGCCGGCAGCATCTGCAGCAGCAGAATATTCTCCGCCACATCCAGCGCGCCTGCAAACAACCCAAGCATCCAGAAACGTCTTGACCACGGCAGCATCGCGAGCGACAGCGCGAAGAAGCTGGAATAGCTCGCGATAAAGGTGAAATCCCAGTACAACGAGCGTCGAAACATGTCCGGAATCGATTTGCCAATCTTCGCCGGAACGGGAGGATCGGGAGGAGCCACGGTGATGCGAACGTCGCGTGCGTCGTGGGGAAGCTCCAGAGCCAATACAGGGCGAGTCAGGTCGTGGTGGAGCGGCGCACCTTCGGGATAGCCGTCAACCTGTCTGTTCGTTATCAGCCCTGTGAGAATCGTCAGGATTCCGGTCGCGATCACTGCCCACGGAATCACGACAGCCGGTAAGGGGGGCAGCCGTCTCGTAAAGGGAACGTGCTCCCGGGAAGCGCTTTCCATGTCAGTGGTTCCTCAGATATCGCACTAACGCCTGAACATCGGCACCGACCTTCACACGGTCCCAGGCATCATCGAGGCATTTCTGCTGCGCAGAGGTGAGCTTCCATGATAGTGCCGGGTCCTCACAAACGCTCGTGTCCATCGGTGGATACTCAAGCACTGCCGAAAGAACGTCCACCGGGTCAGGCTGCAGGTTCTGCCAGTGCGACACGAAACGCCGCAGTACAGCATCGGATTCAGCAAGCTGTGCTGTGCTGCGCGTCGCCAGGAATGCATCAAGCGGAGCCTGGCTCTGATAGCCCCACCCGCGCAGAGGCGGCATCTTGTCCGCGGCAGGCGGGAATGCCATCACACGAAGGATCACCATATGATGCACGGCAGGTTCCGGGCTTAACGCCGACTCCAGCCATGCGAGCAACGTATAGACACCATAGTTGTCGTAGTATCCGCCGTCGACCAGGTGAAACGTACCCCGGGCCATTGTCATCTGGTACGCGGGATCGAGTTGCGGGTCGGATGTGTACGGGCGCGCTGCAGGTGAGACGTAAGGGAATGTTGCAGACATTCGAACCGCTGTCGTGACCGGCAGATCGAGTTCTTTGTAGAGGTCATGGAAACTCACTGCCTGATGAGGGCGGCTCAGCAGCTTGCTCTGGCCGGACGGAAATTGGGTTGTCGAGAAGATCACGGGCGCTCCGCTTTCAACACGCGTCGCATTGAACAGGAATGCGGGCCGCCTCCTCTCAAGCACATCAGCGCCCCATCCTGACAGCGAAGCGTTTCTCAGCGGTTCGCCCGCCCTGTTTTCCCAGCTCTCCTCGAGTGACCGCCCTCGATCCACAAGCGCCGGCCGAAACCACGGCGACAAGGCGCGCCAGATATCCGGGTTAACCCAGCCCCACGCGATCGCGTCCAGACTCGGCTTTCGCGCGAGAGTACGAGCTTTCTGCAGATTCGGCCATGCCGCGCCGATGTCCATCGCGCCCACGGAACCGCCAGACACACCACTGAACAACATCAGCCGGTTCGGTATGTCGCACTCAGGGCACTGCTCCTGCAATCCTGCGAGCACGGTAGTGGTCCAGGCTGCTGCCTGAATGCCGCCGCCGGCAGCGGCAACAAGGATGGGAGCTTTGCCTGTCTTGTGGACATCCAGCACCTGTCTCGGCGATGCCCACGCGGGTTGTGCATCGAGCCGGTTGGCTTTGAAGTAGTGATCCGCTTCCGGAGCATTACTTGTCAGTAATGTCAGGAGAAAGGCCGCAATCAGCACCGGAAATCGAAAGCGGTCGAGAAAGAAACAGAGCCCTCCTAAAATCCAGGTGAAGACAAGGTGTGCGAGCAGGACGTAGAACAGCGAGGGCCAGTATCCGCGTGGACCGAACAGTCCGAGAACAAAGTACAGGCTGAAAGACAGTGCGGTCAGAGCGATGGTGAAAGTCTGCGCGGATTCGAGAACGAGGCCGGGAGCAGTGGGTATAAAGTATCCGTCGCCCGAAGCAGCGAGAATACCGAATAGCCACTGAAGATGATCGTTGAGCCACTTCTTAGCACGCGACACTTTCCTGTACTTATGAACCGGCGTGCAATAAAAGTCCATCAGCAGCTTATTCAACGGTGGGATCACGGATGCGGGGAACACGAGATAGGGAGGCGGATGCTTCGTCCTGTTCGGGTCCGTCCATTTCATCTGAACGATTTTCGCGAGGAAAACCAGCACTGCCGACAGGCCGAAACCCGCAACGCCGATCGCGTAATGTTCGACCTTGCTGCCTGGCGTCAGTCGACAAACGGCCCCAAAGAACAGAATTGGGGGCACGTTTGCGAGTAGAAAAATGAGTAGCTGCACGCGCGGCGAAGGACCTGCCAGGCCAGGAACATTGAATCGTTCGGTTCCGAGGTGCAGAACCATGTTGATGGCCGTCAGCGCGGTCGCCGCCGTGAGGAAGGCGATGGTGGCGACCAGCAGCATTCCTGCGGGGTCTCCCTCCAGATCAAACAGGCCGACAAGTACGCTCCTGTAGCGTCCTTCCGCCAGCGTACCCAAACCGCACAGCATTGCGAGTGAGAGCAGCGGTATGCGAACGAGCCAGACAGTTTGCAGGAAGCTGCGCGGCGTCACCTTGTCCGGTGGCGCTGTCGTGGATGGGGCTGTTGATGGGGGCGATTTCATTGTCGACGGGCTGCCGCCTGAACCCATGAGCTTCCCTTCGTGACGCTCACTTTACCAAAGGAGTACGGCATTGCCTAGTCAATGGCATCAGTATTCCAAATGACCGAGGCGGTGCCGGATGCCCGACGCGGCCGCCCCACAAGGCTGATAAGATTTCCGAAGCCGGCGGCGATGATGACTACTACTTTTCTCCGAAACTCTCGTTTTTTCGTGCACCTGCGAGTTTCCGCTGCCGCGGTCGCAAGTCTGATGTTATGCGGCGGCCAGCCTGCCGCACAAACCTCCCCCTGGACTGCAGCCGACGATCATCGCAACATGATGGAGCAACTCGGGATCCGAGCACTCCGTCCGGGCCCGAGCGGCAATGAGAGCGCACCGAATCACGCGAATTACGACGAGTCCGTCGCAAATCCGTTTCCCGATTATCCCGATGTCCTGACACTGAAAGACGGCCGCAAGGTAACCAGCGCCGACATGTGGTGGAAGCTGCGGCGCCCCGAGATTGCCGAGGACTTCGAACGTGAAGTCCTCGGGCGCGTTCCGGCCAACATACCGAAGGTCACGTGGACTGTTATCAGGACGGTTGAGGATAAGGTTGGGCCGTACCCGGTGATTGCGAGAGAGGTAAATGGACGCGTGGACAACTCAGCGTTCCCCAGTGTCAGTGTCGATATGCAGATGGTAGTTGTGACGCCGGCGTGGGCGAAAAAGCCGGTGCCCGCGATGATCCTGTTCGGCCGGGCTGCGATTC
Source organism: Bryobacteraceae bacterium (assembly GCA_963794765.1). Taxonomy (GTDB): domain Bacteria; phylum Acidobacteriota; class Terriglobia; order Bryobacterales; family Bryobacteraceae; genus JAWXCM01. Next base: position 546,588 of record CAWCGC010000029.1, on the reverse strand, counting down.
CCTCCGCACCAGTTCCTGCGGCATTCGCACGCTTCGCCGCAATGGCTGGCACGGACCCGTCTCCGCAGTTGCAGCTCGTCGCCGGCGGGTGGGGGTACGCAATGCTGAATCCGGCCTCGGTTCAGGCCGACAACGGCGCGGGACTCACGAGCGGAATCATCGGACTCGTCAATAAGGGTCAGCCACGTAAGCCCGAGGACTGGGGCGCTTTGCGCGCGTGGGCATGGGGTGCGTCGCGGGGTCTTGATTATCTGGAGACGGATCCGGCGATCGATGCCAAACACGTCGGAATCGAAGGTGTGTCGCGATACGGCAAAGCGGCGCTGATTACGATGGCTTTCGATCCTCGATTTGCCGTTGTGCTGGTGGGTTCCTCGGGAGAAGGCGGAGCGAAGCCGCACCGCCGCAACTTCGGCGAGGCAGTCGAGAATCTGACTGGATCCGGCGAATACCACTGGATGGCGGGCAACTTCCTGAAGTACGGAGCGTCCGATGCGAGCTTCGGGAGCAAGAACGCTGGCGACATCCCGGTGGATTCGCATGAGCTGATCGCGCTGTGTGCTCCGCGGCTGACGTTCATTAGCTATGGTGTGCCGGAAAAAGGTGATGCCAAGTGGCTGGATCAGCAAGGCAGCTTTATGGCGACCGTAGCGGCTGGTCCGGTGTTTCGATTGCTCGGCGCGAAAGATCTGGGTGTTGGATCGGATTACAAAGCAGCAAAGATGCCTGCCGTAAACACTCCTCTTATGGACGGAGAGCTTGCGTGGCGTCAGCACGATGGCGGACACACCGATGGTCCCACGTGGAAGTATTTCCTCCCATGGGCATCGAAGATGATGCACTACACGGCGCCTCCGCTTCCCGCGATACCGACCGATGTTGCTCAGCCGCGGACGGATGCCGGATCACTGGTCGCGCACCAGCGGCTGGTCGAGAAGGCAAAGCAGGGACATATCGATCTTTATTTTGTTGGCGACTCGATCACGCGACGGTGGGCAGCGACAACCGGGTATCCGGATCTGCTCGCGAACTGGAAAGAGAACTTCACTGGCTGGAATGCCGCTGATTTTGGCGTTGGCGGCGACACCACACAAAACATTCTATGGCGGCTGAATAATGGCGAACTCGAAGGCGTTCACCCGAAGGTCGTTGTTCTTCAGGCCGGAACCAACAACATTCCGAGCGGGGCCACTGCAGCCGATATCACCCGTGGTCTTCAGGCCATCATCAATACGATTCGCGAGAAGGCGCCCGAAGCCACCGTCGTCGTTACGGGCGTGTTTCCACGAACCGACATCCCGAGCGCGGTGGCAACGATCAATCAGGTCAATGACAACTTAGCAAGGCTCGCTGATGGCCAAAAGATTCGCTTTCTGAACGTCAACGGTAAGATGACAGACCGAGACGGCAAGTTCTATCCCGGTGTCATGAACGCGGATAACCTTCATCCCGGCGTGAAGGGTTATGAAATCTGGGCGGCAGCGCTGAAGCCCATCCTGACAGAACTGCTTGGTCAGCCCGCCAGAGAGAGTGCAAACCGGTAAGGGGAAGAGTCACCTCTGGACGGACCCGCGCTGCGGCAGCGGCCGACGAATTCAAGTTTCAGGAAAAGAGCCAGCTGTACTCAGGCGTTACTGACCAGCACTTTGCGATTACGCCAGCCTGCGACGATCTCCTCGAACGTGGTTTGAAGGTTCTTGGTGATGTCCCACTTCGGATAGTGCTCGCGCATCTTTCGCAGATCGCTGTAGTAGCAGATGTGGTCGCCGATTCGGTTCTGGTCGACGTAGGACCACTTCATGGTGTTGCCGGTGATGCTCTCGACCAGACTGAAGGCCTCAAGGATCGAGCATGAGTTCTGCTTGCCTCCGCCGAGATTATAGACTTCGGCGATGCGCGGAGCCTGCGCGAACTCGTACATGAAACGGGCAACATCTTCAGAATGGATATTGTCGCGGACCTGCTTCCCCTTGTAGCCGAAAACCTTGTATTCGCGGTTCTCCAGATTGCACTTAATCAGGTAGCTGAGGAAACCGTGCAGTTCCACACCGGAATGATTGGGTCCCGTCAGACAACCGCCTCGCAGACAGCAGGTCGGCATATCGAAATAGCGCCCGTACTCCTGCACGAGGACATCGGCCGCCACCTTGGAAGCACCGAAGAGCGAATGCTTGCTCTGATCGATCGAAAAACTCTCCGGGATCCCATAGTCCCGGTACGGTGAGTCACTGTAATCCCAGCGAGTCTCGAGCTCCGACATCTTCAGCGTGTTGGGACGATCGCCGTACACTTTGTTCGTCGAGGTGAACACGAACGGCGATTCCCGGCAAAACTGGCGCGCTGCTTCCAGAAGGTTGAGCGTACCGACCGCATTGACCTCGAAGTCCAGAAACGGGATCGCGGCGGCCCGGTCGTGCGACGGCTGAGCGGCTGTGTGGATGATCAGGTCAGGACGGAGACTTTCAATCAGTGAAAGGACGCCTTCGCGGTTTCGTATGTCAAGCGCCTCGTGCCGGTATTCGGGAATCTCCTGGCAGAGTCGCTGCATGCTCCAGCTGGTGTCACCCTCTGGGCCAAAGAATACTGCGCGGTGATTGCTGTCTACTCCGGTGATGTCATAACCGTTCCGAGAGAAGAAAACGGCGACCTCGGATCCGATGAGGCCGCAGGAACCAGTTACAAGAGCTTTACGATTTGCCATTCTGTTGAAAACCTAAGAGTCTGCCTTTCATTTCCTTGTGATGACTGCTTCGCTATAGATCAAGCCCGCGACCAAGTGTGACACAGCGTGTTGTCTGATGTCTGGCGAGCAGGATAGGTTGCGACAGGCTTTTTGCCCGATGAGTTGTGGTGATCCAGCCACGCGCGGCTCCGGAAAGTGTAGCGAAAGAACCACAACAACAAACGGCTAAGTCAAACAAACGTAAAAGCATCCGCAAACAAGCGTTGACGTGATACCCTGAGGCTTCCGGATGCATACATTCTGGCATGAGGTTGAGCTTGCGCTTTGAGACGACCATCGCGAGGCCTGTATCGATCTCCGGCGTAGGCCTCCACCACGGGGTTCCGGTTCAGCTGCGTATTCTGCCTGCCCCAGCTGCCACGGGCATCGTCTTCGAACGCACCGATCTCGACTTCTTTCGCATTCCCGCGTCTTACAGCCACGTCGCCCGAGTGAGTTACGCCACCAGCCTGATGCGCAAGGGCGTTCTGATTTCGACGACTGAACATCTGCTGAGCGTCCTTTACAGCCTTGGCATCGACAATGCAATTATCCAGATCGACAATCTGGAGGTTCCTATTGCCGATGGCAGTGGAGCTCCGTTCATTGAAATTCTCCGGAGCGCGGGAATCAGGAAACTCCGCCGAAAACGGCGATATCTCTGCGTACGGGAGGAGGTTTCGGTTGAGGCACCCGGAAAACGAATCACGATCCTTCCGGCTGACCGTTTTCTCCTTACCTGCGATATCTTCTTTGACCACCCTCTGGTGGGGCATCAGACGATCCAGATGGACGTGACACCGGAACGCTACGCCGAGGAGATCGCTCCCGCACGAACGTTTGGTTTCGCGGGGGAGCTGGATCAGCTGCGAAATATGGGTCTCATCCGAGGAGCTTCGCTCGAAAACGCCGTGTGCTTCGAACGCGACAAGGTTCTCAACCCGGACGGACTTCGTTTCCCGGATGAACCCTGTCGTCACAAAGTACTGGACCTAATCGGCGATCTGGCGCTGATCGGGAGGCCGCTGATCGGACACGTGGTGGCCGAGAGAGCCGGCCACGCCATGCACACGGCACTGGTATCACGAATTATGTCGGACCCCGGCCTTTACGAAATCCTTACACTGGACGAACTGGCGTCGAGAGTTGTCGACGCGCTGGTTTCCTGATCGTCCAGCCTGTAATGCAGTGGCTGCCTAATCTCCTGACGATCGTCAGGATCCTCCTCACGCCGTTGATTATTCGCGATATTCTCGACGGGCACTGCACGGTCGCCATGCCGTTTGCGTGGATCGCTGGCGCGACGGACGCTCTTGACGGCTACGTGGCTCGCAAAATGGGCGCGGAGAGCCGAGTGGGTGCGTGGCTTGATCCGATTGCGGACAAGGCGCTGCTCACGGGTATGTATTTGTCGTTCGGTATCAGTGGGTTGACCCCGATGTGGCTGGCCTGGCTGGTAGTGGGACGTGACGCGCTGATTCTCGCGATGTCTGCCGCCGGACTGGCGTTCACGTCAATTCGGGATTTTCCTCCCAGCATCTGGGGGAAATTGAGTACTGTAGTACAGATTTGTGTGTCACTGCTGATTCTTGCCGCGTGTAACGGTACCCAATGGGCGAACCGCCTTTCAGTGTGGGCGGTATGGGCCGTAGCGGTCACCGCCGTGTGGAGCGGTTTACACTATGTTCTGCGGGCGATCTGGCTCGTTCGTTCTACGCCAGCGAAGGTTTGACGCTCCGGACCTTCGGCGCTAGTCTAAGACTTGGGGACAGTAAATGAACACCTACCCACCTTCGCGCCACTACCTTTCTGCGGGACTCGTCGCAGTGGTCCTGGCCGTTTTCTCAGGTTGGGTGGCGTGGCAATGGGCGCCGGCGTGGGTCGCCAGCGTGCTGTTCGTCGGCAGTGCGCTTCTGCTGCTGATTCTGGCACTGCAGCCCGCGGTGGAAGTCTACGAAAATCACCTCGCGCTGGGTAAGCGCATTATCCAGTGGAATGAAATCCGCAGGCTCGACCGGACTTCCTGGATTTCTCCCCTTATTGTCAGACTGACCCTCACAGGCGACCGGCGAGTGACGCTGGTTTACCCAGGCGACATTGATTCGGGTAAGAGCCTGCTTCGACATCTTCGACGGTGTGCGCGATTCGCGACGATTGACGGAATACCATACAAGCAGTTTTGGGGCGAAGCACTTTCCTCGCAGGATCGCCGCCAGCTGCCGGCTCCCCGGTATCGGCTGCTGACTCCGGAAGATGAAGCGGACGTCGAGCGCCTGTTTCAGCGCCTGAAGACGGTTGGTCATCTCGACAAGAACGACGAGAAGTAATCGTTGCGCACGGCTGTTCGAGCCACTTTAATCCTTGCTCCCTTGTTTCTGATCGGGCTGCTCCTGTACGCAGGGGCTCCCGCGGTGCTGTCTCGCTTAGGGACTGTCCTGATCGAGGACGATGGTCCCGGTCTTCATGGGGATGCCATCCTTGTGCTCGCGGGCGATCCCAAAGGTGAGCGAATCATGAAGGCGTGCGAGCTGGCGTCGGCGGGTGCCGCACCTGTTGTACTCGTCAGCGGACCGTACGAGATGTACGGCAGGAGCGAAGCGGACCTTGCGATCGCCTACGCGGTTTCGCACGGGTGCCCGTCGAATCTGTTTCAGGCCTGCAAGTTGACGGCCCACTCGACGAAGGAGGAAGCTAACGCATTCCTGCCCGAGTTGCGGCGGCGCAACATTCACACCCTGCTTCTGGTGACAAGCAACTATCACACCGCACGCGCCGGACGGATTTTTCGAGCTGTCATGCAAAACAATCCGAATGTCCGGGTGGTGAGCGCGAAAGACAGCATGTTTGACGCTGAACACTGGTGGGAGGATCGCGAGAGCCGCAAGACATGGCTGCTCGAGATGACGAAGACCGTAACCAGTTTGGCGGGGATTTGATGCGACTATCTGTGCGTCGGTTGTTGCCGTACTACGCCAAATACAAACGCGGGCTCGTCCTCGGAATGGGCGCGCTTGTTCTGAAGGACATTTTCGGCGCGGTCCAGCCGCTTGTGATTGGCATCGCGATTGACGGTTTGACCCGGAATTTCGACCTGCACCGGCTGTTGCTGATGGCCGGCGCGCTCGCCGCGCTGTCGGCACTGAAGGGTTTTTTCCAGTACTGGATGCGCGTGATCCTGATCGGCATCTCGCGCGATATCGAATACGATCTGCGCAACGACCTCTTCTCAACGCTGGTCGATCTGTCAGGCGATTTCTACAGCAAATACCGGACGGGTGACATCATGGCTCGCGCCACGAATGACCTGAACGCGGTGAGGATGATGCTCGGGCCGGGAGTGATGTACTGGTCCGAGACAACCCTCACACTCGTGCTTGCAATCGCCGTGATGCTTTGGGTCGATCGCCCGCTGGCGTTGATTGCCCTGGCTCCCACTCCGGTCATCAGCCTGGTCGTTATCTTCTTCGGACGAATGATCCATGAACGCTTCGAACGAATTCAGGCGATGTTCTCCGATATCAGCAGCCGTGTTCAGGAGAACCTGGCCGGGGTTCGCGTGATCCGTGCCTATACACAGGAGCAGCACGAACTCGAACGTTTCGAAGCGCTGAACCGATCGTTCATCAAAGAGAACGTCGGTCTCGCGCGAGCTCAGGGAATGTTTATGCCGACGCTTCAGGGGATGGTCGGGATGGCGTTTCTGCTGGTGCTGTGGGCTGGCGGCAGCCGGCTGCTAAGCGGGCGGATTACGATCGGCAATTTCGTGATGTTCAACACGTACATGGGTATGCTCGTGTGGCCCATGATCGCGCTCGGGTGGGTCGTCAACCTGACGCAGCGCGGCACCGCGTCGATGGCACGCATAGATGATCTGATGCAACAGCACCCGTCGATTGCCGCTCCTGCCGACCCTGTTCCGCTTACTCGCGCGCTGGGCGACATCGAGTTTCAGGACGTCGTTGTGGAGTTCAGCGACGGCCGGCGCGCCATCGATGGTGTTAGTCTCCGCATCGAATCGGGCAGCACAGTAGCGATTGTGGGGCACACAGGAAGCGGTAAGAGCACGCTCGTTCACCTCATCCCGCGGCTTCTGGATCCCACCTCCGGAAGCGTTCGCCTGGACGGACACGACGTTCGTCAATACGATCCTGCTGCCCTGCGCCGGCAGATCGGGTTTGTACCGCAGGAAACATTTCTGTTCAGCGATACTCTTGCGGGCAATATCGCCTTTGGAGTTCCGGAAGCGACTGAGGACGATGTGCGGCGAGCTGCTGAGATCGCGGGGCTGGGCAGTGATGTCGCAGGCTTCCCGAACGGCTACTCGACTATCGTCGGCGAGCGTGGGATCACGCTTTCAGGCGGCCAGAAGCAGCGAACTGCCATTGCCCGGGCGATACTCCGCGACCCTGCCATTCTGATTCTGGATGACGCGCTGTCAAGTGTTGACACACTCACGGAAGAACGTATCCTGAATGCGCTTCAACGCACGATGCGTGACCGGACCACGATCCTTATTTCCCATCGAGTCTCCACGGTGAGAAATGCTGAGAAGATCTTCGTCATCGAAGATGGCCGCATTGCGGAACAGGGGACCCATAGTCAGCTTATTGGGCGTGGCGGCTATTATGCGGACCTGTATCAAAAGCAACTCCTTGAAGAAGAGCTCGAAGCGATCTAGCTGGGCTTTTACCGATGTAAAGCAACTTTTCCCGGCAGAGCGAGTCTGACTGCAAAACATGGAATTCAGACAGCTGGGCAAGAGTGGACTCCAGGTCCCTGTTCTGTGCTTTGGCACGGGAACTTTCGGCGGCGGCAACGAGTTTTTCAAGGCCTGGGGACAGACGGACGTAGCAGAAGCCAGACGGCTGATTGATGTTTGTCTGGAAGCAGGCGTCAACTTTTTCGACACGGCGGACGTGTACTCGCAAGGGCTTTCGGAAGAGATCCTCGGACAGGCGATAAAACACTTACCGCGCGAAAGCATCCTGATCTCGACCAAAGCAACGTTCCAGTTCGGCGAAGGACCGAACAATGTCGGCTCATCGCGTTATCACCTCGTCCGGCAGATCGATGCCAGCCTGAAGCGTCTCGGTACCGAGTACATCGACGTCTACCACATGCACGGCTTCGACGCCCTCACTCCAGTCGAAGAAACTCTGAACACACTCGCAAACGCGGTCAGTCAGGGTAAGATTCGGTACATTGCTGCGTCGAACTTCTCCGGCTGGCACCTCCAGAAGTCCCTCGACACCAGCGAGCGTTACGGCTGGCCGCGCTACTGCGCGCATCAGGTCTACTATTCGCTGGTGGGCCGCGATTACGAGTGGGAATTGATGCCGCAGGCTCAGTCGGAAGGTTTGGGCGCTCTGATCTGGAGCCCCCTGGGCTGGGGCCGACTTACAGGCAAGATACGCAGAGGCAAGCCTCTTCCGGAAGTCAGCCGTCTCCACAAGACGGCAGAATCCGGCCCTCAGGTACCGAACGAGTATCTGTATAAGGTTGTGGACGCGATTGACGGAATCGCCGCGGAGTCGCAAAGGTCGGTGCCGCAGGTTGCGCTGGCATGGCTGCTGCGAAAACCGACGGTTTCGAGCATCATCATCGGTGCCCGAAACGAGGAGCAGCTTCGGGATAATCTCGCAGCGGCTACCGCTAACCCTGAGTCCCGAACAAGTCAGAAAACTGGATGAGGCGAGCCAGCCCGAGCAGATTGCATACCCTTATTGGCATCAGCGAGGGTTCCAGAGCCGGAACCCCCTTCCTGCGTCGTACCGTTAACGAGCGCTACTACTGCATCGACTTCCTGATATCGCTTTGTACCTGTTTGAAGCCCGACGGAACATCGAACTTGCTGCTGTCGACGGACGAAGAGAAGCGAGTCAGTTCGGTCGTCAGCTCCATGAGCGCACCTGAGCCGCTGCTGCCTGCCGGAACGGACGCCGACGCCGTTTCCTGAGGCGCAGCCGTGGCGGGAGGAGGAGCGGGGGCAGCGGTCTCTTCCGACTTCTTCTTTCGACCGAAGCCCCCGAAGCCGCCCAGCCCACCCGCGATTGCGCCCACTCTCGCGGCCTTGTTGCCGAGCGCACCAGTGCTGGCGGTGCGGGTTGCCGCGTCGGCCAGATTCGGCTGAGACTGTTGCTGCGTAGTCTGCTGCTGCGCGGCCTGCTGCTGTGCATGGGCGGCGTCAGCCTGAGCGCGCTGCATGTCGGCCTCCGATGGCATACCACTGGCCGACATCCCGATCCTGGTGATCTGCATTACCGGAATGCCTTCCAGCTTCGCCATTTCCTTCACCAGTTCGCTCATCCCTTTTTGGTTCTGCGCCGCGATCGGTCCTGCCATTCGCATCATGGGGCTCCAGTTGATCTTCGTCGCCATGCGCCGATAGAAATCGCGGACTTCCTCATACCCCGGCATGTTGGGCGCAATCCACATGTCCATCTGCATGTCCATTCCGCCGGTCTGCCCGGTCTTCGCGTCAGTCCCTTCCATAGCGAGCGTCAGAACCTTTTCGCTCGTGTTCAGGCCATTGATCACGCGACTCTGGCCGGTTTCCTTCACATCTGCCCTGAAGTTGAGACTGGCCTGATCCTTCCGCTGTCCCATCTTCTCGGCCATCTGTTTCATGGCATTCTCCATCTCCGCAAACGTCATGACCGACCAGGTTTTGTGGGCAAGATCGATGTCGGTGAACGTCTCGCGGCTGAGATCGATGACATGGATCTGGTCGCGTGTCACTGACGCCATTCGGTCTCCGCGAACCATCACCGTGGACACGATCGGCTCCCGTGCTTTGGCCGAAAACGCGCCTGCCACCTTCATCATGCCCGCCATGGCGCCGCCGGTGATCTTCGAAGTTTGCTCATAGCTGAAATCAGCCCTGACCGCCACGCCGGAAATAAGTGCCGATAGAACAAGTAATTTTAAATACACTGCTGGGACCCTCCTGTGGGATAAACGCGAAAAACTGGTGCAAGACAGCTCACGAAAATTCTGCCTTTTTTCTCACGCTCGAATAATCCAGGTTCGATCTGATAGAACTATCGGTGCATGTCCCACCGCACAACACGGCGTAGTTTTCTTGCCACCCTCGGAGCGGCTTCTGCCATGCCGCCTCATGCCCTGGCACAGTTTGAGCAGCGCACGAAGGGTCTTCCTGCGTTGACTATCAAAGATGCAAAGGTGATCAAGACCAGCGGGGGCGGCCGTTATCGCTGGGTGTTTCTTAAGCTGATTACGAGCGAACCGGGTCTCTACGGAATCGGAACCGCGAATAACTTCTACTCGACCGACGCCGTGATCACCGCGCTCGAAAAGAGTCTCGTTCCGTGGCTGATCGGCAAAGACCCGTCCCGTATCGAGGATCTGTGGGCTAGCGCACAGTACCGGACGTACTGGCGGAATGGTCCCGTCAACAACAACGTACTTTCGGCGATGGACATGGCCTTGTGGGACATCAAAGGCAAGCGTGCCGGAATGCCGGTGTACGACCTGCTGGGAGGAAAGACCCGGGACGCCGTTGCCTGTTATGACCACAAGGGCGGCAACACCAAAGAGGCATGCGTTGAGTCGCTACAGCAGTCTCTTGAGACGGGATTCAGGCACGTCCGGATACAGTTCGGACCGGGCGGTTATGGCGGCGGCGGCTTCTACGCGAAAGGGCAGGGGGTAGCGTCCTGCGGGAGGTTACGAGGGACCTGCGTTCGACGAGGACTTGTATATCTCGACGATCCCGCCGCTGTTTGAGTTCATTCGATCGAAAGTGGGCTTCGCTCCCAAGCTGCTGCATGATGTCCACTCACACCTGAGCGGGATCAACGCAGTCGAGTTCTGCCGGCGAATGCAGCCGTATCAGATGTTCTTCATCGAGGACGTACTCGCGCCGGAGCAGATTGAATGGTACCGGCAGATACGGCAGATCTGCTCAACACCCCAGGCCGTCGGAGAGGTTTTCTCGCATCCTTATGAGACCTTGCCCTTGATCCGGGATCGTTTGATCGACTTCACCAGGTGTCGGCCGGCTGCAATGGGCGGAATCACACCGATGCGGAAGATCGTGAATATGTGCGAACTGCATGGGGTCCGAACGGCGTTCCAGGAGGGCGGCGAGAACGACCCCGTCAATCAAATGGCTGCGTACCACATCGACATCTCAAGCCCCGCCTTCGGCATTCAGGAAGAGAACCATTTCCCGGCGGCCGTACACGAAATGATGCCGGGGATGGGAGAGATTCGGCGCGGTTATCTGTACGGCTCGGACAAGCCCGGTTTGGGACTTGATATCAACGAGGAACTCGCAGCAAAGTATCCAATCAAGAACAATGGCAGAGGGGACGCGTACGGAACGGACCGAGCGCTGGATGGTTCTGTAGTACGACCATGACGCCCTGTTTCGGCTAATACGGACACTTCGTGTGAGACAATGAGTAGCTTCCAAATGAGTGTGTGTACCGTGACCGAACCTGCATTTCGTATACCCACATGTACGCCGGGTATTGGAGACGTCATTCTTGCGCCAGACTCGCCGAAACTGATCGAGGGTATCCGGATCGAGCCTTATCCGATTTGGCCTGACGATCGAGGCTACTTTCTGGAAGTGATTCGGATCGGAGTCGGCCTCGCCGCCCACTTTGATCCGGCGACAACGCAAGTCTCGGCGGCATTGAGCTACCCCAATACGATTAAGGCATTTCATTACCATCTCGAACAGACCGATTTCTGGGTAGCCGCGCAAGGCATGTTTCAGGTCGCACTCGTCGATCTGCGGCCGGACTCACCGACCTTTGGCCGCAAAAACACGCTGTATGTCGGCGCTCTGCGACCCTGGAAGATTCTGATTCCGCCGGGCATCGGCCATGGCTACAAAGTGATTGGAGGCGATGCCGGAATGCTCGTCTATGTGACCAGTCGCTTCTACAATCCGCAAAGACGAAGGAAGGATTCCGCACAACCAGCCGGATATCGCGTACGACTGGGAGCTCCAGCATAAATGAACATCATCGTAACTGGCGGAGCCGGCTTCATCGGCTCGGCTTTCGTGCGCCTGCTGCTCGGACCGAATGCCGATGGTCATCACAACGTGACCGTCCTCGACAAGCTGACCTATGCCGGCAATCTGGATAACCTGGCGGCCCATAGCCGATAACGCCGGATATCGTTTTGTCCAGGGCGACATCTGCGACGCGGCGCTGGTAAACGAACTGGTTGCGACCACCAAGGCCCGATGCAATCGTTCATTTCGCCGCTGAGTCGCATGTGGATCGCAGCATTCTTCAGCCCGGCGCCTGTATTCGAAACGAACCTGCGCGGGACGTTCACGCTGCTCGAAGCCGCAAGCGTGCACAAGGTACCGCGATATGTTGCATGTCTCGACGGACGAAGTCTACGGCAGCATCGACGAGCCTCACGAAGCCGACGAGAACTATCCGCTGAGAGCCAGCAGTCCGTACTCGGCATCGAAAGCCGGCTCGGACTTACTGGCTCTGTCGTACTTCACGACATTCAAGTGCCGGTAGTCGGTGACGCGGGCTTCCAATAATTACGGGCCGTATCAGTTTCCCGAGAAGCTGATTCCGCTGATGATCTCGAACGCGCTGGAGGACAAGCCGCTGCCGATCTATGGCGACGGCATGCAGGTTCGCGACTGGCTCTACGTGGACGACCATTGCCGTGCGATCCTGGCGGTGCTGAACAAAGGTCGAGACGGCGAGGTGTATAACATCGGCGGAAGCCGGTCGCTGCCAAATCGCGAAGTGATCCATCGGATTCTGGAACTCACTGGCAAGCCGGAGAGTCTGATGACAACCGTGACGGATCGGCCAGGACACGATCGCCGGTATGCCCTTTCCAGCGAGAAGATCATGCGAGAAACGGGCTGGGCTCCGCAGATGCCGTTCGAGAAAGGTCTCGCGGAAACGATCGAGTGGTACAGGCAGAACACTGAATGGATCAATCGAGTGAAATCGGGAGAGTACCAGTCCTTTTACGCCGCGAACTACACGCGATAGCCTGCCTAAAGCTGTCTTACAGATCACTTACTACGGTATAATACTGGAATCTTATGAAGGGCGTTATTCTGGCCGGAGGAACCGGGAGCCGTCTGCTTCCGCTAACCAAAGTCACTAACAAGCATCTGCTGCCGGTATACGACCTGCCAATGGTCTACTATCCGATTCAGTCGCTTGTTGATGCAGGTATTCGCGACATCCTGCTGGTTACGGGTGGCAAGAACTCAGGAGACTTCCTGCGTTTGCTTGGAAACGGCCGTGCCCTTGGCTGCCGTCTGCACTACACGTATCAGGAAGGCGAAGGCGGCATCGCGGACGCTCTCAGCCTTGCTGAGGAGTTCGCTGACGGTTCGCAGGTTTGCGTGATTCTGGGCGACAACATCCTCGAGAAGAGTATTCGCCAGGCTGCCGACGAATTTCGAGTCCAGGAAACAGGCGCCAAGATTCTGCTGAAGAGCGTCACTGACGCGAGCCGATTCGGTGTTGCAGAACTTGACGGCAACCGGGTAATCGGCATCGAAGAAAAACCTGCAGCTCCGAAATCCAACTATGCCGTCACCGGAATTTACTTCTACGACGGCACCGTGTTTGACAAGTGCAAGCAGCTGGTTCCAAGCCGCCGCGGTGAACTCGAAATCACGGATGTGAATAATGCGTACATCCGCGAAGGCACGATGTCCTTCTCCTTCCTCGAGGGCTGGTGGACGGACGCCGGTACGTTTGAGAGTCTGCTGCGCGCCAGCAATCTGGTGGCGGATTCACAGAAGCATCCGCTCTCAACGCAGGCACAAGCCGGGTAGTCCCGAACGGAACGGCTGTGACGGACCCGCAACAGCCAGCGGCAACAAGTCTCCAATAAAATCGTTGCGGTGTGGTTGGCATCACAGATGCCTCTGTACATCGCGATGCGAAATTTCCTCCTCTTCATCGCTGTTGGGAGTTCCTGCGCGATTGCGCAAACTGTTCAGGTCGGAGTGCTCGGCGGAGTTATCGCGACTGAGCCCGACCCATTTGGGAACGGTGAGTCGAAGCGGTATCTTATCGGCCCCACAATCGAACTGAGGCTGCTGAACCGAAAGATTGGTATCGAATTTGATGCGATCTATCGCCGTTTTGGTAACTCATTCTCCTACGGTCCCATTACTGCACCGCCCGATTATCAGGGTCCAGCCTTTCCTGTAAGCGCCTCATCGCGCTCTCGTGCGAACTCGTGGGAGTTCCCCCTGCTCGGCAAGTACTACTTCCGCGACTCAGAAGCGCACTGGCGGCCATTCGTTGGAATGGGCTTCTCGCTTCGTGAACAATGGTGGACAACGGCAACTTCAACCACGTATCCCGGAAACCAGACCACGAATACCACCAACTCTTCTACCAGCGGACTTGATGTTGGTGCAACAATCGCAGCAGGTTTGGAGTGGAAGTCCCGAGCGCGACTTTCGTGGCAGCCGCAGGTTCGATACACGCGATGGAGCAATCATTCTACGAGTGGAAGAGCACTCAATCAGGTCGATTTTGGGCTCGGAATTCGCTTTTAAAATCAATAGCAGTGCTGCTGGCGGCAGTAGTGAGCAGCACGCCTGCCGAAGATAAGCTCGCCGCGATCTGCTTTGAAAATGTAGCCGAGCGTTCCGGAATCGACTTCATTCTCGATAACGGAGCAACGCCGGAAAAGCGTCTGATCGAAACAATGCCCGGCGGAGTTGCGGTTTTTGACTACGACGGAGACGGACGACCAGACATTTTCTTCACCAACGGTGCCGAGGTCCCGGGACTGAAGAAAACCTCAGCAAAATTCAGTAATCGCCTGTTTCACAACGAAGGACAACTGCACTTCCGCGATGTTACGGAAGCAGCCGGTGTGCGCGGAGACGGCTACGCAATGGGAGCCGCCGTCGCAGACTTCGACAATGATGGTCGACCCGACTTGTTTGTCACCGGCGTTTACCACAACACCCTGTATCGAAATCGCGGTGACGGTACGTTTCAGGACATCACGTCTGATGCGGGCATCAGGAGCGATCAGTGGAGCGTCGCAGCCGGGTTCTTCGACTTCGACAACGATGGAAAGCTCGACCTGATGGTTGTGAATTATGGCGCATGGTCGCCAACGTCGGAGCGTTACTGCGGGGATCAGACGCGAGGTCTGCGTGTGTACTGTCATCCCAAGTACTACGATCCGAGACCAAACCAGCTCTACCGTAATGTCGGCAATGGCAAGTTTGAGGATGTATCGGGCAAGTTCGGCATTGCTTCACACAAAGGCCGCGGCATGGGCGTAGCGTTTGCTGACTACGATCATGACGGCTACACCGACGTCTTCGTGACCAATGACAATCTGCCGAACTTCCTGTTTCACAACAAGGCTGGCAACGGTTTCGAAGAGGTAGCGCTGATCGCCGGTGCTGCGATGCTCGACAACGGGAAGCCGGTAGCAAGTATGGGCACCGATTTCCGCGACTATGACAACGATGGCTGGGCTGACATTGTAGTCGTCGCTCTCACGGGCGAGACCTTTCCCGTCTTTCATAACGAGAAGAATGGCTCATTTCGGGACGCAACGTATTCCAGCAAAATCGGCCCTCTGACCTCACGAGTCGCGGGCTGGGGAGCCGTGTTTGCCGATTTCGATAACGATGGTCTGAAAGATATCTTTACCTCGAACGCGCACGTCAACGATGTCGTCGAGAAGTTCGAATCCACCACCTATATGCAGGCCAACAGCGTGTTCGCGAATACCGGCAAGGGCACCTTTTCAGCTTCAAACTGCCCTGTCCTTTCGGCGGCGTCGAAAGCACACAGAGGGCTGGCGGTCGCCGACCTCGATGGTGATGGCAAACTCGATGCCGTCGTCACTGCACTGCACGGCGGGACGGAGCTATGGCGCAACGTGACCAGTACGGCCAATCACTGGATCGCGGTTCGCCTGCAGGGCACGAAGAGCAATCGGGACGGAATCGGAGCTGTCGTCCAGATCGGGACACAGACGAATCACATGACGTCATCGGAAGGATACAGTTCGTCTTCGCTGACGCCCGTGCACTTTGGCCTCGGCACGGCCGCAAGAGTACCTTACATAGAGATTCGGTGGCCTTCAGGTGCGAAGCAGATGCTGACTGACGTCGCAGCGGATCAGGTACTGTCAGTGAAAGAGCCGTGATGGGTCAGGGCGCGGTGATTTGCGCTTTTTCTTCCAGGTTTTGCTGTTCCGCTTCAGACCGCCGCTGAATGGCTGAATACTTCGCCATCATGTCGCGCGACCCTTCCGCATCTCCCACCCGCTGCAACGCGCGCGCAAGCTGAAAATGCAAGCTTCCGTCGTCATCCGTCGCCAGCGCAGCTTTAAGATGAGGGACCGCGTCGGCATCCCGGTTGAGACGCATGTACGCAAGCCCAAGTGAAGCATGCGCCGGAACCATAGCCGGGTTTAGTCTGGCGGCGGTCTCGAGCCATGGCAGCGCCCTGTCCGGCTGCTCCGATCGAAGCAGCATCTCGCCCATCAGATAGTTCAGCTCGGGCGAATTCGGGTTGCTCTTCAGCAACGACTCGACCAGCGGCTGAGCCTTCGTGTAGTCACGCGCCTCAAACAACGCCGCGGCGTACTGCTGCGTAAGCCTTGGCTCCGCAGGAGCAAGTTGCAGCGCCGCCTCCCACTCCTTCGCGGCCTCGGCATGCTGGCCGTGCGACGCAAGAATCTCCGCCTTCAGAGCATGTACCTCAACGCTTGCCGGAACCTTTCCGAGCGCCTTGAAGGCGTCCAGAGCCAGTTCGTTGTAAGCTCGAGTCTGCCAGTAGAGGGAAGGGCCGGAAGCAGCCCGAGTGTACCGACCAGCGGCGAAATCGCACGCCTGCTTGTTCTTTACACAATTCATCGCATCAGACTTTCTCTCCTCGGCAGCAGCCCAGTCCGGATGGTCGGTGCGGCGGTACAAATCTGCAATCTCAGTATGCAACCCGGGCAGCACAGGGTTTTTTTCAAGCGCCTGCTTGTAGAAATAAAATGCCGACCGGTATTGCCGTCGCGTCATGCGGGAATCAGCCACAAGAGCCAGCCATTCGGCAGAGCCTTGCGAAGTCTTATCTAACTTCTGAAAGGCGTCGGAAGCAAGAGTCTCGTAAGCCTTTCCAAGCCCGAACCAGCCTTTGGCATCTTCGGGCCTCTGCGCCGTCAGTTGACGGAAGTGAGGCACGGCCTCTCGTGCGCGCCCCTGCGACAGGAGAGCGTTGGCGAGCATTCCACGCGCATTCACATTCCCGGGCTGTATACCGACTACTTTGGTCAGGAGAGGAATCGCTTTTGCGGGTTCATTCAGAGCGAGAAACGAGGCACCGAGCGAGAGCAGCGCGGGGAAGTTGGACGGATCTGTTTTGAGTACACGCTCGAATTCAGGAACAGCTTCCCGATGCTGTCCGGACATGTGGTACGCCAGTGCGAGGTTGAGTCGCAATCCTGCATTATCCGGAATTGCCCTGCACAGATCCTGGTAAATCGGCACGGCATCAGCGAATCGGCCCGCAGACATCAGTTCTTTCGCCTGATGCGACTTTTCTGCGAGAGCGTCGGAGCTCTGTGCCTGCAGCGAGATTGTTGTCAGACAAATAAAAAGGGCGATCCGGATCAGGGACCGCCCTCTTCGGTACCACATCAACGTCAGTGTAACCGAGCTAGAACGAGAACTTCAGAGCAAAACGAATCTGACGTTCGCCGAATGAGTTAACCACCTTCAGGAAATTCGGGTTGGATACGTCGACGCTTGCAAACGCACCGCTTCTGCTGTTATCCGCACCGAAGTGGGAGGTGTTCGGTAAATTGAAGAACTCCGCCCGGAACTGAATGTTATACCTCTCCTTGAACGGGATGTTCTTGAAGAGGCTCAGGTCGGTGTTCCACATTCCAGGGTTTCGAAGAATGTTTCGCCCCGTCGATCCGAACTTGCCTGCTCCCGTCGGCGCGGCGAAGGCCGTGATGTCATAGTACCGACCATCACTGCCAATCAGACCCGGCTGCGCGACGGTCGATTTCACCTGGTCGGCCGTCTGCGTGTTACCCGGCGCGTTCAGAGCGGCGCCCGGTGCGGTGACAGTAAATGGTACGCCAGTATAGGCGGACATTACTCCGTTCACCTGCCAGTTGCCGAGAACGTACTTGACCGGTCCGCTGTTCAGCCACGGTTTCCCGGTACCGAACGGCAGTTCATAGACCCAGCCAATGTTGAATACATGATTGCGGTCATATCCCGCAAGAGCACGGTTCCGATTGAAGACCGGCGCCCAGTTCCAGCCAACAGCCGCCCAGCCATCGTCATCGGTCATGTTGATAGCTTTGGACCAGGTGTAGGTTCCCCGAATCAGCAGCCCCTTCGAGAACTGCTTGTTGATGGTCGTTTGCAGCGAATGGTAGTTCGCGCTCAGGTAGCCATCCCACATATTCGTGTCGGCAGTCCGGCCGAGATATGCGTACGGGCGACCCGCATTGCCTGCTCCAGGAGCCGCAGCATTGATGTTCAGATCTGCGAACTGGTGCGTTGTCTGCGTACCGACATAAGCGGCGGACACGACGAAGTCCATCGGCAGCTTACGCTCGAGTGTAAAGTTCCAGCTCTGGATATACCCGCGGTGGATCTCACCCCCATAGGGACTTCGCATGCTGGCGTTTCCAAGCGGCACGATGCCCGTGCTGAGGTCGGGCTCGATGACCGGTGGAATCCCGGTCGCTAGTGAACCGACGGGAACATAAGAATTGGCCGGGTTAGTGACCTGGTTGATTGTCAGCGGATAGAAGCCGCGCAAAGGACGCGAGAACGGCAGCGGGTCGTACGTCAGACCATACCCGGCGCGGACGACCGTGTTTTCAGTGATACGGTACGCCAGGCCGAGGCGCGGAGCAAACAACTTCTTGCTGACCGTCATGCCATTGTCAACAGGAACATTGCCGCGACCGCCCAGGTAGACCAGATTCGTAGCGGGATCGAGTCGCTCGAGTCCTTTGCCATTGGAACGGGTCATGAGCGGGAAGTATTCGTAACGAAGTCCCATAGTAACGGTCAGCTTGCGGGTTGCCTGCCAGCGATCCTGGGCATACCCGCCGAACTGCCACTCCCGGCCAGTCATCAGGATGTACTGCTCACCCTTCTGAATCTGATTGGTTAATCCAAGCAGGAACTCCGCGTACTGGTTCAGGTTATTCGGGCTGGCCGCACCGGGCAGACTGGTGACACCACCGTCGAAGTTGAAGTAGCCGCGCGGACCACCGTCGCTCAGCTCTGGCTGCCAGTGATTGAGACGCAGGAGAATTCCATCGAATCCGAAGCGAAACTGGTGAGCACCCTTCGTCCAGGTCAGGTTATGACTGGTTGTGAAGTTCTCTTCCGTTCGGAAAGCGGGCATCCAGTTTGGCGCCCCAAAGCCGGTGTAAGTTGTAAAAGCGACGTTTGGAAACCCGCTCTGCCGGATATCGGGGCCATTCAGGCCTGGAATTCCGAGAATTTGCCCGAAATTCTGGCCATAGTCCTGGGCGGTGACGGTTTGGTTATGGCGCTGATACCCGAAAACCCCGTCGAGAAGCACCGTCGGGCCGAACGTATAAGTATGCCCGGCGGACATGTTCTGGGTAACGGTATTGCCAAGACCCGGATCCGCACCCGGAGCCGGCCCGACTGCCTCACCAAAAATTCCTTTACCGCCGGAAGTCGCCCACATGCGTCCATAGCGACCCCAAATCGCCGATCTTGAGCTGAGATTGTAGTTGACCTTTCCGTCCGTATAGTCGCGGTCGAGGATAGGGCCACCGACAGCTACGTAGTTGGAGGTCTGACCAGCAAGATTGGGCTGAGGATAGTAAGCCTGAATCTTCTGCGAAATCGAGCTGATCCGGTTGGCCGGAATCCTGTTTCCGGGGAACGGCGTTCGTCCCTGACCGGTAGCTGGGTCACCCGTCGCAGGATCGTAGATCACGGCACAGCTCGCCGTACACGTCCCGCCATTTGCAACCGGCAGATAGGCGCTGAAATCACCGGTACGGATGTCGGCAGTGGGAACGGTGTATGTGGCGTTTGCGCCAAGTTTCTGACGCGTGGCGTCATAGCTGAAGAAGTAAAACAGCTTGTTCCTGATGATCGGACCACCGAGCGTGCCGCCGTAGTTGTTAAAGATCGAGAGCGGCTTCTGCTGCGTTGGAAGCAGGAAAAAGTTTCGTGCTTTCAGATGCTGATCGTCATGGAACTCGAAAGCACTGCCGTGCAGACTATTCGTTCCGCTTTTGGTGACAACTGTAATCGAGGCACCGCCGGCGAAGCCCTGCTCGGCATCGGCCGCAGAGGTGGTCACATTCACCTCGCCGACCATTTCTTCCGGCACAACATAACCGGTATGATGCGGCAGCCAGACGTTGATACTGGCCGCGCCGTCGATACGGGTCACGTTATTGTTCGCGTTCGTACCGTTGACGTTGGTCTGAAGGCTGCGTCCGGGCGTGTCCGTGATCGAGTTCTGGAACCGAGTCGGCGTTGCCCCGGGAACCAGGTTCATCAGGCTTTGATAATTTCGATAACCCGCCAGCGGCATCTGGCTAATTGCCTGCGAACTGATTGTCGTGTGCGTATCGGCCTTGTCGGTTTGTATCTGCGACACCTCGGCCTGAACAGTAACCTGTTCCGTCATAGCTCCAACCTCGAGCTGGACGTCCTGGCGCGCTACGGTGTTCGCCGCAACCGTAATCCCTGTTTTCGTGTAGGTCCGGAAGCCACTGCCGACGATCTTGATGTCATAGGTGCCGGGAAGCAGGTTGAGCACATCGAAGCGGCCAGCCTGATCGGTTTTGGTGTCTATTGTTTGGGCGGTTCCGGTATTGGTGATTGTCACAACAGCATTCGGGATAGCCGCACCCGAAGGATCCTGGACAGAACCTACCAGAGAGCCATAAAGAGTTTGCGAGTAACTCGGACTAACAATGGCACACACAGCGGCCATCATAATCGCGAGCCTCATGCACAGTTTTCGCAATTTGGAATCCAACCCCCTTTCCGGTGATTATGACCGCAACTCCTAGTTCCGTCAAGCTTTGCCCCTCCGGAACTTTATACTCTTAGACATACTGACCTCGAAGCAGCTGGCATTATGGACCGTCCCGGTGGGCGTTTTCGGCATCGCCACCCTCGTAGCGCTTGCCATACGGCAGATTGCAATCCGAGTCCTCACGCGAAGATCTAAAAAAGAGGGACACCGCGGGTGGGGGCTGTTTCTGAGGGACGTTCGCGGTCCCTCCCTGCTCTGGTGCTTCGCCGCCGGGCTGGCGATTGCGATCCACAACTCCCACGCACCTGCTTCTTTTGACTTCTGGGCGCAGAAGGGACTCGTTGTCTTTCTGATCGCGAGTACTGGGCTCGTTTCTGCGAATCTTGCGGTGCAGGCTGTTGCTGTCTACGGGGAACGCAAGAGCCTGCGCATCGCGGGCCTTTCCCGAACACTCATCAACCTGTTCATTTTCAGCATCGTTCTGCTGATGATCCTGAGCGAGTTCAATGTCAAGATCACACCTGTTCTGACCGCCCTCGGCGTTGGCGGCCTGGCTGTTGCACTTGCACTTCAGGACAGCCTTGCGAATTTCTTCGCAGGCATACACATCCTGATCGAGGAACCGATACGGGTGGGCGATTTCATTCACCTCAGCAATCAGGAGGAGGGGACAGTCAGGGATATTGGCTGGCGGACGACACGAATCGAGACATCCTCGAGCTCGATGATCGTTATTCCGAACAAGAACATCGCCGCCAACAATCTTACGAACCTGAGCCTCCCGGACGGGTGCGTTTCGTGTGAGGTAGCCATCCTTACCTCGCATGACGTCGACCCCGATCGCATTGCGGCGATCGCTCTGGATGTTGCGGCGCAAACAGAACGTGTACTCGAGGATCCCGCACCTGTCGTCTTATTTGACCCGGGTGTCCTGCAGACTCACCTCCAGCTCAAGCTGGTCGTACGTGTTGCGACCGTGTTCGATCGCGGCCCGGTTCAGTCCAGGATTCGCGCGGAACTATACCGGCGTTTTCGCGCAGAAGGAATAGAACCGCCAGTGGTCAAGTGCCCGTGACCGCCGAATCGGTTCGCGTCGGCATCGACACGGGCGGAACCTTCACCGACTTCGTGATTGCCGGCGAACGACTGGACAGCTTCAAGATCCGATCCAATCCGGATAACCCGGCAGCCATCATTTTGGAGGGGCTGAAACGAATCGCGGCACGGAGCGATGTCGTCCACGGCTCGACCGTCGCTACCAACGCTTTGCTCGAACGTAAGGGCGCGCGGACTGCCCTTGTCACGACGGCAGGGTTCGAGGACGTCATTGAGATCGGGCGTCAGAATCGAGCCCAGCTTTATTCACTCAGCCCGAAGCCGCGACGCCTGCTGTGCCCAAGAGAGCTTCGGTTCGGAGTCCACGAGCGGACGACGTTCGAGGGCGAGGTCCTCCAATCCGCGGATAACCTCGAGGTTCTGGCCGATCAGCTTTCTCGCGCCAACATCGAAGCAGTCGCGATCTGTTTCCTGCACTCCTACGCGAATCCGTCGAACGAGCGCGCGACGCTTGCCGCACTTAAGGGCCTCGGCTACGTCTGTGCCTCGCACGAAATCTCGCCCGAGATGCGAGAGTACGAGCGTACGACCACAACCTACCTGAACGCGTATGTCGGCCCGCTGATGGATCGCTACCTCGGCCAGCTGGGTTCCGTTCGGCGGCTCTGGGTCATGCAGTCAAGCGGCGGTCTGCTGAAGGCTGCCGAGGCGAGGGAGCAAGCGGTTCGAACTTTGCTGTCCGGACCAGCCGGAGGCGTGACGGCAGCGGTAGAACTGGCGCGTCGTTCCGGGTATCGCAACATCCTCGGCTTCGACATGGGCGGAACCTCAACCGACGTTTCCCTGTGTGAAGGGCAGCCTCGTCAGACCACAGACGCTTACATCGACGGCATCCCGGTTCGCCTGCCGATGCTCGACATCCAGACCGTGGGTGCGGGTGGAGGATCGATAGCGCGTGTCGACGCCGGAGGACTACTTCGGGTAGGTCCCGAGAGTGCAGGCGCCGTGCCCGGACCGGCTTGCTATGGAACCGGAACGCTTCCCACCGTGACCGATGCAAATCTCGTACTCGGCCGGATGCGGCCTGACGCACTTCTGGGCGGCTCGATGACTCTCGACGTCGAACGGGCAGCCGAAGCGGTCGACAGCATCGCCACCGCACTCGGCGTAAGCCGTCGTAAAGCCGCAGAGGGAATTGTTCGCGTCGCCAACGCCAATATGGAGCGAGCAATCCGCTCGGTGTCGATTGAGCGGGGCTATGATCCGCGTGATTTCGCTCTCGTCGCCTTTGGAGGGTCGGGCGGACTTCACGCGTGCGAGATCGCCGACGAGCTTGGGATTGTGACAATACTTGTACCCGAGCAAGCTGGAGTGCTCTCCGCCCTGGGAATGCTCCTCGCGCCGCACGTACGCGACTATTCTGACGGTGTGCCGGGAATTCGGGATCTTGAGCCGCGCTACAGAGCGCTCGAAAAACGAGCGCGCAAAGATATGCGCTGGAGCTACGCTGACTCGCTTTGCCGACCAGCGCTACGTCGGACAGAGCTACGAGCTCACGATTCCGTACGGAGGCGATTTTCACCAAGCGCACGAGCGCGAGTACGGCTACGCGGATACAAGCCGGCAGACCGAGACAATCACGATTCGCGTGCGCGCGACCAAGGCTGTTCCCGCCGTCCAGATCGCAGCTTCACATCGCACCCCAACATCCCGGAGCCGCACTGGACCCGAATTGATAACCGACTACGGCTCGACAACGTGGGTGCCGCAGAACTGGTCCTGGCGCGTTGATGCACTCGGAACCCTCATTCTCAAAAGGCGCTGAGCTCACGCAGCTGACCCGAATACGAATGTGCGGGAAGTAACGACACAACTCAGTCGAACAGGCGAATAACTCCCACGCTTCTGTTTTGATGAGAGCGTGACAGTTCCAATTTGCCCTGAAAAGCTGTCAAAGAGCCCTTGACAGGCGTTATCAGTCGGTTTACAGTACCGCATACCCCACGGAGGACAGAATGCCCTATCAAATAAAGAAATTCGGATGGGTACCGGATATCCCGGATCATCGAGATTTTTTATACGCTGCGCCGACGCACATTTTGAAGAACTTTCCGGACAAAATCGATCTCCAGCCGCAATGCCCAAAGGAAGTCTATGATCAGGGGCACCTGGGAAGCTGCACGGCTAACGCCATTGCCGGCGCAATTGAGTTCGATCAGATAAAACAAAAGCGGACCCAGGCGACGCCTTCACGATTATTTATTTATTACAACGAGCGGAAGATGGAACATTCGATCCCCATCGACGCAGGCGCTCAAATCCGTGACGGCATTAAGTCTGTCGCAAAACTGGGCGCATGCCCGGAGACAATGTGGACCTACGACGACAAGGCACCTGACACGGAGGGCACGCCTTGTCCGGAGTGCAAATTCGCGCAGGAGCCCTCAAAGCAATGCTATACCGAAGCGTTAAAGCACCAGATTCTCGTTTATCAGCGCTTGATTCAGGACCTGAACACCATGAAAGGCTGCCTGGCGAGTGGCTTTCCGTTCGTCTACGGCTTTACAGTTTACAGCAATTTTCCATTCGATACGACTACGGGCGAGATTCCGATGCCCAGCACCAGTGATCATGTGATCGGGGGTCATGCCGTCCTGGCTGTTGGATATGACGACACGACGCGAATGTTCAAGTTTCGTAATTCATGGGGAAATAAATGGGCGAAGGGCGGTTACGGCTTCATGCCATACTCATACCTTACCCAGAGCAACCTGAGCGACGACTTGTGGACGATACGAACGATTGAGTAGACGTTGTTTACTCGGTCGCCCGCACGGTCAGACTGAAAGTTTTGGCTGCAGCATTGCTCGGCTCAAAGGACCGCCGATAGTCCAGCTGTATGGTCGTGGCACCGGTCGCAACAATGGTAAATTCCCATCGTCTGGTGCCACCCTTGCCGACTGCACCAGTTGGCGCGTCATAATGCGTGTCAGTCATCTTGCATACCGGTT
The DNA here is from genome assembly GCA_963794765.1 of Bryobacteraceae bacterium. GTDB lineage: Bacteria > Acidobacteriota > Terriglobia > Bryobacterales > Bryobacteraceae > JAWXCM01. Next base: position 521,782 of record CAWCGC010000029.1, on the reverse strand, counting down.
CACCGCTGGATTTGAGATCCCAACGATAACCGGTGGTAGGGTTTTCGGGAAGTGAGAGCTCGAGCTTATCGAGCTTCTTCGCGTTCACTTCGCGTCCATCGAAACTCTGGTCAACCTGGAGCATAGATCCCCCTGATATGTTGCGACCGCAGCTTATAGTCGCCAACGCTACATATAGCAGGATGGTGGGCCATGCGGATGACATTCGCTACGCGCCTCGACATCCAAATCCTAGCAGGCGGAGTGAGACTAGTCGACGACAGTGCTCCAACCGCGTCGTGTCAGGTCCATGTAAATTGCCGCACCTGCAACAAGGCCGACGGCAATCAGACCAAACCCGAGCGCAGGTTCACCGAGCAGCAGCTTGCCAACGCCGAACAACACTCCGTAAATCAGAATGCAGCCGCAAATCCAGTCCATCAAATTGAGCAGTGCGTCCTGACGCGGTCGGATTTCGGGTACCAGCTTTGCGATTGGCCGCCATCCGGCAGTGCTTGGTGCCGTACGGCGGTAAAAGCGCACCAGTGTCTCCGGATCCTCAGGAGGCGTGAGGAAGGTGACGACGAGCCACACGACTGTCGTTATTCCCACCGTGATGAGCATGATCAAGGCTTCATCGATTGGGCGGGCGCTGTCCAGCTGGAAGTAACTTTGCAGCGTGACGCTCACAACGAATGCCGAAGCCATAGCTGATACTTCGCTCCACGCATTGATGCGCCACCAGTACCATCGAAGCAGCAGAACGAGACCTGTGCCTGCGCCCGTCATGATCAGCAGCTTCCATGCTCCGGAGATCGATTCCATATAGAACGTCACCACTGCCGACGTAAGCGTAATCAACACTGTCGCAAGCTGAGATGCCCGAACATAATGCTGTTCTGAAGCCGTGGTCTGGATAAAGCGGCGGTAGAAGTCGTTGATGAGGTAGCTGGCGCCCCAGTTCAGCTGCGTTGCGATGGTGGACATATACGCAGCGGCGAAGCCGGCCAGCATCAGCCCCCGGAAGTACGGTGGCAGATAATCGATCATCACCTTGACGTAACCTGACTCCTTGTCCGCAAGATCTGGATACAGGATCATCGAAGTCAGTCCGACGAGAATCCAGGGCCACGGACGCACCGCATAATGGGCGATATTGAACCAGAGTGTCGCAAGCAGAGAGTGGCGCTCATCTTTGGCGGAAAACATCCGCTGCGCAACATAGCCACCACCTCCAGGCTCCGCACCCGGATACCATGTAGCCCACCACTGGACCGCTATGTAGACGACGAACGTCATCACAGGCATCCAGACGGAGCCGACATCGGGCACGAACGACAGGATCGACCCGTGTGATCCGTTAGCGGCCTGCCGAGCCGCATCGATGGCCGTCAGCTTCGCGCGAAGCGCATCCATCCCTCCGACCGCGTTCACTGCCGCAACCGCGAGCACGATGACCATTCCCATCTTGATGACGAACTGAACGACGTCGGTGACCAGCACCCCCCAAAGCCCGGACAGAGTAGAGATAAACGACGTGAGTGTGATGAGTCCAAGAACTACGAGCAGCGCTTCACTCTTGCCGACGCCGAGCACCAGCATCAGGATCTTCACCATCGCAAGATTGACCCAGCCGAGGACGATGCAGTTGATGGGCAGACCGAGATAGAGGGCTCGAAATCCGCGAAGAAACGCTGCGGGTTTCCCGGAATATCGAAGCTCGCTGAACTCGATGTCGGTCATGACGCCCGACCGCCGCCACAGGCGCGCATAGAAGAAGACCGTCATCATTCCGCTGGCAACGAAATTCCACCAGACCCAGTTACCCGCAATACCGCGCGTCGCAACCAGACCCGTCACTGCCAGAGGGGTGTCGGCCGCGAACGTTGTTGCGACCATGGAAGTTCCGGCGAGCCACCAGGGAACGTTTCGTCCCGAAAGAAAGAACTCATTGACGCTCGACCCTGCGCGGGACTTGTAGTAAAACCCAATCGCGATGTTCAGCGCGAAGTAGAGACCGACAACAAGCCAGTCGAGCCAGGTAAGCTGCACGTCACAGATTGTCTCACGCGTTGATACCGCTATGTCCCGTTAATAGCGAGACTTGTATAGTTGACGACGAAGCGATACCGCTCAATGCGACCCAGCACACACGCGTATGCCCAGTGACCTCCTCAAATTCAAGAGTAGTCCGCATTAGAAAAACAACAAAATGCCTATACCGCACTGCGGTATGTTGTTGAGTCAGTGGACGATTCACCCGAGGTCACGGTCCTTCAACTCCCGAAGCTCAAGACCGAGGCTACGGAACTGATCGGTACCGATGGCATTGAGGCGCTGGCTGGATACCTCATTGAACATCCGGATGCTGGCGATCTGATACCAGGATCTCGCGGGGTGCGGAAGCTGCGATGGGCAGCAAAGGGCAAAGGGAGGCGCGGCGGCGCCAGGATCATCTACCTGTACGTCGTGATTGCGGCGCAAATTTACCTGATCCGATGCTATTCCAAAAGCGTCAAAAAGGATCTGACGGCGGATGAGAAGAAACAATTGCGGCAGATCGCTGCCCAGCTGAAAGGAGCGCAACGGGGTGGCAGGAAAGACAACTGCAAAGAAGAAGGCCACGTTCGGCGGAGACCTGATTGAAGGAATGAAGCTCGTTGTGGCTCACCAGCAGGGAAACTTTGAGCTTGAACAGGTGTGGCCGAAGCCAATTGACGTCAAGGCGATCCGCAAGCGAGTGAAGATGTCCCAAACTGAATTCGCACGCGCGTACCGCATCAGCAAGCGAGCCCTGCAGGAATGGGAGCAGGGTGGGCGGCAGCCCGACTCCGCCGCCCGCGCCTATCTTACAGTAATTGCGAAGGAACCCGGATTCGTACGCCGGACGCTGGCGGGCAAGTAAATCAGGAAGCCCAACTCCTTCTTTCTTCGTATCTCTTTTCTGAAGTGGTGCCGGGGGCGGGGGTCGAACCCGCACGACCAGTGAAGGTCGCCAGATTTTGAGTCTGGTGCGTCTGCCAGTTCCGCCACCCCGGCACTCAGGTGGAACGCCGAGTCCTATGATAACAACGTCAGCGGAGTAACTCCGGCAAACGAGTCCTGACCTCGTTTGCCAGTTGCCGGGTGTACAGAGCTTGCCCTTTCTCGTTCAGATGAAACCCGTCCTCAAACTCGTCCTTCGTGAACTGGCCATGCGAAAACGGCCGCAAGTACGAAACACCTTCGGCGTTTGCGACCTTCACCATTCGGTCGCTGTCGTAGTCAGGAAGGGCCGGGATAATCAGCACAAACCTGGCCCCGTTCCGATTGCAAAGATCTCGGATCTCGCGCAATCGCGCGGAGGCTTTAGGGAAAAACTCGTCATCCGGGATGTCTTTGGCACGGCCGAATGTCAGCTTGCCCGTAAGGACGGGAAGATCCGGCATCAGGCGTCCGAGAACGATCTTTCGTAATTCACCACGCAGCCCGTAGAAGGTGCTCACGCTCGCGAGCATCAGGCCCGTGGCATTCGTCGGGTGAAGATGGGTTCTCGCGGCGATTTCCGGAATGTCCTTTGTCTGCCACAACCGGAGGGCCGAGTAGTCACCGCGGATGTGGTCATTCGTGAACTGCAGTTCGGTCATCATCAGGGTGACAACAGAAGGCCGGGCACCGCGGTCGAAGATGCGCTTCAGACCGTAATACCAGTCGTAGTAGCTGGTGTCTTCGATAATGTACCGCCGGGCATCGACTTCAGGAGCGACGGCCCGCTGAAACTCGGGGAAATCAATTGCCGCACGCAGCAACGAGTTCCCGAAAAAAGTCACAACTTTGCCAGAGCGGGCGGGCGAAAACAGCGCCGAATATTCCTGAATTTCCCGGGATTCGATGCGACTTATTTTGGCAGCAGCAATCCGGGCACCTGCTTCCAGACACACGAGAATACAGGCGATCACCAAAATGACCGCAAAGGCCCACCTGAGGGTTTTCCGTTCTGTTCTAGCTACGATCGCCGCTGTCACCGGAATCCCTCAAAACTGAAAGTAGATAAACGCGCTGACTTCGTTCGCCGCAAAGAACGCGATTACTCCTACCAGTGCCGCGGCGGTGGCAACACGCCATGACTGAGCTGTTGCCGCAAAAATATATTCTTCATCGCGAAGTTCAAGCACGACGTCAAGCAGGAACAGCGGAACGGTAAACAGCGCGAGAAACTTGAGCGCAATCAGGTACTCGGGTCTCCACTCCCACCGAGTGATTCCACCGATAAACCGAAACGCTTCGCTCACAGACGTCGCGCGGAAAAAGATCCATGTCAGACAAACAAGATGGAAGATAAAAATGCGCTGAACCCAGCCTCCGATCGACCAGAAGGAACCCTCCGCAGGTGCGTCCTCGCGTTCCGGAGCGCCGGAGGATCGCGACCAAAAGCCGGTCAGCATCCTCTCGAAACTCAACCAAACTCCGTGGATTCCGCCCCAGACCACAAACGTCCAGTTCGCGCCGTGCCACAAGCCTCCGAGCAGCATCGTCGCAAGCAGATTCCGATACGTTTTCGCGACACCTTTCCGATTCCCGCCAAGCGGAATATAGAGGTAATCCCGCAGCCAGGTGCTCAGGCTGATGTGCCAGCGGCGCCAAAAATCCTGCAGAGTCCGACTGAGGTACGGCTGGCGGAAATTCACCATGAAGTGGAAACCGAGCAGTTGTGCAGCGCCGCGCGCGATATCGCTGTAGCCGCTGAAATCGCCGTAAATCTGCCACGCGAAAGCATACGAACCGAGCAGAATCACCGGAATCGAGGGTTCGCCAAGTTTTCCGCCAAACGCAGCATTCGCAATCAGCGCGCAATTATCCGCAACCACAGCCTTCCGGAAAAGACCGCTGACGATCAGCATGATGCCATCGAAGAACTTGTCACTGTCGAGCACGCGAGGCTTCTGCACCTGCGGCAGCAAGTGTGACGGACGCTGAATCGGGCCTGCAATCAGGTGCGGGAAAAGCGTGATGAAGAGGGCGTAGTCGATGATCGAGTCTGCCGGCTCCATCTTCCCGAAATAAACGTCGACAATGTACGCCAGTTCCTGAAATGTATAGAACGAGATACCCGGCGGCAGTATGATGCCAAGCACATGCACTGAGACAGGGATCCCGACAGCTTCCAGCGTGGATGCAGCCGACCCGACAAAAAAATCGAAATACTTGAAAAAGCCGAGAAATACGACATTAAGCGCAACTGAAATACTCAGAAGTAGCTTTCGGTGCGCGTGATTGTCAGAGCGGGCGATGCGGCGGGCGCAGATGAAATCAACGACGGTCGAGATCAGGATCAGGCCGAGAAATCGCCAGTCCCACCAGCCGTAGAAGAAATAGCTGGATACCAGCAGCAGGACGTTCTGCTTCCTCCGGTCCTTAATTGCCCAATAAAGAGCAACGACGACGAGGAGAAACACAAAGAAAATCGGAGTGTCGAACAGCATCGTCGAAGAGCCCGAATGTTGTCAGTCTAACACGCGACTCGAGAATAACCGTTATTTTCCGAGGAGTTGATTCGCGATCTCGGTAGCTTTCTCAAGCATCATTCCGGTTTCGCTGCTGCAGCCGAGGAATCGCATACCCCGATCGCGCCAAAACGTCGCTAAAGGCAGTGTTCTCGTCTGCGTACCCGGAGCGACCTTGTGCTTGTTGCAGGTCTCCACCAGTTTGTCCATGGCATCGACCATCTTCGTGTGCTGGAAATCGCCGGGAACGCCCAGTGAGAATGAGAGGTCCGCAGGTCCGACCATCAGCGCATCCACGCCCGGGACGGACAGTATTTCATCGCGGGCATCGATTCCCCGCTGCGTCTCGATCTGGACCACAACGAGCAGATTGCGGTTCATGTGATCCGCGATTTCCGGCATCGAAGCTTTGGCGTAATTGACGGCTGCGGTCGTAAGCCCGAAGCCCCTGTCGCCTTCCGGAGGAAACTTCACCCATCGAATCGCTTTGGCCAGAAGCTCTGGCGACTCCACTCGCGGAAAAACAATGCCTTCCGCACCCACATCCAGAGAGCGCGCCACCAGATGATATTGCAGATCGGTGACGCGGACTATCGGGCAGAACCCGATCAGGGATGAGACTCGGCAAAGGTCCTGGACCGTCTCGAGATCGAAATTGCCGTGCTCGGTATCGACAAACGCCCAGTGGAAACCGGCAGCCTTCAAAATTCGCGGGATCTCCGGCGAACGCAGTTGAGCGAACGCACACCCCAACTGCACCTTACCCTCCTGCAGGGCTTGCTTAACGGGATTCGGTCTCATCTCTCCTCAGTTAATCGGCAGAAGCACGTGATCAGGACAGTCCATGTGAACATTCGCGTAAAGCCGGTCGACCAGATCGACACCGTATTGTGCAAGGAACGGCACAATGCTGTACAACCGCTCCTGCAGATGCTTCTGCGGATAAAGCGAATTGTACAACCAGGAAGCATCAACGCCGGCACGTTCATCATGCCGCAGGATGCCCCGCGCCACCTTCGCACGATTCTTCGTCAGCTGATAGAGAATCTTAGCCTTGCTCTTGTCGAGCGCCGCCTCGAGCGTCGGGTCCAGCGCTGCAACAGAACGCCGAAGACCTTCCAGTGCTTTCGTCGTAGCCTCAGTCGCCGATTGAAACTCCCGATCCAGCCCGGCGGGAACCAGCTTCGAGGCAATGCGCTCCCGCAGCACTTCTTCGCCGTGGAACAGATCGGCGAGTTTCAGACCGTATCGGTCGAGCAGCTTTTCCGAGTGCGTATCGATCAGCGTGAATCCGTTTCGAGACACAAGCCTCGGCATGTGTCCCAGCAAGCGGTCATACAATACCTGGGATTGCGCGAAGTAGGCAAGTTCCGCGGGTCCGCCCACGTAGGCCGCCGTCGGCAGCATGTAATCCTGGACAACCGGACGAAGCAGTGCGTTTGGTGAGAGTTGCTCCGCGTGCTCGGTCAACTGCTCCGTACTGAGGCTTGATTCCCGCAAAGGGACGCGCCGCCCGTCCTGCAGCACGAAGAAGAGCGAGGTACGCGCATCTACGTGAACCTGAGCATGGTACCCGGCAGTCTCCAGTTCGCGATTGCGTTCCAGCAGGCATTTGTTAAGGTCGGGACCGATGGCAACCGCTCGACGAAGCATCGGAGCCGCAAGCTCGCGAACTGCAGGGTGCAGCGGATCAAGAAAGAGGAACCCAAATGGCTTCAGCAATCGCTCCAGCAGGGCCCGGAACGCTTCACCCATGCTGGCACCCTCGGGGTGCGTTTCGGCAACCAAATCGCAGACCTCATCGCAGTACGGAAACTCGCGAAGCGCGCTCCGGAGTTCAGCAATCGGCCAGCGAACGGGTTTGATATTCCCAACGGGGATGCCGCCGCTGCGTTCCGCCTGAACCTGCAGCTTGACCGGTCGATGAGCGGAGCCGTCGAAAACGAAGGCGTGGTCGACTTCGGGCCAGTCATGGTCTTCTGTCGCGAGCCAGAAAACCGGTACCGCTGTCCTGCCCCGGGCCATCAGATGCGCGGCAAGCCGGGCGGCAGTGAGCGCCTTGTAGAGCGTGTACGCGGGTCCACTGAACAAACCGACCTGTTGCCCTGTGACCACGGTGACTGCACCAGGCTCGGCGAGCCGCTCCAGAGCGGCAGCATTCGTGTTCTGCTTTCGCAGCGCTGAAACCAGCGCGATCCGGCGATCTTCCGGATAGCCTGTCGAGGGTGGCGCGGTATAAAACCGTTCAACTCGGTGATAGTGGTAGAGGAAATCGGTGAACAGCCTGGAACTATGAGGGAGATCTGTGTGGCGCAGGCAGGCTGGTTCCATTAGATCTTCTTCATGCAACACGAGTAGGCGTGAACTGACACAGATTAGCAGATGCGCCACATCGGACTGAGGTCGTCACAAACTGAGATCGCACGGTGAACCTTTCCCGGGAGCTGGTCAGTCACGGCCAGGTCGTGCACATGAGGCAAAGCGACCCTCGAGAACGTGGTGGTCAAATCCTCGCGTGCGGATATTTCTCTCGCATCCACTGGACGAAACTGTCGGGAGCACTCATGGTCGACAGCCGGCTCTGCCGGACCAGCGCCCAGTCGGCAAACAGACCCGAGCTCTTGACGTCAGTCAAAGTCGTGGGAGGGTCCAGGTGCGCCAGATAACGGAGCTCAACGACCGCGGACTTGTCATCTTTCGGGTCGGCCCGAGCTTCAGACACAACCTCTCGCCACGCCGACAATCGACGACTGCCCCCCGCTGTGATAAATAAAGACGCGGTCTTTCGGCTTCATGCTTCGAATCGCGTTCACCGCCTGCGGATTCCTGACGCCGTCCCAGTTTGTCTGCTTGTCTCGTTTCAGATCATCAATGGAATACGATGTCGGTTCGGTTTTTGCGAGAAAGTATGCGTGCATCACGACCTATCATGGCAGGCCGAGAAATAGGCTCAGGTTCCCCTCCGGCGAGACGATATGAGCAGCAGGGCTCAGAACACTTACCTTTTCGGAGAAACTTCAAGCCGTCCCGGCACTAGGGTCTGTGAGGTGTCAGTAAGCCGCAAGTGTACAGTTCTGTGGGCATTTCGGGCCCGGTCCACTGCCTTCCCCAGGGTACAATAGGGCAGTTTGCCTAGTACCGGAGAGCGGGGTTGGAAGTCATACGCCCGTAGTACGTCAAGTAAACCGGAGGGCTTAACAGGAGTGAGAATGCGCGCTGTTGTAGTAAGACGCGTAATACTTTTAACGTCACTGTTCGTGGCGATTGTCAGTGGTCAGGAACCGCGACGAACCCCTAACCCGCCAGATCAGAGCAAAACCGAGCTTGCGCCGGCAACGGCTCCGACGACAGCGGAGGCTGCCGACAAGGTCAAGAGTCCGGTCGGAGTGCAGGCTATGGTGACGGCCGCTCCGGTCGACCCAAAGACATTTGTGCTCGGCCCTGAAGACATCGTTGCGGTTCGCGTATGGCGTGAACCGGAGCTGAGTTTCGCGGCACAGATTCGACCCGATGGAAAGATCACGATGCAGCTTGTCGGCGAAATCGACGCGGCCGGAAAGACGCCGGAAGAGTTGAAGGACTCCGTCGTCGAGAAGCTCTCCGACTATCTGAACAAGCCTGAGGTTTCCGTTAGCGTTCAGGCGGTAATGAGTCGCCGGTACTACATCACCGGTGAAGTAGGACGAACCGGAGCATTCCCGCTGGTTGTACCGATCACGGTTCTGGAAGCCCTCACCAATGCCGGCGGCTTCAAAGAGTACGCAAACAAAAAGAAAATTACGATCCTGCGCAAAGGCAAGATCATTAAGTTCAACTACAGCGAGGTCGTGAAAGGCAAGAACCTCGACCAGAATATTCTCGTCGAGAACGGGGACTACATCGTCGTCCCCTGATCGGAATCCTATGCAGAACATCGATCCCATTTCCGGTCCACCTCGGCGGTCACTCGACCTCGAGGACTATTTCGACATGCTCCGGCGCCATGCGACCTGGATACTAGGCCCCGCATTCGCCGGACTCGTGATTGCGTTCGTCGTCGCTTTCCTCTGGCCTGATACCTACGTTTCCAGCGCGACGATCCGCATCGTTCCTCCCCAGGTACCCGCAAGCCTCGTTCCGACCAACGTGGCTCAGGGAATGGGCGATCGTATCAATTCCATGTACCAGCAGATTACTTCCAAACAGAATCTGGGAAACATGGTCAACACATACAATCTGTATCCGCGCGAGCGTCAGCGGAAACCAATGGAAGACATCGTCGAGCAGATGCGCCGGGGCGTTAATCTTGGCGCCATCACGCCGATCGGCGGCGACGGAAGCCGTCAGATGGCTGCGTTTCAGATCTCATTCGTCTACGACAACCGTCTCCTTGCGCAAAAGGTCGTTCAGGATCTCGTCAGCCGTTTCATGACCGAGAACACCAAGCAGAGAACCAATCAATCGATCCTGACGACGCAATTCCTGAAGGATCAGTTCGATTCGGCAAAACGAGACCTCGAGACTCTGGAATCGAAACTGGTCGCGTACCGCGCGAACTATCAGGGGCGTTTGCCGGAACAGCTCGCCCAGAATACGATGCAGGTTTCGATGCTGGAACAGCGGGCAGCCAACATCAACAATTCACTGGCGAGAGTGGTTCAGAACAGAATGCTGCTCGAGTCCGACCTGCGGACCCTGAAGAACCAGAAAGCTTCGATCGCCCCGACGCCGGAAAATCAGATTCAGCGGCAGCGGAATGCCGCGATTGATGCCCAGGACAGGGAAATCTACGCCCTCGAGAATCGTCTGACGCTGCTACGGCAGCAGTATAAAGACACGTGGCCCGATGTTCAGGCGACGATTGCTCAGCTCAACACCGCCAAAGCACTCCGGGAGAAACTGATTGCGAGAGATCAGGAGGAGCAACCCTCCGAGGCTGCTGTTAAAGCCGCAGCAACGCGTCGTACCGACCCCAGTTTTGACCGAGAACAACGCGCGATAGACGGCAGCATTCTGCGTCTGGAAACTCAGCTGAAAGCTTTGACAATCGAAGAGCAGGACTATCAAAAGGATCTCAGCAACACGGAACGGTCGATAAAGGAAGTTCAGAGCCGGATATCGGCTGCACCTGCCAGTGAGCAGCAGTATGCAGATCTGATCCGGGATCATGCTCTCGCCAAGCAGAAGTACGAGGATATGGACCACAGGCGTTCGTCGTCAGAGGTCTCTGAAGAACTCGAGCGACGCCAACAGGGCGAAACTCTGGAGTTACTCGATCCTGCATCTCTCCCGACGACTCCGTTCCAGCCCAAGCGTCACGTGATTATCGGCGCCGGTTTCGGAATCGGCCTCGCTCTTGGCGTCGCTCTCGCCGGAGCACGGGAAGCTCGCGATCAAACGCTGAAGAACCTCAAGGATGTCCGGGCATACACGCAACTAACTCTGCTTGGCAGCATCCCGCTTCTTGAAAACGACGTCGTTGTGCGCCGTCGCCGGCGGCTTGCATGGCTTGCCTGGTCCACAGCTTGTCTGGTCGGCATCATGATCATGAGCGGCTCCGTCTTCTATTACTACGCAACCAAGGTCTAGGTCATCATCTTATGAGTCGAGTTCACGACGCTCTGCGCCGCGCGGAGCAGTTAGCCGCCAATGCCCAGCCTGCGCCGCCGGCTGACGCACCGGTCAGCGGAAGTCCGGAACCTGCATCAGCGGCTGCTGGATCATCGCCAGCAGCCGCGGCGGAGGAAGTGCCTGCGCCCGCTGCCGTTGCCGTCACCACCGTTGCTGAGGAAGCTGTCTCCGCACCGGCAATGAACGGTGTTGTCACGTCAACCACTGCCGTTATACCGCAGTCCTTCGCCGGGTCCGTTATCAATTCGAACTTGCTGTCGAGCCTGCGGCAGATTCCCTTCACCCCGGCACAAGACGCTCACATTATCGACCTGCACAGCAGTCATGAGTCGCCGGCTGAAGAATTTCGCAGCCTTCGGACGCGCCTCAATCATATGCAGAGCCTTCAGCCGCTGCATACTGTTGTGATTACGTCCGCATCGCCTGCAGAAGGCAAATCCTTCGCAGCCGCCAACCTGGCCATCATCGAGGCACAACTCGAGGGGAATCGAACGCTGCTGATCGACTGCGATTTTCGTCGTCCGATCGTGCACAGCTTCTTTGGTCTGCAGCGAGGTCCGGGCATGACCGACTTCCTGCAGGGCAAGGTCGCTCTCGAAGACTGCATCGTTCAGATCGGCAACAGCAACCTATATGTCCTGCCGGCTGGCGAAGCGGTCGTAAACCCGCTGGAGTTGCTGAATCTGCGCGAGATGAAAACGACACTCGATCAGCTTCCGCACTTCTTTAACTGGGTGTTACTGGATAGCCCGCCGCTGCTGTTCGCCGCAGACGCAAATCTGTTGTCCACCATGTCGTCAGGGGTCATCATGGTTGTTCGAATCGGAACAACTACGATTGAGGCCGTCACCCGAGCCCTCGGCTCTCTCTGCGAAGACAATACAATCGGCATCATCGTCAATGGTGCCCGGCGCGGAGAGTTGTACAACAAGTACACGTATTACCACTCGTATTACTACACGGATCCCAAGTCCGAAGACGAAGACAACGAAGAAGTGCCTGCGCACGAGCGCGACCTCGACTAGCTTCCTGAACGGCTGGGAGTACACTGGCAGCAGCAATGGCTCAGTGGCTCCCGGCCTTATTCGTTTTTGTTCCCGCGCTTTACTGGTTCTTAGCTCCGCCCCCTCCTCCTGCCGCCGATACAGAAGTGCGTCTGGAGCGCCATCGTAACCTCGGCAAAGCATTCTACGAGAACCCAACCACACAGAAGGAATCCGTCGCAGAGTTCAGGCAGGCACTGGCAATCGCACCGAATTCTGCGCGTGAGCGACTGAACTACGGCCTGGCACTCCTGCGCGCCGGTCAGATTCCGGAAGGCACTGCGGAACTGCTGCGGGTGCAAAAGCAGGATCCGAAACTGCCGCATACGTGGTTCAACCTCGGCATCGTTTATAAGAAGGCGGGTGAAGCCGACAAAGCGATCCCTCAACTCGAGCGATTCGCACAACTTGTACCTGATGACCCGATTGGCCACTACAATCTTGCCAGTGTCTACAAGCTGGGTGGACGCGCCCAGGACGCCCTCAAAGAATTCGCCCGGGCATCAGAGCTGGATCCCGAACTGGCTGCACCGCACTTCCAGCTTTACAACGCATATCGCACGGGCGGACAGCAGGACGAGGCTCGCAAGGAACTCGCGCGCTTTCAGGAGATCAAGAAGCATCAGGAGGGCGCGGCGATCCCGGAGGATATCGAGTGGAACGCGTGGGCTGAAATCCTCGACATCGCACACGACCAGCCATCTTCGCCGGAACGCGCAGGCGCGGTTGCTTTCGAGGCCAGGAAGATTGCCGGGGCTGCAGACGGCGGAATGCTGCTGGATATGAACGGAGACGGACGACTTCACGTCGTGACATGGTCCAGCGACGGCCTCCGCGTTGACGGCGTATCTGCGACGCAGGGCGTCAGCAACGTCGAGTTTTCGGCTGCCGGCGACTTCAACAACGACGGTTTGCCGGACCTGGCGGTGATCACAACTACCGGCCCACTGCTGCTGAAAAACACGGGCAAGGGACGTTTCGAGAAACTCGCCAACAGCGGCATACCCGAGGGCAAGTTCCATGCGGCTGTCTGGATCGATTATGACCACGACTACGATCTCGATCTTATTCTGCTTGGAGACAAACCTGCGCTTTTTCGAAATGCAGGCACCGCCGGATTCGAGGACCGCACGGCAGACTTCCCGTTTGCTGCTGCCGCTTCTGCCGCGATCTCGGGAGCAGTGATCCGGGTCTTGCCTGACACGAAGGGCTTCGATCTTATCGTCTCGTACACAAACGGAACCGGCACGCTGTTTCGGGATCGTCTTCAGGGCCACTATACGTCGGAGAACCTCGACACTCTGCCCGCCGGAAGTTCACAACTGCACGTCGCTGATACCGATAACGACAGCTACATGGACGTGCTCTTCGAACGCGACGGCAGCGTCTGGCGTCTCCCGAATCGGGGCGGCCGTTTCGTCGCGCCAGAGAAAATCGAACAAGCGGCGTCTCCCATTCCGGCAGACCTGCAAAACGGTGGCGTGGTTGCGCCGGTCTCAACCGCATCGCTTCCAGCCGGATGTCGCGCCGCCGATTACGGCGACATCAATGATGACGGCTGGAACGATCTGCTCTGCATAAATTCTCAGGATCACTCGGCGGTGGTCCTCACCAACAAGACAGGAGCCGCGGGGAAGAATCACTTCATTCGTGTCCGGCTCGCGGGGGTGAAGAACCTTAAGACAGCGCCCTACTCAGAAATTGAAGTGAAGGCCGGGCCGCGTTATCAGAAGCGGCTCTATCGGGACCGGACCTGCCACTTTAGGCATCGGGACCGAAACGGCGGCAGATACAGTTCGCATCACATGGCCGAACGGTCTTATTCAGAACGAAATCAAGCAGCCGGCAAATAAAGCTTATAAGTACGAAGAAGCGCAGCGGTTGTCAGGCTCATGTCCGATTATCTGGAGTTGGGACGGTTCCGGCTTCCGCTACATAACCGACGTACTCGGCGTGGCACCTCTCGGTGCGAGTTCGGGTGACGGCAAGTTCTTTCCGGTCGATCACGACGAATATATTCAGATCCCCGGCGAAGCACTGAAGGCTCATTCGGAGGATGGCACCTATGAAATCAGAATCACGGAAGAGCTGAGCGAGGTCGCATACCTCGATCAGATTCAGCTGCTGACAGTCGATCATGCGGTCAGCACCACCGTCTACAGCAACGACAAGTTCAAAGCACCTCCCTTCCCGGAATTCCGGTTGTTCGAAGTCGCCGGCCGCGTATCGCCCGTTCGCGCACGCGACGACCACGGCACCGATGTCGTTCAGGAAATTCTGCAAAAGGATCGGACATACCCAACCACCTTTCGGCGGGACCTTGCAGGCTCGGCGGAGTTGCACAGCCTTGAACTCGATTTTGGCAGCAGTAACGCAGCGATGAATTCGAAGCTGCTCGTACTCAGCGGATGGGTCGACTGGGCCGATGGAAGCACCTTTCTGAGCAACGCTCAGGAGGGCAAAGGAGGCCTGATCGCACCTTACTTGCAGGTTCGCGACAGCAGAGGCCGCTGGGTAACAGTGCTCGAGGACATGGGTATGCCTGCAGGCAAGCCCAAGACTATTGCCGTCGACCTGACTGGAAAGTGGCTCTCGGCATCTCGAGAAGTCCGGATCGTCACCAACCTGTGCGTCTACTGGGACGAGATCTTCCTCAGCCCCGACACGACCCCGCCAGCGGCTTCGCCCACAACGGTTCCTCTGCACACGGCCACGCTGAGCTTCCGCGGTTTTTCGCCGAACAAAGTCCACCCGCGACGCCTTCAGCCAGAGGAGTTCAGCTATGACGGCGCATCGCCAGTCTCACTCTGGAACCCGACGCCGGGACTCTACACGCGATACGGCGATGTTCGGGAGCTCGCGGAATCGGTCGACGACCGCATTATCGTGATGGGCTCGGGTGACGAAATCAGGCTCCGCTTCGATGCGCGATCGCTGCCGCCTGTGAAGCCCGGGAAGAAGCGAGACTTCCTTCTGAAAGTGGACGGTTGGGCAAAAGACCGGGACGCCAACACGGCGTTTTCGCAAACTACCGAACCGCTGCCGTTCCACGGCATGTCGCAGTATCCATATCCCGAGACAGAACACTTTCCCGATGATCCGAACCATCAGGCGTGGCGCCGCGAATACTTCACGAGACCCGCGCTCAGGCTAATCAGGCCTCTCACTCAGTTGAGAGCGCCAGTTTCGGTCAGGTAGTCTCGCCTTCAGCTTAAGCGGAAACGGCAGAGACGCGTTGGCTGTGCATTCCGTCGTCGACACCGGATTGAGTTCGACGACGGAATGGCTGCTTTTCCAGTATGTGAGCGAGCGCCAGACCCACTCCATCGGCCCGAAACGATAGTGCTTCAGCCAGATCGGACTGACCGTCAGGTTCACGACCCAGATCGCTGCGACCACGTAGTAAACCTGATACCGTTGCATGGTGTCATACAACCTGAAGCCGTAACCCGTGAAAATGATACAGCACAGTACTGAGTGCAGGATGTAATTGCTCAACGCAGTCTGTCCAACCGCGGCAAGGCGTATCATCAGCCATCGCATCGTGTTGGTCTTGCAAAGAAGCATCACGAGACCAAGGTGGCCAAACGCAACCGACAGTCGACCCAGATCATACGTGTCGAGAATAAGTCGTGCGCAACAGGATCGAAATTCAGCCGAATAATCTCCCAGGCTGTCCAGGTATTTAAAGGAATACCGATACCGTATCCGATCAGCATCAGCCGGGCGTACCATCCCGCCGAGCGCTTTCCCGACAGAATCCCGAGCTTATACAGTCCCATTCCGATGAACATCATGCTCCAGATGTCCCAGTTCATAGGGCTGTAGTATGGCTTCCCGTGAAACTCTCCAACCAGTTCAGCGCGCCTGGAGATCACGTCGAGGGGACTTCCGGTCCATTGTTTTCTATCCTTCTCAAGTTCGTCTTTATCTGGATGACTAAACCTCAGCCAGTCCTGGTATTTACTTTTATCGTCCAGTTGCTCCCTCGTCAGCTTCTTTTCCGGAGCTTTCCGCAGCTATTGCGGCTCGTCCTTTCTGAATCTTCTCCTTCGTATCGTATGAGGAGCCGACGTATGCAACGGACGTCGCAACGAGAAACGCGCTCCCGATGATCAAAAGGCCATTTGGTTTCATGTTGCGAAATGGGTACAGGAGGAAGCCGCACAGCGCGTAAGGATAAAGAATGTCGCCGAGCCAGAGCAGGTACGCGTCAGCAATTCCGAACAGGAGGAGCCAGATCGTACGACGGTAATAAATGTCAGCCGCAGGTCTGCCGGAAGCCTCCAGACGCGAGGTCAGCAGAATCATGCTCGTGCCAAAAACGAGCGAAAACAGGCATCGCATCTTACCCTCAGCGAGCACATGAAGCACGGCCCAGACGATCAGATTCGGACCTGTCGAGCCGCCGATCACGGTCGGATCATCATATGCCGCTGCGTGCATCGCGAACGCAATGATGTTCATCAACAGGATGCCGAGCAAAGCAAAACCGCGCACCGCATCGATGGCACTGATCCGTTCATTCTCCGGCACCGGAGCAGCGGATTCACTCCGAACATCTCGTGACGGTTCGTTCGCGAGAGCGTCAACCGGGACAGCAGGATTCATAGCAGAACTCCGGAGATCTCAAGAGTACACCCAGCTGCTGTCCTATTTGAAGCCCGACTCATCGGAGTCTTCGGTATCGGAAACCAGCCGTTCGAGTGCTATCGAGTAAATCGCCGACTTGCCCTCACGATCTGTCGTATAGAAGAGTTTTTGGCTGTTGGGAGAGAACGTGATCGAGGCTCGCCGAATATCGCTCACCTTATGCTCGGCAAGCGTCAGTTCCCGGTGACCGACGCGCACGAACAGCAGGATGTAAGGTGAGGCTTTACTTCCGCTGACCCCTGCAAACACCGTTGAGTCGGCATTTCGCGCAAACCGCACGAACTGGGTTGTGGCACCCAGCAATTTGTCCTCACCCGTTCTGGAAAGTGCTCGCGAAGCTGGACGCTGCCCCGTTCACGAGGCGCCGATAAGTAATGGACAGTCTTGCCGTCGGCCGACCAAAGCGCCCAGCCCACACTCCGATCCGCCGGTGTGTTCAGCTTGCGCGCATCGCGTCCATCCGGGTTGACCAGCATAGAGCGAATCGCCCGGATTATACAGAACCGCGCTTCTCTTCGGACGGATGCGACTGAAGAGCACTGGCTGGTCGGCTTCGAACAGCGTGTGAGGGTCGGTGCTTCGACTTGTCCCGAAGACCCTTAGTCGAAACCGGCCATCCCGCTCCTCAGTGACGGAAGCAAGCGAAGCATCGTCGCCGATGGCGAGTTGACCCGAGATGCGCCATTGCCCCTCGGCCCGATAGACCGTCTTGAGCTTATTGCCCCGAACCACGTTCACTCGCTCGGCATCAGCAAAGGCCCAGAAACGGTCATCAGGAAGAAATGTGACGGAGTCGGGCAACACAGGCGCACCGGGACTCAGCAGATGGCTTTCACCGTTCTTCAGGTCCATTCGCCAGACCTGAACGGACCCGGAGCGGTCAGAACAGTAAAGAAGAGAATTGTTGTTTCGCGACACCGACCGGAGTGGTGCCGGAGGCAAAAAAGCCTGACACTTACGCGGGTCGGTCAGACGAACAAGTTCAAACTCGGTCGCAGGGTCGCGGAGCCGTCGCAGTTCGGAAGGGGAAACGGGAGTTTTATCGGCTCCGAGTGAGGCTCCGGTGGCCCCGAGCGCTGTTAAAAACGAGCGCCGGGGCCACACAGAGTACATAACGGCATCGTAGCAACGCCCTATCGTGCGTCGTGTTTGGTTGTGCTGTAGTGGTCGCCCAGAAGATCGGTGCCCCAGTCACCATTGATCTCCCGCCACACCGAATGGATGTGATTGGCGTCGTTCTGCGTGTTGTCGTATTCGATCAGGAAGTCAGGGCTCTGCACACGGTAATAATGGGGTCCGCCCTTTTCCTCCACACCGGCCCAGGCGAAATAGATGTTATTCCCGGCCTTCTTCACCAGCGCCTCACGGACCTGCGCAACCGAGTCCGGAACATTGGTGACATATTCATTGACTAACCGGGAAAGAAGCTCACGCTGATGCGCCGTCATTTTGGTTGCTGAAAGCCCGCTTGGCTGGCCCTTCAGCGCGGCCTTGCGCGTTGCCTCGGTAAGGATGTCCTTGTAAGCATCTTTCGACACGATGGCTGTTGCCTTCTGGTCTGCGGTGAGGGACTGAATTACGGCGCGGCCGAGATCCTCCTCAGCATGCAGCACTCGCAGGCCCTTCCTTGGTCCTTCACGCACTTCCGCCGGATTTGTTCCGAAAAATTCAGGACTGCCGATAACCTTTCCATTCACCAGCGTGAAATTCAGACTCAGGTGGTGCCCCTCAACCCGGAACGCCCAGATTCCCTTCTCGGCCGGTTCACCAAAAATAGAGAAGTAATATTTTTCCGGATTTCGGCGCTCGCCGCTGTCCTTTTCCATGATTCGCAGGACGTCCTCAAGGCTCATAATGCTCCTCGCCTTGATGTAGCCCTTCTGGCTCAGGGCCGAAGACAGCAAAGCGCTGGCGAGGGCCTTCTGGAACGGCTCCATTTCCCGGATTGGCAGACCCTTGCGTTCTTTCGGAATGTAGTGCCAGTTGTACCGCTCTTCATCAGCAAACGTGAATTTGGCTTTGGCTGCCTGGTCCGATGTGAGTGCGGCCAGGAAGTTATGCGCTGTTTCGCTTAGCAGGGGTGCTGTTTCCTGGTCGCGTCCGAAGGCCATGGTGGTGAGCAGCAAACCGCTGAACAACACACGAGAGGTGTTTCGAGTGTACACGGGTGGGATCTTATCACAAAACAAAAAAGAGGCCACCGGTCAGGGACGATCCGGTGGCCTTACAGGGGGCTTAACTCAACTGGACAGGGAGTACTACGAAACTCGGTGGAGTCAGTTACTCACCCAGCGGGATCGCAATCTCAGCGATCTGCATTGTGGGATCCACGTTCTTCAGATGAACGCGAACACCATCGCCATACTGTTCACCAGCGCGGTAAATTCCGGCAATCGCGCACGCATCACCGGCGCAGCGGAACTTCAGTTCTGGCTTATATGTCTTGTCGCCGGGCGAACGCTTCACAGCGTCACTGGCAAGTGCGATTGTCGACTGATGCGTCGCTACGTTCAGGAACCGGTAGACAGTCAATCCGGAGCGCTGACTCATTCGCCCAATCAGATAGTGACCGGCCGGCAGTTCGCCACCGTTCGGGGTCGCGAAAGCAAACGGAACATCAGCCCTCAACTCGCCCATCTGGGCGAATGAAGCCACACCGGAGATGACGAGCAGTCCGGCGATAGAGGTGAATCGGAAAAAGTTGGTCATGAGAGGAGGTCCTTTCTGCGTTTTTCATCTCGGCCGTCGTTTTCGGACCGGCTCGGTGTGTGGAACGACGCAGTATAAGGCACTCGTCTGGCCATGATTTCCATGTGGACTAACTTGTTGATTTGACAATACGAAAGAAACAGTACTGTAAGTATCAATACGGGTTTGCTAACAATGGAGTTAGCGCGGAAAGCGATGCGGTTAATTCGCGAGTTTTACGCTTTATCTTCTGGGGCTGTTTGCGGCAGAGAGCGCCGCCCCGAGGACTGCGCTTGCATTCTGTCTGCCCAGCGCAGAAAACGAATCAGCTCCCGACGATTCTGCCACGTAAACTGCCAGAACACCCGGAAGCCGATCCGATCAGCGTGAATGCCTGAGTAAGTTTCGATGCGCCACCGGAGGTAGGGACTGCGCCAGGGACTGAGGCGGTAGCCTCGAGTCGCTCGCCACAGAAATCCGAGCATCTATTTTCGGAAAGAGCTGGGAGCTGCCGGCGAAGAAGCACCAGCGTTGCGTTTTCCGGGATCCGGCGTGGCGTAGTATCCGGTCCGTGTGCGAACCGTCGGACGGTTAGGACCGTTCGCCATCACGCTAATCTGCCGAAAGGTTCCGTCCAGGTTCGGGTTTGTCGGCGAGTACGTAATGATGTACTGATTCCGGATTTCGTGAGCCATCGACAAAGCGACCTGCTCCACTGCTTCCAGCGTGTCGGGATAAACCGCCGTGCCACCGGAAGCTTTCGCCAGAGCATCCATCGCTCGCTTCGCCTTCCGAGCCTCGCTCTTGTCTTCTTCGTTCAGCAGGCCAATGAAATACATCAGCACTTCGGAATCGTGAGACTTCTGAACCAGCGATTCGAGAGTAATCTGCGTGCTTGCCGTATCGTTGCCGTCCGTGACCACCAGAATGACCTTTTTGTCGTGTTTGGCCTTCTTCTTCATGAAGTCCATGGTCATGTTGAGGGCATCGCGCATCGCGGTTCCGCCACGCGAGTCGATTTTGGTTAGTGCCTCATCCAGCTTCTTCAGGTCCGACGTGAACCCGTTTGAATCGTCGTAAGCCTCGTCATTGAAGTTGACTACCATCACTTCGTCGGCAGGATTCGAAGCCTTGACCGCAGCGAGCGCTGCCGCTTCGACGCGCTTGCGCTTGTCGCGCATCGAACCGCTGTTATCGACGATCAGAGCCAGCGACACCGGCACGTCTTCTCGCCGGAAGGTTCGGATCGGCTGCTCCACTTTGTTCTCAAAAACGTGAAATGCCGACTGAGGCAGCGTCGTCACCAGCCGTCCCTTGTTGTCCACCACACTTGCGTGAAGAACAACCAGCCGCGTGTCCGACCGGAACGTCGTTGTGTCCTCCTCGGATCCCGTCCTGGGAGCACCGTTCGAAGGCGGAGGCGCCTGCTGGGCTAGTCCCGCGAAAGCGGCAGTGAAGAGGAGTGCGGCGGCGATTCGAGCCGGTTTACTTTGTCGGGGCATAGTAGCCAAGCCGGAAGAAGGCCTTGAGCGGAGGAAGTCCGCGTGGCTGCTTCAGTTTAACCTGAACCCGGCGATACTTCCCATCCCGGGTCTGATTTGTCGGCGTATAACCAAGGACGTACTGGTTTCGCAATTCGATGCCGATTTTTGCGGCGATATCGGGCAATTCATTCGGATTTTCTACAGGGAAATGTCGGCCGCCCGTCGATTCCGCCATCTCGCTCAGAAGCCCCGGCCCTGCCATCTCTTCAGCCGTGCGGCCTCGCCCGCTGACCGGCTCGAAAATGCCAATCGCATACACCTGAACATCGGCTTCGCGGACCGCATTCTTGATCTCGCTCTCGGTATACCGGCTGGAGTTGTCGCCGCCATCGGACAGGATGATAATCGCTTTTCGTGGATTACGGGCCTTTTTCATGTGATTCATGGCCAGATATACAGCATCCAGCAGCGCAGTACGGCCCTTCGCCTGCGTGAATGTCAACCGGTTCTGAATCTCTTCCGTATTTGCGGTGAACGGAACGACGAGGTCCGGCCGGTCATTGAACTGAATCAGGAAGAACTCGTCCTCAGGATTCGCCGTCTTGAACAGCTGCGCGGCGGCCTGGCGTGACTTTTGCAGCTTACTCCCCATGCTTCCGGATGCATCGAACACAAGGCCGATCGAAAGCGGAGCATCCTCGCTGGAGAATTGCGTGATCTCCTGCTTCACCTTGTCTTCGAACAGCGTGAAGTGCTCTTTCTCGAGGCCCGTTACGAATCGGTTGAGGGGATCCGTGACGGTCACATTGATAAGAACCAGCTGCGTTTCCACGCGAATCGAAGGCTCGCGCGCCGCCTGCTGCTCCTCCGGAGTCTTCGGAGCAGGCTTTACCCGAGGAGTGATCTCTACCTGAGGGTCCTTCTCCGCTGCTCTGTTTCCAGCCGCTGTTCCTTTTGAGGAGTTTTCTGCTGCGGCGAGGAGGCAAGCGACCGCAACCAGGCTTATAAAGAGGTACTGCGGTGCGGTCTTCACAACCTTTGCTCCCGCCCTAAGTTCGGAGAACTTAACAGCAGTTCGGACTGTTTGTTTCCGAACGCTCTCAGTATATCAACGCGTTCATACATGCTACACTCGTACGTGCCCACGCCAATTCTGGGCGTTATTCCAGCCCGGTTTGCATCCAGCCGATTTCCCGGTAAAGCTCTCACTACCATCGCCGGTAAGCCAATGATCCAGCGCGTTTTTGAGCGTGCATCAATGTCCCGGTATCTCACTGGCGGGCTGGTTATCGCGACTGATGACGAACGGATAGCGTGCGCCGCCCGCGCTTTTGGAGCCCCGGTGAGAATGACGCGTGCCGACCATCCTTCCGGTACGGATCGCGCTGCCGAAGTTGCCTCGGCCGGCGACGCGGAGATAATCGTAAATATCCAGGGAGACGAACCGCTCATCGACCCGACCGCGATCGACGCGGCAGTTCTGTCACTGCTCGGCGATCCCGCGGTAGCTATGGCGACATTGATGAAACGGATCGACGATCCCGCCGAGATTGACAACCCGAACGTCGTGAAGGTCGTCTCAGATCTGAACGGGCGTGCCATCTACTTCTCCCGGCTGCCGATTCCTTATGTGCGCGACAGCGCAGGTTCGCGCTCTCTGACCCGGTTCAAGCATATCGGACTTTACGTCTATCGTCGGGACCTCCTCCTTTCTTATTCCGATCTGCCCGTCGGTCCTCTCGAGAAGGCCGAGCGCCTCGAACAACTGCGCGCAATTGAAAACGGTCACGCAATCCGCGTGGTCGAAACAGAATACGATTCGCTTGGCGTGGATACGCCTGCGGATCTCGAACGTGTCTCCAGGCTGTTTGACGCTTCTCTGCTTCTGAAACATGACTAAGTTCATATTCGTTACAGGCGGTGTGGTCTCATCCCTCGGCAAAGGCATTGCGGCCGCAACCATTGGATGCCTTCTCGAGAGCCGCGGGCTGAAGGTAACGCTTCAGAAACTCGACCCATATCTGAACGTCGATCCCGGAACAATGAGCCCGTTCCAGCACGGCGAGGTATTCGTTACCGATGATGGCGCGGAGACCGACCTCGACCTCGGCCACTACGAACGGTTTACCCACGCGCGATTAACGCAGTCCAATAACGTCACCTCCGGGCGCATTTATGAGACGATCCTGGCGCGCGAACGTCGGGGCGATTATTTGGGGAAAACCGTCCAGGTAATCCCCCATGTAACAAACGAAATCAAGGCCAATATCCGAAAAGCCGCCGCTGACGCCGACGTCGCGATAGTGGAAATTGGTGGAACAATTGGTGACATTGAGTCGCTTCCTTTCGTGGAATCGATCCGCCAGCTTCGGCACGAGGTGGGGCGGGAGAATGCTCTGTTCGTGCACGTCACGCTGGTTCCCTGGATTGCCGCCGCACAGGAACTCAAGACCAAGCCCACCCAGCACAGTGTCCGGGAACTGCGTGAACTCGGCATCCAGCCTGACGTACTTCTCTGCCGCTGCGAGCGGGAACTGGCCGACGACGTCAAGGAGAAAATCGCGCTCTTCTGCGACGTCGAAAAAGAAGCTGTGATCACAGCGCGGGACGTACAGTCTGTTTACGAAGTCCCGCTTGTTTTCGCCGAGCAGGGTGTCGACGAGTTCCTTCTCCGCGTCCTGCACCTGAAAGCCGCCCCCCGCGACCTCAAAAAATGGGGCGAGATGGTTCACCAGCTGTATCACCCGTCAGGCGAGGTCGACATCGGAATCATCGGCAAGTACGTTGAGTACGAAGATTCCTACAAAAGTCTCAAAGAAGCACTGCTGCACGGCGGCCTGGCAAACGAGGTAAAAGTACGCATTCACTGGGTTGAGGCGCAGGAACTGGAATGGCCCGGCTGCATCGAGTCCTTGAGTCAGTACGATGCGATTCTCGTCCCGGGCGGGTTTGGCAAGCGTGGCGTTGAAGGCATGATCAATGCCATTCGGTATGCACGCGAGTACAAGATCCCCTATTTCGGCATTTGCCTCGGCATGCAGACGCTGGTCATCGAATACGCGAGGAACGTTTGCGGACTCGCAAAAGCAAACTCCACCGAGTTCGATAATTCCACACCGGATCGCGTCATCTACAAGCTCCGCGAGCTAAAAGGCGTCGATGAGCTTGGCGGCACGATGCGTCTCGGAGCATACACCTGCTATCTGGCCGAAGACAGCCACGCTCGTCGCGCTTACGGTCAGTCCGAGATTAGCGAGCGGCATCGCCACCGTTACGAGTTCAATCGCGAATACGAGAAAATCCTGACCGATCACGGTCTGCGGCTCACAGGCCAGACCCCGGACGGGATGTATGTGGAGATTTGCGAGCTAAAGAACCATCCCTGGTTCCTCGGCTGTCAGTTCCACCCCGAGTTCAAATCGAAGCCGCTCGAGCCGCATCCGCTTTTTCGCGCGTTTATCGCCGCTGCGGCCGAGCAGAGACAGCATCGTCTGCGTCCTCTGCTGCACCAGTCGGAACCGACGCCCGCTGAGGAACAGCAGTACCTGCATGCCGGCTAGC
This sequence comes from Bryobacteraceae bacterium, assembly GCA_963794765.1. Classification (GTDB taxonomy): domain Bacteria; phylum Acidobacteriota; class Terriglobia; order Bryobacterales; family Bryobacteraceae; genus JAWXCM01. The sequence continues at coordinate 497,281 of CAWCGC010000029.1, read as the reverse complement.
CGCCTGTTCCTCATTGCAGGACCATGCGTCATTGAGAGCGAGGAACACGTTCACTTTATTGCGCGGAAGATCCGGGACATCGTCGGACCTGATTTCATTTTCAAAGCTTCATTCGATAAAGCGAATCGCAGTTCCGTCTCGTCGTATCGCGGTCCGGGACTCGATCAGGGCCTGCGTATCCTCGCTGGACTCCGCAAAGAGGGTTATCGGGTTCTTACCGACATCCATGAAACGTCTCAAGCGGAACAGGCGGCGGAAGCTGTCGACATAATCCAGATCCCTGCCTTCCTCTGCCGTCAAACAGATCTGCTGGTAGCCGCGGGTCGGACCGGCAAAACCGTAAACATTAAGAAAGGGCAGTTTGTCGCGCCGGGCGACATGCGGCACGCGGTCGAAAAGGTCCGTTCGACCGGAAACAACGACGTCATTCTGACAGAACGCGGCGCCTCATTCGGCTACAACAATCTCGTGGTGGACATGCGAGGGCTCGTCATTATGAAACAGCTTGGCGTGCCGGTAGTTTTCGATGCGACCCACAGCGTGCAACTGCCCGGAGCAGCAGGAGCTGCCTCGGGAGGACAGCCCGAGTTCATTCAGCCACTCGCGTCAGCCGCCGTTGCAACAGGAGCCGTGGACGGCATATTCGTGGAAGTTCACGATAATCCGGCACGCGCAAAGTCCGACGGAGCTAACGCACTCCACCTGGACTTGCTCGAATCGTTCTGGGCAAAACTTGGCCGGATCCACAACTCGATCACCGCGAAATAAACGATGCACAGATCCAGACTTCCGATCCTCGTGCTGGTCGCCGCTCTCGTCGCGGTCGCGCAGCCGGCCGACCTCGATGCGTGGGTCAGCCGAACCATGCAGACGTTCGAAGTTCCCGGCATCGCCGTAGCGATCGTCAAAGATGGGCGAACGGTCGTCTCGAAAGGGTATGGCGTACGCAAACTCGGCTCATCCGGACCCGTCGACGAACACACGCTTTTCGGCATCGCTTCCAACACGAAAGCATTTACCGCGACAGCGCTCGCCATGCTGGTTGGCGAAGGAAAAATAAAGTGGGACAACCCCGTCACCACATACCTGCCGAGCTTCGCGACGTACGATCCGTACGTTTCACGCGAACTCACCGTCCGCGACCTCCTGTGCCACAGAAGTGGTCTGGGGCTGGGCGCCGGAGACCTCCTGTTCTGGCCCGACACCGACATCACACGCGACCAGGTAGTCGCGGCCACCAGATACATCCGGCCTGCTTCGAGCCTGCGCAGCCGGTATGCGTACAACAACCTGATGTTCGTGATCGCAGGCGAAGTGATCCACGCCGTCACTGGCAAGCCGTATGAAGACTTTATCCGCGAGCGTATCTTTCAGCCTCTCGGAATGACCGAGACCCGAATCACGCAAATCGGGCTCAGCGAGGATCAGAATGTCGCGGCGCATCATTCCAGAGGATGGCAGCTCGAAGGCACGCTGACGCCGATCCCGCCAACTCGTGATCAAACCTGGGCCGCAGCCGCCGGGATCAAATCGAATCTGGTCGACCTTACGAAGTGGGTCTCTGCACACCTGAACGGAACGAATCGCGTCTGGAGTGAGCAAGCTGAGTGGGACCTGCAGGCACCCCAAACAATCGTCAATATACCCAGGAGCGTCAGCCGTCTCGGGTTGAACGCTTTGCGTCCGAACTTCAGCGCGTACGGACTGGGGTTCCAGCTACGGGACTACAAAGGCCGAAAAATCGTGTCGCACGGCGGAGCACTGACAGGCATGCTGACCACGATTTATATGCTGCCGGAAGAGAAACTCGGCATCGTCGTTCTCACCAACCAGGAAGAGAGCGGTGCGATATCGTCGATCGTCTGGCACGTGATCGATGATTATCTTGGACAGCCGCAGCAGGACTGGATCGCAGCATACGACAACGCACGAAGACAGACTCTGGCCGATGCGAAAAAGCATGAAGCGAAGCTGGCCGATGCGCGTTCGAAAACATCGCGTCCGTCGCTTCCGCTCAATTCGTACGCGGGCGAATACCGTGACCCATGGTACGGAAAAGCGGATCTGCAGTATGAGGCAGGCAAGGTTGTTCTCCGGATGACGCACACGCCCAGGATGATTGCGGACTTGCAGCACTGGCAGTACGATACTTTCCGGGCAATCTTCCGCGACAAGACCGTTCCGGACGCATTCGTGACATTTGCGCTCGGTCCAGACGGCAACATCACGGAGATGCGGATGGAAGCCGTATCTTCGCTCGCTGACTTCTCCTTCGACTATCAGGACTTGTCGTTCAGTCGGTCGACGGACCAGGCGACTACAAAGTAAACGCGAACCCTACCGTAAACTGATCGATCTTCAAATGGCCACCCGCAGGATCGGGAAGGTCGTTGTTGAAAGGCTTGCCCTGGAAAAGCCGGCGGTAATCAAACCGAACGAGCCAATTCTCTTTAATTCGAACCTTCACGCCGCCACCGTAGTTAACACCGAACTTATTCGAGCCCTGGCCATACTGCGCCGAGGCGCCGGGCGGAACGAAGTTCGCGAAGTGACCACCGCCGGTGACAAAGGGGCGAACACGTTTCCCCTCGCGAAGTCCGTAGACGAGGAAGTTATAAAACCCGTTGTGTATCGCCATCCCACCGGTGTCGACGCCACTCAGTAACAGGTGCGTATGGTTATAGGAATAACCGAACTCGTGGCCGAAAATCGTGTCGGTATTGACAGTAAGTCGGAACGTCACGTTCCAGCCATCGTCCAGTGAATAACCGCTCCCCAGATTCCGATCGCTCATGTTCGAGATACCACCGGCAACTCCAAATTCGGCCGACTGAGCCTGCAGTGGTATGGCTGAGAGGCTGGTGAGGGCTGCTGATACAAGCAATAATTGTTTGATTTTCATTCCTCTACCGAATCAATACGACGTGCAATTCGCCAGGACCGTGTACGCCTCGAACCAGAATCTGTTCGATATCGGCCGTGCGCGATGGTCCGGTTATCAACACCATAGACGCTGTTTGCGCAGCAGGTTGCGGCAAAACCGTCATCAATTCGTCGAGACCGCTCAGAAGTTTGTTCACCGGAAGCACTGCTATATGCACCGGCGGCAGCAGTGATAAAAGCCGCGGATCCGATTTGGCAAGCATCACCAGCGTTCCTGTATCGGCCAGTCCAAAGTCGGCACCGGTGACTCCGACTTCCGCTTTTACCAGCTCCTCGTACGAGCAGTGAACGTCTACGACGGGCGCACGTCCTGCTGAAACCTGGCGGATATAGTCGTCGACCTCAGGCTGCGAACTCACGACAATTGTTTTCGCCGCGAGCTTGTCCAGTGCTGCACAAAAAGACGCAACACGCGTTTCGAGATCAACTTGCGGGACATTCAGACGGACCGGAGGCGGCGGCGGGACAGGTGCATTCGAGGTGCGGCCGAGAGCTGACCGGACTCGCCCGAGAACGTTCGCTCTTGCACTCATTGCCGTTCCTTCCACATCTGGCGGAAGGTTTTCGGAGCCGGAGCGGGCAGGTCCCTTTCGCTCAGCCATGCTTTCAGCGGACCAACGGCCAGCATTGAAGAGCCGTCAACCCATCCGCTCTTTTTGCCTCCCGTCATCGCAGCGAAATCCGCTGCCGTGCGATATAGCGATGGAGTGCTCATCAGCTTCGCCCAGGCCTTGAATGCCAGCCTTTCAACACTCATCGCGGGCTTTGCCTTCACCACATCCGCCCGAAGATCGAGCAGGAGTTTCGGAATATCGATCTTCACCGGGCACACTTCGCCGCATGCGCCGCAGAGACTCGACGCAAAAGGCAGCCACGGGTCTCGTTGTGTTCCATGAAATTGCGGTGTGATGATCGCGCCAATTGGTCCGGAATAAATCCATGGGTAATTGTGTCCGCCAATCTTGCGGTATACCGGACAATGATTCAGGCAGGCACCACAGCGGATGCAAAACAACGACTGGCGTCGTTCAGGATTCGCAAGAAGCTTCGTTCGGCCGTTATCGAGCAGAACAACGTAAAACTCCTCGGGTCCATCCCTTTCGCCGGTGTCAGGGCGGCGCGGCCCGGACAGGAACGACGTGTACGAAGTCAGTGGCTGCCCCGTTGCGCTGCGACCAAGTAATTTCAGGAAAACTGCCAAATCCTGCGCACGCGGAATCATTTTCTCGATCCCGGCAACCGCAATGTGAATCTTCGGCGCGCTCGAACTCAGCCGGGCGTTGCCTTCATTCTCAACAAGAACAACAGCCCCGGAATCGGCGACGAGGAAATTGGCGCCCGTGATCCCAATATCGGCAGCCAGAAACTTCTCGCGAAGTACCCGCCGCGCGATCATCGTTTGCTTTTCCGGAACAGTCTCCTGCTCGATACCAAGTTTATTCGTGAAGATGTCCGCAACCTCGTAGCGCGTCATGTGCAGCGCAGGTGCGACGATGTGATACGGCCGCTGCTCGGCCAGCTGCAGTATGTACTCGCCGAGATCCGTCTCAACGGCTTCGAGCCCGTGATGGTGAACGTGCTCGTTGAAGTCGATTTCTTCGGTGGTCATCGACTTCGACTTGACGATCAGCTTCAGGCCGCGCTTCTTCGCAAGGTCCAGAACGAAATTCGCGACGTCCTCCCCGGTCTCACACCAGATCACCTTGCCGCCATGAGCCTCGACGTTGTCTTCGAATTCTTCGAGGTAATGATCGAGATGATCGATGGTGTGCTGCTTCAGCGCATTGGCATGGGTGCGAAGCTCCTGAAAATCCGGAAGGTCGGCAGGGTCGATAGAACCCTTGCGCTTGTCCATCAGGCGCCCCGTTGCTGTATACACAGCCAACTGCAGCGCCGGATCAGACAGCGTCTTTTTCATGCCCTCCGATGTCATTGGCACGCCAGCACCTCCGCCAGATGCATTGCCCGCACGGAGTGGTTGCCTCGTCGAAGCGCGCCCTCCAGTTGCATCAGGCAACTGGAATCGATGGAAACGACCGTGCTCGCCCCGGTACGCAGAATCGAATCGATCTTGGTTCGAGCCATCCCGCCCGACACCTCAGGAAATTTCACAGAGAAAGTGCCTCCGAAACCGCAGCACTCCTCGGCGGCATTCATTTCGCGCAGTTCGAGCCCTTTCACGTGAGACAACAATCGGCGCGGGCCTTGCTTGATCTTCAGTTCGCGGAGTGCGTGACAACTGTCGTGATAAGTCACCACCCCATCGAACCTCGCGCCAACGTCGTCGACCTTCAGCACCTCAGTCAGGAACTGTGAGAACTCCCAAGTCCGCTCTGCGATACGATGCACGTCCGGGTCGCCGGGCATTAAGTCTTCATAATGATGCGTAACCATCGAAGTGCAGGATCCGGAAGGGATCACGATATATTCAGCATCTTTAAAGGCTTTGAGAGTATGCCGCGCAACCTTGCATGCTTCCTCACGGTATCCACTATTAAAAGCGGGCTGGCCGCAGCAGGTTTGGTCTGGCGGAAACTGCAGAGTGCAGCCGGCGCGCTCGAGCACACGCGCCATTGACATACCTACTTCCGGAAAAATCTGATCCACGATGCAGGTTACGAACAGGGCTACCTGTTTTGACATTGAAAATTCCAGTTTATCTGCAACCTCTCGCCGGAGTCCGTCATCACAATTCATATGCGAGTCCCTCGACGCGCGTTCCTGCTCGTGCCGTTTGCGGCTGCAGCGGTCACCTTACGTGCCGCCGCAACCGAGGGCAAGACCGTTCTTCGAGGCAAACTGGCCTCCGGCACGAATGGCACGCCGGTGCTCAGGACTTCGGACGGCCGCTCGGTTCCGCTTCACGGCGACGAAGAAACGACGCTGGTGCTGCATGACAAACGTTTGATTCCCTACCAGTTCGAAGTGATCGGCACCCTCGAGCCAAACCAGGTTTTCGAGATCAATCCCATTCACCTGGCCGCCCTCTGGGCGTATCAGAATGGCAGTCGAAAACGTGTTACATACTGGTGCGACATTTGCGCCATTCGTACCTACTCACCGGGACTTTGTTCGTGCTGCCGTAACGAGACCCAACTGGACTTGCGCGATCCTGATAAAGTCGGATAGCGATGAAAGCACTCGCTGCCACCGCTTACCTGATCGTACTGTCCATGTTTGCTTCAGCTGCCGAAAATTACAGAATCGAATCGGTCGAGCGCGATGGCTTTCCGATTGTTCGACTGCATGATAATCGAGCTAAAACTATCGTCTCAGTTGTACCTTCGATAGGAAATAACGCGTTCGAAATGCTGGTGAACGGCACGAACGTGCTCTGGTTTCCTTTCAAGAGTCTGGCAGAATTCAAGTCGAAGCCAACTCTCTGCGGCGTCCCTCTGCTTGCTCCGTGGGCCAACCGGCTCGATGAAGACGGGTTCTGGGCGAACAACAAGCATTACAAGTTCAATCGCGATCTCAACAACATCCGCCCCGATGGGAACAATCACCCGATTCACGGACTTGTGACGTTCGCATCCCAGTGGGAGGTCGTCGACACAAAGGCCGATGACTCCGGCGCGCAGGTAACCAGCCGGCTCGAGTTCTGGCGATATCCCGATTACATGGCGCAGTTTCCGTTCGCGCACACGCTCTACATGACCTACCATCTGCAGGATGGATTGCTCGAGGTGCGAACGACTGTCGAGAATAACTCGACCGAGACAATGCCGGTGTCGATCGGCTTTCATCCTTACTTCCACATCAGTGACGCCCCCCGCGACTCCTGGACAGTCAGTCTGCCCGCGAAGGAGCAGGTGCTGCTTTCCCCGCAACTCATGCCAACAGGTGAAACCAGGGCAATGCCCTATCAGCAGGGCGTATCGCTCAAAGGCGTGGCTCTGGATGACGTTTTCACGGGACTGATTCGGGCAGAAAGCCATCGCGCCGACTTCGGCGTCACCGGAACAAAGCAGCACATTTCCGTGTTGTATGGAGAGAACTATCCGGTGGCGGTCGTGTATGCTCCGCCGGGACGCGATTTCATCTGCTTCGAACCGATGAGCGGTCCCACGAACGCATTCAACCTGAACCACGCGGGAAAATACGCGGAGCTCCAAACGGTTCCGCCCAGGGGAAAATGGGAAGGTAGCTTCTGGATCCGCCCGGGCGGTTTCAGCCAATAAAGCGGCTTCAGTCAGTAAAGAACGATGAGCACCACACTCCGGACAACCGAAAAACTTTTTGGAGCAGCCAGCTTGCTCGCGGTGTTGGTGCTTGCAGGCTGCGCGTCTGCCAATCGCAGCGCAACGATGTCATCGCCACCTCCCCCGCCTAAGGCCATTCGCGTCGCGGGTGCCCCGAATGAGATTCCTGCAAATACGAAGCTCGAAGTCCGGACCAACGAGCTGATTACCAGTTCGAGTTCCGACGGCAAGACCTACTCGGCCGAGATCGCGACCGATGTCGTTGGCTCGGATGGAAAGATCCTTCTGCCGAAAGGTTCGCCCGTGGAACTCGTGCTGATGGAAACGCGCACCAGCCACGGTGTTAAGGGCAGTTCCGTACAGCTCGGGCTCCGGTCGGTAACGGTGAATGGCTCCACCTATCAGGTAGTCAGCGAAGAGATAAACAAGAACTCAGGGCTCGGCGCGAACCGCGGTACCGCTGAGAAAGTTGGCGGCGGCGCAGCACTCGGGACAGTTATAGGAGCGGCGGCAGGTGGAGGGAAGGGCGCTGTGTTAGGCGGACTCGCCGGCGCTGCGGCAGGTGCTTTAGCTCAGGTGCTCACCCAGGGCAAAGAACTTCGCATCCCGGCCGAAACCGTCCTCAGCTTCCAGCTCGATGAGCCAGTGAAGCTGCAGGCGATGGCCTCACCTGCCCCAGTCTCACCGGCAGCATCTCCGAGTCCGGGCACCGGTGCTGGTGGCGGGGCTGCCTCAGGCTCCGGCACCTCGACCACTGGTACTGCTTCGGCGGGTACCTCTAGCGCACAGCAGCCTTAGGCAAAACCGAGGCTCAGGCCACCGCGTCCTTAGGTTTAACCAATGCGGTCTTCTCTCGTCCTCCTGTGTGTTTCTTCCTGCCTCTGTCTTCACGCAGCCGATGTCTTTGAAGCCAAAGCGCTGGCGATCTCGCGCAATATCATCGCCAATCATCTGCCTTTCGGGACAGTTATAGATCCGCAGTACCGGTCCGCTACCTCGAACCAGCTCGTCACCTACACACGATGCGGCGACTCCGCGATTTGGACCGGCCACTGGCTCGCGGCCGAAGCCTTCCGGTATAAGGCTACGAACGCGCCCGATGCTCTCGACGCAGTCCGTCGTGCCGTCTCCGGCCTCAAGCTGCTGGTCGACGTGACGGGAAGCGCGAATGTCCTTACCAGATGCGCGCTTCGTGCCGATTCCCCGTACTCTGCGGGACCCGTCATCGAGGAAAAGGATAACGGAATCTATGATGCGACCGTCGGAGGTGTCGCGTACAAGTGGGTGGGACACACATCCCGCGATCAATATCTTGGTGCTTTCTTTGGGCTTAGCGTCGCGTATGAGAATGTTACGGATGACAGCGTCCGGACCTCGATTCGCGACCTCGTCTCACGAATGCTCGATCGGCTGATCTCAAAGAGCTGGGCCATCGTCCTGCCGAACGGCGATGTCAGCACCGTGTTCTGGCTTCGCCCCGATCAGGAGCTTGCCATGCTGCAGGTCGGACGAAAGGTGAACCCGGGTCGATACGGCGTCACATATGAAACCATGCGTAGTTCGACCGCGGGCATGCGAGCGCTCATGTCGATCGACGCTGCGGATCCGAACAGCTCGTATTTCAAGTTCAACCTCGATGCCATCACGCTCTACATGCTGCTCCACAATGAGGAAGCATCCTCGCCCGCAAGAACCAGTTATCTCGATGCCTACGGCGTGTTTCGAGCCGCAGTAAGTACACACGGCAACGCTTTCTTCAACACGATCGATCGCGCAATTCGTGGCAATGACTCGAAGCGCGATGCTGAGACCGTTCAACTGTTTTCAGACTGGCTTCTGCGCCCCACCCGCGACATTTGGGTGGACCTCAGGCCAAAATACAAGGCCTGCGACGACAATCGCGCGTGCGATGTCGTTCCTGTACCCGAGCGTGTCCCCACGGACTTCATCTGGCAGCGCAGTCCATTTCAGATGTATGGTGGCGCCGCCGGCCAAGTCGAATCTGCCGGGATCGATTTCATTCTGCCGTACTGGATGTCGCGGGTCTTCGGCGGGATAGCACCGAAGGCTCCGGTCGCTGCCTCTGGTGCCAGCAGCGATCGCGGTCTTTCGCCCGACTCGATCGCTTCGCTCTTTGGCACGGGCTTTGCCGCGGGATCACGCGTGCTCGTCCGAGACGCCACAGGGGTGGAACGCGCAGCGGAACTCTTCTACACCGGTGACACTCAGATCAACTTCGTGGTACCCCGCGAAACCGTCACAGGAACTGCTGTTGTACGCGTACTTCGTGGCGACGGCGTAGAAACGCACTCGACATCAGTTCGCATAGATCCTGTTGCGGCGGCCCTCTTCTCAGCCGATGCCTCAGGTAAAGGTCCCGCTGCCGCACTCGCGGTACAGGGATCTCGACTCGGGACCGCGTACCCGCCGGTGTTTCAGTGCTCCGGTCAGACGAACTGTGTCACTCGCCCGCTCCAGCCCACGACAGGTTCACCTGTGTATCTGAGTCTTTACGGCACCGGCATCCGAAACGCTCATTCCGTGCATGTGACTTTTGCGGATCAGGACTTGCCTGTTGACTACTCCGGAGCGCAGGGTCAGTTCTCCGGCCTTGATCAGATCAACGTGCGTCTGGAGAGCAGTCTTCAAAGTCGCGGTGAACAGGATGTGGTGGTCAACGCCGACGGTGTGACATCTAACCCAGTCCGAATACTCGTCGAGTAGCAGAAACCAGAGTACCCGCGTCTATCCCACGGGATGGCAAGGAAACAATCACAAGACGACGCAGCATCTGAAGGCGCTCTCACAACTGCCGCAAAAACGATAGGCAAAGTTGCGGGCCGAGTTGCAGCCGCCGTGGGTTCAACCGGTTCTGAGAATGAACCGGAGCGTGCAACGAACGCGCAGACGAAATCACAGTCGAAAGCGGAGCAAGACAAATCGGAAAAGAAAGGCAAGCTCCCGCCGAAGAACAAGCAACGACTGCCTCGCAGGGAAAAGAAAGCCAATCAAAAGGCTGCGTCCAAAAAACAGTAGCAGATGGCGCTCCATTTTCTTGCTGATCGTCCACAGCGGGCCGACAGCACACGCCAGATTTGTGTCTCGCCTGCAAGTCCATACTTTGTGAATGACGCGGGCGAGCACTGGACGCCGATTGGCCAGAACGATGCCATTTCCTGGCCCGAGCTCAACGGTCTGTTTCGGCGCAGAGACATGGCATCAGCGGAGCGTTACCTGGAGTTGTTAGCAAGCCGTGGCGTCACCTGCCTCAGGCTGATGCTGGAATACAGCCAGACCGGACATCGCTACTTCGAACGTCATGCAGGCGAGCCGAATAAAGACCTGATTCGTCTCTGGGACGATCTATTCGCGCTACTTCGACGCGAGCGCCTTCGCGTCCTGCTGACGCCGTACGACACGTTTTGGATGTGGGTAAACTGGCGCCGTCACCCGTACAACCGCGCCAATGGCGGCCCGTGCGCAGCCCGCGATCAAGTCGCGCTCTGCCCCGAAACTCGAAAGTTGATCCGGAATCGCCTCCGGTTTGCCACGGAGCGTTGGGGCGAAGACGGCACGATCTTCGCATGGGATCTGTGGAACGAAGTTCATCCGTCGCACGCCGGAAACGCGGCTGCACCACTCGTCGAGTTCGTGGACGATGTGAGCGATTTCCTGCGCGAGACGGAGCAGCGATGTCACGGGCGCACACATCTGCAAACCGTCTCGGTTTTCGGGCCTGCTCTGGAACTCGACCCTTTGCTTTCCGATATTGTGTTCCGGCATCCGTCGCTCGATTTCGTCAACGTGCATTTATATGAACACGGCACGATCGATTCGCCCCCTGAACACCGTCGACGCAGCGGTCAGCGTGGGCAAGCTGATCGCGCAGGCTGTTTCTCATGCCGGTCCGAATCGGCCGGTATTCGATTCCGAGCACGGCCCGATTCACACCTTCAAAGACCATCACAAAACTCTCGCCGAACCATTCGATGACGAGTACTTCCGGCACATTCAGTGGGCACACCTGGCTTCCGGCGGAGCCGGCGGCGGGATGCGCTGGCCCAACCGCACCCCCCATTCACTAACGCTCGGGATGCGTAAAGCGCAGAACATGCTCGCTGCCTTCCTGCCGCTAATCGATTGGGCTCACTTCCGTCGCGTAAACCTCAGCGACCGAATTCGGATCACCGGGCCAGCCCACGTATTTGCGTGCGGAGGTGATTCCCAGGCGATTGTCTATCTACTCCGGCACGATTGCATCGCCAGAAACGGAATGCTTGATCCACGGGCGAACCCAATTACATGTGAGCTTCGCATCCCTGACCTCCGTCCTGGAAGCTACCGCGTCCATGCGTTCGATCCGGTATCCCGTGGTTCACTGGAACATCACTCGGTTGCGCATTTCAGTGCAGGTGATCATCTGCTGGTCACGACACCATCGTTCGGAGGCGAGATCGTACTGGCGATCACGCGTGGCAGCGAGTCGGGTCATCCGTAACGGTCCTAACCCATTGCGCGTTGTACGCTGAAGGCAGATGCCTTTTCCAGTCCACCGTCCGAGGCGCCTTCGTCGCAATGAAGCCATGCGGACGCTCGTACGCGAGACACAGCTTCAGCCGTCGAATTTCATTCTTCCGTTGTTCGTATGTGAAGGCGAAGGGATCTGTCGTCCAATTGGATCGATGCCCGGCAACGCGCAGTTGTCCGTCGATCGTCTCATTGACGAATGCCGTGAAATCGGCGGACTCGGCATCGGCGGAGTCATTCTCTTTGGCATCCCATCGGCAAAGGATGAAAAAGCGTCAGGCGCCTATGACGATCAGGGCATTGTGCAGCAGGCGATTCGCGCAATCAAGCGCGAGATCCCGTCGCTGCTGGTTGTCACCGACGTCTGCAACTGCGAGTACACCTCTCACGGACACTGCGGCATGATCGTTGACAACGATGTCGACAACGACATCACACTGACATGGCTTGCGCAGGGTGCGCTCTCTCACGCTCGCGCTGGAGCCGATATCGTTGCGCCTTCGGACATGATGGACGGGCGCGTCGAAGCGATTCGGACCGCTCTCGACGATAACGGCTACAGTTCCGTGCCGATCATGTCATATGCGGCCAAGTACGCCTCAGGCTTTTATGGACCTTTCCGTGAAGCCGCGGAATCGACTCCCCAATTCGGCGACCGGCGTTCTTACCAGATGGACCCGGCGAACGCACTCGAGGCAATGCGCGAGATTGAACTCGATCTGGAAGAAGGCGCTGACATCATCATGGTTAAGCCGGCGCTGGCCTACCTCGACATCATCCGGATGGCTCGCGACCGCTGGGATGTACCGCTGGCCGCATATCAGGTGAGTGGAGAGTTCTCTATGATCATGGCGGCGGCGGAACGCGGCTGGATCGACGGGGATCGCATCATGATGGAAACACTCACCGCGATAAAGCGCGCCGGAGCTTCCATAATTCTTACTTATTTCGCGAAGCAAGCTTCACGGCTACTTATGTAATATCCCTGGTCTGCTGTCATCCCATCTCGGTATGCCAGACGATCAACTTCTTAACCAGCTCAAGTCAAAGTATCAGGCCGTTATATCAGCTGCACCACAGTTGGGTATTCGGCTGAATCACGTTCACATCCAGGACGGCAAGCTCTACATTCAGGGCGACGCCCCCAACGAGCAAATCAAGAACGAGCTCTGGAACAAAATCAAGGCGGTCGATCCGTCCTATAGTGATCTGACCGCTGACATTCAGGATCGATTCCAGCCTTCCCGTTCCGCAGCAGGCTCAAGCCGCCGGAGCCGGCGGCAGCTCCGCTGGCCAGACCTACAAAGTACAGTCTGGCGACACACTCTCGAAGATCGCAAAAGAGAAGTACGGCAATGCGAACGATTACATGAAGATCTTCGAAGCAAACCGGGACAAGCTGAGCGACCCCAACAAGATTCAGGTCGGCCAGGAGCTGGTGATCCCGTAATGGACATCGGCAATCTCCTCGGAAGTCTCACCGGTGGTAACTTCAACCGGGACGCCCTTGCGAATGGACTTGCCGATGCATTCCGATCAGACCAAACCCCGCCGTTTCCGCAGATGCTCGGGGGTCTGTTCGCGAACTCGAATCCAAACATTAAAGCGTCGGTTTTGAATCAGCTGATCACCGCTGCCGGTCCTGCCGTGCTTGGGATGATCATGCAGCGTCATGGTCGTTCCGTCGTTCCGACCGGACAAGTGACGCCCGACCAGGCCGATCAGGTTCCTCCGGCAGCAGTCGAAGAAATGGCAGAGCATGCACACCAGCAGAACCCCAACATCGTGGATCAGCTCAGCCAGGTTTATGCCGAGCACCCGACACTAATTCAGGGTCTGGGTGCTGCTGCCGCTGCCATTGCAATGAAGCATCTCGCAGGAGAGAAGCACGGTATCTTCTGAGTAGATGAAAAATCCAGAGCCGAGCGAACTGACTATAAAGGCAGTTGCGCTCGGCCTTTTTCTTGCCCTGGTCTTCGGCTCCGCCAACGCATATCTCGCGATGCGTGCCGGACAGACGGTATCGGCGACCCTTCCCGCGGCGATCATTGCGCTCGCCCTGTTTCGCATCCCGCGGTTCCGCGGAACGCTGCTCGAACAAAATATTGCCCGGACAGCAGCGTCAGTCGGAGAAGCGCTCGTCGCCGGAGCCGTGTTTACGATTCCTGCTTTTGTCATGGTCGGTTACTGGAAGGACCTGCGCTCCCACTATTGGGAAGCTACGGCAATTCTGGTCTGCGGCGGACTGCTTGGCGTTCTGTTCATCATCCTGCTGCGGCGCCCATTGTGCGTCGAAGCTGACCTCCCGTGGCCTGAAAGCGTTGCAGCCGCGAACATCGTCAAAGCCGGGAGTGAGTCGAACGATGCTCCGAGATACATCTTCTCCGCCATGGGATTCGGTGCCCTCATGCAGTTGCTCAAAACCGATAAGGGTCTGCAGATCTTCCAGGAGTATGTGGAGGGCTTCTTTCGCTTCGGCCGCGGACCCGGAGGCGTTCCCTGGTCTACGCCCGCGATGTCTCCTGCCCTGCTCGGCATCGGCTATCTCATCGGCCCTCGATACGCTTTCATCAACATCGCCGGAGGACTGCTGGCGTGGTGGGTGCTGATACCTCTGATCCTGAGCGTTCAGCCAGGGGGCACAACTACCCTTGACCCCGCCGTCATCTGGCGCTCCACAGTCCGGCCTGTTGCCGTGGGAATGATGCTGGTCGGCGCGGTTAACACAATGATCGCGATGCGGAGTTCTCTCGCGGAGAGTATGCGTGGAGCATTCGCCTTCGGTGCCGGAGCGGTATCGGGCCGGGACGTCCCGCGCGAACAGCGCGACATCCCTCTTCCGTGGATCGTGATCGGATCTGTCGTTCTGCTGCTGCCCGTCACCGCGACGTACTACTTCTTCACCGGCGGACTCTACTCGGCAGTCGTATGCGCGCTCGCAATGACAGTTACGGGGTTCTTTCTGTGTGCAGTAGGCGGCTACCTCGTAGGACTTGTCGGAGCTTCCAATCAGCCCCTTTCGGGATTGACTCTTTCTTCCCTGATCATCGCCGCGCTGCTCCTGGTTGCGATCGGAGTATCGGGGCCCAGCGGCGTAGCGGCAGTGCTTGGTGTTGCTGCTGTTGTCGCAACGGCATGTTCTGTGAGCGGCTCGCTGATTCAGGACTTCAAGGCAGGTCAGCTGCTCGGAGGCACCCCCTGGAAGATGCAGGTCGTCGAGATGCTTTCCGTCGTGCTGCTCGCATTCTTCCTGATGGGCCCCATCATCGCTCTGCACGAGGCTAACCTCGACACCGGAGGCATCGGTGGTCGTGCGTTACCGGCGCCGCAGGCAGGGCTGATGGCACAACTTGCGAAAGGCATCGTTGGCGGAGACATGCCGTGGGGTCTTCTCGTCATCGGAATAGCATTCGGAATCGCGCTGCTGTTTGCCGATGCGAAAGCACCGATGCTGATCGCCGTAGGCATGTACATCCCGTTCGATACGTCATCGGCGATCGCTCTCGGTGGCTTGTTCCGGCTGATTCAGGATCGAATTGTGATCCGGCGTTCCGAAGAGGCAAGACTGCGCGCTGAGGACACGGGATCCTTTATCGCGTCCGGGCTGATCGCGGGCGAAGCGATTATGGGCATTGTTCTCGCTGTAACTTTCCTTACCGGAATTCCATCGTTCACGCGTCTATTTACGGGGCGGGACGAATTGTTCTTCGTTCCCCCGATAGTCGGTTATCTTGTGCTCGCACTGGTAATGATCTGGCCTGCTGTGCGCGCCGCCAGTCGAGTTCAGTTAACCACACAAGAACGATGAAATTACAATTCCTACTCCTCCTCTCCGCAGTCACAGCGCTGAATGCGCTCGCGCAACCGATCGGCCTGGGCGTCAAGGTTGGTGTGCCGCTTACCGACCCC
Source organism: Bryobacteraceae bacterium (assembly GCA_963794765.1). Classification (GTDB taxonomy): domain Bacteria; phylum Acidobacteriota; class Terriglobia; order Bryobacterales; family Bryobacteraceae; genus JAWXCM01. The sequence goes on along the minus strand of CAWCGC010000029.1, from coordinate 481,700 downwards.
TACAAGGACGTCAGTAATTTCACGGCTGACACGAAGAAATACATTGTGGGGCCGATGATCGAATTACGGCTGCCTGCCGGATTATCGATCGAGGCCGATGCTCTTTACACGCAGACAGACTTGTCGGGTCCATTGTCCGCGGCTTCATCTCTTATTGGTTCTGTCGTGAACGCAAATTCCTGGGAATTTCCCGTGCTGCTGAAGTATAAGTTCGGGCCGAAAACGCCCGGGTTCTCAATACGGCCGTATGCGGAAGCCGGAGCCTCCTTCCGATACCTCAGTGGACTTGGCGATCTGCCGGCGTTCATTACCAATGGCAACGGAGTCGATAAGAACAACACCGGGTTTACCCTCGGCGGCGGTGTGGAGTTCAAGGTCTTGTTCCTGCGCGTCTCTCCCGAATTGCGGTATACGCACTGGGGCAGCGACACCTTCACCAATGGTCTGGCGAACATCTGGCAGACAAACAAGGACCAGGGTCAGTTTTTGGTAGGGATCTCGTTCTAGGAGAACTGTTTGCAGAATGTGGGGCGGTGATTCCTCGCCGCAGCCGCCTTTTGAGGCGGCTTCGTTGCCGACTTACAACCCTTACGCGCCGACCGCAAGCCCGTTGAGGCCTTCTTCAATCCTGCGATTGATCTGACCTCCTGCGAACTCCGTCGCGACCCGGACAGCATTCTTGATCGCGTTTGCGTTAGATCTGCCGTGGCAGATGATGCAGACGCCTTTCACGCCCAGCAGCGGGGCGCCGCCAAACTCCGAATAGTCGACGCGCTTCTTGAACTCTTTGAAAGCCGAACGCGACAACACGTAGCCGAGCTGCCGCGTGATCGTCGCTTTCAGCGATTCCTGCAGCATCTGCTTGATCACATCGACGATGCCCTCACTCACCTTGAGCGCGACATTGCCGATGAAGCCATCGCAGACAATCACGTCGGCTTTGCCGGTGAAGAGGTCTCGGCCTTCGACGTTGCCAATAAAGTTGAGCGCCAAAGTTTTCAGCAGCGGCGTGGCGGCCCTCGTCAGTTCATTGCCCTTGTGCTCTTCTTCGCCGATCGAGAGCAGTCCCACTTTCGGGTTCTTCGTGTGAAAAATGACCCTCGAGTAGATGTCGCCCATAACGGCGAACTGCGAAAGCATGCGCGGATCGCAATCCACGTTCGCGCCGACGTCCACCATCACGGCGGGCTGTCCTTTGAGCGTCGGAAACACAGACGCGAGCGCGGGCCGGTCGACGCCCGGCACGACACCCTGGACCATCTTGGCGGTCGCCATCACGGCGCCCGGTATTTCCGGCGGAAACAAAACCATGCGCGACGCCTTCACGCACCAGGCGCGAAGCAACGCGTATCGATGAATCCTTTTTGGTCCGAACAGCGCGGGCAGCGCTGTCGTGCATCGTGATGAATTCGCTCGCGTGATGAATCTCTATCGGGAGCGATCGCCAGCCTTCATGGTTGTCGAGTTCCCGGCGAACAACGTCTTCCGGCCCAACCAGAATTATGCGCACTCCGAGTGTACGGGCGGCAAGCAGAGCCCCGCCTACCTCGGCCCTGGGGCAGTTGTCACTGCCCATTGCATCCACGGCGATCGTCAGCACGAGCGAATTGCCGGGGAGGGACTATTCTTCCGCGACTTCGATGACTTCACGGCCCTTGTACTGGCCGCATTTCGGGCAGGCGCGATGGGGGAGTTTCGGCTCGTGGCAATTGGGGCACTCGGCGAGGCCGGGCACACGGAGGTGATCATGAGCGCGGCGGCTGGAAGTCCGGCGCTTGGAGTGTCTGCGTTTCGGATTCGGCATCTCTTAGGTCCTTTTGTTCTCTGCGACGTGCAGGTTGCGGAGCGCCGCCCACCTGTCGTCAAACTTTTCTGTCCGGCACTCACAGTGGCCGGTATTCCGGTTTTCTCCACACTGCGGGCAGATGCCGGCGCAATCTTCGCTGCAAAGTGCGTGCATCGGAAGCGACAGCAGAATATGCTCCCGCAGGATCTCGGACAGCTCGATGCCGCCACCCTCATAAAATCCGATCTGCGCCTCACCGTCGTCAATATGCACCTCGTGCGGTAGCGGTCCTTTCGGAGCCGGACGGTAAAACAAATCAAAGGGCCCGTTCAGCGGGAAGTGAACAGGTTCCAGACACCTGTCGCACTGCATATCGAAATTGACGTTCAGCTTCCCACGAACCCGGATCTCGCCAAGAGTATTGTTGAGAAGTTCGGCTTCGCCATCTGTATGAAGATTGCCGACCTGGGTCAGCGCCGTGTCGCCGAAGTCGATTTCGCCCGCCGGAAGATCCTCATCAAATTTGACCTTCCGGAGCTCGAGCTCCTGTAAGCTGAAAAACACACACACCTCCACCGCGACTCTGCGTGCGATGAAAAATTCAGTATAGCAGTCCACTGCCGGACTTGTGAACCCGGATCGGGTCTCGAGAGGCCGAACTGCTTGTCAGACCACCACTTATTAGATGTCAGAAACCACCCCGAACGTTGCTCTGCGATACGAACTCGCGGTTGTCCCCATGACGAACGCCACCTCACGGAAGCAGGTTTCGAATGTTACCTTCGATCGTCTCCACGACCTCATCGATGTGGCCGGACAGGATTAGTTTTCCCATCGCAAGCGAAAAGCCTTCCAGCTGCCCAATCGATACATGCGGCGGCATCGAAAGAGCATTCGGATCGGTAACGGCGTCAACCAGCACCGGACCCGGGTGCGCGAGCGCTTCCTCGAGGCCCCGACGAACATCGCCCGGCTCCTCGATCCGAATCCCTTTGAAGCCGATGGCTTCTGCCATGCGCGCAAAATTCGGGTTCACCAGGTCGGTCTGCCAGTCAGGCAGCCCAGCCGCTTCCATCTCGAGCTTCACCATTCCCAGCGCGCTGTTGTTGAACACCACAAGCTTGACAGGAAGTTTGTACTGCAGGAGCGTCAACAGTTCGCCCATCAGCATGGCCAGACCACCGTCGCCCGCCATCGCAATCACCTGGCGTTGTGGATACAGCAACTGTGCGCCGATGGCATGCGGGAGCGCATTGGCCATTGACCCATGCATATAGCTGGCAATCGCCCGGCGATCTGCGGTAGCGCGAATATACCTCGCGTGCCACACATTGCACATCCCGGTGTCCACGGTGAACACTGCATCTTCTGCCGCAAGCTCATTCAGCGTCGCCGCAACGAGTTCGGGATGAATCGGTTTTCGCTTACCGACGTGATCCACATAGACGCGCAGCTTTTGGCTGGCCTCCCGGTATCGTCCGAGCATGTCGTCAAGGAAAGAGGGGTCATTCTTCTCCTCCAGCAGCGGCAGAAGCGCTGACACGGTCTCTCCGACATCACCCCACAGCCCCAGATCGAGCCGGGATCTGCGGCCCAGATGATCGACCCGTATATCCACCTGCGCAATTCTTGTCTTGTTCGGAAGAAACTGCGTATAAGGAAAGTCCGTGCCGAGAAGAAGCAGCAGGTCGCACTCGTGCATCGCCTTGTATGCGGATCCAAACCCGAGCAGGCCGGTCATGCCGATGTTGAACGGATTGTCGAACTCCACAAACTGCTTCCCGCGATATGCATGCGCGACGGGCGCCTTCAGCATCGTCGCAAGCCGAATAATCGCTCCGTGCGCATCCTTACAGCCGTAGCCGCAGAACAAAACAACTCGCTTCGATTGATTGATCAGTCGCGCCAGCCTCGAAAGGTCGAAGTCACTGGGACGAGCACACGGCCGATCAAACACTGGACTGGTGAACGGCAATGCACTGCTTTCGGGAATGTTCATACCCGCCACATCGCCAGGCAAAACCAGAACAGATACCCCGCTTCGGCCAAGAGCTTTCTGCATTGCGATCTGCAGCATTCTCGGCATCTGCGCCGGCGTGGACACAAGTTCGCAATAGTGGCTGCACTCCTGAAACAGGCGCTCCGGATGAGTCTCCTGAAAGTATTCCGTGCCGATCTCGTGCGACGGAATGTGTGACGCAATCGCAAGAACCGGTGCGGCGCTCCGATGTGCGTCATAAAGACCGTTGATCAGGTGAACGTGGCCAGGGCCGCAGCTGCCTGCACAGACCACCAGTTTTCCGCTAAGCTGAGCCTCGGCACTCGCGGCGAAGGCGCCGGCTTCTTCATGCCGGACGTGCACCCATTGCAGTTGTCCATCACTGCGGCGAACCGCATCGGTGATGGGGTTAAGGCTGTCGCCAACGACACCATAGATGCGTTTTACGCCCGCTTCAATAAGCCTGTGAACTAGTTCGTCAGCGACGATTCTGGCCATGACGTCCTCTGTTCGACGCAACCTGAGTACAAACATCACCACCCAGGAATTAACTGGTCGACGCTGGCGTTGACCGTCAGCGTCGCCGAGAGCGAAAGATGCTACGCTGAGTCCCCAAGTGGAACGAGCTGTACCAATTCTGCCGGCCGACGATCTTGCACTCGCAAAATCGTTTTACGTTGAGATACTTGGATTTGAACTTCGCTTCGAAGCCTCGCCGGACGGCCGCACCGGACTAGCTCGGAATGGAGCGCGGCGGAATCGAACTAACGCTCGATTCGCCGATGAATGGTCACGGCCGCAACGCCTGCGTGTCGCTGCTCGTAGATGACGCCGATGCGTACTATCACGAGTGGAGTCCAAAAGTAAGCGTACTCCGTCCGCCGCGCGATGAGGACTGGGGCGCTCGAACTTTCGATTTGCTGGACCCGTCAGGCAACACGCTGTTCGTGATTGGTCCAGTCAGCGCGGAACAAATGAAATAGCTTCCTGGGGGAGGCGCTGCGCCGCGCCTCAGTGGGTACGGCAAAGAAACCGCAAGTCACGCGAATGCCGGCATCCGCTCCGGAACAAGTTCCGCTATTGAGTTGACCACTCGCGTCGGCGTAAACGGAGACCGCCGCAGATCTTCAACCGCGGTCGACCCGGTAAGCACAAGGATGCTGGTAAACCCAAGGTCCGTTGCTCCCCGAATGTCGGTCTCCATCGTATCGCCGATCATAATGACCTCATCCGTGCTCAGGCCCATTCGCTTGCGCGCTGCACGCATCATCCACGGATTTGGTTTTCCGACGTGATAAGCCCTGGTATTCGTCGCAGATTCCAGCAGCGCCACAATCGCGCCGCAGCCGGGTCTTGGACCCGAATCGGTCGGGCACCACGTGTCTGCATTTGTCGAGAGCAGCGCAGCTCCCTCTGCAATACATCGGTGCGCCTGCTCGACCAGTTCGAAATTGAGCACCCTGCCCTCTCCGACGATCACGTAGTCGGGATGCTCTTTGCTGATTGCGTAGCCAACGTCATTCAGGGCGTTCAACAGGCCGCCTTCACCGATAACGAAGGCCGTACCGTGCGGCCGCTGGCGATCGACGAAAGCCGCTGTCGCAAGGGCTGAGGTGTAAACATGCTCAACCGAAGTATTGATATTAAATTTGCGAAGTTTAACAACCACGTCGAGGGGCGTGAAGGTCGAGTTATTGGTCAGGAAAAGGTAAGGAATATCTGCATCCTGCAGATAGGAAATAAATTCGGGCGCGCCGGGGATTACTTCGGAACCCCTGTAAATTACGCCGTCCATGTCGATCAGATAGCCATGCCTCATGAGTTGACACTCCTTTTGTCACGAGCAAATCGCTCGGATCAGGTTTTCACTTCAAGGGGAAAGTGAGATCGTCAGGTGGTGCGGACGGGGGTACTTCGCTGCCGCGGCTTCATCGATACGGCTAATTCATTTTAACCTGGACGAACACAGAGAGTTGGATGCGGAGTAGCTCATAAAAGGCCCCGCGAATAGCCGTACTGGGAAGTAACCGTGATAGATTTCGCTGAAAACGTGACAAGAAGGTGATAAGATTCGGATGTCGACCTAAACAGCCAAAAGTTAACGAGAGGAAAGCTCCCGCAACGGCACTGTTCGGACGGCGGAACCCCACGAAAGGATTTTGTTGAAATCTTGATGATTAGAGCCCTAAAGCTGCTCCTGGCTGGCACTGTGTTTACGATTGGCGCGATGGCGCAGAACAACGGATCGACGCAGCAATTTACGTTCAGCCTTGACGGCACTGCAATCGCTGGCTGCAACGGCGAAATTATCGATCTCACCGGCGAAGTTCACACGGTCATTCACCTGAGCAACAGCAGCAGCGGTCAGTTCAACGCCTTTACGCACTCGAATTATCGGGGTGTTACCGGCGTTGGCGAAGAGACGGGAGCGACGTACCGGGCGCACGACTCATTTCACACTCACATGGTGATGAACCCGGACGGACACACGGTTTACAGCAGTGAAGAGAGCGTGAATTTGGTTGCGACGGGTAACAATGCGCCCAGCACGCTAAGCATTGTCGTCATTCACATGGTCACGCAGCCGGACGGAACGGTCACGGCGAACGTCGATCACGTCCGCTCCGACTGCAAATAGCCCCGGAAAATTCAAAGTCATCGGGACGAGGTTACCGTCGAGGAGCCTCGTCCCTTTTCTTTTGGAGATCCTTCCCTGCGGAATAACAACGGCGTGAACTCGGCCAGATACTGCCGCCAGTATGTATACGTGTGATTTCCTTCCGTCGGGCGCCACTGGTGAGGCACACCCTTCTGTTCCAGAAGTGCCGCAAGCTTTTCTGATCGCGGAAACAGCGAATCCTGTCTCCCGCACGCGATCCAGGTCAGTTCGGGTTGCGCTTTGCGGTCCGCGAGCACATGGGCAAACCGCGTCTCGAAATCCGCCGGAACCGCGGCACTGAACGCTCCTACGGCGCTGAACATCTCGGGATGGCTGTAGCCGATAAAAAGTGACTGTCCCCCTCCCATCGACAACCCGGCTATGGCGCGATTCTGCCGGCCTGCCGCGACTCTGTATTCACTCTCGACATAAGGAATTACGTCCCGCGTCATGTATTGCTCATACAGAGAAACATTCTTCGCCTGTTCCTCACGAGGAGCCGTGAAAGGAACTGCGTGACCGAATGGCATCACCATAATCATTGGCTTTGCCGACCCGGCCGCGATCAGATTGTCGAGAATGAAATTCGCGTTCCCGGCAAGCACCCATCCGCCCGCTATGTCATTGGAGCCGTGGAACAAGTACAGGACAGGATACTTCTTCGCCTGATCCCGGGCATAGCCCGGCGGAGTGTAGATCCAGATCCAGCGCGGATCACCGCCAAGCACTTTCGACTGCTGCCACGCGATCTGCACGTTGCCATGCGGCACGTCTCGAGGCATCCACGGAAGCTGCTCGTCTCCGCGAACCTCCACCAGACTCGCTGAGGTCCGAGCCCTGAGTTTCATCCGCGGATTGACTGGGTCCGCAATCGGAACTCCATCGAGGATGAAATTGTAGATGTAAATGCTCGACGGAAGCGGACCGACGGTAATGCTCCACGTACCGTCGCTTCCTTTGGTCATCTTCTCGCTCGTACCGGTCTTCATCCAGTCGCCAAAGAAAGCGACCTCAGTCGCTTTCGGCGCGTAGAGGCGGAACGTGACGCGCCGGTCGGGCTGGACGTCGGGAGAGACTACGTTCGAGCCGGGCGTTGGAGGAGGAGCCTGTGCCTGAAGCAAAATCACGGCCGCGCAGAAGGTGAGGAGCAAGCGATACATGCGCACGACATCATATCGCTATCACTCTCCTCGATTGCGGAAGGTGTAGCGAACGGCAATGATATGCCGCGGCTGCAGCGACAAATTATCTGACACAAACAGGTATTGCGCGCTGAAGAGAGGTGTGAAACGCCAACCGCCCCCAACTTCGACGTAGTGAGTTCTCCACAGCGGGACGTTGACGGCCTCGTTGCGCCAGGTTTTCACGGCCGATCCGGTTGCGAACAAATGTTTTGTGAAGTCGCGCTGCACCGCAGCGTGAATTGACGTGAAGCCCGTTCCTGCTTGCGCGGCATGGATCGTGCCGACCGACGTATCGAATGAAACGACCGTATGTGATGTCAGCGCATAGCCTGCTCCTCCGCTGAATGACGTGATGTTCGACTGGTAACGCGAGAATTCGGATGTGTTGACGTTGGCTGCGACGCCGAACGACAGGCGCCTGGTAATTGCAGCTCTGAGCCGGACCCCGCCTTCATTAGTCTGGCCCACCTGGGCAAGACGCGTCGCAGCGAGCACGAACGATCCGGGAACTTGAGAGAGCGCATCTGCGGTCCCATGCCGGAAGTACGTCCCCAATTCGATGGTCTGGGACAGACGGATCACAGTACCGGCCGTAAACCTCGTCTGAGTGACGGACTGCTTGACTCCGCCGCTGCTGGTCATCCCGATGCCCAGGCGTTCGGCTGATAATCCCGCACTGGTTCGCGATCCAAACTTGCGCGCGCCGAAGACTTCGAACGAGGTCGCGTTGGATCCGCTGACAGGGAGAGCATCGGTTTGGCTCACAGCTTCCGCGACGCTGGCACCCGCGACGAATCCCTTAGGCAGCGGGATCATCAACGAAACCTGCGGTGACCTGCCGTAAACGGAAGCTCTTGCCTCTAATTCGTTCGCGGCTGCAGCATAGGCGGGATTCTCATAGGTGTCGATGTGGAGGTCGGAGAAGGCATTAAACCGGAACAACATCGGTACGTCCGGCGCTGCGATAAGCGCCGCTGCCGTCGGTGCCGGCGAGCTCGATCCCGGAGCACCAAATACTGGCCCAGGCGATTCGGGCTGAGATGGCGGCGGAGTTCCGGGTACCGCTGGACCACCACCAGGCCCAGCCATTCGCGGAGCCGGACCGTTTGGAGGCGGCTCCCCGCCCCGCGGGGCATAGCCACGAGCCTGCATCGCGGGAGGCGGCGGATCACCCCCCGGACCGCGACGATCATGATCGGGTCCCGGGCGTGGCGGCGGCGGCGCCATCTCGGCGACGCCCGCGGTTGTAAACTGCAGGTTCTGACCTGGCCGGACTAGGACTCCGCGACCGGCTTCGATGAGGGCGCGATCGTTAGGATCTTCCAGCCGGCCCACTTCGACTGCTCCCTCAAAAACATCGACACGGGTGTCGCCATCATCCTGAACCAGGACGTTGAATTCAGTGCCCCGGACCGCGATCGATGCCGTCGGACTATTCATCCGATATGGATTCGGCTTTCCTGTAAGGTGATGGATCTTGACCCGCACATTGCCCAGCGTGATCTCAAACAGTTCACGAACGGACTCGGCGGCCCGAAAGTCTTTGATTGTCAGGACCGTACCGGGCTGTACGATGACCATGCTGCCGTCACTCAAATCGATGACGACGCGCGCTCCCGATCTCGTGTCGACGCGATCGCCGGGGGTAAGTTCGTAACCTCGCGTTAAGGAGAAGCTGTCCACCGCACCGGCCGTTGCAACCAGCGCGTTGCCGCTTACGCTCGCCACTCGTGCGTACAGTGCTGAACCTTGCGCCATCATCGCCGACGGCGTGAGCACAAGGGCAGCAAGCGTGCACAGCACGACGACGTGGCTCATGGATCTTGTCGATGCTCTACTGCCGGGAGATCCTCTGCTTCGTCCAGCAATGCGCCCGCATCTTCAGGATCTTCCGCTCCCTGAAGCTTGTACCGGGCGATGAGACGTTGAATGGTCCGGCGATCGAGTTTAAGGACGGCTGCAGCCCGCCGGCGGTTCCAGCCAGTCTCACTCAAAATCAGCTGCAGGTACCGGCGCTGCAGTTCATCCATACCGGGCCGGTCAGCAAGGAGGCGCTGCTCCGGCCCGATGCCGTCAGTCCTGTCACTTTCGGCGCCATGCCGGGCAATCTCCGGCGGCAGGGAATCGACTGTGATTACACCGTTGGTCGACAGCGCTACCGCACGCCGGAGCGCATTCTCGAGTTCCCGCACGTTCCCGGGAAAGGAATACGCCGTCAGAGCCTGCAGAGCCTCCCTCGTCATATACGGAGCGGGATTCTCCCCGCTTTTCCTCAGGAAGTGGTTAATCAGGATCTCAACGTCGCCGTCCCTCTTACGCAGTGGTGGGAGATCGATGCTCAGCACGCTCAGCCGGTAATACAGGTCAGGCCGGAACTGACCCTGCTGAGCGAGTTCGCGCAACGGGGCGTTGCTGGCCGCAACCACGCGAACGTCGACCTTACGCGTTTGTGTCGAACCAACGCGTCGAACTTCTCCCGTTTGCAGCACCCGAAGCAGGCTGGCCTGAAACGCGGGGGTCGTGGAAGCAAGTTCGTCAAGAAACAGCGTGCCTCCATCGGCCGCTTCGAACAGGCCGGGCCGGTCATTGTTGGCACCCGTAAACGCTCCCCGAACATAGCCGAAGAGTTCTGATTCGAGCAGCGTGTCCGTCAGCCCGGAGCAGTTGACCGACAAAAAAGGCTTTGATGACCTGCCGCTGAACTGATGTACTCCCCGCGCTACAAGTTCCTTGCCAGTACCCGACTCACCTGTGATCAACACTGTGGCATCCGTCCGTGCAGCCTGAGCCATCAGCTTATAAACCTGCACCATAGGCGCACTTCGGCCAGCGAGGCCGGACGCCGATGCAGTCTGTTCTGCGGCCGCCGCTTCGTCCGGCCGACCGGTCGCGACCGCTTCCGTCCAGGCCTGCAGATGTCGCTGCAACAGCCCCACCAGTTCGGCAACCTCGAACGGCTTGCCGATGAAGTCCGTTGCCCCGTTTGCAATTGCTTCGACCGCTGTTTCTACCGAGCCCTGCGCCGTCATCAGAATAATGGGCACCGACTGAGCAGCGGCGCGCAATCCGGCCACCAGCTCCAGCCCGGTGCCATCAGGCATATAGATATCGCTGATAACCGCATCAAAGTTTTGCTGTGCGGCAGCCTGCAGCGCTTCCTTGCCGGACTTCACGGCCGTAACGCGAAAGCCGTTGAGCGAGAGTCCTGATTCCAGCATCAGGCGAATCGAGCGTTCGTCATCGGCGATCAATACGTGGGGTTGTTGCTCCGGCATCGTGTCTTAAACCATTGGTCCCGTAATCGGGATTTTCAAGGTGAACGCAGACCCTCCACCGGGTGTGCTCTGAACCGCGATCGTTCCTTCGTGCAGTTCGGCAATCTCTTTGACGAGCGGCAGTCCGAGACCAGTTCCTGGAATGTCTGCATTTTCCGGACGCGGTACCCGGTAGAACTTTTCAAAGATGCGCTGCTGGTCTTCGGCGCCAATTCCCTGCCCGTGGTCTCGTACTTCCGTAATCAGCTGACCGTCAACGGCGTTCACCGACACCTCAATCCGTGTGCCCGGAGCACCATACTTGATTGCATTCGATACCAGGTTTTCCACCGCGCGCGCGAGCAGATCGGAATCTGCCGTGATCACCGGCAGGTCTGGAGCGAACAGGCGTACCAACTGCAAGCCTCGTTCCGCCGCAAGCGGTTCGAGCATTATCAGTGTTCGCTCAATCAGGCTTTCGGGACGAATTGCGGATTTCCGCAGCACAGTCGCACCCGATTCGAGTCGCGTGATATCCAGATACTGCGTGATCATTCGCGTCAGGCGTTTCGATTCTTCGTTGATCGCCTGGCTGAGGTCACCCCGACGTTCGGGCGACATCTCGTAGGTCGCAAGCAGCTCGCTCATACCCTGGATTGCGGTGAGTGGCGTTCTCATCTCATGGGACACGAGCGAGATGACGTCGTTTTTCGTTTGCTGAAGATCCTGCTGCTTCGTGATATCTGAAAGCGAGGCAACCAGGCCCGGTACACCGCCTTCGTTGACCACAACGGGTGCAATCCGAACCGTATACCGCTTCACTCGCGAGCTCCGGACACTAATCTCGCGTTCCACAGGCGTTCGGTCCACCAGCAGGCATCGAAGCATCTCTGAAGCATTGAACCCTGGTTCAATTTGCGCGATGCGGTCCAGAAGATTTGTTCCGACGACAGCATCGGGAGTCGTTCTGAAAACCTCGGCCGCGGCTTCATTACAGAATGTCGCTGTCCCGTCGGGTGCAGTGATAACGAGGCCGTCTTCTGTTGACCGCATCGCGAGGTCGACGAAGTTCCAGCGATCGAGCATGTGTGCGTTCAGCCGGGTGATGTCGCGTGCACGTGCCTCGAGACCCTGCGGCGACGAAACCACGGGCCTGTCCGACAACGGCTCGGACGCGAACACGACCGAAGTCGCGATGGCCTTCGCCGCCCGAATCGCTGATTCGCTCAGGTGAAGGTCTTTGGTGGTCAACAGGAGGCAGTCGCCGTTCTCTGTCAGCGCAATCTCCTGCAGTTCACCGCCACTCTCCAGTTCTCGTCGGAGTTCTTCCAGCCCATGCGATCGCGAGGGCACTCGTACTCCGAACGCCGAGGCAACTTGATAGCGTTTGCCCGTCGAACGACAAACGATCGCCACTCTCGTCGCACCAGTCAACCGCGCAATTGCCGCAGCCGCTGATTCGGGCCGTGGGCGGCTGAGCAGTCTGTCGCTCGCCGCAGCCGCATCGCGGATTGCTGCATCCAGACTGAAACCCGCCGCAAGTGACCGGTGGAGCAACGTAAGCACTGCGGCGGAAGCAAACGATACAAACTGCTCCGTCACTGGCGGAAAGATCCGAAGGCTCCTGTAAGCCCAAAGCGAAACGACACTGACCCCGGCGGGCACGGCAATCAACACAGCGCTTTGCCGCAGCGATTCGTGACGACCCTGAGTAACTCCGAGCAACAGGAGAGTGATCGCGGAAATTACCGCCGCCCACAGAAATGCCACGACTGGCGAGATGTCCGCGTAGAATTCGCGACGCAGGATCGTATTCAAAGCATTGGCCAGCACTTCGACTCCCGGCATCAATGTTCCGTGCTGGTCAGCATTGGTTTCTGCGGCGTGCGTGAACGGGGAGGCAAACCTCACGCCAAGCGAACCCGCAGTGGCTCCGATCAGAACGTACTTCCCCGCAATTCGGCTCGCTGGCACAGAACCATCGAGCAGATCGGCAACGCTGTACGTGACCGGCGCGAACGAGCCGGTCGGGCCTGTGTAATGAATCGGCATTCGGAGCGCCCGTAGTGGTGGACCGTTTGCGGTTGTCGTGACGACGCGTGCCGCACTCGTTTCTACAGGGATTTCGACCGATCCGATAACAAGCGACGAGGCTCGTTCGGAGATCGCGGTCTCCGGAAGACGTTGTGCAACGCGCACGGCCTCGATCGGCATGGCGTAAAGGGTGTTGCCTTCGTCGTCGGCAGAGCGAACCGGCAACTCCCGCGCGACCGACTCGGACTCGGTGTGGACGTTGACATGTCCCGTTGCCTGCGCAGCTTTGGCAAGCTCAGGCAACGGCCGCAGCCAGCCAGACACTCCTGCCTCATTCGTTGTCAATTGAGCTGCAAGAACGACGTTCCCGGCCCTTGTCATAGCCTCTGCCAGCGCACGGTCGGCATCCGCCGTCGTCGGGTCGGTGAACAGAACGTCGATAGCGATCGCCCTCGGCTGCGCAGCGGCAACCCGATCGACAACCTGCGCGAGCACGGTTCGAGACCACGGGAATTGCCCGAACCTCTGGATGCTCTTTTCGTCGATCGCAACGATAGCGATCTCCTGAGGTGCAGGCTCCGCGCCGCTCGCGCGAACCAGAGCATCTCGCGTATATCGCTCGAGACCCGGCGCGAGGAAGGCGGCGATGCTCCCGAGCAGGGCCGAGACAAGGATGATGGCCGCGCTGCTGAGTTTCATCAGGTCGTCTGAACTTTATGCCCCTCGATAACCGCAGAGTTGCACAGAGGTCGCCATCTATAACTTAGCCGTAAGTGGTTGAATTTTTACAGCTGGACTGAGACGCTGGCAGGAGACGGGCGGCAGATTGCCACCGCTCGGCATTCTGGAACATACACGGACGCCACGCAGTACTTTAGAGAATCAGTACTATGACCCGTATTGACATCGCTATCCTCTGCGCCCGCATCGCGGCCGCAACTATATTCATCGCGCACGGAGCCCAGAAGATGTTCGGGGCATTCGGCGGGATGGGTCTCGCAGGAACCGTCCAGTTTCTCGGCCCCATCGGTTATCTGGTCGCGGTTGGTGAGTTCTTCGGAGGAATCGGGCTCTTATTGGGATTTCTGTCCCGATTTTCGGCGGCAGCGCAGATCGTGATCATGATCGGAGCCATTGTGAAGGTTCATGCGCCAAACGGATTCTTTCTTGGCGGACCCAGACCTGGCTACGAGTTCAATCTTGCGCTGATCGGTCTCTTACTGGTGCCGTTGATTGCAGGTCCGGGAAGGATTGCACTTGTAAACTTCTTCTGGCAAGCGAGGCGGCACAGAGGTCAGGCCGCCCCGGGTTTCCTGCAGTGAAGCGCAACGGGCACGACCGTTTTGCGCGTGTTACTCACAGGAACGGAAGAGGAAAACGGCTTCGTCTCTGGTTGTCAGAGTTTTCCGCTGGCGTCACGATCGTGCGCGTAGCGGTCCGAGGCGGTGCCGAAGAGAAATCGAGTTCCTTCTCGTCGTAATACAACGCGCGGTCCAGAACCATCTCGACCACACTGCCTTTTTGCAGCACAACGTCGGGGCCGCGCGTCAGCAGAACTCCCGCGAGTCCTGCCGCCGCACCTGCGCCTGCACCGGCCCCGAGCCCGGTTAACGGCCTCCCGCTGGCCGCTCCGGCAATGCCGCCAACCATCGTTCCCAGCCCTGCGCCCTGCGCGATGGTCTGCGCATCTTTACCTTTACCGCCGCCGCCCTTGATCTTGCCTTCTTCGCGATCCAGTTCGTTGTTGCTTCCTCCTTCCATGCCTCCGATACGAGCCCGAAAGTCTCTCGTTACTCCATTCGGAAGTGTCAGCGAGTCAAAGCGGAGGTAAAGCTCTCCTTTACCCTTAATTCGGCCGGGGCGCTTGATCTGCGTCACTGTCCCCGAGACGTAGCTGCCCGCCGGAATTACGATGCGGCCACTGGCCAGTACCGGATACAGCGTCTCGAGGTAGATCCGGTCGCCTTCGGCTGTCTGCTTGCTGCTCAATGTATTCAGCAGCGTTAACGGAACTTTGGTTCCGGACTCAATCGCCACGGATCCCGGCTTTGGTTCATCGGACGTCCGCAGCGATTTATCGGGTGCTGGCTCCTCCGAGAAGACCGAAGCTGCTGCAACGGCTAAACAAAGTATCAGCTTCATCGCCTTAATCCTCAGAAGCTGATCCCGAGCATCGCCGTCGCCTTGTTGGGATTGGTCGCGGGATAGTTATACCCGCCCCAGCGGGTATAGCGAACCTCGGGCGCAAGCTTAAGCCGCCACATCCGGAACGCCACCCCACCGCCAAACACTGCGCCGGTAGCCGGTTCCGTACTGCCGATGGAACGATTGTTCCCGAAACGCCCGAATCCGGCGCTGTCGTCGTCAAATGAGATGGTTCGGAACTCGAACCCTCCGCCGGCAAAGGGCCGGACAGCGGCATCCCGGCCGGCAAAATAGAACTTGCCGAGAACCGGAAATTCGAATGAGTTGCCGCGAATCGGACTGCCGTTTACACTCGTCCCCGAGAAGTTGGCTCCGAAACGGCTGTATAACATGTCGATGTCGATACCGAGCCGGGAACCGAAGCCGATTTCGACCGCAGGACCAACCAGGTATTTACGGCTGGCATCAGCTCCGTCAGCGGGGTTCGTGAAAAAGCCTCCCGCCTTCACGCCAAAAGAAAAGGTCTGCGCACTGGCAAAAGAGGCGCAAACAAGAAAGAGCGCAAAGCGCACGAACCCGCACCGCCGTGCAGGGCAGGAATACGTTTTTGGCGGTCGCGGGTCTGGCTCCGTGTTGCGCGTGTCGCTCAAAAGAAGCAAGGCAGTAAATCTCATACTGCCGATTCAGACGTGTGCGTTGCCTCACAGAAAAGTAAAACCAGAGTTTACAGCCTCTGGCCGTAACTCCGAGTGGCAGTTCACCGCCGCCAGCCGCCGCTGAATGCGGCAAGGTGTCGCCCCTGGCGGGATTGGCAAGCCGCAGCGTGTCTGCAAGCTACTGAAAACAAACGCTTCCCGACTCGTGGAACTATTCGGTACGCCGAATGCCTTTAACAACGCCGTGATCCTCGCAGATCATGTCCGCGAGGCTGACGCCCCGCTGACAACACGATTCAGGAGAAATACAAGGATGAAGAGACAGATCGCGCAGTTCTTTCTCGCGGCGCTGATGTCAGGGGCAGCGCTGAATGCGCAGCGTCCGTTCGACGCAAACGGTGGTTCGCTTGGCAGTGCACAAACCAGTGCCGACGCGGTCGCGCGCCGAGTTCAGTTCCTGACGACGCTTCTGAGCCTCACCACTTCACAGGCATCTCAGGCGACAACCATCTTCACCAATGAAGCGGCTGCGGTCACGGCCATTCAAACGAATCTCGACACGGCCCGAACTTCATTGAAAGCCGCGATTCAGTCGAACAACGCGGCCCAAATCGATCAGCTCTCCTCTCAAATCGGAACTTACGAGGGGCAGATACTCGCGGCCGACAGCAAGGCTGAGGCAGCCTTTTACGCATCGCTCACAGCCGATCAACAGACAAAATATAACGCGATTGGCGGTGGCCATGGTGGTCCCGGAGGCCCCGGAGGTTTTGGCGGTCCCGGAGGCCCAGGCGGACCTCGCGGCTGAACGTTCTTCCCAGCGGGAGGCGTGCCGTCGTGCGCGCCTCCAACCTTTTGCCTTTATGCAGGAATTGCCCGTTCTTATCTTCCAGAACGACTTTCGTGATGCTGCGGAACTACAGCAGTTGCTCAGCGCAGCAGGTTTTGAAGTTCGGATTCAGCCTCCCGGCACGACGGCGCTGCTGCGATCCAGGCTTGGCCGCGAGCATGCGCCGTCTGTGATCATTCTCGACCGCAAGCTGAGGGATACAGATGGGGTGGAATGCTGTGCCCGGCTTCGCGAAGCCGGTCTTCGCGATGCCATTGTGTTCATCAGCCACTCCGATTCCGCTGACGATCGCATCAAGGCATTCCAGGCCGGTGCGGACGAATTCATCACTCGTCCCTTTTGTCCCGAAGAAATGGTGTTGCGGCTGCAAGCGCTGGTTCGACGCTGCCATCCCGACACCGATGAGGCCAAGCGGTGCCGCGTCGGCGAAACGATTGTCGACCTGTCGATTTGTGAAGCTCTCCGCGAAAACCAGCGGCTAAGGCTTACCGCGAAAGAAGCCGATCTTTTCAGATACCTCTGGTACCACCGTGAGCAAATCGTACCCAGGGCCGAACTGTTACGTAATGTCTGGTCATACTCTGCCCTGCAGACCCGGACGGTCGACATGCATATTGCAACCTTGCGGCGAAAACTGGAGGTCGAGCCTCACCGTCCGAAGCATCTGCTGACATTGAGGTCGCAAGGATATGTGCTTCGATGTGCATGACGCAAACAAGTATGTACCTTCGGTCTGGTGGTGATGCATCAAAAAGGTGTTCTTTTGGCTTTGATGTGAGCAGTCGATGAAGTTGAATTCTTACACAGCATTAATCTTTACGCTTCTGTTCGCACTGCAGACGACGTTCGTCTCCGCAGCACCAAAGGCACGCGTCACGCGGCCTGTCGACAATGATCGTCGCGTCCGCCTGACCGGGCATCTGCATCCGCTGGGTGTCAACGAAAGCGATGCTGGTCCGGTCGACAGTTCGGAGCTCCTCCCGTCGCTGACTATGACGTTGCGTCCCAGCGACGACCAGGAAACTGCGTTGGACAAGCTTCTTCAGGACCAGCAGGATCCTGCTTCACCGAATTATCACCAGTGGCTCACACCAGAACAGTTCGCCGAACGCTTCGGTGTCAACGATGCAGACCTGCAAAAGATCACCTCATGGCTTGAGAGTCAGAACCTGCACGTCACGAGTGTCGCGCGCGCTCATAACGCAATCACCTTCACCGGCACAGCCGGAGATGTAGGCAAAGCGTTTCAAACCGAGTTTCGACACTATCGGTCCGGCATAGTCACGCACTTCGCCAACGCCGAAGATCCTTCAGTTCCAGTCGCGTTCGATACCGTCATCCGCAGCATTCATGGACTGAACGATTACCGAATGAAGCCTCACGCACGGCTGCACAAAGAGTCGGTCGATCCCAGCTTCACCTCTACCAGCGGAAGTCACTATCTCAGCCCGTCAGACCTGCAGGTGGCTTATGGATTGAAAGCACTGCATGCCTCCGGATACAACGGCACCGGACAAACCATCATAATCGCAGGCCAGACGCAAATCGACCTCAGCAGATATCCAGCAGTTTCGAAGCCAGTTCCAGTTGCCGGCAAGCGATCCAAACATCGTGCTTGTACCCGGAAGCCGCGATCCCGGCAAGCTCAAGGACGACATGTCGGAAGCCGACCTGGATATTGAGTGGGCCGGCGCAGCGGCTCCAAACGCGTCGATCCAGTACATTTACGCGAACGACGTGATGGATGCCGTCCAGTACGCGATCGATCAGAATCTCGGCAAGGTTATCAGTGTCAGTTACGGACTTTGTGAGCCTCAGACACCCCGCTCCGATGCATTGACGATGCAGTCATGGGCTCGCCAGGGCAACGCGCAGGGCATCACGTGGGTCAATGCGTCCGGAGACTCCGGTGGCGCCGACTGCGTGACTGCGGACT
Source organism: Bryobacteraceae bacterium (assembly GCA_963794765.1). GTDB lineage: Bacteria > Acidobacteriota > Terriglobia > Bryobacterales > Bryobacteraceae > JAWXCM01. The sequence goes on along the minus strand of CAWCGC010000029.1, from coordinate 463,197 downwards.
CAACTCGCAACGCTGGCCTTTCTGTCGATATTCCTGCGGGCATTCCGGAAGTGACAGGGATTGGCGGAACCTCGTTCAGCGAAGGCTCGGGTACGTTTTGGAACGCGACCACGGCTGCCGATGGCGGGTCGCTGCTCAACTACATTCCGGAAGCAACCTGGAATGACAGCACAGACGGCGATCCTGCGGCCGGCGGTGGCGGAGCAAGCACTTACTTCAGTAAACCGAGCTGGCAGGTGGGCGCCGGAGTTCCTTCCGATGGTGCTCGCGATGTCCCGGACGTTTCCTTCAATTCCTCGGCAGAACATGACGGATATCTCGTGTATACCAGCGGCAAGAGATCGGTTTACGGCGGAACTTCCGCAGCCACACCCGTATTCGCAGGCGTTCTTACTTTGCTGAATCAGTATCTGCTTGCGACCGGTGCGCAGGCGGTCGCTGGTTTGGGCAACGTGAATCCCCGGCTGTATGCTCTGGCGCAAACGAATCCTGGTGTCTTTCACGACGTCACCAGCGGTGACAACATCGTCAAAGTGACCTGCGGGACGCGGTCGACTCGCAACTGCGATGCGGGTTCATTTGGGTACAGCGCGACTGCGGGCTACGATCTCGCCACCGGTCTGGGATCCGTCGACGCCTACTCGCTCGTCATGGCGTGGCCGCGTCAATCCAGTTCCATTTCGCTTTCAAACGCCGTCGTCACGGCTTCAGTGCCTTCCACAACGGTCAACGGCTCGGGAGCGGTGAACATCAGCATCTCCGTTGCGGGACAGTCGGGCGGCTCGATTCCGACCGGCACGATTACCGTTTCGAACGGCTCGACCACTCTCGGTTCAGCGACGTTACAGTCGGGTAGCAGCACTGCGACTGCCACAGTGGGGGTTAACGTCGCTCAGCTGGCAGTTGGCGCAAATTCACTCACCATCACTTACAGCGGCGACGGCGCCTACAACCCGGCGACAACGTCAATTTCATTAACGGTCACCAGCTCGGGCAGCAGCTCGGGAACGCCGTCGATCAGCAGCATCGCCAATGGTGCTTCGTTCTCCACCGCGTATGCGCCGGGAATGGTGCTCTCGATCTTCGGCTCGAACCTCGCCTCGGGTACCTGGGCCGCCTCGAGCGTTCCGCTTGCGACTGAGGTGTCCGGCACGACAGTAACAATCGCGGGCTACGCAGCTCCGTTTTACTATGTTTCGCCGACACAACTGAATGTGCAGATCCCGTATGAGACATTCTCCGGGGTCACTGTCCCGGTTATTGTCAGAAGTGGCGGACGTTCTGTTTCTTCAACCATCCGTCTCGTCTGCTGCTGCGCCGGGTATCTTCACCGATGGCAGTGGCGGGCTCGTGCCGGCTGGAACCGCGCGTCGTGGCCAGACAATCTCGCTTTACATAACAGGTGCCGGAGCCGTGAGCCCGAATATTCCCACCGGCTCGGCTCCTTCGAGCTCCACGTCGGCTGCAAAGCTGCCGGTACCTCGGCAAACAGCGCGGGTAACAATCGGCGGCCTCGATGCACCTGTGCAATTCATCGGGGTTCCAGGTGGACTCGTCGGCATCGTCCAGATCAATGCTGTCGTACCTCAGGGCGCCTCGCTCGGAACCAACAATGTGGTGGTGACGATGGGTGGCGTCCCGAGCAACACCGCCCACATCGCAGTGTCGGCCCAGTAGAGAGATACCCCAAACTTTTTCGCACTCGCGTCACAACAGGATACGTGTGTCAAACAACAAGATGGCTGCAAACGAGAAAAATCAATTGAAGATCCCTGCCTTAAAGTTGCCGGCAACCCGGCGCAATACGCTTTCCTTTCTTGCCAAAGCTGGCGCGGCCGCATTTTTCATCCCCGCCTGGAACGAGACAATCGAGGCCGCTGACACTTGTGTCCCCTCAACGCCGGCCGTAACAGAAGGACCCTACTGGGTTGACGAGAAGCTGTTCCGCTCCGATATTCGGACCGACCCGGCAACCGGAGTTGCTCGCGCGGGTGTTCCCCTCACACTGGTCGTCAATGTACAGAATCTGAGCGGCAGCAGTTGTTCACCGCTGACCGGCGCATGGGTCGATATCTGGCACTGCGATGCCAAAGGCATTTACTCGGACGAATCCACTTACAACCCAGGAGGCGGGACAGGCACAGTCAACACCTCCGGACAGAAATTCCTCCGTGGGTATCAAATCACGGATCAGAATGGGCAAGTCACGTTCCAGACCATCTATCCGGGCTGGTACAGCGGCCGAACGATTCATATTCATTTCCGCATCCGTACGTATTCCGGCAGCACGGTTCTCGGGAACTTTGTCTCGCAGATCTTTTTCGATGAAACGATCAACAACACCGTCCTTGCGTTATCTGACTATTCACGTTCCACTCGCCGCGAAACGCTGAACGCAAACGATATGGTGTACAACGTTACGAACAAGGAACGGATGCTTGCGACCACCACAGGCGATACCTCGTCTGGCTACACCGCGAATATCACGGTCGGCGTGTCTCTGAAGACCCCGACGGCCACGGTTCCGGCCATTACTTCCGGCGGAGTTGCAAACGCAGTGAGCGGGGTCGCCGGCGTCGCGCCAGGTTCGTGGGTAAGCATCTACGGCACCAACTTCGCAACATCCACAACCGTCTTGTCCAGCTCGGATATCTCCGGCAATGCGTTGCCAACGACGCTTGGAGGCGTGGGCGTCAGCATCAATGGCAAAGCCGCTTACGTACAGTATGTAAGTCCGACACAGATCAACGTTCTGGCGCCGGCGGATACCAGCACGGGTCAGGTATCGATTACCGTCACTAACTCTGCCGGAACCTCCAACACCATCACGACGACAATGCTGCCGGTTTTGCCTGGCTTGTCCGTGCTGTCAAACTATGTCCGCGCAGTTCGGTATCCGGATGGTGCCGTGATCAACGGCACGGGCTCTGCGGAACCCGGTTACGTCGCGAGTGCGGCAATTGCACCCGGAGACGTGATCGCGCTTTACGGGACGGGGTTTGGATCCGTGCAGGGAAATGCTCCTGCAGGCACAGTCTTCAGCGGAGCGTATCAAACCACAAACAACGTCACGGTCCGAGTCGGAGACGTCGATGCGGAAGTACTTTGGGCTGGCCTGGTTGGACCCGGACTGTATCAGCTCAATGTTCGCGTTCCAGGCACGATTGCCGATGGTGACTACCAGGTAACCGCGTCCGTCGCAGGCTCATCCAGTCAGTCGTCTAAAGCTCTGCTAAAGGTCTCGGCATCAGCGAAGGTCGCATCTCTGCGGATCCGTCCTCGCGACGCCCGTAATTTCTTTCCGACACGAGGCTTCAGCATAGATCGTTACGCTGCACTCGTTACTCTGTCGCCGACGCTCGAACACAGCCCAGGTCTGGTTCGACTCGCCTGAACTTCCCGGTCTTTCGGACTTCGGCGAGACGACGTAGAATTCATAGCATGTGTCGACTCGTCATCGGTACGGCAGTTTTGGTCGCAGTTGCATCGGTGCTGGCACCGGCGCAACAGGGCGGCCCCGGCGGAGGAAGCCCGCTCATCCGTCAGGGGACAGAACTCGACAACAACGGCAAGTACGAAGAAGCAAGGAAAGTCTTCCAGCAGGCAATCGACAGCGCGGCCAGTCCCGCGGCCAAAGCCTCTGCCCAGCGCTCGATGGCCATGTCCTGGGCGTTTGCCGGTAATTGCCAGAAGACCGGCGAGTACGAGCAAATGGTCATCGATTACTGGAAGACTCGCGAAAAGGAAGACCCGACAAACGCGTTCTACCAGGAAGGCGAGATGGCCAACGAAGCGGCACGCGTCTGTGTCGACCTGGGAGACTTGAACGCTGCAGAACGCTGGTACAAGAAGGGCACTGAACTCGGAAAGGCAGATCCCGGTCTTTCGGCGGACCGTTCTGCCCTTTGGGATTTCCGTCTGGAACACGCTCTCGCAAGGCTCGCAGCACGACGGGGAAATCGGGCTGAAGCCGAGAAACACATCAAAGCAGCCCAGTCGGCGCTCGATCGGATGACCGACCTTCGACAACAGCAACAGGTCTTCTACCCGTACCTCACCGGATATGTCGCGTTCTATCTTGGCGACAACCAGCAGGCTCTCGCCGACTTGCAGAAGGCAAACACGCGGGATGCGTTCATTCAGACCTTAATCGGCGAGGTTTACGCCAAGATGGGCGATCGCGAGCACGCGAAGGAGTGGTTCGCAAAAGCAACCGCGGCCCGCGGGCACAATCCACCGGCCGCCTATGCTCACCGAGTTGCCAAAAAGGCGTTGGGTAGCAGCTGAAACTTACAGTGCCGCTGCGGCGCCTGCTTCCGCCTCTCGATAGACAGCCATCAGCTTTTCCACATCCGCAACGTCTTCCGGTCGGGTGTTTGCCAGGGGTGGGCGAACCGGCCCGGCAGGCATACCCAGGATCTCCATAGCGGTCTTCATTACCGCGACTTCATACCCTTTCATCCGCTCCCGAATGGCATACAGAGGGTGAACATACCGGGCCATAAGTACGTCCAGCCTCGCGAAGTCGCGCGCCATTCCGGCGTCGGCCAGGGCCAGCGAGACTTTTGGCGAAATGTTCGAAATGCTCGACGTGAACGCCTGGACACCAGCCGCGAAGTAGGTCGGAACGCAATCGTCACCGAGACCGCCGTACCAGGCGAGCCGGTCGCCGTTATATTGAATAATCCTCTGGTAAACGCGACCGTTGCCCTGTCCATCCTTCCAGCCGCCGAGCCTCGGTACGCGGTCGCAAAGACGCGCCACCTGTTGCGGGGTGAAGACGGCCCAGTCACGGCTGTACACCAGCATCGGGAGTGCTGTCGCCTGACCAATCGCCTCGTAGAAGCTGAACAATCCTGTCTCGGGGGAGCTGCCGTAATACGGCGGCAGCACCAGCAGGTACTCAGCCCCGGCGCGCTCGATGCGTCTTGCGATATCCGCTCCGATCGGCAGGTTGAATCCAGTGCCTCCGACCACCGGCATCCGTCCCGCAGTCGCCTCCACGGTGGTTCTTACCACCTGCTCGACTTCCTCGGGAGTGAGAGAGTACAACTCACCGGTGCCTCCCGCGGCGACGATTGCGCAGAACGGGTGTCGTGTCATCTCGTCGACGTTGCGGGCCAGCGCATCGAGATCGATCGAGAGATCGCGCTTCAACGGAGTTACCGGGAAGCCGAAAACGCCCTTCAGTTTTTTACAGGATTCCTGAGCGGTCATGAACTTGCAGTTTACAACCTTGTATCGCTGTCAGGCAGGGACGGCACGGGTTCGCATCCATTCCACACACTCCTCAAACGACCGCATGCCCGTGATCGCGCCGATCTGCTCAACATTCATCGCGCCGACGGCGTTAGCGAAGGCTCCGCAGTCCTGGTATGACCATCCATGCGCCAGGCCGACGAGAAATCCGCCGGCAAAACAATCCCCCGCACCGGTCGTATCAATGGACTTCGCCGCGTATGCGGGGATCGCCTCCACGTTCGTGCCGGAATAAATGCAACACCCACGCGATCCGGTCTTGACCACAACTTCGCGAACGCCGTTTTCCTGAATGGTTCGGATTGCAGTGTCGAGGTCCTCGGAACCAGCCCAGCAGGAACGCCTCCGCTTCATTTACAAACAGCAAGTCGGTATAGCGCAGGGCCGGTCCGAGATCGAGCATCCAGCGCCCGCGCGAGTCCCAGCCGGTATCAACCGACGTCGTCAGGCCGGCATCTTTGGCAAGCCGCAGAACCTCAGCCGTGTTCTCTCGCAGCAATGGAAGGGCAAATGGGTTCGCAAAGTGGAAGTGTGTGATGTCTTTGTCGGCCGTCAGATCCGAGATGTCGGCCATGCACATCGAGCGGCTTGCGCCCGGGCGATGAAGGAACTTTCGATCGCCATCGGCATGAACCAGGATGACCGTGGATGCAGTCGAAAGGTCTCCAACCTGCCGGACCCGGCTGGTCCTGACAGATACAGACTGGAGAATTTCGAGCAGGCGGCGACCAGGCTGATCCTCGCCGACGACACTGATCAGTGAAACCGGCACTCCCAACACCGCGAGAGCGTAAGACGTATTCGCACCGTTACCGCCAATTCCCTCTGAGATGTTTTGAACCCACGTCGTCGTATTCCAGTCACAATTTTCAACAGGCCAGACCGCAATGTCGAAAACTGTATTCCCGCAGCAAATGACTCCACCGATACTGAAGAGCGACACGCTTTGATTCAATTCTGACACCCGGCCCGATTGCCTCGACATTCCAATCGCTTATCCTTACATATTTTCTATAAATTTCTGTTCGGCCGCTGGGAATTCCCTGGTACATCGATTGGGATTAAGGTGTCAATCCTCGAGACGCTCCAAAATGGGCCCAATGTTGCCAGTTTTCCATGCGTTTTCGAGCCGTTCGGGTGGGATGACCGCGGCAGCGGACATAGTACTAGGTAGCCAAACAGTAGGAGTTATTTCTTAGTACCAAAGGTTAGCTTGTGTTAAGCTAGTTTCATGTTTTTCCCCACCTTCCGGTGGGCATTCTTTGACGTGAGTGCGGGTAATGCTGGAACAGAAACAAGAAGCCTCTGACTCAACGCGAACGCACGCGCCTTCGCCAGATGAAATACGGGCGCAACTGCGGCGGATGCTCCAGTGCAAGTTCTTCCGCCATTCGCCACGGCTGTCGCGGTTCTTCTCTTTTACAGTCGAACAGGCGGTAGCGGGTTGCGAACAGCGGTTAAAGGAATACGCAATTGCGCTCGAAGTTTTCGGGAAACCGGATACATTCGATCCTCGTATGGACTCGGCAGTTCGGGTTGCCGCCCGACAGCTGAGAGCGAAAATTGACCTTTACTATCTCACCGACGGCGCCCATGACCCTATCCTGGTGCGCTACCGGCCCGGAGATTACATCCCTAAGTTTTACTACCGGTCGGACGTTCCCGGAACCACGGGAGTCGAGGCGGAGTCAGACTCGCAGACACGGCCGGTGGTTGTGGTCGAAAAGGATCGTTCCAGTATTCGGGCCTTAACCGACTGTCTGGACTCGATCTCGTTCCCGATCGCTTCTGTAGTGGACTCCGGTGAGCGATGCCTCGAAATCATCGACGCAGTAGCTCCCTGTATCGTCGTGACCGGAATGAACTTGATTGGCTCCATGGACGGTCATAGCCTCGCAAGGGCCCTGCGCGAACGTCCGGACGTCGCCGTGGTCACCCTTGTTCCTTCGCAGGTGGAAGGTCCGGCTATAGAAGACATCCTTCAGTCGGAGCCTGACGCGGTGTTGTACCAGCCCGTTCGGCCGCCTGACGTTCGTACCGCTCTGCGCCTCGCTGTCGCGAAGAACAACGGACGCGTGCGACAGGCTGCTGAGCAAACCGAACGCGAACTGTCGTTCGTCTAGTAAGGATTGTCCGGGGAGGCTAACCAGAAGCCTCTCCGGCATGACTACCCGTTACTCCCCATACGGCATTAGCGGTGTCTTACCAGCCAGCCGCGAATAGATCGTAAGTGCACCTCTGTGGTGAGCAGTGTGCTCGGAGATTGCCGCAAAGACTGCAGATTTAGGCGCCCCGCCCATCACTGGTCCGGGTGGCAGCGGCTGATTCAGCTCTTCCTCTGAATGCTCGTCGACAAACCTGCGTGCGTTGTTGAACGCCTTGGCCAGCCATTGCCGAGCCGCGTTTATTGACTTTACCTCGCGAACCTCCCGCTCATGCGTGGCGAAATCCAGATCAAACTCCGAGTTCGCACCCTCTACAAACCATTCGATGGTCTGCGCAGCGTGAGCCATCTGCTGTGCAGCCGTAAACAGCCCGTTTGCGGGTGAGAAGTTTGACTCAGCTTCGGTAAGGCATCGCGTCGAACGTTCGAAGAACTCCTCGCTGTTTGCAAGGAGTGCTTGTATTTCCTGCTTTCTCATAAACGAAACTATAACGAAGACCGGGCGCCGAAAGACGCCCGGTCTTCATGTCATCAACTCAGGAAAGAAGTTGACTTATCGGGCTTGTACGGGGACACACGCCCAAACAGCAGAATCGACCGCCCAGGAGATCAGCCCGGCAAACACGCCGGTACTGAACAGGGGATTGTGCCCCCAGATCGCTGAATCGTTCATTGATAGGCCCGGAAGGTAATGAGAGTCGTTCACCTTAGTTGTCCCCCTGTATAGAAAGTGAAAGTGAGAACGGGCTGGAATCGCCCCACACGACGGAATCACCCCAGACGATGCTGTTGCCCACAACGGTGGAGTCACCCCACACCACCGAATCTCCCCAGACGATGCTGGTACCACTCACGAAAACATTGGCACCCCACACGACGGAGTCGCCCCAAACGATGGAGTCGCCCCAGACTACGGATGTACCATTCACAATACTTACGCGACCTGTGGTGGCATTGCGAACCACAGTCGGGGAGAGCGCATTTTTGGTCGAGGCGATGGAATCCGAGTTGTTCAGCGCAGCCCAGACATCAAGATAACCTGCGCCTGTCGTAAACATGTCGTACTGACTGGTGTACGTCAAGCCGGTCGTCGCATCGGTAGTAACGCTGACCGTCGGGAATGACTTGCTCGCCGTCTTCATCAGTCGTGCCTTGATCGAGTCAGGCGTGAGCGTTGGATCTTTCTGGAGGAGCAGTGCGGCCGCACCGCTCACCATCGGCGCCGCCATGCTGGTTCCGCTTAACCAGAAATAATCGCCGGACCTGTAGTTCGAAGTCGTAGTCCTGTAATAGGAAAGCGGAACCGCGTTATTCGGGAAATTGGTGGTCAGCGCGTTAGCACTGGCCAGCACAGAAATGATGTGATTGCCTGGCGCAACGATGTCGGGCTTGACAACGTGATCAAACAGCGTCGGTCCCTTGCTGGAATACGTCGCAATCAGATCATCAGCCCTGGAGGCTGTACCCATATCTCGCATAGCCCCAACCGTCATAACGTATGGATCGTTTCCTGGACTGGTGATAGTGGCATATCCATTGGTACCCATCGAGTTATCCCGGCCGTTGTTCCCTGCCGCAACCGCGACGAAAATCCCGGCCTTCCAGGCTCGCTCCACCGCCTGACACAGCGGATCCGTCGCATAGCTCTCGTGAACCATCCGCCCGACAGAGAGATTGATAACCCGAATGTTGTAAGTTGACTTCAACTGGATCGCGCGATCAATCGCGGCAATCACGGCAGAGTCACTACCCTGACCATTGGCATCAAGCACGCGCAAATTAATGAGTTTTACGCCAGGTGCAATGCCTTTGAACTGGACTGTGCAGTTGGCGCAGCTGGAATCGACCGCCTGGCTGGCAACGATGCCCGCAACATGCGTCCCGTGACCAAAGGCGTCCGATGTGGACGAATCATTTGGCACGAAGCTTTCCGAATAGACGATGGATTTAAAGTCGTTGTCCGCCTTGATACCACTGTCGATAATGGCAACGCCGACACCAGTTCCGTTATACCCGGACTGCTGAGCGATCGTTGCATTCACTGCAGGGCGGGCGAAGTCAAGATACGAACCGATCTTCCGGTCAGGCGTCGCATACTTCACAAACGGGTTGTTCTCCAGAGCTGCCGCCACCTGCGGGGGAAGATGAAAAACTACAGTGTTCCCGGAAACTGACACCCACTTCAGATTCCCGCCGAGTTTGGTGATCGCCTTGAGTATATTTGAGTTTGGTGGTGTGTTGAATTGAACGATGACATCCACGTCAGTTTTTGCGGACCGAAGATCATGGGAGAGCTTTCCTTTCCCATTCTGCGCCAGCCCGGTTTGAGTACTGCTCAGTAGCAGCACTGCCGAGCACAAGAGTGTGCCCGTTCGTGTCAATAACAATCGATGAGGTCGCAATGCATACCTGGCTTTCCGTGGTCACTAACCACAGAGGAAATTTCGAACCGCCAACCGGACACGCTAACTACTGCGGCCACCGACCTTTGACAGGGCGGACGTGTTCTTGGTTCATCTGGCTTTTCGGCCTGCAGCAGCCTTGCATGAGGCTTTTTCCTGCTACCGGCGCAATTTGAGACTTAGAGATCGCGGGTTCTATTTCCGCTCACAGACGGGACTACACGCCGGCAGGGGTATCGGTCAGTTCGGCAGCAGCGTGATATCGCTCCAGGAGTTCGGCGAGCTTTGCAAGTTCAATAGGTTTCGTGACGAACTCATCCATACCCGCATCACGACAAAGCTTCTCGTCAGACTGCAGCGCACCTGCCGTTAGAGCAACAATATTCGTTCGTCGCCCCACTTCGCGCCTGCGAATCTCGCGAGTCGCTTCCCAGCCGTCCATCACAGGCATCTGGCAGTCCATCAGAACCAGCGAGAACTCAGTTTCCAGAACGCGATCTACGGCCTTTTGTCCGTTGTTTACGGCTTCCGCAAGGTAACCGAGTTTCTCGAGGAATCTCATGGCAACGCGCTGATTAACCAGATTGTCTTCCACGACAAGAACCTTCGCTTCAGCACGCCGTAAAGCTCCCGTCAATGCTGGTGTCATCGCTGGTGACACGGGAACGTCGCTTGCCGACGCAGTCTCGAATGGAACCTGGAACCAGAACGTTGATCCAACACCAGGCTTTGAGGAAAGGCCGATCTGGCCTCCCATCAGTTCAATCAGACGCTTAGAGATCGAAAGACCGAGACCAGTTCCGCCGAATTTCCGTGTATCGGAAGAGTCCAGCTGAGTAAACGGCTGGAAGAGTCGCTTGCAGCCTTCCTCAGATATCCCCGGGCCAGTGTCTTTCACACCAAAGTGAAGCGAGTTGGATTCGGCATGCAGTGACACAGTCACGAGTACCGATCCCGTTTCGGTGAACTTGACTGCATTACTCAGCAGATTTAAGAGAACCTGGCGGATTCTGCCGGCGTCCTGCTTGACCACCTCCGGAAGCTCTGGATCGATTTCAAGCCGGACCTCCAGTCGTTTGCGGTTGGCTTCATATCGCAGCACTTCGACAGTCTGATGGAGCGTATCACGAAGCCGGAACGGCGCGGGATGTAAATTCAGCTTCCCCGCTTCCATCTTCGAAAAATCAAGAATGTCGTTGATGATGGTTAAAAGCGCACCAGCAGAGGTGTAGATAGCTTTTGCATACTCGGTTTGCTCGGAACTCAGCGCGGTATTCAGAAGCAGGGTGCTCATACCCATCACGCCGTTGATCGGAGTCCGGATCTCGTGACTCATGTTCGCGAGGAACTGAGATTTCGCTGCCGCCTGTCGTTTCTCTGCCTTCAGCCGGTCCATGTAGAGCAGATACACGCGGTACATCGCGTACGTCATTGGACCGATGAGAAAGATCGTTTGCCAGTTGAACAGCTGGTTCAATTTCGCAAGTGCCGATGCCAGTCCTGCTCCGAACAGGTAATAGGGGAACGACCAGAAGTAGTACTCACGCCAGATAGCGTGAACCTTTCTTCTGTCAGACAGGGAAACGACCATCGCCACCGCGCCGGTATTCAGGACGAAGTAGGCCGCGGCCGCAGCCACCAGCACAATCGGCTGCTGGATCGTCAACGCCATCGCGCAGCCCGGCTCTGTAAAGGAAGTATGCGGCAGAAGTCGACACAACCGCATTGCCGACATTAAAGCCAACCTTGACAAACTGAATTCTCTCCCACGATCGCCACACATACTGCAGCACGAACGACAGAACAGCCATACCGATCGTTTCAGGCCACGTCAATTCCGCCATTGCAAGGAGAATGAACAGGAAGTTGACAGACATCGTGCCCTTGATTCCGGGCAGATGCACCTTGAGACCGGAGCTTAGAATGGCTGCCGTCAGATAAGCAAAAAACTTCCACAGGTCAGTGGATGGCCAGTGAACCGCAGCGAGTGCAATACCGACCACACCGGCGCTGGTCATCAGGCCGATGTACACATTCGTCACCAGTTTCCGGGTGGCTTCAGACCGGAGACTTGTGACGAGGCGTTCTACCATGTTGCCGGAAGAGGTGACCACGCGGCCACCATTCTGGGGGACGGCCCGTCAGTAAATTCAAATCCGACAATATACCCGGTAAAAGCCGGAGAATTGTGTCGGCAAACGGCTCGCACCGAGCCCTTCTCGTTCGAAAGATCCACGATCGTTCCGGGTGTGACGGCATTGTCCATATGCACACCGGCGCCGGTGTCCGAAAGATCCCGCAAAACACCACAACCGAGATATCCTCCCGCGGAACCGGCAACGTAGATCTCGACAAGCTCGCTCAAAGCGTATCGGGGACTCTTTCGTCGGTCGCTGGGATCTGGCAAAACTCTCATCAAAATCTGCTCTCTGCGCGATGCCGGTTTACGGGACAACACCGCTTAAACTACTCGTCGGATGTATTCGAAGGAACTTTATGGTGGTCTTCGCGGGTACCGTTTACCCGGGGGATGAGGAGCCTTGCCAGAGGAACCGAATAGCAATAAATAAGCCCGGCGATCCTTATCGGAGCGCCGGGCTTTAAGTGAAGTGGAATCAGTACTTAACGTGCCTGAGGCTTGGCGTTCGTGCCTGCCGGGGGGACGACTTGGCCCACTGTGCCCTGCTGGGCCGGGGAGGCCGACGAATCGGGACCAAAGTAACTGTCGTCGAGGGTGATCTGCGCAGTTTTTCGCAGGTCGTCAACAGCCTTCTTGGCAGCTTCGGGCTTCATCTTGTCTGAGATCTCGGTCCGGACCTGATCCAGCGGCTTGGTGTCGCGTTTGTCCACTCGGATCAGGTGGTAACCGAACTGAGTCTTGATAGGATCGCTGACCTGACCGACCGGAAGTTTGAACGCAGCCGCCTCAAACTCAGGCACCATCTGGTTATGGCCAAATGTTCCAAGTTCTCCGCCGTTGACCCCTGAACCGGTGTCATCGGACTCGGCCTTCGCGATCGCGGCGAAATCACCGCCGCCCGCAAGCTGTTTCTTAATGTCCTGGACCTTCGCAAGAGCCTGCTCCTCAGTAAGTTCCGGCTTGCCTTCGCGCGCCGGAACGGGAGAGCCCTTGAACTTGATCAGAATGTGACGGGCGGTCACGTTCTCGTATTCGTTCTTGTGCTCGTTGTAATACGCTTGCAGTGCAGCGTCATCGATCTTCGTCTTCTGCACCATGTCTTCATAGGTGGCCGCAGCCAGGAGGTTGTCTTCCTGGAAACGCATCTTTGCCTGCGTCGCCGCTTCTTTATCAAGGCCGCGCTTTCGCGCTTCCGACGCGAGCATCTTCATACGAGCGATCTGCTCAGCCATCTGACGCTTCATCGGACCACGAGCCTGTGCGCGGTACTGTTGCGGCAAGGCTTCGATCATCTGGTCGAATTCCTTTGCCGTGATCTTCTGGTCGCCCACTGTCATGACGACCTTACCGTCAGGGACAGCAGCGGAGTTGGCGGAAGCCGCAGGAGCGGCCGGGCTGGGTTTTGTGCCGGAAGGCGCAGTCGAGTTTGTCTGGGCAAACAGCGACACCGCGAGCGTCAGGGGCAGAACTACAAAATGCTTCATGCGTATTCTTTGATTGTCGCACTATTTGCGATGCTTTTTCGACGTTCGCCCGGCCCGTCTGGATTCAGCGGGTTTGGCAATTTTCGACGAGCCCCAAGGTAGGTGAAGGAACCCAGGCAATGGTCCGCCGGAGCGGTCCGTTTGCGCATCCTCCTACGAACCCGTGTTGACGAACTTGCGACGTGACCTCCGGGAACGCACATCCGGCACGAGCACCAAAGAAGTGGACGAACGCGCGGCAGAACTCTACCTTCCGAATAAGGAATTCAAACATCCCAGATCATGGACGAAAACGCCAAATCGCATGCGAGCATCTTGCCAACACGGGTTAGTACTAGTACAATTAATCCAGATTTTCTGAACCTTTTCTTGTAATGCCCTTAAATACCCGCGAAATGGTGTGCGACCGGTAGTGGAGAATGCTACCAATTACTGGAAATTTGGCTGCTGCATTTCATGGCGGAACAAAGTCATCGGCAACTCCACGGAACATCAAGCCCGCGTCTTTCAGATCTTTAAGCAGTTGCATCGAAACAATTTTTTGAGATCCGGGACAGGCTTGATCCCGAACAGGCGGCTCATCGAAATAGCCTTCGAACGCATTTGGCGCGAACACCGGCCCAGTGTCGCCCCGGTATTCAGACTGAAAATACGTTGCGGAAAACAAAATTGAGCCAGACCATGCCGGGAATTGAAGATCGGCTGCCTCGGATTTTCGTGGCTGAGGACAACCCGGGCGATGTGTACCTCGTTCGCATGGCTCTGCAGGAACATGGCGTCAAAGGCGACCTGCAACTCTCCGAACATGGCGATCAGGCATCCAGGGCACTTCGCGAAATGGCTGCGGGACAACGTCCCGATCTCGTTTTAATGGACCTGAATCTTCCAGGAAAGGGCGGGATCGAGATCCTGTCCGAGCTTCGGTCAGACGAACGATTCGAGAATGTACCCGTCGTGGTAATGACCTCTTCTGCGGCTGCATCCGATCGTGCCGCAGCCGAGGAGCTCGGCATCAGCCACTACTTCAGAAAGCCCACTCACCTGACCGAATTCCTTGCGCTCGGCGGGATCATCAAGACGCTTCTGCCTCACGCAGCTTCAAAATGAAGCGTTTCGGGCGACCTCGCTCGAACCATCACCTAAAATGAAAGTTCATGCGGATCGCCCTGGGGCAGATCAATCCCACTGTAGGTGACCTCCGCGGCAACGTCGATCGCATGGTCGCCGTTTCGCGCGACGCGGCGGATCAACACGCCGAAATCGTCGCCTTTCCTGAACTGTCAGTCAACGGCTATCCTCCTCGCGACCTCGTAGACAAAGAAAGCTTCCTCCAGCGAACGGAGGAGGAGCTGGAACGGCTCGCGTCAGAAACTCGTGATCTCCCTCTGTCCGTCGTTGCCGGTTATGTAGGCCGCGCCGGGAGAAACGCCACCGGCAAACGCGCCACCAACTCGGCCGCGATATTGTGCGGCGGCAGCATCAGATTCCGGCAGGACAAGATGTTGCTACCGACGTACGACGTCTTCGATGAAGCTCGTTGGTTTCTTCCCGCGGACCACCAGTCTATAACTGAGGTTCGGCAGTACTCCTGTTGCCGTCACGATCTGCGAGGATGCCTGGAATGACAAGCAGTACTGGGAGCACCCGTTATATCCCAGAGACCCGGTAGAAGAGCTGGCGCGTCACGGTGCCAAAGTTCTCATCAGCATCAATGCCTCCCCGTGGCACATCGGCAAACGGGCACTGCGGCAGCAGGTATTCCAGTCAACAGCACGGCGCTTTCAAATACCGATCGTCTATGTGAATCAGGTCGGCGGAAACGACCAGCTCATCTTCGACGGAAGCAGCTTCGCCATGGATGCGGAAGGCAATCTCCTGGCATGTGCCCGTTCCTTCGCAGACGATCTGGTGCTCGTCGACCTCGATACGAAAGCGGGCGATAATCACTCGGACTTGCTGGACGAGGACGAAGCCGTCTACCGGGCACTCGTACTCGGCACGCGCGATTACATCCGCAAGTGCGGTTTCCGAAAGGTGCTCATCGGACTCAGCGGCGGCATCGATTCATCACTGACGGCAGCGATCGCGGTAGACGCAGTCGGAAAAGAGAATGTGATCGGAGTTGGAATGCCGGGGCCATTCTCATCCGAACACAGCGTTTCCGATGCTCGATCGATGGCCGAACGGCTCAACATCGAGTTCCATCTCATCTCAATCAACGACCCTTATCAGGCATTCGGAAAAACGCTTGGCCCGGCCTTCGAAGGTCTGCCGGAGGACGTTACGGAAGAAAATCTTCAGTCGCGCCTCCGCGGTGTCACGTTGATGGCGCTTTCGAACAAATTCGGGGCGCTGGTCCTGACGACAGGTAACAAGAGCGAACTTGCGGTAGGCTACTGCACCCTGTACGGCGACATGTGCGGCGGACTCGCTGTCATCAGTGACGTTCCCAAGACGCTCGTTTACCGCCTGTCCCGCGTCGCAAACCAACATCATTCCGACGCCATTCCCGAGAACGTGTTCACAAAGCCGCCTTCTGCGGAGCTTCGGCCTGACCAGAAAGACACCGACTCTCTCCCTGAGTACGATCTGCTCGATGCAATTCTTCAGCGATATGTCGAATATTCCAAAAGTTCGGCGGAAATTGCGAACGAGCTGAACATCGATATCCGTCTGGTACGGGATATCGTCAATAAAGTTGACCGGAACGAGTACAAAAGACAACAGGCAGCACCTGGCCTGAAGGTCACAACCAAGGCTTTTGGCATCGGCCGTCGTTTCCCGATTGCGCAGAGATTTTCGGAGTAGAAGCGAGAAGATCACATGAGAATTGGTGCACTCGTCCCGGCACTCGGGATGTGTCTGCTGGCAGGCTGGCTGGTGTCGCAGTCGCAACCTCCGAGGCAAACTGTCGGGCCGACCCCGGACGGCGGTTTCCTGCTGAACAGCGGCTGGAAGATCACTCCCGCCGGAAAACAGGTCCCCCTCGACACGTTCCCGATGTCGTCAATTTTGTCCAAAGACGGCCGGTTTCTGCTTGTGCTGAACCAGGGCTTCAAACCTCCGTCGATCAGCATTCTCAGGACAGATACATATCAGGAGACCAATCGCGTCCCCGTAAAAGATGGATGGCTTGGGCTCGCGATGTCGCCCGACGGAAAGGCCGTTTACGTCGGCGGTGGTTCCACCGGCGCGGTCTTCGAGTTCGCGTATCAGGATGGAAATTTAACGCCCGGCCGTACGATCCAGATCGTTCCCGCGCAATCTGTCACCACCTCAGATTTCATCGGTGATGTCGCGATCTCACCCGACGGCAGATTCTTGTACGCGGCTGGTCTTTATCACGACGCCATCCATCTGGTGAATCTGAGCACCGCGCGCGTTACCGAAAAACTTGCGACCGGAAGACGGCCCTATCGTATCCTGTTCCACCCGGACGGAAAATCGTACTTCGTATCCAGCTGGGTCGATGGCACAGTCACACAACATAACTCGGAAACCGGGGAGCGCCTCAACTTCATCCGTCTTGGGCAGCATCCCACCGACATGGTTATCCGCGCCCGAAAGCCAGCCGAGAACAGCGAGCAGCAGCAGGCGTTTACCTACCGTCTTTTCGTCGCAGCGGCAAACACCAACAACGTGTACGTCGTCGGAATAGATTCGGGACGCGATATGCGGCTGGCGGAGAACATCAACATCTCGATGACAGCTCGCCAGCCATTCGGCATGACGCCGAGCGCAGTCGCGATGAATGCCGACCAGTCGAGGCTCTTCGTCGTCTGCTCCGACGCCAATGCCGCTGCCGTTGTCGACATTTCAGAAGACACCTCAGCAGTGCTGGGCTTCATACCGACTGCCTGGTATCCGACGGCCGTTCGCTCGATGCCGGACAAACGCCTTCTCATTTTCAACGGACGCGGTCTCCGCAGCTTTCCGAATGCGACCGACCCGCCCAATCCGACCAAAGGCCCCACTCCGTCCCATCTTGGAGGACAGGCCGCCGGGCTACGTAGGACGCCTCCAGACGGGCACAATGTCCGTCATCGATCCATGGACCGACGAGCAGTTCGACAAGTGGTCGCAAACCGTGCTCGCCAATTCGCCGTATCGTGATGAACGGCTCGATGATGCGGGAGTTCCTCCAGGCGGGCCCATCCCCACCAGACGCGGCGAAGCATCCCCGATTCAGCACGTGATTTACATCGTCAAAGAGAATCGTACGTACGATCAGGTGCTCGGCGATCTCGGCAAGGGCAACGGCGATCCGTCACTCAATCTCTTTAATGAGAAGATCGCCCCAAATCACCACAAGCTGGCCCGTGACTTTGTATTGTTCGACAACTTTTTCGTCAACGCGGACGTGAGTGCCGACGGCCACAACTGGTCTGCAGCCGCGATCGCGCCCGACTATGTGCAGAAGATGTGGCCCAACAGCTACGCGCAGCGGCGCAGGCTCTACGACTACGAGGGCCAGGAACGGGCGGGCTATCCTCCCGCGGGTTACCTCTGGACCAACGCCATTGCTGCAGGACTTTCCCTTCGTAACTACGGTTGGTGGGCCACCAATTTCACCCCGGCTCGACCCACAGGAGAAGTCCAGATACAGGCGCTTCGCGATTCCTCACTCACGAAGTTCACGAACATGAAGTATCGTGCATTCGATCTCGATTACCCGGACGTCGACCGCGCGAAGATCTTCATTGACGACTTGCGGGAATTTGAACAACGTGGTGAAATGCCGCGACTGATCACGCTTCGTCTGGGAAACGATCACACCTCAGGTGTTGCTCCGGGCAAGGTCGCTCCCTTGTCCGCGATTTGCAGACAATGACCGGGCTCTGGGGCTGATCGTGGAAGCCGTCTCAAAATCGAAGTTCTGGCCCCAGACTGCGATTTTCGTCCTCGAGGACGATGCGCAGAACGGACCCGACCACGTCGACTCGCATCGATCTCCCGTCTTCGTTCTGTCCCCGTATACCCGGCGAGGCATCATCGACAGCAGCATGTACAACACAACGTCAGTGCTGCGGACCATCGAGTTGATTCTCGGTCTCCGTCCTATGACGCAATTCGATGCCGCTGCGCTGCCGATGTGGGCTGCTTTCGACAAGACTCCGACACCCGGTCCGTGGACGTCAGCGGAGCCGCAATGGCCGCTCGATGAACGAAACCCAAAGACAACAGCAGCAGCAGCCGCTCGCTCTGCCCGGATGGATCTTAGCGAAGCTGATCGGGCCGATGACGACGAGCTGAATGAGATTCTCTGGCGGGCAATCCGGCAAACCGACCCGCCCGCACCCGTGCGGAGCTTCTTCGTCCGCTGATGCCACACATCTACGTTTGCTTCCTCTGGCACATGCACCAGCCCTTTTACAAGGATCTGGTGACCGGAGAATACAAGCTGCCGTGGACGCGAATGCACGCGTTGAAGGACTACTACGGCATGGTGAAGGTCCTCGAGGACTTCCCTGATATTCATCAGACCTTCAATCTGGTTCCCTCGATGCTTGCACAGATTGAGGAGTATGCATCGGGCGCTGCAGTGGACCCCTTTCTGAAAGTTGCGCTCCGCCCGGCGGAGGAACTGACACCAGCCGAGCAGGAATTCATCCTTCACTACTTCTTCCAGGCGAACCCGTCGCGGATGATCTACAGGTATCCGCGTTATGGCGAACTATTCGACGCATGGCAGAGCTCCGGCAGAACATGGGCTCGCGCCAGGCGGGTGTTCGACGCGGCTGCTTTCCGGGACCTTCAGGTGCTTTCCCAGCTCGCCTGGTTCGATGAAGAATTCCTGACCAAAGACCCGGTCATCGCAGCGCTCGTCCGAAAAGGGCGGAAGTTCACAGCCGAAGACCAGCGCACGCTCGGACGCAAACAAATCGACGTGATCGGGAAAGTCATACCTGTCTACCGCGAATTCGCATCGCGAGGCCAGATCGAGCTTTCAACCACGCCTTACTACCACCCCATTCTGCCGTTGTTGTGCGATTCGAACATCGCTGAGGTCGCGCATCCCTACGTCGCATTGCCCCCGCGCTTTCAGTATCCTCAGGATGCGGCCGAGCAACTGGAGCGGGCGCGTGTGTACATGCAGGACAAGTTGGGCACGAGCCCGGCAGGACTCTGGCCTTCAGAAGGTTCAGTATCGGATGAAGTACTTCATCTCGCCGCCGAAACAGGGTTCCGTTGGTTTGCCACCGATAACGGCGTGCTGGGTCGAACGCTCAACCGCAATCCCGACCCGTCACTCGTTTACCGGCCTTATCTGTGGACTCAGGGTGAGGATCGAGATTCATGGTCTGTTCCGCGATCATTACCTGAGCGACCTTGTTGGATTCGT
The DNA here is from genome assembly GCA_963794765.1 of Bryobacteraceae bacterium. Taxonomy (GTDB): domain Bacteria; phylum Acidobacteriota; class Terriglobia; order Bryobacterales; family Bryobacteraceae; genus JAWXCM01. The sequence goes on along the minus strand of CAWCGC010000029.1, from coordinate 443,405 downwards.
ATATTCACGGATGAGAGCCGTCGAAGCAGCCGCTCATTTCCTGAATCAAATCCGGGAAAATTCGCGGCTGATTGTTCAGCCGGGGTGAGGACGCGCTCGTTCCGATCTTCCTCGATGGAGAAAACGCGTGGGAATACTACGAAGAAAGCGGCCGCCCGTTTTTGCGCGAGTTATACAGATGCATCTCCGACGACAGTCAAATGTCGGCGCTTACGGTCACCGAGGCACTGCAGCGTGTGCCTGCGCGTGAAGTGACGCGAATAGCCCCAGGCTCATGGATCAACGCCAATTTCGACGTGTGGATCGGGGCGGAAGAAGATAATCGTTCCTGGGAGTTTCTGCTCAGGGCGCGTCAGACGTACGATACGGTCCGCCACTCCCCCGCGTGGAACGACATCCCTGAGGAGCGCAGGAAGCTCGCGTGGGAAGAGTTGATGATCGCAGAGGGCAGTGACTGGAACTGGTGGTATGGACCTGAGCACGATTCTGCCAATCGTCCGGATTTCGACAAGTTGTACCGCAGTCATCTCGCCAACGTTTACACGCTGCTCGGACTGACGGCCCCGGACGAGTTATCGAGGCCAATCCTCAAAGTTTCCGTGCACGACTTTCAGGAGCCGCCGACCGGGCCGGTGCGTGCCAGCATTGATGGCGAAGTCACGTCGTATTTCGAGTGGCTGGGTGCAGGAGTTTATCGGCTCGACCACAGAAGTGGAGCAATGCATGGACAACGGTTTTTCATCCAGGAACTTCGGTACGGCAGCGACGGCCAGAGTCTCTACCTTCGACTCGACTTCGTGGAGGGCGTTGCCGCTAACGCAGAGGACACGCACCTCCGCATCCGTGTGCAATCCCTGCCGCCAGGGAACGAGCCGGTCGACCGCTCAGTGACGCTCAACGGGACAGCGGACGGTGTCGAGTGCGTTTGCGGCAAGATCTGTGAACTCCGCCTCTCACTCTCGCAACTCGGACTACCGCTCAGCCACGACCTCCGCTTCCAGTTGTCGCTTTGGCAGAATGGCCTTCCCATGGAGGCTTTGCCGCCACAGGGGTGGATTGAGCTCTCGACGGCCGAACCCACCGACTGGGTCGTCTGAGTTCCTACTTCCGGGCAGAGTAACGCGTTAGTTCCGCGATCAGTTGCTTGCCTGACTCGGGCATCGGCGTATCAGGAGAGTTCACCACCTCCTTGGTGGTTTTGGCAGATCCGTAGAGATCCCGATTCGCAGTGTCGTCAGGTCGCAGAGTCGAGCCCTTCAGGGACACGCCCGCGAACACCCCGCGCGAACGGGACCAGCTCAGGATTTCAGCATTCATGAACGCATCCGTTTCAGCCGTCGAGGTTCGACCGACCGGCCCGGCAGCAACAGAGGCGTCCCCACCCAGCGTGAATTTGCTGCTCATCAGCTTGTCCGCACCCCGGCGATTCAGCACCAGCATGATGACATCCGTCTCCGATCCGCCAATCTGAAAACCAAAACTCCCGCCTTCGATACGAACGCCCGCCGGGGCGGACCATCCTGCATTCCCGGTGCGGCAGGACATAAACCCTCGTCCATACTTCGCGCCGAAAACGAACGCGCCCTTCTTCAGTCCGGGCACGATGACCGCACATTCAGCTTTGTTGAGCAGATCCTGTGGGATACCTTTATCCGAGGCACCCATAATCTCCTGGAGAACCGCGGCGGAAGCCTCCAGCCGGTTCGCCGTCTCTTTAGTGCTGCTGGCGGCAAATCCGCAGGCACCCAAAACAATTGTGAGCAGAAATGTGCGCATGCCAGTATAGTAGCGTTTGAAACGGAGAGAAGCGAGGGAGAATCGTAGTAAATATGAAGCGCAAAGGGCACGATCCCGCGCCGCCGGGCACAACAGGAACATCATTCTGGCGGTCGCGGGTCGGGCTCCGTTTTGCGCGTCTTGTTCAACAGCGCAAAGGGCATGATCCCGCGCCGCCGGGCACAACAGGAACATCATTCTGGCGGTCGCGGGTCGGGCTCCGTTTTTTGCGCGCGCGTCGGCAACACTGGTGATGCTTGCTCTCGTCACAGCCGGCACGGCGTCCGTCAACTCCGATTACGCCAGCATCAAGCGCAAGTTCAAACAAATAGAATCCCAGAAGCTTGCTCCCGGTACTCGAGTAACGCTCACTCCCGCCGAACTCAACGCCTACGTGCAAAAGGAACTACCCGAAGTGGCGCCCCCCGGAATTCGCAATCCGGTTGTTGTTCTTAACGGCGACAACGCAGCGACCGGGTCTGCTCTGATCGACTTCGTGAAACTCCGTTCGGCGGAGGGCAAGCCGCCTGGTTTCATCCTGCGGACCCTGCTGGCAGGCGAGCACGAACTGTCGGTGACAACTTCGGTCACGTCGTCAGGCGGGATGGCAACAGTCAACCTGGAGCGAGTCGAGATCGAAGGTGTTCCGATCTCCGGCGCCGCACTCGACTTCCTTGTTCGCAACTACCTCATCCCGAACTACCCTGACGCGAAGATCGGCAAACCGTTCAAAATGAAATGGCGCATCGACCGGATTGAGGTCACGCCCAAACTTGCTTACGTCATAACGCACTGACGCGCCGAAAAAACTTCTTCCAAAACCGGAACCTTCTCGGTCCTGCTTCGTAGTGCTCTACAAGACGGGGCGGCCACCAGGCTGACACAGACCTGCAGAAAGCCGCACCCTTCAAGGTTGCTCATCGGATCTCAATACGAGATTCATCAGCGATTTTGCGTTTCGGAGGCGCAGATGAATAGTTCTGCTCTGTGGCTGATGACAGCATTCTCTGCCCTCTTACTGGGCAGCGCTTCTGCAGCCGATCCAGCAGATAAGTCAGTTCCGCAGGACGTCACGACGTTGCTGGCGCGATCCGAAGCTTTACAGGCGAAGCGACAGTTTGCCGAAGCCGAACGGATGATTCGCCAGTTCCTGAGCATCGAGAATATTCTCCCCATGAACAAGATGCTCGCGCTGAATGCACTCGGAGCCCTGATGACATCAGCGGATCGATGCGATGAAGCGGAGAGATATTTCCACAGAGCACTCGATCTTGCCGAACGTAATCCTGCAGTCCTTCCAGTCGCGGTTGTGCGAATGCGGTTCAATCTGGTGGCAGTGTATATCGAAAACCACCGCTACGGAAAGGCGGAGACCCTGCTGAACGAGGTTTCTGAAGCCGATGCCAGGGAGCCGCACGAGCGTTGGAGGCTTGCAAGTCTCAGAGGAACAATCGCAATCCTGAGGGCAGACTACGAACTTGGAAAGCAGGTGTTCGAGTCACATCTCCGGAACCTCGATGCTTCGAAACCCTCTCCTGAGCTCGCGACCACGCTGAACAATCTCGGGTTAATTGGTCTGAAGCAAAAGGACTACGCTGCAGCAAACAGGTATTTCGCAGAGGCAGCAGCCGCCTGCCGTGCCAGCTCCGCAATGCGGCAGAGCGATCTGGCCCGGACGCTGGTGAATCTTGCAGTTGCGCAGCAGCAGATCGGGAACAGCGAGGGAGCGCAGGAGAGTGTGCGGGAGGCGCTGAGCATTGCGAGAACGCAGCTTGGCGATACCCACCCCGTCACCCCAGGTATTTATGAGGTCAGCGCTGATGTGCTCGCGAAGCTCGGAAGTAAGCGTGAAGGGAGGGAACTCAAACGACTTGCGCAACGAATCCGTCAGCAGCCGCCGTCACAGTTTCCAGCGGGCGCTGTGGTCGACATCACGGCATTGAGCGCATTTCCGTGACTTTGTACTGCGCCATCGCGCTGTGCCGGAAAGTTTTCCAAAAATAAATGGAAACCTGGACGGCCTTGCCTCGTATTGGTCTACAAGATGGAGCGGCGGCCGGCGGAGACGGACAACGATCGAACGAAGCCTGTCTATACCTTCGGAACGCTGCATCCTTCGTGGGCTGCTTTAATCGAGTATTGTTCAAAACTCGGGCATGGTGAGATTGAGCGCCTGGTCATTCAGGACGGTGTGCCCGTGTTCGCTGAACTCACTCGTAAGAAAATAAAGTTCCCCGGTTAAGGCCGGGAATGTTGTAAGAGCCGCGTATTCATCGCGCGCTGACCGGATACCCCGGAGGCCGCTCATTGGATCTCGATCGCAGATCCATGAGCGGCCTTTTTGCGTTTGGGCGTTGAAGCGAGTGGTTTGGTTGAGGTGCTTATGATAGCGTTCGTTGCACTCTTACTGGCCGGCATTCCTGCAATCGATCAAGGGGATAAGCCTGTCTCGCAGGACATCGGTACGCTGCTGGCAAGCTCCGCAGCTTTGCAAATAAAAGGCGACTTCGCGCAAGCCGAGCGGATGGTTCGCCAGTTCCTGACAACCGAAACTATTCTCCCCGTCGATAAGGTAATCGCGCTGAATGCGCTCGGAGTCATACTGGGAAACGTTGATCGGAACGAGGAAGCGGAGCGGTACTTCCGGCGAGCTCTCGATCTCGCTGAACATAATCCTGAGATCCTTCCGCTCACGCTTCTGCGAATCCGCTTCAATCTGACCACGGTATATGTTGCAAACCACCGCTACCAAAAAGCACAAGCGCTGGTAAACACGATTTCTGAAGCCGAGGCCATCCACGCGAATGAGCGCTGGCGACTTGCAAGTCTCAGAGGAGGAATCGCAATCCGGATGGCAGATTATGAACTTGGGAACGAAGTCTTCGAGGCATACCTGAAGAAGCTCGATTCTTCAAAACCGTCGCCTGAACTCGCAATCACCCTGAACAATCTCGGCATAATCGGTCTGTTCCGGAAGGACTTTGTTGCAGCAAACAGGTATTTGTCAGAGGCAGCAACTGCCTGGCGTGCAATCCACGGAATACTGGAGAGTAATCGAATACGACAGGGTAATATGCTGCGAACGCTGTCGAATCTGGCAATTGCTCAGGAGAAGGTCGGTAACAAAGACGGAGCACGGGCGACTCTCACAGAGGCACTCACAATGGCGCGAACGCAGTTTGGTGATTCCGACCCACTGACCGGAAGCATCTGTCAGGTCAGCGCCGGCATACTCTCCAGGATCGGAAGTAAACATGAAGCGAAGGAACTCAAGCGAATGGCGCAAAGAATCCGTCAGCAGCAGCCACCGGCGTTTGGAGCGGGCGCTGTAGTAAACATCACGGAATTGAGCGCACTTCGGTGACTTGCTGCAGCTGAACCACGCGCTCGGCGACCTGTTTGCCCATGCGAATGCAGTCCGGGATGCCGATGCCGGTGTAGGCGTTGCCCACCAGATGCAGGCCAGGAAAGTCAGCGAGCATTTCATTGATCATCGTCACCACCTGGTCGTGTCCAACGTTGTACTGCGGCATCGCGCTGGGCCAGAAGCTTTCCTTTACGAAAATCGGTTCGGCAGTGATCCCGAGTTTCTCCCGCACCTCGGCTTGCCAGTCAGTCTCCGCGCCATTGGTGAACAGTCGAATCAAAACTTTGTCGTCAGGCGCCCGTCCGTCGAACTTGTTGTTAACCCACGTCGCGGCAGAGATGCCCTTGCGTTCGACTCCAGGCACCAGAAAACCGAAGCCCTCAAAGTCGCGCCCAACGTCCGCGCGGCGATAACCAACAGCAATGACGCGGGCTGAGTTGTATCGAATCGGCGGAAATAAGTCCGGCAGGACGTTTTGTGCCCGACAGGCGACAATCAGCTGATCGGCATTCAGCCACTCACCATTCACCCGAACACGCCAGCCCTTTTCGATCCTTTCGACGCGTCCACGAATAACCTCAGGCCGAAGCTTATCAACCAGCGTATCGACGAGCGTCCCAAGTCCGGACCGCAGAGTTGTGAACAACGATCCTTTGGCGGCTTTAACCTCCGCGCGTGCAGCTCGCGTAAGACTGCCATATTTCGCTTCCCACTTCAGAAACATCGGCATCACTGCCCCGATGCTCATCTCGGCCGGATCACCGCCGTATACGCCGGACAGCATCGGTTCTGCGATATAGTCGAGAACCTCCTGGCCGTAGTGCTGCTTCACGAACTCCGCAACCGAGCGGTCACGTTCCACTCGGGTCGGTCTTCGAAACAGATCGAATCCGGCGCGAAGCTTACCCGGCCAGCTCAGTAATGAGGTGGTGATCATCGGCATGAATTTGCCGGGGACCATCATCGTCATACCCTCCGGCATCTTCACCAGACGGCCATCGCGCCAAATCCAGGTTGCTCGTTTGTGATCGTTCGAACCGATCAGCTCGTCAGCTAACCCAAGTTCAACGCAGAGATCCTTAGCTGCAGGTTTCGACGACAGAAAGCTATCCGGCCCCGCTTCGACAACACAGCCTTCGATTCGGTCGGTGCGCACCAGCCCGCCGAGTCGTTCTTCTGGCTCAATGATAGTTGCGCGAAGGCCGGATTTCGCCAGATACCAGGCGGTAGACAGGCCGGAAATTCCGCCGCCAACGATAAGAATTCTCTCTGGCACGCTGCTTACATTCTATTAGGCAGTCTTAAACGTGCGGAGGCAGCCGCTGTAGGCCGCCTCCGCAACTTGACGCTACTTTTGAGCTTTGTTCCTGTGACAGCACGAGTTCTGGCCATTACAGCAGGCCTGTCCGTTGCAGCAGGACTTCGCCTCCGCATACAAGCCCGTCGCAAAACCAAGAATCAGTGCCAGACTCAGCAGAGCGGCTTTCATATTCTTCATCTCAATTCTCCTTGTTCAAACCTGAACTACAGCGTGCGAGTGGACACACGAGGAGCGTTCATTCGCCGAAAGCCCCAATGTCAGTTTGAAAAGAAGAAATCAGATCCGAAGCACACCGTACCTGATATGCAGATCGTTGGTCGCGGTCTGATCCAGACCGAAGTCATCGGCCGAAGACCCTGGTGGCATCGGCACATCCAGCTCCCGGATCACCGCCGAGACTGCAAGGCAAGAGGTGGTCTCAACCTTCGTCTCGGCCCAGCCGATCTTGCCCTCTGTAACGAAAAACGGACAATTCTCCAGAGACCTGGAATATGGGCACTTTTGCTCAGTCGGTTGTTGTGGAGCGGAATGCTGCCGCGGACAACAGGCCATGGGCGTGGTGTCAGCCTTGCTATTCAGAAATGGGCAACGCAGAAGGGGTAGTCCGGAGACCAGCCAGAGGATCGCGACGCTGACCGAAATGGCGGTTGCCGACCTCACGAAATTATGGTGACATTTGCTCCGACTGTTGGCAATAGCCTTAACGGATTAACCCGCAGGTCCGCGTAGTCCGAATTTTCCGCGTAAAATAACCGACACTACAATGCAGACAACGGCGACACAACCCGACCCCAGTCAGATTCTTCAGACAGGCTTCGCGTTTTGGGCTTCCAAGGTACTTCTCAGTGCAGTGGAGATGGAAGTGTTCACGGAGCTGGCAAAAAATCCTGCCAGTCTCGGGGCCTTGCAGGGACGGCTCGGATTGCACCCAAGATCCGCCCGCGATTTCTTTGACACTCTCGTCGCCATGGGTTTTCTGCTCCGCGACGACCAGGGTGTCTACAGAAACGCTGAGACAACTGACCTCTATCTCGACAAGCACAAGCCCTCCTATCTGGGAGGCATGCTCGAGATGTGCAATCACCGGCTTTTCCGGTTTTGGGCAGATCTCACCGAAGGTCTCCGTACCGGTCAGCCGCAGAACGAAGTGAAGCATGGCCGTCCGAATCTGTTTGAAACCTTGTACGCTGAGCCAGCTCGCCTCAGGGAATTCCTTCGTGCGATGACCGGTCTCAGTCGGGGAGCAAACATCGCAATCGCTGCGCAGTTTCCCTGGAACAAATACAAAACGGTGGTCGATGCGGGTACTGCGCAGGGTGACCTGATCACGCAAATCGCTCTCGCCAACGCGCATATCGAAGGTATCGGTTTCGATCTGCCGGAAGTCGCGCCGATCTTCCAGGACTACATCGCGGACAACGGGCTCGCATCGCGCGTCCGTTTCGTACCCGGCAGCTTCTTCACGGATCCACTGCCAAAAGCAGACGTCATCACGATGGGTCACATCCTTCACGACTGGGACATGGAAGAGAAGCGTCTTCTGATTCGCCGCGCCTGGGAAGCACTTCCCGAAGGCGGAGCTTTCATCGTCTATGATTCCCTGATCGATGATGAGCGTCGCAGAAACGTTTTCGGTCTGCTCATGAGTCTCAATATGCTCATCGAGACACCTGGAGGCTTCGACTACACGGGCGCAGACTGCTGCAGCTGGATGCGTGAAGCAGGCTTCCGCGAGACTCGCGTGCAACACCTGGTTGGACCCGATTCCATGGTCGTCGGAATTCGCTGATTTGCCTGCGCAGAAATGCCATAATGTCCGCGTGAAACTTTCAGGCACGACGGTGGGGATAGCACTCGCAGCGTGTCTCTGTGCTGCGGCTGCGCCCATCGCCCACGACCTGACAGGAGCCCCGGTCGAGCCAATCGCGAATGGCACTGTCGTCCTTGTCTTTACCCGGACTGACTGCCCCATCGCGAATCGATACGCTCCGGATCTGAGGCAACTCCATCAGCGGTTCGCTCGCAGTGGAGTGTCTTTCTACCTCGTTTACGTCGACCCTCAGCCAAATACCTCCGCCATCCGTGAAAACCTCAGCGACTTCAAGCTCGAAATTCCCGTTCTGATTGACAGCAAACGAGAGCTGGTAAGGGAAGCCGGGGCGCACGTCACACCCGAAGCAGCTGTTTTCCGCGACCGAAAGCTTATTTATCGAGGACGCATCGACGATCGATTCCCGCAACTGGGAACCGGCGCGACGTGAACCTCAGACGCGAGACCTCGAAAACGTGCTCATGAATCTCGCGGCAGGCAAGACTCCAGCCTTGCGCGTGACAAAAGCAGTCGGTTGTGCGATCGAGACAACGGATCTGCAGCAGCAATCACCGCCTACATTTGCAAGGGACATCGCGTCAATTATCTATCGCAACTGCACACGATGTCACCGTCCCGGTGAGTCCGCTCCGTTTCCACTCACAAGCGTAGACGAGGTTCGTGCGCACGCCAAACAGATTGCCGAAGTCACCGCCCTCAGATTGATGCCTCCATGGAAGCCCGCTCCCGGCCGAGGTGTGTTTCAAGGAGAACGGCGTCTCACGGAAGGCGAAATCCAAACCCTGGCACGATGGGCGGCCGCAGGAGCTCCTGCGGGCGACGTGCAATCCGCTCCTGCATCACCACACTTTGACGGTACCGGAAACCTGGGCAAGCCTGATCTCGTTATTACGCTCGACCACCCGTACACGCTGGCCGCGTCGGGCAGTGACGTCTTTCGCAACTTCATCCTGAAGCCGACCCTCGATCGCAAACGGTACGTTCGCGCGGTCGAGATTCGACCAGGCAATTCCAGGGTAGTCCACCACGCAAACCTTCTTCTCGATCGAACCCGGATGTCACGCCTGCGCGATGGAAAGGACGGAGCGCCGGGATTTCCCGGCATGGACACGCGCATCGAAACCCACAGCTTCGATCCCGAAAGCCACTTTCTCTTCTGGAAGCCAGGTACTCCTTCGCGGCAAGAACCGGAGGGCATGGCACTCGAACTCGAGCCAGGTACAGACCTCGTCCTCAACATGCACCTGCAGCCGTCAGGAAAACCAGAGACGCTTCAGCCTTCAGTTGCCCTGTACTTCACGGACCAGGCTCCAACCAAACGCCCCATGCTGATTCAGCTTGAGCGTGATGGAGCACTCGATATTCCCGCAGGACGATCCGATTTCGTCGTGACGGATTCGCTGACGCTGCCTCTTGACGTGGACGTGCTGGGCATCTATCCACACGCCCACTATCTCGGTAAAGACCTTCAGGCAAAGGCCAGGCTCCCGGACGGTTCCGAAAAGTGGCTGATCCACATACCGGACTGGGACATCAACTGGCAAGCGGTGTATCGATATGAACATCCCGTGCACCTGCCAAAAGGCACAGTGGTGAGCATGCGGTACACGTATGACAACTCCGGATCTAACCCGCGCAACCCGCACAAGCCACCGACACGTGTAAGGGCCGGAGACCGTTCGGAAGATGAGATGGCGCACCTTTGGCTTCAGGTACTTCCTCTCAGCACGGGCACTGACGACGCTCGCCTGACATTACAGAAAGCAGTGCTCGCCAGAAGGTTAAGCAAATATCCTTCGGACTTCTACTCTGAGTTCAGTCTGGCCTCCATCGCCCAAAGCGAGGGCAAGCTTCCCGAAGCGATCCGATATTACCGGCGTGCACTCGCAACCGCGCCCCGAGATGCTTCGGCACATAACGCGTTGGGAACAGCGCTGCTTGAGTCAGGTGACGAAAATGAGGCGCTCGCGGAGTTTCGCTCCGCAGTAAGTCTGGATGCACGCACCGGCGATGCGCATTACAACATCGCACGAGTGCTGCTGCGTCGTGACCAGATTCCCGACGCGATAGTGCATCTGCGTGAAGCACTGCGAATCGATCCCGAAGACGCGTCAGCAATGACAGACCTCGGTGCGGCCCTGTGTATGACCGGCGCAGCTTCGGAAGGCATGACGCACCTGAGCAAAGCGACCATCCTGCAGCCGGAGTCTTACAACGCGCATTTCAACTACGGCCAGGCACTGGCGATTGCGGGCAACCCGAAACAGGCCGAGCGCGAGTTTCGTGAGGCGCTGCGTTTGAAACCCAACGACAAGGATGCACTTGAGGCTCTCAGGCAGCTGCATACGCAATAAACATCAACGTGATCCCAGCATCTTCGCCTGCTCGGCTTCTTTGCGGGCTTTGATCTCAGCGCCTTTTGTGAACGCGGCTTTGCTCCCTTCGAGATCACCTCGAGAGCGAAGAATCTGTGCCAGCGTGTTCCAGGGCCCCGGATCATCTTCATTCAATCGAATAGACTCCTTCAAGGCCGCAGTCGCAGCGTCGAGGTCGCCCTTCTGCTTGAGCGCCGTGCCCAGCATGAAATACGCCTGAGCATAATCGGGACGCAGCCGAACCGCGTTCCGCATCGCCTCAGCCGTCTGCTCAAACTCGCCCATTTGCCAGTAGGTCACGCCGAGCGTGTAGTACGCCTCAGCCATCGAGTTGTCGAGCCGGATGGCTTCCCTGAGTTCCTGAATCGCCTCTGAGAGTTGGTCCTTCTGTTTCAGCGAAAGTCCAAGATCGTAGTGGGCGACCGCAGAATCAGGATGCAGCTTAATCACTTTCCGGAATTGTTCCCCGGCCTTGTCATATTCACCAACCTGAAGCCATGCAAAGCCGACATTCGTCATCGCCACTGCATTTTCAGGATCACGCGCCAGAATCCGCTTAAACTCCTCGATGCCCTTCCCTGCCTCGCGTGTCTGAACAAGGATGAACCCGAGTGCATTCCGCGCCGACGTGTTCCCGGGATCGAGGTCGACGGCCTTCGAGTATGCGTCTCGTGCTTCCGTCAGTGCGCCCGTTTTTTCGAGTGAGATGCCGAGAGAAAGCCATGCTTTGGCATTGCGAGGCTGCAGTTTCACAGCAGCCCGAAGTTCCCGGATCGCTTCCGGGAAGTGATCGACAGCGTGGAACGAAGTCCCGAGTTGGTAACGATATTCGAAGTTATCCGGCGCGAACTTCACCGCGCGCTCGAACGCTGGAATACCTTCGTCGGCGTTCTGTTCGTGCCAGAGAACAACACCGAGGTGGTACCACGCAGGCGCGTAGCTGGGTTGCAGAACGACAGCCTGGCGGAAATGTTCCTTCGCATCGGCAGATTGTTTCAGGACAGCATAAAGAAATCCGATCTCATCCTGCAGTTCAGCCGATGCCGGCTCAGCTTCGGCAGCTTTGCGGTAGGCTTCGAGCGCACCTTTGGCATCGCCGCGCTGCTTCAGAGACTGCGCCTGCGCCTTGAAATTCGCCACCGGCGCAGCGGCTTGCACCACCGGCAATGAGAGGCTGAGTAGACATATTCCCGGCAAATAACAACGCATCGACTCTACGCATTATAAAAATTCCTCGGAATTTCGGTCGAGCGGCAGTTTGGGTCTTTCCTCTATAACGCAAAGCTGTTATAGTGCTCCGCAACCCGGTCGAAAAAGCACTCGAGGGCGGGAGTGCAGGCGCCGGGGTCTTGGGGGGACTCCATGAAGAGGCTTTCAGCCAACGCACTATTCGTGTTGGTGCTGTCTTTGTGTGCTGCGAGAGACGCATCTGCGCAGGCGGTTTACGGAAGTATAGTAGGCACCGTCACAGATTCCAGCGGCGCCGCCATCTCAGGCGCCAAAATAACGATCACGGATATGGGTCGTGACGTTTCCACCGCGACCACAACCAATGATTCCGGAAATTACACGCAGCGGGCGCTGATTGTCGGGCGCTATCGTTTGCGCGTAGAAGCTCCGGGATTCAAGACCGCGATTCAGGAAAACATCGGCGTTTCAGTCGACACCGAGATCCGCGTTGACTTCGCCATGCAGGTCGGTGAAGTAACGCAAACTCTGGAAGTCCAGGCTGAGGCGACCGTGCTCAAAACAGAGCGCAGCGATGTTGCGACGACCTGGTCGGAGAAAACGATCACAAATCTGCCGACGCTGAATCGCCGTTTTACAAACTTCCAGCTGATGACTCCCGGCGTTGTCTCGTTCCCGACCAGCCTGACGGCAGCCTCAGCAGAGAACCCTCAGGGTTCCTATCGAATGCTGGTCAATGGCCAAAGCTTCGCGGGTACATCCCACCTGCTCGACGGCACAGATAACCACGATGCCGTGCTCGGATGGATCGTCATCAATCCAACTCTCGAGTCGATCACCGAAGCAAAGATCACCACTGCAAATTACGATGCCGAGTTCGGCGTGGCCAGTGCCGGCGTGGTCAGCGCGCAGACCAAGTCAGGCACCAACGCGATCCATGGCAGCGCGTTTGAGTTTCTCCGGAATGACCATATGCAGGCGCGCAACCCGTTCACTCAGTCGAAGCCCATCCCGAACAGCGGCGGCCGCATGATCCCGCTGACACAGTGGAATCAGTACGGCGGTTCTCTCGGCGGACCCATCAAGCACAACAAGTTGTTCGTCTTCGGCGACTTCCAGGGAACGCGTCGCAACACCGGTGGCGGCACTCTCTTACGAGTTCCGACCGCCGAAGAGCGTGCCGGGGATCTCAGCGGTCTCGGCCTGAACATCTACGATCCCAGCACCGGGGATGGTACTCCGGCAACACGCACGCCCTTCCCCGGTAATAAGATTCCGGCAAACAAGCTCTCACCACAGGCTCAGAACCTTCTCAAGCTGATCCCGCTGCCTAACTCCCCTGCTCCGCTGGACCAGCCCAACTTTAGTGCTTCCGGCGGAGTTCAGTTCAACGACGAAGCATTCAATACTCGCGTTGATTACTATCACTCGACCAATCTGCAATTTTTCGGCCGCTACAGCCTGCAGCAGTTTCGGATGGTCGCGCCCGGAGCATACGGATTGCTCGCTGGTGGTTCCGGTCTCGATGCCAGTGGTTCGATCAACGCCTACGCCGGTGCTTCTGACTCGCGAAATCACTCGATCGCCGGCGGGTTTAATTACGTAGTTTCTCCCAACCTGCTCACCGATTTCCGTTTTGGCTGGTTCCGGTACAAGGTTTTCGGTCAGCCGAACGCTATCGGCTCAACTCCGGCAACGGACGCCGGCATTCCGGGAGTCAACACCGGCATCGATTTCACGTCCGCCATGCCCGCATTCAACATCAACGGATACGGCAGCGGCGGAGCGATACCTTTCCGGTTTGGTTACTCGCTAGGTGTCAATGGCTGCAACTGCCCGCTGATCGAAAACGAAGATCAATACCAGTTTGTAAACAACTGGACTAAGATCTCAGGCAATCACACCTTCAAGTTCGGCGCCGATATCCGGCGCGCCCACAACCTGCGCGTTCCCAGCGATAAACATCGCTCCGGCGAGTTCCAGTTCGACGCAGCGCGGACGCAGGGTCCGAACGGAGGAGGTTCGGGACTTGCGGCCTTCCTGATTGGCGACGTCTCGCGATTCGAGCGTTATGTCAGTCCCGTCCTGGACGCGAGTGAATCACAGAACCGCTGGTTCTTCTTCGCACAGGACTCATGGCGCGTCACACACAAGCTGACAGTAAATTACGGACTCCGGTGGGAAATGTACCGCCCTCAGACGGTCAGCGGTGCGGGTAAAGGCGGATACCTCGACTCAACGACCGGCGAAATCGTCGTTGCGGGCCAGGGTGTTGGAAACGACCTCGGCGTGGCTACCAGTTGGAAGCTGTTTGCACCGCGTCTTGGCATTGCTTACCAGATGAATTCGAAGACGGTCATCCGTACTGGTTACGGCCGAGGGTTCAACCTTGGTGTTTTTGGCTCGATATTCGGCCACAACGTGACCCAAAACTTGCCAGTGCTGGGCATCCAGTCGGATCAGCCGGCCAACAGTTACGACAGGGTGTTCACGCTTGAAACAGGACCGAAGCCTCTGGATCCCGCAACCATCCTTGCTTCCACGCCTAAGGGTCCCAACGGCCGCAACATGCTGCCGAATGGCGTCACTGCGTTCATGATCTCCAACCCGATCCGATTCCCGACCGTTGACGCCTGGAACTTCACCATCCAGCGCCAAATTTTGAATGATATGTCGTTTGAGATTGCGTACGTCGGGACGAAGGGAACGCACGTGTTCGCCGGAACCGGCGGCGACTACGACGTGAATCAGGCGACCATCAATGGCTTCGGCACACTCTCGCTGAACCAGCGGAAACCTTTCTTCCAGAAATTCGGTTGGTCGCAAAATTTCCGTTACTACGGAAGCGATGCGAGCAACAACTATCACTCGCTGCAGATGGTCTTCACCAAGCGATTCACAAAGGGTCTGCAGGTCATGTCGCACTTCACCTGGTCGAAGAACATCGACTACGACGGGACTTATTACAACCAGGACGCCAAACTCGCACGGGGCGCGTCTTCCAACAATCGCGAGACGGTCTGGTTCCTGTCCAGCCTGTACGAACTGCCTTTCGGAAAAGGTCGTCAGATGATGGCGAGCGCACCCAAACCTGTCGAGTTCCTGCTGGGCGGATGGCAGATCAATGGAACGTACAGCTGGATGAGCGGACAGCCGTTCACGCCGAGCTACCGCGACTGCAACTCCGATCGTGATACCGGCTGGTGCAGGCCGAATCTCGTCGGCAATCCGCTGAAGGACAACCCCGACCAGTTCGGGTGGTTTGTCACGACCGACCAGCCGCTGACTCAAAACGGCCAGACGATCGGGCCGTGGCAGCGACCGCAAAAGGGTCAGTTCGGAACGGTCGGACGGAACACCATCTTCGGGCCGTCATTCCAGCAAATGGATATGTCATTCTTCAAGACGTTCCCCATCACCGAACGGATCCAAACGCAGTTCCGGGCGGAAGCGTACAATTTCACGAATCACACGAATCTGGCCAATCCGAACAGTTGTGTCGACTGCCCGGGAACGGCGGGACGTATCTTCGGTGCGTTCGCCAACTACGTTCCCCGCCAGTGGCAGATGGCGTTGAAGGTCCAATTCTAGTAACCGGGTAAAGAGGGTATTGCATAGAAGTTTGCACAGGAGTACGCTTCTCAACAGTGGAGGACCACTAATGAAGTTGACTCGTGCCGTGCTCGCCGGAATCGGCGGTGCGATCGTAATGAGTCTTGCCATGCTCATCCTGCGCCTGGCAGGAGTCCACGTCAGTCTTGAATACCTGCTCGGATCCACCGTGACAACGAGTGGCGGCGCCGAGCAGTGGATCGTCGGGTTTCTTATCCACCTCGCAGTCGGTGCATTCGCCGGCGTATGTTATGCCATCGTTTTCGAGTGGGCTGTGCAGCGTTCCGGGCCCTGGGTTGGTCTCGGACTCGGGTTCTGTCACGGACTGTTTGGCGGGCTCCTGATGAGCAGCATCTCCGAGATGAATCCACTGGAATTTTCGTCCCGAATCGTCTCACCGGGCCCATTCCTGGAGAATCTGCCTCTCGGACCATTTATCTTCGTACTCCTTCACATCCTGTTTGGTGTTTGTGTCGGAGTGCTCTACGGTCCGACGGTCCAGCACGAGCACCTGGCGCCAACCGCCGAGGGCCGGCAGGTTTAGCCGAAGCGGTCAGGCAGTTCGCTCTCGGTAAACTTGAGTGCGGGAAACGCCGCGCTATGCCCTGCTCTCAAGACACGCTTCGAGAAGTTCCATTATTCGCGCTTCTGGATCATGAGGAGTTGACGGTCCTCGCCGACCAGGTACAAATCAAGGAGTTCGCTCCGAGGCAGCGCATCTACAAGATGGGCGACCCGGGAGGCCGAGCTTACGTCATGGTCTCGGGCTCGGTTCGAGTCACAACCATCGATGAGGACAACCAGGAGATCGTCATCGATGAGCCCGCGTCCGGCGAGTTCTTCGGCTTCGCTTCCATGCTCGACGACACGCCTCACCAGACGGGGGCGATCGCAATGGATACAACCGTCTGTATCGAAGTCGACCGAACAGATATCGCAAACCTGCTGCAAAGCAAACCAATGGCGGGGATGGACATGCTCGCAGTGCTTGGCAAGCAGTTTCACCAGTCGCAGCAGCTGGTTCGGGTCCGGAGCATGCGAAATCCCAACGAGATCATTGAGGAACGCGCGACGTTCGCCGATCGTATTGCCGACAGCGTGGCACACTTCGGCGGATCGTGGAGGTTCATCATTTCGTTTGGCTTCTTTATGGTTGTCTGGACCGGCGCGAACATGGCGCTTGGCCGTGCTGCATGGGATCCGTATCCATTTATCCTTCTCAATCTCTTTCTGTCGATGCTTGCTGCGATACAGGCACCGGTCATCATGATGAGCCAGAATCGTCAGGATGCGCGGGACCGAGTGCGCAGCGAACTCGACTATGACGTCAATCGCCGTGCCGAGCACGAAATCAAAGCAATTGCCGCCAAGATACATTTGGTTGAGCAGCGGCTGGGCGACATCGAAGAAGCCGTCGTTCGAAAGCCCTGACGACTGTACAATTCAGAGATACCGTGACCAGCGCACCATCAATATTGGACCGCTCGCGATTTCGGAGCCATCGAACGGCTCACTTTACCGAGTCGGTCATCCGCGACATGACGCGATGGGCGATACGCCTTGGTGCAGTGAGCCTGGCGCAAGGTTTCCCTGACTTCCCTGCTCCGGATTTCGTTAAGCAAGCCGCGATCGACGCTATCCAAGCCGAGTACAACCAGTACTCGGTGACGTGGGGGGCGAAAGCGCTCCGCGACGCGATCGCTCGCAAGTACTCACGCTGGTACGGTCTCGAGTACGATCCCGAACGCGAGATCACGGTCTGCTGCGGCGCAACGGAAGGGATGATCGCGTCACTGCTCGCGGTCACGAATCCGGGTGACGAGATTATCGTCTTCGAGCCGTTCTACGAGAACTACCGGCCTGACTCGCTGTTGTGCGACGCCGTCACGAAGCTCGTCACACTGCACGAGCCGGACTGGACTTTCGATCCCGATGAGCTTCGGCGCGCGTTCTCGCCGCGGACTAAAGCCGTTGTACTGAACAGCCCCAACAACCCGTCGGGCCGGGTGTTTACGCGGGCTGAGCTGAAGGTAATCGCGGATCTCGCGCAAGAGTTCGACACGCTCGTCATCACTGACGAGATTTACGAACACATCCTCTACGATGGCGCGAAACACTACCCGATGGCGGCGATGCCTGGCATGCGCGATCGCACCATACTCGTCAACAGCATGAGCAAAACGTGGTCGGTGACGGGATGGCGCGTAGGCTGGATCCTCGCACCGCCGGACCTGTCCGACACGATTCGAAAGGTCCACGACTTCCTGACAGTCGGAGCCGCGCATCCGCTGCAGATCGCCGGCGCGAACGCGCTGGACCTTCCGGACAGCTACTACGAGCACCTGTCTTCCGAGTACAAACAGCGGCGCGACCTGCTGCTGGGACTGCTGCAGCAAGCAGGCTTTCGGACATGGGTTCCGCAGGGCGCGTATTACATTCTGACGGACATCTCGGGCTTCGGATTCCCTGACGATATCGCCTTTGCCAGGCATATGATCGAGCACGCCGGTGTCGCCGCTGTACCCGGATCCAGCTTCTTTTCGACTCCGGACCGAGGCCGCCAGATCATTCGCTTCTGCTTCTGCAAGAAGGAAGAGACTCTTCGCGAAGCCGGTGAGCGAATGCTAAAGCTCAACGCCAGCTAGTCACAGGGCTGTCGCGCAGCAATACGCTGAAGCCCAGGCCCACTGAAAGTTAAACCCGCCGAGGTGTCCGGTGACATCCACGACCTCTCCGATGAAATAGAGTCCAGGGACCGACCGAGCCTCCATGGTTTTGGAGGAAAGCTCGTCGGTGCTGACACCGCCGGCCGTCACCTCGGCCTTTGCGAAGCCTTCTGTTCCGGCCGGCAGAACCTCCCATCGATGGAGGCCTTCTTCGAGGGCGCGGCGCTGCACCGGTCTGCCTTTGTCTTCGAACCAGTGCGCGATCCAGCGATCGGCGAGACGCTTTGGAATCTGCTGGCCGAGAGCTGTCTTCCAGGCCCGGTTGCCCGGTTCGTCGAGACTGCTGCCGGGCAGCAGGTCGAAAGCGATTGGTTGCTTACCGTCCCAATACGACGAAATCTGGAGCACCGCCGGTCCGCTAATTCCACGATGGGTGATCAAAAGCCGTTCGTCGAATGTCTGCTTTCCGAAGCGTGCGCGGACATCCACCGCGACACCGGCGAGATCGCACCACGTGCGGCGATCCTCTTCACTGAACACAAGAGGTACCAGCGCCGGGCGAGTGGCGATGACCTTGATCCCGAACTGCCGGGCGACCTCGTAGCCGAAAGAAGTCGCTCCGATCTTCGGGATGGAAAGTCCGCCGGTTGCAATCACCAGCGATTTCGCCTGGAACTCGCCAAGGGACGTCTCGACGGTAAAGCCCTCGCGGACCTGACCGACGCGACATCCGGTGATGATGCGGACGCCTCCTTCCCGGCATTCGGTGAGGAGCATCTCGACTATTTCGCGCGCGGAGCGATCGCAGAAGAGCTGGCCGAGTTTTTTCTCATGCCACGGAATCCGATACTGGTCGACCAACGCGACAAAATCCGAAGGCGTGTACCTTGCCAGCGCCGACCGTGCGAAATGCGGGTTCGCGGACAGGAAGTTCTCCGGCCTCGTGTGGACGTTAGTGAAGTTGCAGCGTCCACCGCCCGAGATCAGGATTTTGCGTCCCGGCTCGGCGTTTGCTTCCAGAACTGCTGCTCGCTTGCCGCGCTTTCCCGCTATGGCTGCGCAGAAAAGCCCGGCCGCTCCCGCCCCCAGAACCAGAACGTCAAATTCCGGGTTCAGAAAGTGACTCTCCTACACCTGTAGTTGGTACAATGTCGGCATATGCAGTTCAGAGCTCTGGTCGTGTGCCTCGTGGCAGCGACTTCGTCCTTAATGGCGGCGGATGCCGTTGTCGTCGACGAAATTATCGCAAAGGTCAACGGGGACATCATCACACGCTCCGAAATCGACCGTGATCGCAAGAACCTCGAAACCGAGGCTCGCCGTTCGGGGATGAACCCGACCCAGCTTCGGACCGAGCTGGACCAGCGAAGCAAGGACCTGCTTCGCGAACGCGTCGACGGGCTGTTGCTTGTCAGTAAGGGCAAGGAACTCAACATCAACGTCGAGTCCGAACTCAGCAAGTACATGGCAGACCTCCGAAACCAGAGCAAGATCGTCGATCAGGAAAAGTTCGAGGCATACGTCCGCGAACAGACCGGGATGACGTTCGAGGACTACAAGAACGAAGTCCGTAACGGCATGCTGAAACAGCGCGTGATCCGTGAGCAGGTCGGCCGAGGCATCAACGTGTCCAGGGCAGAATCGCAGAAGTATTACGACGAGCACAAGAACGAGTTCGTCCGTGAAGAGAAAGTCTTCCTGCGAGAAATCGTTCTCTCGACCGACGGCAAGAGCGCGGCCGAGGTCGCCGCCGTCGAGAAGAAAGCGAAGGACCTGGTGGCTCGCGCGCGCAAGGGCGAGAAGTTCGGCGACCTTGCGAAAGCGAATTCGGAGTCCCAGACAAAAGATCAGTACGGCGAGCTTGGCGGCTTCAAGAAGGGCGAAATCGACAAAGCTATCGAATCGATCATCTGGGACAAGGAGCGGGGTTATGTCACTGACCCCCTTCGGCGCGCCAATGCGATCGTGATCCTGCGCGTGGAAGATCACCAGAAGCAAGGTCAGGCGGCGTTCGACGAAGTCGAGAACGAGATTAATGAGAAGCTCGCGACTCCACGATTCCAGCCAAAGATCCGCGAGTACCTGACCCAGCTTCGCAAGGAAGCGTTCCTCGAGATCAAAGACGGCTACGCCGACACCGGCGCAGCTGCGGGCAAAGACACCAGGTGGGTGGATCCGGCTCAGCTGAAGCCCGAGACCGTCACCAAGGAAGAAGTCGCAGGCAAGAAGCACAAAAAGAAACTGCTGTGGGCAGTGCCGATCCCGGGAACGGGCAAGTCGTCGAAGCAAGAAGTATCCAGCAGCAAATAACGCTTACATGAAATCTCCGTATGTAAGCGAGCTACAGCCGAATTCTATCGTTTCGGCAACACTGTTAGTTCTCAACAAAGACGTTCGTCAGAAAAAGACCGGCGAGCCGTATCTGATCCTGATGCTCGGCGACCGGTCGGGCGACATTGAAGGCCGCATGTGGGACAACGCGGCGGAGGTGGTTGAGACCTTCGATCGCGATGACTTCGTTCGGGTTCGCGGGCTGCTGCAGGTCCACCACAACCGGCTGCAGCTGGTAATTCACAAGCTGCAGCGCCAGTCTGAGGAAACGGTCGACTTCACGGATTTTTTCCCGGCCTCGGAACGCAACGGTGACGAGATGATGGCCGAGCTTCGAGAGCTGATTGCCGGCTTCAGTTGTCAGCCGCTGAAAGCGCTTTGTTCGGCTGTGATTGAAGATCCGGCGATCACGCCCAGGCTTCGCATAGCTCCGGCTGCAAAGAACGTTCATCACGCTTATCTCGGCGGACTGCTGGAACACGTGCTTTCCATGGCGCGAGTGGCAAAGGTTCTGGCCGCGCATTATCGCGACATCGATCTGGATCTGCTTCTCACCGGCGTCATTCTTCACGACATCGGCAAGGTGGATGAACTCACCTATGACCGCAGCTTCGGCTACAGCACGCAGGGCCAGTTGCTGGGCCACATCTATATCGGGCTCCGGATGGTCGATGACAAGATCCGAGCGATACCGGAGTTTCCGGACCGTCTGCGGTCGCTGGTGGAACACCTGATCCTGAGTCATCACGGCGAACTCGAGTATGGGTCGCCCAAGGTCCCGGTTTGCCTCGAAGCGCTGCTGCTGCATCATATCGACAACCTCGATGCGCGCATGGAGTGCATGCGCTCGACGCTGCAAAAGGACAGGCATGTGGATGGGTGCTGGACAGGGTATAACTCCGTGCTCGACCGGTCGGTTCTGAAGAAGCAGAAGTTCCTGTCCGATGTCGAGGAGGTTCGCCCTGCTGTTGCCGGAGTCAGCACGACTCCGGAAGCGCGGGAAGCCGCAGCGGCGAGTGCTCCGGTTCGTCGTCCAACCACGTCTCCGTTTGCTGAGAAGCTCATCGGAGCGCTCGGGAAGGAGTAAAGGGTTGTGAGTAGTCCAGCTCTCAGTCACGAACTTCCACCGAGGCTGGAACTCGAATGCCTGAAGGTCCTCTGGACACTGCAAAGTGCGAGCGTGCGCGAGATTCAGGCGGAAGTTTCGAAAAGCCGACCGCTTGCCTACACGACAGTGATGACAATCATGGAGCGCCTCACGCGCCGCGGCTGTGTTCAGCGGCAGAAGTCCGGCAGATCGTTCGTGTACACCGCAGTTCTCAGCCGAGACACGGTACGCAGCATCGCGATCGAGGAACTCGTCCATACTGTTTTCGACGGCTGTGAAAATTCTTTGCGGGCCTGGCTTCATCAACGGGCCGGAGGTTAACTGATGCAACGCAGGGCGTTCCTGCAGTCCGTCGCGGCCGGCCATTCGGTGCTGGCAGCGCAAACAGCTACACAGCCCGCGGCACCACGTGGCACACAATCCGGAACACAACAACAAAGCCAGGAGCGCCGGCGAAATGTGATCTGGCTGCTCGGCGATCAGCATCGAGCGCAGGCGCTGAGCTGCATGGGCGATCCGAACGTCAGCACGCCGAATATCGACGATATGGCTGCGCAAGGCATGCACTTTACCCGAGCGGTATCTGGCATGCCGCTGTGCTGTCCGTTTCGCGGGTCGATGCTGACCGGAAGATATCCGCACCATTGCGTTCCCGGGCACGAGTATCCGCTGCCTGACGGCCAGCCCACGCTGACGGAGCCGCTGAAGAGCGCGGGTTATCAAACCGCATACTTTGGCAAGTGGCATCTTGCCGGGTTTCATGAGAGTGAGGGCCGGGCGGCGAAATTCATTACCAATCCGGACAAGCGCGGCGGCTTCGACCAGTGGACCGGGTATGACAACAACAACAGCCAGTACGACACGTGGGTTCATGGCGGGCGCGGAAAAGATGCGTTCCACTACCGGCTGCCTGGATATGAGACGGACTGTCTGACCGATCTGCTGCTGCGTTATATCCGCGACCGCGGTGCTGAAGCCAAGCGGCCCGATGCGAAGCCGTTCTTTGCGGTGTTGTCGGTACAGCCGCCGCACAATCCTTACGTCGCGCCGGCGGACTACATGAAGCGGCACAATCCGGCTGCGATTCAGCTTCGTCCGAATGTTGCCCGAGATGCTGTCATCGAAGATCAGGCTCGACGCGATCTGGCTGGTTACTATGCGCAGATCGAGAACTGGGATTACAACATCGGCCGGATTCTCGACACTCTTCGAGAGCAGGATCTGTTGTTCCATACTCACCTCCTGTTCTTTGCCGATCACGGCGACATGCATGGCTCTCACGGCCAGTACAAGAAGATGACCCCTTACGAGGAGTCGATACGAATTCCGTTCGTCATTTCGGGCGAGCAGCCGACGTATGAGGGCCGCGGCAATGGGCGTTCCCTCGTTCCGATGAACCACGTGGATATCGCTCCGACAACTCTCGGCTTGTGCGGCATTGGAAAGCCCTCGTGGATGGAGGGCACCGACTACTCGCATTACCGAATTCGACAGGGCGGCAGGCAGCAACAGCCGCAGGCGGCTTCAGAACCAGATTCGGCCTATCTGCAATCGGTGATTCCGACGATGCACCCGGACAGTGTCAACAAACCGTGGCGAGGGCTGGTTACCCGTGACGGCTGGAAGTATGTTTGCCTCGACAACATGTCGTGGCTGTTGTTCAATCTGAACGAAGATCCGTACGAGACGGCAAACCTCGCTCTGAATGCGAAGTATAAGGCCGAGCGCGGCAAACTGATTCGACGGCTGCGGCAATGGGCTGCAGACACCGGCGATAAGTTCAATATTCCCGACGACTGATGCTGCCCGCGATAATAAAGTCATGCAGGACAAACTGAGGATCGCGGACCGGGAGTTTGGATCGCGCCTTCTCATTGGAACCGGGAAGTACCGCAGCTTCCAGGAAATGGCGCGCTGCCACGCGGCTTGCGGCGCCGAGGTGGTTACCGTTGCGGTGCGGCGCGTCAACCTGACGGATCGGTCGAAGGAGTCGCTGCTCGACTACATCAATCGCGACCGGATGTTCATTCTGCCCAACACGGCGGCGTGCTACACCGCTGATGAAGCGATTCGGACGGCGCGGCTGGGGCGCGAGGTCGGCTTGTCCCACTGGGTCAAGCTGGAAGTCATCGGCGATCAGGACACACTGTTTCCGGACACTGAAGGGTTGATTGAGGCCACGAAGGTTCTCGCGAAAGAGGGTTTCGTGGTTCTTCCGTACACGAGCGACGATCTGATTGTCGCCCGCAAGCTGATAGACGCCGGCGCCGCGGCGGTGATGCCGCTGGGAGCGCCGATCGGCTCCGGCCTGGGCATCCAGAATACTGCCGCGCTGAAGATTCTGCGCGAGAAGATTACCGGGGTTCCGCTGATTGTCGATGCCGGCGTGGGGACTGCTTCCGACGCGGCCATTGCCATGGAACTGGGTTTCGACGGCGTGCTGATGAATACCGCCGTCGCTGCTGCCGAAGACGCGGAGAAGATGGCTGCGGCGATGAAATATGCAGTGATGGCCGGCCGCCTTGCTTACCTTGCGGGTCGAATGCCGAAAAAGTTGTACGCTACTGCGAGCAGCCCGATGGAAGGCGTCGTCCGGTAATTTAGGCCTGTGTTAAGGTAGTAGAAGTTCCATCGGTAGTGGGCCTGTGGCGCAGTTGGGAGCGCGCTTCCATGGCATGGAAGAGGTCGTGAGTTCGAATCTCACCAGGTCCACCAACATTTCCTAAATTTCAATTTGGTCCGTGTAAAAACAGCACCCAACCCTTATATGCACTTCCCGGGATTATGCCGGGATTTTTTCGTTTTTCGGCTCGAGTTTTATAAGTTCGGTCGTTAGTTTGCCCGTTCGGGTGCGCTTGAAGTCGCTGTCGAAGGGGACGAACGTGACGTTTGGGTTGTTCTTCCGGAACGAAGCCAATTCTTCGGAAGTTGTTTGCTCCGTTGCGTATACGACCGGTCTTGCGGTCGAGGCTGCGCGGATTTCGGTTAGCTTCTTTTGGCGCTCGGCTTCTCTTAGCTCTTCTTCTTTCTCCTGGATGGCTTGCTCTCGGCGGGCCTTCTGCATGGCTTCGAGGCGACGGACGGCTCGCTCGTAGTCGAGCCATGCGTTCTTGCGGTAGCGGTCGAGGGTTTCGAATGTGAGCTGGTTGTTCTCGTCGCCCATGGCTACGCCGCAGCCGAAGTCGTCGGCATCGGTGGGAGTGTCGGGGATGCCGAAGCGGCGCTGCATGGTGGCGAGGGCTCCGTCCATGTAGCCGGACTCGATCTTCTCGAGACGCTGCATGCGGTTGTATGCGCTGGCGATCATGTCTACGAGCTGCTCTTCTTTTAGACCTGCTGGCTGCCAGGACTGCATTAGCTGGTTGCGCATTTCGTGGAAGGCGTTGTGGTCTTCGTGGCGCATGGGCGAGTAGAGCATGTTCTTTGCTGCCAGGCCGTGCTTCCATGCGTTGGCTTTGCTTGCCTGCTTTCCTTCTTCGGTTTTGGGTCCGGTGCTTTTGATTGCGTTGCGGCGATTGGCCTGGATTTGCTTGTCTGTTGCCATGGCTTTGTCTCCCTTTCTCTTTGGCGCTGCCGGTTTTGGGCAGGCTGCGCTCACGGGCGTGATTTTGACATGCGGTTCCAAGCTTTTCGGGGGTGTTGTTGGGTGAGGCTGTCTGGAAGTGTTTGAGAAGTCAGGATGAAATAAATTTTCGGGCTGCGGTGACACTGGGCTTAAACTGGCCGCGCTTGACCAGCGATGTTGCCTGGGTTCTAAGACCAGACCGGCCTTGACCGGATTCTGTTCGATGTAGGAGCGGATCCGTTCGAACTGGGCGTCAGATCGTACGAGATGATCGTAGCTTTCGTCTTGCCAAAAGGCCTGGCCATGGCTGCCGAGCAATTGATTAGCCTGGTACGCGGTGAACCCTTTCAACGGCGCCAGCCATCGCGTCGCAACAACGCTGGGGGTAACGAGAAGATGGACGTGATTGGGCATCACTACCCAGGCGTGTAGCTGGTAGCGGTGGAATCTTCGCTCCCCATCCTGCACGGCCGCAACTACCATGTCTGCGATTTCGGGGCGGCGCAGATGCAACGGTCCGCTGGCGCCCACGTCGAGCAGGCGATCCATTGCTACGAATGCTTTGCCTGAGTTGTCCAAATTCTCCGGAGGGAATACGCGATGGGCTGGAAGACTGCCATGCAAACGGAAGGTGACGAACAGAGGCTGATCTACGATGTCCCAGTGCGGAAGTCGCCGTTGGTAGTGCCGCATCCACAGTACGGTGTCTCGATACAGGCAGAGTTCTCAGGAACTCAGATGCCAACGCCGCCTGAAAGGCGGCTGCGGCCAGGATTGGCCGCCCCACAGGGGATGGTGAGTGATGAGTTAGGGGTGGTGAAACAGGCGGGGGGCGAAGTCGTTGAGACTTCGGCGCCATACCTGCCATTCATGCTCTCCTGGACACTCGAACCATGTGTTCTTGATGCCGGCTTTGTCTAAAGCTTCATGAGCAGATCTGGCACCGGCGTACAAACGGTCGTCGACACCTGCGCCCATCCACAGAAGTTTTACTTTTTTGTTGAAGGCTGATGAGTCCGCTAACACGCCGCCGTATGCTGTTTTGGCATCGAACTCCCGCATGCCTCCGCTGAACGCGCCGATGTAGCTGAAGCGATCCAGGTTCCCGAGACCGACGCTCATAGCCTGCCCCGCACCCATCGACAGACCTGCTATCGCGCGATGGTCGCGATCGCTGATGGTCCGGTATCCCGAATCGATTTCCGGGATGAGATCTTTGATGACCAAATCAGGAAAACCTTCGGTGCCTCGCTGGCCTGTGCCTGCGTAGCCGTTCTCCATGACAATGATCATCGGCACAGCTTTGCCCGAAGCGATGAGATTGTCGAGAATGAAGTTCGCGCGTCCCTGTGTCGTCCAGCCTCGCTCGCTCTCACCGGATCCGTGCTGGAGGTATAGAACGGGATAGCGTTTCGAAACATCCTTGTCATAGCCGGGAGGAGTGTAGACGTACGCGCGCCGCGTTGTGCCGGTGGTGGAGGAGGCGTAGTAGTGAACGCGAACCTCTCCGTGAGGCACGGCATTCGCACTGTAGAAATTCAGCGTCTTATCCGGAACTTCGAGGCCACTGTTCTGTCTGGCCCAACCGAAGTATGTCTCGGATGAAGGGTCGGCCACCTGCACGCCGTCGACTAGCAGCTCGTAGTAGTGGAATCCGGGCCGAACGGGATCAGGCGTCGTCACGGTCCAGACGCCATCATCGCCGCGGACCATGTCAATCGGAGTTTTCCCGAAACCTGCGTTTTGCGGCAGCACCTGGACTTTCTGAGCTCCAGGCGCTTTCACTTTCAGTACGACGCGGCCGTCCGGCAAGATACGAGGATACGCGGCACCGCGGACATTGGATGGCGCGGGTACGCCTTCGTCCGCGGCAAAGGACACAGCCGCAGTGAGCAGTAACAGAAACAAGGCTCGACCCATGACGGGGTCGAGTGTATCAAACGCACAGATCAGTCTCGGTCAGGCTGCGCCTAAAACAATATCTTCAAACCAAACTGTATCTGACGAGGCGAGTTCGCCTGGGAGGTAATGACACCGAAACTGGTGGAAGTGACGCTGGTGTTCGGTGCGCTAAATTGAACGCGGTTGAATGCGTTGAGGAACTCTGCGCGGAACTGAATGCGCACGTGTTCGGTTGGGAAGAACTGTTTGAACAGCGACAGATCCGTGTTGTTCACGTAGTGAGTACGAAGGTCGCTGAGGTACGCGGCTGTGTTGCCGAGCGTAAAGGGAGCAGGCTGACTAAAGACAGTGGTATCGAAGTAGCGGTTCAGACGATCGTGTACATCCCCCTCCAGCTTTCCGGAGTGACCGTTGTTATTGGCCCGTTCCGTGGGGTTGCCCAGCCCGGAGACATTGCTCGCGGTGATAGTTAGCGGCGTTCCGCTCTGAAGGGTCGTGATTCCGTTCACCTGCCATCCGCCGAGTACCCAGTTGACCGACTTCGGGAAATCGCCGCCGAGGCGGTGGCCACGCCCAAAAGGAAGTTCGTAGATGTAGCTGATGACGAAGCGATGCGGAATGTCGTAGCTGGTAACAGCACGGTCAGCCCGGATGTTGTAGCTGTCCTGGTGATTGGTTCCGTTATCGAGTACTTTGGACCAGACGTACGAGCCTTCCATCTGGAAGCCGTGCGAATACCGTTTGCTGAAACGAACCTGCAGGCTGTTATAGCTGGATGAAGATCCGCTCGAGAACAGCGGGATCACACTCGTGAACTGCGGATACGGGCGCAGAAGTTGTGCTCGGGATACTTGCGGCGCAGCAAGAACGCCGCTGTTCACGATTCCATAGAACGGGTTCGGGACAAGGTCATTCAGATGCGAGCCGAGGCTGAGGTAAATCGGATTGACCTGATCGAGATCGAGGCCGCTTTCGCTGTTGCGCTGCAACTGGAGTCCACGATTGGCAACGTATCCCACTTCGAGCAACATGTCCGCGGGAAGCTGGCGCTGCACGTTGAGATTCCACTGCATTGTGTACGGAGTGACGGTGTCGCGGAGATCACCCTGGATCGGGCCTCCGACGCCTGTGAGCAATCCCGCGGCAGCGCCGGGAGGCGTCTGGAACCCCTGAGGGAATGGGTTTGAGAACAGGTTGTAAGGCGTGATGCCGTCGAGCGAACCGACCCACGTATTCTGTACACGGAAACCGTACGGACCGACGGTTCCCTGGGCTGCCTGCGGGGACGCGGCATACACGTTACCCCAGCCTCCGCGCACCACTGTCTTATCGGTCACCTGGTATGCAAATCCGATACGCGGCGCGATGTTGTTGTTGTCCCAGTTGTACTGATACGGGCTTGCTCCGTTGACACCGACGAAGACGAGTCCGCCACTAAGATCGCCGAATCCAGGGACCTGGGACGCAAGAGGAGACTTGACGGTGGGATCAAAGTAATTCATCCGGTCGTAGCGATCGGTCCGCGGCGTGTCGAGGTCGTACCGAACGCCAAGATTGAGCGTCAGCTTGCGGCTTACACGCCAATCGTCCTGGAAATAGAACGCGTGATAGAAGCTTTGCGACGCGACGTCTTTGAAGTTCTGGATCAGATCCCCCGAGCCCGTTCCAAGCAGCAGGGATGCGAAGGCATTGCCGGCGGTCGAGCTTGCAGCGTTGGGGTTCGGCCCCTGGGTGAAGTTCGTTCCGAAGCCGTAGTTGCCTGACGTATCACGATACTCGTGATTGTTGACCCGAATCAGCCTGCCTTCCCAGCCGATCTTCATTGTGTGGGGACCCCTGATCTTTGTCAGGCTGGCAAGGGACGTGTACGTCATGAAGGCGTTGCGCCGATTGTCCTGATTGCCGAGATTGGTGTACCCGGTGGTGGTCACGAGCGGGAAGATCGGAAGATAACCGGCGGTGTCCAATTCCTTCGGCAAGCCCAG
The DNA here is from genome assembly GCA_963794765.1 of Bryobacteraceae bacterium. Lineage (GTDB taxonomy): Bacteria > Acidobacteriota > Terriglobia > Bryobacterales > Bryobacteraceae > JAWXCM01. Next base: position 414,378 of record CAWCGC010000029.1, on the reverse strand, counting down.
CGAACTGACCTGAAACCCGAGACCGCCATTGGCGTACAGATACAGTGCACGTGAAAAACCCAGACGAGCGCTGAGGATCGTGGTCGGATTGATGCTGTACGTGTAATCTGCAACCGCGTTCCGCATGTAGTTCTTCTGATTGATGACGCCTTCGGCGATGCCGATCTCTTTCGGGAACAGTGATGCGGGCTGATCTTCACTGAAGCGATCGGAGTAGCGCGCAAAGAATCGCTGCTTCTCGGTAATGTTGTGATCGATGCGGATATCCCAGCTGTTGACGTTATTCAGATGCGCGCCGGTGTTGAAGTAATTGTTCGCGTGTGTAGTCGGGTTGCCTGCTGTATTCGGCAGTGGGAAATAGCCCGCAAGGTTCCGCGAAACGGGATTGATCAGTGACGGAGGAATAACATTGCCCGCGAACTGGTCGCGGATGTAGCCATTCGCCGGACGCGTCAGGACGGGTCGAGAACGGGTTGAAGATCCGGATCAGCTGTCCGTTTGCCGCGAAGGTTTGCGAGAAGTCACCCTGCCGCTCCAGCACCGTTGGGACGGTCGTGGTCACCGACTGGAATGCATTCTGTCGAAGGTCTTCGAGGGAAAACAGGAAGAAGGTCCTGTTCTTGCGAATCGGGCCATTGAAGACGCCGCCAAACTGGTGTCGCTTAAAGCTGGGAAGCGGAACCCCGCGTGAGTTGGAGAAGAAATTGTTGGCGTCAAGCGCGGAGTTTCGAAGGAACTCGTACGCACTCCCATGCCATGCATTGGTTCCGCTCTTGTAAATAATGTTGACGACGTTGCCAAGACTGCGTCCAAATTCGGCGGAGTAGTTTGAGTTCATCATTCGAAACTCGCCGATCGCATCTACTGACGGAAAGACTCCGATACCGAAGAAACCGTTGACAGTCGGGAATCCGCCCGTTGCACCGTCCACCATCGTTTCCATTGAGGTGGCTCGTGCGCCATTGACCGAGTAGCTGAGTGAGTTGTAGTCGTTGCCGATGGATCCTGCGACTCCCGGTGTCAGATAGATCAGCGAGTAGATATTGCGCGTGTTCAGAGGAAGGTTCAGGATGGCGTGGTTGTTAACCACATCGCCGATGCTGGAAGTGGTGGTCTCCAGCACCGTCGCGTCGGCGGTAACGCTGACAGCCTCGGTGACCTGGCCGACGGTAAGGGTCGCGTCGATGCGAGGTTGTTGCTGTAACTCCAGCACCAGACCACTGCGGACGTACTTGCGAAATCCTGGCGCAGTAATCTCGACCGTATACGATCCCGGAGTGAGCTGGAGCAGCACGAAGTTGCCGTTTGGCATCCGCCTTCGCCTCGCTGTGGGCGTTGGTCGCAAGGTTGGTGGCAGTTATCGCGGCATTTGGCACGACGGCACCAGATTCGTCGTGAACGGTGCCGATGATGCTCGACGTGATTGACTGTGCCGATGCGATCAGCCGCAGCGATGAAGAACAGCGCTGAAATCTGTTTGACATGAAACATCCCTGAGACGCCTCCCTCGCGCCGAAGTCTGACCATTTATATCGCAGCCGGCGTGTTCTGCGGGGCGATGTCAGTCACCGCAGCAGCGAATGAAGTAAGCGCGAGAGCCGGATTAGTCGCCGGCTGCCAGGAAGGCTTGCAGCGGTGGTTCCTCTTCGTCTGCGCCGGGCAGTTGCTGGACGTCCCGGAGTTTGCGCTCGATGGCGCGAGTTCGCACGAGACCCGCATCGACGGTGTTGGAGGCTTCCTGCAGTTTCTTGTGAACCTTCGCAAGGACTTCGGAATAGCGGGAGAATTCGGTTTTGACTTCGCCCAGCAGCCCCCACACTTCGCCTGACCGCTGCTGAATGGCGAGCGTGCGAAAGCCCATTTTCAAGCTGTTCAGGAACGCTGCGAGCGTCGTGGGGCCGGCGAGTGTGACGCGATAATCACGCTGCAACATCTCGACCACACCGGGGCGGCGGAGCACTTCGGCGAACAAGCTCTCTGTGGGCAGATACAGGATCGCGAAGTCGGTGGTCATTGGCGGCGCGAGGTATTTTCGACTGATTGTCTTCGCGCAGTCCCGAACCCGGTCTTCCAGCTTCTTGCCGTGGGTCTCGACATCGGCGAGATCACCACGTTCGGCGGCATCTACCAGCCGGAGGTAATCCTCCAACGGAAACTTGGCGTCAACTGGCAGCCACACAGGCCCGAGGCAGTCCTGCGCCCCCGGCATTCGGATCGCGAACTCGACGCGCTCCGCTCCTCCGGTGACGGCGACATTGCGCGCGAATTGTTCGGGCGCCAGCAGTTCATCGAGAAGGGCCCCCGCCTGGACCTCACCCCAGGTGCCACGAGTGCGAACGTTGGTGAGCGCGCGCTTGACGTCGCCGACTTCGCACGCGAGAGCCTGCATTTCGCCGAGCCCGCGGTAAACCTGCTCGAGCCGCTCGCTCACTCGCTTGAAGGATTCCGACAGGCGCCGCTCGAGCGTTGTTTCCAGCTTCTCGTTCACGGTCTGGCGGATCCGCTCCAGCTCTTCGCGGAGTTCGCGCCGTGATTTCGACATGTCATCGGCTGCGGCAGTGCGTGTTTCGGCCAGACTTCGGCCTACGGAATCGAGCTTGTCGGCGACATTCAGCCGGATACGCTCCAGCTCTTCCCTGACCTCGCGGCGGGAGGAGGTGAGTTCGTCGCGGTGACCTCGCTCGAGTTTTTCGAGGCTCCGCTCCAGGCTTTCGATGCGGCCGACGACTGGCATGAGGTCGGCGGCTGCCGGAACGGGCCTGCGGACCAGCACGATGACGACGGCGAGGACAGCCAGCAGGAGCAGGAGGGCAACGACGACAAACGCGAACTCCATGTTTGAAACATAACATCCTTTAATTGTTCACAGCCAGCCAGGCTCCCCGGGGTGTGCCCTGCGGCGCCGATCGGCAGGAATCCCGGCAACACACGCAGAGCACACGCGCCGAGCAGTTCAGCAAGGCTCGGAAAACGGTACAATGTCGCAACCATCGCCATGAACTCTTTGCGGCCCTGCTTCCTGATTACGATAGCGGCATGTACGATCGCACCCGCCGCCGATGACGCCGGATACACAGCAAAGATTCGTGAGTACACCACCGCACCGCATTTCCTCACCGAACTAGTCGATCACCTGCCTGCCTCCAGCACCGTGCCCACGCCCGAGAAAGTCCTCGGCTATGCGATCGGTACCCCCGGCAAGCTGACCTATACAAAGGGCATCTACGGCTACCTCCGCGAGCTCGAAAGAGCCTCACCGCGAGTGAAGGTCTTCACGATCGGCAAATCCGAAGAAGGTCGTGAGTTCGTCGTCGCAGCCGTTTCCGACGAATCCAATCTTCGCCGCCTCGATCGTCTGAAGCAAATCAACGCACAACTCGCTGATCCGCGCCAGACAGCCCAGCCCGAGGCCGACAAGCTCATCGCGGAAGCCGTCCCGATGTACTGGGCAACCGGCAGCATTCACTCACCCGAGACCGGCTCCCCCGAGATGCTGATGGAACTGGCTTACCGTCTCGCCGTCGAGGACACACCGCTCATACAGAACATCCGGAAGAACCTGGTCGTCCTCATCACCCCGGTGATCGAAGTCGACGGCCGCGACAAAAAGGTTGACATCTACAACTACAGCCGGCGAGTATCCCGACCGCGCAGCGCCTCCGCTCATCTACTGGGGCCGGTACGTGGCACACGACAACAATCGCGACGGCATGGCCCTGACCCTCGCGCTCAGCCAGACCGTGATGAAGACCTTCCTCGAGTACCACCCGCAGGTTCTTCATGACCTTCACGAGTCCGTGCCCTTCCTGTACACCTCAACCGGCATGGGTCCATACAACGCGTGGCTCGACCCTCTGCTCGTCAGCGAGTGGCAGAAGATGGCCTACCACGAGATCGAAGAGATGACGCGGCGCGGCATCCCTGGGGTTTGGACGCACGGCTTCTACGACGGCTGGGCCGCAAACTACATGTTCTACGCCGCGAACGGACATAACGCGATTGGCCGCTTCTACGAGACTTTCGGCAACAGCGGAGCCGACACTATGGACCGCATCGTGCCTCCGAGCGCGACGTCCCGAACCTGGTTCCGCCCAAACCCGCCGCTCGAAAAAGTGAAGTGGTCGATGCGCAACAACGTTAACCTCCAGCAGAGCGCTCTGCTCCTCGCCATGAACTACACCGCGAATAACGGCAAGACGTTTCTGTCGAACTTCTACGTAAAGAGCCGCCGCTCGGTCGGCAAGGCAACCACTGAAGGCCCCGCCGCCTGGATTCTGCCAGGCGACGATCCGCGCCCCGCACAGGTGGCAGAACTCGCGGGCTTGCTGCAGCGCCACGGCATTGAAGTGCATCGGCTCGACACACCCCTCGAAGCAGAAAAACGAAAGTTTCCGGCTGGGAGTTATGTCGTCCGGATGGACCAGCCCTACAGCCGTATGGCAGACATGCTGCTCGATACGCAGTATTACGACATCAGCGACCCAAGACCCTACGACGACACCGGCTGGTCGCTCGGACCTTTACGCAACGTCGCAACCATCCGCGTGAAGGACCCTGCGGTTCTTAAAGCTTCCATGACGCTGCTGAAAACCGCACCTGAGCCAGCAGGCGGTCTGACGGGCACAGGGCCAGTACTCGTGGTTAACAACAATACCGACAACACCATCACAACCTTCCGCTATAAGCTGGCCACCGTCAAAATGCAGGCGTCCGAGAGCCCGTTTGAAGCAGCAGGCCGTAAGTTCGCAGCAGGATCACTGCTGCTGAACAACCTCGATACCGCAGCGCGCGACCGTGTGACGCGTACGGCCGCCTCGCTCGGCCTGAGCCTGATTGCTCTGCAGCAACTGCCGTCAGTCTCCCTGCATGAGGTCGCGGCACCGAGGATCGCCCTTGTCCACACCTGGATCAACACCCAGGACGAGGGCTGGTTCCGCATTGCCCTCGACAAGCTTTCCGTTCCCTATACCTATATCTCCGACCAGAATCTGCGAAAACTCGACGATTATCGCTCCAGATTCGACGTGATTCTGTTCGGACCCGTCCGCGCATCGGCTCAGCGCGTAGTCAATGGACTTCCGAAGAGCACTCCGCACCCGATTCCATTCCAGAAGTCAGCGATAACGCCGAACCTCGGCCTCGCGCCCGACCAGACGGACGACATCCGAGGCGGGCTGGGTCTCGATGGTCTGGCCAAACTGCAAAGGTTCATTGAAAACGGAGGCCTCTTCGTCACGATCGCCGGAAACGCATCCATTCCCATCGACTACGGCCTCATCGAAGGTGTGAGCATCGTCCCCACGCGCGAGTTGCAGGCGCGAGGCAGCGTCCTAAATACTGTCGTTGCCGACAGCGGCAGCCCGATCACATACGGGTATGACAAGGTAGCCGTGTACTTCAATCAGGCGCCAGTGTTCAACATCGCCGCCGCCAGACCTGGGCCGGAAGGTCCCGCCGCAACACGCCCCAGCGGTCGCGGAACATCCACCGATCCCGACATCCCTCAGGCCCGACCCTTCGTCGCGCCTGCTCCAAAGACCGAACCGAAGCCTGACGAAGAACCGCCCATGGACGAACTCGAGCGCCAAAATCTCCGCGCCATCACTCCACCTCCCGAAATGCGCCCACGTGTCGTCCTGAAATTCGCGGCTGAAAAGGACCTGCTCGTGTCAGGCATGCTCGCCGGCGGACGCGAACTCGCAAATAAGCCGGCCATCGTGGACGTCCCAGCAGGCAAGGGGCACGTTGTTATGTTCGCCAACAACCCGATGTGGCGCGATCAAACGCAGGGCAGCTACTTCCTGCTGTTCAACGCCATTCTGCACTACCAGCACCTTGGCACCGGGCGCAAACGGGCGACGGTACCCACTGGTACGACCAGCGCCGCCGAGTAATCCTGCGTCCGCACCGCAGCCGCGACCCGAGCCGGGATACTCGGACCTTCGGGCGCGTCCTAACCCTCTGCGTGAGAAACAACCGCCGCTTCAGCGTCATCCTGCGTTAGACAAGCGCGGCAGTTTGCCAGACCCGGTATTCGGAGTTATACTAGGTACGTCGAACGATAACAGTGCGCGAAAGCGCACTTTTTTTATTGGCGGAAAGCAGTTTTGGAGAGATGGCGCAAACAAGCCGTGACGCTGTAGTCAGCCGGGTGACTGAAATCGTGGAACGCGTCGGGATGCCGCAGCAGATCGAAGTGGTCGATGTCGAGCTTGCCGGGAACGGCAAAGCACGCCTGCTTCGTATTTACATCGACAAACCGGGCGGGGTAACGCACGCCGACTGCGAGTTTATTTCGCAGCACGCAGGAACGATCTTTGACGCCGAGGACGTCATCCCGGGCGACAGCTACCAGCTTGAGGTTTCCTCACCCGGCGTCGAGCGGAAGCTCCGCAAACCTTCGGATTTCGAGCGATTTGCCGGTCAGAAGGCCCGGTTTGTCCTGACTGAACCCGTCGAGGATCAACGGAACTGGGAAGGCACGCTGCGCGGCATCGACGAAGGGGAAAACATCACTGTCGAGCCATCGGAAGGCAGGCTCGTGCGTATTCCGCTTCAACTCGTTCGAAAAGCAAACCTGAAGTTCGAGTGGTAGACCACCAGATCGCTGCCAGTCACTAAAGTGAGAAAGAAGGAACCGAATTGGCTTCCATCATTGACGCTATTGAAATCCTGAGCAAGGAAAAGGGGATCGATCCCCAGATTGTTATTAATGCCGTTACCGACGCGATGCTGGTGGCCGCACGCAAGAAGTTCGGAACAACCGAAGAACTCGCGGCCGAGCTGAATCCGAAGACCGACCAGATCGAAATCTACGCGGTCAAGCGCATTGTGGAGACCGTAACTGACCCGGTGAACGAAATCACGGTGGATCAGGCCAAAGAGACCGAGCCTGAAGCCGAGGTGGGGGGCAGTATGCGGTTCCCGCGCGGAACCGAGGCGCTGGGACGCATCTCCGCCCAAACTGCCAAGCAGATCATTCTCCAGAAAGTCCGCGAGGCGGAACGCGAAACGATCTATTCCGAGTATTTCGAGCGAGTTGGCGACCTTGTGAACTGTGCAGTGAAGCGCATCGAAGGTCAGGACCTGATTTGCGATCTGGGCAAGACCGAAGCCCGTCTGCCGAAGAAGGAACAGTCGCGGCTGGAAAACTTCACGATCGGTGAGCGCGTCCGCTGCGTGATCAAGAGTGTTGAGAAGACCGGGAAGAATGCCGGTGTGATTGTTTCGCGAGCTGCGCCCGAGCTTGTTGTTCGCCTTTTCGAGCAGGAAGTGCCTGAGATTTACGACGGTACCGTTATTGTGAAGGGTTGTGCACGCGAGGCCGGCGAACGAACGAAGATTGCTGTTCTCAGCCGTGATCGCGACGTCGATTGCGTGGGCGCCTGCGTCGGGATGAAGGGCATGCGCGTTCAGTCGATTATCCGCGAGCTCCGGGGCGAGAAGATCGACATCATCGAGTACTCTGAGGATCCGGTGGTGTTCGCGACTCATGCCCTGAGTCCGGCCAAGATCAGCCGGGTGGCGATCACGAGTGTTCCCGACAAGCATATGGAAGTGATCGTTGACGACAGCCAGCTTTCGCTGGCGATCGGTAAGCGGGGACAGAATGTTCGCCTCGCGGCGAAACTGCTCAGCTGGAAAATCGATATCAAGAGTGAAGAAGAGAAGCGGCAGGAGGTCGAGTCTCAGATGGCCGCGCTTGTCGGCAATCAGGGCACTCCTGTGTCAGCGCTGATCGAGTATGGTCTGGCAGAAGTGACCGTGGACCGGCTGGTTGCGAGCGGAGTCGGGACAGTCGAGAGTCTGGGGAATATGACCCCGGAAGAGCTGGAAGAGATTCCCGAAATCGATGCCGAGCAGGTGGAACAGCTTCGAGACGCGGTGATTAACTGGTACGGTCAATACGAACAAACCGAAACGGTGGAAGAAGGCCATGTCGAGACCGAGCAGCAGCCGCTCGCCGAATATGGCGAGACCGAGAACGGAGAACCGGTTGAGGGATCCGGCGTTCCCGAACCGGTTGAACCAGAAACCGGATACGTGGCGGAAGACCACGGAGAAAATGCAACGAATGGGCACATCGGTGCTCCGGAATCTGCAGAGCCTGACTCTGCTAGACTGGAAGACGCGGACCAGGCTGGCTGAAAAGGCTGGATTTCTCGTCTCTCCTGAGCGAACTCTTAGTGCTTAAAGACCTCTCTGACGCAGTACATCTATCTATGAAGTTGAAGATCCGAATCAATGAGTTAGCCCGGGAGCTCGAAGTCAAGCCGAACGTCATACTGGATCTGCTGCCTGAATTCGGTGTTGACGAGAAGAAGACTCACTCAAGCTCGATCGATGAGGATGTTGCGATTGCGATCAAGAACCGCCTGGCTCACGGCGATGACGCCGATTCGGACCGACCACAACGGCGAAGCCGCAGCGAAAGCGAGGGCTTCGGTACGAGCGTAGCCGTTGAAGAAACACCAGGCACTTCCCGTGCTGCCGGCAACCGCGGCACCGACGGGAATGGAGCGTCGGGACATGACGCGAACGGCGACAAACGTCCTCGCAGCGAGGCGCACGGCGCTGAGCCGCCAACGCCGGACAAGTCAGCCGAAGCCCGACCATCGGCGGCTGATGCGGATGATGCAGAACAGCCGACGCAGCAAACGTCACGACCGGTGCGCGTACCGCTTCGTCCGCCTCTCGCGGGAACTCTGCGGCCGCCGCTTGCGGGCGGTCCGCGACCGACGCCGGCAGCAGCTCCGCCTCCTACGACGAAGGAACCTGCTCCGGCAGGCCCGGCGAACGCAGCGCCGACAACCGCTGCCCCGGAGACTTCCACGACACCGCCTCCGACGCGTCCGGCATCTCCGCCGCCGACGGCGCCGCTCGCAAGGACTGCACCCGGCACCCCGCAACCACCACCGGCGCGTCCGGCTGGTCCGGGTGCACCTCAGCCTGCGCAGTCGGCCGGCCCTGGCCAGCCGAGAACCTTTCAGGGGCGCGATGTTCCGATCTCGTACCGTCCTGGACAGGTGATCTCTGGTCAGCGGCAGCCTCTTGCGCCTTCTGAGCGTCCCAGAGTCGAAAATCGCGAGGCGGGCAGCGGTGCTCCTTCCGCAGTTCCCGGCGCACCGACACCTCGACCAGCAGGACCGGGAGCGCCTCGACCGCCACAGCAACGACAAGGCGGTCCGCAGCAGCCACCTCCGAGTATTCCCAGACCGCAGCAGTCTCAAACCGGTGCTCCTCCGGCGGCACAGGGAACACCTTCCCCGGCGCCCGGACAGGGTCCGAATCGTCAGACACTGGTCGGCCAGCCTGCGGCGCGTCCGGTGGTTCCGCCGCGTGCGGATTTGAGAGACAGAATTCTGCAGGCAAGACCGGCGCCTGGCGCACCGGCGGCTCCGCCGCCGCGTCCGGGTATGCCGACGCAGCGCCCGGCAGGTCCTGCACCCGGTCAGCCTTTGTACGGCCGTGGTCCCGGCGGTCCGGGTGGACCCGGACGTCCGGGGCAATTCAATCGAGGTCCGGGAGTCGGACCGATGGGTCGTGGTCCGGGTGGACCGGGCGGTCCAGCGGGTCCGGGCCGGCGACCGATGCATCCGACGTCGCCGCTTCGTCCCGAGCCGGCGACTCCGCCGCCCACCGACAGCCGGCGTCCGGCACCGAAGCGAAATCTCAGCCCCGAGCAGCGTAAGCGTGAGGCGGAAGGTAAGCTTCGCGAACCAATTCGTCAAGCACGTCCGGCCGCACTGCCTGTCGTCAACAAAGAGATTACGATCGGCGAAGGCATCACGGTCAAGGAACTGGCGGAAAAGCTCGGCGTTAAATCCAGTCTTGTGGTTAAGCAGCTGTTTGACCGCAGGATTATGGCGACCATCAACCAGACGCTCGACCTGAAGCTGGCCGAGGAACTGGCGCGTGAGTTCGGAGCAACCACAAGCACCCTCTCATTCGAAGAGGAAGCGATGTGGGAAGTCGAACTGGCCGAGAACCAGGAAGACCAGCAGCTTCGTCCGCCGGTTGTGACCGTGATGGGTCACGTCGATCACGGCAAAACCTCGCTGCTGGATGCTATCCGAAGCTCGAATGTCGCGGCACGCGAAGCCGGCGGTATCACGCAGCACATCGGTGCATCGGTGGTTCAGGCCGGTGATAACAAGATCGTCTTCATCGACACTCCCGGTCACGAAGCCTTCACCAGGATGCGTGCTCGCGGAGCCAAGGTCACCGACATCGTCATTCTTGTTGTCGCAGCGGACGACGGAGTGATGCCGCAGACGATTGAGGCAATCGATCACGCGCGGGCCGCCAAGGTCCCGATTATTGTCGCGATCAACAAGATCGACAAGGCTGACGCACAGACCGAACGGATCAAGCAGCAGCTTGCGGATCGAGGCTTGCTCGCCGAAGACTGGGGCGGCGATGTTCCGATGATCCCGGTGTCCGCCCGCACGGGCGAGAACGTTCCGTTGTTGCTGGAGATGATTGTGCTGGTCGCAGAACTCCAGAATATTCGGGCGAATCCCGGCAGACCGGGCATCGGTACGGTTCTGGAAGCGCAACTCGATCGTGGACGTGGTCCGGTTGCGACGGTTCTGGTTCAGAACGGCACTCTTCGTGTCGGAGACTACTTCATCTGCGGACAGGTGTTCGGCAAGGTCCGCGCCATGTATCGACCATACGGGCGCGCAGGTACGGGAAGCCGTCCCGTCAACTCCGGTTGAGGTGATTGGTCTCGATGCCCTGCCGGATGTCGGCGATGCATTCCAGGTGGTCAGCGATACCGGTAAGGCGAAGCAGATCGTCATGTATCGCGAGGCCAAGTCCCGCGATGCTCAGATGTCAAAGGGCGCACGCCTCACGCTCGAGCAGTTCCATGAGCAGGCGAAGGAAGGCGATGTCAAGGATCTGAACATTATCATCAAGACTGACGTGGGAGGTACTGCGGAAGTCCTGAGCGAGATGTTGCAGAAGCTCGCGACCGAAAAGGTTCGCGTCCGAGTCATCTCCAAGAACGTCGGTGCGATCACCGAATCCGACGTCCTGCTGGCGACGGCGTCAAACGCGATTATCATCGGCTTCAACGTCCGGCCGGAACGTATGGCTGCGACACTGGCTGAAAAAGAGAAGATCGACATCCGACTGCACACGATTATTTACGAGCTGCAGGACGAGATTAAGAAGGCCATGGCGGGCATGCTCGACCCGGTCTTCAAAGAAGTCTTCCGCGGGCGGGCCGAAGTTCGCGAGGTGTTCTCGATTTCGAGGGTGGGTACAGTCGCTGGCTGCTATGTCAACGAAGGTACGATTACGCGCGACTCCCAGATTCGTCTGCTTCGCGACAACGTCGTTATGCACACGGGTCGCATCGACTCACTTCGCCGCTTCAAGAACGACGTTTCTGAGGTCAAGAGCGGGTTTGAGTGCGGTATCGTGATCACCGGCTATCGGGATGTCCGCCCGGGCGACATTTTCGAGGCGTTCGGTATGGAGCGCGTCGCGGCCGAACTCGGCGGGTAGTTTGCCCTCCATCGGCGTTCTGACGATGGAGATTCAGATTGAGGCTGCGCACTCGCTGAAGGAGAAGCGCCACGTTGTGGCGTCTCTCCGGGAGCGGTTGCGCAGCCGTTTTAATGTTTCCGTTGCTGAAATTGGCTACCAGGATCTGTGGCAACGCGCTCTGGTCTCGGCTGTGACTGTGTCTGGCGACCACAAGTACGCCGAAGGCGTGCTGCAGGCCGTTGAGCGCGAGGCCGAGAACATGCTCGGGGGGATGCTGGTGTCGACTACGGTCGAGTGGGTGGAGTGAGTTTCGCTTTCATCTTATGGGAACAGTAAGGTCCTATAGAACACGTCCTGGTCGTTCCGCATTCCGCCAGCGGTGACCACACGTCGCCGATTATCACCCCAGGCAGCTCCGAAGACTCCGCGCGTTCCGTCGGTATTCAGCAAGGCCTTAATGTCGAGGTAATCACCCATATACAGAGGATTAAGTGTGGGATCGTACCCGGTTGCAGGCGGGAAAGAAACACTGGTTACCCTCTGGTTCGGCGACACGCTTCGGCCATCTGCGGCTACCCTGGCACGGTACACATCGATCAGGAGGTTGTTCGCGTCATTACGGCGGTCGTACCAGATCACGTCCACTTCCCCCAGCCAATTAACAGCAACGTCAGGAAAGAACTGATCGTTTTGGGTCAGATCGTCATTGACACGCAGGGGCGGAGTCCATGCAACACCACCGTTTCCCGAAGCTACGAGATATACATCCGCACCGTCCGTGCCAGGCGGATTGCTCGCATATACGATATAAATCATCCCATTCGTCTGACTCACATCGATTCTCGGAAATGAATTCGCCCGGAAGTTTCCCGTGAGCGAACCCGTCCCAAATCCGATTGTCGTTACGGGAGCGACCGCCACCGGAGCACTGAACGTCCGGCCTCCATCGGTCGAACGGGCGAACATGATCGTCTGCGGACCCGGCTCGAGGCGAATCCAGGTCACGTATACTTCACCAGCTGGCCCGATAGCCGGCTCTGAGCCCTGATTCACCTCCCCCGGAGCAGACAACGTGATCGGGGCCGAAAATGACTTGCCGCCGTCCGTCGATCGTGAGAAAAGGATTGGGAGTGCCGGGCTGGCGGGCGGCTGAACGAAATTTGTCCATGACACATACACATTTCCCGAAAATGCGGTTGTACTCGTGTCTACGGCGATGAATGGCTTATCGGGCGACAATGGCGCGGTGCCTGACGGCACGACGGAGAGAGTCGGCCAGGTGAGCCCTCCATCGGTCGATTTGTAGATCCCGACGGTCTGCGTGAATCCTGTTGGGCTCGGCAGGCCGACGAGCGCGGAAGCATAGAAATTCCCTGACCGATCAACGACGAGTCCCGGATCGCCGAAATTCGCTCCTCCGGACGGGATCGGAAAGGTTCCAATGTCGGTAAAGGTATTCCCGCCGTCAACCGAGCGGCTGTAACCCATACCGCTGAAAGGCGCGAGCGGGTTGGCGAGCGGGCCTGAGTCATTAAATGCGACAACAACTGTGCGGCCGAATCCAGCAACAGCGGTCTCACTTTGCGTTGAGATGTCAGATGCCGTGCCGAGATCCTGGTCGGGGTTATTAACCATGACCTCACCGAAAAACGAGAAAACAGGGCTCGCAGACAGCGCAGTATCGGACGAAAGGTTTCGAATTCCGCCTGAATTCGGAACCGAAAGCTCGCCGGCGATAGTTTGAAGTGCCATCCTGCCGGTCCCGGACAAATACTTCGCCTGAGCTGAGGAGAGTAAATCCCTCGCGCGTTTCTGAGCTTCCGGCGAAAATTGACTCGAGCCTTGTGCGTATATCACTGAACAGACCGTCGTCGCAAGGGCCGACAAAAGACCGATTGAGATCACCGCACGCTTCATTATGTCCTCCGCGAAAACACCGAGATCTCGAACAGTTCAGCGCATGATAGATCAGTTTTTATCGGTGGTCAATAGCAAGCTCTCGCTTGTTCCGGCACTGTATTTCGTGAATTTGTGTTACTCGGATTTTTTTGCCGGCGTGGGTGAGACAAGTACACTTGTTTCGAAAGTTTATTCAGACCGGGTAATTGTCAAATACTTATTAAATTAAACGCCAGTGATACAGAGACTCGCGTGTTGGGCTGGTCCGTCCATGGCGTTCGGTGAATGTTCGTGAGGGTGAGCGGTGCCGAACGGACCGCGATCGTCACCTGAAGTAAACGGTTTCTATACTGGTACGCAACCAACTCGGTGCGTGGGTCACCCGGCCGAGTTTGAACGGTGACTGCTGTCCGAGTCGGCAGCCCGATCAGCCCGCAGGCAAGTTTCTGCCCAAAGCACTGGTGCAAAGCAGGATTAAATCGCTACAGTAGATGTATGGACCCCCGACGCTCGGAGCGAGTCTCGGAGACCCTTCGGGAGGAACTCGAGGAGCTAATCTGCTGGGAACTGTCAGATCCCCGGATTGATTGTGCCGGGGTGGCTGAGGTTTTGATCTCGCCCGATGGCCGGACGGCCAGAGCGCGGCTGATTTTGCCGGGCGATGCGACGTCGCAGAAGGAAACGCTGCAGGCGCTGGACCACGCCAAAGGCTTCATTAAACGGGAGATAGCGCAACGCGTCGATATGTTTCGCCTGCCTGAGCTTCGATTCGAGGCCGCCCTTGGAGCAGAGCTTGGACCTCGCGTCGCGCACCTGTTGAAGCGGGTACGAAGAGGGCGTCCCCGGGGCGAGAACACCCCGGCTGAGTCCTGAAAATTTCGCTGCGACGTGAAACGCTTTGTGATATTTTTGTTGGTTGCGGCCTGGGTCGCCGGGAGCTTACCAGGCACCGAAACGACCCCGTCCAGCAAGCTGATCCGCTTCGAGGAGACCCTCGATGCGATGGGTACCGGAATCACGGTCGTCGCGTACGGGGAGGATCGCTTCAAGGTTCAGGCGGCTGTTAATTCGGCGCTGGAGGAAGCGAAACGACTCGAGGAAATGCTGTCCAACTACCGGCCCCAGAGCGAGTGGAGTCTGCTGAATCAGACCGCCGGGCGACAACCGTTTAAGCCGTCACATGAGTTATTCGAACTTCTGGAGACGTGCAGACGATATACGGAGGCAAGCGAGGGGGCTTTCGATATCAGCGTCGGTCCATTAATGAAGGTCTGGGGATTTTACAAGGGTAGCGGACGCTTTCCGCATCGTGCAGAGATCCGGTCTGCGCTGGAGCTTGTGGGCTTTGGCAAGGTCGGTTTAAACGCATCCGACGGAACCGTGAAGTTCGCCAGGCAGGGAATGGAACTCGATCCAGGTGGGATCGGGAAGGGTTATGCAGTCGACAGGATGGCGGATATTCTGAAGCGGGCCGGTGTTCAGTCGGCGCTGATTTCTGCGGGCAGCAGCAGCATCTATGCGATCGGTGTACCGCCGACGGACAGCCGGGGCTGGCAAGTGTCAATACGGCATCCGAAAGACCCGTCAAAGACTCTGGAGCAGGTTTACCTGAAGGATGAATCGATGTCGACTTCAGGTAATTACGAGAAATTCTTCCGGGCGGAGGGCAAAATCTGGAGCCACATCATGGACCCGCGGACAGGTTATCCGTCGCAGGGAATGTATTCGGTTTCCGTGATCACTCCCCGCTGCATCGACAGCGAAGCCTGGACCAAGCCGTATTACATCAATGGGCGCCAATGGGCGTCCCGGCATCAACTGAAAAACTCGCGTGCATTTCTTTGCGAGGACAAAACCAGCGATAACAGATCGGAACCTTCATGCGCGTGGCTCCAATGACCAGCCGTTTTCTCGATGCCTGCCGGCGCCGGCCGACCGATGTTCGACCGGTGTGGTTTATGCGGCAGGCAGGCCGGTATCTGAAGCCGTATCGCGACATCCGTGCTCGTCACAGCATTCTCGAAATCTGCAAACGCCCGGATCTCGCTGCGGCAGTAACGCTGCAGCCTGTCGAGATCCTCGACGTCGATGCAGCGATCATCTTTGCCGACCTGCTGCTGCCTGTCGAACCGATGGGTCTGAAACTCGAGTTCCGTGCGGGCGAGGGTCCGGTGATCGACAACCCGATTCGCACTTCGACCGACATCGATACGCTCTCGATCTCGAACACCGATGATCTCGGCTATGTCGGCGAATCGATCCAGCAGGTCACTCGAGCCCTTGCGGGCCGAGTTCCGGTGATCGGCTTCGTCGGCGCGCCGTTCACGCTGGCCAGCTACATGATCGAAGGCGGCGCATCGCGCACTTTCCTCGAAACCAAGCAGCATGATGTATCGCGATGAAGACTGTGGCGCCGGCTGATGGGCAAGCTGGTCGACGTGCTCGGGTCCTTCGCACTGATGCAGGTTGCCGCCGGCGCGCGTGTGATTCAGGTGTTCGACAGCTGGGTCGGCGCGCTCGGGCCGGACGATTATGTGCGCTACGTTGCTCAATACTCGCGCGCTCTCATCGAGCGGATTCGTCAGACAGGCATCCGGTCATCCACTTCGGTACCGGCGCTGCCGGTTTCTTCCGCGAGTTGCATGCGGCAGGCGGCGACGTGATGGGCGTTGACTGGCGCATCAACATCGACAGGCCTGGATGGATATCTCCTATCGCTCCGCGATTCAGGGCAACCTCGATCCCGCAGCGCTCTTCGCACCGCTTCCGGAACTGCGTAACAAGGTTCAGGAGCTGCTGAAGCGGACGGGCAACCGGCCCGGACATATCTTCAATCTTGGTCATGGTATTTTGCCCGAAACGCCGGTCGAGAACGTGAAAGCCGTCGTTCAGATGGTCAGGGAGTTTCGCGGTAGCACTCTGGGATAAGTGGATCGGGCCTGACACGCTTGCATGGCAAGTGTGGAGCACCGCACCGTTTCTGCAAGAACGTCTCCCCGCACGGGAAGCGGGCCGCCTGGTTGCCATCGGCACATCGCAGGACGGCTTTCTGCGGATCCTGTCGTCGTGGGAGAACATTCTCAACGAATCTCTCCTGTTTGCAGAGCAGTTGCAGGACTATTTTGCGCTGTGCCTTGCGTGCCATCATTCGACCGTAGCGACGTTTGTTCCAACCGATGTCGACTCGAAGATTCGGGGTCTGCTCTGGCGCGAGACGAGAGATACGGAAGTGCTCCGACCGATGCTCGAACTCGCGTTGGCGGCTCAGCGATGGACGCTGGACGGCATCAGTACTCGCGTCGTTCGGGGAGTGAGTGGTCACGATGGCGAGCACTGGAGTGTCCTGGCCGGCGCACTTGGCCGGTTTCTGGAGTTGGGAGATGTTGCTGGTGCCGATAAGGCACGAACTGCGATTGACGAAGAGATTGCCCGTGAGGAGCAGTCTCTGAAGGACGTCGCGGGCGAGCGCGGGGCTGAAATCGACCTGCTTAAGATGGCGATGTCCGTTGCCCATAATCGAGGCGATCTCAGCCAGGGAATCAGTTTCTGGAAGAAAACGCCGGCCACGGTCCCCGTGATGGAGCATTACGCAGTTCAGGCCAGGTTCGACGGTGCCGTACGGCTCTATCAGGAGACCGGGATGGCTGCGGAAGGCCACCGTCACTATCCATTGCGGCCAGTGAAGCCACTGCGCCGCTCGCCTGCCACACTTCTGCCCCTGGCTCCATTTCTCGATGACTGGGGCGCTACGGTGATGCGCACAATTCCGAACGATGCGCATGAGGTCATCGAAGCACTGGTCAGTGGATGCCGCAAAATTGAAGGCCAACAAGGATATTTTCGGGCGCTGGCGGGCATGCGGGACGCCGATGGGCGCGGATTTGAACTCGCCGCCAAAGCGATGAGCAACTCCAGCCAAAAGCTGCTGCGAGAGGGCGAAATCCGGAAGCGCATGGACGTGCCGCGCGCATCATTTGAATCGACGATGCGGAAGCGCGCCGCATCGGTACGATATAGGTAGGTATCCGCGATGAGTCACAACCACGCTCATCATCACGACGTCGAGGGCAGCGGGACTGTACTGAAGTGGTCTCTGGCCGCGACGCTTGTGTTTGTTGCCGTGCAGGTCGGTGCCGGTCTGACCTCAGGCTCGCTGGCCCTGATATCTGACGCCGGCCACAACTTCACCGACGCGCTGGCACTAGGTCTTGCGCTGTTCGGCGTTTACCTGAAGCAGAAACCCGCTGATGAGGCGCGAACGTTCGGCTACCACCGGGGTGGTGTTCTCGCTGCTTTCATTAACGCGCTGACGCTGGTTGCGCTCTCGTTGTTCGTGTTCTACGAAGCCTGGCTGCGCTTACGCCATCCCGAGCCCGTAAACGAGGTCACGATGATCTGGGTGTCGGTGATTGGGATCGTTTTGAACGTCGGGATCATGCTCGGCCTGCAGCGACACAACCATGACATCAACATTCGGGCCGCATGGATGCATATGCTGGGCGACGCACTGGGTTCGGTCGCTATCATCATCGGCGCGTTCGTTATCCGAAGTACCGGCTGGTACATTGTCGATCCGATCCTTTCGATTCTGATCGGAGCACTGATTATCTGGACCGCATGGGACGTAATCCGCGAGTCGCTGAATACACTTCTGGAAGGAACGCCGCGCGGTATTGCGTCCCGCCAGGTGGCCGAATCGCTCCGCCGCGTTCCCGGCGTGATCGACGTTCACGATCTGCATGTCTGGAGCCTCGGGTCCGGGACACATGCCCTGAGCTGCCACGCGATGATCGACGATATGCCGCCGTCGGAAAGCGGCCGGATTCTGAAGCAGCTGAACGAACTGCTGGCGCATGACTTCCAGATCAACCACACGACAATTCAGTTTGAACACAAGCCGTGCCTCATAGGGGAGACCGGCTGCAAAATGGACGGACACGTACATCATGACTAAGCGGCGAGCGATCGCTCTGTTGCCTGGCGACGGGATTGGGCCGGACGTCACGGCAGAAGCGGTTAAGTGCCTGCACTCCGCCGAAGACCGGGCTGGCGATAAGCTGTTCGATTTCGAAGAACTGTCGGTGGGCGCGGGCGAGTACCTGCGGTCCGGCGACCCTCTTCCCGACGCTACGTTTGAGCGTCTCCGGTCGTTCGATGCGATTCTGCTCGGGGCCATGGGGCTCCCCGAGATCCGGTGGCCAGATGGCACCGAGATGACACCGCAGATCGACCTTCGCGAGCGGCTGGACCTGTATTGCGGTCTCAGGCCGGTGAAGGTTTACTCGGCCGACGATTCGCCGCTTAGGAATGGCGCCAACATTGATCTGTTGCTGATTCGGGAGAACTGCGAAGGCCTGTTCTTCGCGCGTCATCAGAAGGTCGATCCCCAAGCGGACGAAGTCCGCGACGTGATGCGAATCTCGCGGCACGCGTCGGAACGTCTCTTCCACAGAGCGTTCGAACATGCCCGTAAGCGGCGGCGTCACGTGACGCTGGTCGACAAGGCGAACGTTCTTCCATCGATGGCCTTCTTCAGGCGTGTCTTCGATGAGATTGCGGCGCAATATCCGGACATAACAACGGATCGCGTCTATGTCGACGCTGCCGCGCTTTACCTGGTCCAGCGGCCCGATCGGTTCGATGTGATGGTCACCGAAAATATGTACGGCGACATCCTGTCTGATCTCGTTGCCGGACTTGTGGGGGGCATGGGGATGGCTCCTTCAGGCGACCTCGGCGATAAGCATGCCGTATTTCAGCCTTCGCACGGGACAGCTCCGGACATTGCCGGCAAGGGGATCGCGAATCCGATCGCCACCATTCTTTCGGCTGCGATGATGCTGGACTGGCTGGGACTCACGGAGCCCGCAGTGTGGATTGAGGAGGGCGTCGAACGGGTAATGAGCGACCGCTCACTTCGAACCCGCGACATGGGCGGAAATACATCGACCGTGCAGGTGGGTGATGCCGTCGCCCGCCTTGTCAGGGCTGCAGCTTGAAGTTAATATCTACCGAGGTAACCACGTCAACCGCGTCTCCGTTGATTTTTATCGGCTGATATCGCCATTTCCGGAGGGCTGCCTCGACCGTCGGCAGCAGAAGGGGATGACCGCTGATGACTTTGACGCTCTGCACAGTGCCGTCCTTTCCGATGACAACGTCTAATCGGACCGTGCCCTCAACTTTCGCCACTCTTGCGAGTTCATGGTACTCCGGCTGCATTTTTGCAAGCATTTTGGACGCCATGATGCTGCTGTCTATTCGAATCGTTCCCGCGGGGGGACTGCCGTTAGAGCCGGGACCCGATGATGAGCCAGGACCCGATGAGCCGGACGCCGATGGCGTCGGCGGAATGTTGTTTTGAGTGTCGCGGGCCTTCTGTTCCCTCGATCTCTCGCGCCACTTTTCTCCCAGCTGAATATCAGCCTGATAGCCCTGAGCCGTGTCTGCCAGTTCCGCACGCAAACGATACATCAGGTCCAGGTACGCCATCGCAGGCTCGTGATACTCATCGATTTCGACTGCGCGGCTAAGTTCCCTGATTCCATCTTCGATGGTGCGACCGAAGCGTACATTCAAATCAGAGCGAAGGGCCCGATCCGCGATCGGTCCGCGAAAGTTTGATTCGGTTCCGGAGCGCTGCTTCGCCTGGCGGATTTCGGCAGAAGCTTTGGCCCACGCAACCAGGCCCAGACCGTAGTGTCCGCCGGCATGATCGGGGAACCCGTCCACGATCTTGCGGTACCCGACTGCTGCTTCATCGAGTTCTCGAACTCTTTCCGCCTCCGGCAGATTCCCGCCGGACCGGAGGTAGTGGAGTTCAGCCATGGAAGACAGAGCCTCGATGCTTTCAGCCATGTCGCTGATCGTTCGCGGCGGCGGCGTTTGGCCGAATGCCGCCGCGGCAACAACCAAAAGGGCGGGAGTGAGGCGGTTCACGAGAGTCCTCCTTGTGTGTCCGAGCCTTTAGTTGTACCAGATTCGAACGCGCAGGGTGGCTCGGCCGCGCACCCGCTACTTAGACAGAAAGAAGTTGCCCACGAACATCGAGTCGATTCCGGATGAGTAGAAGCTCCGTGCTGCGTCGCGCGGTGCGCATACGAGAGGGTCACCGAACAGATTGAAGCTGGTGTTGTAGAGCACTGGAAGACCGGTCTTGCGGCCCGCCGCTTCCAGCAGCTTGTAATAGAGGGGATTGTCCTCGCGCCGGACGGTGTGGACTCGGACGAGGTCGTTACCCAGCATGGCCGATTCGAAGGTCTTTCGATGGGCTGGCTTCACTCGTCCTACCGTTGCAAGGTATCTGGCATTCGGCCCAACGTCGAAGTACTCGCTCGCGGCTTCCTCGGGAACGGAAGCCGCGAACTTGCGGAACGACTCGCGATGTTTGATGTAGACGTTCAGATTCTCGGTCGAATACGGATTCAGCGGAGAGGCGAGAATACTGCGATTTCCAAGCGCGCGGGGGCCGAATTCCATGCGGCCGTGCATCCATCCGACGATGTGATTTTCCCCAAGCTGCTCGACCGCCAACTCGACGACTTCGTCTGACTTAATCAGGTATCGGAAGTGCAGCTTGCAGTTTTCGAGAACCTGCTTGATCTCTTCGAGACCAAACTCGGGCCCGAAACACAAGTCCCCCAAGGCTACCCGGGCAGACTCGTGATACACGTTGTGCCACGCCCACAAGACAGCTCCGAGAGCGGTCCCGGCATTCCCTCCGGCAGGCTGGACAAACACCTGCTTTTCACGCTCCAGGCACGCCACGAGCAACGCATTCATTGCCAGGCCGCCGGCAAGGCAGAGCCGTTCTGCCCGTCCTGCCATTCGGCTGACGGCACGCTCCGTACCATGCTGAATACCGGCTGCGATGTGCGGCTTCAGCTTTGCGGGAACCGGCGCGTCGCGGTCCAGTTCCAGAGCACGGAAGAACTTTGAGCTGAAACCGACTGCGGCCCTCGGTGTTGAACCAGGTGCGGTCGAACTGCGGCCAATCGCCAGCCAGGATCTCATCGAAAACCGAAGCGTACCGGTCGTCGCCGGAGGTCGACAGCCACTGGACTTTGTGCTCGTCGGCATGCGGCTCAAAGCCGAGCAATTCCGTGACGCGGCTGTACAACTCCGCAAGGGAATCCGGGACGTACATCTCCCTGTCGACCTCAAGCGTTGTTCCTGACGCAAACCATCGAGCGCCGCAACGGAAATCCGCCCCGCGGTCGAGCGTCAGCACGGTTGCGTCGTGAAACTCAGACGGATAATACGCGGACGCAGCATGGGCGGTATGGTGTTCCACCAGTGCAAGACGGGCATTGGGGAACCGGTTCCGGATCGCGGTGTTAAGACGCTCAGGAAAAGGACGCACGAGAGCGACACAGTCCACGCTAACCGGCTGAACTCGGGCTGCAGCGAGGCAAGCCTGCAGCGAATGTTCGGGCAGGTCGCCTTCGGTATACCGACGTGCGACTTTTCTTTCTTCCGCCGCCGCGGCGATAGCGCCGTCACGCAGCACCGCGCAGGCCGCATCGCTATGCGTACCGCCAATTCCAACAATGATCATGAATTATTGTCCGCGCTTCTCGATCCGGGCCCATGTATCGCGAAGCCCGATCGTACGGTTGAAAATCAGACGGTCTGCCGTGGAGTCACGGTCGGTACAGAAGTAACCCAGACGCTCAAACTGATACCTGTCGCCGGCTCGCGTCTCGCGGAGGCTCGGCTCGACTTTGCAGCCCCGAAGTATTTCGAGCGAATTCGGATTAAGGTTGGCCGTGAAGTCCTGACCATCCGGCACATCATTCGGGTTCTCTTTGGTGAACAGGTTGTCGTAGATCCGCACCTCGGCGTCAATCGCATGTCCGCCCGAAACCCAGTGGATTGTGGACTTCACCTTACGACCGTCGGGAGCGTTTCCGCCGCGGGTTGCGGGATCATAGGTACAGCGCAGTTCGATGACATTGCCGGCCTGATCCTTAATCGCTTCCTGGCAGGTGATGAAGTAGCCGTAGCGCAGGCGGACTTCCCGTCCGGAGCCAGGCGGAAGTACTGTTTCGGCGGATCTTCCCGGAAGTCATCCTGCTCGATGTAGAGCACCTTCGAGAACGGCACCTTCCGGTTGCCTGCGCTTTCGTCTTCCGGATTGTTGACCGCATCCATCTCTTCGACGAGGTCGTCGGGATAGTTGGTCAGAACCACCTTGAGGGGATTCAGAACCGCCATAACTCGCAACGAGTGCTTGTTGAGGTCTTCGCGAACGAAGTGCTCAAGATACGACAGCTGGGTTGTGCCATTCGTCTTCGACACTCCGATGTTTGCTACGAAATTGCGCACCGCTTCGAAGTGTACCCGCGGCGCCGAATGGCCGAGATGGTCGGCATTCGTGGATCGTCCCAGCCGCTGACATGACCATCGCGAACGAGCTGCAGCAGCCTGCGTTTGCTCAGCAGCGTGTATGTCAGATTCAAACGATCGAACTCATACTGCCGCGAGGGAAATATTCCGAGCTGCTCGATGAACCAGTTGTAGAGCGGACGATGATCTTCGAATTCGAGCGTGCACATGGAGTGAGTGACGTGCTCGATTGAGTCCGACTGACCATGCGCGTAGTCGTACATCGGGTAGATGCACCATTTACTGCCGGTCCGGTGATGCTCCATGTGGAGTATCCGGTACATTACCGGATCGCGCATATTCAGGTTGGGTGAAGCCATGTCGATTTTCGCGCGGAGGGTGTGTGAGCCATCCGGAAATTCGCCATTCTTCATCCGCTCGAACAAGTCCAGATTTTCTTCAACGGAGCGGTTCCGCCACGGGCTTTCTTTGCCGGCGTCGGTGAGGGTACCGCGGTATTCGCGCATCTGCTCAGCCGTCAGGTCGCAAACGTATGCTTTACCGGCCCTGATCAGCTGAGTGGCCCACTGGAACAGCTGGTCGAAATAGTCGGAGGCGTAATACAGGCCATCCCACTCGAATCCAAGCCAACGAACGTCTTCCATGATCGACTCAACGTATTCGGTTTCCTCTTTCGAGGGATTCGTGTCGTCGAGACGCAGGTTCGTTTTGCCGCCGAATTCGTCTGCAAGTTCGAAATCGAGACAGATGGCCTTGGCGTGTCCAATGTGGAGATAGCCGTTGGGCTCCGGAGGGAATCGTGTCTGAATTTGCCCGTTGTTTTTGCCTGCCTGCACGTCCGCGATCATCGCTTCGCGGATGAAATTAGACGGGCCTGTCGATTCTGCCGGCGACGGACTGCCAGCCTCCAGGGCGGTATTACTCATATATTTCTATTGTCCCTGAAGGTTCTCGAGTGCCTGGCGGATCCTTTGCAGGCACCGCTCGCGGCCGAGTACCTCGAGGGTTTCGAACAGCGGCGGCGCATTCTTCCGGCCGCAAACGGCGACGCGAATCGGCTGGAACATCTGTCCGGTTTTGACGCCCAGCTCCGAAGCCGCTGCGCGGAGAGCCGTCTCCAGTCCTGCATGGCTGAATTCGGCGTTGGGAAGGACGTCGAGAGCCTTGTCGAGGGCTCGGCGGGCCATCGCGGCGTCTCCTTTTTGCGGGATCAGTTCGGCAGAATCGTACGCCGGAAGGTGGTCGAGGAAGAAGAAGTCCGCGACCTGGACTGCCTCATTCAGCGTACGAATGCGCTCGCGGATGAGCGGAATGACGCGGAGCAGGTAGTCGTCCGTGAACTGATAACCGACACCTCGGAGTACGGGCGCAAGGCGCGTAGCCAGATGCTCAGCGGGCATGGCGAAGATGTGCTGAGAGTTCAACCATAACGCCTTGGGGTCAATGGGATCTTCTTCGGTGAAGTTCACGACAGCGTTGCTGCGATTGACCCCTTCAAACCGGAAAGCCGCTACCAGTTCCTCGCGGGACATCATTTCTCCGGTTGTCCTTGGGATTCCAGCCGAGGAGACAGAGAAAGTTGACGTACGCCTCCGGAAGGAAACCTGCGTCGCGATACGTTGTCACGCTTACGACAGGACCGTGCTTCCGTTTTGACAACTTGGCGCCGTCGGGCGCGGTCAGCAATGGCAGGTGGGCGAATTTCGGAGTTTCGGTAACGCCGAGAGCTTCGAAAATGAGGACGTGCTTGAACGTGTTCGAGAGATGGTCCTGGCCGCGGATGATGTGCGTTATTCCAGATCGGCGTCATCCGCACACGATGCCATATGGTAGGTCGGCATCCCGTTCGAGCGCAGCAGCGCGAAGTCTTCGATGTCGTCGACGACTTCTTGCTCTGCTCACCGTAGACCAGATCGGTGAATGTGACCGAACGTTCGATGTGCTCTCCGCGGGGCACGTGGAATCGAAGCACGAACGGCTCACCAGCG
The DNA here is from genome assembly GCA_963794765.1 of Bryobacteraceae bacterium. GTDB lineage: Bacteria > Acidobacteriota > Terriglobia > Bryobacterales > Bryobacteraceae > JAWXCM01. The sequence continues at coordinate 389,644 of CAWCGC010000029.1, read as the reverse complement.
GCTGCGCGCCGATCCGATTCTGCGCGCGACATCTCGCGCATGCCTGGATTGAAAAGCCATGCTCCTCCGGATGAGTCGCTGTCGTCGCCTGAGTGAGCCGGTGTGAAGTCGCGGTAGGCGAAGTCATTTTCGAAAATGCACATTTGCGAGCCGGCGATGCAGTTCGAGGCGTTCAGACTGACGGTATAACTCGTCCCAGCCGAGTTCAAGCCAGTTCAACCCTTCGAAGATGGAGTTGAGCGACGCCTCTGTATTGCGCTCGAGATCCGTGTCATCGATGCGCAGGATCATGGTTCCGTGATGGCGTCGGACGTAGAGCCAGTTGAAGATGAACGTCCGGGCACTGCCAATGTGCAGGTATCCCGTAGGGGAAGGAGCGAAGCGAACTCTCATTTATAGTTTTGCGAATAACTCGTCGAAATCGAGCGTCAGAGCACCACGGTCGGGTACAGGTATCGACACCCGTCTGGGAGGACGGACCTCCTGTAAGCCAATTTCCGGGCGGACCGTGTATACCGAGCCAATCCTGGGGTCAGCAATGAGGACGACTGCCGTGCCTGCGCTGAGGTGATCAGAGGCCTTTGCGATTACTTCGGACCACCGCTCATCCGGCGAGATAACTTCGACGGTGCACAAGGGTGCGCCTGATGCAAATCGCTCACCGTCAGCGGGACCGACAAATACAGCAAGATCAGGTACTCGAAACCGGTTTTCCCCGATTTTGATTCGAAACTCGGGATAAACGTAAAGGTCGTGCGAACCCTCCGCGTCAGAGAGCACTCTCGCTAACAAGAGTTGAAGCCGGCTATGGCGTTTGCTGCCCATCCTCTTCGGCAGGAGTCTTCCCTCGACATACTCACACTCCGGCTCATACGTGGTGTGGAGATATTCCTCGACCGACACGAATGGCAGAACCGGCGCGCTGGCCATAACTTGAGTTTAACTCCCGAGCCGTTTCCACAAGTCGGCCAGTTGTTCAACAGGCAATTGCTCGGCTCGCAGCTTTGCTTCCGGCTGGGCTTCTATTGCCGGGTAATTTTCAAGCAGATTGTTTCGAAGTGTCTTTCGCTTATGCGCGAAGCATCGGGCGGCAAATTCCAGAAAGGCTCGGGTATCCACCACCAGTGGCGCCCGGCGAGGCACCAGTTGGACGACAGCGGAAAACACCTTCGGCGGAGGGCGGAAAGCGTCAGGAGGTACCGTAAGCAGATACTTTGTTTCGGCCGAAACCTGGCAAAGAATGCTCAGGTAGCCGTAGTCGCGAGTCCCGGGCGAAGCGGTGATCCGTTCGGCGACTTCCTTCTGAACCAGGAACACCGCGTTTAGCAAGAGCGGTCCCAGGGAGAGTACACGTTCTACGATCGGGGACGTGATGTAGTACGGCAGGTTGCCCGCTACGCTCACAGGCCCCCAGGCAGACAGATCGGCAGCGAGCACGTCTTCGTGGACAACTTCGAAGTTCGTCTCACCCCGGAACTTTTCCTGCAGATAGTGGACTAGAACAGGATCGACTTCGATGGCGATTAGCCGTCCGGCTTCGGGCTGGAGGAACTGCGTCAGCGCACCCCGGCCGGGACCGATTTCGATGACGGTCATGCCGGGTTCGGGAATCGCCGCGGTTGCGACCCGCTTCAGGATAGAGGTTCGGACAAGGAAATGTTGGCCGAGGCGGCGCGGCATCTACGCGCCGGGTCAGCCTTTCACATCAATTTGACTGCTGCGGAACCAGATCCGGACTTTACCGGAGATGGGCTGGCCAAAACTCGTCGCGGGATTGAACTGCGTGAAGAGCAGGTGGTTCTCTATGTTTTTGCGCAACTCACGCGGCACAGGCGTACCCAGCACCGGAAGCGAATAGTCGACAACACGGCCCTGATCGTCGATCGTCAGTTCCACAACCAGATCGCCCTTCTGGAATCCGAGCGGAAGATAGCTCTTGACGGAGGCTTCTGTGTAAAGACCCGTGGGCACATCCATGTGACCGGACCTGTAGAGCGGACCGATGCCGGACGCAACGACTCCGAACAGAATTATCGAAGACAGAAAGCCACCAGCCGTCGGAAGCGCGAGCGGCTTCATCAGGTTGTTTGTCCAGAGCTTGAAATCAACGGCCCAGGTTCGGAACAAGTCACCCAGAGTGAGGCTCTGGCGGCGTTCTTCGGCAGCGTGCGATGCATCAACCCGAAGCCGAAAGCGGAGGTCGGACGGCATTTGCGGAACCGCCGCCGATTTGATGCTGCTGCGCAGGCTGGCAACGGCGGGAGTCGCTTCCGCGCATTCCGGGCACTCGGCGTTGTGCCGGCGCATCAATTCCATTTCGTCCATCGGGAGAAGACCTGCCTGATACAACAACGTACGCCGTCGTGCAGCGTCGCAGGAGAACATCTCCGAATTGACAGTATCGGGACCAGTCATAAGAGTTACCTTGCCGGCTGAGGAGACCAGTCAAGAGCCGGTTCCGGCTTGAGCCTGCTCGACAGCACCTTTCGCAACGCGTCCCTGCCGCGCAGAATCCGCGACTTTACCGTACCTAGTGAAACGCCCAGAACCTCAGCGATCTCCTCATAGCTAAGTTCTTCGATGTCCCTGAGAATCACCGCGCCGCGAAAGACCGGATTCAGCTCCGCAAGCGCTGCTTCGATCAGCTCATGAGTTTCACTGTCGGCAACGAGGTCGAATGCCGATCTGGCGCTGTCTTCAAGCACCTCCTGATAGCTGATCGATTCATCGGACTCCCTGTCGAGTCCAATTTCTTGTTTCCGGTGCCGCGTAAACCAGCGCCGGTGGTTCCAGGCTTCGTTATACGCGATCCGGTATATCCATGTTTTCAGGCTGCTGTTGCCCTTAAACTGTCCGATGCTCCTGAAGACTTTCAGGAAAACTTCCTGCACCACGTCGGCCGCATCAGAGGGATCATCGACCAAACGATAGATTAAACTGTATACCGGCTGCTGGAACCGGTCCAGCAGGGCTTCGTAAGCCTCGTCGACGCCGTTCTTCAGCCCACGAACGAGGGCATCTTCGGACCACTTACCGAGGTCGTTGGAGGGTTCGAGTTCGGTGCCAATTAACGGATTCGCCACGGCATTCTTCCCCGTGATTGTACTCTTATTCTGACACCGAACTCTCCTCGTTAGTTCCCGGGACTTTACAGTGCCCGGTTACCCCTGCGTGCTTTCGTCGGCTGGCGGGGGTGGCGGCGGCTCGACTACGGTCAGCGAAACGGGAATGGTGAGTGTCTGGTTGTATGCGTCCGGGATAGTGAGCTGGACGTTCGCCGTGTACTGTCCGGGTGCGAGGTCGCCGGGAGCTACGGTCGCGGTCAGCTTGAGTGAAAGCGTTCCTCCGTCGGCCGTGACGTTCAGCCAGGGCTGGTCCGATTTAACCTCGGTAACCGGGAATTTCTGCTGGCAACCCGACCACACGTCCACGGTTTGTGCGTCGGGCAGCGGCGTTGCCTGCGTCCAGCCGAACGACAGAGAGCCGGCCGATGCACCGGGCCACGGATCGCAGAACTGCGCCACGAAGCCATCATTGCTCTGCCCGATCGTCTTCTGCATAGCTGCAGCGAGTGGCAAATTTGCCGAAGAAGTCTCGCCAACAACGGTCACGTTCTCGCCGGGTCCGAGCGCCAGCGCAAGGGCGCTGTCCTTCTTGCCACCTGCCCAGAACGTCGAGTAGATGATCTTGCTGTTGTCGAGGTCGAGACGAGCGAGCCACGCGTCCGCAAGGCCTCCGGCATCCGACTGGAGCGAGCGGGAGACTTTGAAATCGGAAGAACTGGTTTCCCCGGCCACATAGACATGACCGTGGCCGTCAATCGCGAGCGCCGGCGCGGTCTCGTCGGGATCTGTCGTGCCGTTGAACTGTCCACCGAGATACGTCAGATACTCCGGCCTGGATCCATCCGCGTTCATGCGCAGCACGAAGGCGTCACGCATTCCTCCGGCGAACGAGGGCTGGATGGCACCTTCGGTGGTCGGCATCTCTTTCACGCTGGTATAACCGGAAACATAGGCTCGTCCCTGCCAGTCGACTGCTACCGCCTGGGCCGTGGTGTAGCCACCGCGGAATCCGAGATAGGTGAAGTATTCGACGCGATCGCCGGCAGAGGGAATTTTTGCAAGGAAACTCGACCAGCTTTGATTCTGCCGAATCCAGGCGTTTTCGGTTGCCATACCCGGTGACATTGTTTCGCCGGTGACGTACAGGGCGTCGTCAGGACCGATCGCGATGCTGTTGATCTTGTCGGTTCCATCGGTGCCGCCGAAGTAGGTCGCGTATTCGAGCTTGTAGTCGGAAGTGTACTTTGCGATGAACGCGTCCTGGCCACCGCCGCCGATGGTCGAATGCAGGGCGTTTTTCACCGGCAGCGTGGTCGATGTGGCGCGTCCGGCGATGTAGATTGAGCCTTTCGAATCAACTGCAAGAGCCAGAGCTTCTTCGTTACGTTCGCCTCCGAAATAGGTCGAGAACAGCAGTTTACCTTCGGGACTCAGTTTCATCACGAACGCGATATTGAGGCCTGGCTGCTTGTCCTGCACGGGGTTTACAAGCGGCAGATCGCGAGCACCCGTGGTTCCCGCGAGGTACACGTTGCCGTCTTTGTCGACTGCAAGCGCGTTCCCGGTTGTGTTTGAACTTCCGCCGATCTGGGTTCTCCAGATTATTTCCTTTCCGCCCGGCGCGTACCTGGTAAGAAAGGCATAAGTCACCGCGGAGGTTAGGGGCTTGCCTCCAAGCGGAGTCATTTTGAGGTCTGTTGAGTTCGTCTGACCTGTGACGTAGATATATCCGGAAGAATCGACCGCAACAGCAGACGCGATATCACTCTTGTCTCCGCCGTGAAAGGTAGAGAATACAAGCCGTTTATCGTCCTGCGGCTGGGCGGCTGAAAGAAGGCTGATCGTTATCAGTGCAAGTGTCCAAAGACGCATACACTGAACAACGCGAATTTCAACTTACATTCGGCTTAGACAATGCAACTAAAAGTGATTCAACCGAATGCTCCCAAGTGCAGCTTTCGAGAACACTGTCCGGAGACAGGCCACATTCGTTGCGGTGGAACTTCTGCGAACCGTACAGGCCGGTTACGTAGCCCTGCGCTCGATGATGGGTGAATTTAGAAACCGGGACTGATGCGCTGAGGAGGGCGTGCGAGATCATCTGACCAAGTCCGCCGTGCGCTGTGTGCTCCTCGAGAACAATGATATGTCCCGACCGGCTAAGATCCGCTACAAAGTCGGATGGAAGGTTCGTAATCGGAAGTTCGGAAACGAGCCAGAGCGAGGGGCGATGCTCGTACGGCAGTTCCGAAAGAGCCGGGATGAGGGGTCCGACGAGAGGACCGACAGCAAGGATCACCGGGCCATTGCCGTCCACGAGGCGACGCCAGGAAGCCCATTCGGGAAGAGGATAGCCTTTCGGCAGCTCGGACAGTCCGAGCCGAACGTAAGCCGGATGCCGGGCCGTCATCAGGTAGTCCACCATGGGCTGGAGATCCTGATCGAAAGCCGGAACAAAGACGCGCATGGAGGGCAATGTCAGTAGTGCGCCGTAGTCTTCGAGAGCGTGATGAGTGCCGCCCATCACGCCATATCCGTAACCGCCACCGTTGCCAACCAGGACGACAGGCAGACCAGTCAGGCAGACGTTGTTTCTGATCTGCTCGAACGGTCTCGCATACATGAAAGGAGCGATGCTGTATGTCCAGGGACGAAGACCGGTTCGGGCCATTCCGGCAGCGACAAGGACCATGTTCTGTTCCGCAACGCCCGCGTTGATAAACCGCTGGCCCATTTCGGCGCGGAGCGGCTCGAGCGCCTTGAATCCGAGATCGCCGGTCAGGAATACGAATTTATCGCGCCCGGCGTTGTTTACGAGCGCGCGGCAGAAAGCGTCCCGCATTCCTTTACCTCCGTCACAGCCTGCTGGTATTGAGCGTCAGTCATAGGAAGATAGTGCCATTCCATGCGGCCCTCCATGAACGACACGCCGTTGCCTTTGACGGTCCGGGCAACGATTACCCGCGGGCGAACTGCGGGGGACGCGAGGGCCGCCTCGATTGCCTTCGGATCGTGTCCGTCGATTTCGAGGGTGTCAAACCCGAACACGGCGAACTTCTGTGCCAGCGGAGCGAGGTCTGCGACTTCCTCCGTCGAGCCGAAGCCCTGGAGACCGTTTGCGTCTACGATGATCGTCAGGTTCGTGAGCTTGTTGTGGGCGGAGAATATCAGTGCTTCCCAGTTAGACCCTTCGTTCCATTCTCCGTCTGAGGTGAGGCAGTAGACATGGCCGGGTTGCGATTGCAGCCGCTTGCCCATAGCGAGTCCTGCTGCGAGTCCGAGCCCATGGCCCAGACTTCCTGTGGCAAATAGGATTTCCGGTATTCCCCTGAATGGGGGATGACCGCTAAGCCGCGTGCCATCCTTGTGGAATGTGCGGAGGTCATCGTCAGAGAGTAGTCCTTTGGACCAGAGGGTCACGTACAGTGCTCCTGCCGCATGACCTTTTGATAGAACGAATGCATCGTCGCTGCCGAGCTTCTTGTGATAGAGCGCCAGGAGCAAGTCGAGTGCGGACAGGTTGCCCCCGATGTGGCCCACACGACTTTCGTAATGCATCTGAAGCAATCGGAGCTTCGTAACTCGGGTTAATTCCTCGAAAGAGTTCGTTGGACGATTGTCGAGTGCCGAAAAGTCCATAATTTACTCCCGCACATGCTTCCGCTGTTCGGCAGTGGTTTCTCATCCTAGCATGCGTGTTGTACTATTCACGTTGTGCAAGAAGCCGCTACTGGTCAGCAGACCGGCGAGGTGATAACTGTCAGCAGCCGCGTCGCTCACAGCAGTGAAGCTGTTCCAGCACGATTCCAGGTTCCGATACTTATTGCGTTTACTCTTGCTTACGGAGCCGCCACGTGGTTTCGGGCACAACGAAAACTGTTTTGGTTCGACGAGATCTTCACGGATTACATCTCACGGCTCCCTGATCTCTCGCACATCTGGCAAGCACTGCTTAAAGGTGCCGATTTCAACCCTCCGCTGATGTATGTGCTCACGCGGGCATCACATTCGCTGCTGGGTCACAGCGAGGCGTCAACACGTTTACCGGAGATAGTCGGATTCTGGATTTTCTGTCTCTGTCTTTACAGGTTTGTGTCCGTCCGTGCCGGCGTTCTCGGTGGACTCATCAGTATGGTCTTTCCGTGCGTCACGGTCGCGTACTACTACTCGTATGAAGCCAGAGCACACGCCATTGTCCTCGGTTTTTGTGGTCTGGCGCTCGTCAGCTGGCAATGGCTGACCAGCAGCTCACGGCACAGATTAGTTGCTGCGTTTGTTTTGTTCCTGGCACTTAGTTGCGCTCTGCTGACCCATAGTTATGCGTTCCTGTTATTTATCCCTCTGACTGTCGGAGAACTCACGCGCGCCTGGCGTTCACGACGGATCGACCCGCTAGTCTGGGGTGCCCTCGCCCTTGCAGGGACGATGATCCTGGTGTCTGTACCTCTAGTTCGTGCTGTTAAATCCACCGTAGGTTCGGGCAAGTTCCTGCCTTCGACCTTCGCGAAAGTTCCAGAGTCGTACGACCATCTGTTCGGACCTGCGGCCGGAGTCTTGACGGTCGCGCTTGCGCTTATCTGTCTCGATGTCGCGACAGGGCGACGAGTTCGGTCGCTGAAGTCAACCGTTGCCGTGCATGAATGGGCGGCGGTTTTGACGTTTCTCGTCATTCCGATCGTGACTGCTGGCGTGGCGCGAGTGACCGGAGCGCCGGTCATGGATCGATATAGCCTCTCGGTTATCGCCGGTGTGGGCATTTTATTAGGAGTAGCCGGGGCGATTCGCTGGCGTGCGGGAATGGCGATTCTCGTGCTCCTCGTCTTCCAGGCAGTCCTTAACTTCGCATCCTTTATCAATCACGTGTACATCGAGGAACCGAGCACCTCTACTGCATTGAGTAAGGCTCGGCGGCACTTCGATGGTCGATACGCAATGATGAATTCGGTTGGCAAGAATCTCAGCGTCCTTATGACTGACTTGCTCGACTTCGGGCCCACGATGTACTATGCGCCAACAGACTTTCAAGGCCGTCTTTTATATCCGCATAATGGGCAGCCGAATTTCGAAGGTTTCGACAGACTTCGAGCGTGCTGCGGTGCTCCCGGTGAAACCTATACGCTCGATTCGGTTCAACAACTAATCAACTCGAGGAGAGAGTTCCTCATTTACTGCAAGGAGCTCCGGTCTGCTGAGATGCAGGAATTGCAGAGTCTTCACGCGACGATGGTTTTGGAAGGATCAGACTTCTACGGTACTCTGTTCCGGGTGACATATCCGCAGAGTTCATCGCCGAGTGTGCCGTAGTGGAGCGGTCCGAGACCACAGAATTTAAAGTACGCCAGTTGCAGGGACCGATTCTGGTCCTCGGTGCCAGTGGATTCGTTGGCGCTAATCTTCTGCGGATGCTCCTCAGGTGGCGTGACGATGCTTACGGCACAGCAACGCAATTGCCTGCCTGGCGTCTTCAGGACCTGCCTGCTGCAAACCTGCGCGGGACGGATTTGTTGGTCGAGTCAAATCTCGACGCGTTGCTGGATGAAATAAAGCCGAGGACCGTATTTGACTGTGTTGCTTATGGGGCGTACTCTTTCGAGACCGACAGCGCACTGATCTACCGAACGAATTTCACGCTGACCGAGCAGTTGCTGAAACGACTGCATGAACGACAGATCAGGGCGTATATTCACGCGGGAAGTTCATCGGAGTATGGTGAGAACTCCGCGGCCCCGCTTGAAGAAGATTTTCCGGCACCGAACAGCGACTATTCCGTGTCAAAGATTGCGGCCGCCAGTCTAATTTACTTCTACGGGAAGAAGCTGAATACTCCTTGTGCGAATCTGCGGCTGTACTCGGTATACGGACCTTTCGAGGATTCGTCACGGCTGATGCCTGCCATTGTGCGGGCCGGGTTGGAGCAACGTTATCCCCAGCTGGTAGATCCGATGACCGCTCGCGACTTCATTTATATCGACGATGTATGCGAAGCGTTCCTCGACACAGCCGCCGGACTGGAACCACACCTTTACGGGGAGTCTTTCAATGTCGGTAGCGGAAAGCAGACTCGAATCGGAGAACTGGCGGAGGTAGCGCGGCAGTTGTACGGCATCGCTGAGGAGCCCGTCTTCTCAATGAGCGGCAGATCCTGGGATTTGAAAGAGTGGTACGGCAACATCGATAAGATCTCAACGGCCGTCGGCTGGCAGCCACGTACAGAGCTGAAAGACGGACTTGGCCTGATGACTGAGTGGTACAACACCATCGAGGACAAGGAGCGTTATCACCATTCCTCGAAAAAGTTCGGGCTGGATACCAAACACAGCGTTTCAGCGATCGTAGCCTGCTACAAGGACAACCAGGCGATCCCGATCATGTATACCCGTCTGCGGGATACGTTCGTTCAACTCAACATTGACTACGAGATTATCTTCGTCAATGACTGTAGCCCGGACGACTCCGAGGAGGTGATACGTGCGATTACACGAAAGGACCGGCGCGTAAAGGGAATATCACACTCCCGAAATTTTGGATCGCAGGCGGCTTTTCGAAGTGGCATGGCGGTGTCCACAATGAACGCGTGTGTGCTGCTGGATGGAGATCTTCAGGATCCGCCGGAGCTCATCACAGAGTTCGTTGCAAAATGGCGAGAGGGCTACGACGTCGTATACGGTCGCCGGGTGAAGCGTGAAGGACCATTGTTCATGCAGGCGGCATACAAAATCTTCTACCGTGCATTTGATGCATTCTCCTATGTGCGTATCCCGAGAGATGCAGGCGATTTCTCTCTCATGGACCGTAAGGTTGTCGATGCTCTGCTCAAGTTTCCGGAACGCGATCTGTTTTTGCGAGGGGTCCGGGCATATGCGGGATTTCGGCAGACCGGCGTCGATTATGTCCGGCCAGAGCGAATGTTTGGCCGAACGACCAATAATTTGTGGAAGAACATCGGCTGGGCGAAAAAGGGCATTTTGTCTTTCAGTTATGTTCCATTGAACATGCTCAGTGCATTCGCACTCCTGATGCTGTCACTTTCGGCTCTGGCTACTGTCATCCAAATTGTTGCAAGAGTGATGTTCCCCGCGGCGGCGCCTCGGGGCATCACCACCGTCCTGATTGTTCTGATCTTGTTTGGGTCGCTAAATCTATTTGCCGTCAGTCTGCTTGGCGAGTATCTGGCCAAGGTTTTCGAAGAGGTTAAACGACGGCCACACTTCCTGCGCAAGAGCGTCATACGTGACGGTGAAGTTCGACCTGCCGTCGGCTTGAGTGAGCGTGAGACAGCTGTATGAGCTTATATCGACTGCTGGAGAATCCTGCTGTCTACAGAGCGTCGCAGACCGTTCTCGCTCCCGGAATGGACGCAATTCTCACGCGCGAACTCGGGAAGATGGTGGCTGGCATTCCTTCGGATGCTAAAGCACTGGACGTAGGCTGCGGTCCGGTGTCATGGCTTTGGAAGTTCGGCATGAAGCCGGCAGGGCTGGATATCCTCCACTCGTACACCACAAGGTTTCTGGCGCGTGGAGGTTCGTGTGTGACAGCCTCCGCGACAGCGATTCCGTTCGCCTCCGATTCTTTCGATTTGGTTTTCAGTTACGCGCTTCTGCACCACTTGCCAGATGAACTGGCGCAACAAACTGTCGGCGAGATGATCAGGGTCGTCAAGCCGAAAGGCTCGGTGATTATCTTCGACCCTGTACTTCCGCAGGCAGCATGGCGGCGACCAATTGCCTGGGCCCTCTGCAAGCTGGACCGTGGACACTTTATTCGTCCCCAACCTGTTCTCGAGGCGAAGATCCTCGGCGGCTCCGGACGTGCGAACACACGGAGAGTCACGCACTCGTACCTCGGAACGGAGGGCGTGCTTTGCCGGCTAAAGAAGTAAAGGCACCCTCGGCTCCTCCGCGTTTGGTCCTTGACCGGCTGGATATGACGCGCAAGGCGGCTGAAGTATGGCGCCCGCCCTTAATTCCGCCGGCTGCGGGTGCGTTGCAGCGGTTGACCACGAGGGCACGGCTATTTCTTGACATACAAAACGGCTCAATCTGGCGCGACCTGAAAAAGATTCTTCCGGATGTCGAGGGGACCGTTGTTGACGTGGGCTGCGGCGCGCAACCATACCGGTCATTGTTTTCGAGCCAGGCAACATATTTGGGGATCGATACGGTCGATGCGAAGGCCCATTTCGGATACGAGATGCCAGATACTCGCTACTTTGAAGGTGACAAGTGGCCGATCCCCGATGGTGTTGCCAACTTCGTCCTCTGCACCGAAACCATGGAGCATATACCTGAGCCCCGACGGTTTCTCGAAGAAGCATATCGCTGTCTGGCGTCAGGAGGATCACTTCTTCTTACGGTTCCGTTCGCGGCCCGCTGGCATTTCATACCTTACGATTATTGGCGTTACACGCCTTCAGGGCTGGAACGGCTTCTGACTGGAGCAGGCTTTTCAAGCGTGCGAGTCTATGCGAGGGGGAATGCCTTTACTGTGGCCTGTTATAAAGTAATGGCACTCATTCTGCGGCTGGTCATGCCTCAGAACCAGGGTCTCGTTTCGGCACTCATCCTGCGGTTTTGCGGTCTGCTACTGCTGCCTATGCTCTTCCTGCTCGCGCTGCTGGCGAATCTTTCCTTTGCAGGACAGGGCGGAGATGATTGCCTTGGCTACACCGCGATTGCGTCGAAGGCCAGGCTCCAGTAGAGCAGTGCGGTCCTCAACGGGCGGCTGCAATGAGTTCGACTGAAGGGCGCACCGAGGTCACCCGCTAAGGTTCTGGATCATCGGGCTGCTGAAGTTCGGTGCCGCGAGAAGTTGGCGAGGACCCGGACTGTTGTATAGTCCTTCTCATGGCTGAACGGAATATCCAGGTGTTCAATTCTGATGCGGCTTCACTTGGCAGCTACGTATATAACGCCGCTGGCGGCTGGTCGGCATCTGTAGCGTTAGGCAGACAAATAAGCGAAACTGTGCGAGTCATTCGGGACGAATTTCGGCCTGATGTTCATATCACCGATATAGGTTGTGGCGACGGGACAACGACTCGGCAGATAGCTGAAGCCCTGAAGACGGCGCGTATTCGTGCCATAGAACCGGCTCAGGCAGCGATCGATTCTGCTCGCCGCGACCTGCCGGCGGACTTGGCGGAATCTGTAACCTTTGAAGTCGGGAGCGTCTATGACATTGATGCTCGTGGCGCCGACCTCGCACTCCTGTTTGGTGTACTTCATCACCTGGATGACGCTCAGGAAGCAATTGCTCGCCTTGGGCGAGAATTCAATTCCGTGATTATCGTGGAACCCAACGGTTATAACCCTGTCCTTAAAGTAATCGAAAAGGTCTCGCCATACCACCGGGCACACGATGAGAAGTCCTATTGGCCTCCAACGCTGAATGCGTGGTTTCGGCGGAATGGGTTCTCCGTCGTCAAGCAGAAGTTTTTTGGCGTGGTGCCGTTTTTCTGCCCAACTCCAATCGCAAAATCACTCAAAGCTATTCGAGCCTCCGATCGAAGCACTTCCGATCACGAGACATCTCGCCTGCGGCACGAACCTCGTGCTTTATATAAAAGGTCCTAACTAACTCTTGAGAGCAGCCAGTCACTTGCTTACGTCAGCGAGTGCTGCCTGAACCGCTGGGTCGCGTTTCAGTTCGATCTCGTCGCCGGCAGCGACACCAAGCGTGAGGTTGAGAGTTTCCTGGCTGAGACGGCTGCGAATCCATTCGCGATCGACTGACCACTCATTTAGACCCGGACGTACGTTTCGCGACGACAACCAGGACTGGAATTCATCGAGCAGACCATTGCTCGCCTGAAATCCTGGTTCGATCTCAGGCTTCGTGCGCTGGAGCCAGTCTGTCGCAAAGGTGGTAAACGAACCTGTCGCATCGAGGAACCCACGGAGGCGTGTCATGGGCTCGGCTCCGGTGACCTGATCGGGTTTGATTCCGCCGACTTGATTTGCGGTAGTCTGTTCGAGCTGGCCCTGCAGCGGCCGCTGAATCGACCGGCCTGACGGAGTGTAATAGTACGCTGTCGTCAGTGCGAGCCCGGCACCGCTCGAGAGCGGGTAAACGCTCTGAACGAGGCCTTTTCCATAACTCCGTTCCCCGACAATCGTCCCTCGCTTCAGATCTTGTACCGCGCCGGAGACGATCTCCGAAGCGCTCGCGGTCTTACCATTGATCACAATCGCCATCGCGAACGTGTACGGCTTCGCCTCGGCCGGGACGGTTGCGGTCTCATCCTGAACTGACCGGCCTTTGACGGAAACGATTTTGGATCCTGCAGGCAAGAACAAGGACGCGGTCTCGACGGCAGCACCGAGTACGCCGCCGGGGTTGTTGCGCAGGTCCAGCACAAGACCTTTCAGGTTTGAGCCGCCGAGCTTTTCCAGCGCGTCCTGAATTTGCTTCGCAGTCTCGGTTTCGAAGCTGGTTACCCGGACGTACGCGATTCCAGGCTTAAGCAGGAATGCGCGATCGACGGACGAGCTTTCCACGTCCTCGGGGGTAAGAATCAGCGGAAGCAGCCGGGCGTTTCCCTGTCTTCGCACATCGATTTTTATCTGATGCTGGCGTGCTTCGGTCAGGAGCTGAACGAGCTGCTCGATTTCGAGTCTCGCCAGCGGGATGTTGTTGATGGCGACGATTTCATCGCCAGGGCTAAGGCCCGATTTGGCGGACGGAGTGCCGGGGAGGGTCTGCAGGACGATAACACGACCAGGCAGCAAAGACACGATACTGCCGAACCCCTTGCGCGTCGATTTCTCGAGCTCTTTCAACTGCTCGAAGTGATCCGTGTCCAAGAATACAGAATGAGGGTCAAGACGGCGCAGCATTCCCGGGACTGCGCCCTCATAAACGGCCTGCTGCGAGTTGACCGGATCGGCAGCATTTTCGCGCACCGTCGCAAACACTTCGACAAAGCGTTTCAGAGCGCGGTCGAGAGACTCGCCCGTGTCGTCGGCGAACAACAACAATAATGCAAGAAGCGGAACCAAACTACCTCGTAAATCGCAGGGAACGCCTGCGTTCGTGCCGGGATATCGCCAGTTCTATCAGACGGTCCAGCAGCGCCGGGTAAGCTATCCCGGAATATTCCCACATTTTCGGGTACATGCTGATGGACGTAAAGCCCGGAATTGTGTTTACTTCATTTAAGTACAGGCTGCCAGTAGCTTTTTCGAGCAAAAAATCGACTCGTGACATTCCTTCGCAGAGCAGCGAATGGAATCCCGCCACGGCGAGACGCCGGAGCTCGGCGGTTTGCCCTTCGCTCAGCGGTGCCGGCAAATTGACGCCGCTCTGGTTCAGCAGGTATTTGTCCTCGTAGTCGTAGAACTCACGCGACGGCAGGATCTCACACGGAATTGAGGCTTCGGCATTCTCACGATTTCCGAGAACAGCGCATTCGAGTTCCATGCCGACGATGGCACGCTCGACGATGATCTTGTAGTCGTACTGGCGTGCAAGCGCGATGGCGTCCCGGAGCTGATCCTGCGATTTCGCCTTCGAGATCCCGACGGACGAGCCCAGGTTCGCGGGTTTGACGAACACGGGGTAGCCAAAGGGATTTCGAGTCGCCTCTTCGGGCGATTCTACCGTGATGTACTCGACCACAGGAACGCCCGACTGCAGCAGAAGCCGTTTTGCCGCTTCCTTATCCATCGCAGCCGAGGACGCAAGAACACCTGGACCAACGTACGGCAGGTCTGCCAGTTCGAGTAATCCCTGGACTGTGCCGTCTTCACCGAAGGTTCCGTGCAGTACCGGAAACACTACATCGATTCCGGGATTCCCGCCAGGTTCGGGCTGAATGGCGCGAGGGCTCCAGCGTCCATCCTTGTCGATAAAGAATTTGACGATCTCGTAGCGCGCGGGATCGAGCGCATTGATGATGGAGTCCGCGGAGCGGAGCGAGATCTCGTGCTCGCCACTGCGACCACCGGACAGAACGGCAACTTTGA
Source organism: Bryobacteraceae bacterium (assembly GCA_963794765.1). Lineage (GTDB taxonomy): Bacteria > Acidobacteriota > Terriglobia > Bryobacterales > Bryobacteraceae > JAWXCM01. The sequence continues at coordinate 374,613 of CAWCGC010000029.1, read as the reverse complement.
TTTTCACAGAATCCTCTTGCCCAGAGCGGAGCTGACGAGCTCAACGCCAAGCTGGGCGGTTCGATTGGCGATGTCCAGCACGGGATTGACTTCCACGATCTCAATCCCGAGCGCGCCGCAACAGTCGCAAATGACTTCCATAGCCAGGTGTGCTTCGCGGTATGTCAATCCACCGCGGACCGGAGTGCCTACGCCGGGAGCCTCATCGGGATCGACAGAATCCATATCGAACGAAACATGGAATCCCGCGGTGCCATTGGACGCGATATCGATGGCGTCCGTCATCACCGCTCTGAGACCTCGTTCATCGATCTCGCGCATGGTGAACGGATGGACGCCTGCAGCCTTGACGTACGGCGCCTCCGATCTGTCGATATCCCGCAGGCCGATGATCGCGACATTGCCGGGCCTGATCTTCGGTGAGTAATCAAAAATATTCGCCAACTCTGACGGTCCGTTTCCGATGCATGCACGCAAGCGGCATTCCGTGAACGTTTCCGCTCGGAGAACTGTCGGGAGTGTTCATATCGGCGTGGGCGTCGATCCAGATCAGGCCGATGTTTTGGCCTCGTTCGCGGTAAAAGCGAGAGATGCCGGAGGTGGTGCCAACTGCGATGGAATGATCACCTCCCAGGACAACCGGTATTTCGACCTTCATTCAGGGCGTCGTACACCTTCTCCGCCAGACGGGTGCAGGTGTTGACGATCTGCGGCAAGTAACGCGCACTAGCTGAGCCGACCGGCACGCTTTCCGGCTGATCGACCTTGACGTTTCCAAGGTCGCGGACCTCGTAGCCGAGACCGGTGATGCGCTCGTCAAGACCTGCGAGGCGCAGCGCGGAGGGGCCCATGTCGACCCCGCGCCGCCCGGCGCCGAGGTCCATGGGCGCACCGATGATTGCAATCGAGCTTTCCGGCATTCCTTGTGATTACGGCCGAGTGCGGTACAGCATGCGCGGGTACGGTATGGTTTCCCGAACATGCTCAAGACCGCAGATCCAGGCGACCACTCGCTCTACGCCCATGCCGAAGCCTGCGTGCGGCACGGTGCCGATACTTACGCAGATCGAGATACCAGTCGAACGCTTCGCGCGGGAGATTGTGCTCTTCAAGGCGCTTCAGGAGCAGGTCAAGGTCGTGAATGCGCTGCCCGCCTCCGATGATCTCGCCATAACCTTCGGGCGCAATGACGTCAGCCCCGAGCGCCAGTTCGGGCCGGTCCGGATCGGGCTGGAAGTAGAAAGCTTTGATCTCGGTCGGGTAACGGTCGACGATGAGCGGCCGGTCCAGATCCCTCCGTGATGAGGGTCTCGTCGGCGTTGCCGAAGTCGCCGCCCCACTGGATCTCGCTTCCCTTCTGCCTGAAGCTTCTTCACGGCATCGTCGTAGCTCATTCGCGGAAAAGGCGCCTTTACCGACTCCAGCTTCGATGTGTCGCGCTCCAGAGCTTTCAGTTCCGTCTTGCGCTTCTCCAGAACGCGGCCGACCACGTACACCACCAGCTCTTCTGCCACGCGCTTCACTTCTTCGAGGTCGGCATAGGCCATCTCCGGCTCGACCATCCAGAATTCGGTGAGATGGCGGCGGGTCTTGGACTTCTCGGCTCGAAACGCCGGACCGAAGCAATACACCTTTCCGAACGCCATTGCATTGGCTTCGTTGTACAACTGCCCTGACTGTGTCAGGTAAGCCTTCTCGTCCTCGAAGTAGTCGACCTCGAACAGAGTCGTCGTGCCTTCACACGCGGCCGGCGTGAAGATCGGTGTGTCCACGAGGACGAAGCCGTTGGTATCGAAGAAGTCGCGGATCGCACGGATTACTTCATGCCGGACGCGAATCGCCGCATGTTGACGCTTACTTCGCAGCCAGAGATGACGGCGATCCATCAGGAACTCGATGCCGTGTTCCTTCGGGGTGATCGGGTATGGATCCGATTCGGAGACGCGCTGAATGACGTCGACCGATTTGATATCCATCTCATAGCCGCCTGCGGCTCGCTCTTCGGCTCGAACGGTTCCGGTCAACACGATGGAGCTTTCCTGCGTGAGGTGCTTCAGTGTTTCAAACGTCTCTTCGGGCAGTTCGCTTTTCACTCCGACACACTGCATAATGCCGGTGCCGTCGCGAAGCTGTGGAAAGACGATTTTGCCCGACTTACGAAGGTTGTACAGCCAGCCCGCGATCTGAACGGTTTCACCCACGTGGCGACCGGCGTCGGCAATGGTTATGCGGACGTTGTTTTCGTTCATTACTCTTTCTTTATTGTTGTTCCTTCAGAAGGCTGTCGAAGCGTTCGAAGATGTCGCGCACAGACTCGAGCGGCTGCTGTTTATCGGGATCTTCTCTCAGTTCGAGAAGCAGTGGATACTGCTCGGGACGAGATGACAGCAACCGAAGACCGGCTGACCAGTCGATTGTGCCGGCTTCGTGCAGGAACGGAAACAGATGTGAGTCTTCCTTTCCATCGTTGTCGTGAAGATGGGTCGAGCGGATGCGAGTCTTCATCGCGGTGTACTCGCCCTCGATATCATCACTGAGGTGGGCGTGGCCGATATCAAAGCAATAGTTCAGGTCCAGGTGTGTCTGCCCGTTGAAGCGGTTCAGTGCTGCAGCACTGGAGAATCCATTCGGGATGTTCTCCAGCAGGATCTCGACGCCGCGCTGCTTCGCAAACGATTTAAGTTCTTCAAGGGAAGTGAACCCTGCCTCCATCCGCCGCTCGTCGAACTCCGCTCCGCTGACTCCGAGATGCTGCACGAGATAGCGGACTGGAATGTTTTCGGCGATTTCCAGTGCTCGCTTGACTTCGTCCACCTGTGCGATGCGGCGGGCTTTGACGGGCTCAGTGATATCGATGACCGCATGCGGACCTGACCGTCCCCACACCTCGTCCGAGTACATGGGGCTGTGCAGTGACCAGAGCTGCAAGTTCGAGTCGCTGAAGAAGTGAGCCAATTCTGCAGTCTGCGCGGAGTTTCGCCAGTCTATATGCTGCCGGGCGCAAAATATCTCAACCGCAGAGATTCCCGCATTTGCGATGCGGTCAAGAGCCGCCGTGGTCAGCCGGTGATTCACAAACAGATGTGTTGAGAGGACTTGTCTCATCAGTGGCCTGAAAATCTCAGTACAGCACGGAAACACCGTCGGGGTACACTAACGCCATTACCCCCCTCACGGAGGAAATTTGTGAAGAAACTTATTTTCGCTTTGGCTGCAGTGTCTCTCGTGGCAGTAGCTCAGGACGACGCGGCTTATCAGAAGATTATGAAAGAAGTTGGCCGCGAGTCCGGCGCGATCCGTAAGGCGGATCCAAAGACCGGGCCAGATGTTGCTGCTTCGGCGGAGAAGATCGCCGTTGATTTCGACCAGTCCAAGACGTACTGGACGCAGCGGGGCGGTGCTGACGAAGCAGTGAAGTGGTCTGAAGACGGCAAGGCTGCTGCTCTCGAGCTCGCCTCCGCCGCTAAAGCCGGTGACGCCGCAAAGGCTGGGTCGGCGCTTGGAAAGATGAGCGGCACCTGCAAGGCCTGCCACGACGCGCACCGCGAGAAGACAGCGGACGGAGCTTACAAAGTCAAGTAGTTGGTTTCTGTTCGATGGCGGCGGCGCATGGAGTGGCATGCCCCTGCGCCGCCGTCCCCAGTTTCTTCAGCAGCCTAATGGCTTCTCGTCGTTCTTCCTCAGTCAAAACTTCACCCAGCTGGTTCATTACCTCAGCGTGCTTGTGAAACGCTGGCTCGATTAGCGCCCGTCCGGCTTCGGTCAGATGAATGATCCGCGTGCGTGCGTCTCGCTCCTCTTTGCGGCGCTCGACCAGGCTCTTGCGCTCGAGGCGGTCGATGGCTACGGTCATGGAGCCGCTGGTCAGTTTCACGTTGCAGCCAATCTCGTTGACAGGCGTTGGCCCCTTGTGGAGAAGCAATTCGAGGATTGCGAAGTCCGACAGGCAGAGCCCAAGGCACTCGATATCAGCCATCGCCCGTGCCTGCACCGCAGAAAAAGCCTTCCACAGGACAAGCCAGAGGTGAATGCCGGAGGTTTGCTGCGGGCCCGGTTGAATCTTTTCCAATTCGCTGACATGAGCGTATCACCCGGTGAGCCGGCCCGCTGAAAGTCGCAGCGTCGTAGCCCGAAGAACGCGCACGTTTATAGCCCGCTGGTCATACGCCACACTGTATTGTCCCAGAGAGAACGGCGTTGATCCAACTAACCGCGGGGCAGATTGCGTGCGTGCACCCGGTGACGAATCAATGAGAACCGACCGATGCGAAACTGTACTCATGGAGAAGTACACGGTTGTCGTGCATGAAGAACCTGAAGGCGGGTTCTGGGCCGAGGTGCCTGCGCTTCCCGGGTGCTACTCGCAGGCAGACTCAATGTCGGAATTAATGGACAATGTGCGCGAGGCGATCAGCGGCGTGCTGGTGGTCATGCGCGAACAGGGGACACGCCCGGAAGCGAACATCCAGATCCTGGATATCGCAGTGTGAAACCGATCACAGGCGCCCAAATGTGCCGCCTCCTGGAAAACACGGGTTGGACGCTGCAACGAGTTGCGGGCAGCCACCGGATCTACAGCAAGCCGGGTGAGCGCAAGATTATCTCTGTGCCGGTCCACGGCAATCGAGACCTAAAGCCCGGGCTCGCCAGACGAATTGCGCGTGACGCCGACCTCGATTGGTAACCCGAGTATCGCGTACCGATTCCGGAGCCCACCTGAATATTCAGCCAACCGGCGCGACGGGCGAGCGATGATCGGCGCAAGCCGGATTCAGCACGACGAACTTTAATTTCGCCAAGAGTGCCGTCCTGAACACCATTCGGTCGCCGGAGTCGGAGTGATCGTATCGGTTTGCAATTGCGACTTTCCTACGTGGTAATGCTCGGAGCCGTGGATAGCATTCAACAACCCAGTGGTACTCCGTAACCGGCTTGAATTGGAAGCTCGCCGGATGTGCTTATCGACAATCAACTTGCGGCTTGCGGCGGTGCGCCGGCACCTTGGCATCAAACCGGAGTACCTGTCGTGTCGAATGTGAGGCGGGCTCCTTCGGGCAACCCGACTTAACTGGCCGATCTGAGCCCACTCTACCGTGAGCTGTCACCAAACCAATCGACCGCGGCTGAGCCGAGCCCTCCCGGCGCTCCGGAAACACTGGATCAATTCTGCGTCACAGGACCCCGGCGAGACTGTGCGAACTTACCATCGCCGTCGAGCAGCGGCGCTTATAACTGCACGTTTCTATTTGGCTGCGACACAGGCGGGCATCGACGGCTGGACCTCAGTTACTCCGGCCGTTTATGACGTCGCCACAGGTAATCCTAGCCGTTGTAGTTGGCAACGACTCGAACGACCTTACCACGTGAATCAAGTTCCATAAATTCGCCCGTCTTTGTGCCCTTCTGGTTCACGTAGTACAGAACAACACTCGAAAGTCCCCACATCGTGTCCAGAAGATCAAACCTAAGGTCTGGGTAAGCCTCAAGCCCTTTCTGGAAATAGGCGCGGAGAGCATCTTTCCCTTTCACCGTGCCCGAGGGGTCATTCAGAATCATTGCGGCAACGGGAGACACCAGGACGACTTCTTCTGCGTAGTGCGACACTATCTCGGCCAGGTTATGGGAGTTCCACGCCTCGACCCACTTAGCGGCAAAGCTTCGAGCCTGATCTTCGGTGATCATTCTTTGACCCATCATTGTATGGCTGGCTGCAGGGATGGTGACGGATATGTCCGGATTCCAGCTGCCGCCCGTTCTCCCCGGAACACGGTGCGCCATGAACCTATCGGTGGCGGGAGCGTCCAACCAACCCCGGTCCAGGATGAGGCACCCAGCGTGGAAAAGGCTAGTTCGCGACCCGCCACGGCGAAACTGTGGACCAGGTCCGGAGCGTGTCGCGCGTCCACGTCGTCGTTTTGTCTTTGTGGCAGAGGTTGCACGCGTTCGGGATTTTGAGTGTGTCCGTTTCGTGCGGCGTGATGAAGCGGAATGTGTGGCTCCGGACGTTGACGTCTGCGATGGTCTGCTCGATTTGGGGCATGTGGCAGGCAATGCACTCATTGCCCGCGCTTCCGGCCGCGTGATGCGTGTGTGCCTCGATCGTTGCCGTGTGGGGACCGTTCGGCGACGTGGGCCCGTGGCATTCAAGGCACATTCTGCTCGCCGGCTTGATCAGGTCGGCATTGTTCTCTGTGCCGTGCGGGTCATGGCAGCTGAAGCAGTTGACTCCGTGGTTGTACATGACGCTCTGCACGAAGTCGTTGCCCTGCATCCTGTTCTTGTGAGCGGTGCCGTCCGCGAAGTGGGTGAACGTCTGCTCGCCTAACTTATATTCCTCAAGTCTCCAGTAATCGCGAAGGTTCTTGCCCACCTCGAATCCTACCGGCCAGTCGTAGTAACGACCGTTGATGGGATTGGTAAGGGGCTGGCCCTGGGAGTGGCACTGAATGCAGACATCGTTCGACTGCGGGGACGCAAGCCTTGAGGGGTTGATGACGTTCGTTTTCCGTGGCTGCTTTACGTGTGCGGCTCCCGGTCCGTGGCACTTCTCACAGCCTACGTTCCATTCGCTCACGGCCTTCGTCTCGACGTTGTAGTTCACCGAGTGGCAGCCGTCGCACGTCGGCCCTGTTGGACGCTGCATGTTGTCTGCCGGGTAAAACTTTACCCACCAGTCGGTATTCGGCGCAACCATATAAGGCCGCCACACGCGGTGCGTGACGTCCCACTGGGCTCCGAGTGGATAGTAGTCGTCGCCCTTTTTCGTGAAGTAGCGCTGCTTCCATTTGCTGCCGTATACGAAAGCAATGTCGGAGGCAGTGAACTTCACCAGCGGATCAGGCTTCGACAGATCGGGAATGATCGCTTCCGGGTGAACCTTCGGGTCGCGAACAATGTTCGCCATCAGGGTTTTGGTCCAGCGTGCGTACAGTGCGGGGTGACAGCTCTTACAAGCTGCGGACCCAACGTACTGGGCGAAAGCAGGAACGGCAGATGCTGCGCACAGAAGCGCGACAGTTCTGAAGGCAGGATGAGGCATCACGGCTGTAGCGCCATCATGCCACAGCGCTCGTGCCACAGTGCTAAAGCCGCTTCACAGGAGAGCGATTACGGCTGCTCGCCGGGTTTCACGCGACGCCAGCCGCCTTTTTTGGGCTGCTGCGGATCGTCGGTGGTCGTAGTTGTCGGGCTGGTTGTGGTTCCGCTGCTGTTATTCGTCGTCGTGTTGGTCGTTGTCTTTGCCGCAGGAGCAGGTGCGCTCTGTGTGGCAGGCGAAGACGGCGAAGCGGACTGAGTGTTCGGGGTCGAGTTCGTTGCAGCTCCTTCAGTCGTACGAGGCCAGCCACCCTGCGGTTCGGTTACTGCACCGTGTGACCCGCTGGTATCGTCCACGGCAGGACGACGCCGGCGATGGAGACCGGTGCCGGCTTCGGGATCGTCATTTGTGGTCGTGCCTGACGAGCCGTTCGAAGAAGGCGCCTGCGAGATCACAGGCTCGGCGTCGGTCGTGTCTGCAGACGCGCCACCTGCCCCGGGAGCAAGATAGCTCTGCCGGTAGTGCACCTCGGCTCCCTGATGTCTCTGCCGGGCCGCGGACGTGAGGGCTACCTCGATGTTGCGCTGCTGACCGGGTTTGGCGTCCTGAGGCAGATAGAAATACAGTGCGTATCGCTGGCGAATGCGCTGCAGCGTATCTTCGACAGCACCTGCGTCATCGATACTGTTCGAGTCACCGCCAGACGCTCGGGCGATTTCCGCTGTACCCGCCGTGTGAGTATGGCCCCCGATGACAACTCCACCAGGATATCGGCCACCGCCACCCGGGTATCCGCCGCCGCCGCCGGGGTAACCTGCCGCCACCACCTGGGTAGCCACCGCCACCACCGGGGTAGCCTCCCCCGCCACCGGGATAGCCTCCGCCGCCACCGGGATAACCTCCGCCGGGATATCCGCCGCCCATCGGGCCGCCGAGGATAATGCCGCCAAGACCTCCCGCACGCCGACGAGGATAGCCACCACCAGGATACCCGCCGCCGCCACCGGGATAGCCGCCCGTGGGATAGCCGCCTTGCCGCCGCATCTGGCCGACCATATCAGGAGCCAGCAGCGCCATCATCACGGCATCGGCTTTTGTGAGAGCATTACCCACTCGCGCATCGTCGCGCTCGCGTTCGGTTTGATCGTCAGTCAGAATGACGATCGCTTTGCGCGCATCGCGCCTTCCTTCGCGACCGATGTATGCAGCTGCGTCGAGCATGCCGCGGGTGATGTCAGTTCCGCCGTTAAAGTGTTCCTGCTGGAGGATGTTATCGAACTGTCCGGCCTGCGCGAGGGGATTGCGAGTCAGGCGCAGACGAATGCGGGTCGATCGGTCAAAGACCATGATTCCGACTCGATCGCCCTCAGCAAGAACGCTTAGCGCCTGGTGAGCGGCGTCTGCAAGCCGCTGGACGTGAGGCTGCATGCTGCCGCTGACGTCAATGAGAAACAGTACGTCGACGGGCAGTTCCTCCCGTCCGAAGTTTCGGATTGGCAGCTCTTTCCCTTCGTCAAAGAGCTTGAAATCCTGTGCATTTAGACCGGTGAGCGCGCGGTTTGAGCCATCGACGACCTGAGCATCCACACGTACGAGCGTGACGTCGCTCTTGATCGTAATCGGCTGGTCGTCAGCGAAGGCGAGGCCTCCCGGGGAAGACAGCAGCGCTGCGGTGGTTGCAGCCATCAGGATACGGGAGACGGATCTTGGGTACATCGGATTGCTCGCTCGTTAATGATACGTCTTTCGGAACTCCCGCGTTTCCTGTACAGGTGAGGGGGACCGGGCGGGTACCCGGTCCGGAGGAACAAAGCTACTTGTCGACCTTCTCTTTGACCTTTACGTCACCGTCGGGCTCGACTTTGACCTTTCGCTTTGTTTTCGTGTCGCCTACCTTCTCCGTTGTCTTCTCTTTGTAGTCGCCGTCATGCTCGATCTTTGCCTTCGATTTGACTTTGACCTTCTCACCGGTAACAGGATCGCGGCCTTCGATTTTTACTTTCTCTTTATCTTTGTCATCGGCTGAGGCGACACCGGTTAAAGCGGTCGCCAGTACGAATGCCATCAGAATACGCATTTGACTGTATATCCTCCCTCACAGTCAGACTCCCGCGCGACCAGGGTGTTTCCGGGCAAGGATTGCGTCGACAGGTCCGTCGATTTTCTTGGTCACGATGTCGCCGAAGCCTGCTGCTGCTAACAGTTCGGCGTACTCTGCCTCCGTCCGTTCTTTACCTTCGGTCACGATCAGCATGTTGAGAGACTGCATGAGTCCGTGGAGCGAGCCGGTTTTATCGGGATGGAGGATGTGCTCGCAGATGAGGACGCCTCCGTTGTCCGCGAGTCGGGAATGCATTTTGCGCAGCAGTGTCAGGACGCTCTCGTCGTTCCAGTCGTGGAAGATTCGCCCGACCGCGTACAGATCGGCAGGCGGGAGTTCCTCACGAAAGAAGTCGCCGGGTATGAGTTGAATTTCGAGGCCGGTTTTGGACACAAACTCGCGCGCGACCTCGATCACTTTCGGAAGGTCGAAGACGGCGCAGTGCATCTGCCCGTAACGGCGCTTCACCTCGATAGCAAGATGCCCGGTTGCGCCGCCGACATCGACGAAGCGATGGAAGCCACTGAGGTCGTGGGCCGCGGCGATTTTCGGTGAGCCCAGCATTCCAAGCCCGTGCATTCCCTGCAGAAAGGTCCGCATGGACTCGTCTGTCCGGAAGAAGTGGCTGAAGAGCTCACGTTCCGGACCGAAAGTCTGGGTCCACCGATGCGTGCCTTCGCGGACGGCATCTTCCAGATGGGACCACATGGGAATGAGAGCCGTGTTCGAGTAAAGGATGTAGCCGATGAGCGTGTCTGGGGAGTCGCGGCGGAGATAGCGGTCGGCGGTCGGTGTGAGACGGTACTGCCCTTCGGCTGATTTCGTGAGAAGCTCAAGCGCTACGCAACCATTCAGCAAACGTTCCGTTGCGTCCTGGTTTGCCTGCAGATTCGCGGCAATCTCGGCTGCAGACATGTCGGGGCTGTTTGCCAGCAGGTCGAAGATGCCCATCGACGCCGCCGCGAACATCGTCTTGGACCATCGGAAGGCCTCAATCAGCTTCAGAACGATACCGGGATCGGCTTGCATCTCAGTCTTAAAATAGCTGTATGCCCATCTACGAATACAAATGCGCCGACTGCGGCTCGAAGTACGAACAGATTCGCCGTATGTCGGACGCGGATCTCGACCTCGAGTGCCCGGGCTGCAAGTCTGCGCGGGTGGCTCGGCAGCTGTCTTCGTTTGCGACCACTTCGAGCAGCGGTTCATCGGCGCAGTTGCCGATGATGGGGTGCGGCAAAACGAATTGCTGCGCGGTCACTGGCGGCGGCTGCTCGACCAATTAGTTGGCGGTTCCGCTCTCGTATTCCCTCCCTGCGTTTACACCTGACGGGTGGAGCAAAGCGCCCGAGCAGCTCGCGACGTTGCGGGCCCTGGGCTTTGCGTGGGTGACACTCCACCCGACATTCGCCGTCATCGACGAGAGTCCGCCAATCATTCGAACCGACAACGTTCCGGATGCCAGCCCGGTTGTCGCCGAAGCTCGGCGGCTTGGTTTGCGGGTTCGGATGGAGCCGCACCTCGATTTCGAATCTACACTTACGGGCAAGTTTGAATGGCGTAAGCGAATGATGGTCGACCCTTCTGCCGAGTACTTCGACAAGGTGCTGGAGCCGCTTATCGAGCTGGTGCCCGATGAGCTGACGCTTGGGTCAGAGCTTGACGATTCGGCACATGCTTTCGCCCGTGAATGGCGCGATGTTTACGACCGACTGCAGCCGATGGGTGTCGCCCTTGGACACAAACTGAATCACGACTGGACCTGGAGCCTCGGGCTTTGGCGCTATCTTCGAAAGCTCGATTATGTGGCCGTGTCGTTTTACAAGCCTGAGCCCTGGAGCCTGGATGAGAAGTATGTCATCGGCGAGTTCGGCCTGGGCTCCACGGATGAGTCGCGGCCGTGGTACTTCGATGAGGACCTGCGGTTTCGGACAGAGGCCGACCTCGCGGCTCGGCGGGGCTGGTATGCGCGTTTCCTCACCTGGCTCGCTGGACGGCAAGGCCCGGCGGCGTCATTCTGGACCGTGGGGCAGTACGATGTGCTCGGGCTGTTCGATCCGCAGTGGCGCGATGAGGGGATCGTAGCCGCGGTGCGCGACTATAATGCCATCGAACCCGATTTTGCGAGTGTTTAAGCTTCGCCGTAGTTGCGGTAAAGCCAGCCAGGGTCTTCCAGCATCTCGCGTGTACGGTCGCCATGAAAGGCCACACGGCCCCGATTAATGAGAACAACCTGCGTCGCGAGTTCGAGTGCTTCGCGGAGCTGGTGCGTGGACATCACCACCGTACGGCCTTCTTCGAGAGCACTACGCAGCACGTTCTGAAGGACTGCGATGGCTCGGTCGTCGAGCGCTGTGAAGGGCTCGTCGAGGAGAAGGATCTCGGGGTCGTGCAGGAAGGCACGGGCGACTGCCAGGCGCTGGCGCATGCCACGGCTGAACTCGCGGACCAGACCGTTTGCGACGCGTTCGAGTCCGACGCGTTCGAGCCACTTCATCGCGGCGCTGTCGACGCTGGTAACTCCGTAGAGTCTGGCAAAGAGCCTCAGGTTCTCCATGGCAGAGAGTTCGTCGTAGATGCCGATTGCGTGACCGAGCACACCGACTTTGCGACGCGTTGTCTCATTACGGACATCTTCGCCGAGGACTTTGACCTGCCCTTTCGCAGCGCGTGAGAGTCCTGCGATGGTGCGCAAAAGAGTGGTCTTGCCTGCTCCGTTTCGGCCGAGTAAGGCGATGCAGCTACCTGACTGCACATCGAAGGTTACATCCCGGAGTGCCGGGTAGTCGCCGTAGAATTTCCAGACGTGGTCTACCGCTATCGCGGCAGCGTTCATGCAGTCGTGCCCCGGTTATAGAGCGCGATGAATCCGACTGCGAGCATTCCGAACGTCAGACCTACGACCCAGGGCATCCGCCTGAAGATTGGCGGCTTGACGGTATCCAGCCCGGGTGACTCGCTGCCGTTGCTGTCGTCCGAAGCTGCAGCTGTCTCCGTCTGCGATGATGCGCCGGAACGAAGCTCGCCTGTTCCTGCGATTTTGACATCGTAATCGGCACCCTTCAGCTCGTAGACAGAGGCTTGCGTTCTTGGCTCGGGACCGAGGTTGGTCAGTGCAGGGCTTTCCAGCTTCACACCCTGGGGCGCAACGAAGCGAACAGGACCGCCGCCGTGGAGGACGCGGCCTTTGAACTCGGCTGTGTCGCCTTTTGCGGGGGCGACATAGCTGAAGTCGATGCGAGTTTCTCCCGGCTTAATGGGATACTTCACGACCCAGGTGTTCGGTTCTTTGCCCTTCTCAGGCTCGCGGCTGATCGGCATTCCCTGAGGTGCGGTGATCCGCATTTTCACGGGGCCCGTAACATCGGCGGGAACGCGAATTTTTAGCGTGCCATCCGGCGCCTGGAAGGTCGTCTTGCTGTCGTTTGTGTAGATGACGGTCTCGTTGACGACCAGCTGATCCGGCGTGCGTTCGAGCAGGATCATGTCCTGCGATACCTTCGCCTCAGGCACCTTCGCGGCTACATCGTAAACCTCGACTGCGACCGCTGCGCCAGTGCTTCCGGGCGGCAGCATCTTGTTGTAGGTCACGCCCTGATGCAGTGTCTGAATCAGGTACGGAGTCTGACCGTTGGGAGTGATGTTGTCGAAACGAAATTTGCCCTGGGCGTCGGTTTTGACAGAGCCGGCGTTTTTCATCCCGCCGGAAAGTTCGATTAGTGTCACCACATCTCCGGCCTGCAGCTTGCCGGTGCTGGCGTTTTGCACGGTTCCTTCGATTGCGCCGAAGGCCGCGAGACCGCTGGTGAGCATGAGTATCGCGGCGATTCTCATGCTTTCACCGCCATCGGCTTGCCGCATTCGCCGCAGAACCTGAGTGCCTTATCGAAAGTGGCCTTGCAGTGCGGGCAGGTGTATCCCGATTGCTTTTGCGGCTGTTTCTTAGCAACAGCAGCAGCCGGAGCCTGCTTCTGTGCAGGCTGTTCGCTTTTCAGACGATCGATCTCGGCGAGAACGGTAGCAAGCTCTGCCTGCAGGTCGATCTTGGTCTGCTGGTAATCCGCGTCGGACAGTTTCCCGAGCCTGTACTCAAACTGCAAGTCGCGAAGGTTCTCGTAAATCGAAGCCTTGCGGCCTTCGAGGTGCTTCCAGGGAGTGACACCTGCCGGCTGCGGCAGATCCTGCTGGCGCACGACGAAGATCAGCCCAAGAGCCGCCATGGCTACGGCAGCGGCGATCACCACTATCATTACTCCATCTCCGCCAGGTCGGCTTCGATTTGTTTGCGATACTTCTCGTCGATCTCAGGCGGCGGCGTTGTGGCCGCCACAGCGGGTTTGCGGAGGCGCCTGACGTACAGCAACACTGCGGCGAGCCCCAGCGTCGCGGCGACGAAAGGCATCACCCATCCGACCAGGTTGAAGCCCTGGGCCGGAGGAGCGGCAAGCGCGGCGATTCCGATCTCTTTCACGAATCCGTCGATGATGGCCTGGTCCGACATCCCTTCGGCTTCCTGCTTCGAGATCTTCTCGCGGGCTGGAACCGAGTAGTGGCAGCCAAGCATCGGGCAGTTGCCGACTGTGTTGACACAGCCGCCGCACTTGCAGGCAAGACGATCTCCTACACGCCGAACTTCGGGCGTGGCGTAACTCGTCGAGTTCTGCGGAAGCGATAACCCTGCGACGACAAACAGCAGGCCGACCGTCCGCAGACGGATGTTACAAATCATCGAGTGAGCTGTGCCTCCACAGCTTCCGGACGGAGCGCTGTGCGTTTGGGTTCCTGCCCGGCCTTGTCCTTCGACTTAGATGGGATCAGGCAGATGATCGTCCCGAACAGAAGCACCCAGAAGCCGATCCAGATCCAGCTGACCAGCGGAAACACGTAGGCCTGAATGACGGCCTTGTTGTCCTCGACGCCGGCGAAGTTGAGATACAGATCTTCGTTCAGGCGGCGCCGGATGGCGACGTCGGGAGTCGGCTGGCGGCTCGCCTTATAGTACCGCCGCTCGGGCTCGAGCGTGGTGACGAGCTTGGCCGTCTGCGATAGATGTCGATTGTGGCCGTGCTCCAGACGTAGTTTTCGTTTTCGCCGTTCTTAATTCGCGAACCTTCATGTCGTAGCCGCCGAGCTTGAAGTGTTTCGCCCCGCCCACTTCGACGGTGGCGTCTTTGTCGAACGCCTTGCCGGTGAAGCCGATGAACATGATCACGATCGCCCATGTGCACCATGTAGCCGCCGTAACGCCGCGTGTTGCGATGCGTCAGCTCGACCATCGACGGCAGCAGATTCTGTGCCGCTTCGCCGCGGATGGCCGCTGCGCCCTTCAAGAACTCGATCGCGATGGTCATCGTCACGAACAGGCACAGGCCGAACGACATCAGCGCGTAGGGATGCTCGAATGCCCGCGACGAACAAGCCGACCGCGATCACGAGCACAGCCCACGACGTCGGCCACAGGAACGCGCGCTTCAGGCTTTCGAACGAACTCCGCCGCCACGCGATCAGCGGACCGACTCCGGTCAGGAACAGCAGGAACAGCCCGATCGGAATGTTGACGCGATTGAAGAACGGCGCATCGACGCTGATCTTTTCGCCCGTGACCGCTTCCGAGATCACCGGGAACAGCGTGCCCCACAGCACCGCGAAGCAACTCGCCAGCAGAATCAGATTGTTGAACAGGAAGCTCGATTCGCGCGAGAGCACGCTTTCCAGCTGCGCTTCGCTCTTCAGGTAATCGCAGGCGGTCGAGAATCAGGTAGACCGTGGCCGCAATGCCGATCGCCAGGAACGACGACGAAGTAGTTGCCGATCGGCGACTGCGCGAACGCGTGCACCGAGCTGACCATGCCGGTGCGCGTCAGGAACGTTCCGAAGATGCACAGGAAGAACGTGGCGCGAAACCAGCACCATGTTCCAGACCTTCATCATGCCCTTCTTTTCCTGCATCATCACCGAATGCAGGAAGGCGGTCGCCGTGATCCAGGGCAGCAGCGAAGCGTTCTCCACCGGATCCCAGCCCCAGTAGCCGCCCCAGCCCGAGCACCGCGTACGCCCAGCCCGCGCCGAGCAGGATGCCGGTGTCTGGAACAGCCAGGTGACCATGGTCCAGCGGCGAGTGGTGTGAATCCAGGCGTCGCCCGGCTGCTTGGTGATCAGCGATGCCATCGCGAACGCGAACGGCACCGCGAATCCGACGTAGCCCAGATACAGCATCGGCGGATGGATCACCATGGTCCAGTACTGCAGCAGCGGATTCAGGCCCTGGCCGTCGCCGACGTCGACGATGCCGCTTGCCGGCGACGAGACATCTTGAAAGGGCTCGCGACGAATGCGATCAGGATCAGGAAGAAGCATCTGCGTCGACCATCAGCACCGCGGTCACGTACGGCATCATGTCGCGGAACTTGCGGCGGTTCTGAAACACGACGATCGCCGAATAGGTCGACAGCAGCCAGGCCCACAGCAGCAGCGAGCCTTCCTGCCCGCCCCACCACGCCGCGAACTTGTACTGCCAGGCATGGAGTGGTTGGTGTTCTGCGCCACGTAGGCCAGCCGGTAGTCGCCCTTGTCAAGCGAGTAGACCAGCATCCCGGCGGCGACGTGATCAGCGCACCAGACCGAGTAGACCGCGCGCTCGGCGCTGATGAGAAGGAACGGCCGGGCCCGACTTTCCGATCACCGACGCAAAGACCGCGTAGACCGCGAAACAGAACGCGAGCAGAATCGCCAGCGCGCCGATATTTTCCATTTATTTTTCACATCCGGTAGAGGAGGCGAAACTGCGCCTGCCCTCGTTTCGGGAATTACAGAGAGGCCCGGCTGGGTGAAGCCGGAGTCCGGTATTGAGGTTTACTTTCGTACTTGGACGCGCACTTGGCCTGAATCTTTGACGCCTGCAGCGTCCCATCCGGAAGAAGTTTCCCGTCGGCCAGAGCCTGCGATCCGTCGCGGAACGTGTCCGGGAGAGGCTCGGTGCCGGTATACAAAACTTTCAGGCGCATGACCTCACCGCCCTTACTTGCATCAGCGGCTGCCTTGCCAGGTTCTGAGCAAATGCCGTTTTTTGCGACGCAGGTCATTGTGAAACGTACCTGACTGCCATTTCGGACAATTGACCCTGACTCACATCGCCTCCGACCCGCAGCCGGCTGCTTTTGGCGTTGTCGGTGAGGGTTGCGATCTCGGAAATCGTCTTGTAATACGTCTTGCTTTCGCTGACGCCGCTGGCTGCCAGCCACGCGAGGGTGCCGACAATGGCGACCACGAGAATCGCGAACTTTACCCAAGGTTTCATGCTGCCTCTTCTATTTCATTAGTATAGCGTTAAACGGCCCACCCGGCTTTGGGGTTACAGATGCCTCCGGTGGGTGATTTAACTCTAAAAATGAGGGTTTTACAACCTTTCAACATATTGGATGCAGCCGCGAGGCCAAAGAGTTGTGCCTCCTGTCAGGGGTGTCAGCGGCCGAACTGCCGCAGGTGATGATCCAGATGGAGGAAAGCCCAGCGCTGCGCCTCCCATTTCGAGAGTTTCCCGAACATGGGGTGAGTGTAACCGTCAAAACCGAATTCCGAGGCACTGAAATGTTCCAGCTGGGCAAGCAAGGCTCTGCGGTCGGCGGCGAATTCGCCGGGAGGCGTTCCGCCTTTGCCCTGTTCGACCTCAGGGCGTGTTGGGAGTTCCTCTCGGCCAGTCCCTTGGGACTCGCAGCGCGATATGACGGATTACGATTCGGTTCAGCGGCGTCACCGCGGAATCCGCGTGCTTTTGGCCGAGGACGACTTTGAATGAATCCGTGCAGTGGCAGAGCATCTGGTGCGCGGTCATTCGGCCCCACTGAGCCTTGAGGCCCGGTTCGACGGTCTTGACCCGCTCTGCAAGTTCCGTGCGAACGTTTGGGTCTGCGATCGTCTTGAGCGGCATACTTATATGGATACGCGAAAACAGTGGGAGAAAAACGAGCCCGTGTTGGACGGAACTCGATACTCCAGCTTTTTGGCCGCGCTTCGGCTCCCGGCTGACTCATTCGACGTCGTCACTGCCTTCGGGCACGAGCCTCGGGTTGCGGACGCGCAGCTGGTCTCGTGCTCCTGCATTTGCGCTCGCGATTACTCGGTTCGAAGCGCTGACATCGGGTCGGTTCGCGCGGCCCGCATTGCCGGTCGGAGCGCTGCCAGTAAAGACACGATAACCAAAATACAAATCGCGGCTGACCAGGCCGTCGCGTCCGAGGCGGCGACGGTGTACAGCACCGAGGCCAGCACACGCTGGAAAACCGCAACAAGGGCGATACCCAGCACCAGCCCGGCGACACACCAATTCGCTGTCTCCCGGAGCACTTCACGCGCGATTCTCACGGGAGTCGCGCCGACTGCGAGACGAACGCCGATCTCTCGGGTTCGTTCTGTCACCAGATACCCAGTGACTCCGGCGAGTCCCGCACCTGCGATCACGACTGCGAGAACACCGAATGCAGTGAGCAGCACCGCGAGAAAGCGAGGACGCGCGGCCAGCTGAGAGACACGGGTCGACATGCTGGTGATGTCAACCGGCAGTTCCCGATCCAGCGATGCTACGGCATCCCGGAGATAAGTCGATGCAAGAACCGGCGACATCTGTGTGCGAATGACGACGGAGCTTCGCCGCCCCGCGTCGCGTGCCGACATGGTCCGAATGATGTAGTATTCGGGGTCGGACGGCGTGGTCAGGCCCGCGTTTCGTGCATCGGCTGCAATGCCCACGACGGTATACCAGGGACCTGCACCCCGACCGGGGCCTACGCGCTGTCCCAGCGGGTCCTGATTGGGAAACAACTTGCGCGCGAGCGCGTGGCTGAGGATCATTGCGGGCTCGGCTGAAGTTCGGTCCTGCGGAACAAAACTACGGCCTGCCAATATCGGAACACCCAACGCTTCGAAGTATCCAGGCGTTACCTGCCGCCAGGCAACCATGCCGCCTGTGGGCCCATCATTCCGAGGACGGCCTGCGACATCGATGGCAGCGAAGACCATTGATCGCATGTTGCCGGCGGGCGGCAAAGAATCGCTGAGGGCGACACTGGCAACTCCGGGAATCGCGGACGTGGACTGAAGCAGGCGCTCAAAGAACGACGCCTGGGATTCCGGCGTTGCATATCGGTTGGCATTCAGCGTTACAGTTGCCGCGAGGACGTGCTCGGTATCGAAGCCCAGGTGCTGAGACTGCAGCGCCCACAAATTCCGCAGCAACAATCCTGAGGTGCCGAGGAGCGCGAACGTCAATGCCAGTTGCGCGACCAGGAAGCTGAGCCTCGCCCACGGCCGAATCGTATTGCCCGTTCTGGTTCCATGAAGATGCTCAGGCTTCGGTGTTGCCAGGGCAGGTACGAGTCCAGTGATCAGCGCCGCCATAAATGCGAGCACAGCGGATGCCGCGATCGCCCGCGCGTCGAGTGTTGTCTGATGCAACTGTGGAATGCTCTCGGGGGCGAGAGCGAGAAAGGTCTTCAACAGCAGGGTTGCAAGAGCGAGTCCTGCCACGCTTGCGATTACGGCGAGATAGAGGCTTTCCGTTATTGCGAGACGCGCGAGCCGGCGCCGTCCGGCACCGAGCGCCGCGCGTATTGCAAGCTCACGGCGGCGAGCGGCAGAACGTGCAAGCAGCAGATTCGCGACGTTGGTGCAGGCGATCAGCAGCAGTGCACCAACCGCGGCAAGGAGGAGCCAGGCTGTCTTACGCACATCGCCGAACTGCCGTTCGCGCAAGGACCGGATCCGCAGTCGAACCTCAGAACGGAATGCCGGCGGCACACTGTTTAGCATCTGTCCGAACAGCGGCTGCAGCTCATTGAAAGCGGACGTCGCGTTTACGCCGGGTTTCAGACGTGCAAAGGCGCGTAAAAACTGGATGGTTTGTATTTCTGCTGTGCCCCGGAACTGCTGAGGCAGCAGGATGTCGGCTGAGGCAAGCGTGGGAGTTCGAAGTCTGCGGGCAGTATTCCGACGACGTGCGTCGCGTTCCCATCGAGGTTGACGACCTTACCGATGACTTGAGGATCGGCCTGAAACCGGCGGAGCCACAGCGTGTGTGTAATGAGAGCTGTTCGTGGCGCCCCAGCTTTGCCGTCTTCGGGTGCAAGGTCACGGCCTGCAACTACGCTGCGCCCCAAAGTTCGAAGCAAATTCGGCTCGACGTAAGCACACACCAGCCGCATGGGGTTTTGTTCCAGCAGGTCACACGCGGGCGTTCCGGCGGCGACGGTTGTTACGGACTCAAAAGGAGGCGGTGTTTCCTTCCAGAGCCGGACGTAATCAGGCCGCAGAATGAATTCGGAAGTGTCCAGCGGTGCAGTAAGGCCAACTGAGACCAGACGTTCTGCGTGTTCATAAGGAAGGGGACGGAAGAGAAGCCGGTCACAAACGCTGAAGAGAGCTGTCGCAACGCCGAGCCCAAGGGTCAGCGTCAGGAGTGCGGACAGGGAAAACGCCGGGGATCGGGTCCACGTGCGCCAAGTCCATTGCGTGTCTTGCCTGAGAGTGTCCCAGAGATGAAACTGCCGCATTTTGTGGCAGTAGACACCTCAGCGAGCGTGGAAGTTCCCTGCCGGACGCAATCTCGCTGCGACCGGCAGGTTGCATCTCGCGTGCGCGCTAATAGGGTCGGTATCCGTGGCTTTGGTAGAAACGCTCGCGTTCACGGGCGGTGACTACGCCATCGTGATTGCGGTCCATTTGCTGCACGGCAGGGCTCTTGTAGGCATTACCGCGTGTACGCAGGATTATACGGATAGCCGTGGCTATCGTAGTACTGGTTGTACCGCGAGCCGTGGTTGAAAGTAGCCGTGTCGGACTCGCCACTCGGCAGCTTTTTCCGCCCGGCGCTGCGCTTCGCGTTCCGTGTGGTCCCGCTGCCTGCAGCGCAGGCGCGACACTAAGTGCCAGTAACGGAAGCGTTAAGAGTGCTTTCTTGAAGTTCATCTTAGTCCTCCCGTTATTCTTTATTGCAGTTCTATGGCCAGAATTATCCGTAGTATTAATTGACTGCAGGACACATGGGTCAAACCAACAAAAGACCGCGCCGAATTCCGATTGCGACCGCTTCGGCCCGGCTGGAGGCGTTGAGCCGCGTCAGTATCGAGTTGACGTGAAATTTTACAGTGTGCTCGGAGATACCGAGCCGGAACCCAATTTCCTTGTTTGCGAGCCCGTCGGCGAGAAGCCGCAGAACCTCGGTCTCTCTCGGACTTAAGACGCCTCCCGGCTCAGCACTTTCTGCGCGTCGGGACTCGGGCTGTGTCAAAGCTTCTGCGTCCGCAGTTCGGAGGACGGTCAGGCCTGCGGCCGCCGCCTCGACCGCTGCGCGCACTTCAATGGATGTGCAGTCCTGCGGAAGTACGCTCGCAGCACCTGCACGAAGCGCTGCTCGCAGAAACGGGGGAGTCACAGACGGAGCAATCACTACAACGCGTGCAGGTCCGGGCGTCTGGAGAGCTTCGAGGTCTGTATCGAGCGTGATAACGACCTCGGCAGTTCCCGGCGCATCCTCGAGCGACTCGACTGTATACACAAGTTGCATATCAGGATCCCCACGCAGGAGTGCTTCGAGCCCCGTGCGCAGGATTCCGGGCGCGCCGGCTACGCCGACACGCTTCATGCAGCCTGTTCCCGGACTTTCAAAGCGCAGGCAGCGACAGTCTGCCGCTCGCGATCACTGCCGCCACGCCGGAAGTGCACGACAATGCTGCTGCGCTTCTCACGTCCGGCTGCAATCAGCGCTTCCTCCATCGTCTCGACCGAATATACGCTTACGTCCTGAAGGGAGGTGATGAGATCGCCGGGCAGGAGTGACGCCGTTTCTGCAGGACTATCCTGCTCAATTTCGAGAATTAGCATCCCGTCCCGGCCGTCGCGAAGACGAGCGGGTCGAACCGTCACGCCGAGACGGAACGGAGCGGCTGTCGTCAGAAATCGCTGAACGGCCTCGGACGGTACGGCCAGACCGAGACCATTCATGACCATCGAGTTGACGCCGACGACTCTTCCCGATGCATCCGCCAGCGGACCACCGGAGTTGCCGGGTGCGAGACGAACAGCGGCCTGAACCCAGGTCTGACTTCCGAGTCCGCTTATCGGCCCGACGGCGCGAATGATACCTGTACTCACGGCTCCTATGAAACCGAGCGGATGGCCTACAGCAACCGCGATCTCGCCTGCTTGCAGTGACGATGCTTCGCGCAATGTTGCTATCGGTACGTCGGACATTTCAGGAACATCGATGACGGCGAGATCGCGGCCCCGATGGCGCTTTGACACAGTCCCCTGCAACAGCTTCCCATCAACTGCGCGCACGCGCTGCCTGGTCGAGGTTGCTACGTGAGCATTGGTGATGACCTTGCCTTGCGCGGCAATCACTCCGGAGCCGCTCGATCGTTCATCATCGGCGAGGACCTGAACGGTCACCCGCCGAAGCTCTTCCGCGATGTTGCCCCATCCCGGAACGTTGGTCGTCATTACTGCCTCCCGTTGCGTTCCCCGAGTTCGACCTCGAGTTCCCTGCGCTCGCCTCCACGAAGAAGGACGACAGGAATCTTTTCTCCGGGTGTACGTCCTGCGAGGAGCTGACGGAGCTCCATTGGATCCCGGACAGCGGTGTTGTCGAGGGAAAGCAGAATGTCTCCCACAAAGATTCCAGCTCGTCCTGCCGGCGTTTCCGCCTCCGCAGCGAGCACGACCAGACCATGCGACAGCGAGTTCGCGGCTTCGGCGAGCGTCGCCGGAATCGGAACGGGCTGCACTGCGACACCGAGCCATGCCTTACGGATTGTGCCTTGTTTGAGAAGCTGGGCTGCAACGCGCTCGATTGTCGCAGACGGAATCGCGAGAGGCGCGATGCGCGACAGGGCTCCGCTTACTATGCCGACGAGTTCGCCACTTGTATTGATAACCGCTGCTCCTGAGCCTCCCGGAGTACAGCGTCAGGTCAAGGCGAAGATACGCGTCGATCTTGCCGCCCTGCCATGTCTGCCAGCCTTTTCCAACCGCGCTGACGAGACCGAACGCCGCGTTGACACCGGTGTTGTCCGAGCGACCGACGGCAAGGACGACTTCACCTGGCTGCGAGTTGCTGGCTCTCGCCAGTGGGGCGTCTGTTGTGCTGCCTTCGAATGTGAGAACGGCGATATCGGTTCCGCTGTCGTGGCCAGCCAGAGTTGCCGCTGCGGTCTCGCCGTTCGGAAGCGTTACGCGAAGCTTGTCGTCACGTCGAATGGTGCTGCGAGTCGTGACCACGGCTCCGGGCTGCCAGATGACTCCGCTTGCGCCGAAGCGGGCGCCACCGGATACTGCCACAACGTATTTCGATGCAGCCTTCGTGGCTTCTGTGAGAGCGCCTGAAAGTTGCTGAAGGATTGTGCTCATTAATTCTCCTGATGTCAGGATGGCTGTTATCGCCGTGTCCTGACATCGGAAGAAAGCGGAGGTCGGGACCTGCCTTTTCGGGCAGGTTGTTGTAGACGGTTAACCGAGCCGCCTGGAAAGGCGGCTGCGGGCAGAATTGCCCGCCCCACGCGGTTTGTCAGGACATTAGATGTCGTAGTAGAGAGCGAACTCGTATGGATGCGGGCGAAGGCGGATTGCTTCGGCTTCGCTGCGGCGCTTGTACTGGATGAAGGTTTCCAGCAGCTCTTCGCTAAAGACATCGCCTCGGAGCAGGAACTGATGATCTTCTTCGAGCGCGCTGAGCGCCTCGTCCAGCGAGGCCGGCATGGAAGGAACCTTCTTCATCTCTTCCGGCGAGAGGTCGTAGATATCTTTATCAAGTGGTTCACCCGGGTCGATGCGGTTCTGCACTCCGTCGAGTCCTGCCATCAGCATGGCAGCGAAACCCAGGTAGGGGTTGCAGGACGGATCCGGCGGACGGAATTCAACCCGTTTGGCCTTGGGACTGGCCGAGTACATGGGAATGCGGATCGCCGCGGAACGATTGCGACGGGAGTAAGCGAGATTGACGGGCGCTTCGTAACCAGGCACGAGGCGCTTGTAGCTGTTCGTGGTTGGGGCAATAATCGCCGATAACGCACGCGCGTGCTTCAAAAGTCCGCCGATGTAGTTAAGGGCGAGCTGGCTCAGGCCGGCGTAGCCATCCCCGGCAAAGAGAGGCTGACTGCTTTTCCACAGACTCTGGTGCGTGTGCATCCCGCTGCCGTTGTCGCCGAACAGCGGCTTCGGCATGAAGGTGACAGTTTTCCCGTACTGATACGCCACGTTGCGGATGATGTACTTGTACAGCATCATGTTGTCCGCGGACTTGACCAGAGTGTCGAACCGCTGATCGATCTCGCACTGGCCGCCGGTCGCGACTTCGTGGTGATGGCACTCGATGTTGAGGCCGGAGCGCCCCATTACCTCGACCATTTCGGCGCGAAGGTCCTGATAATGGTCTGTCGGCGGGACCGGGAAATACCCTTCTTTGTACCGTGGACGATAGCCGAGGTTATCTCGTTCACGCCCTGAGTTCCATCGGCCTTCTTCGGCATCGATGTAATAAAACGCGGAGTGGGCGTTCTGATCGAAGCGGATGTTATCGAAGATGAAGAACTCCGCTTCGGCACCGAAAAACGCGGTATCGGCAACACCGGTGTTCTGAAGGTAAAGCTCAGCCTTACGTGCGATCCAGCGAGGATCGCGATCATAGTGCTGACGCGTGATCGGATCGATCACGTCACAGAGCATCACAAGAGTCGGAGTCTCGTAAAACGGGTCTACGCTGGCGGTCTTTGCATCGGGTATCAGCAGCATGTCGCTCTCGTTGATTGCCGCCCAGCCGCGGATGCTCGAGCCGTCGATACCGAATCCCTCTTCAAAAGAGTCTTCGCTGAGCTGACCTATGGGATAAGAGACATGTTGCTGCAAACCCGGCAAGTCAGTGAATCTGAGATCGAGCTGACGCACCTCGTTCTCTTTTGCGTAGTCGAGGACCTCTTTAGGGGTCATGCTTCCTCCAGTTATTCGTTTGAGATGAGCTTACCATTGCGAACAGGTGGAACAGTTTCAGCTCGAACTCGGGCCCGTCCGCAAAGTTTATACAGTCGGCGAACTGAACACGAAGATTCGCGGCGTGCTCGACCGAAGCTTTGGCGATATCTGGATAACGGGCGAAATCTCGGGGGTCAAGTTACCTGCGAGCGGCCATTATTACTTCACACTGAAAGAAGGCGGAGCGCTGCTTCAGTGTGTCTGCTACCGCATGCAGGCTCGGTACATGCGATTCAAGCCGCAGGATGGCGTTGCCGTGGTGGCTCGAGGGCGTCTTGAATTTTATGACGCGCGAGGCCAGGTGCAACTGCTGGTGGAATATCTGGAACCGCAGGGCCGTGGTGCGCTGCAGTTCGCGTTCGAGCAGCTGAAAGCCAAGCTCGCGGGTGAGGGTTTGTTCGATGCGGCCCGCAAGCGAAAGCTGCCGAAGCTGCCGCGCCGGATAGGGATCGTTACCTCGCCGCAAGGTGCGGTGGTTCAGGACGTGGTGAACATCCTGTCGCGCCGATTTCCCGGTGTCTGGATCCGTGTGTATCCGGCGCTGGTGCAGGGCGAGGGCTCGGTGGAGCAGGTTGTCCGTGGCTTGCGGTACTTCAGCCAGTCGTCGTGGGCTGAGGTGGTGATTGTGGCTCGCGGCGGCGGTTCGCTCGAGGACCTTTGGACCTTTAACGAAGAGGCGGTAGCCCGCGCGATCGCCGCCAGTTCGGTTCCGGTGATTTCGGCCGTTGGTCATGAGACCGACTTCACGATCTCGGATTTCGTGGCCGACCTCCGGGCTGCTACGCCTTCGGCTGCTGCGGAGCTGGTGATCTGCACACGCCAGGAACTCTTTGAGCGCATCGGAGGGTGCCGCCGCCAGCTTGAGCAGATCCTGCGATATCGGATCAGTATGGCGGCTCGACGACTGCACGAACAAGGCGTCGATCGTGCCAGCGCTGTATTACACCGGCGCGTTGGACGGCAGGCGCAACGGGTTGACGATCTGCAGCGGTGTCTCGCGGATGCGTTCCGGCGGCGGGTTCGAGCGCAGGAGAGTTCTCTCGGGGGGTTGCTCGTTCGGTTGCGTCAGACTGATCTGCGGGTCCGTCTGGCGGCAGGCCAGTCTCGACTGGAGGGGCTCGAACGGCGGCTTTTTGCCGCCGGACCGTCGCTTGTGGCGCGGCAGCCCCGTTTGCGTCAGTTGATTGAGTTGCTGCAGCAGAGCATCACACGAAACGTGAATAACCACCGTCAGCGGCTGGCGCTGGCAGCGTCGTCGTTGAACCAACTCAGTCCTCTGGCAGTTCTCGACCGCGGATACGCAATCGTTCGGAGGGCGTCTGACGGACATTTGGTGCGGTCCCCCGATGACGTGGAGATCGGCAACGAGTTGCGTGTTCGCGTGCGTGATGGAGAACTCATTGCTGAAGTCACTCAGGCAGAGGTGACACAGTAGGTTACCTCTTGTGTTCTGGGCGTGTTTTGGAGCATGATGTCGGTACGCATGCGACGGAAAGCGACAGCACTGGGAATCGTCTTCCTGGCGGTTGTCGCATCTGCGCTGGCGCTGCAAACCGGCGGTGGCCAGCACTGGAGCAAGTACGCCGATGAAATGCAAAATCCTGCGCCGGACCCTCCGGATGCGGGCGAGCCGAGCGAGTACGCGTTTGCGCGACTCAGATATCGTTCGGCTTACGGCGGCTGGCGGCGCTCTTCGTGGGGGACGGATTCAAACAAGGCGGAGCAGCATTTCGTTTCCGGCGTGCGGCGGCTGACTCGACTCAATGCCCGCTCGAATGAAGAAGTTATCGATGTCGACAGCGATGAGGTTTTCAATTGGCCGTGGCTGTACGCCGTCGAGGTGGGCCACTGGAGTCTGACGGAGCCACAGGCGAAACGCTTGCGAACCTATCTCGACCGCGGTGGCTTTCTGATGGTCGATGATTTTCACGGGACCCAGGAGTGGGCGGTCTTTATGGCCGGTCTGCAACAGATTTTCCCCGACCGTCCGGTCACCGATATTCCCGACGATGACCCGATCTTTCATGTGCTCTATAACCTGGAGAAGCGGACTCAGGTGCCGGGCGCGCAGTTCGTGCGCTCGCACAGAATGTATGAAAGAGACGGGTACGAGGCGAAGTGGCGCGGAGTGTACGACGACAAGGGCCGGCTGGTAGTTGCGATCGTGCACAACTCTGATTTAGGCGACGCGTGGGAGTGGGCGGACGATCCCAACTACCCCGAGCCTTTTGCGTCAGCCGCCTACAGAATCGGCATCAACTACGTCCTGTACTCGATGACGCACTGACGGACGAACCAGCCCGGAATTCGAGTTGTCTCAACAGGCGGAACTTGACGTGACGGGCAGGAGGCAGGGTTCAAGTTGTCGTAAATTTTCTCAGAGTCGCCAATCGCCGTTTCAACTTCTTGAAGGGAAGTCCATACTGCGGTCCAGTCGGAAGAATCGTGTCATGCAGACCGAGAGTTGTCAGGAGCACCCTTCTATGAGCGAGACCGCCTCTTTAGTGCCTGCCCTAAATGTCGTCACGATTGCACCGTCTGTCTCATACAGCAGTTCCAGTCCTCTGTACCTTGTCTGTCGTGGACGCACGATCAAGTACTTACCAACAGGTCCGTTGTACGGGTGTGGTTCTACCCGCAGTTCGTCACCGTGGACACGACGGACCTGTGCCTCAGTTGTGCCAATCCCGACGCCGGAAAAGGTTCGCCAGCGACCTCCATTTACGTCGATACGTCCGAGGCGGTCCTTGAGCAACATGAAAGCAATCTCGTCTTCTTTTGGATGCAAGTAGTAGCACCCCGGCTCAAAATCCTGTTTGTCTGAAGTCAGGGGAACGGCAACAGCGGCACGAATCTGTAAGGCCGTCATCCCGATGCGCACGGGGCCGAGTCCATCGAAAGACACAGGCATCGTTTCGCGAAGCGCAGCCTTCAGCATGACTGACCCAACGAACGGCAACAACAAGACTTCGCGACGTAGCATGGCGCGGACGGTAGTCCTGCTTGAAATAGTGACACAGGATCGCAATGAGGCTTCAGACAGAGCCCCGTTCGGAGAACGGAGTCAGATGAAAATCCGGCATAGTCCCTGGCGCGCGTGTGCCCTGTGAGGCGTCACGCAATATGTTCGCGGAACTCGCGGTCGTTCTGGACCTGACCCGCCTGAAGGTCAAGCGAACATTTTTCTGTTCCTGCAGGCAGGAGGCCCTCCCAAGGGACTATCACCACAACAGATCACTGGCGGCAAACGTCGTCGCCGAGGCGGAGGAACTTAGCGGCATTTCGACAAAGAATGTCCCGCTTCTGGTCATCAGATAAAAAGGGTGCAGCTGTTCGGCGGACCGCTACATCGATGGCACCCGGCCACACCATGTTGTCGCTTCCGAACATCACGCGATCGGAGAAGCCTGCGTCAACGATGCGTCGAAGGTAGGCGTTAAATTCGGGCTCCGGCAATACCCAATTGATCACCCCCACATCCACATTGACTTGTGGGTGAGCCCATAAGAGGCCGAGCAGCTCGTCGATGAACGGCCATCCCGCGTGACAGATATAGACGCGAAGCTTTGGATGGCGAACCAGTACATCTTCCAGCAGCAAAGGGTTACTCAGGCGCATTCGATATTCAGGAAAGCCGGCATAAGAAGCGCCGCGAGGCCCCGGACCCATGTGGATACCGACAGGTAGATCGAGTTCCTCCGCAAGCGCCCAGTATGGTTCCAATTTCGGGGAAGCAGGCTCGAGACCTAAGTATTGAGGACAAAACTCCGCAAGTACCGCGAGTTTGCCTTCCTTGTACATCTCCCTTAGAACGGCAGGCGAAGGCTCGAGCGGTCCTGGCGCCATCGTCTCGCCAACTGCGGGAAGAATTATTCCCGGGAGCAGCCGCTTTCCGACATCGCTGCCGTAAATATGCAGCTGATCACCGCTCGCAACGGCCTTAACAATGTGATTGCGATCCAGGGCGGCCAGGTTAAGACGGCGCATCTCTTCCGGTGTATCGGCGGAAGGGATGCCTGTCCTCTTGTGAGTCCTGTTTGGTCCCTGCCACATGGCGTGGAAGTGCATGTCGATGACCGGCATGCTCCCACTACCGTTACGCTCCTGCGCGAAGGAACAGAATGGCAGCATTAACATCAACGTCGCAACGCAAACGCCACCTGCCTCGATGCGAACGGAGATGATGGGTGACTCTCCCACGCGAGGTTCCTCCTGCAACCCTGTTGGTTTCGATCTCACGCGTGAACGTGAAGCTTGAAGCCGCCGTACAGCATATCGCAGGTGCAACTTTCGTCGTCTACTTCGTGCCCACTTCTTCTGCCGCGGGAAGAGTCCTTGTTTTCGGAACTGGGCAGGAGCACACTCCTGCCCTTTAGCGTTTCCGAATCGAAGGGATCATCGCGCCGAAATCGAACTTACCCAGATACATCGGCTTCGATACAGGCGGGTCAGGGTTCAACGGTTCAATCGGGTAGAGTTCGGTTCCGAACGTCGGGAATCCGTAGATATCGCCGGTACGCAGGTTCACAACGACTCTGCCCTGCACCTGACCACCGTTTTGCAGATCACGCAGCGTCGACGTACCTGGTTCGATGTAGATTTCCGGTTGGATCGAATCTGCGCGCACGACCGGAGTCTTCGCGAATGGCTGCACTACCGCGATTACAAGCAGAACCGCAATCACCGTCAGCATGGCTTTCGTATAAACGTCGGTACGGATCGTCATTATGGCCTCCCGTTATAGGACGCGAATTTTCCGCCGTGGGAAGTGCGACATACAGGGCCCGTACCGACCGATCACGGTGACGATGAACCATCCGTGTCCATGAACGTCTGACCGCCGCTGATTGACGCGTTGCGCCGCCCGCGTTGTCGTTACCTGGTGGTCGCGGCCGGCTGTTGCTGCGGAGGCTGATATGTCCCCACCGGAGCACCAGCCGTGATGGTCAAACGATTCCATCCGTTGATCTGCACGACAGCAAGAGTCAGTGCGATGAGTTCCTCCTCGCTGAATTGCTCCCGCATACGCGCAAACAACTCATCGGGAACGCCGCGTCCGGCGATCAGCGTCAACTGCTCCGTCCACTCCAGCGCCGCGCGTTCACGGTCGGTATAGAACGGAGTTTCTCGCCATGCATTCAATGCATACAGACGCTGCTCCGTCTCGCCATGTGCTCTTGCGTCTTTGGTGTGCATGTCAATGCAGTACGCACAGCCATTGATCTGGGACGCACGCGTCTTCACCAGTTCGCGCAGCCGGGGTTCCAGTCCGGAATTGCGGATCGGAGCTTCCAGCCCGTACATCGCCTGAATGACTGGCGTGAGTTTTGGGTCCGTCAAATTGAACCTGGGTTCGGTCATAAGTGCCTCTACAGCTCATGACGAGACAGGGTCAGGGTTTTATCTCAGAGGAAACACCGTTAAGGGTTTGCGACCGGACGGTATTGGAAGTTATTCGATCTGATAATTGGGAGCTTCCTTGGTGATAATCACGTCATGTACGTGGCTCTCACGCAGGCCCGCAGCACTGACGCGCAGGAAGCGAGCCTTCGCCTGCAACTCCGGGATGTTTGCGCTTCCGGTGTAACCCATTCCGGACCTCAGGCCCCCGACCAGCTGAAACACGAGGTCGGCTAACACGCCCTTGTATGGAACGCGGCCTTCGATACCCTCAGGCACCATCTTCGAGTTCGTATCCTGCGCATACCGGTCCGAGCTTCCGGAAAACATCGCTCCCAGCGAACCCATTCCGCGATAGCTCTTGAAGGTCCGCCCCTGATACAGGATCGTTTCGCCGGGGCTTTCTTCGGTTCCCGCGAACAGGCTGCCGATCATCACGCAGTCGGCACCGGATGCAATTGCTTTGGTGACATCACCCGAGTATTTGATGCCGCCGTCGGAAATCAACGGAACGCCGGTGCCTCTCGTCGCCTTGGAACACTCAATGATCGCGGTTATTTGGGGAACACCGGCACCACTGACGACTCGTGTGGTGCAGATCGAGCCGGGCCCGATACCGACCTTCACCCCATCGACACCGAGGCTGATCAGATCGTGAGCACCCTCGTAGGTAGCAACGTTACCCGCGATGAGCTGAACGTTCGGTAAGGCGTGCTTCACGTGCCTTACCGCATCGAGGACGCGCTGGCTGTGACCGTGCGCAGTATCCACGACCAGCACGTCTACCTTTCGGTCCACCAGAGCCTTGGCTCGCTCCAGATAGTCGCCGCTAGCGCCCAGAGCAGCTCCGACGCGGAGCCGGCCTTGCTCGTCCTTTGCCGCGTTCGGATACTTCAGCTTCTTCTGGATGTCTTTGACCGTGATCAGACCTTTTAGGTAGTACTGGTTGTCGACCACCAGCAACTTCTCGACGCGGTGCTGGTGGAGTATCGACTGCGCCTCCTCGAGAGTGGTCCCGACGGGCACGGTAAAGAGCGGCTCCTTCGTCATCACCGCTTCAACGGGAAGGTCGAATCGTGTTTCGAACCGCAGGTCGCGGTTGGTCAGAATGCCGACAAGCTTGCCATGACGAGTTACCGGAACGCCGGAGATCCGATATCGCTGCATCAGTTCGAGCGCGTCGGAGATCTTCTTGTCCGGGTCGATCGTCACCGGATCGACGATCATGCCGCTTTCTGAGCGCTTCACGCGGTCCACTTCTTCCGCCTGACGCTCGATGCTCATGTTTTTGTGGATGATGCCGATGCCGCCTTGCTGCGCAAGCGCTATTGCAAGGTGCGACTCGGTTACGGTGTCCATTGCCGCAGAGAGAATCGGGATATTCAGCCGAATATTACGCGTGACGAACGTGCTGGTGTCTGCTTCATTCGGCAAGACGGCGCTCCGGGCAGGCTGGAGCAACACGTCGTCGAATGTAAGTCCTTCGGGAATGCTGTCCGGGATCATTTGGGGGTGTACTTTCAGGATAGCAACGCAGGATTTCAGAGCAGGCCTAAAACGACAAAGGCCGAAACCCGCATTGTGCAACACGCGCAAAACGGAGCCCGACCCGCCACCGCCAGACTTGTGTTCCTGTCCTACACCGCCGCGCGGGATCGTGCCCTTTGCGCTTCCAACAGGCTTCGGCCTAAAAACACGAACTATTTTGGAGCTTAGAGTGTGGAAACGGCTGTATTCTTCTGCTCTGCGAGCGCTCGATAGACCTGCCCAGCGACACCCGATGCTGCCGGACCGCTGATATGCCGGCCACCGGTAAGCAACACCACCACGGCGTACTTTCGGCCATTGACTTCGCTAAAGGATCCGAACCACCCGAGATGGACCGGGCTCTCGCGATCGGTGCAGGTGCCGGTTTTTCCAAAAATCGGCTCGTTGTAGCTGTAGCCGGCGCGCCGCGCCGTGCCGAACTCTGTCGCGCCGAGCATACCGGGGGTGAGTTCCGGAATCAACTTGTCGATTGGAAGCTGGCGCTTGATTTTGGGCACCACGGACTGCGCTTCGGCCAGTGTTCTGGGATACTGCAGATAATTCATCGTCCCGTTGTTGGCGAGGGCTGACATCAGGGACAGAAGCTGGAGCGGTGTGAGCTTGATGCCCTCACCGAAGCTCGTCATCATTCCCATGCCGCCGAGCGCAGGCGGGCCATCGACGATAGCACCGGGCTGCTCTTCAGGAATATTCAGGCCGGCCTTTTCACCGAGTCCGAACATCCTGGCATAGTGAGCGATCTTGTCATACCCGAGCTGCATTCCAATATTGGCAAAAAACGGATTGTTCGACTTCGCGAGCGCGGTCGTCAGGTTCATGTGCGCCCGACCGTAAATCCGCTGCTGTGTGTTGCTGTCGATAATGCCTTCACTCAGACCGGCAAGCGCCGCATACACCTTGACGGTGGAGCAGGGCTGATAGCCGCCGGAAAAGGCAACCTTCTGATTGACGATGGTCAGGATCCGCCCGGTT
Organism: Bryobacteraceae bacterium; assembly: GCA_963794765.1. Lineage (GTDB taxonomy): Bacteria > Acidobacteriota > Terriglobia > Bryobacterales > Bryobacteraceae > JAWXCM01. The sequence continues at coordinate 342,541 of CAWCGC010000029.1, read as the reverse complement.
GTCGGGTCAGCAACCACAACGCTTCCGTTCAGAGCACCGAGGGCGTCAACGGCAGCCCGGCGGACCGCCAGGTCTTCCCCGTCGACCTTGTCCCCGGAAGTGGAGTCGGCAAAAGTCGGTTCCAGCCAGGGACCGCCAGCAATCAGACTCGGACCGGCGGGTCTGCGATAGAGCGAAACCGATCGGAGTTTCCCACTCGCACTCAGACGAGCGTTCCGTCCCCGGAAAACGACGTCGGCTTTCGCCGAGGCGCGACCGCTCCGGACTGAAGCGCGCGTCCCAGACTTGGCGGCTTTGCTACCTTTTTTCGCTGCCGCACCGTTGTGAGCGCGAGCCACGGCGGACCGCTGCGGAATTCGACTGGACCGTTTGACTCGGGTGACGGCGAAGGAGGAGGGCGCGATTAGAACTATCGCCAGGAGCAGTACCAGAGATCTGGAAAATTGGGGGAGTAGCTTCATTCCGTTTCGTTCACTCGCTTACATTCGGCGCTCGTTCAAGTCAGAGTATTCTCAATCACTTCCGAGTATAGATTCCGTGAGCAGACAAGATATCCACGAAATGTTTTCCCTATTCTTCACTACCCGGCCACAATCGTCAAGTACCCTACGTACCTTATATCGGTCTACGGGTCAATAACTTGAGTCGGGGATTCGCCTTAGGCCGCCGTCCAACCCCCGTCAATGGTTATGACGGATCCAGTCGTAAAAGAGGCTTCATCGGACGCAAGGTACAGCGCCAAATGGGCGATCTCGCCGGGCTGCCCCAGCCGTCCCACGGGTTGCCGCTGGTTCAACTGCTCCCGAACGGCTTCCTTTTCATTTCGGTGATACTTCTCAAGATACCCTTCTACGAAGGGTGTGTCCACCGTACCGGGACAAATACAGTTGACTCTGTATTTCTTTTGGGTAGTCGACAGCGAGTTGGCGGGTCATCGCGACAACGGCGCCCTTGGTCGCACAATACGCGAATCTTTTTTTCACCCCGACCAGACCGGCTACGGAACCTATATTTACGATGTTGCCGTGAGACTGGAGGAGCAGCGGCATCGCGTGTTTCGTCGTCAGGAAAGCGCCCAATACATTAACGTCATAGAGACGACGGAAATCGCTGATGTCGGTCTCCTCCACGGCTCCCACCAGACCGATGCCGGCGTTATTCACGAGGCAGTCGAGCTTTTGCAGCCCCGCAAACGCGTTCCGCACCGACTCTTCGCTGGTAACGTCGCAGCGGATCCCGCGAGCGCCGTTGGGTAGCGCGGCGGCAAATGCGTTTGCCCGGGCTTCGTCGATGTCAGCAACCAAAATCTGCGCGCCGGCACCGGCGAAAACCTCCGCTATCGCCGCACCGATTCCGCTTGCCCCGCCGGTGACCAACACGGTCTTGCCGTCGAGGCGAAATGGCGAACTTTGCATGTACTGCCGATTGTATCTGACCAAAATCAGCCGCCCTGGAAAAACAAAAAGGGCAGGTTTCGCGAAAAACCTGCCCCGTAAGAGCGTCGAAGATTAAATTTGTTTTAGAAAACCAATCGAAGGCTAACCTGCGCTCTGCGAGCGTTGGTCCCGTCCGGGAAACCCTGGGACTGGTTACCGGTCCCGACGTTGGCAGTCGGAGTCAGCACCCCATTCGCGGTGCTGAATGCCTGCGTGTTCACGCCGGTGTCCGACACATGATTGAAGACGTTAAATGCTTCAAAGTTCAGCCACATCCGAACACGTTCCGTGAAGGGAAGCTCACGGGAAAGGCGAGCGTCGACTCGGAACACGCTGTCGATCGGCAAGTAGTTCGTCGGATAGAACGGAACACGCGTCGTGCCGCCAGCCCCGTTCAGGCTGCCGGTGTAGGCCGCTCCGGTGAATGCGGCGCCGCTGACATTGACGGTTGCATTCGTAAACTGCGGAGAAGCCACAATCCAGATGCCAGAGAGTTGCCATCCATTAATCAGGTAGCGGGCTGCAACCGAGTTACTCTTCGTAAACCGAGGCGACCACACGGAGTTAGCCACAAACCGGTGTCGCTGATCGAGCAATGAGCTGCCGCGATCAATACCTGAGACGTAGTTGTTGAAGCTCCGCAGCGTGCTGAAGAACAGCGCGTCGGACCCCCCGCCTACGTTACCGAGATCGATAGCGTGGGACCAGGTGTAAGCGATGGATCCCTGGAACCCGTGCGAGAAGCGCTTATTCAACTGGACGACCATGCCGTTATACCAACTCTGGCCGGCGTTTTCGACCTGCCAGATGCGTCCATAGCGGCGATCGACTTTGTTTGCGGACAGGTACGTTGGCGTCGTGAAAGTGCCAACCTGGTTGCCGCTCGCGTCGTTGACGCGGAACGTGGTATTCGGCCCGGGAGCGCCGAGATTCAGGTCGCGGTTCGTGAACAGCTGAACACCCCGGCTGTAGATGTAAGAGACACTGAGGCCGAGGCTGGAGGTCAGCTCACGCTCGACAGTGAAGTCTGCCTGGAGCGTATATGGGTTGCGGAAGTTCTTGTCTGCGAACTGCAGGTCAACGGAGCCGAGCGGGAGTCCCGTCGCAGTCTGCAGGATGTTCGGGAAGATCGGAGCGCCAGCCTGCGTCGGCTGAATACTGACGAATTGCTGGTACAGCCCATTCCCGGTAAACAGGTTTTGAATCAGACCGCTCTGAAACCGGGAGTAGAACATCCCGAAGCCGCCGCGAACGACAGTTTTCGGAGTGATCGCGTACGACATGCTGAACCGAGGCGCCCAGTTATTGCCAGGCGAATGGATCTGTCCTGTCGCCGGATAATCCGGGTTAACCTGGGAGGGCTGCGGGATCGATGTGTACTCGTAACGGACGCCGTAGTTGAGGGTCAGCTTCGGAGTGATACGGAACTGGTCCTGAATGTAGAAGGCGTAATCCCGCACCGTCGTATCGATAATGCGATTGCCAAACCGCTGCTGGAAAGTGTTGTAGTTGCCTGTACCGGTAGCTGAACGCACACCGTTGAAATCGAGTGCGAAGGCGGCAAAGGTCCCGTAAAGGTAGTTGCCAAACTCCTGCCGCAGAAGTTTGGTGTAGTCCTGCGTCGACATGAAGTCGAAGCCAAACTTAAGTGCGTGCTTGCCGAGGTTCCAGCTCAGGTTATCGGAGTACTGGAAGCGATTCTCCGACGGATTCAGGCGATCGTAATCGGTAGCCGCGCCGACGGGTGTGTTGTTGACGCTGACACCAAGCGATCCTGTCTGCGCCGGGATCAGAGCCGGGTTGTAGGGATCGTAAAGGCGGTCCTTGAACCAGCCGAACCGCGCTTCATTGACAATCGTGCTGCCGGGGATGAACGTCCAGGCGAGCCGGCCGTATCGATTACGAACGGTAGAGTCGGCGTTGTTCGAAAATGCGTTGTTGTTGGTGAGCACGGCCTGGGTCTGAATACCATTCGGCGAGGTCCAGTCCATGTAGTTGAAGCTTGCGCTCAGAGTGTTCTTCGAGTTGATCTGATAATCGAGCTTGCCGAACACCATGTTGGTGTCCGCCGTGCGCGGCAGCAGTACGTTATTTCCGCGCATGACGTAATTACTCGCTGCATTGCATTGTGCCGTGGTCAGCTGTGCCGGGCAGGCAGCATTGAACACGCCGCCGGTTGTGGTGAAGCCCGTGTTGATGATTCGATTCAGAACCGGGAAGTTGCGCCGCGTAATCTCGCCGTTAACGAAGAAGAACAATTTGTTTTTGACAATCGGTCCTCCGAGGCTGGCACCGGCCTGATGCCGCCACTCAGGAGGATTGAACGCAGCGTATCGGTCGCGGGCATTCAGTGTGCGGTTCCGGAAGAACCAATATCCGGTGCCGTGAAAGTCATTCGTGCCGGAGCGGGTGACGGTGTTGACCACACCACCGATCGCGTGTCCATATTCGGCGGAGTAGCCATTCGAAAGCACCTGAAATTCCTGAACGGCGTCCTGTGAGATCTGAGACGAGATGCGAGTGCGTCCCGCATTCTCGTTGTAATACTGATTCGTCGTGTCGTTGCCGTCCGTCAGAAAAGTGTTTCCGCCAGCGACTCCGCGGAAGCTGATAAGACCGAAGGTTCCGTCGTTGGTCACGCCCGGGCTGAGGAGGACGAACGAGTCGACGCGACGTCCATTGATCGGAAGATTATCGATCTGAGCCGTATTGACAACCTGACTAACGCCGGTTTTTGTTGTTTCGACAATCGGAGCACCACTGGAAACCTCGATCGTCTGGGTAGAAGCTGCGACGCTCAGCGCGATGTTGAGATCGACATTCTGGCCGACGTTGAGAGTGATGTCCTTACGCTCGTATGAGCCGAACCCGGCTGACTCTACTTTCACTGTGTATCCCGAAGCAGGGATCAGCGATGGAGCAGTAAAAATACCATTCTGGTTGGTCTCGAGGTTTCTGGTGATACCTTTGGACTCATTCGAGACTGTGACTTTGGCGCCCGGCACCGAAGCACCCGTAGCGTCCTGTACGACGCCCGAGATGCCCGCTACACCAGCCTGTTGTGCAAAGGTAAAACTTATACACGCCAGGTTCAGCAACACAAATTGTAGGGTTTTTCTCATAGAAAGATCGGAATACCCTGCAGAGAGGGATAGCACCAGTTTAGCGAACCACAAGATTACAGGGCCGTGACAGGATTGTCTCGCAAACGTAAATCCTGTCGATGGTGCGGCGGGAGTTTTCTGTCGACGTTCCGCGTACAAACTGTCTGGATGCCGCAGGATGCGGCTGGCCTGGATCTGTATGTTTGCACACGGCGCGCGCGACAGCCTGAAGTGTCCAGGTTCGCAAGACCAACGATAGAATAAAAAAGCTCCAGTCATTCTGGTCATCGTCAATCTGCGGGGACACGGTGAACAGCGCCCTGGACGCCTCAACGAACGGGAGATCACGTACATGCAGAATGAACTCTGTGACATCGGACTGATCGGCCTTGCCGTCATGGGCCAGAACCTGGTCCTGAACATGAACGACCACGGATACAAAGTGGCGGTCTTCAATCGAACCGTTTCCAAAGTCGACGAGTTCATCAACAACGAAGCCAAGGGCACGCAGGTAGTCGGCGCGCATTCCATCGAAGAACTCGCGAAAGTGCTGAAGAGGCCGCGGCGCGTCATGCTGATGGTGAAGGCCGGCGACACGGTCGATCAGATGATCGAGCAGCTGCTGCCGCATCTCGAGAAGGGCGACATCATCATCGACGGCGGCAACTCGCACTTTCCGGACACCAACCGCCGCACCGAAGACTCTGGCGAAAAAGGGCATTCTGTTCATCGGCACCGGCGTTTCGGGCGGCGAAGAAGGCGCGCGCTACGGCCCCTCCATCATGCCCGGCGGCAATCCCGAAGCGTGGCCGCACGTGAAGGAGATCTTCCAGTCGATCGCGGCCAAGGTGGAAGACGGCACGCCCTGCTGCGACTGGGTGGGCGAAGACGGCGCCGGCCATTACGTGAAGATGGTCCACAACGGCATCGAGTACGGCGACATGCAGCTGATCTGCGAAGCGTACCAACTGCTGAAGGACGGTCTGGGCCTGAACGCGGACGAACTGCACGAGGTTTTCGCCGAGTGGAACAAAGGCGAGCTCGACAGCTACCTGATCGAGATCACGCGCCGAGATCTTCGCCAAGAAGGACGAAGACGGTACAGCCGATGGTCGACAAGATCCTCGACACGGCCGGCCAGAAGGGCACGGGCAAGTGGACCGCGATCAGCGCGCTCGATCTGGGCATGCCGGTGACGCTGATCGGCGAAGCCGTTTTCGCGCGCTGCCTTTCGGCGATGAAAGACGAGCGGGTAGAGGCTTCGAAGATTCTGAGCGGACCGCAACCGAAGCTCTCGGCGCGACCGCGCAGAGTTCATCGAAGACGTGCGGCGCGCGCTCTACTGCTCGAAGATGATCTCCTACGCGCAGGGCTACATGCTGCTGCGCGCAGGCGGCAAAGGAAGAAGGCTGGAATCTGAATTTCGGCGGCATCGCGCTGATGTGGCGCGGCGGCTGCATCATCCGCAGCCGCTTCCTCGGCAAGATCAAGGAAGCCTACGACAAGAATCCGAAGCCTGACGAATCTGCTGCTGGACGATTTCTTCAGCAACACGCTGAACAAGTACCAGGCGTCCTGGCGCCGCGGCGTCATCCGGCGATCGAAGTACGGCGTGCCGACGCCGGCGTTCTCGACGGCGCTTGCGTTCTACGACGGCTACCGCACGGAGCGGCTGCCCGCGAACCTGCTGCAGGCGCAGCGCGATTTCTTCGGCGCGCACACGTATGAGCGCGTCGACAAGCCGCGCGGGCAGTTCTTCCACACCAACTGGACGGGCCGCGGCGGCCGAGTCTCGTCCGGCACGCTACAACGCATAGATCGGATCGACACAACACATGAAATCACGGTTTGAACATACGTCCAGGACGGCGCGCTCGATTTTCTGTCGCTCGGCGCGCTGGTCCACCGGCTGGACCCGGGAATCATTCCTTTCCGCAAAGCGACCGAGTGCCAGATCCACGTGAGCGGCGGCGAGTTCAACGTCGCCGCGAATCTGGCGGATTGCTTTCGGCCTGAAGACCGGCGTTGCGACCGCCATGGTCGACTACCCGATCGGCGATCTGATCGCCGAGCGCGTGCGCGCCATGGGCGTGAAGCCGTTCTATAAGCACTTCAAGCACGACGGCGTCAACGGCCCGAATATGGCGACCGTTTACTAGCGACCGCGGACACGGCGTGCGCGCTCCCGTCGTTTTCTACAACCGCGCGAATGAAGCCGGCGCGCATGCTGAAGCCCGGCGATTTCGACTGGAACGAGATCTTCGGCGAAGGCGTCCGCTGGTTCCATTCGGGCGGCATCTTCGCGGCGCTTTCGGAGACCACCGGCGAGCTGATCATCGAAGCCATGAAGGCGGCGAAGGCAGCAGGCGCAGTCACTTCGTTCGATCTGAATTACCGCGCGAAGCTGTGGAAGTCTCTGGCGGCGGTCCGGACAAGGCGGTCGACGTGATTGCGCGGATCGTGGAGAACGTCGATGTGCTGGTGGGCAACGAAGAAGATCTGCAGAAGGGCCTCGGCATTCCCGGACCGGAGGTCGCAGCGAAATCCAAGCTCGATCCGAGCGTTTTCTTCGGCATGATGGACAACGTGGTGAAGAAGCACCCGAACGTGAAGATCGTGGCGACCACGCTGCGCGAAGTCCACTCGACCAACCGGCACTCGCTGGAGCGCGGTGGCCTGGATCAACGGCAAGACCTATCAGGCGCCGACAGCCGAACTCGATGTCCACGATCGCGTGGGCGGCGGCGATGGCTTCGCGGCCGGCTTCATCTACGGCCTGCTGACCGGCGAAGAGCCGGAAGACGCGGTGCGGCTGGGCTGGGCGCATGGCGCTCTGCTGACGACCTTCCCGGGCGACACGACGATGGCAACGCTGGACGACGTTCGTGCGTTCGCGAAGGGCGGATCGGCGCGCATTCAGCGGTAACCAGCAGTGGCTCCTGGCAACAGCAGACCGCCACTCACGATTCGGGAATTGCGGGTTCGGGCATTGCAGGTCCCAATGTCCGAACCGCACCGGACGGCCAGCGGCACCATCTCGGAGTCGCCGCTGATCCTGACGCAGGTTTTCACGGATGAGGGCATCGTTGGATCCAGCGTCATCTTCACCTACACCACGGCTGCGCTGAAGCCTTGTGCCGAGCTGATTTCGAATCTCGAACAGCTGATCTCCGGTGAGCCGGTCGCGCCCCAAGCGGTATTCGATCGTCTGCAGTCGCGGTTTCGACTCCTCGGACCGCAGGGTCTGACCGGCATGTCCATCGCGGCGATTGACATGGCGCTCTGGGATGCGCTGGCCCGGTTCCATCGCGTCCCGTTGTGCCGCTTGCTTGGCGGTATCGAACAACCCGTCATCGCGTATGCCGGACTGGGGTATGACGGTGCCGCGGAATGTGCGCGCGCGGCAGAAAGCTGGGCGGCAAAGGGCTTTCGAGGCGTCAAAGCCAAGATCGGCTACCCAACGCTCGCCGAAGACCTGGACGTCATTCGCTCGATTCGGAGCGCGGTCGGTCCCGAAGTCGCTGTGATGGTTGACTACAACCAGTCGCTGACTCCGGTCGAAGCCATCGAGCGCTGCCGTCAGCTTGACGGCGAGGGCCTGACCTGGATCGAAGAGCCGATACTGTCGCATGACTTCAGCGGGCATGCCGCGATCGCACGCGAGATCGGCACACCGCTGCAGGCGGGGGAGAACTGGTGGGGACCGCTCGACCTGCGGCACGCCATTGCAGCAGGTTCCACGGACCTCGTGATGCTCGACGTGATGAAGATCGGCGGCGTCACCGGCTGGATGCGGGCGGCAGCGATCGCCGCTGCTCACGGGTTAAGAGTTTCAAATCATCTCTGGCCCGAAGTCAGCGCGCAGTTGCTGTCGGTAACGCCGACGGCACACTGGCTGGAGTATGCCGACTGGTGGAATCCGATCATGCGGGAACCGCTCGAAATCGTAAACGGCTTCGCTCAGCCCGGCAGCGTGGATATCAGCGAAGAAGCGGTGGCGCGCTGGGAAGTGTGAGCGCCGGCAACGATCAAGTTCTGGAACTTTTATGGCCACAACTGCGATTTCATGTCGGCGGAGAAGGTTCTTATGTCTTTCCGACTTTTTGCTCTGACGATCGCAATCGCGGCAATGGCCATCCCGCTGACTGCGGCCGATGCCGATCCCAGGCTCGAGCGGTTGAAGAAGCTGATCCCGAGGGTGGACCTCCGCAAGTTCCTGGACAGCAAACGGCCGGGCAGCCCGATCGTTCGAATCCTTCCGCCTGCCGCTGAGGGCGACACCTGCGCACATATCCTGATGTACCTGCCTCCGGCCAATGTGGACAAAGGAATACAACAGTTTCACGCGCCTTCTGGTCAGGACAAGGCTCCGTCGACCGGCGGACAGATTACACCAATGCCGGTATGCCCGCAGGACGTTCGGCAGCTGAAATTGCCTGACTAACGTCGTGTCCAAGGCGGCGAGCCGCCTGGAAAGGCGGCTGCGGCGAAGATTCACCGCCCCACACTGCATAGTTTGTAACGCAGCAGTACTAGAGTTTTAGAAGGGCTCGCAAACGGCGGGTTTGGACGCGGCTAACCGGGATCTCGGTGCCGCGCTTGTCGTCCATGCGGATCTGGTAGCTGGATTTAAACCACGGAATAACTTCACGAATCCGGTTGATGTTGACCAGATACGACCGGTGAACGCGCCAGAACGTGTCGGGATCGAGATTGCTCTGCAGTTCTTCGATCGTTTTGTAGTTCGCCTCACCCTCGACGGTTGATGTGACGACCGTGATCACGCCGTCCTCAATCGTGGCGTAAACAATGTCCTGTGCGTCGACGATAAAGCTTCGGCCGCTGCTTCTTACCAGGACTTTCGCGCGCGGCCCGAGCGGGCGATTCGCGGGAGGAATTTCCAGCGGACGATTACTCTCTCCGGCACCGGAATTTCGTAACGCACGCTGGACGGTTTCCGCCAGGCGGTCCTTCTCAACCGGCTTCAGCAAATAATCCATTGCCGCCATACGAAACGCTTCTATGGCGTAGTGGTCGAACGCCGTCACCAGCACGAAGTGCGGAACGTGTTCACTCTGCTCCTGAACTTTTCGTATCACGCCCATGCCGTCGAGACCGGGCATTTGCACATCAAGGAACACAAGATCAGGCTCGACCCGCGTGATCAGATCGACGGCTTCGAGGCCGTTTTCCGCCATCCCGACAACTTCGATTTCGGGAAAACTTCGCAGCAAAAATACCAGCTCTTCGCGGGCAAGCTTTTCATCATCGATAACAGCTGCAGCTATCGTTGCTGTCGACTTGCCGGACATTTGCAGTGCTAGTATAGCATTGGCTTTCGTTCAAAAAACCCAATAAATTCACGGAGATTTAACATTTGCCCACGAGTGAAAATGTTCAGATTGCGCCTGCCGAAGGCAAGCTCGGCATCCTGATCCCTGGTATCGGAGCAGTTTCGACTACCTTTATGGCGGGAGTCGAGGCAATTCGCAAAGGGCTGGCACAACCGGTCGGGTCGCTGACGCAACTGGCGACCATTCGTCTCGGCAAGCGAACGGACGGCCGCAGTCCATACATCAACGATTTCGTTCCGCTGGCCGAATCTGAACGATCTGGTGTTCGGCGGTTGGGACATTTACGAAGACACGGCGTACGAAGCCGCGCAGCAACGCGAAGGTGCTCGAGCGATCCCTGCTGAGTCAGGTGAAAGATCCGCTGCAGGCCATCAAGCCGATGAAGGCCGTCTTCGATCACGAGTATGTGAAGCGCATCAACGGACCAAACGTAAAGACAGGCGCCCAACAAGATGGACAAGGCGCGAGATGCTGATGGACGACATCCGCCGTTTTCAGCGCGACAACAACGTCAGCCGGACCGTCATGATCTGGTGCGGCTCGACCGAAGTGTTCCATCAGCCCGGCGCGTGTCCATCAGACGCTGAAGGCTTTCGAGGAAGGCCTGCGCAAGAACGATCCCGGAGATCGCGCCCAGCCAGATCTATGCTTATGCGGCGCTGAAGTCCGGCGTGCCGTTCGCCAATGGCGCGCCGAATCTCACCACCGACATTCCGGCGCTGCTCGATCTGGCGCGCGACCGTAACATTCCGCATTTGCGGCAAGGACTTCAAGACCGGCCAGACGTTCATGAAGACGCTGCTCGCGCCGGGATTCAAAGCGCGCATGCTGGGCGTGAACGGCTGGTTCTCGACCAACATCCTCGGCAATCGCGACGGCGAAGTTCTGGAAGATCCGGGCTCCTTCAAGACCAAAGAAGAAACCAAGCTCTCGCGTGCTCGAGCAGATCCTGCAGCCGGATCTGTATCCGGATCTGTACAAGGATCTGTATCACGCGGTGCGCATCAACTACTATCCGCCGCGCGGCGATTCGAAAGAAGGCTGGGACAACATCGATATCTTCGGCTGGCTCGGCTATCCGATGCAGATCAAGATCGACTTCCTGTGCCGCGATTCGATCCTGGCCGCGCCGCTGGTGCTCGACCTGGTCCTGTTCATGGATCTTGCGCAGCGCGCCGGAATGCGAGGCATTCAGGAGTGGCTGTCGTTCTACTTCAAAGGCTCCGATGACCGCCCCGGGACTGTATCCCGAGCATGACATCTTCATTCAGTTGATGAAGCTGAAGAACACGCTCCGCTGGATGCGCGGCGAGGATCTGATCACGCACCTCGGACTGGAGTATTACGACTAACAGTCGACGGCCATGTTAGTCGGCCGGTAAACGCATGCGCGTACTGGTTATCGGCGGAACCCTGTTCATCGGCCGCAATCTGGTAGCCGAGCTGCTCAAAGCCGGGCACGAGGTCACGATTGCTGCATCGCAAGGCCGACGCACGACTTCGGGCAAGAAGGTTCGCGAATATCGTGGCGGACCGCAACGATCCGCGAAGCGTTCCGGAAGGCCGCGCTGCCGGTCACAGGTTCGATGTCGTCTTCGACAACGTCTACGACTGGGAGCGCGGCACCACCGCGGCTGCAGGTCGAAGCCACGGCGCGACGCTTCGACGGACGCCTGATCCGCTACATCTTCATGTCGAGCGTGGCCGCCTATGGCGACGGGCTGAATCATCACGAAGGCGACGCCCTCGCTCCGGACGATCATCCCGACGTCTACGTCCGCAACAAGGCCATGAGCGAGCGGGCGCTGTTCCGCATGCATCAGCGCAATCGGGTTCCCGGTGGTGACGCTGCGGCCGCCGTTCATCTACGGCCCGGGAATCCGTTTCTATCGCGAAGCGTTCTTCTGGGATCGTCTGCGCGACAGACCGGCCCATCATCCTGCCGGGCGACGGCCGCCGGCTGATGCAGTTCGTCTATGTTAAGGATCTGGTCGGAGCCTGCCTGAAAGCGATGGATGAGCCGGGAGCCGTCCGGCCACGCGTTCAACATCGCCAATCCTCGTCCGATCGCGCAGTTCGAAGTGGTTGCAGTTGCTCGGGGAAGTAGCGGGCAAACCGGTCAACTTCGTCCGGATTCCCGCGACCGAAGATCCTCGCAGCTGGGAGGTCATCCCATGGGCCCGAAACTCTACTTCGGGATGTACTTCGACATGCCTCCGATCACGGAGGTAATTACCAAGGCACAACGGATGCTGAAGTTCAAGCCGATCGACTTTACCGAAGGTCTTAAAGAGACGTACCGGTGGTACCTTCGCCACCATCAGAAGAATACTTGTAACTACCCGTTCGAGGACAAGCTGATCTCGGCCGCTCCCGCGGAACTTCCGGAACTGTAAGTATCCTTCACAGCCGCTTACGGTGCGAATTCTAAGGTCGACACCTTAGTGAAGTGAGTGGAAGATTAGTATAGACTGTCTCCACGGCGGTCTGATCGAGGATCGCCGGGAGGCACTCACTCTTGGTCTTACGCCCGTTGGCCGCGTTCGTCTTTCTCTGCCCCTTTGTGGCAGTCGGGCAAGACTTTGTTCCTGCCAGTATTGCTCCCGCCACTATTGCGCCCGCCAATGTTGCGCCTGCCAGTACTACTCCTGCCGATCCCGCCAGCCCGAAGAATCCATCGTTCACGTTCCAGGAACGATGGGACCACTACGTCTACCGAACATACAGTTGGCAGAGACTGACCCTCCTCGGACTGGACACGGCCGTGGACATGGCAATCTCCAAGCCTCATAACGGCCGTACCTTCGATGCGTTTGGAGACCGCTACACTGGCGGACTCATTGCCAGATCGACACGAACGACCACCGAGTTTCTTGCAGGAGCTGTTCTCAGGGAAGACATTCGCCGCAGATCCTCAACCGAAACTGCTTTCGGCAAGCGGATAAAACACGCTCTCATCCACTCTTTCGTGGCATACTCGCCCGAGGGCCATGCGCATCCGGCGTACAGCCGCCTGATCGGCGCCGCAGCCGGAATCTACACCTTGTCCCTCTACAACGAACGTCCGATGACGACCGGGCGCATGGCGCATGAGCTTTCGTGGGTGCTTGCGTCGAACGTGCAGGACAGCTTCCTGAATGAGTTCAGTCCGGATATGAAGCGGTTCGGTTTGAAAGTAAAGAACCGCCTCATTCCCAAGTTCGGTCGCTGAAGATTTATTTCCTGACGGTAAGATCGCGAATGTACAAATCGCGAAACACCATATCGCCCCGCCCGCCAGAGTGCAGTTGCAGCGAGATGCCGCCGTCGAAAGACTTCGGCTTAGGATCCGTGAAGTCGATCATTGGCACGCCATTCAGGCGAGAGATGTAGTGGTTCCCAACGACAGTCAGCAGATATTCATTCCATTCTTCACGACGGACCACAATTTCGTTCTCCGGAGAGGGCCACACAATCCACTGGCGTCCGTCGCCGTAGATTCCGCCGGTATGCTTGCCGAGGGTGCAGTCGATCTCAAACTGTAAACCCTGGGTGATATCCGCGGTGCCAGGCTTGAACTCGGAATGGAAGAACACGCCGCTGTTTCCATCGCCGTTGCACTTGAATTGCAGCGCAAGCTGGAAATCCTTGTAATTCTTCGCGGTCTTCAAATAGCCGTAATCCTTCGACACGGCGATTCCCCGGATCGTTCCATTCTCAACAGCCCACTTCTCCTTGCCGACTTCGACCCAGCCGTTCAGGTCCTTTCCATTGAAGAGAGGAACCCAGTCCTCGCCCGGAGCACGTTGCGGCGGCGTGTTCTGTGCATAGAGTGCGACTGCACTCAGCACAATAAGCAGATTTCGCATACGTGTATTCTCGCCTGGGCGAAGTCGTGTCTGTACAAAGCCCTATAATGCGCCTGAGCCCATGCGCGCTGTCACCGTCGACTATACCCATCGTGACCTGCGGGAGCGCGATATCCGTCTGCCGGCGCTCGAACGGGAAGGAGACGTCTTGTTCCGAGTGCTCGAGACAGGCATCTGCGGCACGGATCGGGAACTGGCAGGCTTTCAGTTCGGCTATGGACCTCAGGGCTCCGACTTTCTGGTGCTCGGGCATGAGGCACTGGGAGAGGTGCTGCAAAGCAGTTCTGATGCTTTCCGTCCAGGTGACCTGGTGGTTCCGATGGTCCGGCGCGCATGCAACCCTCCCTGCCCCATGTGCGCGCTCGGACGGCGAGATTTATGCATCACCGGCGGTTACACGGAACGGGGAATCTTCGGCGCACACGGGTACTTCACGGAACTGGCCGTTGATAATGGGCGCGATCTTGTCCGGGTGGACTCGAGTCTGCGTGAGCGTGCCGTCCTCATCGAACCGCTGAGCGTGGTAGAAAAGGCGGTCGCTCTTGCCCTGAGTCTGCATCAGGGCGAACCGAAACGGGCACTGGTCCTGGGAGCAGGCACGATCGGACTGCTTGCCGCTGCCGTCCTCCAGCTGCGGGGCCTGGCCGTCGATCTCGTTTCCGCCGAACCGTCGACATCGTTGCGCGCGCGGCTTGCGGAAGCAATCGGACTTCGGTATCTGTCCGAACCGGAGCGCAGCACCTCCGACATCGTGATCGAAGCCGCCGGAGCACCTCAGGCAGCCGATGCAGCCATCGAGTCACTTGCACCGCTTGGGGTCCTTATCATCCTCGGAGCAAAAGAAACCGCGCAAAGGGTCCCGCTGCTAAATCTCATCGTCGGCAATCGCATCGTTGCCGGAAGCGTGAATGCGAGTCCCGTCGCGTTTGAGCTTGCCGTAAAAGATCTGCCCCATTTGCCGGAGAAGCTGATCGGAAATCTCATCGAAAGAACGAGTTTTGAAAAATATCGTCAGACGATGATCGGGCCCGCCCCGCAAGCGCCAAAAGTAGTGCATGTGATTGCAGGATGAGGCCGGGGAATCAGCAGCTTTGCAGGGCCGTTGAGGGCGAGATCAGCCAGTTCTCTTCAGGCGGCTTCCCAGAAGCGAGAGCCGGCGACGGACTTCGCCACGTTCCAGCGTGCTGCAGGGTGCGAAGGGAAGGATCACATTTACCATGGCAAACAGCGACCGCGCCGTAGCGTCATGGGTCTGTTCCGTATCGTTCACCAGCTCCAGGTCGCGAGCTTCGAGTGTGCGCAGTGATGCCGTGAGCTCCCGGAGCAAATCATCGGCGCTCAAGACTCGCTGTGACCATTCAAATGGCATCGGTATCGCGTTGCTGTCGTGCGTACGAATGTGTTCAAACAGGGCAGCTTTGGCCGTTGCCGCCCAGTCCCGAGCCGCTTGCGCATTGCTGCGGCATCCGAAGTATTCGGGTGTCCCGATCGCTTGCCGCATCTCCCGCAAGCACCCGGACCATCTGGAGAGAGCGAACATCCAGGCACGACGGCGTTCCTCACAGCTAGTGCATAAAATAACCATCGCGTACCCTCGTTAGTGTACTTCAACATACAGCAAAACGAAGAAACGGTCACCGTTACAGAGCGACGCGCTCTGATATAAACATCTGTCCGGCATGAATCGCCATGATTGCGCTCGGAAGCTCCGTTGCAGCGGCCGCCTTCAGGACGTAGCCTGCCGCGCCCAGCCTCACAGCTTCTTCGGCGTATATTTTTTGGCTGTACTGGCTCAGAAAAACGATGCGGATATGCGGATGACTTTCCCTAAGCTGACGGGCAGCGGCAAAGCCACCCATGACAGGCATCGAGACATCCAGCAGGACGATTGCGGGACTGAGACGAACCACCTCTTCCAGCCCCCGCTGCCCGTTCTCCGCCTCACCCACAACATTGACCCCCGCCCGCTCAGCGATTTGTCGGAGCTTGGTGCGAATCGTCGCATCATCGTCCACAATCAACAGCGAAGTCCCCATCGAGGTTTCGGTCATCGAAGCACTCCGTCACTCGAGCATTACGCCCGGACTGTCATTGAGAATTTGCTTTAACGCTTCCGCATGTGCCTGCCGCTTCTGGCTTTCCTGACGGAGTTCCTCACCCTTCTGGCCCCCAAGCTCGTCTGCCAGCCTGCGCAGCAGCGATGCTCCTTCCGACAAGGCGACGACAGCGGCATACAGCGTATTTTCTTCCGTCGCCAAATGCTCAGTAAGCATCGTTTTCGACGAGAATGTATGGCCAACGCGGCACTCGTAATCCCTGAACTGCCCCCGTCTTACCTCCCAAATCGTGCCTCGGCAGTCGGGGCAGGTAATATCGGTCAACTGGCGCTGCAACCCACCTGTATCGGCCAAGGCTGTCCTCATGTCTTTCGCCTGTCCTCGCGAAGCGCTGGTCCCACCTGCAAGGGATACGAGCAGGTCGGCCATTTCACCGACTCGGATCGTATGGTCGACTTCCACCTCGCGAAGAGCACTTAATGGCATAGATGAAAACGGCGCTTCTTCAGGGTGTTGTACAACAGCAATGCCTCCTCTCCGTTTAATTTCCCAAAGACCTGCGGTTCCGTCATCCAGTTCCCCGCTGAGCACGATACCGACAACACGGCCCTCGTAAACCGCAGCAGCGGACCGAAAAAGGACGTTGATGCAAGGCCGGTGGTGCTGCTCCTTTGGTCCGCAGTTGAGGTGTACGTGACCGTGCTCGACCAGAAGATGATGGTCCGGCGGAGCGATGTAGATGCGTCCTGGCTTTATTGACTCACCATCGACCGCATGTGCAGCAGGGATTTTCCCTGCCCGCGTCAGAATGTCCGGCAAATAGGTCCGGCCGCGGGCAGGAATGTGCATCACCACAAAGATCGAACCAGGAAAGTCCGCAGGCAGACGCCTGACGAGTTCCTGAAGCGGCTCTACACCACCGGCGGAAGCGCCGAGAACAACGATCTCGGGTACCGGCACTCAGGCGTCCTGCCCGTCTGTGAGTTCCTCCGGAGGGACGTGAACCGTTATCATGGTGCCCCTTCCAGGTTCAGAATGAATGCTCAGATTGCCTCCAATCACCCGAGTGCGTTCTTCGATACTGATCAAACCAAGTCCGGAACGGTGTCGTTCGCGATCGAAGCCTTTGCCCGCGTCGGAAACGCTCAGCCGCAGACCGTCCGGCTCTCCGCGCAATTCGACGCGAACGTGCGTCCTCCCCGCGTGTTTAACGGCATTACGCAAAGATTCCTGCGCAATCCGGTACAGTGCAGTGGCCGTTTTAAAGGAAATGCGCTCAGGAACATTGCTGGATTCAAACGTAGCAATCAGATTTTCTTTCCTGTCGGTATCCTCCGTTAATGCACGAAGCGCTACCTCGAGCCCCAGGTTCTCGATGGTTGCAGGATGGAGCCGGTGCGAGATTTCGCGAACGTCTTCGGAAAGCTTGCCCAGCTCGACCCGTACTTGTTCCAGCTTTGTTGCGGCTTTCTCGGTGCCGTGTGGCAAGGCCTCCTCAGCCTCATCCGTCTCGATCTCCAGCCGAGCGAGGCGCTGACTGACATCGTCGTGCAGTTCTCTTGCGATCCTGCGGCGTTCTGTCTCCTGAGACGTAAGCAGGCTGCTTGTCAATGCCCTCAGATCCTCCTGACTCCTGCCCAGGGCGGTTGTCGTGGATTTGAGCAGGCGCTCCGCTTCTTTATGATTCGTGATGTCCTCGAAAGTCACCAGCAGGAATTGTTCGCTGTCAGCCTTCAGAACGCGTCCGCTGATCGAGAACACCTTCACCGGATGAGTCGTTGTTGTCTGCTCGAACTGGAAGCCGTTACCGCCCCGGGGCGTCTCTACTGAGTGCCTCCAAACGGATGCGCAGAGAGTTGTCGGCAGTCAAAACCGAAGACATCAGATCCGGCAACACGCGGGCCTGAAGTTCACCGGCGCTGTGACCGGTAAGGGTTGAGAATGCCTCGTTGGACGAATGGATCCGGAAGCTCAGGTCCACAACCGCGAGAGGAAGCGGTATGTTCTCGATGACGGAAGCTGCGAAGTCCCTCGCGGCGCCCACTTCGTGCTGACTGCGCCGGAGCTGGTCAATATCAACCAGAACAACAACCAGCCCTTCGATCCTGTTCTCCGCTGTCCGGTAAGGACGGACGCGAAGCAGATACCAGTGGCCTTCGTTGTCGCGAACTTCTATCTCGCGCGGAGTAAGCGTTTCGAGTACTTCGACAAACAGCGGAGAAAGGTCATCGACATCGAGATTCAGGCGGATCTCTCCCACAGGCCGGCCGATATCAGAGGCGCGAAGGTTCATGACCCGCTGCGTCGGTGGCGTGAAGTGCCGTATATCGAGAGCATTGCCCAGCATCAGCAAAGGCAGATTCACGCTGTTCAGAAGGTTCTGGAGATCATTGCTGGCCTGCGTAAGAATGGCATTACGATTCTGCAGCTCGTCGTTGACCGTATGCAGTTCTTCGTTTGCGCTTTGCAGCTCCTCTTTGGTGGTTTCCAGCTCTTCATTCGTGCTCTGAAGTTCCTCGTTGGCGGACTGAATTTCTTCATTCGCCGACACGAGTTCCTGATTGCGCGCGTCGCGCTCCTCGAGCAGCGATTGAAGATAGAGCTTTGTGGAAGCGACATCCTGGCGGAGCTGCGCAATCAGTTTGTCTTTGTCTTCGGGCTCCTCTTCGACGTTTGTCCCTTCGACGGTTCTGTGGGGATCGACTGGCCCATCACTCGGCACGAAAAGCACCAAATAGTACTTCGATCGATGGGAGATGGTGTGAATCGGAAGGACCTCGACCGAAATCCTTCCGACACTTGTGCCCTCTGGTGCAGGCAGTCCGTGAATCTGAACCGGAAGATCGTCCTCAATCGCACGATGCACGGCATCAACGACCTGCGATGCAACGTTCTCGCGGGCCATTCGCGCCAGTTGAAGAGTTGCCGCGCCCTGCCGCATCTCCAGATAAGGGGCCGTTTGTCCGCGCGACTGCAGAATCTCGAGTCGCTCATTGACAACCACTCCGGGCGGGCCATATCGTGCGAGGACGATGCGGTCAGCAGCCGCCTGAAGGTCCAGATCACCGACTGAATCCAGGGTTCGCAGATGCGGCAAAGGCTTTTCGGAAAGAAGCAGCGGCGAAGGTATGTCAGCCATCGCGCGAATACCTTCGGCACTGATTTTCTGGTAAAACTTGTTCTTCCGGTCGAACAACGAGAACAGGCCCGTGAACTCGCGGATTGTTTCCGATGTTCCGAGCAGCAAAAAGCCGTCCGGGCGCAAAGCGTAGTGGAATGTCGGAATCAGCTGCCACTGCAGTTGCGAGCCAAAGTAAATCAGCACGTTTCGGCAGCTGATGAGATCCATGCGCGAGAACGGCGGATCATGGCAAAGGTTCTGGCGGGCAAAGATACAGAGATCGCGAACTCGTTTTGCAACCTGATATCCCTTCTCAGTCTTCACGAAAAAGCGCCGCAGGCGCTCGGCCGACACTTCAGACGTAATCGACTCGGGATAGGTGCCTGTCCTTGCAATCTGAATACTGGGCTCACTCGCATCTGTGCCGAATATCTGGATCGAGGGGTCCATCGAACTTCCGCCGAGGTATTCGAGAAGACAGATCGCAAGCGAGTAAACTTCTTCGCCCGTCGAACAACCTGCAACCCAAACCCGCACTTGTTGCGCCGGATCGCGATCTTCCATCAGGCGCGGCAGGACTATACTCTTGAGCGTCTCGAAAACTTCCGGATCACGAAAAAAGTAAGTAACGTTGATCAGGACGTCTTCATGCAGCTCGCGTACCTCGCCCGGGTTTGACTGCATGAAGGCGACGTACTCGAAGTAAGTGCCTATCCGATGCACGACCATGCGGCGTGCGATCCTGCGACGGATCGTGCCTGGCTTGTAGAGCCGAAAATCCACGCCGGAAACGGCCCGCAGCATTGCCAGAATTCGTACAAAGTAACGCTCCTCGGAGGACGTCGTTCCACCTTCCTCGAGAAGTTGAACATTCCCGGACCGAAACTGCTCCCCGAGACGCTCCAGCTGGACTGCGATGCCTCGCGGCGGAAGCACGGCATCGACGTGATCGGACAAGATAGTCGTCCGGGGCATATCGGGATAGCGCGCCGACTCCGGAGACTGAGCTATGGTAATTCCGCCCTCTCCTTTGATGGCGCGCATTCCCTGCGCTCCATCCCCGTCCATTCCCGACAGAACTACCGCTATGGCGCGGTTCTTCTGAGAGGCCGCGAGCGAACGAAAGAAAACATCAATCGGGTTTAGTGGCCGGCTCTGCTGCGGTTCCACCTCGAAGGCGCCGTTTCGCAGCCGCACCAGCGTCCCGGGCTTTGCGACATAGACGCGATCCGGTTCAGGAATCACGCCATTGGCTATCTCGAGGACGGGCATACTTGTCTGCCGGTCCAATATCTCTGCCAGATGGCTTTTGTGTTCGGACGACAGATGCGTGACCAGCACGTACGCCATCCCGGTGCTTGCCGACAGGTTCTGAAACAACTCAATCAAAGCTTCGACTCCGCCGGCCGAAGCGCCAAACGCGACGATATTGAAGGCAAGTCTGGGCTCCGCCCCCGTCTCCTCGGCATCATCCCCGACCGCGGGTCTGGTTACCAGAAGTTCCTCTGCTTTGTTCTCAGCGTTCGCACCTTGCAGTCCGCCGTTCGGTTCACGACCGGAGGGCTGGTATTCGGCTTGATCGGACATGCAATTTGAGGTTATCAGGTCAGTCAACTGCCGGGATCGTACGTTCTTCGATCATTCTGCGGATTTGGGCGGCAAATCTGCGTAACTGCTCGGCCTCATAAAGAAACGCTTTACTGTCGTCAACCTTGCCATGCGTCGCGGTGTATTCAGCCAGATCGGCGCCCTCGTCAAGCGCGACGATGCATTCGTACAGTTTTCGTTCCTGTGTTGATGTATGTTCGTCAACTAAAGTCTTGAGCGACAGGATGTGGCCAGTTCTGCAACGGAACTGGGATGGTCCCGAACGTTCGGATTCAAAAAGCGGACCACGGCATTCCGGACAAGTAAACCCACTGAATCGCATGCGGTCGATTTCGTCTCCATTGGTGATGTTGCTGCCAATGCGGGCAGGCTCTTCGCCGCGCGCAAGACGGACGAGAGTGTTGCTGATTTCGGCGGCAGGAAGCTTGAATTGCACATCCGCATCTGCGAGCGCATTCAAAGGCATCGAGGGAAAGGCCGCTTCCGCCGGGTCTTGAACGATCGCGACTCCGCCGCGCTCCGCAATTTCCCAAAGACCGGACGCCCCGTCGTCGAGCATTCCGGAGAGCAATACTCCGGCGACGCGATCACCATACGTCAGGGCAGCTGAACGGAAGGTCACATTGATGCTCGGTCGGTGCAGTCCTTCTTTTGGTCCCCGGCTGAGGTGAACGTGATCGTTGGCAATGAGCAGGTGGCGGTCCGGAGGCGCTATGAAGATCCTCCCGTTTTCGATGCGGTCGCCCTCAGACGGAATTTGGGCCCGGAGCTTGCCTTTGAACATGGCCGGCAAATAGCTTCGTCCCCTGGGCGCTGTATGCACCACTATGAAGACCGCCGCTGGTAAGTTATCCGGGAGTGCAGCAACGATCGCTCTAAGAGACTCGATGCTGCCGGCTGATCCGCCTATAGTGATGATGTCTCGCTTCGGCACCCTTTCAGCCTAACGGTCCGGCGGGTTGGCCACGACCCAGGGTTTTCCGCCGGAACGGATGCTCCGGAACCAGGTGTCAAAATTCGCCACATTGGCCACCTTCCCACAGCGGCAGCAAATGCGGGTATTCTGGTCGAGAACAGCATCTGTGTGCCCAATGCGGCTGCCCGGATCGAAAGGAGCTCTGACCAATGGCAAATAGACGGTCGTTTATTCGAGGTGTTGCGTCTGTCCCGCTGGGGGCGGCAGTAATCGGCGCTGCGCAGGGCGCTTCCACAGCGTCAAAGAGTCGCGACTACTTCAAGGAACTCGGGGTCCGGACATTTATCAATGCCGCGGGTACTTACACAGCGCTGACCGCATCGCTGATGCCGCCTGAGGTTGTCGCCGCAATCGAGTATGGTTCGAAGCAGTTCGTCTCGCTGAACGAGTTGCAGGACAAGGTTGGCGAGCGCCTCGCGAAACTGCTGAGTGCAGAAGCAGCTATGGTGACCTCAGGTGCGGCCGGTGCGCTGACCTGCGGCACTGCCGCCTGCGTCGCGGGTAAGGATCAGAAGGCGATTCTCCAGTTGCCTGACGTCACAGGGCTGAAAAGCGAGGTCATCATTCAAAAGGCCCATCGCTACGGATATGACCACGCAGTTCGGACCACGGGCGTGAAAATGGTGGAGGTGGAAACGGCCGACGATCTCGAGCGTGCGGCAGGGCCGAAGACGGCGATGATGCTGTTCTTCAACGATGCGCAAGGGCGTGGCAAGATCGGCAACGCCGACTTTGTCGCCCTCGGCAAGAAGCATAACGTTCCAACGTTCATTGACGCTTCGGCCGATGTCCCACCGGTCGAGAACCTGACGAAGTACACCAAAATGGGCTTCGACCTGGTGACGTTCTCCGGCGGTAAAGGAATCCGCGGGCCACAGAGTGCGGGCATTCTTGCGGGCCGGCGGGATCTGATCGAAGCGGCGCGCCTGAACACGTCGCCGTACAGCGACACGATCGCCCGCGGCATGAAGGTGAACAAGGAAGAGATGCTCGGCATGCTGGCTGCCATCGAGCGGTTTGTTTCGATGGATCATGCGGCCGAGCAGAAGGAATGGGATCGGAGGATCTCCACCATCGTCGATTCCGTCAAAGATCTGCCGTCACTGAAGACTGAGGTACATGTCCCGGAAATCGCCAATCACACTCCGCATCTTCGGATCACGTGGGATCGATCGAAAATCTCGCTCTCTCCCGATGACGTTCGAAAACAGCTTCGCGAAGGCCAGCCTTCTATCGAGACAACTCCTGGGAGTCACGACGAGCTGCTGATGACGGTCTGGATGTTGCAGCCCGGCGAAGCGCAGGTCGTCGCTCGCCGAGTGCGGCAGGTGCTGAAGGGAGCAGCGTAAAGGGATGACTGGGGAGAGTCGCCGAGATTTCATCCGGTGCCTTCTGGCTTCGGGCGCTTACGCAGCGACGTATGGGGGAAGCGTGAATGCCGCTGTTGCGAACGGCATTCCGGGTCCGTACCCGGGCGCGTGATTGCTGTCGAGCGACCAGGGGCTGTGGTCGAACGAAAGTACAATCGGGAAGCCGTTCGGGCGATGCTCAACAAGGGCATGATGGAACTGACCGGAGCTCCTTCTTCCACAGACGCATGGAAGAAGTTCTTTGAGCCCGGCGATGTTGTTGGCCTCAAACTGAATCCCGTTGGTCGGCCGTATGTGATCTCTGCGCCGGAGGTGGTGCAGGAGATTATCGCGGGCATCCGGTCAGCCGGTGTGCCGGCCAAAAACATCGTCGCGTACGACCGCTACCATCAGGAGTTCCTGGACGCTGGCTTCGATAAGTGGCTGCCTGAAGGCGTTCGGTGGACCTTCGCTTCGGATAACTACGCGGCGCATCCGCTTCAGCTGGATATGGACGGCTACGACTCGAGTCAGTACATCGAGATGCCGCTGGTGTTACCTGGAGCGGATCCGAAGAATCCGCACCATCGCCGATCTTACGTCTCGCGCTTCATCAGCAAGGACGTGAATAAGATGGTCAACCTCTGCCTGCTGAAGCACCATCAGTCCGCGGGCGTGACTATCTCGTTGAAAAACATGTCGCACGGCCTGGTGAACAACGTGAGCCGCAGCCATTCCAGTGCGACGTTGAATGCCTGCGGTACTTTCATCCCCAACGTTGTGGATCACCCCATCATTCGCCAGAAGGTCGTTCTGAACGTCTGTGATGGCATCCTTGCTGCTTATCACGGCGGCCCCGGTGGGAAGGTGAAAGACTACATGTGGGATCACAACACGATGTATTTCTCCACCGACCCGGTTGCGCTGGACAAGACGGGGCTGAAGGTAATCGACGCAAAACGCGCGCAGGTTGGCATGCTGCCGATCTCGACCGCCAAGCCGGACAAAGACAGTCAGTTTCTGAATATGCAGGTCGAGCACATCGAGATCGCCGGCGTGCTCGGACTCGGCACGTTTGACGACTCGAAGATCAACGTCCGGCGATTTAAAGTCTGATTACGTCGGCAGCTGGCTTTCTTTCGGCGCCTGATACCGTACGCTGAGGTGCGGTGTATCCAGACGCTTGCTGCCCTGCACCTTCGAAGTGAGACAGCTTTCGAGCATCCCGCTGACGATCAGTGTCCGGTCGGCGGGATATGGCGCACGGCCCGTCTCAAACATCTCTTCGATTTTGCTTACCAGACACGCCGAGTACGTGACGTTGGGTACCGGTGTCAGAAGAAACTGGCACGACTGAATCCCGGATCCGCGGACACGTGCCGCGAAATTGAAATCCTGTATCGCACCGGTGAGCATCAGGAGCGTCGTCTTCAGTCCGTCGTTGTGTTCGATGAAGTAGGCGGCAGGATCCTTGACGAGCTTCGGAAGCTCTCCGCTTGCCACCAGGTCCTGCGTTCGCCCGTCCTGTACCGTTAGCCCCATGCGGCGTGTCGGAACGTGAGAGAGCTGCCACCAGCAAGTCTTTCGACCAGCGGCCTTCCGCTCCGGCTTTCCAGACATCGCGGGCCGTAATCATCTGCACGCTGCGAACACCCGTCTCGCCGCCCTTCCGACGTTCGATCATGCACTGCATTGCTTCCAGCGCGTGATAATCCATCGGATCGGAACCGCCGTTGCCGACCATCAGCGCTTCGTCGATCGTGCATCCCAGCGGCAACTCGATAGAGGGCAGCCGCCACGTCACCGGGAGAGACGAACCCGCCAGCACAGGGAAGCGGAGACGCTTCGACTGGTCGAGCATCCACTTCGCCTTTTCAAAGCTGTACGAAAGATGTTTGTCGTTGTAGACCGGGACGGTTCTCCCGTCTTTCTCGAACACCTCGACGTACTGCTTAAAGAACTCGTGGCGCGGGTAGAGAATCTGGCCTTTGTCGTTCCGCGGGTAGTTCCCGTGCTCGACGACGCTCAAGACTGCATCGACCGCGAGTTTGTCGCCGCCGCATCGCAATGCTTCAGCGATCGTCGGGTAAACCTTGAAGCCGAACTCCTTTGCGCGCTGCTGGCTGAGATCGCCTTCCGGCTTCTGGTCGATATATAGCGATACGACCTGCATGTCGGGCTTGTGCCACGGCGCCGCGATACGGATAGCCGACCAGGAACCGGTCAGCGATGTGCTGCACGTGAGACAGGTATTTGTAGATGGATCCTACAACTGGCTATGCGCTTCATCTACGTTCTCCAGAAAGTCGACTGCGGGTTCGGCTGGTATTTGATGCGGAGGTGCGGCGTGTCCAGCTTCTTTTGCTTCTGGTAAAGGCTTTCCACACCGGCCGCGGTCAGGCCCGTTGTCAGCAGCGTCCGCTCGACCGGATACGTCGGCTTTCCGGTCAGGAACATCTGCTCCATGTTGTTGACCAGCGGACTGAAGAAGTTCGCCAGCGTGGTTCGCCCATCCGGCATTGGAAGATACATTTGGGTCGAGAAGATCTTGTTGTCGTCCATTCGGGCGGCGAAATTGAAGTCCTTCACCAGACCCGCCATCAGCAGCATGGTGCGACCGAAGCCCGTCCTCGTGCTCGTAGCAGTACGCGACCGGATCCTTGATGAGTCGCTGCATGTCCTCTGTGGTCGGGAAAATGTCATTGAAGCCCTCACGCGCGGGTGTCAGCGTATGGCTGCGGCACAAGGCCGCGTCCATCAGCTCCCGAGGCCATGCCCTATTCTCCAGAGCCTGCCAGAAGGCGGGGCCGCGGTAAGCCTGCATCGACTTAACGCCGACCTCGCCGCCCCGCCGCCGCTCCACCATGCACTGGATCGTTTCGAGTCCATGGAAGTCGTAGCTGTCGACGCCGCCGTAGCAGACGCATAGCGCTTCGCGGATCCGCGAACCCAGCGGCATTTCGACCGACGGTGTTCTCCAGGTCACCGCGAGGCTGGACCCGGCCATCAGCGGAGCACCGATTTCCCGTGCAGTGTCGTAGATCTCCTTAGCCCAGTCCCAGTTCCACGAGAGATGCTTGTCGTTGAATATCGGCACAGCTCGTCCGCTGTCACGAAGCACCTTGTAGATCTGCTGGAAGAACTCGTAGCGGGGATACTGGACCTGACCCTTTTCGTTTCGCTTATACTTGCCGTGCTCGCCGACGACGACGATTCCGTCAACCGCCAGCTTGCTTCCGCCCAGAGTCAGTGCTTCGGCGATGCTCGGGCACATTTTCATTGAAGGAAACCGGCTGGCGCGCTCGCGGCTGAGGTCGTTCCTCCGATCTGGTCCACGTAGAGCGAGACGAGGTCCATTGGAGGGTGATGGTGCGTACCGTTCCAGCCGTAGCCCATCAGGAATCGGTCCACGATGTGCTGCGCGTGAGAGTACTTGAAGTAGGTCGTCGCGATCGCTGCGATTTTGGGTCGCGCGGGCCGGGTTTGGGCGAGCAGGGGAGCGGCTGCCGTCCCGACGAGGAGTTCGCGGCGCGAGATGTTGCGTTCCGCTGGCATACGGGTTGATTATAGGACTCGAGTGAGAACCTGGTTACTTAGCCTCTTTTTGGCGGTTACGATTTCGCCCCGCGCACAGAAGCTCCATAACGATGCGTTCGTCTTTGACGCCCATGTTCACGTGGTTGACCGCCAGTTGTATCACGGCGGCGACATCGGGACGCGTGTGTCCGACGGCCAGTTCGATCTGCCCCGCGCAAAGGAGGGCGGCATCGATGCGATGTTCTTCTCCATCTTCGTCACCGAAGCATATTATCCACAGCGGCTGGAAGTAAAGCAGACGCTCCGTCTCGTCGACCTTGCGCTGCAGCAGCTCGAGCGGAACAAGGACAAGATTGAACTCGCTCTAACCGCCGACGATATCCAGCGGATTAACAAGTCGGGCAAGATCGCAGCGGTGCTGGATCTTGAGGGTGGGTTCGATCTCGACGGCGATCTTGCCGTCCTGCGAACGCTGTACCGGCTGGGTCTGCGATCGGCACAGCTGCCAGCGCATAATTGGGCGAATAACTTCGCCGATTCCTGTTGTTCCCCGCCGAAGTACCACGGGCTGAACGACCGCGGCCGCGCCGTCGTCCGCGAAATGAACCGCCTCGGGATGGTGATCAACGTCTCGCATGCATCTGACGAGACGATCGCGCAGACGGTGGACCTGAGTTCCGTTCCGGTGGTCGCGACGCATCATGGCCTGCGGATGATCAACAACATCCCGCGAAATATGCCCGAGGACTTGATGCGCAAAATCGCAGCGAAAGGCGGCGTGATCGGGTTCCAGATTGGCAACGAATTTCATAACGTCAAGGCTTTCGACTGGCGGACGCAGCATGCCGGTAAGCCGTTCTGGGACACCAGTGACATCGCAAAGCGGAAAGGGCCGGAGACGATCGAAGAAGTCGATCGCATTGTTGCGCCGACCTTCCCGATGGTCGGCGCCGCTACTCCCGAAGACATCCTCCTGACACCCGAGCAGTGGATTGAAGTCGTCGAAAAAGCAATCGCGATTGTCGGTGAGGATCACGTAGCGCTGGGCAGCGACTGGGATGGCGGTCCGACTCCGCCCCGCGGCATGCATGACATCTCCGACACTCCGATGCTCACCGAGGCGATGCTGCGTCGAGGCTGGTCAGAGACGAGGATTCGCAAGTTCCTGGGACTCAATTTGCTGCGTGTTTTTCGGCAGATCACCGAGCACAGGCAGCCGTTGTAAGCTGGGCGGATGGCTGTAAGTCGAAGGGATTTGTTTCAGGCCGGGGCTGTTGCCGCTGCTGCCGGGATGACATCGTCGTCGGTTGCGTCGGGCGCACCTGGCCGCCGCAAAGCCGCTGACTTACGAAGCCGATTGGCGTTCGGCCCGTCATTAACTGCCGCGGCACGCTGACGATCATCGGTGGTTCGCAGATGCTGCCGGAAGTGCGCCAGGCCATGGATGAGGCGTCGCGACACTTCGTACAAATCGATGAGCTGATGGATGCCGTGGGCCAGCGACTCGCGACGCTGATCGGCTGCGAGTACGGTATCGTGACCGCGGGTTGCGCCGCCGCGCTCGCGCACGTGACTTCAGCGTGTGTAGCCGGTTCGGCCCCGGAGCGAATGCAGCGTCTGCCGGATACAACCGGGATGAAGAACGAAGTGCTGGCTCCGCGATACTCGCGCAACGAATACGATCACGCAATCCGGATGACCGGCGCAAAGATCATCACCATTGCGAACAAGGATCAGTTTGCTCCCGCGTTCACCGATCGTACGGCGATGGTGATGGTGCTCGCCGGACCGCAATCCGACGGAGAATTCGGCCTTCCGTTTATTACGTCAGTCGCGAAATCGAAAGGCGTCCCGGTGGTCGTGGACGCTGCTGCCGAAGATCTGACGATCCCCAATATTCACCTGCAGCGCGGAGCCGATATCGTCTGCTACAGCGGAGGCAAGGTCCTGCGAGGACCGCAGTGTGCGGGACTGGCGCTGGGACGTAAAGACCTGCTTCAGGCAGCATGGATCAACAGTGCGCCTCACCATACATTCGGTCGCGCTCTGAAAATCGGACGCGAAGAGATTATGGGCATGCTCGCTGCCGTCGAGACGTGGAAGACCCGCGACATTCAGGCGGAGTATAACCAGAAGCGCGGCATGCTGCAGCACATTGCGGATCGCGTCCAAACCGTTCCTGGCATCAAGGCCGATGTTCGCGACACGAAAGAACTCTCTAACCATGCGGCTCGCCTGACCGTCCGCTGGGATGCAGCGAAGCTGCCGCTGTCTGGCACGGACGTCGCGATGCTGCTTTTCGACGGGACTCCACGGATCGACATTGGTCCCTCGAGTCGAACGATGGAGTTTCCGCCCGACTCCATCAGCATGAGCGCTCACATGATGAATCCCGGCGAGGAAAAAGTCGTGGCCGAACGGCTGACGGCTCTGTTGTCCAGTCCGCCGAAACGTTCACAGCCCGATACGCAGACCGACGCTTCCGTTAATGTCGGCGGTCGCTGGGACGCTCACCTCGAGTTCGTTCACGGCGGCGCCAACCATGTCCTCATGTTCGAGCAGAAGGGCAATCAGCTGGACGGAACCCACATTGGCGAACACATTGAAGGAAACCTAAGTGGCGCTGTCAGTGGCTCGAAAGTGAATTTTCGCAGTGGACAGCGCTTCGAAGGCACAACACTGCGCTACCGCTTCGAAGGGCAAGTCACAGGCGATCAAATGTCAGGAACGGTGAACCTCGGCGAATACGGCACCGCGAAGTTCACCGCCGTTCGCCACAAGTATGGGTCAGGGCGTCAGGGCTGACGCGAGCGCTATTTAACGCGCTTCGCGGTCATATCGAAATTGTTGTCCCCAAAGCTGACACTGAACTTGATCTCGTCATTGCCGGCGACTTTGCCCTTGTACGTAAACGTTCCAAACGGGCGATCGGCTGTGAACGTGATGTCGTCGCCCATCACTTTGCCGTCTTTGATCGCTGTCTCATCCTGCGATCCGGCGACTGTTCCCGTTAGCTTGCTGCCGTCGGTCTTAAACGTGAAGGTATTCGATCGCTGGGTTCCGTCCGGAGTCGTGAAGTCGGCTTTCCACTTCCCGTTGATGTCCGCCGCCAGGCTTAAGGCAGCGAACTACCAGGCTAAGCAGAACGAGTCCAGCACTTTGGCGAAGTATTTTCTTCAGTGACATATTTGGGCCAAATTCTATCACTTACTCAGACAGCGATTACGCTTCGGCGGCCGTTGCCTGTAGCCGATGCTTTCGTGAGCGCGAAGAATACACCAGTCTTCCCGACAAGATCATCGCTGCCGTCCCGGCGGCAAGCTTGCACTCGAACAGAATGGGGTTCGTAACATCGCGTCCAGGCACGGCACTGCACCCCAAGGCCAGCAAAGTCACCGCTGTACCGAGGACGGCGCTGACCCGCCGGCCTGCTTTCCAGCCGCTCGCGAAAATAAACAGGTATGGCAGAAAGCCACCGAAGACCATTAGAGCGAGGACCGCTTCATATCCAGCGGCGATGGTGTCGCCCACTTGCGTGGCGATCAGCAGCACGGTTGCCAGAACGCCAAGGACCAGCATAGATATGTACGGAGTTGCCCAGCGGGGATGCACTCGGCTGAACGCCTCAGGCATCAGGTGATCGGCGCCCGCCGCGAACGGAAGCCGGGATGTGGCTGCTCCGACGCCACCGAACTGAGCAACTACACTCAGCAGAACCAGAGCGGCGACGGCTGCTTTCAGGAACGGCATACCCGATATACCGGCGACCGCCGCGGCCGTTTGCGACAGACCGTTCAGCTCGCTGACTGAATCCGCCGGCACAAGCACCATCACGGCCACCGTCGCGATCAGGTAGAACAGTGTGCAGCCGACACCTGCCAGAATGGCCGCCCGTGGCACCGTCCAGCGCGGCTCCCGAATCTCGCCTCCCATAAGCCCAAGCACTTCGACCCCGCTGGTGGCGTAAGCAATCGCAGCCCAAAGTGCCAGCGTGTCAAACCGAGGCGCCGGCACGAAGTTTGTCAGCGGTGTGGCGGGGGCCTGATGCCTTAACCTCATCCAGGCAGCCCACACAAAGACCGCCGCCAGCAACCACCCGGAGATCGCGCCGGCATTCTGTGTCCACTTTCCGATTTGGACCCCGAGAATATTGGTTCCCAGCGCGACCCAAACGGCAGCAACAGCGAGCCCGACAACCAGCCCTCGGTCGGCGGCGTACTCCGGATTCAGCGCGTAGAGACCTGAGCTCAGGTAGAACATCGCAGTGCCAGGAAACCAGCACACGATTCCCATCCAGTAGAGCCAGAAACACAGGAAACCCGGCCACGGGCCGAAATCATCGCGCGCCCACACGTAAAGTCCACCGGCCTGAGGCTGACGCGCGGTAAGTGTGCCAATCGTGAGAGCCAGTGGAATCCCAAAAAACAGGGCGGCAGCAATCCACAATGTGATTGCGCTCATCCCTACGCTCGCCGCGAGCGGAATCCATCGTGTTCCGAAGATTCCTGTGATCGCCAGCAGAGTGACGTCGCGGAGGCCGAGTTGACGGCGAAGCTCTGTCACTCAGGACAGAAGTATATCGAAAAGAAAAAGGGCGGCGTGATCCGGTATCGACCGGAGCACGCCGCCCAGGAGAGTAATGAACGCGATCAGAAGTTCAGACGAAGCGACAACTGAATCTGTCGGTTCGTACCAAGTCCAACGTCCTTCGTCACTGTCGAGTTTGCGATGCCGAATGTGCCGCCCGCTGCCGCAAGACTAAATGGCTGACCCGGCTGCAGCTGTCCTGCACCGTTACCCAGCGCATTGTTCAGACGCGCAGGTGGATTGGCGAAATTCGCACGATTCAGGATGTTGTAGAACTCCGAACGGAACTCGAGATTGACTGCTTCGCGAATCGGGAACCGCTTCTGCAGTGTGAAATCGAGCTGCGACAGACCAGGCCCATGCAGAGCCCAGCGCCCGAGATTGCCGTAACTACCCGGCGCCGGAAACGCGAATGCAGCCGGATTCAGGACGTAGCGGCGATCCCCCGTGTTCAGGAACGGATCGACACCAGGCACGACATCGGGCCGGCGGTTGTTACGGAACGCACCACCATACGGGTTGTTGATAACGGCGACCGTCTGCACGACGCCGTTGGTCACAATCGGCGAGCTCACGTACTGATTGGTGCCGATCACCTGATACGCGATGTCGTTACGTGCAATCGTGACATCCATCGGCAGACCTGTACGGCCGTTGAAGACGCCGCCGAGTTGCCAGCCGCCCACAATTGCGTCGGCAAACGCGTTCGGAAGCGTATACTTCCTGCCTCGGCCGACAGGCAACTCATACAGCGCTGTGACATTCACGCTGTGACGAACGTCGAAGGCGTTGTTGCCGCGATCCTGTGCAAAGTTGAACGGATTCTGCGCCGTCTGCGCTTCATTTGAGCCGCCCGTATCGCCGATCGAGTGCGACCAGGTCCATTGCCCGCCAAGCGTCAGCCCGCGAGAGAAGCGGCGTTGTACGGAAGTCTGCATCGAATCGTAATGGTCAGTACCGCCGCTCGTCTTGTAGTCAAGCTGCGCGAACCGCGGATCCTCGAGGATCGGCGTCCCAACCCCGGTGGTCGGATTCGTTGTGACACCGACAATTCCATTCGCCCATGAGCGGAGGAAGAGGTTACGTCCCTGGCTGCCCACATAAGCCACAGTCAGCACGGTTCCGGCAGGCAGCTGCTGCTGAACCGAAGCTGTGTAGGACAGAACCTTTTCGGGCAGCGGTATAGCCCGGAGCATAAGCGCGAGGCTGAAAGTTCGGCGGGATTCCAGTGACGCCGTTGATGATTGCCTGGCTATTCACCGGGAAGGCTGCATTTGTTAACGTCACGCTGACGCGGTCGGAGTCGATCGGCTGAACCTGATCTTCCGTCTGACCGGGACCGTAGTAGTAGCCAGCGCCCACACGAAACACCGTTTTGTTGCTGAATCGCTCCGGCGACCAGGTGAAGGCGAGCCTGGGGCCGAAGTTCGTTTTGGAACTCTTATACCAGTCGCCTGTCGTGAGACCCTGTCCGACAACGTAGAGAGTGTAGAGATTCTGGTCTTCGTGCATTGGCGAGTAATACTCATAGCGCAGACCATAGTTCATCGTCAGGTTCGGACGAATGCGCCATTCGTCCTGGGCATAGGCGATGTAGTAGGACTGCTTCAAGAAACCGATTCGTCGCGATCCCGTTGTGCAGCGGGTTCGGAGCACTCACGTCACTCAGAATCTGGATATTCGTAGGCTGGTTGTTGATGCAGCGCCGTAACGCTCGGGAACGTGTACGTCGTACCGCCGAGCCGGTCGGTATACAAACGGATCGGCCGGACCTCAACGCCGAACTTCATGCTGTGATCCTGCTTCGTGATCGACAGATTGTCGATGAAGGACATCGTGTAGTTCGTGTAAGGCTCCGCGCGTCCGTTTTGTGAGCTATTCGCGCGAATCAGGCCGCCGGGCGTCGAAGCACCGGCCGACGCACCCTGGCCGCCAACACCCGGCAATGCAACCGTTCCGGTAAACGACACGGCGATAGACGACATATCGATTCCATTCACCGAAGGTGCGGTTCCGTTCAGGCGTGTTTTGGAACCGTTGTAGCCGAACTTGGTCTCGTTGATCATCGTTGGCGACAACACCTGCTGCAGGCTCAACACTCCGTTCTGCGGATTCGCATAGATACGCTGCACGGAGCCGCTGACGTCGAGGGGGGTGAGAAGTTCCCCCTGATCACGGAAGTAGCGCGCCGTCAGGATCAGCTTTGAGCTGAGATTGTAGTCGAACCGGAGTCCGCCGTAATACTCCTTAACAGACGTGCTGAAGTTACCGGAATAGATGTCGAGATCCGGACTCGACGACGCCTGCTGTCCGACGGGAAATGCATCCAGCAGAGGACGAATCGACGGAACGGCGCGCGACTTCGCCGCCACGCTCGGAACAGTCGCGATCATGTTGATTCCCGCGCGCTGCTCGAGACCTTCGAAACTTGCGAAGAAGAACGCCTTTTCTTTCTTAATCGGGCCGCCGAAGGACCCGCCGAACTGGTTCAGGCGCAACGGCGCCTTCGTTGTATCGAAGAAGTTGCGCGCATCCAGCTTGTCATTGCGCAGGTAATCGAACACCGAGCCGTGATACTGGTTTGTCCCGGATTTGGTGACGACGCTGATCTGACCACCGGTCCCGGTTCCGAATTCCGCGGTATAGTTGCTGCTCTCGACGCGGAACTCCTGAACATTTTCAAGACTCGACTGCAGCCGCAGTCCGGTTGAGGTTTCGCCGTTCAGGTTCCCCGGAGATGCGTCCACGATGGACGAAGCTTCTACACCATCAAAGCGAATTGCGTTCTGCTGATTCGCACGTCCGCTGAAGCGGATATTGTCATAGCTGCCGCCGCCCGGCAGTCTGGGCTCCAGGAGCCATCAGATACAGCTGCGAAAGCTGCCGGCCATTGAGCGGCATGTTGGCGACCTCGCGTTCATTCACGTTCGCGCCCATCGTGGCGGAACTGGTGTCGACAGTTACGAGTTCGCCGCCCGAGACTGTAACTTCCTGAGTCATCGTCGCGGGCTGAAGCACGATATTCAGCTGGCGTTCCTGGCCGACCGCAAGACCTATGTCGCGGAACGCCGTTGGGCCAAGGCCTTCCGCCTGGCCAGTCACTTCGTACACAGCTGGGGAAAGACCTCGAACGATATAGGTACCGTCATCTGCAGAAGTGGCTTCCCGCACAATGCCCGTGCGTACATTTTTTACGGTGATCTTTGCGTTTGGAATGGCGGCACCCGTTGGGTCTGCTACCGTCCCCGCAAGCCTGGCCGTGTCGGTTTGCGCTATCAGAGGCATGACGCCCAAAAGGGCAATCATTAGCCGCATTCAGTTCTCCCTTCCCCCTCAGCGTAGGCAAGGCGTGTCACAAACAAATTACAGTTCTGTGGCATTCGGACGACGCCGCGGATTAAACTTCGCGCGCAATGTT
This sequence comes from Bryobacteraceae bacterium, assembly GCA_963794765.1. Lineage (GTDB taxonomy): Bacteria > Acidobacteriota > Terriglobia > Bryobacterales > Bryobacteraceae > JAWXCM01. Next base: position 308,146 of record CAWCGC010000029.1, on the reverse strand, counting down.
AATTTTCCATGAAAGCGACGAATTATCCGATAAATCTTCACTAAGAAGGGCGCGACAACCCGGTCTGCACAATCTGACTGCCCGGGCCGTCGGAGCGTGCGGGAATCACTTATACTTCGGGCATGCGGCTGTTTGCGCTCTTTGCTGTCGTGGCCTCGCTCTCGTTTGGAGGGCCGCGCGATTCCGAAGCTGTTCCCGACGGGTGGAAAGCCGTCTCTCAACGCGAAGAGATTCGCCCTTTGCTGAAATACTCCGCCTCCGGTGGACGCTCCGGCAGCAGCGTGCTGGCAATCAGCACGGATGCTCGCGACGGACTTGACGGAGCATGGCAGAAGACATTTCCGGTCGAGGGCGGCAAGTGGTACCACTTTTCCGTTTACCGGCGAACGTCGGGCACGGAGTTTCCACAACAGACAGGCGCGGTGACAGTGCAGTGGTATGACGCTGCCGAGAAGCGAGCCAAAGATGACCGCAAGCTCGTCGAACGTTACCTGACCAAATATGACTCGCCGACTCCGCTTGAGTATCCGGTCGACATGGCTACTGGTTCTGATGGCTGGACGCTTGTCAGCGGACTCTGGGAAGCTCCTTCGACTGCTCGAACCGCTACCGTCGAGTTGCACGGACGATGGGCAGCCAAGGCGCGCTTCGAGTACAGTCAGCCGGAGTTCGTTGTCGCTGACGCCCCGAAGCCTCGACTAGTCCGACTCGCTACCGTCCACTACAAGCCTGAAGCCGGGTAAGACCGCCGCCGAAAAACGCGAGCAATACGCCCCGTATATCGCTCAGGCTGCCGCGAAACACGCAGATCTGGTCGTTCTCGGCGAGACGCTGACTTTCGTGAACGCAGGTCGTGACGCCCGCGGAGACGGCAGAGCCGATTCCCGGGCCTACGACTGCTTACTTCGCCGGTCTTGCAAAGAAGCACAACCTTTATATCGTCGCCGGGATTTTCGAGAAGGACGCGTACAAAACATATAATGCGGCGGTGCTGCTCACGCCTGATGGAGAAATTGGCGGCAAGTATCGGAAAGTAACGCTCCCCGACGGCGAGGCCTCGAATGGCGTCGTCCCGGGCCATGAATACCCGGTTTTCAAGACTCGCTTCGGGACACTTGGAATGATGGTTTGCTACGACGGCTTCTTCCCGGAAGTGGCCCGCGAGCTCACCAAGCGCGGCGCGGAAGTGATTGCCTGGCCGGTCTGGGGCTGCAATCCCGAACTCGCTCGCGCACGCGCCGTCGAAAATCACGTTTATCTCGTCAGCAGCACGTACGAGGACATCTCATCCAACTGGATGCTCTCAGCCGTTTGGGACCACAGCGGTCAGACGATCGGCCTGGCGAAGGACTGGGGCACCGTGGCCGTTGCGGAAGTCGACCTCAATCAAACAACTCGCTGGCGCAGCCTCGGCGACTTCCGATCGAAGATCGAGCGGCATGTGCCCATGACCAGGGGATCTTCAGTCTTGGTCAACGCAGTGATAATTTAGGGCTATGCACAATCAGTCTCGACGTGATTTCCTCCTGCGCCTCGGCGCTGCTGCTGGCGCGTCGGCGCTGGCTCCTTTGTCCGTCTTCGCAGCGAAGCGAGCCGCGACGGATTTCGTGCCGCTCGGCAAGTCCGGCGTGAAGGTAACCAGGCTGGCGCTCGGTACCGGCACCCACGGCGGCCGTGTGCAGCGCGAGCTTGGGCAGGAGCAGTTCACGAAGCTCGTTCGCCACGCGTACGACAGCGGCATACGATTCTTTGAGACAGCCGAGTCTTATGAAGGCATGCCCCAGATGCTGGCGACAGCGCTCAAGGGACTCCCGCGAGACTCCTACAGGCTGATGACGAAACACCGGGTGGCGGGGCCGAATGACGACGCGAAGGCAGCGCTCGATCGACTCCGTTCCGACCTGAATACCGAATACTTCGACATCGTGCTGATTCACTGCGTCCGCAGCCCGAAGTGGCCTGACGAAACGAAACGTGCCCAGGACGTGTTCTCGGAGGCGAAGGACAAGAAGATCATGCTTGCGCATGGTGCTTCTGTTCACGGCCTGCAGGCGCTACGCGCGTTTCCGGAGATGACCGAGTGGCTCGACGTCGGCCTCTTCCGTCTGAATCACAGCGGTGCCCGAATGGACACGCCACACATCGAGGAATCGCCGGAACGCGGCGACGTGAACGAAGTTTTTGCAACGGTTCACAAGGTCCACAAAGCAGGCGTTGGCGTGCTCGGGATGAAGCTGATTGGCGAAGGCCAGTTCACGAACCCCGAAGATCGCGAAGCGGCGATGACTAAGGTGTTTCGGTCGGGGTCGGTCGATGCCTGCACCATCGGCTTCAAGAGTACGGCTGAGGTCGATGAAGCGATCGAGCGGATGAATCGAGTTTTGAACTCCTGACTCGTATCGTCAGTCTGCCTTGTGCGCGGTGAACGTCATCTGGTGTTCACCCCACGCGCTTGTGCCTTTCAGTTCCTGGTTGGCCAGAGTCCCGTCCAGGTGAAAATCAGCTTCCGCGCCGGCTTCCGCCGAGTACACGCGCCCCGCAAGCGAAAGCTTTGCGTCTTTGAGAGTTCCGCTAATCGGCTCCTTTGCGTCAGGAAAGCGCGCCTCCACCTTTTCGCCTTTTTGCGAGAATGTGAGCGTGCTCTGGCGTTCGCCACCGGGTGTTTGCCAGACGAAATTCCACTTGCCCGTAAGGTCGGCGCCGAAGAGTCCGGCGGATGCAAAGAGGATCAGGAGAACGTACTTCATACTTCAGCATCTTCTCATTCCCTCAGGTGTCGACGATAGAGTAATCTGCCGTTCAGCCCTGTTATATCGGTCCGAACAAGAAAGCCAGAACGCAGTGAACGTGTCACGGCCGCCAGTGACTCTGACGGTGGTCGTGGGAGTCCCGGGTGGATGTCTGGTTCTACAGTATCGTCGCGCTCATCTGGTCCCAGCACACTGGACCGCGGCGTAGCTGCAAACGAATCACGGAAGCAGAGTCAGGATTTCCGGCTCAACGCCCACGCCACGAACACGAATCAACCCAACGGTGGCAGGCAACCGGAACCGGCGTGGGCCGGCACTCCCGGGGTTAAACCAGAGGACGCCGTCGTCACGCCACTCGGCGAGCGCCTTGTGAGAGTGCCCGAAGATAACGATGTTCGTGCCAGGCGGAACCGGATAACGAGCAAGATCGCCCCGATCGTGAATCACGAATACTTGCGTGCCCCCGAACTCCGCTGTCGCTGCAATCGGAAGCGATTCAGCCCACGACTTCACATCAACATTGCCTCTCACAGCCGTTAGAGGCGCCAGCGCGGCGAGGTGCTCGAGGATCTCGGGTCGACCAACGTCGCCCGCGTGGACAATCGCATCGGAATCAAACAGAGCATCAGTCGCTTCAGGCCGGAGCAGGCCGTGAGTGTCTGAGATCACTCCGAGAGTGAACATCTACTTCTTCTGGTCGTAAGTGATGTTCGAATCGCTGAACGTGATAACGGACTGTCCCTCGTACTTGTGATAGTTCCGGAAATCGATGACGTTGTGGCTGCAGTTCTCCGTACCGCGGAAGCACGAAAGCACTTCCGAGTGAGTCGGCAGCAAATACTTCGCGCTTGCGATACGAATGTAGTCGAACTCGACGGTCAGTTCCGCAGTATCGATCGGAAACGTTCCGGGAATCTTGCGGCTCTGCATCTCAATCCGAAGCACACGGCCAGTCTCCTTATCGATCCAGATTGATCCCTTGTAAGCAGGGAAGAACGTCTGTGATGCCATCGTCACGCGCCAGTGCGAGTTCTGTTGTTCCACTTCGAAGCTGAACACAGTCGCATCCCGGCCATTGAGGGTGTCCGTGCGCGACAGACGGAACAGCGCGTCCGTTGCCGGCGAAAAGATGTCATTCACCACGGACGCGAACTCACCGGTCGACCATGACCCGCTCAGCTGTTCCATGCCCTTTTTTACGGGCTTGTTGTTGATCCTCAGGTCGGTGTAACGCTCTTTACCTTTCTCGTAAACAAGCGCCGCAGAGACGACATCGGTCGCTTGCCAGTTCGCCGGCCGGGTTTCACTGATGTAACGCGCGATGATTTCCTGGCAATAGTAGTTCGGCAGCGACTCCAGCCACTGGTCCGTATTCGTGCGAGCCTTCGTGATCAGCTTGTCTTCTGCGATTGCCGTGTCCTGGGCCTGAGGTCTCGGCCTTGTGATGCTTGCTTCACCCTTCGAGTAATCGGGCTCGGTCTTCCAGTCGGCCGGAACCTTAGGTGGTGGAGCCGCCTCGCCAAGAACCCGGGGTGGAGTCGCAGGCGTGGTGTTGCTGGCGGTTGTTGTCGTAGTTCTTGCGTCAGGTTTGCCGCGATGGATCCTGGGACGCCCAGGGTCGTCAGCGTCCATGGGCTTGTCCTCCAGCGGTGGCACAGAACGACGGGCCTGCTCTTCCTGATCCTGCTCCTTAGGTGTCCGTGCTTGTTCCTTAGGTGCCTGTGCTTGTTCCTGCTCCGTGGGTGCGCCTGTTGTAGCTGGTGCAGTTGATTTACCGGGTGTTCGGGTAATCCTGGGAGGCGTTTCCTCACTGCTATCCCCTGAGCCCTCCCCCTCGATAACAGGCGCCGCAGCCGCCGCGGTACGTTCCGCCGAAGTCCCCTCACGATCAAAAATCACATTGACTGCGTAATAGAAGCCTTGATCGTCCTGAGTAGCTTCGATGTTGAGGTAGTCGCCAGGCTTCCAGTTGGCGGGATCCGACTTTTCACCTTTTTTGTTGGTGAAGTTTGTCTTCTCGATGCGCTTCACGGCGAGCGTTCGGTTATCGTCCGTGTAGATCGTGACGGACTTGTCGTCAACTTTACGCAACGAGCCGTTAATCTTCTGAAGCGGATGTTGTTGGTCGACCTTACCTTTTTCAGGCGCCTTTTTGCCGCGCCTCGGAATACCGGGGATACTACCGCCTGCGCCTGGATAGCCGCTGCCAGGATACCGGCCCGGATACTGACCGGGGTATTGTCCTCCGGGGTAGCCGCCCGGAGGATACGGAGTCCCTCCAATCTGTGCGTCCAGCGGGAGAACCGCGGCAATCAGAAAGAAAAAGGACAACGCGCGCATCAATCACCTCGACGCTGCCGCAGCGGGCAGGGTTGCCGAACTATTGTAAGGTCGCAGGCACAAGCTTGCGATCGACCATCCACTCCATCAGACGCTGGTTCCAGGTTCCCGCCGGCATTTTTAGCGGGCGCATCCCAAAGCCGTGTCCACCAGCCGCATAAATGTGCAATTCCGAAGACACCCCTTGCTTTTCCAGATCCAGATAAAGATTCGTCGTTGTCACGACGTGCGAACGATCGTCATCGGCGCAGACAAGAAACGTCGGTGGCGCGTCTTTTGGCACCGTTACGGCTCCCGGACGAAAGCCCGGATAAACCACCACGGCAAAGTCGGGACGTGAAGACACTCGCTCGATCGCGTCGGACGCATCGGGCTTGCCTGCGTCGAAATGAGTCTCCGCCAGAGCCGCGACTTCACCACCAGCCGAGAAGCCTATAAATCCAATGCGCTGCGGATTCACGTGCCATTCCTCGGCGCGGCTGCGGACCATTCGGATAGCTCTGGCGGCGTCCCCCCAGGCATGCTCAGCCGTCGTGTACTTCGAATCTTTTGCTCTCGAGAGCCGGTACTTCAGCACAAAAGCAGCCATACCGTGCTGGTTCGCCCAGTCCGCGATGTCCCAGCCTTCGTGCTCAATCACCAGCTGAGAATGTCCGCCGCCCGGCGCAATGATCATGGCCGTCCCATTAGCCTTCTCTTTGTCGGGCAGAAAGACAAAGAGCGACGGATAGTGGACGACCGTGAAGCGGCTCGGGAGTTTAGAGCCCTTCGTCGAAGGCTGGCTTACTTCGGGAGCCGTCACTCCTTCTGAGCCCGGCGCGTCGCCTTTCCAGAGGCGGATTTCTTCACCACGTTCAATCGCGGCCGCAGATATCGTCGCAGCAAGGAAACAGAGACCTAAGTGCTTCAGCATCTATGGCGGCAGCGTATCACAACGGGGTCTCACTCATTCTGAGACACGCCAGTTCCGTCGTTCAGTATCTTCGGTGGCAGCCTAAGTGTTGAGGTGCCGTTACGGGCCACCGTGGGGTAGACTGGAACTCTTTCCATGGCTGTTTCTGCCGGTACATGCCTCGGGCCCTACGAAATACTCTCACGTATTGGAAGTGGCGGGATGGGTGAGGTTTGGAAAGCACGTGACACCAGACTGGATCGCCTGGTGGCGATCAAGATCCCCAAATACGAGATCACCGGGCGCTTCGAACGCGAAGCGCGAGCCGTGGCGGCCCTGAGTCATCCGCATATTTGTCAGATTTACGATGTCGGCCCCGATTACCTCGTCATGGAATATCTGGCGGGCAAGCCGCTGCAAGTTCCTCTTCCGCTCCCGACGGTGCTGAAGTATGCAGGTCAAATCGCTGATGCGCTTGCTGCCGCTCATGAGCATGGCATCGTTCACCGCGACCTCAAGCCCGCCAACATTGTTGTCGTGCGTGACGGCATCAAGCTGCTCGATTTTGGTCTTGCCCATCTGACTCCCACAGCGGAGCAGCGTCCCGATCAGACAGCAACACTCGCGCTTACGCAGGAGAACACGCTGGTAGGCACGTTGCAATACATGTCTCCAGAGCAGCTGGAAGGCAAAGCAATCGACGGTCGCAGCGACATCTTTGCTTACGGCCTCGTACTGTACGAAATGATCACGGGAACGCCGGCCTTTACAGCGGCGACGTCCGCGAGCCTGATCGCCGAGATTCTCAAGACCGAGCCGGTACCAACACGCCAACGGCAACCCTCCACGCCGGAGGCACTCGACCGCATCATCACCACCTGCCTTGCGAAGGAAGTTGGCTAAATATGCGGAACGCCATTGTCATTTCTGAGTACGTTGATATCGGTGGGACAGGTCGCCGGTCGCGATTGATGTCGATTCCGCTGGATGGCGGCAACCCCGTGGCATTGACAACACCGGCCGCGCAATCCTATGACTGGTTCGCTACGATCTCACCGGACGGGCGAACCGTTGCGTTCGCCCGCGCGGGGGACCTCACCACCAGCATTGAGCATCTCTACCTTTTGCCGCTCGACACACAACAACAATCTGCAGGACCGGAGCGACCAGTTGGTCCGCGATTACAGAGCATCCGAGGACTCGCATGGGCACCCGACGGACGCTCGTTGTTTGTTTCGTCTCGCCGTAAAGGGACGCATAAAATCACCAGGATAAGCATTTCAGACGGCTCAGAAACAAGTGCAGGGGTCGGAATGACCGGGACTGGCGCGCTGTCGGTTGCTGCAGTAGCGCACCGCATGGCGTTTGTTATCCAGCAGCAGGACAGTGACATCCTGCGCGCACCTGGACCAGGCTGGACAACAAGGGACGGACCCGCTCCGGAACCTGAGCCCGTTATCGCCTCCATCTACAATGACGTCTCGCCGAATTACTCGCCTGATGGAAAACGGATCGCGTACGATTCCGAGGCAAGTGGGTATCAGGAAATCTGGGTCGCAGATGCGGATGGCAGGAATGCACAACAACTGACGAGCGCGAACGGTACGCCTGTTGGAACGCCTCGCTGGTCGCCTGACGGCACCATGATCGCCTATGACAGTCGTCAGTTTGAAACCGGGGACATATTCGTTATCAATGCCAGAGGAGGGGCACCTCGGCGGCTAACTATGGAACCTTCTTCGGAGTACCAGCCGGTCTGGTCCTCGGATGGCAAGTACATTTATTTTGAATCGGACCGCAACGGCAACAGCGCGATCTGGAAGGTACCCAGCGGTGGCGGCACCGCTGTCCAAGTGACACCGAACGGTTCCGGAAACGTAAGAAGACTAAACGGGACAGACTGGCTCTATTACGATTCGGGCTTCCCTCGGTCACGAAACGGCACAGAAGTGTGGCGGGTAAGAGAACACGGAGGTGAGCGGGAACAAGTGGCTACAGGAGTGCCCTTTCGTGCGTGGACCCCATATCACGGCGGGATTGTGCGATTCAACGCCACGGCGATCGAGATTTCGCCTGATTTTTCGGGCAAGTGGTCACTGTTGCGTAAACTGCCTCGTGGATTAAGCCCGCGATTCTTTCGGTCGCCGCTTATCACGATCACGGCCGACGATAAATGGCTGGCGTTCCCTGTCAGCACCGTCGACCGATCCGACCTGATGCTCGTTGATGGCTTGAATTGAGCGAGCAACTTCCGCGTTACAGCGCTGCGGCGATCCGTTCGCGATAGTTCACCACGGGCGCAACAACCGTCTTCGCCTTGCTCGCCCCACTTCACGCCGGGCGCATAGACGAGTGCGGTATCCCAAATAACATCCTTCATTCGAAACGCGACCTGCGCATCTGCTGCGAGAGCGTCGATTCGCTGCGGGCCGCCGAGTGCCGCAGACAGCTTCCGATCCTTGTCGTAGTAGTGCCTGACGCGCGAGTCCTGAATAAATGAAGGCATCGATTTTTCCTGAGCCGTCCAGTCGGTCGGGAGCACAGGTTCCCAAACGACAAATACCGCGAGATCAGGTTGATGCGTTTGCTCGAGAATGTCATGTACCGCGGAGGCCCCCCGCAGACAGGTACTTCAAGTCGGCGACAGCAGGACCACTAAGCGCGTCGAGTTTGCGGTCGCATTGAAATCCCGGATGAATGCCTGCTCGTCGAACGTCTGCAGTGTGCCCGCAGCATTACCCGACGGAGCGACTCCAGCAACTGCCGCGGCGAACTGCACCGGAAACACCAGCATTCCCGTCATGGTCAGGGCGGAAAACCACAACAAGACCGTACGCAGGCGCCGGTGTCGAAACTCGCAGCGATTTCGAAAATACGTCTGAATGAAGGCAAATATCAGCGACCCGACAGAGAAAGCGAGCAGATACGGACGCAGAGTCTCCGAAAAGAGTGACGCACTCGCAGACCCTGCTGCCATCAGCAGCGTCCCGAGCGGAAGGCAGCAACTCAAAGCGGCAATAAGACTAGCGATCGAGGCAAGCGAGCCGAGCACCGATGCCCGTCCGCTACGAGCTCCGTCCGTTTGCATTCCTGCTTACAGCGTACCTTGAACCGTTCAAAGGTGTTCACGGTTGATGCCTCGCCGAGTCTGACCAATGACGGGGATCATGAGCGACACCACTGTGATGAAAGTAGACTCGGCGCACTCGCCGACGGGAACGCAGGGCCAGAAGCATCTTGCGATGAGCAAGAACATGGCCATGCGGCTTTGGAACGAACAGCCAGGCGAAGAGAAGCAATCTGCCCGGCGGGATTACGAAACCATCGGATATGTTATTTCAGGCCGCGCTGAATTGTATTCCGAAGGCCAAAAGCTCCTGTTGAATCAGGGCGATTCGTGGGTCGTACCCAAAGGAGCTGAGCACAAGTATCGAATTCTGGAAAATTTCACGGCCGTCGAAGTAACGCATCCTCCGGCAGCCGTGCACGACCGCGACAAGTCTTAAATGACAAGTCTTAAATCAGATCGCCCTGGCGCGTGATGATCTCCGCGCCAACGAACGGCCGCAGAGCCTCCGGCACAACAACGCTGCCGTCCTTCTGCTGGTAGTTCTCGACAATCGCGACCCACGTTCGGCCGACCGCAAGGCCGCTCCCGTTGAGCGTGTGGACGAATTCGGTCTTCCTTCCCCGCCCTGTACGCGAATGCCGGCTCGCCGGGCCTGGAAGGCCTCGAAGTTCGAGCAGGACGAGATCTCTTTATACCCGTTCTGGCCCGGAAGCCAGACCTCGATGTCGTAAGTCTTGGCGGACGAAAACCCCATGTCGCCGGTAGCAAAGAACCACCGTCCGGTATGGCAAACCGAGCTTCTGGAGGATCTGCTCGGCATTCGCCGTGAGCGCCTCAAGTTCGTCGTAGCTCTGCTCAGGTCGCGTGAACTTGACGAGTTCCACCTTCTGAAACTGATGCTGGCGGATGATGCCGCGCACGTCGCGGCCATACGAACCCGCTTCACTTCGGAAGCACGGCGTATACGCCGTGAGCCTGAGCGGAAGCTTGTCGCCATCGACCGTCTCGTTGCGGAGCAGGTTCGTGACGGGAACCTCGGCCGTCGGAGCCAGCCAGAAGTCCGTCCCCTCGCACTTGAACAGATCCTGCGCGAACTTCGGGAAGCTGACCGGTTCCGAACAAGCTTGCCGAGTTGACCAGAAACGGCGGAAGCACTTCCGTGTAGCCATGCTCGCGCGTATGCACATCGAGCATGAAGTTGATCAGCGCTCGTTCGAGTCGGGCGCCCAGACCGATGTAAACAGCAAATCGTGCGCCGGTGACCTTCGCCGCACGCTCCATGTCGAGGATGCCGAGTTCAGGCCCCAGATCCCAATGCGGTTTCGGCTCGAAGTCGAACGTGCGCGGCTGCCCCCAGCGGCGGACCTCGACGTTGTCCTCTTCCGACTTCCCGACCGGCACGGATTCGTGCGGCGCGTTCGGAATGCCCGCGAGCTTTTCCCGGAACGCCTCGTCGAGCTCAGCCACACGTTTGTCGAGTTCGGCGATCCGTTCGCCGGTCTCGCGGACCTCCGCCTGCCGCGCGGACGTGTCCTCACCGGCCTTGCGAGCCGCCGCAATTTCCTGTGGCCTGATTGCGGTCAGCCTTCAGTCGCTCGGTCTCGCTGATCGCGGCGCGGCGCGACTGTCGAGCGAGCGGAAGTCCTCGACATCCAGCTTGAATCCGCGCGTTGCGAGCCGAGCCGCAATCGCGTCGAGGTTGTTGCGAAAAACAGAAAGATCGTGCATTTAGCGCTGTTCGATGGGCACCCAGGGCTGGCCGTCGCGGCTTGCCCGTGTACTCCGCGCGCGGCCGGATGAGGCGGTTGTTGCGATACTGCTCGAGGATGTGCGCCGTCCAGCCGGACATGCGGCTGACGGCGAAGATCGGCGTGAACAGGTCGATCGGAATGCCCAGCGAATAATAAGCCGAAGCCGAGTAGAAGTCCACGTTCGCGTTCAGCTCCTTGGTCGCTTGATGGTCTGTTCCACTTCTTGGAAGCCTTGTAGAAGATCCACGTGACCCGTTCGCTCGCCGAGTTCCTCGCGACAGCTTGCGAAGGTGCGTGCGCGCGCGGATCTTCGGTCCGGTACACACGGTGGCCGAAGCCGGCAATCTTGATCTTGTTGCTGAGCTTGTTCCGCACTTCCTGAACCGCCGCTTCAGAGTCGGCGTCGACCTGCAAGCAGGAACTGAATCACGTCTTCATTGGCGCCGCCGTGGAGCGGGCCTTTCAGAGCACCGATCGCCGAAGTCACGGCCGAGTAGATATCGGACAGTGTGGCAGCCGTGACGCGCGCAGCGAAAGTCGAAGCGTTCAGTTCGTGGTCCGCATGCAGCGTGAGCGCCATGTCGAAGAGCGCGCTCGCATGACATCGTCCGGCCGCTTGCCGGTGAGTGTGTACAGGAAATTTGCGGCAAACCCGAGCTTGCGGGTCACCTTCGAGGATCTCGTTGCGCCGTTGCGCAGTCGATCAAACGTGGTGACGATCGTCGCCGTCTGCGCCATCAGCTTTATGGCCTTTGCGTGTTGGCCTCTCCGACATATCTTTAGCCATCGGATCGTAGAGGCTCAGCATCGAAACAGCCGTACGCAGCACGTCCATCGGCGGCCCTGCGGCACGCTCCGGAGAAATTCGATCGACTCCCGCGCGGGATCGGACGGTAGCGGACGAGCGACGCCTTCAGTTCATCGAGTTCCGACGCTTCGGCAGACGGCCATTCCACAGCAGATAAATTACTTCTTCAAACGTGGCGTTTTCGGCAAGCGTATGGATGTTGTAACCCTGATAGCTCAGAATGCCCTGCCTGGCCATCGATGTAGCAGATACTTCGATTCGGCGGCGATGATCCCTTCGAGGCCCGCGCCTGTACTGGTGACTGCCATTGTTTCCTCAGCTTTCCCTTGATCTTTTCCGCTGTACCCGTCTGAATGCAGGATGCAAGCTGGCGGCGTGTGACGCACTAATTATAACAACTGCAACGTTCAGCCACGACCGCGAGACACATATTCAGTCGGTTACACTGACGACCGGAGGAATCGACCGGGCATGGTCACGTCCGTTCCTGATGCTGAGGCCGTAACAGTGACCCTGCGCTTACGAGTGGACTCGATCGTGAAGCAACTGATTCGGGCTTTCCGGTTGATGTACCTGTCGCGACGCTTGACGATCGCGAGATCTGCTGAAGCGCCAGAACCGCATCTTTTTCCAGGTCAGCGGAGCAGGGCACGAAGCAGTACAAATCGCGGCCGGCATGGCGCTCCGGCCCGGCTACGACTGGTTCTACCCTTACTATCGCGACCGCGCACTCGCCCTGACTCTGGGCGTCACCGCCGAAGAAATGCTGCTGCAGGCAGTCGGAGCGGCACGCGACCCGAGCGTCCGGCGGACGCCAGATGCCGTCGCACTGGGCTCGCCGGAAGCTGCACATCGTTACCGGATCGTCGCCGACAGGCACGCAATTTCGTGCAGTCTGTCGGCTGCGCCAATGCCACGCAGCTACTCTGCATCCGGACAGCGACGAGATCACGCTGGTATGCCACCGGCGAAGGCGCCACAAGCGAAGGCGAGTTCTGGGAATGCATGAACCATCGCCTGCCTCGAGCAGCTGCCGCTGCTGTTCCTGGTCGAGGACAATGGGTACGCCATCTCACTCCCGTGGAGCGGCAGACGCCGGGCGGAAGTATCTCAGCGCCTGCGTCGACGGGGTTCCCGGGCCTGCTACGTCTGGAAGTCGATGGCACCGATTTCGTTGCATCCTGGGCAGCCATGTCGGATGCCGTTGCGATGCTGCCGCGTCGGGCACGGGTCCGGCACTGGTGCATGCGCATGTGATCCGGCCTTATTCGCATTCGCTTTCCGACGATGAGCGGCTGTATAAGACCGCCGCAGAACGCGCCGCCGAAGCGGAACGCGATCCGCTGGTTCGCTTTCCCGAATGTCTGCTGCGAGAATGGGCATCGCTCGGCCGGCAGGAGCTCGAGCAGCATCATCGCGCGACGTCGATGCCGCGAGTTGCAGAAGTGTCAACCGAGTCGCGCACTAAGGCAAGTCCGCCGGCACGCGGCAGTACGGCATGCAGCTTCCTGTATTCACCGAAGGTCGATCCCACCTCGACCGCGTTCGACACGCCGCCGGTATTCGCGGGCGACCCGCGGACGATGGTCGACGCCATCAACCACACGCTATGCCGACGAGATGCGCCGCGACGAATTCGTGTGCATCGTGTTCGGCGAGGATGTGGCCGATTGCAGCCGCGAAGAGAGCCTCTCGGAAGTGAAGGGCAAGGGCGGAGTGTTCAAAGCGACCGCTGGTCTCCAGACGCAGTTCGGCAGCAAGCGCTGCTTCAACACGCCGATCGCCGAAGCGGCCATCATCGGCCGCGCCACGGGGATGGCAACCCGCGGGCTGAAGCCGGTTGCCGAAATTCAGTTCTTCGATTACATCTGGCCGGCGATGATGCAGATTCGCGATGAACTCGCGACCATCCGCTGGCGATCGAACAACGGCTTCTGCCTGCCCCATGGTGATTCGGGTGCCGATCGGCGGCTATCTCAACGGCGGCGCGATTTATCACAGCCAGTGTGGCGAAGTCGATCTTCACCCACATTCCGGGCTTGCGTGTGGTGTTTCCGTCCAATGCGCTCGATGCGTGTGGATCTGCTGCGCACCGCCATTCGCTGCGATGATCCGGTGCTGTTCCTCGAACACAAGCGGCTGTATCGCGAGCCTTACAACCGCTCTGCCCATCCGGGACCGGAGTACACCATCCCGTTCGGGAAGGCGAAAATCGTCAAGCCCGGCCGGTCGCTGACGATCATCACCTATGGATTGCTGGTGTTCCGAGCGCTCTATGCGGCCCAGCAAATCGAGTCACGGCATCCCGGCACCAGCGTCGAGGTGATCGATCTGCGGTCGCTCTCGCCGTATGACTGGGCCGCCATCAAGGCATCAGTTGAGAAAACGAACCGCGTTATCGTGGCCCATGAGGATTGTCTGTCCTGGGGTTACGGAGCAGAGATCTCAGCGAGAATCGCGAGCGAACTCTTTGGCAGTCTCGATGCGCCGGTCGGTCGCGTCGGCGCGCTCGATACATGGGTAGCTTATAACCCGGAACTCGAAAACGAAATCCTTCCGCAGTCCGAGGACCTGGTTCGTGAGGCGGAACGGATTCTGAGTTACTGACACTTTCGCTGAATTAGCGGTTCTTGCTGTCGGTCTTGGCGTCTTCCCAGCCTCGCTTCGCATCCTTGCCGGCTTCATCGAGCTTCTTGCCGAGTTTCTGGGCAGCGTCCTTCGTCTCGTCCGCGAGCTTGTGTGCGGCTTTTCCGGTCTTATAGGCCGCATCCTTCGAATCTTCTTTCAGCTCCTGCCCGGCATTCTTAAGATCTTTGTTCATCTCGTGGCCGGCGTCCCGTGTTTCCTGTCGAGCGCGGTTTTGGTCGTGTTGCGTGCAAGCCGTCATCGCCAACGCCAAAGAAAACGCGAAAGTCGCAGCACTGAGTCGTCGCATCGTAGCCTCTCCAAGCGTTCGACGCTGCCCGGGCGGCACTGTTACTGAATTGAGCGGCGCAGGTGTCGGCTGATTTCGATGTCGGCTTTGCGGATCTCATCCGCACGGCCAAACCTGTCTGTGTTGATGCTCCGAAGACAGCGCAGCGCAAGCGAGCAGCTTCCCTGGATTGTGATGAGTCGCTGGTCCCCGAGCAATTAGCCGGTCGCGTTCCTTGCGCGTAGCCGGTAATCGCCATCGGCGAGGAGCGCATAGGGCTGAAGTAAGTTCCAGAGCCTGTCATTGAAATAGCCGCTGGTTGAGTTGGCTGCCAGAAACTCGGCAATTTTGTATTTGGCCTTCTGACGCTCGGGCGCGGTCGCCTCAGGTCGATCAGTTCTGCTTTCCACGCAGCGAGTTGCCGCATACTAGCCGCACGGGAGCGAGCTCCGACCTGTTCGTAAGTCCGCGCGACTGAGACGGACAGCAAGGGGCGCAGCGCACGAGACTGAGCTGCTTTTCGTTCGCACGGATGCGCTCGCAAACCTGGCCCGTAACTCTAGAACCCGAAGCCCACTGTCCACCGGGAGTTCGGCTGTGGCGGAACTCGAAGCGCCTCCGACACAGCCGACAAGCATTGCCGCCGTGATCGCGACAATCAGCGCTTGTACATGTCGGCTTTATCGTCGCAGATCGCTTCCGGCGGTCGAGACTGGAACTACCTTCGGCCGCCGCGGCTCATCCCCCGACTAAAGCTGCCGCCCCGAGAGTAACTCCGGGATCCAAAACCACCGCCGCTGCCACCACTCGGACGGGACTGGTAGCGTGAGCCGTTGTACCCGCCGCGGCTCTCATACTTTGATCCGCCGTAGGTACTGCCACCTGTATTCCAGGTGTCTTTCCGCGGACGTGTCTCGCCGCTCGAAATCGTTCCGCCGCCCTGGCTTGAAGTGCCCGATCCCCAGGACCGCAGCCGGTCGGTCCAGCTTCCGCCGTTGCGGCTCCATGTCGATCCGTACTCGCCCGAGCGTCCATGCCAAATCGTTCCGCTCTGCCGATACCGGTTGTAATCGTAGTAATCATTCGGCATGATTACCGTCGGGTACTGCGAAGTCCGCAGCATCTGGCTCAGCAGCAGGTACTGCGGCAGCCACGACCACACACCGTTGTTCCAGTGGCCGTACTGATTTGCCTGACCCGGAGGCGCGATATACGCGTAACCGGGAGCCTGAATCGACGCGTCCGCCTCGGAGTCGTAACGGCCGGCCTGCTTGTGCTCGACCGTCATGCCGATGCTCTTCTTCAGATCGCCAAACCGCGCATCGGAAACCGTCTGCCACTCTTCTCGCGTCGAGGTCTGGCCATCTTTCAGCGAAGCATCCGGATACTTCGTCTCCACAACCTTGACCTTTTCCTTAGGCGCCTTGTCGTCATCCAGCGCCAGCAGGACCTTGTCCCGGCTCGTGTACAACTGCGACGCAAGCTCGTTCAAAGTAGTCGAGCCGTGCTGCAGTTCGCGCAGGTCATCTGTGATTGCCTCGTTCGCCGCGAACAGCGCCGAGTAATTCAGTCCCGAAGTATCACCCTTCTCTGCTTTCGCGCGCTCTCCGGCAACGGATGACCATGCTTCCTCGCCCTGCTTCTTCAGACCTTCGAGTGTCGTGAAGCGTCGTTCGAGGTCGTCCTTCTTCGCGGGCCAGTCAACCTGCGCCTTCTGCGCCATCTTCGCCTGCGCACGCACATCGAACGCGGCCAAAGCGTCATAGTTGCTCTTCATCGACCCAAGCAGCGACGGAAGGTTCTTCTTATATCCAATCCAGCGGTCCGCTTCGACGCGCAGATCCTTCGCGACCTGCAGCGGTCCCTGCCGTTCCGCATTCACCCGATTCAGTTCGTCCTGGACGCGCTGCCTGTCATCGCGGCGATTCTGCTTCACCAGATCCTGAACACGCTTCATGGCAGCCTCGGCCTGACGCAGGCGGCCATCCGCCTCCGCCAGCTTCGACTGCCAGACCGCAGCCTGTGTCCGAAACAGATCAGCGTCGTCCGACACCGCACGCGTCACGTACGAGCGGTCCTGATCAAACTCGGTCCGCTCGGAAGTCAGCGACTTCTGCGCGGTCTCCGCGGACGCGCGCACCTCTCGCGGAAGATTATCCAGCCCCGCGATCATCACCACGGCCATCAGCGCGACGATGATGATCGCAACCACACCAAGAGTTCGTTGCTTCATACCCTAAACCGCAACCTAACTCGCCCGGTAGACGGTAATGTCTCTTGCGTTGAGCCGCTGACCCAGACGTACATCGAACGGCTCTCCTTCCCACTTCTCCACAATGAGGGCCCGGTTGCCTCCGCCGGTCTCACGAAACAGCCAGCGATAGATTCCTTCGCCTTCGCCGGTCTCGTTCTCGAAGTAGCCGATCTCGCGGCTGTACTCGAAATTGAAACGTTTCCCCTCAAACTGCACGAACGCGTTCTGATCCTGACGGCTGTCCATATCGGACAGCATGTCCTCAGTCAGACCGACGTCCGGCAACATCAGCCGCCGAGGATCAAGAATCGCCAAAACGGGCAAATCACCCGATGGCTGAACCTCCAGGTACACCCGCGAACCGCGAAACTCACCACTTAGATCAAACCAGCGCCGGTTCATATACTCATAAGCACTCTTGCGATCTACGGTAAAGTCAAGGTCGGAGTAGTCCGCCGCCGCCCCTGGTATTGAGACGACGTCCCCGGGTTTGGCATTTACAAGGTCCACATTCGTTCCTGCTGCCCCTCCGGATGCGGAAGCTGCGACCGGCTCGGCCGGCCTCGCACCCTGCCCCGAAGCCGAGGCATTCCGACTCTTAAACATCTGGAACAGCACAACCGCAAGCAGTGCCCCCAGAAGAACCAAAATCGCGGTCGTGATCACTTTTCAGGCGCTGCAATCTGCCGCGGTGTTCCGCCCGGCAGCGCTCCCTGGGTCCGAGCCGCCTTCAGCGCCGCCAGCTCGTTATCCACAGTAGTGCTCGACAACATCTTGAACTCGGCTTCTACCGGATCTTCTGCGCTGCCGGCGAGCTGATCGTAAGCTTTCGCCTTCGCCTCTTCGCGCGATACGGACTCCTCGAAGCCCTTCAGCGCTGCAAACGCGTTGTCCGCCTCGGCCGCACCCGACAAAGCCTGCGCCACCTTCCGCTGAGCGACAGCCGCATTCTTTCGCGCAACCAGGGTCGTAGCCGTACGCTCGGCCTCGTCGATCCGCCGCTTCAGCTCTCCCACCTTGGATTTGAGCTGCTCGCTGGCGTTCCGGGCACCCTCTACGCCTGGCTGCATGCTTTTAACTTGCGTATCGACTTCCTGCTTGCGGGCCAGAGCCTTTTTCGCAAGCTCTTCATTGCCCGAATCGAGCGCCTGGTTAGCCCGCGTAAGCCATTCCTGCGACTGAGTCACATACTTCTGATACTCGGCCTCGAGCCGGTTGTGATTGCTCATCGCGGACGCCGAGGCTTCGATCGTCTTCTGCAGCTCCGTGCGCATATCTCGCACGGTCTGCTTCAGCGTTGCCTCGAACGTTGCATCCTCGACGGTGTCCATCCCTTTGTTCAGCTGCCCGCGAGTAACCCGGCCGCCGCGATTGAAAAAATCATTGAAGAATCCCATGTGTACCCTCTCCTAAGGCAATGCCCGTTCAGGCAGTCTGCGCAGAACTCAGTTTCTCCGCGATCATCTGCCGCGCATGCAGCAGATCAGCCATAAGATAACTCGCACAACTCAGAACATCGTCCCGATCTTCAGGACCCATGTTCTGCAGCGTGCAGAAGTTATTCAGAGTCACCGCCAGCTTGCCTTCCGAAGCACTGTATAGCTGGAAGGCAGACGTCGAGATTCCATTGTCGGCAGCAAGCATCTGCCGCATGATCTCGGGCGTGACTGCCGCTTCGGGAACCGTCGTCAGGGCCACGGTCAGGAACAGGACGTTACCCTCCAGGACGACCTGAAAACTTACGCCCGTGGTGACGTCCCTGACTCGGAGCACGTCGGCTCCGAGTTCCTGTACGTCATACCCGTGTTCTGCAAGAAGTTGGTGAACCTGCGTGATGGTCTGAGTATCCGTCGTGGGGCTCATAAGATTGGGGGTTGTGTGCCTCTCTGACTCCATGATACGTCCGGGGCGCGCCGGAAGTTCGGTATATTGAGCTTTAAGCGCGCACATTTTCAGAGTTGCAGGCCGTCAGCACTCGCCGCCGCGCTCTGCTTCGTTATGAGTGTCCCAAGCTTGCACTACACCGTTTAGTGCTCTCGAATTGCTGCATTTCCGGCGTTTGACCGTTAGACTGATCCCCTAACACCTGCCGAGAAATCGACGATGCACACTCACTATCTCCTTGTTTGCACCACGCTGGTCCTAAGCTCGGCCATCGCCGCCCCGTCGTGGCCGCCCAACCCGAACTGGCAGGCCTACGTGCTCGCCACCGGGGCTGCGCGTTTGAATCCGGTGAGAGTCGTTTCTACAGCCGGCAACGTCACCAATGCTGCAGGCCTGGTGAGCACCGGCGCGGGTTCCACCGTACTGACCTGGACCGGGACTGGCACCGCGCCAGCCATTCTTTTGGACTATGGCAAAGAAGTCAGCGGAACCATTGTTCTGACGGTCGCCGCCACCTCCGGGCGTCTGTTTGCTCCCGTCCTCATCCGCGCTGCATTCAGCGAAACGCAGCAGTTCATGACATCAAGCGGCGACTGGGGCTCATCCGAGGACGTGCACGTCGAAAGTACCGGCGATATCAGGACCTTTACGGTCTACGGAGGCTTTCGGTATCAACTGCTGCAGTTTCAAAACGCTGGTACCGTGACGCTAACCGCCGTCGGTATCGAGCCGAAGTTTGAAAATGCTGGTGCCTCGAAATACCAGGGTTGGTTCCTGTGCAGCGATGATCAGTTGAACAAAATCTGGTTCTCAGGAGCCTATACCGCCCAGACCAACACGCTTCCGGTGAACGTCAAGTTCAATGCCACTCCCTGGCTGATGGACGGAGGCAAGCGCGATCGTGCATTGTGGAGCGGCGATCTCGCGACGGCTGGACGTACGCTGATGCTGAGTCTTGGAACCGTCGGCACGCCTTATGTTCTCGGCTCGCTGACCGCATTCGGGTCGAATCAGGCGCCTGACGGGTCGATGCCCGGCAACGTAGGTTTTTTTGGGCCGTTGTCCTTCTACTATTCGGTAGCTTATTCGATGTACTACACGCTCGCGGTCGCCGACTACTACCGTCACACCGGCGACAGCGCTTTCGTCTCGTCGCAGTATGCCGCCTTTGCGCAACAGCTTGCTTACGACGAGACCCAGCTGGACACGGCGACCCAGTTGATTGTGACTCAGCCTTTCGGCGGATTTTTCGGAACGGGAACAGGTTGGGACTGGAACTTCTACGATGGCAACAAGCTCGGGCTGATTTCGTCGTTCAACATTCTTTACTACCGCACTCTCACCGAAGCGGCGTATGTCGCGACGAACCTTGGCAAAACAGCGGACGCCCAGCGCTGGCAGTCGCAGGCCGCTGCTCTTCGCACAAGGATCAACAACACCTTCTTCGACAGCCAGCGCGGCGTATACCAGCTGGCAGTCTCTGATTACAGTTCGAACGGCATAGTTCGCCCGGCGCGCTCCGTACCGCAGGACGCCAACGCGCAGGCAGTCCTCTGGGGAGTTACGGACTCGCAGATGAGCTCCA
The DNA here is from genome assembly GCA_963794765.1 of Bryobacteraceae bacterium. GTDB lineage: Bacteria > Acidobacteriota > Terriglobia > Bryobacterales > Bryobacteraceae > JAWXCM01. The sequence continues at coordinate 287,898 of CAWCGC010000029.1, read as the reverse complement.
CGCGTGCTCAGCTACCTTAAGACCAATCTCTGGACTCCTGTCGGAGTCCGGGCTTTCAGTGTCGATGGCAACTTTTTCCGGCGGATGAGCGCGTTTGTAACCGGCCATGAAGCGAATGCTCGCTTTGCGGTCGACGATACGGCGAATGCAATTGCCTTGATTCACCTGATGTGGGATCGCATGGTCGATCCCGCCAACCCGTTTTATACCGGAACGCTTTGGGAGTACACCGACGAGAACGGCGCAGTGGAAAACGGGTTTGTCAGCCTTTCCCACGGGTGGGCTTCTGGTCCCACGGCAGCACTCTCGAATTATGTCCTCGGGGTCCAGTCTGTAACGCCCGGCTTCCGTACGTGGGCCGTGCGGCCTCAACCCGGAAATCTGACATGGGCCCAGGGGCAAGTCCCCACTCCCAGCGGCTCACTTGTGGTGCGATGGGCCCAGGATGCTGCGTCCCGCCAGATGACGCTGCGGGTGGAAGCGCCGGCGGGCACCTCGGGAAGCGTCTCACTTCCCGCTGCCGCCGGTGTCCCCGTCTTCCAGGATGGACAGAAGGTCTGGGACGGGACACAACCGCTGATCGCCGGGGTGAATCAAGTCGGGGCCTACATCCAGATCGACGGGGTTTCCGGCGCACACACGTTCAATACCGTCTCAATCCAGTGAGCGGTCAGTTATGACTGAATCAGCAACCGAAAAATTAATCGATCCCGGCACGCGCATCGGGCATGTTCACCTGAAAGTCTCGAACCTGCAGCGCGCACTCGACTTCTACTGCGGAGTCCTTGGCTTCGAGCTGATCCAGCGATTCGGAGATCAGGCGGCATTCCTTTCCGCTGGCGGCTATCATCACCACATCGCGCTGAACACCTGGGAAAGCAGGGACGGCTCACCAGCGCCACCCGGCACCACCGGGCTATACCACTTCGCGATCCTGTACCCGACGCGCGCAGCACTCGCCGACGCATTACGACGCCTGATCTCGGCCAAAGTGCAGTTGGAAGGTGCCAGTGACCACGGCGTTTCCGAAGCCCTCTATCTCAGAGATCCCGACGCTAATGGCATCGAGTTGGCCTGGGACCGGCCTCGGGACGAGTGGCCGCGTGCACCCGACGGCACCGTCGCCATGTACACACGCCGCCTCAGCCTCGAAGACCTGCTCACCGCGGCTCCTCCTCCGGAACCGTAAGTGACAATAGAAGTTGATAGCTCTATCCAGTATCAACAAGCAGTACGGCCGCCAGCTTGTATTCGTAGACGCCTCCTTTCAGTTGAACCCCGGTGAGAAGGTCGGACTCGTAGGTCCGAACGGCGCAGGCAAAACCACTCTCTTCCGAATGATCGTCGGTGAAGAGTCGCCCGATGAGGGCGAGGTCACCGTGCCGAAGCGGCTCACGGTCGGCTACTTCCGCCAGGACGTGGAAGAAATGAGCGGCAGACCGGTGCTCGACGAAGCAATAGCCGGAAGCGGCCGCGTCGGCGATCTCCATCATGAACTCGAGTTCCTCCAGCAGGCATTGGAAGATCCGGCTCGCGCCGACGAAATGGACACTATCCTCGAGCAGTTCGGCGAAGTTCAGGAAGAATACGAACACCTCGGCGGCTACACGCTGGAAGCCCAGGCACAGGAAGTGTTGCACGGGCTTGGATTCTCCGACGATCAGATCGCCGGCGATGTTGGCGCCCTCTCCGGCGGGTGGAAGATGCGCGTCGCGCTCGCACGCGTGCTCCTCGGCCGGCCTGATGTCCTTCTGATGGACGAACCAACCAATCACCTCGATATTGAGTCGATCATCTGGCTCGAGGACTTCCTCAAGGGCTTTCAGGGAGCACTCCTGATGACTTCGCACGACCGCGAGTTCATGAATCGCATCATCTCGAAAATCGCGGAAATCGATGCCGGAGAGATCAACGTCTATTCCGGGAACTACGACTTCTACGAGCGCGAGCGAAGCATCCGCGAAGCCAATCAGCAGGCCGCCTTTGCTCGGCAGCAGGCGATGCTCGCAAAAGAACAGCGCTTCATCGAACGCTTCAAAGCGCACGCCGCCAAGGCGGCTCAGGTCCAGAGCCGTATCAAAGCCCTCGACAAAATCGAAAAGATCGAACTCCCGAAGAAGCGCCAGGTGGTGAAGTTTGACTTCCGGGTGCCGCCCCGATCCGGAGATCAGGTTGCCGTACTCGAAGACCTTCACAAGAGCTACGGCTCGCGCGCAATCTATGAAGGGCTATCCCTCACCATCCGACGCGGCGAGCGCTGGGCCGTCATGGGCCGCAACGGAGCAGGCAAGACAACACTGCTGAAGATGATTGCAGGTGCCCTTACACCTGACTCAGGCAACGTTCGCCTCGGCGCGAGTCTCACCATGGGGTACTTCGCGCAGCAGTCGCTCGACGTTCTCGACCCCGAACTCACGGTCCTCGAACAACTCCAGAACGACTTTCCGCAGGACGGCCTTGGGTCACTCCGGACACTCGCCGGCGCGTTCCAGTTTTCTGGCGACGATGCCGACAAACCCATTCGCGCTCTCTCTGGTGGAGAGCGTTCGCGTCTGGCGATGGCGAGAATGCTATACAACCCGCCGAACTTTCTCGTGCTCGACGAGCCAACCAATCACCTCGACCTCGCAACAAAGGAAATGCTGGTCGACGCGCTGAAGGACTTCGAAGGGACAATGATATTCGTATCGCACGATCGAATGTTTCTCCGCGGCCTGAGTTCACGCGTGCTTGAGTTGGGCGGTGAGACCGGGAAGGAACGCCAGCCGCACGTCTACCCTGGCAGCTACCTGGAGTACGTGGAGAAGACGGGTCACGAAGCACCCGGAATTCACGCCTGATCCTTTCCTGATTCAGTAGAATAGGCTTAACCCATTCGCGACATTTGCATGAAATTCGCCACGCTTTACCTCCTTTCTGCTATCGCTGTGTTCGCCCAGACTCCGGCGGTAGGTCCTGCCCCGGACGCCGGGCGCAAGATCTTTGAAAACACATGCGCCCGCTGCCATGGCGGCGACGCAAACGGTGGCGAGATGGGTCCTCCCATCCGCTCGCGGCTTCGTGAGCGTGACGACCAGTCGCTCGGCCAGCTGATTCGAACGGGACTTCCGTCTCGTGGCATGCCCCCGACGCGGCTCTCCGACGCCGACATGCCGCAGCTCATTACCTACCTGCGGACGTTTCAGCGACGTCGCGGCGAGCGTCCTCTCGAGTCGCGAAAAGTCCAGCTAAAGGGAGGAGGCACACTCGAAGGTCTGGTCCTGGGCGAAGGTTTCTACGATCTTCAGATCCGGGATGCCGCCGACAAGAAAATACACCTCCTGCGAAAAGTCGCTGGAACCGACACGTATCGCGAAGTCACTTCCGATACGAACTGGCCCACATACAACGGCGAGACCGGCGGCAATCGCTTCACTACTCTGACGGAAATCAACAAGCAGAACGTCGGCCAGCTCGCTCCGAAGTGGGTATTCACCGTCCCAAACGCCGGACGCCTCCAACTGACTCCGGTGGTGGTGAACGGCATCATGTACGTCACTGCGCCTAACACAATCTACGCGCTCGACGCGGGTAGCGGACGGCAGCTTTGGCATTTCCAGGTTCCCCGGCAGCCGGGCCTGACAACGGGTGGCAGCAGTAACCGCGGCGTCGGCGTCGCGGGCGACCGAGTCTTCCTCGAGACCGACAACGCGCACATCGTCGCCGTCAACCGCTTCACCGGCGAGCAAGCTGTGGAACTCGGAAATCGCAGACTGGCACCAGAACTACTTCGCCACCTCGGCTCCGCTCCCAGCCGGAGATCTGGTCATCACAGGAGTAGGCGGTGGCGAGCACGGAGCCAATGGTCTCCTGGTCGCCTTCGATCAGGCGACGGGAAAGGAAGTCTGGCGCTTTCACACCGTGCCGCTGAAGGGCGAACCCGGTTATGAGTCATGGCAGGGCCGCGAGCCCGAACACGGCGGCGCTCCAACATGGTTCACCGGTAGTTACGATCCGGAGCTCGACACCATCTACTGGCCCACCGGCAATCCGTCGGAAGAATACAACGGCGACTTAAGGCAGGGCGACAATCTGTATTCCGACTCGATCCTCGCGCTCGATCGCAAGACCGGAAAGCTCAAGTGGTATTACCAGTTCACTCCGCACGATCTCTGGGACTGGGACTCCACCGAGACCTCGATTGTGGTCAACGCTCCATGGCAGGGCCGCGAGCGCAAGCTGCTGCTTCATGCGGACCGCAACGGATTCTTCTACGTGTTCGATCGCACCGACGGAAAGCTTCTCCTGGCGAAGCAGTTCCTCCATCGCGTCACATGGGCCAGCGGCATCGGCGCGGATGGTCGGCCGATCAAGCTTCCGAACCAGGAGCCGAGCCCGAGGGAACCAAGGTCTGCCCGTCACAGGACGGCGCCACAAACTGGTTCTCTCCCTCCTTCAACCCGGCCACCGGCATTCTCTATTTCCAGTCCTTCGAAAAGTGCAGTATCTATCGCAAATCAACCGGCGGTACGTGGCGGGCCGGAAGAGATTTTCTCGGTGGTTCTCAGAACACCTCACCCGACCCGAAGCCTGAGCGCGTGCTGAAGGCACTCAACTACAAAACCGGGGAACTCATCTGGGAACTTCCGCAGCCCGGTCCAGCGCAGTCGTGGGGAGGCACCATCGCGACTTCAACAGGACTCGTAATCTTCGGCGCGGAAACAGGCGAACTAATGGCGGCGGATGCAGCGAATGGAAAACCGCTGTGGTCCTTCCAGACCAATGAGGATTGGCATGCTTCGCCAATGACTTACTCGTTTGACGGGCATCAGTACATTGCCGTCGCGGCTGGCTCGAATATTCTGGCGTTCGGTCTCGCGGGCACGCGCTAGCAGTCGCCGCGATTCGTTTGGCACACATATCGGGGTCATCCGGAATGGAGTGACCCCGTAGCGGGCTGCGCTATTTGACCCGAACGACGGCGACTGTATTTGCCTGGATCTTGACCTGTTCCTCATAAGCAGAAGTGCTGCCCGGTGAAACGATCTTGACGGCGTAGTCACCCGGATTGAGCAGCAATCCCTGATGCGAATTACTGAACTCATCAGTGTGACCCATGAAGTGTCCGTTGACATACACGGCAGCAAATTTGTCGGTCGAAATGGTCCGAAGCGTCCCGAAGGGCGGCTTTGGAGCGGGCAACTCTTTCATTGTCTCCGCAATCGTGGCAGTCTTGCCGGCCTGTACTGTCACTTTCTTCACGACATCCTCGTAACGAGGCTCCGACAGTCGGACCTCGTGCTCACCAGCGCTGACGGAGTACGTTCGCCCGACGCGGAAGTTGGCTGCAGGCCCCAGATAGTTTCCGTCGACAAATACCCCGGCACGGCCCGGCTTGACGCTGAACTTTAGCTTCGCCGTTTGCTGCGCTGCCGCCGGACTGGCAACGACGCCGAGTATTGTGACGATGCATACGATAACGTTTCTCATGGCTCTACCATGCTAACGACGCGCTCCAGCCCTGCTAAGACGCATTCGTTTAACACACGTCGGGAGTTCGCAAGCGCCTGACCGCATCCCTTGCACGGGTGCGCAGTCTTTAATCCGCGACTTTCTCGTACATGAAATTTCTGAGCTTGATCTGAACCTTCTTCGCGGGTGCATTCAAAGTCGCGGAAGAGACATGGTTGATGCCCTCTGGAAGTGCTTCGAACTGCGCCTCCAGGGTCACCGGATCCTTCGGTGTTCCGAGAGTTGAAGCGACGCTAACGCTCAGCAAAGACTTTGATGCGGAATTGTACGTGAAAACGAGAATGTCCCCGTCGTCAAAGTAATTCCTGAACCGCACTTCAGACGTGCTGCCCCGCGATGCCCCGAGCGATGCATTCCCGTTTTTAAGAAGGAAATCTATCTGTTCGGGATCGGGCGGCACATATTTGTAAATCCGAGTCATAGCCCTCTCGATGTAATCCTGCATGTCGGCTTTACTACGTACGCGAGGCCGCTTCGAGACTCCATTCGCCACTTGCATCTCTTTGCCCGTCTCCGCCAGCATCCTGAGCAATTCGCCGTTTGGACTATACCGGCATTTGTAGGTCTTGGCAGACTCGACATCCCCTTTTACGGAGACTTCAATGATCGCGCTCCATGTGAAATGTTGAAGAGCTGCAAGGTTGCGCCCCAGCTCTGTCCTGACGGCGGACACTTCCCGGACCAGATTGGGGTCAGGTTGCTGAGCACGCATCGCGCATGGCAAACAGAACCCGCACAGCAAAAGAGTCCTGGCTAAACGCATGTCCGTTTGATCTCCGATCTGGTGTTGACGCACCCGGCAGCCGCCGCACTGGCGTGACCTCGGCACACTGGAATGGCGAATACGCAGATGTGCGCTGTTCGTGTTTTGGTCTATTGAATTTGGTGCGAAACCAGCTAAGTCAGGCCGCAATACCAGCTGGAGACATCGCTTGCCGACCGCTGATCAGCTAGTTGCGCGCGCCGAAACTTTCTGTACGCCCGGCGAGTGGCCGAACGATCCCGTTTCCGCAAACCCCGACGCCAACGGTCAGCAGAGCGTTCAGAAAGTTGTACAACACGGCATAGACCACCTGTTCGGTTACCGGCTGCTTCCCAGGCATACGGAATTCCGCGGGAATTTCTTTGGCAATTTGCAGCCGCAGTGCATTCGGCAGGACGTTTCCGCCGCGATCTTTTTGATTCGCGACCATGATGGGAGTCTGCAGCACGCCACCCGTGCGCCCGTCGACATAGAACTGGCAGCGCGAAAACCAGCCCAGATTGCCGGGATCCGCCGCATCGAACAAAAGCAGTGGCGCCTGCCGTTCATTCGCCGTCAGTTCGAGAGTCAATTGGCGAGGACTTTCGCTGACGCGAAACTCAAATCCCGCCTGTTTCGCGATATTCGTCACAAACTCAGGATCCAGTTCCAGAAGCAGGAGTTTGTGCGCGCCCGCCTGCATCACTTGCATTCGCGTTTATTGTAACTTGCGTATCCCACAACCTGACCACCGTCCCGTCCCGGAAATCACGGATGCGAACCAGGCAGCAGCGTCCGAAGCGCATCACTGTAAGCGCGATGCGTCTCGTCGTCAAACAGGACGAATACAGCCTTTTGAAGCTTCGTTTCCGGCGACTGAAGATGCTGAACCACTTCCCGGAGCGCAATCGGTGCAGCCTGCTGCAGCGGGTACCCGTACACGCCGGTGCTGATGGAAGGAAAGCTGATGTAACCCGTGCCCTTGCTCTCGGCCAGCGCCAGGCAGCTTCGGTAAGCGCTGGCCAGCAGTTCGGGTTCGCGATCGTTCCCGCCCCGCCAGATCGGGCCGACAGCATGAAAGACATACTTGGCCGGAAGGTTTCCGGCTGTTGTCGCGACAGCGCTTCCCGTCGGACATCTGCCCTGCTGCTTGCGAATGTCCGAAAGTTCCAGTGCGATGGCCGGCCCGCCCGCACGATGGATTGCTCCGTCAACACCGCCGCCGCCCGCCAGCTGCTCATTCGCGGCATTACAGATCGCATCCACCGGGACCTTCGTTATGTCCCCTTTTAGCAGTTGCAGTGATCGGCCAGGAGAAAATTCGCGAATCATCGACGATTAGTTTAGCCAGGTTACTTTCGACTTAGTGGATCAAACTCACTCTCCTGAGACGACGGTCTGGCTGGTGCGCCATGGCGAAACCGAATGGTCTCTTTCCGGCCAGCATACGGGACGCAATGATTTACCTCTGACACAGCACGGCGAAGAAGAAGCGCTCGCAGTCCGCGACCTGCTCAAAGGACGAACGTTCAGCCTGGTTTTGTGCAGTCCCCTCACGCGTGCCCGCAGAACCTGCGAAATCGCCGGCTTCAGCGACGTTGCCGTAATCGACCCGGAGATCCAGGAGTGGGACTACGGCGATGTCAGCGGACGCACTTCCGCACAGGTTCGCGAAGAGCATCCCGGCTGGACCATCTGGAAAGGACCTGTCTTCAACGGGGAAAGCCTCGATCAGCTGGGTGCCCGCGCAAAGCGAGTTGCGGAACGGCTACGATCTCACGGAGACCGTTGCCTTGTCTTCTCTCATGGACACTTTCTGCGGGTACTGACGGCGGAGTGGCTGCGCCTGCCACCCGTAACCGGTCAGAATTTCGCTCTGCAGACTGCTTCGGTATGTGTTCTCGGAGAAGACGCGGGTTACCCCGCAATTCGGGCCTGGAACTACAGAACCAAACTTGGATCGGATCTTTGAGTATTTCGCGGCTCGCGCCTGAGCGCCGGCAGTGCGTCCCCGTAGCGATACCGGGCGGCAGATCTCACCGCTTGGACGGATGGTGAGCTTCAACGCCACTTTTGGCGATCAGCTGAGTCAGGAGGTCGACAGCCTTATCGATCGGCAGAATGTCGGCGATATCCATGGGAGTACGTCCCTGCTTATTCAGCTCATCGAGGGGAGCGCCCTTTTCGGCAAGAAACCGGATCACCTGACAAACGCGTTCCTGACCCTCAGGCCCGGCGTTCCCTGCCGTCCCGGTCACCGACGCATGCATCAGTGTACTTCCCGATGTGGTCACAACCTTGACGTCAGGGTCATACTCGTAAGCGAACTTCACGACATCAACATTCCCGCTGCCAACAGCCGCAAAAAGAAACGTGCTTCCGTCGGAAGCTTTCAGCTTCGGATCTGCACCACCCTCCAGCAGCGCCTTCAGCACGTCGGTATGACCCGCACGCGCGGCCAGCATCAGCGGAGTCTGGCTGCCGGCAACCGGCCGAAATGGATTCGGACTCGCAGCCGCGGCCGGTGTCCGCGCATTCACGTCCGCACCCTTCGACATCAGCGCCTTTACCAGCTTCAGACTGCCGCCCTGCGATGCAATATGCAGAACCGTGTTGCCCGTTTTATCCGCGCCGCGCGGATCGGCACCCGCCTCCAGCAGCGACACAGGCAGCATCCGTACCCTTGTTCGCAGCTGCCGCGACCAGAGCGCTCACGCCATCGGGAAGCTTCGTGTCGGCAGGTGCGCCCGCAGCAACCAACTGCTTTACCGAACGGGCATCGCCCTTAACGGCAGCAAACATCAGCGGCGTAAATCCCGACTTTGATGCGGCAGTCAAGTTCGCGCCCTTTTCAACCAGCAGCGAAACCACGTCCGCGTGACCCTCGGCCGCAGCCCACATCAAAGCAGTCTGGCCCTTGCGGCTCTCTGCTGCGTTGACGTCCGCACCAGCATCGAGCAACAGCCGCACCGACTCGGCGCTGCCCGAGCCCGCCGCGATCATCAGTGGAGTGGCGCCATCCCATCGAGTCGCTTTAACATTGGCGCCGGCCTGAATCAGCTTGCGAACCAGCGCAGCATTCCCGTTGGCCGCCGCCAGAGTCAAAGGTGTCTCGCCGTAATCGGTAGCAGCTTCAACTTTCGCGCCAGCCTTCAGAAGCAGATCGACAGATTCGGAGTCGTTGAAGTAAACAGCCCAGGACAAGGCCGTGCTGCCGTCGGGCTCGGCCGCGTTGACGTCGACCTTTTCCCGAAGCAGTGCGGCGACCCGCTGCGCATCACGCAGCTTGACAGCCTGAATCAGTGGAGAGTCGCCAACCGTCGCAAACAGTGCGACTGCTCCCAGCAGTAGCGAAGCAAACAACCGCATCGGATTAGAGATGGGTCAGCCGCCCGGTGCTGTCGCCGAATCGCTCGCACGGCACACCGGCCTTGTCGAACATCGCCAGGAACAGATTGTTTAACGGAGTTTCTCTCGGATAAGCAATGTGCCGGTTTCCCGGGAATAGTTTGGTCCCCGAGACAAGAGCAATCGGAAGGTCGTGATGCGTGTGAATGTTGCCATCGCCCAGACTGCTGCCGTAGCAGATCATCATGTGATCCAGCAGAGTCCCGTCGCCGTCCGGAGTCGACTTCATCTTCTCCAGATAGTAGGCAAACTGCTGCACCAGGTGCTCGTCGATCTTCGCAACCTTCTCGATCTTCTCCTTATCGTTCATGTGGTGCGTCAGCGAGTGATGTCCGTCCGAAATGCCGATGGATCGGTAAGGACGGTTGCTGCCCGCGCGTCCGAACATGAACGTGATCACGCGAGTCATGTCCGTCTGATAAGCGATCGCCTGCAGGTCGACCATCAGCTTCGCGTGATCCTCGAACTGTTCCGGCACACCCGTAGGCCGTTCGAACACCGGAAGCTTCATCTCGGCGTTCTGCGCCTCGGCCTTCTGAATCCGCCGTTCGATATCACGAATGGAATCGAGGTAGTCGCTCAGCTTGCTCCGATCGCGCGGACCCAGATCGGTCTCCAGCCGGTCGATGCTGCCCGCGATGTAATCCAGCAGGCTCCGCTGCTTCTTCAGCGATGCAAGTCGAGCCTCAGGGTTACTGGCGTCCCCTTCGCCGAACAGCCGTTCAAACACACGCCGCGGATTCGTCTCGGCGGGAAGCGGCGTCGTCGAGCCTTTCCAGGACACCGTGTTGGTGTAGGCACAGCTATAGCCTGAATCGCAGTTCCCTGCCAGACCCGGCTCCTCCAGCGAAAGCTCGAGCGACGCGAGTTGCGTCTTTTTCCCGAACTCGTTCGCGGCAATCTGGTCAGCCGAAATGCCGCACTGGATATTGGTTTCCGACCGGCGCGGATGTACCCCGGTAAGCCACGTCGCACCCTCACGCGCGTGATCTCCGGGACCGTCGCCCAGCGCGCGCCCATTCACCTGCGCCAGACCCGACAGAATTGAAATGTTCTCCCGGAATGGCTCCAGTGGCTTCATCGTCGCCTGGAACTCGAATCCGTTGCCCGTCGCAGGGGGTGTCCAGCGGTTCATGATCATCCCGACCGGGTGGTAAACAAAAGCCAGACGGGTAGGTGCGTTCGGCGTGCTCGCACTCAGTGCCGGAATCATGGCGTCGAGCATCGGCAGGGCCACCGTCGCCCCGATTCCACGCAGAAACGTCCGGCGCTTCAGTGCTTTCTTAGAGATGATCATCTGTCCGGCTTTCTCCTGTACTGGAATGGCGTACTTTCTACAATACCTTCAATAAAGGCCGAAAATCGATAGTTATCGTCGGCCGCTTTGCGGGCGATCATACGAACTGTCGGTCGGTCCGGCGCTTCCACACTGCGCCCAAGCGCATAGGTCAGAAGCTTTTCCGTGAACGTCTCGATGAACTGATCGCGATACGTGCTGCACAGCAGCTTTTTCAGACCCGCAGGACCAGCGATCGGCGTTCCGTCCGGCAGTTTGCCCGTTGAGTCGATCTTCATGCCCGAGTCTTCGCTCCGCCACGTTCCGATCCCGTCATAGTTTTCGAGAGAAAACCCGATTGGGTCCATTCGGGAGTGACAGCTCGCGCAGGTCGCGTTGGCGCGGTGCTTTTCCATCGCCTCGCGCATTGTGAGTTTGTGGCCATCAGTGCTCTTCGCCTGAAGATCGGGGATGTCCGGAGGCGGAGGCGGAGGAGCCATACCCAGCAGATTCTCGAGAACCCACTTTCCACGCTGCACAACAGAAGTTCGATTCGGGTAGGACGTGACGGTCAGAACCGCCCCCTGCCCAATGATCCCGCCGCGGTTCGCATCCGTGAGCTTCGTTTCCCTGAACTGAGAACCGTACACGTTGTGAATGCCGTACTGCACGGCCAGGCGATCGTTCAGGAACGTATAGTCTGCATCCAGCAGGTCGAGGACGCTTCGATTCTCACGAAAAACCTTCGTGAAGAACAGTTCGGTTTCTTTGTGGTAAGCCTGCCGCAGGCTTTCGTCGAAACGCGGGAAGAGATCCGCATCCGGGCGAGAACGCTCGAGCGTTCGCAGATAAAGCCACTGGCCGCCGAAGTTCTTCGCAAACTCCTGCGACTTGGGATCCGCGAGCATTCGCCGGAACTGCGCTTTGTATCCGGCTGGCTTGTTCAGCTCACCCTGCTCCGCCGCTCGCAGAAGCGCTTCATCGGGAATGCTGCTCCACAGGAAAAAGGACAGCCGCGAAGCCAGATCGTACCCGTTCAGGCGGTAAACCGAGCCCGGTGCCAGATCCTTCGGAGCACGCTCAACCCGGAACAGGAAATCCGGCGACACCAGCATCGCCTCGATCGCATCCTGAATCCCGTCATCGAAGTCACCGCCGGCACTCCGGCGCGCCGAATAGAACCGAAGCAAGGGGACGATGTCGGAGTCGACCGGCTTGCGCCGGAATGCCTGCCGCGCCAGCGTCGTCAAAATTGTCTGCGCACAAGGTGTCTCATCCTTCGCGCTCTGCGGATGGCAGACAAAGATCTTCGCGCGGCTCGGCGTGTTACCCCGGCCAGTAGTCTTGTAAGGTCCGCCGATCGTTACCGACGTAACGTTCGGCGCCGTTCCTCGCTGCGGCACCTCGAACAACTTCAGCCGCGAACCATCCACACGCAAATCCAGCAGCGCGGGCGATTCCGGCGGATTCCCCGCGCCGGCGGCCGCTCCGCCGCCGGGTCTCCGACCAGTCGCAGGAGTCGCGACTTCCGGCCGCGCATACTCCTTCATAAAGGTTGCGACCACGGTGTGAAGTCCGGCTTTAACCGGGACTCGAATCTCGTAACGCGGCGCTTTTCCTTCTGGCCCGCCGCCACCCGGCGCGCCGCTCGCGTTCACCCGGAACTGATACTCAGCATCCACGGGGAAGTAATAACGAACCGAGAGCCCGCCGCGAGAGTGGAACGGCATCTCGTCCGGATCGGTGATATGACCGGAACTCGGCCGGTTATCGAAGATCTCCTGTGACACCTCGGTCTTCAGATCCCCCACCGCAAGCCGGCTGACGTGCCGCGCCGTCGAAAGATACCTCTCGAATAACGCCGGAGACATCGACAGCAGGTCGGCCATGTTGTCGAACCCGCTCCCGGATTCATCCACCGGAAGCGCCAGACCCGGCTGCGTATCAAGAGCGAGGAGATCGCGAACAGCGTTGCTGTACTCCGTGCGGTTCAGCCGGTGCGGCATGGGAGCGCCCGGGTATGGATTGGCGAGCGCAGCGCGATCCAGTGTCTGTTCCAGCCTTCCAATGAACTCAGAACTCGTCTTTGCGTCAGGTCGCGGCATCCCCGGCGGAGGCATTTGGGAGCTCCGCATCTTTCGGAGCACGCGCTCCCAGGTTCCGGCGTTCTCACCCGCATGCGCCGGGTCGAGGCCTTCCAGCACCACGCCGCCCATTTTCGCTTTCGTGGAGTGGCAGTTAGCACAGTACTGTCCGATAACAGCCCGTTCAGGTGGTGTTGCGACGGGTGCTGCGACTGATCCAGCGGGTGCCGTAGCGGCAACCCGCTGCGCAGTACCCTCACGAACGGCTGCCACGGCCGCAATTGCCAGAACCCCGGTGCGGATTCCCCGCCGGAGCGTGGACATAGTTCTCACTCTAAATAACTTCAGGATTTCCTCGCGACGTATTCTGCTATCGTACATGGCGCTGAACAGCGCGTAAGTGTTACTTCCCGCCGGGTTTGTATGCCTGATATATGATATTCGGACACGAAGGGAATTACGCCGCTTGCACGGCCGAAAAAGCACGGAAGGAGTTGCGGACTATGAAACGCCGTGAGTTCTTGTCGCATACCTCGCTGATGGTCGGCGGTGCCGTCTTGTCCAGCTCATCGGCATCGGGCCAGGAACATGAGGAAGTCATCCCGTTCGCGGATACCAAGCCGTTCAATCCGGAAAAACCCCTCATCAAGTGGGAAGAGCTGACATCGTGGCAGACTCCCTCCGACCAGCTCTTCTGGGTGGGACACTACGGGATTCCGCAGCCTGCAGACAAAGACTGGGCACTCGAAATCGACGGCCTCGTTAATAAACCGATGCGCCTCAGCCTCGACGAGATTCGGCGTCTTCCGAGGCGCGAATATATGGCCACGCTCGAATGCTCCGGAAACGGGGCGGCCGGCGGAATGGTCGGCAACCTGAAGTGGGCCGGCACGCCTCTCGCGGGGGTCCTGAAGTCCTGCGGACTCAAGCCCAACGCGCTGGAGGTCGTTTTCTTTGGCGTCGACCGCGGCACCGAAAAAATCCGCAACAACGATTATCCGCAGCAGTTCGCAAGAAGTCTCACAGTTCCCAACGCGACCGCGGCGAATGTGCTGCTCGCCTACGAGATGAACGGTGAGCCGCTGACCAATCAGCACGGAGCGCCCGTCCGGCTCGTCGTACCTGGCTGGTACGGAGTCGCGTGGGTAAAGTGGCTCACCCGCATCGAAGTACACGACCGTCCTTACCTCAATCGGTTTATGGGCCGCGATTACGTGACCATCCGAGGCGAACAAAAAGGTGTCGAGACGATCTGGCGAGAGACCTCCGTCGGCAAAATGAACCTCAAGTCCGTGGTAGCAAGAGTGGTGAAGCGGCCGGACGAAGTAGTCCGTATCTCAGGAGCCGCCTGGAGTGACGGCACCCCGATTCAGCGGGTCGAATTGCGAATCGACAACAGCCCATGGCTGCCCGTGAACGTCGACCACCAGCACAAGGATCCATACACCTGGCGCCTCTGGTCTTTCGACTGGAAGAAGGCTAGTCCCGGCGAGCACACACTCACCTCGCGTGCCGTCGATGCCAGCGGAAAGATCCAGCCATCGCCCGACGACCCGTACATCACATTGAAGAAGACGTACTGGGAAGCCAATCAGCAGGCCGTCCGCAAGATCACTCTATGAGCAAAGTCATCGCTGTTACGCTCGCAACCGCAGGTTTCCTCGCAAGCGGGTGGTCTTTTCAGAAGCCCGCGGCTGTCGATCCCTGGACCGCCGCTGACGTAATCTCAACCGACGATTTCGCCAAACAGCCCCCTGCACACGCCAACTCTCAGTTGCTTCACGTCGGCTTCCCGGTCTTATACCGAAGCGCTCACATCCCGGGCTCTAAGTATGCGGGCCCAGGGGCCAGGACCGAAGGCATCGCTGAACTGAAGAAGGTCCTTGCCGGCGTCCCCCGCACGGAGACAGTAGTCCTCTACTGTGGATGCTGCCCCTGGACGCAGTGCCCTAACGTCCGCCCCGCCTGGCAGGCGGCACATGACATGGGCTTCAAAGACGTAAAAGTCATGATGATCCCGACCAACCTTCGCACCGACTGGACGGACAAAGGTTATCCCGTCGAGCGCAGCCACGGCCAAACCGATGGTTCCGGTTCGGCCCCGGCGAAGCTCTGACAACAGAGAACAACGGCTAAAACATTTCAGCTAAGCACCTTCCTGGTAGCGAAAACGCGTTAATCAGACCACATTAAAATAAAAGAGCACTTCCCCATGGGATCACGCGAGAACTCGCGCCAGGCAACGGCCGCAAAAGCCGTGAAGCGGAGAAGCGAAGGAACCTCTCCGTTCTCACAGGACAGAGCGTTGCTGGCTGCAATCGTCGAGTCATCCGACGATGCAATCATCAGCAAAGACCTTAACGGCATCATCCGAACCTGGAACCGTGCAGCAGAGCGAATCTTCGGTTACACCGCGGAGGAAGCTATCGGGCAGCCCGTCAGCATGCTTGCCGCTCCCGAGCGCGCGGATGATTTCGTCGACATTCTCGACCACATTCGGAATGGCAAACACATCGAGCACTATCAGTCGCAGCGCAAGACCAAAGACGGCCGCATCATCGACGTAGCGCTGACGGTTTCACCGGTGCGCGACGAGGCTGGCTCTATTATTGGCGCCTCAAAGATTGCCAGAGACATCACGGAACGAAAACGTGCCGAGCGTGCCGCCCGCGAAAGCGAGCAGCGTGCGCGCCAGCTTGCCGAGGTGCTGGAAGCAGCATCAGACTTCGTCGGTATCGCGAATCTCGGGACCGGGCAGATCACGTACATCAATACAGCCGGGCGTCGCATGCTCGGGCTGTCGATAGCAGCGCCGGGTGAAAGCTTCCGGTATCAGGACCTCTGTCCTCAATGGGTGTATCAGAAAGTCTCGGAGGAGTGGCTCCCTCAGGCCCTCCGCGACGGCAGGGTTGCAGGCGACGCCGCCCTGCTGGCGGTCGATGGACGAGAGATCCCGGTGTCCTTTACCGTTCTGATCCACCGGTCGCCCGACGGCCTGCCGGAGTTGGTGTCAACGATCGCGCGCGATGTCTCGGAGGCAAAGCGCACGGAGCAAACGCTGCGCGACTGGAATGATGCTCTTCGCGAAAGCGAAGATCATTATCGGCACACCGTCGAACTGAACTCGCAGGGTCCATGGACCGCGACCGCTGATGGACAACTGGTAGACGTCAGTCCGCAGTGGCTCGCGCTTACAGGACTGACCCGCGAGCAGGCGCTCACCTCTGGCTGGCTCAACGTTCCGCACCCCGAAGACGTGCCGCGAATGCTGGGAGCCTGGTCGCGTTCAATGCAAACCGGCGAGCGGCTCGACGTCGAGCATCGCATTCGGACCGCCGACGGCACCTTCCGCTGGATGCACACCCGTGCCAGGCCGCGCCGCGATGCAGAAGGCAAAATCATTCGGTGGTACGGCAACACCGAAGACATCCACGAGCGAAAGAAGTTCGAAGAAGCTCTCCGCGCCGCACTCCAGCAACTCGGCGCCATCATCACTGCATCGCCGCTGCCTATCGTTGCCCTGAAGAGCACAGGCGAAATCACGCTCTGGAATCCAGCAGCCGAACGGGTCTTTGGATGGACAGCCGAGGAAGTCCTCGGCCATCCGCTGCCGTTCATCCCGCCGGAAAAGATCGAAGAACACCGTAAGATGCGTCAGTCGGACTTGTCCGGCACCGGCTTCACAAATCTCGAAATCAAACGCCGCCGCAAAGATGACAGCACGATCGACCTCAGCGTCTCCACAGCACCCATCACGGACGACGCCGGAAGAGTCGAGGGCATCATGAGCATCTATGTCGACATCACCGAGCGCAAACGCCTTGAGCATGAGTGGCGCGAAAGTGAAGCGAAGTTTCGCGGCCTTGTCGAGCAGTCGCCGATTCCGACACAGATTATTTCTGTCGAGGGCCAAATTACTCGCGCCAACAAGGCGTGGGAGCGGCTGTTCGGTCTCACGGTCGAGCAGGTAGCGAATTTCAATATCTTTGCCGACCCTCAGCTCGCCGAACGGGGCATCCTGCCGTATCTGCTTCGCGCTCGCGACGGAGAGGCGGTCGAAATCCCGGAAAAGCCAGTCATCCCACACACCGGATCACGACGCGCCGAAACCCTGTGGATACGTGCTTCGGCGTATCCGGTACGTGATGAGCACGGAGCGGTACGTGAGGTTGTCCTCGTGCAGGAAGACGTCACCGGTCGCCGCCGGGCAGAACTGGAACTGCGCCACACCGCACACCGTTTCCGCATCGCGCTCAAAAACTCGTCAATATCGGTCTTTGAACAGGACCGCGATCTCACCTATACCTGGGCGCACAACGAGCATTCCCCAGTTCAGCCCCGCGGTCATTGTCGGCCGGAAAGACGAAGAGCTCAACCCAGGTCCGTGGTGGGATGAAATTACTCCGGTAAAACGCCGCATTCTTGCTACCGGCGTCGGCGAGAGGCACGAATTCGTAATTGGAGTAAACGGAGAGCCCATTACGTACGATATGTCGCTCGAGCCCCTGCGCGACGGCAACGGCGACATCATCGGCATCACCGGCTCTGCCGTCGACATCACAAACCTCAAACGAATCGAACATGATCTCCGCGTCAGCGAAGAGAAGTACAGATTCCTGACCAACGCCATACCCCAGTTCGTCTGGGTAGCCGACGAGAGCGGGAGAACCGAGTTCCTCAACGACCACTGGTACGAGTACACGGGTGCAGGTCGTGAGACGCCCATATCCGACGTCTGGCGGCACGTGATAGCCCCCGAAGACTTTCAGACCAGCGTTGCCACCTGGCGGCAGGCATTCGAACGCAAACAGCCGTGCGAAGTCGAGTTCCGCCTCCGGCGCGCAGGCGACAACCACTATCGCTGGCACCTCGCACGATATCGCCCCGTACAGGACAAGAACGGCAGGATCGTGAAATGGATCGGCGTCGCTCTCGACATTCACGACCGTCGTGAGGCAGTCGCGGCGCTTCGTCAGAGTGAAGAACGCTTCCGGCTGTTCGCAGACTCGATTCCGGGGCTGATGTTCGTCAGCGACCGTTCGGGACAAAACACGTATACCAACCGGCCGTTCCAGCAATACACCGGTCTCAGTGCAAAGGACCTGCTCGGGGAGGGCTGGATCGAAGTCCTGCATCCGGATGATCGCGAACGCGGACTCATCCTGTGGAGTGAGGCTGTTCGGAGTGAAACGATCTACGACGCGGAGTACCGCTTCCGTCGCGCCGACGGGCAGTATCGACGGTTCATCTGTCGCGGCGTACCGCTGCGCGGCGAAGACGGTCTCGTAACGGACTGGGTCGGAGTCGCCCTCGACGTCGAAGAAGAGAAGCAGGCCGAAGCGGCGCTGCGTTCCAGTGAAGAACGCTTCCGGGGTATCGTCGAAGCTTCTGCCGAAGGAATCTGGATCGTCGACAACAACACGCTGACAACGTTCGTCAATCCCCGCATGACAGACCTGCTCGGGTATGAAGCCGACGAGTTGCTCGGTCATTCCTGCTTCGAATTTATTCACCCGGATGAAAAGGGCCAGGGAAAGGAAGGCTTCAGGAAACGTAAGGATCTCGGCGACGACTCCCCGCGAGAATATCGGTTTGTCCGCAAGGACGGATCCGTTATCTGGCTCAGCTTCGTTGGCAGTCCGATGTACGACGAATCAGGCGAAACCACAGGCGTGGTGGCGATGTGCACGGATACCACAGAGCGTCGAAACACCGAAGAACGCATCCGGCAGCTGAATCGTGAGCTCAGCTCACGACTCGCCGAGCTCGAGACGCTTCTCCGTGTCATACCGGTCGGCATTGGGTTTTCTCATGACTCTGATTGCCGCGAAGTCGGCCTCAATCCCGCTGCTGCCCGACTCTTCGGCATGTCCACGGATAACCCTGATCCGAAAACGGGACTTTACGCCGATCAGCGGCTCTGCCGCATCATGCAGAACGGCGTCGAGATTCCTCGCCAAGACCTGCCGCTTCAGGTGGCGGCACGCAGCGGCCAGGTCATCCAGGATGGCGAGTACGAGGTCGTGTATAACGACGGCACCATCATCCCGGTCATCTGCTCCGCCGCACCCTTCCCGGCAGAGCACGGGCCGTCCAGCGGCGGCGTCGTCGTCGTGGTGGATATCTCCGAGCACAAACAAATGGAGACCGCGCTGCGCCGCGCAAATGCGGCTCTGGAACAGTTCGCTTACGCAGCCGCACATGACCTTCAGGAGCCAGCACGCAACGTCGGGATATATACCCAGTTACTCGCGCGCAACTATCAGGGACAATTCGATGCCCAGGGAGACGAATTTCTCAGGCTCTCGATGGACAGCGCCCGCCGCATGCAGAACCTCATTCAGGACCTGCTTTCCTTCACCCGTTCGACGGACGACAGCGACGGGGGCGAACCCGTTTCCGACGCAGCAATTGCGATGGAGGCAGTGATCCAGAATCTCCGCACAGCCATCGAGGTAGCTGATGCAGAAGTCACTTTCGACCATCTTCCACAAGTCGCGGTTCGGCAGACACAACTCGTGCAGTTGCTCCAGAACCTGGTCGCGAATTCGCTGAAGTACAGGAGTCTCGACCGGCCGAAAATCCGTGTTTCCGCGCAGCGCCAGGGACGCGAGTGGCGGTTCACGGTTCGTGATAATGGTGAGGGCATCGCGCCCGAACACCACGAACGGATCTTCCGAGTCTTCAAACGTCTCCACAGCCGTGAGATCCCCGGTACGGGCATCGGCCTTTCCATCTGCGAACGGATCGTCACTCACTACGGCGGTCGAATCTGGGTCGAGTCGGAGCAAGGCAAGGGCGCGGCATTTCACTTCACCGTCCCCGCCGTAGCCCGCGCGTGAACATTCGAACGCTGCGCTCTTACGCGGTTCGCAGAACTCTGTTTCCGCCCGCGACGCTGAAGTCCGCACTGCACAAGCTCGGCTACGTTCAGGCCGATCCCATCCGGTCGCCGGCACGCGCGCAGGACCTCGTTCTTCGTCATCGCGTCAAAAATTACCGTGCCGGAGACCTGGAAGCCAAATACCCGAAGCTCCCGATCGCGGAAGACTTCTTCATCAATTACGGCTTCGCAACGGACGCACTGATCCGACTGATGCATCCCCGAACGAACATGCCGTCGCTGCCTCGCGAATCCGCACAGCATGCCGACGAGCTCCTCGCGTACATCCGGGAGCATGGGCCCGTGCATCCCAATGATGTCGAAGCGGCTTTTGGCCGAGGCAACGTCAGAAACTACTGGGGCGGCTCCTCGCGTGCCATGACACATCTCATGGACACGCTGCACTACCGCGGTCTGCTGCAGGTCGTCCGCCGCGATCGCGGAATACGCGTGTACGACCTCAGCGACCGGGCGTGCCTGCCGCACTTGGAAGAACATGCGGACGCGAGAGTCGATCGTTCTCATCGACATTCTGGTGAACCTTTACGCTCCTCTGCCCGCGCAAGACTTTGTCGTATGTGGTCAGCCGTCTGCGATACGCCGTCCCGCAGTTTCGAACCAGGCTGAAAGCGGCTTTCACTCGGGCGAGAACCCGGCTCGGTCACGCACAGGTCGAAGGCGTCAGCTGGTATTGGCCGGCAGACGAGAACCCTCGCTACCGTTCACCCGAGAATCGGCTTCGTCTGCTCGCACCGTTCGATCCTCTGGTCTGGGACCGCCGGCGTTTCGAAATGTTCTGGGGCTGGCCGTACCGATTCGAGGCATACACACCCGCATCGAAACGAAAATGGGCATACTACGCTCTCCCCATGTTATGGCGCGACGAAATTATCGGCTGGGCCAGTCTGACGTTCAGGAACGGCGACTTATCCCACGAACTTGGCTTCGTCGTCGGCAATCGTCCCGACAGTCCATCTTTCGCGCGCGCACTCGCTGACGAGCTTGAGTCGGTAAAAATCTTCCTGGGCGGCTGAAGGGGTGCCGTGGCACCCCACGTGCACAAGCACCTGTGTGTCTGGCCTTTCAATCACTCTCGCGTTCCGTTCGGGAACACTCCGAGCCTCCGGCAGTTCCAAACTGCAACAACGCACCGAAGTGAAACACGGGAGCGCAAAATGAGCATGCAGAACTGGGGAGAGAGCAACCACGCTGCCAGAACCCTGTCGGAACGGTTCACCGAGTGGTCCGCGGTTGCAGTCTGTTGCATGGTCCTGGCGATGCCTTATCGCGTCGCGCTCAGCAATTGGGTCAGCAGCTTGGTCCGGTAGAGTCCAAAAAGACAAAAGCACCACTTGGCCGGCGGTTGTATCATTTTCTAAATGAAGCTGTCGGTTATTGCGACACCTCTCCTGTTTTTCTCAACCCTCTGGACGATTCAGGCACAGCAACAACCTCGCCCCGACCTCACTGTGGTCCATCGGATCAAGGCCGAAGCCGCAAAGCGCGGCGATGTCGTCCGCCATCTCGAAGCATTGACCGACCAGTACGGGCCGCGTCTGACCGCGTCGCCGGAATTCGACCGTGCAGCCGGGTGGGCTCTCGGTCGACTGCGCGAATGGGGTCTCAGCAACCCGCACCTCGAAAAATGGGGACCCTTCGGCCGTTCGTGGAGCCTCCGCCAGTTCACTGCCAGAATGACCGAGCCGCAGTACTCAACTCTGATTGGCTTCCCGCTCGCGTGGTCTTCGTCCACGAAAGGGCTGGTCACAGCAGAACCAGTCCTGATCCCGGTCCGGACTCTCGGAATCAAAGATCTGCAGTCCGATGTCGAGCGCATCGAAAAGCAATACGCCGGAAAGCTTCGCGGCAAAGCTGTCCTGATGACCTCCATGCGTGCATCGAGCCTCCAGCTGAAGGCTCCGGCCCAGCGCTATACCGACGCCGAACTAATGCAGCAGGCGGTGGCGCCGGAAACGAGAGTCAGCAAGGAGTTCGACTACTCGAAATTGGCTCTCCCCGAGGATCCCAATGATCGTATTGAATTTCTGCGCAACGCTCCTCCCGGATTTAGTGCGGCTTATCGGAATCGCGGCATTGAGCTCCGTCGCCGTCTCCACGATTTCTTCCGCAAGGAAGGCGTAACAGGAATCTTCGTCTCCGACGCACGCGGCGATGGGGGTACTGTCTTCGGCGAAAGTGCGGGGTGGTATGAAGCGAAATATCCGTCGCCCCTCCCCGTTATTGCAATCACTGCCGAACACTACAACCGGATCGGTCGCCTGCTCGAGAGAAAGGTTCCGGTCAAAGTCGAATTCGAGATTCGGGCAGACATCTCGGACCGTGACGTGGAACCTTCCAACATCGTCGCCGAGATTCCCGGCGGCAGCAAAGCCGACGAGTTGATCATGGTCGGCGCTCACTTCGATTCATGGATCGGGGGCACTGGCGCCACCGACAACGCATCCGGAAGCGCCGTCGCACTGGAAGCGATGCGGATCCTGAAGACACTCAACCTGAAGCTCGACCGAACCGTCCGGCTCGTTTTGTGGAGCGGCGAAGAGGAGGGTCTCCTCGGATCAAAAGCGTATGTGAAAGAGCACTTCGGCGACTTCGAGACCATGAAGCTCACGCCGAACCAGGAAAAAGTCAGCGCGTACTTCAATCTCGACAACGGAAGCGGCAGAATTCGAGGCGTGTATCTCCAGGATAATGACGCGGCGCGTCCATATTTTGACAGTTGGCTGGCTCCGTTCCGGGATCAGGGCGTGACCACGATCTCGATTCGCAATACCGGCGGCACAGACCACCTCTCCTTCGACGCGGTCGGCATCCCAGGCTTCCAGTTCATTCAGGATCCCCTCGAGTACGGGAGCCGAACCCATCATTCCAACATGGACGTCTTCGATCACACCCAGGGGCCGGATCTGATCCAGGCCTCGGCCGTGATGGCGTCGGTCATTTATAACGCGGCAAATATGCCGGAGAAGATGCCTCGCAAGCCGCTGCCGGAGCCAAAACCGAAGTGGACTCCGGCGCCGGAATCAAACATGCCGAACGCATCAGGCGGCGGCCAGCATTAACGGTTTCTGCGCTAAACTGAAGGTTTCAGTTCGTTCGGATACATACAGGAGTCAGCCATGTCAGCTACGGATAGCCCTGCCAATCGCAGAGACTTCCTTAAGACCGCCACGACCATCGGAACCGCCCTTGGAATGGCATCCAGCGCCTTTGGTGCGCACCCGTTCAAACAGGGCCGCGTGATCGGAGCTAACGATCGAATTAACATCGGCATTATCGGCGTCGGTGGACGCGGCTCGTATGTCGCGCGCGAATTCGCGAAGGCTGGCGAGAAGGAAAACTCGCAGATCCTCGCCGTCTGCGACGTCTGGGAAAAGCGTAAGCAGAAGGCCGCCGAGGCCCACAAGGCCAAAGGCTACCTGGATTATCGTGAAGTGCTGAACCGGGATGATCTCGACGCGGTGATCGTCGCAACTCCCGACCACTGGCACGCCACCATCGCTCTCGAGGCCATGGACCGCGGCAAGGACGTTTACTGCGAGAAGCCGATGTGCCACACCATCGATGAGGCCCGGCGTCTCGCCGACACGGTAAAGGAAACAAAGCGCGTATTTCAGGTCGGTTCGCAGACGACGTCCGGCGATCAGTGGTCGAAGGCACAGAAAGCCATCGCCGACGGCATGATCGGACCGGTGCTGATGAGCCAGGGCTCATACCACCGCAACTCGAAGGAAGGCGAATGGAACTGGCCCATTGACGCCCAGGCAGGTCCTGACGCGAAAGGCGAGAACTACATCGACTGGAAGATGTGGCTCGGCCCGGCTCCGAAGCGCGGCTGGGATGCCGATCGCTACTTCCGCTTCCGTAAATATTGGGATTACTC
This sequence comes from Bryobacteraceae bacterium, assembly GCA_963794765.1. Classification (GTDB taxonomy): domain Bacteria; phylum Acidobacteriota; class Terriglobia; order Bryobacterales; family Bryobacteraceae; genus JAWXCM01. The sequence continues at coordinate 264,093 of CAWCGC010000029.1, read as the reverse complement.
CGGCGGCATCGCGACCGATCTCTTCTATCACGTCGTCGCACCCATGAACATCTGCTGGGGCGAGCCGCAGTTCCCGTATAAAGTTCAGGCCGATGGCGGCATCTTCGTGTTCAAGAACCGTCCCGAAGATCCGACGCTGCCGGATCGCGAAGTACCCGATACCTTCTCACTCATCGGAACCTACGCGAAGGGCCATCAGCTCGTGCTGAGTTCGTCGATGGCGAACTCCGAGCACATCCCCGGCCTGATCCGCGGTCACGAAGGCACGATCATCATGGTCGAGCACGGCCAGTTCGAACGCTACTCACCCTACCTCACGGTCAAGCCCGAAAAGCGCGTCATCAGTGAGGAATACAAGGCGAAGTTCGGCGACAAGAACATCCAGATTCCGGTCGAAGAAAACGACATGATGCAGTCGCACGTCACCAACTTCCTGCAGTGCATGCGGACGCGTCAGAAGCCCCGCCTCGATGTCGAAACGGGAGCCCGTGCGCAGGTTCTCATCAGCATGGCCGTCCAGAGCTACCGCGAAGGCCGCGTTCTGTACTTCGACGACAAGACCTGGAAGGTGTCACCGAAACCGCTCGGGGCCAAAGCTTAGTTCTGTCTGCATTCCGGTCAAAAAGGGCGCCGAACTCTCGGCGCCCTTTTTGTTTGTTTCGGCTGGCAATTCGAGTCCAGCCTGAAATGTGAACCAAATTCGGAAAAGCGTGCACACGCGGCGAGCTTTCGTGCACATCTCGTGCCGTAGCTGTCGGTCGTAATGAATTTTTCAGAGGCGCAGAACGAAGTCTGTCCTAAAGCCGCGAGAACAAGGATGAAGTCTCTAATTACACTGACGGTGACAATCTGAAATCACACTCTTCGGAGAGACCACAGGAGCGGCGACAACGGTCCTTTCATAGGCGTCGTGTACTTCTCATTGTCGAATTCGGGCCGTGCGTTCGCTTATAACAGATGTCGTTTAAGAAAATTTGACACGATGAACGCCTTCCGGCAAACGTTCGTTCCGATCCTGGTCGAGGCCTTCAGGATCAAGTCCGCTAGTCTGTTGTCCCACTCGAAAGCCTCCGGGCCGTGCCAGACCAGCGAGGAGTAGCCAGTGTGTGTGGGATTGAGGAGGACATTAGTCCTCCGCCGGGATTACGACAGATGAGACTCGAATCGCGGTTCCCCTGCTTCGTGAATCCAGCGATGGCCGAGCTCTCTTGTTTCCAGAACGCCGCTGGGAGTGCCGAACATTGAGTTTCAGTTTGATCCGATCAATTGGTTCAGGAACCTCGGATCGATGACCAGACCAGTGGCGGCATATTAGTAGATTGCGTCATGGACAAGGGTTTCGAGACAGGCCAGTGCCAGACTCGAGGCCGTATACAGCATCGGAGTGCCTTGCTCATTCCAGCGCTGAGCATACACAAGGCTGCCTTCGTAGTTATCCGGAGCTCTGGTTCTTTTGATGCAGTCGAAAGACTTCACAAGCGCATTAGCTGAACATCCCGTAATCGAGAGCTCCAAGTTCTGAAGCACCTTACGTGCTTGTCGGGATCGCTGGATTCGGAATACTCGCGCGGCGTGTGACCCTCAAGAATAGGCAGAGGTGAATCAAGCCAAGCGCTCGCTGCCGCTTCAGCTTCGAAGATCTCGAGAGCACGGATCCAAATTCGCTCGCTCGACGGATGCTCCATGTCCACCGACTGCTCGGCTATCGACGTACACCTGACTGAGAGCACCCCGCTCATACCCATCGAGTTTACCTGAAATAGGCAATGTCACGCAATTCTACCGTTACCCGCCGCTGTGTCCGTTCTGCCCGGACACGGATTCTCGTATCGCGGCGTCCAACGGGACGCTTATGAACTCTGTTGCAGCTTCGCTGTTGAGCGGCGCTATCAGCGCCATCGGTCTGAACATCATCCACGAAACATTGCGTAAAACAATGCCGCATCCGGCGCGTGTCGACATCGTAGGGATGCGCAGCGTCGCGAAACTCGCGCGCGCCGCCGGAACCGAACCGCCCGAGCACCTCCGCTCAACCGCGCTGGCCGGCGATATTGTCTCGAACGCGCTGTATTACAGTCTCGACCGGAGTATTTGGCCGTCAAAACGCCCTTCTGACGGGAGCATGCATAGGTACGGCGGCTGGCGTCGGCCTGCTTGTGCTATCCCCCGCACTGGGTGTGGGCAATGCCGAAGTAAATCGCACTACGGAGACACAGATCGCAGCCGCAGGAATGTACTTCGCTGCGGGAATTATCGCCGGGAGCGGTCTACGAAGCACTGGCAGACAATTAGCACGTCTCACCCTGCAGCCTCACGTACATCCGGCACACTGTACTCGAGCTGGCGACGCCGAGCCAGCTAACGGTTTGTCGCCGACCACTTTCTCACTGTAATCTCGCATATACTATCCGAACGCACAGTAATTCGGGAGATATATGCCGGAACGCAATTTTTCTGGAATCAAGCGGCCTGCCCTGACGCTTGTCACGTGCCTGCTTGCGCTGACAATGCAGTCCTGCGACGACAAGCAGAAGGAAGATGATGAGGCCTCTCTCAAGGCCTGCGTCGAAGCCGCTGCGCACGCCTTTCCCGCCTCACCCAAAGACCGCGCCGATCGTTTTACCGGGAAAGTCGAAGAATACAAAGCACTCTGCCGCGGCGGCCAGCGCGCCGTAAAGGCAATGGGCGTGCCGTGGGTAGATTGGGGATCCTACTTCGGTACGGGTGACGCCAGCCAAAACGGCAAAGGCGTCATTACATCGAAAGGTCCTCTTGCTCCACAGCAACGCGGGGTCAACGGAGCGTTGATTGATCTGGAAACGCAGCGCGTCGGACTCGTGCGTTTTAATCTTTTCGAAAACAGCGGGACATATCGCGAATACGTCCTCGGACGCGACGGCAAAGAAGGCCCAACTCTGAAGAGCTGGACACCATTCAGCCTGCCAAAAGAACATCCCGATTTCGCGAAAATGAAGCTGGATAAAAACGGTCAGCAATATTGCTCAGGCGATCTCGTGCGCGCACGAACGCTCACCGGAATCTGCAACGACGTTCGTAATCCGCTGATGGGTTCGACAGGGATGCTGTTCGCCCGCAACGTGGAGTTTGAAACGACGTTTCCCGATCTTGGCCTTAATCCTCTGGTCAAAGCGCGTCATGGCGACCGTCTCGGACTGCTGAAGCCCGACCCGCAGGTCATCAGCCGTCGGTTGCTCACCCGCGTGCAGTCACACCCCGAGTTGTGCAACGAGGGTTTCGGCCTCGCGAACAATGATGTCAAAGCGGACTGCGATTACCAGAAGGCGCCCTTCTTCAATGTCATCGCCGCGTTCTGGATTCAGTTCATGACGCATGACTGGTTCTCCCACATGGAAGAAGGTCAGAACGACACGAAGAACTGGATGCAGGTCGGGTGCTCCGAAGAGGACGCAAAGAAGTACGGCTGCCGGCCGGGCGATCGCATCGACCGCAGCATCATTGCCGAGGACACAACTCCCGGAACATTCAAAGACAAGTCCGGCCGTGAATACCTTTCGCGAGCCCCAAAAACCATCCGGAACACCAACACCGCCTGGTGGGACTCGTCTCAGATCTATGGCTACGACGAAACTTCGGTAAAGCGTGTCAAGCGCGATACCGAAGATCGCGCCAAGTTGTTGCTCGTCGCCAACGGTCCTGAGGGCCGCACCGAGAAGTTCCTTCCGCTGCTGCAGAGCGGCGATCCAATGCTCCGCGATTGGGCCGGCCAGGAAGCGACGGCCTTTCCCGACAACTACACCATCGGCATCAGTTTCCTCACGAATCTGTTCGCCCGGGAGCACAACTCCTTCGTGGACGAATTCCGCCGGCGCGCCGCAGCCACACCGGACGCCGATTCAGGTCTGCGGAACCCATCCGACCCGAAGAAGGTAATCCGGTATTCCGACGTCACGCCGGAGGAACTCTTTCAGGTGGCGCGTCTTGTCGTTGCAGCCGAGATCGCGAAGATCCACACCATCGAATGGACTCCTCAGCTGCTGTATAACGAGCCTCTGTACATCGGCATGAATGGCAACTGGAACGGACTCGCAGGGCCGGACAACAAGGTCCTCACAGACGTCCTGCGCCACATCGTCGAACACCTCGGTCAGTCCTCAAAGTCGAAGAAAGCCGATGAATGGTACAGCGTCTTCGCATCGGGACCCGGCATCTTCGGCCTCGGCAGTGAGAAGCACGGCTACGACATCAACGATCCCGACTCGCTCAACGCAGGTGTCAACCACTTCGGATCGGCATTCAATTTCCCCGAAGAATTCATCACCGTCTACCGGTTGCATTCACTCATACCCGATCTGATCGAGTATCGCGAGAGCGCTCACCCCAATGACATCGTGCAGAAAGTCCCGGTCATTGAGACATTTCGCGCCAAATCGACTCCCGCGCTTCGCGAGCGTGGCATGGCGAACTGGGCCCTGAGCTTCGGACGCCAGCGACTCGGCCTTCTGACTCTCGGCAATGCACCGCAGTTCATGCAGAATCTCCGCATCGAACGTCTCCAGAGCGAGACGAAGCGGATCGATCTGGTCGCACTGGACCTGATTCGGGACCGCGAGCATGGCGTGCCCCGCTTCAATGAGTTCCGTCGGCAGTACGGTCTCCGAACTCTGACAAGCTTCGATGACTTCATCGACCCCAATGCGACAGGCGACGCGCTTGCCCGGCAGCAGAAGATGGTTTCCGAGATGCGCGACATCTACGGCCAGCACACCTGCGATGCCGGCAAGATCATCAGCACCTCGCAGAAGATGAATGGCGAATACATCAACGACTGCTTCGGAAAATCCACCGGCACGACGGTCGATAACATCGAGGACGTAGACACCGTCGTCGGCTGGCTTGCCGAGCCCGTTCGCCCGCACGGCTTCGCCATCTCCGAAACCCAATTCGTCGTATTCATCCTCAACGCTTCACGCCGGCTCTTCAGTGATCGGTTTCTGACCTCCGGCTTCCGCCCCGAATTTTACTCGACACTCGGAATCCAGTGGGTCAACGACAACGGCCCAACCGGGAGAATGTATGAGCCAAATCAGGTGAACGGCCACAACTACCCCGTCTCGCCGCTAAAGCGAGTGCTGATGCGCAACATTCCGGAGCTCAAAGACGAGTTGAGCCACGTAGTCAACGCGTTCGATCCCTGGGCAAGGGACCGCGGCGAATACTACAGCCTCGACTGGAAACCTCGGCCCGACGCGAAGGACGATCCGGCTTTCCGGCAATAACCTGTTTGTCCAAACGGGCGCTGGCATCATAAACATATGCCGCGCTCTTTTCGCTCTGCGCCGCTCCTCGCGGCGGCGCTAGCAAGTACTCTCTGCCATGCTCAGGCTTATAAAAGCTGGGCCGACTACGGGGGCTCGCCCGACTCCGCCCAGTATTCCGCCCTCGCGCAGGTCGATCGCGGAAACGTCTCCAAGCTGCAGGTAGCGTGGAGTTACGCCACCGGCGACGATAACAAGTACTTCTTTAACCCTCTGGTCGCTGGCGGACGCGTCTATGTCCTCGCAAAGAACAACTCGGTCGTTGCTCTTGATCCCGAATCAGGCCGTGAGTTATGGACGCATACCGCCGAAGGCAGGACGACAGCGATTACCAACCGCGGTCTGAACTACTGGGCCAGCAGCGACGGATCCGATGAACGCTTGCTCTTCTGCCGGAACCACTATCTGGTGGCCGTCGATGCACGGACCGGCAAGCTCATCCCGAGCTTCGGAACAAATGGCCGGGTCGATCTCAAGCAGGGTCTCGACCGCGACCCCGCGAGCCTCCGGCTGGTCCAGTCGCTGACGCCCGGCCGCGTCTTCGAGAACCTGTTCATCGTCGGTTCAGCAACGAACCAGGGATACGGTTCAGCACCCGGCGACATCCGCGCGTTCGACATCAGAACGGGAAAGCTCGCATGGACCTTCCACACGGTTCCGCGCCCGGGTGAACTCGGCTACGACACCTGGCCAAAAGACGCGTGGAAGAACGTCGGTGGCGCGAACGTCTGGAGCGAGTTCACTATCGACCCGAAGCGCGGAATCGTCTTCGCCCCAACGGCAAGCGCCAAGTACAACTTCTATGGTGCGGATCGATCCGGCAACAACCTCTTCGCAGATTCCCTGCTCGCTCTCGATGCGCGTACAGGGAAACGCCTCTGGCATTTCCAGATGGTTCACCATGACATCTTCGATTACGACGATCCCACTGCCCCGAAGCTCCTGACCATTCATCAGGGCGGCAAGACAGTCGATGTCGTCGCCCAGGTTTCCAAACAGGGTTTTGTCTGGGTCTTCAATCGCGAAACCGGGAAGCCGATCTGGCCGATCGAAGAACGCCCAGTGCCCCAGACGAACATGCCCGGCGAGGAAACTTCGAAAACACAGCCATTCCCGACGAAGCCGCCGCCGTTCTCGCGGCAGAAATTCACGGTCGACGACCTCAGTCCGTATCTCTCACCAGAAGATCGTGCGAAGTTCCGCGACCAGATCCTGAGTGCGCGTAACGAAGGTCTGTTCACGCCTCCGGGCAAGAGCGGCGCCATTCAGATGCCCGGAAACAACGGAGGCGCAAACTGGGGCGGTGCTGCCGTCGAGCCCTCGAAGGGCTTGCTCTACGTAGTGTCAAAAGACCTCCCCTGCCTGCTGAAACTGGACAAGGATCCCGAGCAGGACAAGCTTCTGGCCGCATCCGCCGGTGAGCGATACTACACAGGTTTCGGATTCATGATCGCGAGTGACGGCCTGTCCCCCATCAAACCGCCATGGTCCTCGCTGACGGCTTATGACCTCAACACCGGAACGATCCGCTGGCAGATTCCTCTGGGCGATGTCCCGCAGCTTGCGGCAAAGGGAATCCACGGCACCGGTTCGCATTATCCGAAGGTTGGCCCCGTTGTGACCGCCGGGGGCCTGATCTTCACCGGCACGCGCGACAAGTATGTGCGCGCCTTCGACTCCTCAACGGGCAAGGTTCTTTGGGAACACCAGTTGGACGCTGCACTCGAAGGCATGCCCGCGATTTACGAAGTCAACGGCCGGCAGTACATCGTTTTCTGCGCTTCCGCACAGGCAGGGCTGACTCCCGCGACACAGGAAAAGATCAAAGGTGCTTATGTCGCTTTCGCACTTCCGACAGCGAAGAAGTAAGCTCTCGGCAGCCCTGTTCCCCGCACTGTTCGGAGCACTGCTGGTAGCGTGCGGACCGAGCGAGGCACCGCGTGCTCAGCACCCCGATCCGACAAAGGAGAGTTGGTACGCGGCCGGCGCAGAGCAGCTCTCCCGTTTCAATCAGCAGGCCGGTGCGTTGATCGCAGCCGGCAAAGACAACGATGCGTCTGCGATCATCACGCGGACCGAAGGCCTCGCGCAGCGGCTGATCTCGGTTCCGTCGCCGACGTACGAAGCGACACAGGCCGTTTCGGACCGTACCGCCCTGTACGGGCAGATGCTGATGAAGAACAAGCACTACGGATGGGCTCGCATGGAGTTCCAGAAGAACGTTATGCGCTGGAAAGCGTGGCAGCCGCAAACTCCCGAGACGCAGGCGAAACTCCGTGACGCGGAAACGCAGGTCGCCGCCTGCGACCGTCAGCTCAAATAGCTACTTCTTCGCAGCAACTGCATTGACGGCGTACCATACGAAGTCGACGATTCCGTAGAGCGAATCCTCCGCAAGGCGCTCGACGTCGCTGTGCCATCCGTGCTCGGCGAACTCGGCCTCGTCATAGCGAGGTCCGATGCCGTAGCACTGCACACCCTTCGCACGCAGTTGGGCGAGATCGGTTGCGCCCGTCACCATACCCGGAATCGTGATCGCGCCCGGATACATGCGTCGCTGTGTCGCCTCGAGAACGCGGAACATCTCGGTATCGAGGCGGCTCGGCGGACTCGCCGGCCGGCCTTCCGCAAGCTTCACGATCTTCACCGATGGATCGTGGACCACGCGTTCCAGTTCGGCGTAAAACTTCGGCATGTCTTCGTCCGGAAGCGCCCGAATGTCGAGCCTTGCCTCCGCCGTGGACGGAATCACATTGGCGCGGAAGCCTGCTGTCGAGCATCGTTGGTGAGATGCTGGTCCGCAGAATCGAGTATTTCTGCAGATCGTGTTCGGCGAACCACGCCTGAATCGCCTCAGTCTTCTGCGGATCGACAATTCCGTTATACCGGGCAGCTTCCTCCGGCGGACTGATAGTCGCCAGCCGCTCGAAGAACGTTCGAGTCGTGTCGTTCAGCTTCATCGGCGGTTGCCACTCGAACACGCGAGCGACGGCTTCCGACAGATGTCCTATCGCATTATCTCGCCGTGGCCTCGACCCATGGCCGGACGTTCCGGTCGCAGTCAGCGTCACGCCGCGCGGAACCTTCTCCGTCGTCGCTACTTCCAGATACCGAACCTTCCCGTCTGCCGAGTGGACGAATCCACCTTCTGCCAGCGCGTACTCCGCTTCAATGTCGTTCCAGTGATCCTTGACAAGGAAGTCGATACCGACCCGCGACGTGCTCTCCTCACCTGCTTCCGCCACATAGATCACATCGCGATCGAGGGGCACGTTGAGACGCTTCAGCTGAAGCATAAGCATCAGTCCCGCGGTCACCATATCCTTGTTGTCTGTCGTGCCGCGGCCCCAGATGAAACCGTCCTTCATCACGGCGCCGAACGGATCGACAGGCCACTTTTCGCGCTGGATGCCGACCGTGTCCGTGTGGCCCAGAATCACGATCGGCCGCTTGCTGCCATTTCCTTTCAGCCGTGCGACGAGGTTGCCCCGACCTTCATCCAGCGTGAACACCTGGTTCGGAATACCCTCGCGATCGAGAACCGACTTCACATAGTTCACGACCTTTGTCTCATTGCCCGGCGGATTCGTCGAATCGATCCGAACAACAGACTGAAAATGCTGTAACGCCTCCGCGTGGACGGCTTTCAAGTCGACGGCAGGTTCCGCCGCAAATGCCCCAAAGCAGATCAGAGTGGCGAGCCAGCACCGAAGCATGCGGCCAATGTAACAGACCGGCGTCGAGCGGCGTATCCTGCCTGTAGACGCTTGTGCGAATTCCATTCCTGCTGCTCGGTATTTCGCTCTTACCGCTCGGCGCAGAGGACCCGCCGCAGTACACGTTCGGCACAACGGTCATCGACTCCTCCGGACTTGAGGGACGAATCTATGACATTAAGCCCGGCACGTTTTCCCTTCCGAAACTCAATAAAAAACAGCCGCTTTCGACAATCTACTCCCATAGCCTGAACATCACACCGCGCCGTTTCGATCATGGATTTCCGGGTATCCCTGACCGAATCGAGTGGTTCGCGATTGAATATACCGGTCGATTCTGGATCGATTACGACGGAGATTACTCCTTCACACTGCTCTCCGACGACGGATCGAAGCTCTTCCTCGATAACAAGCTCGTGATTGACAACGACGGCATTCACCCTCCGATTGCGGTCAAAGGATGGGCAACTCTGTCGCGCGGAATTCACGACATTCGCGTCGGTTACTTTCAGGGTCCGCGCTTCGATGTCGCGCTGATGCTCTGGGTCACGCCGCCGGGCGAGCGAACGAAACTGTTCGACACTCAGGAATTCAGGCCGCCAATGGACACGAATGAGTGGACGCCTGGAAAGATCTCGAAAATCCGCAGCGAGAGAAACCGGTATTGAAGCTGTGAATATAATGCCCGGATGCGCAGACGCGAATTCCTGAGTACGCTCGGCGCGGTGCCGCTGGCGGCCCAGTCACTACAACAGCAGCCGGTCATAGAACGCGCAGTTTCGGGGCAGCCGCACCAGGGTAAGGTACTGCTTGCGATCCAGGCGCACTCTGATGACATTCCGTTGTCGGCAGCGGGTACGGTAGCGAAACTCGTCGAAGAGGGCTATACCGGTTACCTCGTCCGAGGGACCAACGACGACATGGGTGACGCGCCTGGCCTCGGCACCGCCGGCACCATCGGCGAGGCGGTGCTTGGGAATGAACGTGACGCCGCGAAGCTCGTCTCGATACTCGGCCTGAAGCGCGGTTTCGACCTTAACTATCCCAACCATCAGATGGGCGGCGCGTCCTTCAACGAAGTGATGTCGAGGCTGATTTTGATCATTCGCCTCGTCAAGGCAGACACCGTCGTCTGCTGGGATCCGTGGGCGCACGATGAAGAGAATCCCGATCACTATACGATGGCGCGTGCCACCGAAGCGGCTTGCTGGATGGCTGGGCGGAGCCACGACTACCCCGAGCACTTCGCAGCCGGACTCGAACCGCACGCGGTGCAGGACAAGTATTACTTCGCGCGGCGGCCGGAGATCACAAGAGTCGTCGACGTCAGCAGCACCATCGACAAGAAAGTCGAGGCGAACCGCGCGAACGTGACGAAAGGTCCCGGCGGAACGCATGGCTCGCAACTCCGTGCGGAACTCGCGAAGAAGAACCTCCGGTTACCTTTGCTCGATGGCGACGACGTGACCGCGGATCGGAAGTACATCAAAGAATTCGTGCTCGCCCGGAACCGTGAGTTAGGCAAACGCTACGGAATGGAGTACGCGGAGGTGTTCCACTACATCGGTCCGGGCGCCGGCGATACGCGCATCGAGGAGTACATCAAAAACAACGCGGTCCCGATCAAATGACCACGTGCGTCTGAGCACCAGCGACAGTCACCGCTGTGTCGCCGCGCGGCAAGTCAGCCGGAACTTCGAGATTGACCTGCCACAAGCCCGGGAACTCCGGCGTCTGCCCCACAAACAGGACTCTTGCGGCGCGACCGCCGATGGTCGCGCTGATATCTGAGCCCATTCCCAAGCCCGTCATCCAGACAGTCACAGCGCCTGGCGTCGCAGTGGCGATGAAGATGCCGGGAGTGGTTTCCTGGACGCGAACGAGGCGGTCCGTGCCACTGACACTTACCGTCGCTGACGTGCCCGTAATTTGCGGCACGACCGCGTTGATCTGCGTGGCAGACGCGTAAAGGACTTTTGCCGGCTGTCCATTGATCAGGATCTGGGAGCCGAGCTTCCGTCCGTAGACGCTGATGATGGAACCTGGCGAGATGGTGTCTGCAGGGCTCATCGAGGCGGCGTTTCCAACCGCCAGAACTTCAGATCCGAGAAACCAGCGCATCGCGTTTTCGAGAAGCCGCTGGAAATCCGCGCTCTGCCATGTGCCTTCGAAGTGTCCCAGCGCTGTGTAGAAGACTCGGCCCGAATCCGTACGCCTTCGTCCAGGCGAGCGGGAACGTCGAGGCGTTGACACCCGGCGCACCGAGGTCGACCGACGATGTATCGAGCGACAACAACGTCTGGAATGGACTGATAAAACGGAACTGGTAATACTCTTCCGTCAGAGTCCAGGGCGACGGCAGTCCGGCCGTTATCGGGTGGTCGACGGCTCTGAGAACCCGGGCCTCCTGCGTCCAGGGATGGCCATCGAAGTACGCTCCGATCAGGTCGCCGTAATCGGACCACGAGTACAGCGTGTCGGTAGCGCTGTGGAAACCTCCGAAGTTTCCGCCATTTCGGACGTAGCCGGTCAACGCAGCACGCTGCGTGTCGTCGAGCGGAAGTTCACCGCTGGTGAAGAACAGCACCGCATCGAACTGCTTCAGGCTGTCAGCGCTGATGACACTCAGGTCTTCGGTATGGACCAGATCGTAGAGCCCGGTGCGGTCCCCGATGCTCTTCAGGACGGCGGCACTGGTCTCCAGTGAATCGTGCCGGTACCCGGCCGACGTCGTTATGTAAAGGACACGGCTGCCTGCCGCCTCCGCGACACAGAACGACAAAATGACACACAACACTCGCCACGTTAATCCTAATTGCGTGGACATACGGTTCACCCCGAACGGGATCTATGTCGCCGACATCGACCTTTGGCTCGACCCGGCGGAAGTGTGCGAGAACTCATGGATTTCGCATGCGCACTCGGACCATGCGCGGGGTCTGCACTGCAACGTGATCGCAACGCCAGATACGCTGCGGCTTTACCGCCTGCGGTGGCCGGAAGAAGAGGACGTCCCACAACAGCTGGTACCTCTTCCTTACGGTAGCTCCATTGAGTTCCGGGGCGCACGGCTGACGGCGTACCCGGCCAGCCACATCGTGGGTGCGGCGCAACTGCTGATCGAGTACCGGGGTGAGCGCATTGTTTACACCGGCGATATCAAGCTGCGACCTCCCATCTGCGGCGCCGTGACCGAGGTAATTCCATGTGACCGCCTCATCATCGAATCGACGTTCGGCCTGCCTATTTACCATTTCCTCGATCGCGACACTGCGAAGGAACGGATCGTCGGCTTCGCTCGCGAATGCCTCGCCGATGGAATTACTCCGGTGTTCATCGGCTATCCGCTCGGGCGGGGACAGGAGATCGTACATGTGCTCTGCAATGCCGGTGTGCCGACGGCGGTGCATGGTTCCATCGGCCGCCTGATTCCCGCTTACGAGGAGGCCGGTTACGAGTTCCCGTGCTGGCTGCCTTACCAGGCCAAAGACGATGGCGCGAAGGCGCTGGTTGTCGTGCCGAATTTCCGCGCACAGATCGAGGCAAAGGGTGCGAAGTACCGGCTGGCTTATGTATCGGGCTGGGCGGCGCTCGACAACGCCCGCAATCGAGTCGGTGCGGAGGAGCTGATTCCTTACTCCGATCATGCCGACTATGAAGAACTGCTGGAAATCGTCGAGCGCTCCGGGGCTTCGGAGGTCGATGTCGTGCACGGCTACACCGAACCATTTGCGAGCATCTTGTCGGCACGGGGCGTTACGGCACGTGCGCCGCGCGAAGCTACTGCGAGAGAAGACGAGAATGGATGAACTCGCTCTCACCTGCGAGCGCATTGCGCGGTATAACTCACGGCTTAAGAAGGTCGCGATCCTGTCAGAGTATCTGACGAAGCTCGGTGACTCGGATTTAGGTCGTGCCGTGCGATTCCTTTGCTGCGGGCCGATTCAGTCGGAAGACCGGAAGTTTTCGGTAGGCGGTGCGACACTGCGCGATGCCGCTCTGCTGGCTACCGGCATCGACCCGCAGATCTGGAGCATTTGTTACCGAGATGTCGGCGACTCCGGCGAGACGATCTCGCTGCTGTTGCACAACATGACTGCCGACGAGCCGCTCTCACTCGCTGATGCCGAACTGCTTTACGCGCGGCTGTACAAGATGCGGCGGACTCAGGACAAAGTCGACTTACTGTGCACAATCCTGAAGCGCCATAAACCAACGACGATCAAGTTCTTCATCAAGGTCATCACCGGCAACCTGCGTATCGGGCTGCTGTCGAAGCAGGTGGAGGAGGCTATTGCTGATGCCACCGGTGCGGAACTGCAGCATGTTCGTGCCGCGAACAACTGCACGGGCGATCTGCCGCGTGTTGCGACGGCAGCACGCAACGGGACGCTGGCGCGAACTCGAAGCGCGCATGTTCCATGCGATGGACTTCATGCTTGCCAAGCCTCTCGACAAGCTGGAAGACCTGAGCGATCCGGAGAACTGGTTCGTCGAGGACAAGTACGACGGTTTTCGATCGCAGGTGCATACGGAGAATGGCCGGGTGTTGATCTTCACCCGCGGGATGGAAGAGGTAACGGCATCGTTCCCGGAACTAGTTGAAGCCTTCAGGCCGATCGCCGCATGGCATGGTTTTGGACGGCGAGATCCTGGCCTGGCAGGATGGCAGGGCGTTATCGTTCAACGTGCTGCAGCAGCGCATTGCTCGCAAAAAGCTGACCGCAGACATGATTGCGGAAGTGCCGGTTGCGTTCATCGCTTACGATCTGCTCTACGCCGACGGGCAGATGACGATTGAGCACGCGATTGAGCAACGCCGGGCCCGACTGCTGGAGCTGATTGAACATGCCGGACATCCGCTCTATGTTGCGCCGCAGTGGCGGGCCGAATCGCTCGACAAGATCGATGAGTCATTCCGGCTGGCACGCGAGCACGGTAACGAGGGCCTGGTGCTCAAGCGCGCCGGTTCGCTGTATGAGCCAGGGAAGCGCTCGGGTGCGTGGCTCAAAGTCAAGCGAGTGTATGCAACGCTCGACGTTGTTATCACGGCTGCCGAACAAGGCAGCGGGCGGCGGGCGATCTTCCTGTCCGACTACACGTTCGGCGTGCGTGATGGCGAGCGCTTCGTGAACGTCGGGAAAGCTTATTCCGGACTCACTGACGTGGAGGTTCGGGAGCTGACGCGCATCCTGCGTGGCGCGACCACGGACAGGTTTGGACGGGTGGCACTCGTTCGTCCTGAGGTCGTGCTGGAAGTTGCCTTCGACGGGATTCAGAAGTCGTCGCGCCATAAGGGTGGTTTCGCGCTTCGCTTCCCTCGGATCGTGCGGTGGCGGAAAGACAAACAGCCCGGCGAGGCCGATACCCTCGACCGTGTTCGAGAACTCTACGAGGCTTCGATGACCCGATGAAAAAGCCTGCCCTTCATCCCGCGTTGCAGGCGTGGTTCGAAAGCCGCTTCCCCGATGGCTTCACCGATATACAGGAGCGCGCGGTTGCGCGGACGCTTCGACGCGAGAATGTTCTCATCCTTTCTCCGACGGGAAGCGGCAAGACCTTGTCGGCGTTTTTGTCGGTGCTGTCGGAGCTGGCGGAGGAAGCGGAGTCCGATGAAGGTCTGCCGAATGCCGTTTGCTCCGTTTATGTTTCGCCGCTGCGATCGCTCGACCGCGACATTCATCGAAACCTGCAATCGCCGCTGGAGGCGATTAACGCAGCGCTTCCTCCTGCGAGACAGATCCGGATGGAAGTTCGGACCGGCGATACCGATTTCAAAGAACGGGCTGTTCAGCAACGCCGACGGCCTCATCTGCTACTGACTACTCCGGAGTCGCTTGCGGCTTTGTTGTCGCAACGTTCATGGGTCGATGGTTTCGATGCGCGTGCGATCGTCGTCGACGAGATTCACTCGTTTTGCGAAGGCAAACGCGGCACTCATCTGGCGCTTACGATGGAGCGGCTGGAGGCGAAGTCCGGCAGACCGCTGCAGCGGATCGGGCTTTCCGCGACGGCGTGGCCTGTGCAAGTTATTCAGCGTCTGCTTTGCGGGGAGCGCGAGTGTGCCGTTGCCAGCGTCGATGTTCGCAAGGCTCATGAACTTGGGATTGCCGTGCCTCCTCGCGGCGAGTGGCTTCCTCCGGCCGGACACAATCCTTACAGGATCGCGGGCGTGGCAGCGGAACTGGTGCGCGACGCAAAGTCGACGATCCTGTTCACGACGACGCGTTCTGCGGCGGAGCGCCTGGGGCTCGCGCTCACGCTCCTGTTGCCTGAGTTCGATGAACAAATCGCTGTTCATCATTCTTCGATCGAACGCTCTGAGCGGGTCAGGATCGAAGAAGGCCTGAGCGAAGGCAGATACAAGGCCGTGGTCGCTTCGAGTTCGCTGGAGCTTGGAGTCGATTTCCAGGCAGTGGATCAAGTGCTGCTGATCGGGACGCCGCGAGGTGTCAGTCGCGCTCTGCAGAGGCTTGGCCGAAGCGGGCATCGAGTCGGCGGAGTTGCGCGCGGTTATCTGCTTCCCACCAGCGTGCCCGATCTGATGCAGTCCGTTGCGCTGCGACATGCGGCGGCACTGGGTCAGCTGGATGCGCTTCGCGTTCCGGCCGGGCCGCTGGATGTACTCGCGCAGTCATTGCTCGGAATGAGCATCGAGAAACCGTGGCGGCTCGCTGATGCTTATGAACTTGTAACGCGTGCGGGACCGTATCTCGATCTGTCGCTGGAAGACTTCGAAGCAGTGATCGACTATCTGGCCGGCGGCGGCCGAGTGCTGGCGGCGTACGGCAAGATCATCGTCGAGAACGGGACGTTTCGGGTGGCATCGCGGAAGGTTGCCCGCGAATACTACATGAACATCGGGACTATTTCCGATGACTTCCAGGTCAAGATCGTGAACAAGGTCAACCATCGGCTCGGTGAAGTCGAGGAAGGTTTCCTTGCGGCACTGCAGCCCGGAGAAGCGTTCACGATCGGCGGACGTGCGGTGGCGCTGGAACGGCTTCACATGACCACTGCCGTGGTGAAACCTGCACAGGGCGAGCGGGTGCAGACGCCGCGGTGGATGGGACCAAAGATGCCGCTGACCGCTCGACTGGCCGATGAGGAACGACGGCTGCGACGCGAACTCCGAGCCGCGTGGGACAGCGGCGGTGCGAGCGCGTGCGCTGAGGTGCTCCGACGGGAGTGGCGCGCGGAAGAACATGTTATCGAGCGATTGCTGGCTTATCTCGAGCGGCAGAATAAGGCGGCTCCGATCCCGACGGATGACCCGGTTCAGTGGGAGCGCGTTCGTGAGGGCCGATCGATGCTGTTGTTGTGTCATGTGGTCGCGGGCCGTGCGGTGAATCGATCACTGGCCTGGGTTGTCGGGTACCGCCTGGGCGTGTCGGGCAGCGTGGTTGCGAACCATGACGATCACGCCTTCCTGCTCTCGGTCGGTGCGAAGGATGTCCCTGCCGTCGAGACGCTTCGCGCCGCTTTTAACCCTGTGGGATTTCGGGAAGATCTGCGGACAACGCTGGAACGTACCGAGACGCTTGGGCGGCAGTTTCGACCCGTGGCTGAGATCGGTCAGCTTATTCCGCGGCGAACGTATCGCGGACCCATGCCAGCAAAGTCATCGAGCTGGAACGGTTCCCTGCTCTACTCGACGCTGAAGCAACACGAGCCGGAACATCCGCTGCTCCGCGAAGCCGTTCGGGTGACGATGCACGACCTGATGGATGTCGATCGGGCAGAGGAGGAGGCGGCTCGGATCTACGAGTCACAATGGGAGGTATACGACCTTCCCCGGCCGACTCCGTTCGGGCTTGAGCTGTTTGCGGCATTCAGCCGTGAAACGCTGCTCGCGCAGGATCCGGATCGGGCTCTGGATGAGCTGGTCGCAGCCTTGTATGAGCAGTGGAATGACAGCGCGCCCATCGCCGACGACAACCTTGACAAGAAGCCTGCTACAAATCCAGCCCGGAATGTTCGCGCACGCAAGCGGCGCTTTATGGCTCGATGAAATCCGGACGCTGATCGCCGCCGATGTCCACCTTGGGTACGGTTGGGCGCTGCGGCGGCGAGGTCAGCTGGGGCCCGTTGGTGACGACAAGGTCTGCCAGAAGCTGATTTCAGTTGTCAAAGAACTTGCACCGGAAGAGATCGTTTTCCTGGGCGACCTGGTGCACGCGCCGCGACCTGCGCCTGCCGAGAGGCATGCAGTCGAGGTCACCATCGGCGAGCTTGGACGCTCATCGCGAGTGACTGTCGTACTCGGCAATCATGATCGCGGGTTTATCCGCGATTTCCCGTCGCTTCCCGTCGAGACCTGCCGCATTTGGGTGCGCGGAGGCATTACGGCGGTTCATGGCGACCGCGAGATTCCCGAAGGGGAGCACACGGTGATCGGGCACCTGCATCCGGCGCTCGGTGTAACCGATCATGCAGGCGCTTCGCACCGCATGCCGGTGTTCATTACAGGCCCGAAGCTTACGCTGATGCCTGCGTTTTCGCCGTTTGCGGCGGGGGTGGACATACGAGAGACGCTTGCGGTTCGTCCGAGGCGGGCGCGTGTGATCGCGGCATCCGGGCGGCGGGTAGTAGATCTGGGGAGTCTGGATCAGGTGCTGGCACTGTAAAGTTGCCCATGGCGCGCGGCCAGTCCAGACCCGATTGACTGCGCGCCATGAGCCGGGAGGTGGTCCGCCGGAACGGACCGGAACCGCGAGGTGCTTGCTACCTCGTCATGGCTACTTCGAGGTTAGAGCAGTTGTAAGCTGGCAACCAACCAGGGAAACAACTACTTATGGACGATGCCGGTCTCGACAGCGAACCGGATCAGTTCTGCGGTCGAGTGAAAGTTGAGTTGCTGCATCACAGCAGCCTTGTGGAACTCTACTGTCTTGGTCGAGATATTCAGCCTGAAAGCTATTTGTTTGGCCGGCAAGCCTTCCGCCACAAGCTGAACGACCTCGCGCTGCCTGGCGGTCAATTTTCCGCCAAACAGTTCTCCGGGATTCGCGCCTGGTTCGAATCGGGAGAGTTCTCCGGCATTCAGCAACGATGGAGACACGAAATACTGGCCAGCGCTTGCGGTCTTCATCGCCTCCAGCAATTCCGATGAGGCGGCGTGCTTCAACACATAGCCGACAGCGCCAGCAGCGAATGCCGCGCGCATGTACTGACGGTCATTGTGCTGAGTGACTACAATCACCTTTGTTTCCGGCGCGATCGTTCGAATGCGACGGATTGCCTCTACACCGTTCAAAGAGGGCATTGAAATATCTACGAGCACAAAGTTCGGGTGATGCTGCTCAACCTGTTCGATAAGTGTGCGCCCGTCGTTTGCACGACCAACGACTGTATAGTGGTCGTGCAGAATTCGTGTAATCCCCTCGAGAACCAGCTCGTGGTCGTCAGCTACGACAACCCGGCAATCGAGCGGTGGGGTTACGCTTTGCTGGTCCATGATTTGTGTTTCGAGCATCCAGTTGCTTCCATAATTCTATCGGATCCAGTCGGATTGGCCGAGCGTTTCCTCCGGTTATCTCAAGAACGCGGGTATCGGATGCTACACCGATTGAAAACGAGCCTAATGGACCGGGCGTTTTTTGAATTGAGAGACGACGGCGCCGGGACTCTGCAGGTGAGTCTCTGTGCGATGTCACTGTGGACGTGGTCGATGGCTGGATGAGATTGCTGCCAACCTGCCAGGTGAGCCAAATTTCACCCTGAAATTCAAGCTGCAACGTCTTGGCCGCTACTAAATAAGCTCCGCTGCTTAACGGCTGACATTCCCTGACAAGTTAGGCGAATATCTTCCGCAGTTTGTTACAGAACAATGTCTCGCCGTGATGACGTTTCCTGCAGAGGTGATCAAATGGGGCGCAATTCTCCTGTTTCACCACCTGGAAGTAACTTGCCCGGGCATTCACCGACTAATTTAAGCAGTTATTCTCACGTCGCCGGGATCGAATGCGACAGAGTAAGTTGGCACTCCGCCCCGTTTGCCGCGCCTGAGCTGGTGTCCGAAGGGGATCACGAAGACGGTGGGGTGGTTTTCCCGGAACGAAGCCAATTCTTCGGAACTCATGTCTTCTGTTGCGAATACGACCGGTGTGGCGGTTGACGCTGCACGGATTTCCGCCAGTTTCTGCTGGCGGCGTGCTTCACGAAGCTGCTCTTCTTTTTCGTCGATTTCCATCTGACGCCTTTGCTTCTGCATCGCCTCAAGGCGACGCACGGCGCGGTCGTAGTCGAGCCATGCATTCCTGCGATAGCGATCCAGGGTTTCGAATGTCAGCTGGTATTTTTGGTTCCCGGCGACTATGCCGCAGCCGAAGTCATCTTCCCCGGTTGGGGTGTCGGGCAGACCGAAACGGCGCTGCATGGCGGCGAGTGCGCCGTCCATGAAACCAGACTCGATCCGTTCGTTGCGCTGCATTCGGGCGTATGCCCCGGCGATCATTTCGACCAGTTGCGTTTCCTTCATGCCGACCGGCTGCCATGAATGCATAAGTTCGTGGCGCATTTCCTCGAAGTCAGCGAAATCTTCGTGGCGCCGGGGGCAGAAGAGCATTGTGCTTGCTGCGAGCCCGTGCTTCCATGCATTCCCTTTGCTCGCCGACTTGCCATCTGCCGATTTCGGGCCGGTGCTCTTTTGCGCGTTGCGACGATTCGCCTCGATCTGCCTGTCTGTAGCCATTTCGGTTCACCTCCGGTCGTTCCGTTCTGTGTATACGCGCGGCCGGCGTAACGGTGGTCATTTTGGCATGCGGCTCCAAGCTTTTGCGGGCTCTGTGCCGAGTTTGTGATCGCAAGTTGCTGATTCTGCTTCGAGGATTTTTATTTCTGTCTGCGGCAATGGCCGATTGCTGGTCGCCGGAACCCGGGAGGAGATCGGCGTGTTTACAATGCCTGGCGCGGCGAATTGGAGAGGCCGCTACTGTTTGGTCCCTGCTTGCGAGTTCCGCGACATGCGCGGTACCGGGGGGTGAAGCACGATTACAACGCAATTTGGATTTACCGGGTTCTGAAGTCTGTTAATGTGAAATTCTTTCCTTGCCGCGACGGCTGGAGGCAGGATTGAACCTGGATATTGGTGATTCCGCATGGGGCGTCTCGGTGGTAAGCGGCGACGGAGCAGCCATCATCGAAATTGCCGCTGACACAGACATTCCCCAATATGTTGAGCTGGCACGGGCTGCGCAGGCGTTCCTCGTCTCGAAAGGGCTCAGGCAGTGGGTGCCAGCCGCACACGCAGCATTTCTGCCGAGCGTTAGGGCGAAGGTCGCAATGCGCTCTCTTCACAAGGTTTCGCACGGGGAACAACGGCGTTATCGCCTTCTTTGACTTCTCATTCGACCCCAGCGAATGGTGGTCGGGACACGCGGAGTTGGCCGGGTACCTTTCAGGAATTGTTGTTGCCCGCGCTGGTCGAGGGCGTGGGGTCGGCGGTTTCATACTGGAATGCGCGGAGGAGAAGGCTCGCGACGCAGGAGCCGAGTACTTACGTCTGGACTGCCATGCTGAGAACGGATGGTTGTGCGATTACTACGCATCCAGAGGCTTCATTGAAGTTGCACGAATTGAGCAGTATAAAGGCTATGTTGGTGCTCTTTGGCAAAAAAGCGTCAGCCTTGAACACACCTGACGTTGGGCCGTCGGACTATTTCGTGCTTCGGGTGACCGATGCTATAGGTATCGCGATTGCATCTGCGACTTCCGTCGAGCAGCCGATGCTTTGCGTGCGATGGAAGAGACCCCGGGCGACAAACGGGAGTCGCCGGATCCACACTGCGATGCCCTGTCACAGGTAGACTTCTCAGACATTATTCGACGAGCCGCCTGAAAAGGCGGCTGCAGCCAGGATTGGCTGCCCCACAGGTGTCAACCGCGCTGTGTCAGCGTCGACATGCGTGAGGTCTTCACCCAGGATCGAGGGGCACCACTTTGACTCGATGTGTTCGATGACGAGCTCGGTGCCGCGTGTGTGGCTGACGAACGGGCGCGTGCGCGGATCGTACATGGAATCCGTCAAGTCGCGGACAAGAACCGCGTTGAATCCGAGACGGGTTATCTGGCGAAGACCGAAGCCGCGGTTCAGGATGCAAATATTTGTGTGCACTCCCATGAGCGCGATGTTGGTGATGCGTTCCTGTTTGAAGAAGTTGTAGATTTCCTGCCCACTTTCGCTGATGCCGTCGAAGCCGACGATGTCGATGGCCGGGTGCTCTCGCGTCCACGGATAGGGAGGACCTGTGGGTTCCTTCGCTACCACCGGGTCATCGCAACCACCGGCGGAGTCATCGATCGGGAAATTGCGCTCCTCCATCGGGTCGCGCGGGCAGCGGTTGATAATCGGGAACGGAGAAGCTGCGCGAGGTGCACGCTGCATGCGCTCCCGCCACGGTGTTCCTTCGTAAAACTTCATGGTGTCGCTGGGAGCGTGGACCACCATCACTCCGAGACTTCGCGCGGCGTTGACCACCTGATTCATACGCGGAGCCATTGCGGCGACGCGCTGCGCTGACATGCCGCAGTGATGGGCATTCCACATGTCACATATGATGATTGCCGTCTCCGCCACTTTCCAGCGGAGCACGTTTTCCCCGATACGGGTCTTTTTGTCAGCCGATGACTGCTCGGAACGCTTACGGGCCCGCAGGCTGAGAGTGCCCGGAACACGGGGTCGGTTCGGGATGGCCGCGTTTTGCGTTTGCGAGGTACCGACCGTTGCGGCCGACAAGATACCCAGGAACGATCTTCTGTGCATGTGCGCGCTGGGGTAACTTTACTACAGGCAGGAGGTAGTACTGACAGCATGTGGAAGGATGTCGCGCTCGCACTGCGTCAACTTCGGCTGAATCCTGGATTCGCCGTGATCGCTATCCTCGTCATCGCATTGGGTATCGGAGCCAACAGTGCCATCTTCAGCGTGGTTGACGCTGTCATCCTGAAGCCGCTGCCGTATGCCGATGCGGACCGGCTGGTGATGGTGTGGGAGACGCGGCCAGATCGCGGCTCGGGAAATAACGTCGTGTCGGCTGCGAACTACCTGGACTGGAAAGCTCGCAACCGTTCCTTCGACACCATGAGCGCGGTTCTGTTTCAATCGCGGAGTCTGACGGGAGCGGCGGAACCAGAGCAGATTCGCGTCCAACTCGTCGGCGATGAGTTCTTCCCGATGCTCGGAATCAGGATTGCGCACGGGCGGTCTTTCACAACCGAGGAATGCAAACCCGGTGCGCCGCAGGCGGCAGTCCTGAGCGACGGATTATGGCGGACGCAAGTATGCAGCAGATCCAGGTATTGTGGGCAAGACGATTCGCCTGAATGCCGAGGCGGTAACCGTCACCGGCATCGCACCGCCAGGTATTCTCACTCTGGGTGATCGCCCGCCAGATCTGTGGCTTGCTCTTCGCGTGAATGGCCTGAATGATAACGGAACACGTGCGGGCGGCAGAAATTTCTCGGTTCTTGCCCGGCTGAAACCCGAAGTCACCATCGCCCAGGCCGACACCGAAATGAAGGCGATCGCCAAACAGCTCGAGCAGGAATACCACCAGTTCAACGCCAACTGGAGCGCGAAAGTGGTTCCGCTTACTTCCGAGATATACGGAAAAGTGCAGACGCCGCTCTATGTATTGCTGGGGGCAGTCGCGCTCATTTTGCTGATCGCGTGTGCGAATGTCGCCAATTTATTGCTGACGCGCGCGGCGGGGCGTGAGCGGGAGATGGCCATACGTGCGTCGCTTGGGGCCGGGCAGGCACGACTGATGCGTCAGATGCTGATCGAGAGCCTGACTCTTGCCGTGATTGGCGGACTCTGTGGCGTAGTTCTGGCCTACGGGTTAATTGGCGTACTGAAAGTGTTCGGGCCGCCGAACGTGAGACGCCTTGATCGGGCCGGGCTCAATGGCGCAGTGCTGCTGTTTACTCTCGCTGTCACGGTGCTGACAGGATTGGCACTGGGCCTGGCACCCATTTTCCTGGTGGCTCGCCGGTCATTAGGTCTCGCCGTCCGCGAAGGCGGGCGTGGATCCTCCGCGGGCGCGAGGACCAACCGTCTGCGCGATGCCTTCACCATCGCAGAGGTAGCGCTCTCCCTGATGTTGCTCGTGGGTGCCGGGCTGCTTGTGCGAAGCTTTGTCAGGCTTACGGCTGTGGCACCGGGATTCCGCACGGATCATATCGTCACGTTTAACCTCAGTCTGCCGGGTACACGATACCGCGATCAGAAGGACGTGCGCTTCTTCGCTGAGCTCGGTCGCCGTATCCGAACACTGCCGGGAGTCGTGAATGCGAGCACAATCACATTCCTGCCGTTTAAAGGCATGGGTTCCGCTACATACTTCTGGCGAGCAGAGATGGCAAGGCCAGCTCCCGGTCAGGAACCAGTGACAGATGTGCGGATGGTGCAGTCGCAATACTTCGAGACGATGAATATTCCGCTGCGGCGCGGGCGGACGTTCGTTGAAGCCGATATCGATCCGAAAGGGCCGCTGCGATTTGTCGTGAATGAAACGATGGCGCGACAAATGTTCCCTAATGAAGATCCCATCGGCAAGAAGCTGGTCGTGATGATGAAGAACGACAATCCTCCTGGCGAGATTATCGGCGTCGTTGGCGATGTTAAACACGGTAGTCTCGCGGATAACGTTCGATCGACGGTGTACTACCCGCAGTCGCACCTCTCGTTCAGCTTCGGAAGCGTCGTCGTCCAGACCAGCACCGAGCCGACCTCATTCGCGCAATCTGTGACCCGCGTCATTCACCAGATGGATCCGGAACTGCCGGTTTCGGATGTTGGCACGATGCAGCGCTGGGTGGATGAATCCTTATCCGGAACGAAGTTCCAGACGTCCCTGCTGGCGATTTTCGCCGGACTGGCGTTAGTGCTGGCGATGGTTGGAATCTACGGCGTGATGTCGTACGGCGTCGCACAGCGCACGCATGAGATTGGCGTGCGCATGGCACTCGGTGCGCAGCATGGCCACGTCGCACGGATGATTCTGTCGCGCGGGCTGATCCTGACCATGGTGGGCCTGATGCTGGGCCTGGCCGGTGCATTGGCGCTCGGACGATATCTGGAAACATTGCTGTTCGAGGTCAAACCAGCTGACCCGGTGACGGTAGCTGCTGCGACGGGCGTTTTGCTGGCCGTCGCGATCGCGGCCGCATATATTCCGGCGCGCACGGCGACGAAAGTCGATCCAATGATTGCGTTGCGGTATGAATGAACGCTCCTAACGGTCGCTACGGCGCAAGAATCTGCCCGGTAATCATCGTTGTCATACGGCTATGCGACGGGTTGCCTGTCCCAAGCCATCGCTGCGCTCTGAAACTTTTCGATTGCAGCCCACACGCCAAGACCGATACCTTTCGCCATCTGCTCCAGCTCGACCATGTTGTGCGCCAGGAAAATGAAAACTGATTTGTCCCTGGGATCTGCCTGCCACCAGCCTCCGAAAGCGCCAGGCCAACTCACCGTTCCCGCGTTACCCCGCCGCATGAAATCCGCTTCGTCGGTTTCCAGGACCACCGAAAGTCCCAAACCGAATCCACGCCCCACCGCAAATGGCTTCTGCCCCAGCAGCCGGGAGTTCTGGCGCTGGGCGTCGGTCAGCTGATTAGTCATCATCATCGACAGAGTTTCCGGACGCAGTAACCGCACGCCGTCTATCGCACCATCGCCCAGGAACAGTCGCGCAAACTTCAGATAATCGTCGATCGTGGACCACAGTCCCGCGCCGCCGGATTCGTACGTCATGTTCTGCGGCCGCTCGGGCATGACGGCACCGCTGCCCCACGTGATGCGTTTCATCAACCGGCCCTGGTCGTCGAAACCGTGTGTGCTCGCGCGGCGGTCGTGCTTCTCCCGAGGGACGATGAAGCCGGTGTCCTTCATCCCGAGCGGCCCGAAGATGCGCCGCTCGAGAAGCGCTCCGAGCGAGGTCTGTTCGATTCTCGCGATCAGAAACCCGAGCAGATCCGTGGATGCGCCGTAGTACATCGCGCTTCCCGGCTGGCCGATCAACGGCAGTTCCGCGAGCCTTCGTATCCAGTCATCGGGAGCAACATCGCTATCGATGTCGCGGCCGAGCGCTTCCCGGTACGCGCGGCCAATCGGGCCGCGATGAAAGTCTGCGTACGTCAATCCGGAACGATGCGTCAGCAGGTCTTCCACCGTAATCGGGCGCTCGCAGTCCTCGGTTTCTTCCAAAGGAGCGGCGGGGTGTTTCAGGACGCGCATGTTTGCGAATTCCGGGGCGTATTGCGAGATCGGATCGCTCAGCGCGATCCTGCCCTCATCGACGAGCATGAGAGCCGCCACGGAGGTGATCGGCTTGGTCATCGACGCGATTCGGAATATCGTGTCGCGCTCGATCGGGAGTCGGGATTCGATGTCGCGCCAGCCGGCACAAACCGCTTGCATGCCGCCGTCGCGCCACACCGCGGCGGCAGCCCCGGCAATCTGGCCCTCGTCAACGTATTTCTGGAGTACCTGTTGGAGCTGGTGTTCTCTGGTCCATCCGTGTTGGGCTCCTTGTCAATTTAATAGATTAACTATAAAATAGGTTAGTTATAAAATCAAGGGACTACATGACGGAATCGTCAGAAATCTGCCGCGCGATCGCGGCCGAAGGGCGACAAGCGGGAACGCACTCGGGCCAAACTGATCGAAGCTACGCGCTCGCTCATTCGGGAGAAAGGGCATGACCGCACGACTTTGGAGGAGATTGCGGAGCGTGCGGGCATGACGACCGGAGCCATCTATGGCAACTTCAAGAATCGGGATGAGCTGTTCATCGCGGTTGCGCAGACCTATTGGGCTCCCATCAAGCCGCGGGTGAAAGCTGGGGCGACGTTTTCGGATGTGATGCTGGCAATGGCGGAAGCGACGATCGCGGCTATCCCTGACCGCGCGACCGCGGCAGTGGGGCGTCTGACAGGTCTGGCTTACACGCTGACTCACGAAGAACTACGCGCGCGGGTGGAATCCGTCACGGCTGAGAGTTATGCGTTCGGCGAACAGTGGCTTCGGGAAGTGGTGAAACAGGAAGACCTGCCGATGCCCGCCGGTCAGTTAGTGCGCGTACTGCACGCTGCTCACGGAAGGATTGGTCTTTCAGAGGTTATTGACCCCGGAACTGTTGCCCGACGAAGTAATCCGGGCGGCCTTCCTGGCGCTTGCGAAAGCTCAAAGTTAAAACCCGGCCTGCTGGACGCCGCCTGGCCTCGTAAAGCGGAGCAACATCACGATATACTTTGCATCGTAAAGCTGGTGAATGAATGCGACCCACGCGAATCGTGATGACCCTAATCGGACTGGCGTTTCTGGCCACAACTGCAGTCGTCATTTTCACGCGCTTCCGGTCGGCGGTGCCGCCAGCTGCATCCGTGCGCGCGACGCAGGCTGTCGGAAGAGTTCTGGCATACGAAATCACTGCGCGAGTATCCGCACGATGCGGACTGCTTCCACACAGGGTCTGATCTATCTTGACGGATTCCTTTACGAAAGCACCGGCATCACCGGGCGTTCGTCGGTGCGAAAGGTTCGTCTGGAGACCGGCGAGATCATTCAACGGCGCGCCGTGAATCCCGCGCGACTTCGGCGAAGGCCTGACCGAGTGGCGCGGCAGGCTGGTCCAGTTGACTCCAAGAAGGAGGGGAAGTGAGCCGCCATGGCACCTGCGTACATTTTTCGAAGACGTCAGGCGACACTTCGGAGACAACGTCGGCGTGACCTATGACATTGCGTCTCTCGAGCCACGGTCGACTTTCACGTACGCAGGCGACGGATGGGGCGTCACTCACGACGAACGACGGCTCATCATGAGCGACGGCTCCTCGAAGCTGCGATTCCTCGATCCCGAGACTTTCGTCGCAGTTGGGCCAGTCTCGAAGTATTCGACGGCGACAAGCGCTGTCGACAATCTGAATGAGCTGGAGTTTGTCGACGGCAAGATCTACGCCAACATTCTGCCGCAGGATCGGATCGCGATCATTCAACCGGATACCGGTCAGGTCACCGGCTGGATCGACCTGGCGGAACTGCAATCGCGTATGCCGCCGCTTCCCAAAGAGCCTCTGCGTGCTGTAACGAATGGAATCGCGTACGACGCTGGAGGCGGCAGATTGTTTGTAACCGGCAAGCTCTGGCCAAAATTGTTTGCAATCAGGGTGCGGCTGCAGTGACTGGCGATCGATGCATGGGTATAGAATGGCCTTCGCCCGAATCGACCTTCCCAGGAGCAATTGCTATATGCGACGTTCCAGCCTCGCTGCTGTCGTCCTTGGGGTTACTCTCATTTCGAACGTTACGGCGCAACGGGCAACTGGTCCGGTTGCGCCTGAACGTCTCACCGCCGACACGGCCAAAAAGACGGCCCTCGGCAACACTTTCATAGCACCGAAAGACTGGTCGGTTCGCGTCAGCGGACCCGCCACCATTCTTGAAGCGCCGGAGGGCGGCTCCTATGTCGCACTGGTCGATATTCAGGCCAAGTCGCCCGAGGATGCTGTCGCCGCGGCCTGGCAGTCTTACAACGGGACAGGCGAAGTGGCCCGTGAAGGTCAGTTACGACCAGGGCAACCAGGACGGCTGGAGCCGCCGCCGCGTTTACGAATACCTGACCTCGCCAAACGAGAGGCGGGCGGTGGCAGCGCTTGTCAATTACTCCGGAACGAACTGGAACGTTGTTATCGAGGATATGGCGGAGCAAGTTGCGGAAAAACGCGGCGGCCAAGTCGCGCTTATCATGGGCCGCTTGCTGCCTAAGGACTACACTCGCGAGTCATTTGCGGGCAAGAAGGCGAACAGCCTTGACCCTCAGCGCATCGCCCAACTGAGCCGTTTCATCGAAGAGGGACAAAAGCTGACGGGCGTCCCCGGAGTCGCACTCGGCCTCATACAGGACGGCAAAGTCATTTTTGCCGATGGCTTCGGGATCAAAGAGCTGGGGAGGTCCGAAAAGCCAGACGGCGATACGTTATTCATGGTCGCCTCGAACACCAAGGCGCTCACGACACTCCTTCTGGCCAAACTTGTCGATGAGCACCGGATCACGTGGGAGACGCCAGTCACAACACTATTGCCCGCGTTCCGTCTGGGTGATGCGGAGACCACGCGCAGCGTCCGTGTGAAACATCTCATCTGCGCCTGCACGGGGATGCCGCGTCAGGATTACGAGTGGTTGTTCCAATTCGGCAGCATGACACCTGAGAACTCGCTGAGTCTTCTCGGGACGATGAAGCCCACTTCGAAGTTCGGCGAGCTTTTCCAGTATTCCAATCTGATGGCGGCGGCTGCCGGGTATACGGGTGCGCACGTGCTGTATCCGGACATGAAAGTGGGCGCGGCATATGACCGTGCGATGCAGGCGTACGTTTTCGATCCGCTGGGAATGAAAAGCACAAGCTTCGATTTTACGCGCGCACTCGCGGGCAATCATGCATCACCGCACGCGCCGAATATCGACGGGAAGCCTGCAAAAGCTCTGATGGCGGTGAACTACGCGGTTGTGCCCCTTCGCCCTGCCGGAGCCGCCTGGAGCAGCGTGCGCGACATGTTGAAGTACGTCTCGATGGAACTGGCGGATGGCAAGCTTCCCGACGGCAAGACGTACATTTCGAAACAGTCCTTGCTGGACCGACGCACCCCTCAGGTTTCCATCGGTAAAGACTTGACGTACGGCATGGGTCTGATGGTTGATACGACGTATGGAGTGCCCGTGGTCCATCACGGCGGCGACCTGATCGGATACCACAGCGACATGATTTGGCTGCCGCAACAGAAGGTTGGCGCTGTCGTTCTGACAAATGGCAACCCCGGATGGCTGATTCGGAGTCACTTCAGCCGCAAGCTGCTGGAAGTTTTGTTCGATGGACGGCCCGAGGCCGACTCCCTGCTCAGCGCTGACGCGAGGAGCTTTTTCGCCTCACTTGCAGCCGACCGCAAGCTGCTCACTGTCCCCGCGGACGCGCGTGAGAGCGCAAAGCTCGCCAGTCACTATGTCAATGCAGCGCTCGGAGATATTGCTGTCAGCAAGTCCGGAGATGCCACCATCTTCGACTTTGGCGAGTGGAAGAGTGAAGTCGCCACGCGGAGGAACCCGGATGGCACAATCTCGTTTCTGACGATTGTTCCAGGCGTAACCGGTTCGGAGTTTGTAGCAGGCTCCGGGCCCAAGCAAACGCTGATCGCACGTGACGGCCAGCATGAATATGTATTCGAAGCGCGGTGAAGGCACCCAAGGGGATACGCTGCACAGAGGCGAAGATTGCAGTACCGGAGATTCCTGATGCGATACGAGTTTCTGATCGATACCTATGACACGGAGCGCATCAAAGTGATCAGTGCCTGGAGCATGTTCACCGATGACGATCTGCCGGTACGCCCGCATGCGATCGATCCGCGCGGCCGGAGCTTCCATGAGCATATGGTGCATCAGTGTGTCAGCGAGGACGTCTGGTTTCGAACGATGCTTGATATCGATGTCGGGCGGACCGCCGCTGCCGGCTAAGAGAACTCCGGCTCGAATTTATCCGGCGATATGAAGAGGACAGTGGAAAACGCGTCGGGGCGCTCCGGACCAAGGATGAGGGATGGTGGGAAGGCGAAACGACGTTTTTCGATGTGCGGCGGTCGCGCGCCTGGGTGATGACTCGGCGTATCGCGCATACGGCACACCATCGCGGCCAGCAGCTCTCGCTACTACGCATGCTCGGCCGGGAGCAGTACAGCAATTACGGACCGACCGCCGATACGGGTGGTCTGATGCAAAATCAGGCCCCGACAATCTATGCGTATCCAAACGCGCAGGCTCTGCTGGAAGGCGAGTTAGCCGGCGGGCGAAAGGCCAAGTTGCCTGGTGCTGGCGGCAAGCCTGTCACGGAGCGCCCGGATGAGCGGCGATAACGCGTTGGTTGTGCGATTCGTGCTGACTCGCCTGGTGCCCTATCTAAACTGAGCGCCGGAAGGTGTTACACGGCTCGGGAGAGTATCGGCTCTCCTCTATCCTCAATATCCTGCTCGAACATTGTCACAAGACGTCCGTCACAGATAACGTCGATCAGTCCCGACTGTTGTGTCTCGCCAGCAACTTCGATCAGCGCGCCGGCACGAATGGTTAAGAACTGCATTCGTCCGTCGCTCCCGCCGCCCGGCACAACGGCCATCGACGGCGATTTCATCTGATACCGCCTTGCGCTCATAATTAGGATGGCGTTCAGCTTATCACAGTGATTTTCGGAACGATATAGACTTGAGGCTAGTACCGGTGTAAATTGCTGATCCTGCTCCGCCGATGGCTCTTATTGCCTGGCGACCGTCCGGGTGCGATGCCCATTGCCGTCCCTGGAGTTGCCGTCAGAGTGCCGGGCCACTGGTTTGCGGTCCGGGGTTGTCTTGTGTTGAGGGTTCCGTGGTTAGCACTTCGAGAATGATGGCCCGGGCCTCGTTGAGACGCTTTCCTTGAGCGCCTCCGAGTTTCGAGGCGATCGACTCGAGGCTCAGGATCGCGAGGCTGAGCGCCTGAAGGTCATTGACTGTTAAATCCGGCATCGCCGCAGACTTAACAGTGTAGCGCAAAACCGGCGTTGGCGTGTCGCGGCCTCCGGTTCAAATTCCTGCCATCGCCAGCGGGCGGCAACGCCATTCGGTTTCGAGAACTCTAACATGAAGAAACGATTAAAAAAGGAAGTGATTGCCGCGTCAACGCTACTATCCAATAATGGGGTTATCGCCTCGGGAATTAGGGGCGCGCTTTTGGGCTATAATTGCCGCCACTTTCCTTGGATTTCTTGGTATTGGGACGGTTCTTCCGGCGCTGGGTCCGCATATTCGATTTGCCCTGGGCGGGTCGGATCAGACTGTCGGCTTCGTCATTGGCACCTTCTCGTTTGTTGCCCTTTTCAGCCGGTTCTTTTCGGGACCGCTTGCGGATAATCGCGGCCGCAGAATCGCGTTTCTTACAGGACTTGTCAGTTGTGGCGCAGCGGGTATTGCCTACTTGTTGCCACTTGGAATTCCGGGAGTATTTCTCGCACGGGCGCTGCAGGGCTTCGGTGAAGCTTGTTTGTATACCGGCGCGGCGGCGTGGGTGGTTGAAGCCGCTGGTGTCCACAGGAGCGCTCAGGCACTTGGTTATCTGAGCAGCGGTATCTGGGGCGGTATCTCTGCGGGTCCTGTGCTTGGACACTGGGTCGGCAGCTTTGAGCGCGCCGCCGCGCTGCAGGCAGTGTGCGCTGTTGCTGCGATCGGGCTGCTACTACGCGTACCTGAGAATTACACGCCTCCGAAGCACAGGCGAGCCGGCCGTGCATGGCTGCCTCCGCTGCTGATTCCGCCTGGAATTGCTATTGGCTTCGTCAATGTGCACTATCCCGTTATCGCCGGCTTCCTGATTCTTCACCTGCAGCAATACGGGACCTGGGGACCGGCTGCGTTTTCCGCGTACGCCGCGATGATTCTGTTGTCCCGATTCTTTCTTGGCGGGTTACCGGACCGCATTCCCGCGGCTTACACGTTCTTCGGGGGACTGTGTCTGATGGCGGTGGGCTTGACCGGAATTGCATCGGGCCCTTCGGGTGTTATGGCCATTGTCTATGGTGCGGTGCTCGGATTTGGCTTTTCGTTCCCGTGGTCGTCAGTAGCATCGACGGTGCTGAAGAAGGTGTCGGATAACGAGCGTGGATCTGCGGTCGGCGTGCTGAGTGCCTTTGTCGATTTGTTCGTAGGTATCAGTTCGTTTACGGCAGGAACTGTGGCTCGTTCCTATGGGTACTCAGCGGCGTTTTATATGGCAGCTTCGGCGCTGGCGGCGAGTGCTGTTGCGGGCTGGTATCTGTTTCGCAGGAGTCGTTCGGGTGCGGCGATCGTTGATCAAGAACTCGAGGCCGAGCGCTCGAACACTCAGGCTGCCTAGCTCTCTTATTTCGTTCGCTTATTTCGCTCGGGTACCGGTGAAGGTGCCCTGCGGCTCGGTGCCCATGAGTACCGAGCCTTTTATGTTGTCTTGGCCTTCCAACTCGCCTTTGTAGACGATGTTGATTCCGGCGATCGCGAACTGGAACTGAACTGTAGAGCCGTTGACCGTCCCGGTGACATCGGCCTGCCCGATTGCTCCGGCATACTTGCCGCTGAGCTTATCGCCTGATTGCTTCAGGGTGACGGTGGGAGTGCCATTCCCGATTTTGCTCTTTACCTGAAACTGCCAGTTGCCAGTGACATCTGCGGCGACGATTGCGGTCGCTGCAAAGAGCGCTGTCAGGGCGGCCCGGCGAAGCATCGTTATTTCGCTCGCGTGCCGGTGAAAGTGCCCTGGGCCTGTCCACCCAGATCGACTGTGCCCTTTATGGTGTCTGCGCCCTGCAGTTCGCCTTTGTAGACCACGTTCATCCCTGACGCTTCGAACTGAATGGTCACCGCGTTGCCGGTCACGGTTCCGGCGATGTCGGCGTCGCCCAGAGCTCCTGAATACTTCCCGGTGAGTTTCTCGCCTGATTGCTTCAGAGTGAAGGTCGGGGTGCCGCTGCCTGCGGTGGTTTCGACCTGAAACTGCCATTTGCCACTGACGTCTGCGGCGAAAACGACGACGGCTGTCAGGAGCGCAATCAGGGCTGCTCGGCGAAGCATGATCAGTCCACTATACCCGGGCATCCGTTATTGCGCACGGCTGGCGTGAAAAAAACCTTTCGGGTCGCCCTTTATTCTGACACTTCCCTCGATTCTGCCGGCCGAGAGGATATCTCCGGTGAGGAGGTATTCGGTTCCGCTTTGGGTGTAGCGGATGATCGCCCGCGAGTGTGTGGCGGTTCCCGCAAGTGTGCCCTCTGCCTCATTGGCTCGGTACGTTCCGGTGAGTCGCATATCATCCTGGCGCAATACCCAAACGGCTGTAACTGTTTGCTGCTTCGTGATCTTTACGGTCACGTTCCAAGTTCCAGTAAGGTCCGGGTCTGCCGCTAATGCGCTGAAGACAAGTAACAAAAGCGTTACAAAAACCCGTGGCATCGACGATTAGCGTAGCAGAATTCCGAGCTCAGACCCACTTCAATACCCCCAAATGGGGTGCTGCCCTGACCCAAAAGAGGTTCCCGGATTAAGGGTAATTCAGAATTCCCAAGGGAGTACGGTCCAGCCGATAGTACTAGGGAGGCTATGACACCTTCCCAGAAACTTACCCGCTACGCCTGCATGGCCGCGTTTGCTGCCGTGCCTGTGTGGGCTGTGGATAACGTGCTCCATCCTGGAACACCGACCTTTGATCGCCCGACTTTAATGGCGATCGGCATCCGCGTCCCAATCTCCGGCGATGACAACTACAATGCCCGAATTGACGTCCGGTATAAGCCGACAAGCACGTCAACCTGGTATCCTTCGCTTTCTCTATATCGAGTCCGACCTGAAACTGTGGCCACCTGGGTAGTACCTGCGACTACTGAATTCGCGGGCTCCGTGGTTGACCTTCGGCCCGGAACGACTTACGACATCGAGCTGCACATTGTCGACCCGGACGGCGTTGACTCGACGGTTCAGCTGAGTTCGGCTACCCGCAAAGCACCACCGGCGAATCCGGCCGCGCCGCGAACCGTAAACGTGAAAGATACTGCGTCGCTTAACGCTGCGCTGGGCGCTGCAAAGGCCGGCGATGTGATCGTGCTTGCCGATGGAGTCTATAACGGCACTCTTTTCTTCGGGGCTTCGGGAACCGCTACGAACCCGATTATCCTTCGCGGTACTTCACGCGACGGCACGATCATCGACGGCAACAGCTGCTGGAGCTGCAACGCAATCGAGGCCTATGGCAGCTATGTCACCATCGAGAACCTGACGATCCGCAACGTCCAGCGGGCTGTTCGTTTTATGACCGCCGGAGCTACGGGCAACGTAATACGGCGTACGAAAATCACGAACGTGGTCATGGGCATTGGATCCAAGGGCTCCCAGACGGATTTTTATATCGCCGATAACGTGATAGAAGGTCTCGTTACGTGGCCTACGACGTACGGCAGCGATGGTTCGGCCCACGGCGGCTGGGACGGCATCGCCGTCAACGGAGACGGCCACGTTATTGTGCACAACCAAATCTCAGGCTTTGCCGATTCGATGAAGAACGAAGGCACGGGCTGGAGGGCTTGCGACTTCATCGGCAATGAGATCCTCTGGACCTACGACAACGCCGTGGAACTGGATGAGGGCTCAGGAAATATTCGGTTTGCCTATAACCGCATGACCAATTCCTACATGCCGATCAGTATTCAGCCGGGCTTCGTTGGACCGTTCTATGTCTACCGCAACATTGCCGTGAATAACGTGTCGGAACAGCTGAAGTTCCACACGGTGGCGGATATCTCGCCGACTCCGGAACTCAACGGTATCTTCGTCTACAACAACACGTTTGTGTCGCCCACCACGCCGCTGATCAACTGGGGGTGGACGAATCACCATCTGACGGTGCAGAACAATCTGTTTATCGGCTCACCTACATCGACTTCGACTATGGACTGGACTGGCGGGCTGGACGATGCCAATTTCGATTACAACGGATATTTTCCGGATGGCTACTTCAATTACGCGGGTCAGGGGAACCCAAATCTCGCGGCAATGAAGAAGAACGGGCGAGAGACTCACGGCAAGATCGTCAGCGGCCAGGTTTTCGCGAACGGCATGACTGGCGGGACCACCTCCCTGAATCTGTTGCCGCCTCAGGACGCGACACTTGCGAGCGGTTCGCCGGCTCTCGATTCCGGTGTTGTGGTTCCTGGCATCACGTCGGCCTATATGGGCAGCGCTCCGGATCTGGGTGCGCTGGAACGGGGCTGTCCGGCTCCGTCGTGGGGCATTCGTCCGGTTGGTACGGATGAGAGCAATGAAGTTCTCGGCTGTCCGGCTGCATCGACAACGACGCCAACTCCGACACCCACGCCGACACCGACCCCGGACCCGGAACAGCCGACTCCTACTCCTACACCCGACTCCGACGCCTGCACCGACTCCGACTCCTACACCCACTCCGGCGCCTGCACCGACGACGGTGAACGTTCTTGGTTCGGGTGCTCCGACCAACTCTGTCTGGTATACGGATGCGCCGGTCGAACTCGGGGTACGCTTCCGTTCTGACGTTGCCGGCAAGGTGTATGGTGTTCGGTTCTACAAGAATGCGGCTGAGACCGGCTCGCACACAGGTTCTCTGTGGACCTCGACGGGACAGCTGCTTGCTACCGGTACGTTCACTGGTGAGTCGGCGAGCGGCTGGCAGCAGCTGACCTTCGCGAATCAGGTGACGATTGCTGCGAACACGACGTATGTTGTGTCGTACCACTCGAACAAGGGCTTCACGGCTACCTGGTATTACTTCCTGAACACCGGCGCTGATAATGGCACGCTCCATGTGGCAAAGGATGCGGCGGGTAATCCCAGCACTGTTTTCGTATATAGCGGAAGCAGTTGTTCCCGAATGGGACGTGGCATTCCACCAATTACTGGGTGGATGTTGCGTTCGCGGCAGATGCGGTAACGAGCGCGAATACGGCAACACTGCTTGGCAATGCGGCTCCAACGACGGGGCTGTATCGGGACAAGTCTGTCGAACTCGGCATTAAGTTCCGCTCCGATGTGGCGGGTAAGGTGACCGGCGTCCGGTTCTATAAGGGTGCCGGTGACACGGGGAACATACCGGCTCACTGTGGAGTTCCAACGGGACTCTGCTGGCGACCGGCACGTTCACGAACGAGACTGCGAGCGGATGGCAGGTGTTGACGTTTGCCACTCCGGTTTCGATTTCGGCGAACACGACGTATATCGCGTCGTACTGGACGCAACTTGGCTTCAGTCTTACGCAGAATGCTTTCAACAACGCGGGTGTAGATAGCGCACCGCTGCACCTGCTTAAGAATGGCGTCGATGGTCCGAATGCGGTTTACAAGTATGGTGCTGGCGGGATCTTCCCCACCGACACGTATCTGGCGTCGAACTACTGGGCCGATGTTGTCTTCACGTACCGAACTGTTCTAGTTCACGACTGATTCAGGCCGGGGACAGAGGCGACTCTGTTTCCGGCCTTTTGTTTGTCCTGGCTCCTCCACGAGATAATATCTGGGCAATGTCTTCGCGGCGGGCTTTCCTTTATACCCTTACGGCCAGCCTGGCCTGTGCGCAGCAGGAACGTTCGGAACACCCTTATAACGTGGAAAAGATCATCGGAAGCATGGCGTACGCCGGTGCTGTCGGCTGGTTCAAGGACTACCTGCTGGTCGCCGATACAGCCGGCGGGAAGATTACGAAGGTCGATTCCGAAGGCACGTCGATGTTCCGCGAGGACACCCACATCAGCGCGATTGCCGCGGATACCGAGTTCCGCGTCTACCTCGCCGACGCGCGAAATCATCGTCTGATCCGGATTGACAAGAAAGGAAAAGAGGAAGTCCTCGCTTCCGAGTGGGAGGGGAAACCGCTGCTCGGTCCTACCGGAATCGCGGTAACGAAGAACAATCACGTGTTCTTCACGGATTCAGCGTGGGCCAGCGAGAATGCTAACAAGCCTCGACCGTATTACGGAATTTTTCACCTCCCGCCGAAAGGTGAACTCAGTCTGGTGTCGAAGACGACGACCCGGCCGAATGGGATCGCGCTTTCGCCCGACAACAAGACACTGTATGTGGTCGATTCCGACACACGTTCGGTGACTTCCTGGGATGTTGATCGCTCGGGAGCAGCGTCGAATTCACGAGTGCTGCTGAAGACTAAGGCCGGGGTGCCGAACGGTATCGTCGCAGGGTCAGACGGACTGCTCTATATAGCGGCAAAAGGAATCGAAGTATATTCTTCTGCCGGCAAATTCGTGTATCAGATCGAGCTGACTGAGAAGCCTGGAGACATTACGTTCGGCGACAGCAATCTTGCGAATCTGTACGTTGCGGCCCGCACCGGTTTGTATCGGGTGCGGTTCGGCGTTCAACGTTCAGACGGCCCAGCCGCAGCCTCAAAGGCGGGCGGTGCCAATTAGTTCCTCCCGCGCCTCACGGCGTTATCCCGAGCGACCTGTTCTTGGCGTTGGTGCACTGATCTTCGACGACGATCGGACGAATTCTGCTAGTGCAGCGCGGCGGCGAACCCCTGAAGGGCTGGTGGTCGCTGCCAGGCGGAGTGCTCGAGACCGGCGAGACGGTAGCTGACGGCGTTCGGCGCGAGATCCGGGAAGAAACCGGGCTGAGTGTTGAACCCGTCCAACTGCTGACTGTCTTCGAGCGCATCATGCCGGATGCGGAGGGTCGACCGGAGTATCATTATGTACTCCTCGACTATATCTGCCGGGTTACCGGAGGCACTCCGTGTCCGGCCGATGATTGCGCCGCTCTTCGCTGGGTTCCAGAATCAGAATTGACGGCGGTTGAGCCCCTCACGGAAGGGACGCTCGCTGTGATCCGCAAGGCATATCAAACTATAAGCTCGCAATGAATCAAACCAGCGCCCAGTTGCTCGAATGGGCTGAACTCAAAGAACTTCTCGGGCGTTTTGTATCAGGTCCGCTTGGCCGGATGCAGCTGGAACGGCTGGAGCCTGCTACGGATCGAGAGTGGCTTGCGTCGGCATTGGCCGAGGTGTCGGAAGCGCTCGAGTTCACCCGGGAGTCTGGGCGGCCGCAGCTTGGGATGTCGACGGACTGCTCGGAGTCGGTACAGAAGCTGCGGATCGAGGGTGCGGGGCTGGATGGCGAAGAGATCGCTCAGCTCATCATCTTTCTCGAGAAGGCTAATGATGCACGCTCGCTGATCTCGGCGGAGAGTTCGCGGTACCCGCTGCTTTCACACAGGGCGGCGCGGATGGGCGACTTTCGGAGCCTGCTGCGTGATATCGGCGGCAAGATTCTTCCGAACGGGCTGGTGTCGGACGATGCCAGTGTGGCGCTGGCGCGGATTCGGCGTGACATCGAGAAGCAGAACCGGCATGTGCAGCAATCGCTGGAACGGTTTCTGCGGCAGCACCGCGAGGAAGGCGTGCTGCAGGAGGAATACATCGCGATCCGGAACGATCGCTTCGTGGTGCCGGTGGTTGCGGGTCAGCGACGGCGGGTGGACGGTGTAATTCATGGCGCCAGCGGCAGCGGGCAGACGTTGTTCATTGAGCCGATGGAGACCATCGACCTGAATAACGAGGTGGTGCGACTTCGTGAGGAAGAGATGCGGGAGGTTCACCGCATCCTGCGCGAGATCACATCCCGGCTTCGGGAGCACTATGCGAGCATCGTCGCTACGCAGAGCGAGTTCGCGCAGCTGGATCTGCTGTTCGCGAAAGCTTCATTTGCGAGTCAGTTCGATTGTGTGGTGCCTTCATTCCCCGATGACGGGCGTCGCCGGATTACGCTGCGGAATGGCCGCCATCCGTTGCTGCTGGATGTGTTACGAAAGCAGGGCCGGCGGACTGTTCCCGTTTCGCTTGGGCTGGATGACGAGCGGCGAATTCTGCTGATCAGCGGTCCGAACACCGGGGGCAAGACGGTCACGATGAAGACCGTCGGACTGCTGTCGATGATGGCGCAGGCCGCGATCCCGGTGCCGGCTGAGGAAGCTGAGTTTCCTGTTTTCGACCAGGTGCTGGCCGATATCGGGGACCAGCAGTCGATTGAGGCGAGCCTGAGCAGTTTCTCTTCGCACATCAATTCGATTCGCCAGATGGTGGATGCTGCTACGGAAGATTCACTGGTGTTGCTGGATGAGCTGGGGCGTGCTACGGATCCGGAAGAGGGCGGAGCGCTTGGTGTTGCGATCCTCGAAGACTTTCGTCATGCGGGCTGCTTCACGCTGGCCTCGACGCACCTGCTGGCGCTGAAAGTGTATGGCGCAAACACGCCTACTGTGCTGAACGCGAGCATGGGTTTCGACGAGGATACGCTGCAGCCCACTTATGTGCTTCGCCTGGGAGCACCGGGGAAGTCAGCTGGACTCGACACGGCGCAGCGTCTTGGATTGCCATCGCGACTGATTGAACGCGCCCGTGCGGCGATGACTACGACCGAGCGCGATATCGCGAAGTTTCTTAGTGAACTGCATTCGCGAGTGGAGTCGGCTACTGCGGCGGATCAGGAAGCCAGCCAGCGGCTGGCGCAGGTCACGAAACGGCAGGCCGATCTCGAGACCGACTACAACCGGCGTCTGAAGAATAAGCTCAACGATCTGGAGCGCCATTACGACGAGGTGGTTGCGAACTTTGAGGCTCGGGCACTGGAGACGATTGAGGGCATCAAGGAGCTCAAGGAGCAGCGCAAGGCTGTTGACGAGGCTCGGAGGCGCGTTGGTCAGGCTCGGCGTGAAGGTCGGGAGGATCTGGAGCAGGCGATCACGGAAGTGGTTCCGAAGGTCGAGCAGCCGCAGAGGCCGAAGCTGGTGGAAGGCGCTCGGGTACGGCTGCGCGGGATTCGTCAGCCTGCGAAGGTGCGGCGGATTATTGATGACGCCAAGATTGAGGTGGATGCCGGGCTGATGCGTATGCAGGTCGGCATCGATGATGTGCAGGAAGTGCTGCCGGATGCACCGGAGGACAAGCCGAAGCTTCCGCAGAACGTGACCTTTCAGTCGGCCGGTCCGAAGTGGGACACGTCCTATCGCGAGATCAATGTGATCGGTGAGCGCGCGGCTGAGGCGATCGACAAGATCGACACGTTCCTTGACCAGGCATCGCTCGCTTCAGTGGACAGAGTCAGAATTGTTCACGGCTTCGGGATGGGTGTGCTTCGGCGCGCCGTTACGGAGCTGCTGACGAAGCACCCGCACGTTTCGAAGTTCTATCCGGCGTCACCTGCGGAAGGCGGCGCCGGAGCTACGGTTGCCGAACTCAGGTACGACTGACCTCAAAAGATAAATTTCAGCGCGAATTCCAGCTGGCGGTTGAAGTTTGCCTGCGCGAGAATCTTGCCAAAATTTGCATTGCCGAACGTGGTGTTCGGCGCTCCGAATACCGGGTGATTCGGCACGTTGAAGACTGTGAACCGGAACTGCACTCTGGCTTTCTCGGTCACGTGAAAGTCCTTCTGCAGTGTGCCGTCGATGTTGTTCATGCCGGGCGAACGGACGGTTCCGATATACGGGCTTGCGTTGCCGTAGGTGTAGTCCGGAGGCTGCGCGAACGCTGCGGTGTTGAAGTAGTGATTCAGGCGGCTGGTGATGGATCCGGTGACACCCTGCGCCGGGTCGCCGACCACGTTCGGGCGACTGCTGCTCGCGCCTGCCGTAGCCGTCGCAAGGTTGAACGCGAGCGGGAATCCGGCCTGGAATACCGCGAACGCAGACATGGTCCAGCCGCCTGCGAGCAGATCCAGCGGCCTCGACCAGCTTGTGCCATAACGCCGATGGCGACCGAAGGGAAGATCATAGGCGGTAGTGATGCTGAGACGCTGGGGAACA
Organism: Bryobacteraceae bacterium; assembly: GCA_963794765.1. GTDB lineage: Bacteria > Acidobacteriota > Terriglobia > Bryobacterales > Bryobacteraceae > JAWXCM01. Next base: position 223,685 of record CAWCGC010000029.1, on the reverse strand, counting down.
TCAAACGATGCATAGCTGCGCTCCGCCTGATCGGTTGTAGGCGTTGTCGGCATTGGTGAGATCGCTGAGGTTCTTCGCGACGGTATATGAGATCTGTGCGGTGACTCCGTTGGAGGTCCGCTTCTCCAGCGTGAGCTGAGCCGAGTGGTAATGCGAGTTTCCGAATGCCGGTGCCAGTCTTGTTACCCCGCTGTACTGCGGATAGGGCTTCAGCAGCTGCGCCTGCCCGACGGTTGCAAGCGCCAGGGGTCCGGTGGTGATCGTACCAAAGAACGGGTTGGGGACGGTCTGCAACAGCTGACTGCCGAGCGAGAGGTATTTCGGATCCAACTGGTTCATGTTCTGGTTGATAGCAGTCGTGAAGTCGGTTGGTGCGGCCGAGAGATCATACGCCCGGCTGCCGACATAGGATGCCGTGATGACGGTGGCACGAAAGATTTCGCGCTGGACATCGACGTGCCAGTTGTGGAACTGCGGCGTGCGGTCGCCAGGATCGACGAAAGTGACTGCCTGACCGATGAGTGTCGATTTCCCCTGAGAGTTGCCAACGGGGGGAAGTTGTCCCTGCGGGAAGGGATTGCTGAGCAGGTTGACGGGGTTGGCACCGTTTGCCGTGACCATGCTGGTGACGTTGCTGTAGCCGGTCGGGTACACGTTTCCGACCAGCGGTATGTAGGTCAGACTATAGCCGGCGCGAATGACCGTCTTACGGTTCAGGCTATATGCAATGCCAATTCGCGGGGCGAACTGATGCCAGTCGGAATCGTAGATGCCTCGTGAGAGACCGTTGGCGCCCGCGTAGAGCAATCCGCCAGTGAGGTTTAGCCCGGGGATCTTAAGCGGGCTTGCGCCGAAGTAGTCGAAGCCGCGTGTGGTTCGGTCGTAGCGTTCCGTTGTGGGAGTCTGGTAGTCCCAGCGGAGACCGAGATTCAGCGTCAGCTTGCTGGTGACGCGGTAGTCGTCCTGAAAGAAGAGCGCGGTGTAGATGTTCTGGATGGACACTCCGGTATCGCTTTCGACCGAGCCGGAACTCGCGAAGCCGAGCAGGAAAGACGCCATGGCGAGTCCACCTGCGGGCGCGAGTGCGGTGGGTCCTCCGGTTTGCGCGTTTGCAAACGAGAAGTTGCCCACGGGATTCGGCGCATTCAGGAAGTTGCCGCGGAAAAGGTTTACCTGGATACCTGTCTTCAAGAGATGCTTGCCGTGCTGCGTTGAGAGGTTCGACTGCAATGAGTAGTTGTATCCGGGCTGGCTCTTCCAGCCTACGCCGCCGAGACTTTCGAATCCACTGACACTGATGGTCGGGAAGTTCTTGAACTGAAGACCGTTTACGTACGAAGCGGGAAAGCCGAGCGTGGCAGGATCGAAACCCGCCGAAAAGGGTTCCTGCTGTTCCTTCCCGTAGGTATAACCGAGGCGCGTGTCGAGGACAGTGGATGGACTGAAGAGGTGAATTTCGTCGATGGCGAGTCCCTGGTTGGGACGGTGCACAACATTGCGACCGGGTGTTGCGAGGCCCGGGAAATCATAGTTGAAATTGAAGAAGCCGGTGCCCTTGTTTGTCCTTACGTAGAGCTGATCTTTTTCGCCGATTTTGTGATCGAATTTCAGTACCCAGACGTTGAGGCTGGTGGGCCATTTGCTCCCCAGTACGTAATTGCCGACCCAGGGTGTCGCAGGATTGACGTTTGGGTTGTTGGGCATGGGCCAGTAGTTCAGGATGTTCGTGGCGACCGGATCCCAGAGTGATTTCGGGATCTGGTTACCCGGGAACGGAGCGCGCGTCTGCACCCCGTTGACGGTCGAGACGGAGAACGGGTTGTATATCTGACCGCTGAACTCGGAAAAGTCGCCGTTGCGCATTTTGACCGTTGGCACAGAGAGCGAGGGGCCCTGGCCATTCCCTTCGTGAGCACCTTCATATTCGAAGAAGAAGAATGTGCGGTTGCGGCCGTTGTAAAGCTTCGGGATGAATACCGGTCCACCGAAACTGCCGCCGTAATAGTTGGTTGAGTACGGTGTTAGCTTCTGCCCGAGTCCGCGCTGAAAGAACAGATTTGCGTCCGCAGCAGAATTGCGCAGGTACTCGTACAAAGTGCCGTGAGGGTCATTGCTTCCGGACTTGATGACGATGTTGGTGAAGACTCCGGCCGCACGTCCGTACTCTGCCGGAAGAGTGCCGGTGAGGATTTTGATTTCACCGACGGCTTCGGTGGAGGGCACCCATGGCGATAGATATAGTCCTCTTCCGACGTTGACCGTGTTGGAAACGCCATCGACGGCAACTTCGCCTGTAGCCGGCGGCGAACCGTTCGCGGTATAGAGCACGTTGGTACCGGTGTCGGTGGGCCGGGTGTCCTGCGCATAGCGATTCCCGACTACACCCGGCGCGTTCATGTAGAGGTAGAGGCTGCTGTGTCCCTTTAGCGGCTGCTCATCGATGATCTTGGTGGACAGCGTCGCTCCGAGCGACGTCGACTCGCCCTGCACCGCGGCTACGCTGGCGCTGACTTCGACGGTTTCGGAGACCTGACCGAGTTCCATGTCGATGTCAAGCCGGGTGTTGTCATTGATGGCGAGAGTGACATTCTCGCGGACTGCGGTTTTGAAACCGGGTGCCCGGAAGGTGACGGTGTATGAACCTGGGACTACGAACGAGAAGAGGTAGTGGCCATCGCCATCAGTGGGTGCCTGACGGTCGATACCAGTGTCATTACTTTTGAGGAGGACCGTGGCATTCGCGAGGGCTGCGTGGGAGGCGTCGTAGACGGTTCCCTGGAGCGTTGCCCGGAACTCCTGGGCGTATGTGACTGCGGCGACAACGCAGCCTACAAGAAGCAAACGCGAGATCAACATAGGTTTGCCGGAAACAATATCACAATTTTGCGTGTGCGTGCTCGCTGTTGGCTCGAATGTCAGTTGCAATATGGAAGTTTCAGACTGCTGCAGGATTACGGTCCTTTCGCTGAATGAGGGGTGACAGCACCTCGGGGCAACACTGGCTCGGTTAGAGACCTGGAACAGGTATCCGGTCAGGAATGGCGGCAGGTGAATCGCAGGGCCATGATAAGCTGACGGAGCCGCTGGCACGATCCCCTGGTTTATTTCGCTATGACTCCGCTTTGACCAAGCAGATTTACTTTTCCATACCAGCGAACTATGTTGGATTCAACCGACGACCTCAATCGCATCGTTGCCCAGCTGAATAACACCAGTTCCGCGCGACGAGGAAAGCAAACGTCCGAACGGAAGAGTGCGATTGCCCGCGAGCTTCTGGATCTGCTGTCGCTGGCCAGGAATCACAATGCCAGCGATGTACTCCTGATCGCGGGGTCACCACCGGTTCTGCGAAAGACCGGAGTTCTGACCCGAATTGACCAGTATTCTCTTTCTGCGGAGGACGTTCAGAGTCTTGTTCTGCCGTTGCTGTCGGAAATGCAGTACAAGACCCTGCGCAGGAAGAAGATGGTGGATGTGGCTTTCGGCACGCCTGCCCTCGGCCGGTTTCGTGCAAACATCCATTACCAGCGTGGCACCCTGGCTGCAAGTATCCGGTTATTCCCCAGAACCGTTCCCACCGTGGATTCTTTGCATCTCCCGCCATCGATTCGATCGATTGCTGCCCTGCGACAAGGTCTCGTTTTGGTCACCGGTCCTACCGGAGCGGGAAAGAGCTCCACGCTTGCAGCGATCATCAACGAAATTAACAGCTCGCGCGAGTGTCACATAGTAACTCTTGAGGACCCGGTCGAGTATGTACACGAGAATCGGGCGGCACTGATTGAGCAGATCGAAGTGGGGCTGGACACACCCAACTTCGTGACGACTTTGCGCGGAATTCTGAGGCAGTCGCCGGACGTAATTCTGATCGGGGAAATGCGGGACTCAGAAACGATTGTGACTGCTTTACGGGCAGCAGAGACAGGACATCTGGTCCTGTCCACCCTGCATACGAACGACAGTGTCCAGGCCGTCTCGCGGATACTGGACGTTGTTGCCACGGCAAACCAATCCCAGGTCAGACTCCAGCTTTCCCTGTCACTGTCGATCGTTATTGCACAACAGCTGGTACCGACGGCAGAGGCTGGCGGGAGACATCCCGCACTTGAAATCCTGACCGCTACAGATGCGATCCGGAATCTGATCCGGCAGGGGCTGGATCATCAGATCCGTTCGCAGATGCTGATCAGTCGACATGCAGGGTCGGTGACAATGGAGCATTCACTCGCCATGTTGGTCCGTTCCGGGATTGTTCAGGCGGACGTTGCGCTCGCGCACTGTTCGCATCCGGACGAACTACGCGGCTTACTCGGGTGATTCGCCGGGATCGCGCGAAAGGCGGGGCGACTGAAGGTAATCGGAAAGCTGGTGTTGGCGGCGCTCGCCGGCTGGGCAGTGCTGGTGGCCGCAGAACTCGTTTTGCTTTTTGGCGTGCTTCGCGTGTTTGCGCTGGTCATGGGTCCGGAGTTGCTGCCGAGTCTGAAAGTGGTGCTTGATATGGCCGCACTGGCTGCGTGCGGCTGGGTTGCGGGGCGTGTCGGAAGGCCTCACATCGTGGCTGCAGCCGTCCTGACTGCCGCCGGACTCGCATGCCTCGATCTGACTCCATACCTCGTCCTGAATGTTCCATGGCTCCTGCGTCTCGCGACGAATGCGGTCCACGATTCGCGGTATTTATCGTCGTTGCTGAGTACGGTCATGATCCATGCGCTCATGTTGGGGAGCTTGTTCGCCGGCGCGTACCTCAGTCGTCCTCGGGAGGAACCGCTTGGCCTCGGAGTTCATGGCTGACGATCGCAGGGCTGTCGGGCCAGTGTACACTCAGTTCAGAAAAATGGGCGTGCATTCGCTTTCTGGCAGAGTTGTCCGGACCCTGGCTCTGATTGTCTGCTGGACATCCCTTCCGATATCGCAAGCCCAGGATCTCTCGGAGACGAAAAGCATTCTTGAATCGGCTCTGACTGGGCAAGGTCAGTTCAGCTGGGTGCAAACGACGACGGATGCTGCAGGGAACAAGCTCGGCTCGGTGAACGTTAGCTCCAGGGTGGCTGACAGCCGCGTCGATACGCAATCCTGCGTTTTTGCGTTTCGGCTCGAGCGGAACTTCCCGGACTATCGAATTCATATTGCCTGGACGGTTCCTTTTGCTGAAATCGACAGGGTGGAAGTTTCGCCGCTTGCCGAATACGCAAACAAAACGAGCGCCAGCCAAGGACACGCCGAGAACGTTTTAAGCACCGACATTCCCGTAGTTCTCGTACGTATTCACGCAGCACGCGACCGGAAGTTTGCCGCACACCGATGGAGTGTAAACTCCGAAAAGCAAGTGGTCGAGAGGGATGAACAGAGTTCCCCGGCGTTGCTGGTCTTCAATCGCGATGAAACAGCTCAGCGCGTGACAGACGCGCTCCTTCGGGCGCGCGATCACTGCAGACGCCGAGAATAGCTTTGCGCCGGGCTCGACGGCAAACAACGAATATCGGAACGAAATTCCGGAATAATGCACTGACGATGCCAGAACATGCGCGCTTACGCGCCTACCTGGAATCCCGACAGGGATGCTCAGTGCATCGCCGGCCAGGGCTCATTGAGTAGTGCTTTGATGTTCTTCTCAAGGTCCACTCGATCCACCACGCCAGTGTAGGTTGCGGCGATCCGGCTGGACTTGTCTATGAGGTAAGTGACCGGTAGTGCGGTAACAGAATAGCTTTTTGTGAAGCCGTCGTCGCCCATCAGAATGGGGTATTCGACTTTGTGGTCTGCCGCGAAAGGTTTTACGAGCGTCCACGCCTCCGCGGCACTCTTTAAATCCTCGTAAAGAATGTCCATCGAGACGCCAATTACGGCAAGCCTTTTCCTATCGTACGTGCGGTGGATATCAATGAAGTACGGTATTTCTTTGATACAACCGCCGCACTTCGTAGCCCAGAGGTCCAGAAGCACAGACTTGCCTTTGAAGCTGGAAAGCGCGACCGATTTGCCTGTCGCGTCAAGTAACGCGAAGTTTGGTGCCGGCTTCCGGACTGCCGGGCGTTCGAGAGATGCAGTAACGTCAGCAGCGTGCAGCAGGATGAGTCCCGCAAGCCAGACTACGAGTGTGCGCATTGGATGCTCCCCTTTTAGGATTGTCCATTGCCGCGCTTGTAGTCGAGTTTCCCGTTAAAGGTCTCTCATCAACCACTGAACCGCTCTGCGCTGGAGTTTCATGTGCTCCGGATTATTCAGGGCATGAATGGTGTGGCCGACTGCGGTGAAGACGACGCGACCTTTCCCGTAATCGTACGCCCAGCCGGCATGCGCCTTCGTTCCCAGTTTCTGGAAGGTCAGGCCGTCAAGATTCTCGGATTCGAGAAGGAGATACTTCTTGTCCTTGTCGTACTCGACGTAGTGCTGCTCGTCGTTGACGATGAAGTCCTGCACGCCCTGTGTGATCGGATGCGAGGAATTGATGACGCGCACTTTGAACGGGCGCAAGGGCGGATGACCGATGTATGCTCCGCCCTGCACGTCGCGGTATGTCTTCGATGAGAGCGATACGTGGCTGTTGTTGTGCAGCGAGTAGAATCCCTTGCCTTCGGAGACGAAGTCCTTGACCGCAACTGCCATCTCTTCTGTGAGCCAGGTTTGTGATTTCGGTTCGGGGAAGTCGGACCGGTTCTCGAGCCCGGCCGCGTAGGAAGTGTAAGCGTCCGGACCAAGATAGCCGCCCGGCCAGATCATGCCATCACGCAAACACAGGAACATCTGGTAGTCCTTCAACAGATTCCGCGAGAGCTGATCGTAGTTCATCGTGTAATCGACCGAAACCTTGAGGCCGTCGAACATTCTGGTCAATGCGACCCGAATGTAGTCGGGATTGTGGTAGCGGTCGCCGATCAGGGCGAGCACCCGGGCGCGGCTGTTTGCCTGAGCGATCAGATTCGTGACGCCCGCCAGCGATGCAGTTGCGGCACAGCCGCCAACGAGGAGATCACGCCGGGAAAGGCGGTTCAGAGTTGTTGCCATATTCTTTTACACGATCCTTTGCGAGGAGTGTATTCGGGTTATCTGCCCGCGTCAACCAAGAGATTCAAAATACTGGAAAACCGTGTTCCCGCGGCAGGTAGAATTCGCATAGTATGCTGCCTGTGACCCGTGCTCCTTATCTGCTGCTTTCCCTGATGGCGATGACGTCGTTGCTGCCGCCGATTGCCGCGGCAGATTACTTTGTCTACTTCGGCACTTATACCGGGCCCAAGAGTAAGGGAGTATACGTATCGAGTTTCGACAGCGCCACAGGCAAGGTCACCGAACCGGAACTGGCGGCCGAGGTTGCTAACCCTTCCTGGGTGACCCTCGATCCAACGGGTAAGTTTCTGTATGCGGTCAGCGAGCTGGGGAAAGAGGGTATCATCACCAGCTTTTCGGTTGACGCGAAGACGGGAAAGCTTACGGAAATGAATAAGGTGTCAACAGACGGGCGTATGGCCTGTCACCTTGCTGTCAGCCAGGACCGGCGAAACATTTTCGTCGCGAACTATGGCGACGGGAGCGTGACATCATTCCGTCTCCGGCCGGACGGAACCATAGGCGACAAGGTGTCGTTTGTGAAGCATTCGGGGTCGGGTCCGGATCAGAAGCGCCAGAAGGGTCCGCACGCCCACGCTGTGGTTCTGTCCAGGGACAACAAGTACCTGGTAGTGCCGGATCTGGGGACGGACAAATATGACGTGTACCGAGTCGGAGCCGGGGGAGAGATTGCGCCGGCGGAACCTGCTTTCACCCAGGTCAAGGGAGGGCTGGGTCCTCGTCATTTTGCGTTTCACCCGAACGGGAAGTTTGCGTATGGCCTGAATGAAATGGGCTCGGCTGTGACCGCGTTCTCCTATGCCGACGGTCGGCTGAAAGAACTGGAGACCGTATCCACACTGCCGTCCGACTTCAACAAAGAGAACAATTCGGCGGAGATCGAGGTGGATCAAGCAGGAAAATTTGTTTATGCCTCGAACCGCGGTCACGACAGCATCACAGTATTTGCGATAGATCCCTCCCGAGGAACTCTCAAAGAAGTTCAGCGGGAGTCTACTCAGGGGAAAATCCCCCGGAGCTTCAGACTGGATCCGACTGGAAAATACCTGCTTGCTGCGAATCAGCAGTCGGACAGTGTGGTGGTTTACTCTCGCAATCCGAAGACGGGTATGCTGACGCCCACGGGACAGACTCTTAACGTTCCGGCTCCGGTTTGCATTCAGTTTCTTCGAAAAACGCGTTAGGGTGCGTGCGGCTGCGGGACTCTGTCGAAGGCTCGCGAGAGCTTGACAAACACAACGACTAATCGGCCGTTGCCCACATTCCGAAGGTCATGCGGAACGGTCGCGGGCACGATCACCAGTGAACCCGCCGGTGCGTCGAGCTCGCGGTCACCGCCCAACAGTGCAGCGTGTCCCGCAAGGACGACCGAACGGTCAGACCATACGGAGCTAGCTATGGAGTCGGTTCGGCTTCTGCCATACTGGCGTGGTCCCTAAGGAATGATAATCGGAGGCGGAGACGAAATCTGTTCGGATAAGCGGGACCTTCTACCGGACCTTCGACGGCGTGCGTCGCAACAGGTTAGCGAGGCATGACGGTCCGTATCGGGATTCTGCGGTGGCTGACTGTTCTGGCTGCAGCGACAGTGATCATCACCGAGTTTCTCAGCCTGTTCCACTGGATTGACGCCACGAGGGTCGCTGTCGCGTGGAGTGTCGTCCTGCCTGCGCTGTTGCTGGTCAGGCCGCTGCGGTTCCACATTGCGATTCCGCGACTCCGTCCGTTTCCGACTGCTGCGGTTGCGGTGATCGCGATGGTGGCCGGCCTAATTTGCTTCACTGCATTAGTGAGTCCACCGAACAGCGCCGACACGATGTCCTATCATCTGCCGCGAGTGCTGCACTGGATGCAGAACCGCTCGGTTGCTTTCTTTCCGACGTCGTTTCTCAACCTCATCATGCTGCAGCCCGCGGCCGAGTACATGATGCTGCATGCATACGTTCTGTCCGGCACGGATGCGTTCACTAATCTGTTTCAGTTCATCGCATACATCGGCTGCATTGTGGGGGTCAGTTGTCTGGCAGGGTTGTATGGCCTTGACCAAAAGGGTCAGGCTGTTGCGGCCGTGTTCTGCGCGACTCTGCCGAACGCCATCCTGCAGGCGTCGGGAGCAAAGAACGATCTGGTCTTCGCCTGTTTCCTGGTTTGCGGGGCCGTTTTCGCTGCACGCTGGAGTGAGGGACGCGCAACAGCAGATCTCGTATTGTTCGCCATCGCGTTCGGGATGGCATTTTTCACTAAGGGCACTGCGTACTTGTTTGGCCCTCCGTTGTTAATGGCGATCGTGCCTGTTCGTCAGTGGCTGAGAGCCAGTACGGCGGTTGTGGTTGGTATCCTCGCGATCAACGCGCCGCAATACCTTCGCAACATTGACCTGAGTGGTTCTCCGCTCGGCTTCGATTCCGCACAGGCCGATGGATTGTTTCGCTGGCGGGTGGAACGGTTCGGGTGGAAGCCGACGGTCTCGAACCTGTTACGGAATACGAGCGAGCAACTCGGCAGCCGGAGCGAAGAGTGGAACAAACAGGTATTCCGAGCAGTGATCAAGGTTCACGAATTTCTCCGCATTGATCCTCAGGATCCGGGTACGACCTGGAGGTGGAGTGAGTTCGCTGCACCAAAGAACGCGAATCATGAAGCGGACGCTAATAATAAATGGCACCTGCTGGTGTTTCTCTTGTCCCTGGTCCTGTGCCGCGGTCGCTGGGCCCGGTACGCAGCAGGCGTGATCGCGGCATTTCTGCTGTTTTGTTTTTACCTGAAATGGCAGCCGTACTTTTCACGTGTGCTGGTGCCTTTATTCGTCCTTATGTCGCCGGTGGCAGCGATGGCAATCTCCCGGATTCCAATGACGGCAGTGCAGGTACTGATCTGCGCACTGCTGGTGAGCAATGCTCGTCTTCCTTTGATGCAGAACTGGACGCGCCCGCTCACCGGACCAGCAAGCCTGTTGCACTCGTCTCGCAACGACGCTTATTTCAACGACATCAGTCTGTGGAACAATCGCGACGCCTGCCTGAAGGTGGTTTCCGCAACTGCTTCGGCGAAGTGTTCGCTGGTTGGAATCGACACTTCGCGGAATCATGTGCAATATCCATATATGGCTCTGCTGCGACAGCAAGTCCCGGACGTTCGCTTTGTTGAGACGGGAGTGGAGAATCCTTCGGTGAAGTACGCTCGACAGCCCGCGCCAAAGCCCTGCGTTGTGCTTTGCCCGGATTGCGAAGGCGATGCTCAGAAGGTCGTGCAGTATCGAGCGGAGTATGGCGACGCGCAGGTCTTCGGCCGCTTACTCCTCTTTACTGCTTCACGGAAGATCGGCCGTTGAAGCGGACCCCGGTTCGCAGCCGTTCTCGTGCGTTCAGAGTTCTGCTGGTGTACTTCGGGATGCTCGGGGCGCTGTCAATGCTCATGGCGGCCGACATCTGGTGGCTGGATGCCGCATACCTCAGTCTTGTGTTTGCGCTGCTTCTGGCATTCTCAGTGCGATCTCTCGTCTCGAGATGGCGTTCCGAAGATCAGCACGATGTCACGAAATATGGTGTGGCAGCAGCATACGGACAGCGCTGGAGACGGTGGGTGACGGACGACTATCCCGACGACAACAAGCCCCCAGACCTTACATGACCCGTTGTCCCGCTGCGGCAGAAAGCTCTGCAGCGGCACGTTTGACCAGCGCTGCCAACTGTGACTCCGGGTATCTTGCGAAACGGCTCGCCGGCATGGAGATGCTGATTGCGGCGGCGGCCGATCCGCTCCAGTCCAAGACAGGCGCACCGATGCAGCAGGCGCCTTCGGCAGTTTCTTCGAGATCGACGGCATATCCCTGGAGGCGAATGCGATCCCACTCGGCTTCGAGCGTCGGCAGCGAAGTGATGGTCCTGGCAGTGGCCTTCGTCAGCCCGTGCCGCCGCACGAGTTCCAACGCGATACTTCGCTCAATATTGGCTGCGATCACTTTACCGAGGGCAGTACAATTCGGAGGCGCAACGGCACCGTAGCTCGGCTTAAACGGCACATCGCCGGCTGCGTCGAGCTGATCTGTGAGGAAGGTGTCGAGCTCGTGCGCATCGAAGATGGCGAGGTGGGCCGTTGCGTCCGCCTCCTCAGACAACCGCTGCAGGACTGACCTTGCAGCTTCGCGAAGTTCGTTGCGCTGAAAGGTCGCAAGGCCAAGCTTCATGACGCCGATGCCCAGCCGGTAAGTCTTATTGACCGGGTTTTGTTCGATGAATCCGTAGCTCGCCAAGGAGTTCAGGATTCGGTGGACGTCGCTGGGAAGCAGATCGACGCGGCGGGCAAGCTCGGTTACGCCCATACTGGGCCGGCTCCGAAATTCAGCAAGAATCCGACAGACTTTACCGACGGTGGTGGCAGGTTTCATGCATGCAGCGAAACTTACGCTGGTGCATGGAGCTTATAATCACCGCACGGGAACAGTCAAGTTCGCCTGCCGGTGTTGCTGGTGGAGGTCGACTACCCTTTCGGGTAGTCGTACAAGAGTACGGTGTAATTCTTGTGCTTCAGGAAGTTCTCCATAGCCGGCCATACCCGCTTGTGAACGTCTGATGCGATCCACTTCTGCCGGAGCTCTTCGGATTCATAGACCAACACGAAGCGGTAGTTGGCGTCGCCCGGCGCTTTCCCCATGACGGTGGAGCGAAGTTTCAGCATCTCGACATCGACGTAGCCGGGGTGCTTAACGGCGGCCGGCTTGAATGTCTGTTCGAAAGTTCGCAACATCTCTTTTTCCCGGGTCAAGTCGACGTTTAGATCGACGTGAAGCTGAATTCCGGGCCGGGCACCAGCCGCCTTCGTTATTGCCGCACCGGGCAGTGCGGCTACTACCGCTTTGAGACAGGTTCTGCGTTTCATAATTAGTGCGATCCGTACAGAGGTTTCTTTCCTTCTACTGAGAGTTTGATTCGATACAGGCCGGTGCGGGCGGTCATGTACAGGCTGCGGCCGTCGTCGCCCCAGTTGCAGTTGGCCGGAACTTCGGTCGGTTTGATGACTCCGAGGAGCTTTCCGTCGGGCGAGTAAACGTGGATGCCGCCGGGGCCAGTGCCGTATACGTTTCCTTTGGAATCGACCTTCATGCCGTCGGGCAGACCTTCTGCAGAGTCCGCGGTCACGTCTGCGAAGACCTTGCCGTTTGCGAGGGTACCGTCAGACTGGACATCGTATCGCATCCAGATCTTCCGCTTTTCATCTGAGTTCGAGACGTACAAGACCTTTTCATCAGGCGAAAAGGCGATTCCATTCGGACGTGTCAGGTCCTTCAGCAGCACGTCCAGTTTGCCACTGGTGGAATAGCGGAATACGCCATTGAAGGGCAGGTCCTTTTGGGGATCCTGATCACCGCCGGTTAAACCGTAGGGAGGATCCGTGAAGTACAGAGTGCCGTCCGATTTGTAGACCAAATCGTTAGGGCTGTTGAAGCGCTTTCCTTCGAATTTGTCGACCAGCGTCGAGATTTTTTTGTCCGGCGAGATGGTCACGATGCGGCGATTGCCGTGCTGACAGAGGAGCACCGTGTCGTCTTTTCCGTTGACCATTCCATTGGGACCAATGAATGCACCTGCCGCGGCGCCGGAGCCGTCGAAGCCACCGGGCCGGAGTATCTCGACAACTCCCTTCGGCGACCACTCGCGGACGACGTTGCCTACCACGTCACTGAACCACAGGCGGTCATCACCACGCCAGAGGGGTCCCTCAGTGAACGTGAAACCACCGGCCAGTTTTTCGATTGCTGCGTTTTGAGGAATCAGCGCATCGAGTGCAGGGTCGTTACGAACGACCGATCCTGCGCTGGCGGCCGGAGCAGCGCTCGGACTCTCCTCTTTTGCCTTGTTCGTACTGCAGCCAACCAGAAAAGCGATGGCGAAGGTTACGACAGCAACTCGCATGATTGGGGAGTCTATGTCATCAAAGACCCGAAAGCAAGCATACTGTTCTAAATGTTTGAATGCTCCGAGATCTACTTTCGGTTCGCCTTCGTTTCGTGGCCATTCTGAAAGAGCGTCACTCCAGTGACCTTCCCGTCAGCTTCCCGGTGAAACTCCAACTGGGCATTGACGACCTTAAGGAAAAACTTGTTCTCAGACTCGGCAAACAACGGAATCTTCCCCTGACCCGTCATCTGACCCATGAGTTGCCCGTTCTCCACCGTAGTGGTCAGGGACGCCTTCGGGTTGAGGACGTACTCACCCGCCAAGGGCGCCAAAGCTTCGGGCGAAAGTTTGACCTCCTTCCGCTCGGTCGGCAGCAACACGGTTTCTCCGAGGGCAACCTTGCCCAGCATCGCCGCAATCTCACCGGGAGCGCCGCCGTTCAGGTTGCCAAGCACCGCCACCGTGACCTTCTCCGCCGGGTAGTAATTCAACTGAGTGTTAAAGCCTTCGATGCCGCCGCCGTGGCTGATCATCTTGCGGCCGTTTTTCTCTTCAACCCCCAACCCAAATGCGTAGTCGTTCTTCACCGGTGTTGTCATTTTGACCAGGGACTCGGGCTTCAGAACTTTGCCGCCGAACAGACCGGTTTCCCAGCGAAGCAGGTCCTCAGTTGTGGAATACAGCGCACCCGCTCCGTGGGGCACCGTCATATTGATGTAGCCGGCGTTCTCGATACCCTTCGGCGAGGGAGTGTACCCCGAAGCCCGATGCTCGATTACGGTACGATTCAGGTCGTAGCCGGAGTCCTTCATTCCCAGTTTGTCGAAGATGTTCTGCTTTACGAAGTCGGCGTAGCTTTGGCCGCTGATCTTCTCGACTAAATACCCAAGGAGTACGAATCCCGAGTTGCTGTAATTCCATTTCTCTCCGGGCTGGAAGTCGAGAGGTTTGTCGCGAAAAAGTGCCACAAGCTTTTCGGCAGTGTACTCGTTCTTTTCGAGTTCGCGATAGTTCGGAAAGCCGGTAAAGCTCGGAATCCCTGACGTGTGGGAGAGGACATGCCTGATCGTGATGTCCTTCCATGCCTCAGGTGCATCGCTCATGTGCTTGCTAAGCGGGTCGTCAACGCTCAGTTTGCCGCGTTCTTCCAGCAGGAGAATGCATGCTGCCGTGAACTGCTTGGTAATTGAGCCGAGGCGGAATTTCGCGTTCGGGACGTTCGGGATTTTCCACTCAAGGTTCGCGAAACCGTAGCCCTTGCTGAGCAGCACCTGATCGCCTTTTGCTACCAGTGCCGTGCCCATGAAGCGGTTTTGGTCGCTGAACGAGCGGACAATTTCGTCCAGTCGCCCGGCGATTTCCTGCGCCGGACACAGCGCCGGACACAGCAAGGCCGCGACACTCAGAAGAACAAAAGATCGCATGGCGTTCAGTATGCCAAAAATGCTAGTGCGCGGACGGCACGTCGACTGCATCGATCGGACGAGTGTTCTCCCTCGAAACACCGATGATCATCAGTTCCAGCGGACCGCTGCCGGTGTTCTCGATGCTGTGAGTCTCGGCGAGGTGAATCGGAACTGCGTCGCCGGCGTGCACAGAAGTGGTTTCCGCGGGCTGCCGTGCCATCCCGGCCGACATTTTCCCTTCGCCGCGCATGACGTAGTAGACCTCTGCTACCTCGTTATGCATGTGGGAACCTACGGAAGCGCCCGGGGGGACCAGGATGTGATCGACGTAGGCCCACGCGGTTGTGAACACTGAAGGGCCGAGTGCGCGCCGGTATTGAACGGTGCCTTTGCCGCCGTGCATCGCTGCTACGGGCCGAAGCCGTTCCTGGTCAAGTCGCATGGTCATGAAGACGGGAATCGGGTCGACCGCCACATCGACGCGGCCGTCACTGAGGTCGAATGCGTCGTATTTGCCTTTGATTTTGCTCACATTGATGTTCATCCACTGGACCGGTTTATCGGTCGCGTTGTAGATCGCGTGTGAGTGGCCCTGACGAACGGGAGCACCGGCCGGTCCTTTCAGCACCGATGTGCGTCCATCAACTGTGAACTGGGCCTCTCCATCGAAGATGACGAACATTTCTTCGCATTCGTTGTGGAAGTGATGGCCGATCCCGCTCTTTGGCTCGAGTATTCCGCGGTGAAGGAAAAAGAGATTCGTGTCGAGGTCACGGCTGTCGAGCATGGACATAAAATTGAGCTGCCCAGGCCCGCCGTGTACACTTTTCGTCGGCCGATACTTCGCGGGGTCAGCGTGGACGACGCGCTGCGTCAAAGTTTCGCGCCCAAATGCAGCAACGCTGAGGGACAGCAGTATTGCAATTTTCACTTTCATGTTTCCGCAGTTATATCGCAGCTTGCTGTCCGATGGGAAGATCCGCGATGGAGAATGCTATTTAATGATGATTTCCATCATTGTTCCGGCGTTCAATGAGGAGCGTTATCTTCCCTCGACGCTTGCGGCGGTGAATCGATCCGTTGCGGTTCTCGAGGCTCGTCATCGAGTTTCGGTGGAGATTGTGGTTGTCGATAATGCCAGCACGGATGGTACCGCTGCGATTGCGACTTCACTCGGTGCACGCGTCGTCTTTGAACTGGAGCACAACATTGCCCGAGTCCGGAACCGGGGAGCTGAAGCGGCGCGCGGCGAGGTCATCCTCTTCGTCGATGCGGATACGCTGATTGAAGCAGAGCTCCTGACGCGTGTGTATGAGCTTATGCAGGATCAGGAATGTTCCGGAGGTGCAGCGGCGATTCGATGGCGTCTGCGAAATCGATTCCTGCACTGGTATTTCAGCTCTGCAGCGAATCTCGCCAAGTGGCTGGGACTCGCTCAGGGTGCGTCGCAGTTTTGCCGGCGTGAGGTCTTCCGCGCTATTGGCGGATACGATGAGTCGCTGCACATGGCAGAGGATGCCGAGTTTTACTTGCGGCTGCGTAAGTATGCGCGCCGGGTTGGCGGACGTATTGAGCTGATTACGGATCTGCCGGTTTTGCCGTCGACACGACGGTATGAGATCTGGCCGGTGTGGAGAACTTTGCTCTGGACGAATCCGCTGGTCATCGTTCTGTTTTGCAGGACTCGGTTCTGCTGGCGGGGGTGGTACGACGAGCTGGTTCGGTGATTACGGCTAATGGTCGGATTGCAAGATTATTGCTCCGCGGACAGATACATGACGAAGCCTGGCACATTCTTCTTCAGCCGAACGAGCAGCTGTTCTCGGAGAAGAACGCTCATTCGAAATGATGTCTGCAGTCGCGCGAATATGGTTCAGCCGTGGAATAAAGGTGATTCCTCGTCCTACTTTCGTCTGCTCGTCCTCACAAACACGTCCCTTCCAGTTCCAGTGTTTTTGCCGCTTTCAGATTGATAGCCATGCTGGACCGTCAATGTTCTATCAACCGTCAATTCGTTTCCATCCGGCCCGAGGGTCAGGACGTTTTGCATGGTGACGGACATGTTATTGATGCGACGTACTATTTCGGTGACGAGCTTCGGGCCCTCCCATCGCAACTTCGTTTTGACTGGCGCACCGGTTCCGGTCTCCAGAGTGCTCTCCGTGCCGTCGAGCTTATATGTCAACGTCTCGCTCGACACGCTCGAGTTCTGACCATCACTGGTTATCGTCTCGATGCTAAGCTCAGTCGCTGTTCGGTTGATCGCAAGAGTAATGTCCGCCACAGGGGTAGACTGATGCGCTGATTCGCTACGCGCGCGATCCATCTTCCAGCGACCGCGAAAGTCATTGTTCTGATCATTCGCGGCGAAAACGAACACCAGCCCGAACACCAAAACAGCGGCCAGAATCCGTCGCATGAGCGTCTTTACCTCGGCGCCAGCATACCATTACACGCTTGCCCGGCGCTTATTCGCGGTGTTGAACAGGGGAACATCCGGGCGTCCTATTCCCGCTAATGCTCAAGGGCAGGGAGAGTGAAGAAGAATGTCGAGCCGCTTCTGCCGTCGGATTCGACCCAGATGCGTCCGCCGTAATGCTCGACGATTCGTTTACAGATGGCCAGACCGATGCCGGTGCCTTCGACTTCGCGACCGTGCAGTCGTTTGAATACACCGAAGATTCGGTCCTGATATTCGGCCGGGATGCCCTGACCGTTGTCCTCGACGGAGAGCAACCACCATCCGTCCTGTTCCTGCGCCGCTATCTCAATCCGCGGAGTTCGTTCGGCGTGACGGTATTTAATTGCGTTTCCGAGGAGGTTTTGCAACAGCTGAAGTACGTGCGAGTCGTGTGCGGCGAGTTTGGGGAGGTCAGTGGAGGCCAGAATCACAGCTTCGGAATTCGTTATTACCGTCGCGAGATTAGTAACTGCCTGACCCACGATCGCAGCAACATTCGAGCGCAGCCCGGCAGGGTCGCGAACGTATACGGCACTGGTGTAGCTCAGCAGATCTCGCACGAGACACTCCATTCGCTGCGCACCGTCCCTGATGGACGATAAAAACAAGAGCGGCCGCTCTTTGAGGTCTTGCCCGAGTTCCCGCTGAAGCAGTTCGGCGTAGATGCCGACGGTGCGGAGAGGCTCGCGCAGATCGTGTGCGGCTGCCCATGCGAACTGCTCGAGTTCTTCGTTCGACCGTTCGAGTTTGCGCTGGACTTGCTTTATATCGGTGAGGTCGATGACGAAGGCGACCGTGTGCTTTTGAGTCTGATTCGGCCTTTCCACAAGGATGCTGCCGATGAGTACGGAAACTCTGCTGCCGTCTTTTCGGAAGTACTGTTTTTCGTATCGGGCCGAGACACCGTTCTGCCTGAGCTCCTCGTTCGCATTCGAGTCAAGCGAAAGCCATTCCGGGGGTGTGAGATCCGTACATCGCGGGGAGACTTTTTCCCATTCCTCGCGAGTGTAGCCGAGCATGCGAAGGAACTCATCATTGGCGTACAGAATTCCTCCTTCGATATCGCTCAACACGATGCCGAAGATACTTCGCTCGATCACACGGCGGAAGCGATACTCGCTTTCACGAATCGCGGATTCCGCCTGCTTCTGTTCGGTGATGTCTACAGAACAACCGATCACGCGGTTGACGCCGTGGTCGCCGTGAAGAAGCATGGCCGCATCCCGAATCCAGATGTAGTGAGCATGTTTGTTCCGGAACCGATACTCGCGAATGCGAATCTGCTCCGACGCTGCCGACGGACTCGTGTCGTCAAGCAGACCGCGGTCCTCGGGGTGAATTTGCTCCGTCCACCAGGCCGCAGTCGCCGGGACTTCGTCGTTGCGGTAGCCGGTGAGTTCTTCCAGGCCCCGGACACGGACCACGTGGTCGAGGGCCGGATCCCAGTCGTAGATGAGCGCTCGCATCGCTGTGGCTGCAAGAGCGAACTGATCCGAGGTCCGCTGCAGGCGCACCTGACTTTCTTTGAGTGCAGCCTCTGTTTGCTTGCGCTGAGAGATATCGCGCGCGATGGTTGAGACCGAATCCACCTCGCCGTGAGCGTTGCGGTGAACCACGAATGCGAGCGAGACCGGAATCTCCCGTCCGTCGAGAGCCAGTAAGGCAGCTTCTCCTGAAGCTGTGCCTTCCCGCAAGGCGCGGGGCAGCCACTCAATCGCCGTGCGCTGATTGACCCATGTCGGACACAACTGCGAGTGCCGAAAGTTGCTGATGTCTGCGTCCTCAGGAATTCCAAGCATCCGGCGACCCGCGCCATTAAGGTAGCTGAGCTGCCCATCCGACAACCGGCCGATCGCGACAAAGTCAGGAGTTGCTTCAATGATGTCTGCGAGGCGGAGGGCATGTACTTCAGCCTGCCTCCGGGAGGTCGTATCAATGGCAATGCCCATGAGGCTGGCCGGCTGATCCTGCGCATCACGAATCGCGCGTCCAACGCTCAGGACCCAGCGAATGCTGCCATCGCGCTGCACTGTCCGGTATTCAATCTGGAACGGTACGTTCGTTTCGAGGCTCTCTTTGACAGCTTCGGCCACAACCGGAAGGTCATCCTGATGAACAACACTGACGCCGGATGCCGGGTCGAGGTGATGCGACCAGGGGACTGAGTCGCTGGCGATGTCCCACTCCCAGGTGCCCATCTTCGCGGCGTCCAGCGCAAGTTTGAGGCGCTCACGCTCACGGTCGAGTTCCGCCTGCGCTTTCCTGCGCTCGGTGATATCGGTACACATTACGAGCACGCCAGTAACGTCGTGAGTGGCGTCGTACATGGGGCTGCCGGCGACGGTCATCCATAAAACACCACCGCTTTTTGTCTGGAAACGAAATTCGCGCGGAGTAAGGTCATGTAATTCCTTGCGGCGACGAAAACTGTCATTGGCTCGCGCCACGTCATCCGGGTGAAGGAATTCCCAGTACATGCGGCCGATCATTTCGTTCGCAGGGTACTCGAGCAAGTTCACCATGCGCCGATTCGCAAACTTGATCATGCCGACAGTGTCCATGGTCCAGACACCTTCGGCAGCAGCTTCGATCATTCCGCGATAACGCTCTTCACTTTCGCGAACCGCGGTCATGAGCCGTCGACGTTCCTGTTGGGCGCGCTTCTGCTCGGTGACGTCGCGAAAGAACACACTCAGACCACCGTCCGACAACGGATAACATCGAGATCGAAACCATTTCTCCCAAGGTGCAAACCAGGATTCGAATTCCGTTACGATCTGATCGCGCACGGCGCGACGGAACTCCTGTTCGACGATGGTACTGACCGTGTCAGGGAAGACGTTCCAGTAATTGCGGCCAAGTATCTCGGATCTCTGACGGCCGCTGATCCGTTCCGCCGCGGCGTTGACGTACGTCAGGCGCCAGCTGGAGTCGAGCGCAATGAACCCGTCTGTTACCGACTCAAGGACCGTCGCCAGCTGCCCGAGAGCTTCCGCTTTCTCTCGTTCTGCCTGCCGGAAAGCAGTGACATCAGTGAAGAAGGCGGCAATTCCGGAGATATTGCCCGACGGGTCTGTCAACGCCGTTGCGCTGATCGTGACCCATACAGTGCTTCCATCGCGATGGCGCATACGGTATTCCCTGAGGGACTTGTCTCCGTCGCTGCGCAAAACGAAACCGGCTCGGGCACGAGCCATATCTTCCGGATGGACGAAGTCGGCGTAGGGACGGCCGATCATCTCCGAGGGGCTGTATCCCAGCATCTCCGCCATTTGCGGATTAACCGTCGTTGTGAATCCGCCCGAGTCAGTGATCCAGATTCCTTCCGTTGCAGCCTCAAAGACGGTACGAAAGAGCTCCTGTCCTTCGGGCAGGCGACTGGTCGGGTGATGCTGCTGCTTTATGTCGTCGTGTGCTTTTGTGAGTTCCGCTTCGAGGGCGGCTATCCTCGCCTGGAGGGCCTCGATCTCAGTCTGTGGAACTGCTTCCAAACCGGTACTCCTCCTCAGAAAGCCCCAGGACGATAACCGTACTACTGTATGCCAACACGCAACTCCACTAACGGGGTCGAACGTTATTGAACACATTCTGGCTGGTCGAGATGCGTTCGACACGGTTGACGAGCTTCGTCCAGGAGGACTCACTGGCTATGCAGTAGATTATCTACATCCTTAGGGTGTAGACTCTCTACAGGCATGGCGAAACGGGAACCCTACCAAAACAGGATCGAGATGTTGCAAGGAACTCTCGACATGATCATTCTGCAGACGCTGCGTTCCGGGCAACACCATGGATACGGGATCGTGCAGCTGATCAGCGCAAGATCCAGTGACGTGCTGCAAGTGGAAACAGGCTCGCTGTATCCGGCGCTGCATCGACTGGAGAAGCGGGGGTGGATTCGATCCGAGTGGAAGAGCACCGAGAACAACCAGCGTGCCAAATACTACCAGCTCACGGCGGCTGGCCGTAAACAACTGGAACTCGAACACGACCGCTGGACTCGTTATTCTGCGGCGATTGCCGGTGTGATGAAGCCGCAATCAAACGAAAGCTGATTAAAATGTCACTCTGGAACCTGTGGGGGAATCGCCGTCGTCGCGAACGGGAACTCGACGAGGAGCTTGCCTCTCACCTCGCAATGGCGATCCGGGAGCGCGTCGAACGCGGTGAAGACCCGCGTGAGGCGGAGCTTGCCGCGATGCGCGAGTTCGGCAACACCGCCCTGGTTCGCGAGACCACTCGTGCGATTTGGATTTCCGCATGGCTGGAACAGCTGCTGCAGGATCTCCGGTATGCGAGCCGAAACATGTTGCGGAAGCGGGCGATCACTTTCATCGTCGTCGCTTCGCTCGCACTCGGCATCGGCGCCAACATGGCGCTGTTCAGCATTGCCTATCCCGTGTTGCTGCGACCGCTGCCTGTGTCTCATCCCGAGCAACTGGTGGAGCTGCTGCAGAAGTATCCCGACGAACCGCGCGGCAACGGATATTGGACGTCGAGAAGCTATGAGTTCTACAAAGACCATAACCACGTCTTTTCTTCTCTGACTGCTACCTCCATCAATTACGTCACACGCATCGAAACGAGCCCGTCCGATCCTGCGGTAGTTGTCGGTGAGTCGGTCGCACCTAACTATTTCTCATCGCTCGGCATTCATACGGCCGTGGGTCGGCTGATCGGTTCAGACGACGCGGACTCGCCGGTCGCTGTACTTAGCTGGAGTCTGTGGCGTAGCCGATTTCGGGAGGATCCGGCTGTTCTGGGCAAACGTGTCCTCGTCAACGGCGCGTCCGCAGTCGTGATTGGAGTTGCTGCGCGCGCTTACACCGGACTTCTGCCGAATGCACAGACGGACGTCTGGATACCGGTGAAACGGGATCAGGGTCTCAACCTGATTGGCCGGCTAAAGCCAGGGATAAACGTCGAGCAGGCCCGCAACGAAATGAAGGTGTTGTACCGCTTCACCATCGAGGAACGAGCGTCCGGCAGCAAGGACCCCCAGGTGCGAGAGTTGCAGATCGAGCTCGAATCGGCACGATCCGGGATGGCTGCTCTGCGCGACAGAGTGGGTCAGACGCTCACGATTCTGCTGGCGCTGGTGGCCGTGCTGCTTCTGCTGGCGTGCGTGAACATCGCGGGTATCATGCTGGCCCAGGCGGCAGGGCGTGATCGCGAGATGGCATTGCGGTCTGGTCTCGGCGCGAGCCGCGGAAGACTGATCCGGCAGGTGCTGACAGAATCGTGCCTGCTTTCTTTCGGCGGAACAGTGCTCGGACTGGTGGTTGCCTACCTGGGAACAGCCACGCTGCTGAAGATCCTTGACAGCGGACGGCTGCATGAACGTGTGCACTTGCTGGTTGAGGTCGACGGCACCATGGTTCTCTTCACAGCAGGAGTGGCGCTACTCACAGGCATACTAACCGGGCTTGCTCCAGCGATCCACATCCTGCGCGATGAAAACTCCACCGGGCTGCGACAGTCGGGGAGGGTTGTCCGGTCACGGGCGCAGCGTTCCTTCGGAAGGGCTCTCGTGTCCTCCCAGGTTGCACTCGCGATCCTGCTGCTAAGTCTCGGAGCTCTGTTCAGCACGAACCTTGCGAGGCTGCGCGAGAAAGACCTCGGATTTCGACGGGATCATGTTTTACTGGCGTCGGTGGAAGCGGGGCGCAGCGGCTACAGCGGTGGACGCCTCGCGGCAGCTATTCACGACGTGCTGCGCGAGGCTAAAAACATCCCGGGCGTGTTGACTGCCTCGGTGGGCGCGCCAACGCCGCTGATGGGTGCCGGGGCTTCGGGCTGGGTCGCGGCGGAAGGATTTCAGGATCAGCCCGAACAAAGGCGGCGGATTTCGATCAGCTGGGTGTCCCCGCGGTACTTCGAAGCGCTGCGGATTCCCGTTCTCGCGGGGCGTGACTTTGACAGTAGGGACGAGACAACACCTCGCCAGGTGGCGATCATCAGTGAGGGAACTGCACGCTATTACTTTCGTGGACAGAGTCCACTCGGCAAGCGGATCACGCTCGATCAGGTGACGATGATGAGGGACCCGGCCACGTACGAGATCGTGGGTGTGGTTGGGAACACAAACTACCGCGAGATCCGCGAAGCGGACCAAAGGCTGATCTACCTCCCCGCGTTTGGACCGGGTCGCGCGACCGCAAGAACCTTTGTGATTCGAACGGCGGTCGAGCCCGAAGGCATCGCCAACGATCTCAGGCGGATTGTACAGAGGAACGCTCCGGACCTCTCTCTGTCGAGGGTTGGCACACTCAACGCACAAGTGGATGCCTCCATCGTGCCGGAGCGGATGATGGCAACGCTCTCCGGATTCTTTGCTGCCGTCGGTGGCTTACTTGCCGGAATCGGCCTATATGGCCTGCTCGCGTACAACGTGATGCAACGCACCACTGAGATTGGTGTTCGGCTGGCGCTGGGGGCTACGTCCGGCCGAATCCTCCGCATGGTTCTCGGGGAAGCCACCGCGATCACGCTGATCGGCGCGCTGGCTGGAGTTCCGCTGGCATTGTGGAGTCGTGCAATTACCGGGCATTTGCTGCCTGAAATCTCAGGAACACCTGCTTCGGCCGTGATCGCCGGGCTGCTGGTGCTGCTCGCTATCGCTGCTGTCGCCGCTATCACTCCAGCCCGAAGGGCGACTGAAGTGGACGCAATGCAGTGCCTGCGTCATGAGTGAACTCAGCGGCGTGGACCTCCGCGCTGACTAGCCGGCGGGGTTTGTCATGCAGTCCGGTCGCGGAGCCAAACCACAGAGTTTTCGAACGGACGCTGCTCGGCGTCGATACCCTTAACCGTCGTGGTGAGGGTGGTCCTGTCTTCCGAGACGATCCAGGTTCCGCCGCCTATGACCTGGTTCTCGCGTACGACTTCGACGCTGATGGTGTTCGGGTCGGAGCGAGTCGACGTGGCTAACATCTCTGTCGCGCCTGGGACGGCATGTTGCCTTCCATCGAAGACGAAGTGCATTGGATGCTCTTTGATCTGTTTGCCGCCGGAGATACCCTCCGCGTACATGACATAGCCGTCCGGTTCACGTTCAAAGCGCAGCGTTGCTTCTGAAGGGCGGTGGTTGGGATCGAACGCCGATCTGTCCGGGGCCATGCTCCAGCTTCCGACGAATGGATCGCGATCGTCGTGGTGCATCGTGAGTTCCTGTTGACCGCGTTGTTGAAGACGTTCCTACTGCTTACCTCATCAGTCTGCCACAAACATGCGTTTTGAATGATTCGCCGCGGCTTTTTTTCTCACAGCTGACTGGCGCTAACCGATATGCACATTGACTCGCAGCATGTCCGGAGCAATAACCACAAACGATTCGTTGACGCACGCGGTGAAGCCGGACAGAACTGCAGCTCCATCTGTGCTGTCACGAGTTCGGATTCCAGCGCTGGATGGCGTTCGTGGCTGCGCCATCCTTGGCGTTCTGGTCGCACATGGGTTTGCTTCGCTTCCGGGTTCCGCCTCTGGTGTCCTCGGTGTGGATTTGTTCTTCGTCTTATCGGGCTTTCTGATTAGCGGAATTCTTCTCGACACGCGCGAACGGCCTGATTATTTCAAAAGCTTTTATACCCGTCGTGCATTGCGACTGTTTCCTCTCGCGTTTCTGTATCTCGGGATCGTCGCAGCGCTGCCGGTTATTCATCGACTGCTTGGCCTGAACGGCGTGTCTTACTACGAGGGTTCGTGGTGGTGGTACACCCTTTATCTTTCCAACCTCAAGCCGGGCCACGGTGCGCGCGATCCGTACTTATGGCAGTTCTGGAGCTTGTCCGTTGAGGAGCAGTTCTATCTGCTCTGGCCACTGGTTATATGGTGGGTCGGGCGCAAGCGGCTGCCCTCGATTTGTTTCCTTATCATCGGAGCGTCGCTACTGCTGCGGTGCATGTGGGTTCTGCAAGGGGTGGACCGGGACACGATTTACCGTCATACGCTGACTCGAATCGACGCTCTCGCGATCGGAGCATTATGCGCGCTGGCTGTAAGGTCGGCTGCGTTTTCAAAGCTTCCGCTGTGGCCGGGATGGATTGCCGCACTCGTCTACTGCGGAGGCTTGTCGCTGGGCGGTGCGTGGCGACGAAGCATCGGCCAATCCCTGATCGAGATCTCGTTCGCTGCTGTGGTGCTTTACGCGTTCCGAAACGCACACGGCTGGCTGGCTTTCAAACCTCTGGTGCTCCTTGGGAAGTATTCCTATTGCCTGTATCTGGTTCACGTCGTGGTGTTCGAGCACATTCATGGCGCTGTTGTGTCGGAAGTGCTCGCAGGATTGGTGTCAATAGCCGTCAGTCTGGGAATCGCGGCGATGTCATGGCGGTTTCTTGAGCACCCGATTGAGCGGCTGAAAACCAGAAGGCGGCGAGCGCGTGAACCTGAAACCGGCCCGACCGTTCAGACCGGAACACTTCAGGATGCAGCATGACTCCCAGGTTACAACTGCGAGACGGAGCTCGAAGGCTATATCGGCCCAGCTCTTGGGAGGCCTTGCCGGGTCTGATTCGGCCGCGAGCACTGCACTGTTGAAGAACCAGTACGCGATGGTCCGGGCGGAACATTTCTTGCCCGCCGGGTACCGGTTTCGACCGCGGCCAAGTGCAGTTTCCAGAATCGCCGAAACTACATCGTCGCGATTCGCTCGTACGGGCCGCAGTTTGTTCCGCCAGCGTACCCCTTTTTTCCTTTTCTTCACCCGGTGAAGGCAGCTCAACGTTCTGGTTCGAGTCGTTTCAAAACTGGCAGAGCGAGTTTCTGTCGATTGCTGTCGTTGTTGTGCTCTCGATCTTTCTTCGGCAGAAAGGGTCTCCGGAATCGAAACCGGTCCAGGCTTCGCATGCGAAAACAAGAAATGTGAGAAGCCGAGCAGTTCGTCGTTAACCGATTCCAATTGCCTTAAACGCGGGCGGTTTGACGATACTATTCGATGGGGGGGAGAAAACCGGTGACTGTCAATCAGTATGCAAGGGCCGTAGCACAGAAGAGTATGGTGCCTCTTTCATTCGGTGAGCTCTCACTTCCTGCAACGCTGGAACTAATGCGGAGAGTGATCTCGGCGGAAGATGATCCTTTAAGAGGCGAATCTACTACCGACGCAGACACCGGGTCTGACGGAGAACGCAATTCAAGGAGATGAGGGCCTTATCGCACGAAGCTATTCCGCCCAAAGTCACCCGACAGGGTTTAAAAGCTGTTTGAAAACTCCTCCGAGTTCCAAAAAACTCTCCAGCGTAAGGGGCTTTCGAAGGTAACGAGAAGGATTGAATTTAGCGACTGCGTCTTTGTCCTTCTGACTGTCTGATGAGGTTAAGACCGCGACGGGAACATGCCGGCAGGTATAGCCGCTCCGCATTCGCTCTAGTACTTCGATACCAGACTTCCGGGGGAGATTGATGTCGAGAATGAACAAGTTCGGGCAGGACTGTTTGCCTGCATCAATGTCGTCAAGAAAAAGCGCTGCTCGCTCTCCATCGGACACAACCAGAAGTTCACAGGAGACTTCATGCTCTTGAAGCGCTTCTACTACGAGTTCGGCATCGGCGGGGTTATCTTCAACCAACAGAATCTGTCGAAGCGGCTCGCTTGAGATCGGCTGGGTCGCGTCGTTCTGCTGCGGGAAGGGTAAAGAAAAACGTCGAACCTCTTCCGAGTTGAGATTCCACCCAGATGCTTCCTCCACTCCGCTCGACAATACGTTGGCAGATTGCAAGTCCCATACCGGAACCTGAATAAGCTGCGACTGTGTGAAGGCGTTTGAACATTCCAAAGATTGTCTCCGTATATTCAGCAGCAATCCCGATTCCGTTGTCCTGAATTGAAAACTTCCAGACATCGCCGTCAGGTTCCGCCTCGATGTTGATACGTGGAGGAGCGCCGCTTCTGTAGTGAATGGCGTTTCCGATGATGTTCTGAAAAAGCTGTTCAAGCTGAAATTCCTGCAAGCGGACCGTCGGCAAAGGGCCGGAGATAACTTCTGCCCGGCTCTCTTCTATCGCTACTCTCAGGTTTACCAGAGTTTCTCGGAGAACAGCATTGGCGTCGACTTCAGTCGCGGGGCCGCCCTCATTGGCAGACACATGGGTGAATGCTCGGAGGTCGCGCAGCAAACGCTCCATTCGGGCACTTCCTTCGGTCAGATAACCCA
This sequence comes from Bryobacteraceae bacterium, assembly GCA_963794765.1. Taxonomy (GTDB): domain Bacteria; phylum Acidobacteriota; class Terriglobia; order Bryobacterales; family Bryobacteraceae; genus JAWXCM01. Next base: position 196,700 of record CAWCGC010000029.1, on the reverse strand, counting down.
AGTACTCGTTCGCCTTTTCGTCGAGCTTATCTGCAAACTTCCGGCGAAGCATTGCACTGTATGCGGACACCATCCGCAGTGGCTCCTGAAGATCATGTGACGCTGAATACGCGAAGTATTCGAGGTCGGCGTTCGATTGAGCGAGCCGCTTATTCGCCTGATGCAACGCTTCGCGGGTCCGCAACTGCTCAGTAATGTCCCGAGCGATTTTGGATGCTCCGATGATATTTCCCTTAGGGTCTTTAACCGGTGAAATAGTAAGCGAGATGTCGAGCAGAGTTCCGTCTTTGCGCTTCCGTTTGGTCTCGAAATGATCAACGCGCTCACCTCTTCTAAGGCGGGAGAGAATTTCTGGCTCCTCCTCCTGACGATCGGCCGGGATGAGTAGCGTAGCAACTGACTGGCCAATGGCTTCTGCCGCCGTGTACCCGAAGAGACGCTCGGCGCTCTTATTCCAACTCGTAATAATCCCGTTCAGATCTTTACTGATAATCGCGTCATCGGATGAGTCAACAATGGCGCTAAGAAGCAACGCAGCACGTTGGGCTTGCAGGCGCTCGGTAATATTACGAGCGATTTTGGATGCTCCGACGATATTTCCCTTAGGGTCTTTAACCGGTGAGATGGTGAGCGAGATGTCGAGCAGAGTTCCGTCTTTGCGCTTCCGTTTGGTCTCGAAATGATCAACTCGCTCACCTCTTCTAAGGCGGGAGAGGATTTCTGGCTCCTCCTCCTGACGATCGGCCGGGATGAGTAGCGTAGCAACTGACTGGCCGATGGCTTCTGCCGCCGTGTACCCGAAGAGACGCTCAGCGCTCCTATTCCAACTCTTGATTATCCCGTTCAGATCTTTACTGATAATCGCGTCATCGGATGAGTCAACGATCGCGGTAAGAAGGAATACAGCCTCTTCATCCCGTTGGTAATTCATAACGTCACGCGAAGGATCGCGCTCACAGTGCTCCTTTCCGACTGCCCGCGAGTTGGGGACAAATCGCTTTGCTTGTCATTGTCGCTCGCCGATCCTGCTCCTGGACAAGCTTTCGCCGTGGGTGGGCATCCGATTCTCCGCTCGGCAGACCATGCACTCACAATGGACGGCACGAATCCGACACTGGCGACGGCCGCACTTGCTCAAGAAACCCGAATTGGATGAGTTCTTTGTCAGTATGAAAGTTTTCACGCCTAAACAGGAATAGGGTTCTGCTCTATGGCTTTCCCGTGACGCGTCAGGTGGCGCAGAGCTCACTGACGGCAGGAGTCCGATCGAGGGCGCACGCAGGGGTGAAGAAGTGCTGGTGGGTCGTCCCGTGTGTTTACGGAAATGTCCACGAGTCAGTGTCGAAGCCAGTTAGTCGTGAGGATCATCGGGGCGTGCAGAGCGCTCTCATTTGGAGTGGCCACCAAAAATTTTTGACCATCAGCCGCGACGTCGTAGTGAGTCAGCAAGCCGAAAGGCGTCGGAGCCGCGAACAGAGGCACCGGAGAGCCCGCACCCAGGCTCGTTCCGCCGCGAATCGGCACCGCCATCAGCGTGCCCTGCGGGTTCACATAGAACAACTCCCTGCCATCGCGACGCCAGCGAGCTATTCCTCCACCGTCGGTTGAGACCTTCCATCGGGCACCGAGTCCGGTGAGGCCCCTGAATTCGCGAACGTACACCTCCATCCGGCCGGACTCGTCGGTGCTGTAGGCCAGCCATCGTCCGTCGCGGGAGAGCGTTGCCCCGATTATGTTCACGTTAGGACCGAAGTCCGTCAGGCGAATGGGCTTCCCATCGCCGCGCAAGGGCAGCAGGTAGAGTTGGCCGTGGGGTGACTGGTCATCCGCGCGATTCGGCAGCGGTTCGGCTGTCTCACTTACGATGAGCAAGTGATTTCCATCCGGCAGCCAGGACACCGGTCGATTCTCAGCCGCACTACCATAAATCGAACCAGGGGCCAGGACTTGCGTTTCTGGCCGGCTCGCGTCTGCGTCGCGAATGAATATTGCGATTCCCGAGCCTTTACTTCCGGCATAGGCGAGCGATCGTCCGTCAGGACTCCAGACGTCGCCGAACTGACCGTCTGTGCCCCCGGCGGTCGCCAGTGGGTTCGCGACACGACGATCCAGATCATAAACTGACAACTTCATGTTTTGACCTGGAGGTCTGATCATTATCAGTGCTCTGTCGGCTGCAGGAGACAGGCTGACTGACACCGCATTTGCAGTCTCGGGCAACACTGCGAGCGGGCGGCCTGTGCGATCGAGCCAGGCGATCTCACTGCGAACGGCAGGTATCGGTCGATACAACATCAAGCCACCGGCGGCGACCGACACATCTGCCACGTTGCGCGGCCCGCTCATTTCCACCGCTGGAGCCACTTGGAATGGCTCGCCTCGAAATTGCATCGTGTTCCCATCCAACCGCCGAGCCATAACTCCGTCGCCGCGCGCAAACACAATGTGTCCCTGCATTCCGTTCTTTCCAGCAGGGGCGTAATCGGCGTGGTTTCCGTCCATGAACCTGAGCGGTTTTGAAGGGTTCGACGACAGATCGGCCCATCCGATCCAGCTGTCCCGGCCGAGCCCAGCGAACAGAAACCTTTTTCCGCCCGGCAAGAACTTCGGCTGTCGATGGGCGTGGTCCTGCTGACCGAGCGTGGTGAGCGTAACAGGGGTCCCGCCAGCCGCAGGTATCCGGACGAGACCTTCTCCCTGAGCCACACGGGCAAAAATTATGGTCCCGTCGCCGCCACCTTCGTGTGACCACGCGCCGCCGCGGCCCGCGCGCGCATCGGCCAAAATAACTGCAGGACCGCCCGATGCCGGTACCCGCTTGAGCTTGCCGTCAGCAAAGAAGCCGATATGCCGACTGTCCGGGGACCAGAATGGATAGCCGGCGTGTTCCGTACCTTCAAGCCGCCGTACTTGCAGATCGGCGAGCGGCCGCAGCCACAGTTGGGTTTGATCTTTGTCTGAACCAGCGAAGACTATGCAATTTCCGTCCGGCGAGAGAACTGCGGGGCCGCGAGTCATCAAGGAGGCGAGTCGAAGTTTGCCTGGCAGCGCAATCTCTGACGTCACCGCGCGAACTTGCGCATCTTTCTCTGGACGAAGAAGCACGGTTCCGACGATTGCGGCCAAACCGGACGCCGTTGCAGCCGCGACAGTCCGTCTGCTGGGATGTTGCCGCGCTTTCTCGATAGTTGGCGTATCCGGAACGAACGATGCGATCCAGACCAGTTCATCGGCGAGGTCACGGGCCGTTTGCCAGCGCTGATCCGGATCTTTGGCGAGGGCTTTCTTCACCACGCGATCGAGGGATTGGGGCGTAAGTGGCTGCAATCCCTGAAGGGGTGGGGGCTCCGTCGTCAGTATCGCAGCTATCAGGCTTGCCGGGCTTGACGCTTCGAATGCTGACCGGCCGGTGAGCATTTCGTAAACTACGAGCCCGAATGCGAAGATGTCCGAGCGTGCGTCCGCTGGCTTGCCCTCCAGCTGCTCGGGCGACATGTATTGCAGAGTTCCGAGCAGAGTACCTTCGACGGTGACTGTACGCGACTGCGGCGCTGAGGCAGCAACCGTTGTGTCGAGCCGCGCGAGGCCGAAATCGAGCAGCTTAATCCCGGATTTCGTCACGAGCAGGTTGCCTGGTTTGAGATCCCGGTGAATGATGCCCTGCCGGTGAGCGGCCGCGAGCGCCTCAGCAAGCTGTATCGAGTACTCGAGCGCTTTCGCCACAGTCAGCGGCGGACTCAGCGGCTTGCCTTCGACGTACTCCATTACCAGATAACTGGTCCCGTTCTCGGTGCCGACATCGTAGAGCGCGCAGATGTGCGGATGGTTGAGAGATGAGATCGCGCGCGCCTCGCGCCCGAAGCGTTCCGCGTGAGCGGTGTTGAGCAGCTTCAGAGCAACAGTCCGGTCGAGGCGTGTGTCGCGCGCTCGGTAAACTTCGCCCATCCCGCCTTTACCGATCAGGCCGACGATTTCATAGGGGCCGAGCTTCGTTCTGGAACTTACGGACATTCCCGCGTAATCGGCTGTTTATATCACAAATTGGAAAACACATCGCTGCCGGGAGTGAATCGCTCGCAGCCGTGTTGCCTCGATGTTTTCTCCGAAGAGCACTGCTGTGAGAACCTGTTCGAGACTGCTCGATCGAGTACTCGATGACTACCGTACTCTCGTGCGGTTGGTCGGCAGCACTGGGATAGTGCGCTTGCTCTTGTTCACTATCGTCGAGGGTTGTATGTGCGCGCCGGGAACAATGACGGGCAACAAAATCGCCCAGATCGCCTCCCTGCCTTCGGTTTTCCTGTCGTTTCTGAGCGCCTATACTGGCACGTCAGCGTACAGTTTCCTATTTCTTCGTGCTCGCTGGCCGGTTCTGTTGGACTGTATCAGCTTTAAGGTAATCGCCTTACGTACTGAGGCTAAACAAGTTATACCTATTTAAAGAAAAACTTAAAAGGACTGGGCCGAACGTTTAGCTTGCCTTAAGGAATGAGCGAGTGCTATACTCGCCTCATCCGGCTGTGTCGGAGATTCCTTACCCGGAGTGCCTCCAGACACCACTAGCTGAGATAACCCGTTCGTAGAGATTTTCTGTTAAGGAATCCGGCAAGCCTACCAGCGCCCCTCCGCAGCCGGCAGCACCCTGAATCAGATCAACGCAGCACTACCTCAGTACGGATCAGTGGACAACCCCCTGGAGGGACACACGAACATGTCGGATCAGAACATCACCAACGGATTGCCTCCGGAGCAGGGGCTCTACAGCCCGGCAAACGAGCACGACGCCTGCGGTCTCGGCTTTGTTGTCAACATCAACGGCGAGCAGTCGCACGACATCATCCTCAAGGGCATTCAGATCCTGATCAATCTGACGCATCGCGGCGCATGCGGCTGCGATCCGGAAACGGGCGACGGCGCGGGCATTCTGATCCAGATTCCGCACAAGTTTTTCCGCCGCGAAGTGCGCGAAGCTGGGCTTCACGCTTCCGCGCCGGGGCGAGTACGGCGTCGGCATGGTGTTTCTGCCGGTGGAGCCGACAGCAGCGGCTGCTTTGCGAGGGCATCGTCGAGCGCATCGCGCGCGAAGAAGGCCTGACGGTGCTCGGCTGGCGCGACACGCCGGTGAATCGGGACGCGATCGGGCGCGTGGCGCGCGCCTCGCAGCCTTATATCGAACAGATCTTCGTGCGCAGCGCCGCCGGAGATGGACTCAGGACGAGTTCGAGCGCAAGCTCTACGTCGTGCGGAAGCGCGCGGAGAACGAAGTCGCTGCTTCGGAAGACGTGCGCGAGAAGAACTTCTTCTACATTCCGTCGCTGTCGTCGCGCACGATCGTCTACAAGGGCCTGCTGCTGGCGCCGCAGATCGCGAATTTCTACAACGAGCTGTCCGATCCGGACGCGATGAGCGCGCTGTGCCTGGTGCACCAGCGCTTTTCGACGAACACGTTTCCGACCTGGCAACTGGCGCATCCGTTCCGGATACGTCTGCCACAACGGCGAGATCAATACGGTTCGCGGCAACGTGAACTGGATGTATGCGCGGCAGTCGGTGCTGGAGTCGCCGACTGTTCGGACGAGGATATCAAGAAGCTGTTCCCGGTGATTCCGCCGGGCGGCAGCGATTCGGCTGCGCTCGATAACGCGGTGAGTTGCTGACGCTGGCGGGCGCGAACTGCCGCATGTGATGGCGATGCTGATTCCGGAAGCGTGGGATGCCGACACCACCATGCCGGACGAGAAGCGGGCGTTTTACGAATATCACGCTTCGCTGATGGAGCCGTGGGACGGCCCGGCGGCGGTGGCGTTTACCGACGGCAAGCGTGATCGGCGCGACGCTCGACCGCAATGGTCTGCGGCCGGCGCGCTACCTGGTCACGCATGACGGTCAGCTGATCATGGCGTCGGAAACCGGCGTGCTGCCGGTTAAGCCGGAAGAAGTCGCAGTACAAAGGCCGGCTGCAGCCCGGCAGGATGCTGCTGGTGGATCTGGAACGAGAAGCGCATCGTTCCGGACGAAGAGATCAAGCACGCAGCTGGCGACGCGGCAGCCTTACGGGAGTGGCTGAAGCAGAACCAGATCACGCTCGATGCAGCTGCCCGAGCCGCCGCGCGTGCACGGCACCGATCACGAGACGATTCTGCTGCGGCAGCGCGCGTTCGGCTACACCGATGAAGATCTGCGCATGCTGATGCTCCGATGGCGGTGAACGGCGAAGAAGCCGATCGGCTCGATGGGCACCGATACGCCGCTGGCCTGTCTGTCGCGACAAGCCGCAGCCGCTGTTCAACTACTTCAAGCAGTTGTTCGCGCAGGTGACGAATCCGCCGATCGATCCGATTCGCGAAGAGCTGGTGATGTCGCTGACCAGCTACATCGGCACCGAGCGCAACATTCTGGACGAGACGCCGCAGCACTGCCACACGCTGAAGCTGCCGCATCCGATTCTGACCAACTCGGGATCTGGAGAAGCTGCGCCGCGTGTCGCAGGGCGACTTTCTGGCGTCCACGCTGCCGACGCTGTTCCGGGTGGACGGAGGCGAGCGAGGGTCTGGAGCGCGCCTGGATGGCTGTGCCGGCGGGCTTCGCTGGCGATCAAGTACGGCTATACGCTGCTGATTCTTTCCGACCGCGGCGTCGATGAAGAGTAGGCTCCGATTCCGAGCCTGCTGGCGCTGACGGCGGTGCACAATCATCTGGTGCGCGAAGGCACGCGCACGCAGGTCGCGCTGATCATCGAATCGGGCGAGCCGCGCGAGGTGATGCACTTCGCCTGCTGATCGGCTATGGCGCGAGCGCGGTCAATCCGTATCTGGCGATCGAGACGCTGGAAGACCTGGCGCCAGCGGGGTCTGCTGCCGGAAGGCGTCACGTTTCGAGAAGGCGCTGAAGAACTACAAGAAGGCGATCAACAAGGGTCTGCTGAAAGTCTTCTCGAAGATGGGCATCTCGACGCTGCAGAGCTATCGCGGCGCGCAGATCTTCGAAGCCATCGGCCTGAACAAGGATCTGGTCGAGAAGTACTTCACCGGCACGGCGTCGCGCATCGAAGGCGTGGGTCTGGATGTGCTGGCGCGCGAAGCGCAGATGAAGCACGCGCACGCGTTCCGGCCGCTGACCGATTCCGAGACGGAACTCGACGTCGGCGGCAATTATCAATTATCGCGTACGCGGCGAGTATCACCTGCTGAATCCGCTGACGGTGTCGCAAGCTGCAGCACGCGGTCGCGGGAATAATTTCGAGACGTTCCAGGAATACACGCAGCTGGTCGACAAGCAGAACGCGACGCATCTGCACGCTGCGCGGGCTGATGGAGTTTAAGCGAATCGCAGACTGCCGGTGCCGATCGAAGAAGTGGAGCCGGCGTCGGAGATCGTGAAGCGCTTTGCGACCGGCGCGATGTCGTTCGGGTCGATCAGCAAGGAAGCGCACGAGACGCTGGCGATTGCGATGAACCGCATCGGCGGGCGATCGAATACGGGCGAGGGCGGCGAAGACGAAGCGCGCTTTGCCGATGCCAACGGCGATCCGGCGCAGCGCGATCAAGCAGGTGGCTTCGGGCCGCTTCGGCGTGACGACGAATTACCTGGTGAACGCCGACGAGCTGCAGATCAAGATCGCGCAGGGCGCGAAGCCGGGCGAAGGCGGTCAGCTGCCGGGACACAAGGTGGACGAGACTATCGCGCGGGTGCGGCATTCGATTCCGGGCGTCGGACTGATTTCGCCGCCGCCGCATCACGACATCTACTCGATCGAAGATCTGGCGCAGTTGATTTACGATTTGAAGAACGTCAATCCGAAGGCGCGCATTTCGGTGAAGCTGGTGGCCGAAGTGGGCGTGGGCACGGTGGCCGCGGGCGTGGCGAAGGCGCATGCCGACGTGGTGCTGATCAGCGGCTATGACGGCGGCACGGGCGCTTCGCCGCTGACCTCGATCAAGCATGCGGGCATTCCGTGGGAACTGGGCTGGCGGAGACGCAGCAGGTGCTGGTGATGAACGATCTGCGCAGCCGCATTCGCGTGCAGACGGACGGCAAGCTGCAGACGGGACGCGATGTGGTGATCGCGGCGCTGCTGGGCGCGGAAGAGTTCGGCTTCTCGACGGCGCCGCTGGTGGCGCATGGGCTGCATCATGATGCGCAAGTGCCATCTGAATACGTGTCCGGTGGGCATCGCGACGCAGGATCCGGCGCTTCGCGCAAGAAGTTCACGGGCCAGCCGGAGCACGTCATCAACTACTTCTTCTTTGTCGCCGAAGAAGTCCGGCAGTGGATGGCGAAGCTGGGGTTCCGCAAGTTGGACGAGATGGTCGGCCGCGTGGACATGATCGAGATGCGCGAAGCGCATGGAGCACTGGAAGGCCAGGGGGCTCGATTTCTCCAGCATTCTTTATAATCCGCAGGTGCCATCGCGCGTCGGCCGGCGCTGCACTGATTGCGCAGGATCATGGGCTTGAGCAGGCGCTGGACTACAAGCTGATCGAGCCATGCGCAGCAGGCGCTCGAGCACAAGACAGCCGGTGGAGTTCAAGCTGCCGATTCGCAATGTCCATCGGACGGTGGGCGCGATGCTGAGCGGCGAGATCGCGCGGCGCTGGGGTTCTGCGGGGCTTGCCGGACGATACGATCAAGTTCTACTTCACATGGCTCGGCGGGACAGAGCTTTGGAGCGTTTCTGGCGCACGGGCGTCACGCTGACGCTGGAAGGCGATGCGAACGATTACGTCGGCAAGGGCCTTTCGGGCGGACGCATTATCGTGTTACCCGCCGAAGCAGTCGAACTTCGTGCCCGAGGAGAACATTCTGGTCGGCAACGTGGTGCTGTACGGCGCGACTTCCGGCGAAGCGTTTTCAACGGCGTGGCCGGCGAGCGCTTCGCGGTTCGCAATTCCGGCGCAACGGCGGTTGTCGAAGGCGTAGGCGATCACGGCTGCGAGTACATGACGAAAGGCCTGGTGGTTGTGCTGGGGCGGACGGGCAAGAACTTTGCTGCCGGCATGTCCGGCGGCTTCGCTTACGTGCTCGATGAAACGGGCGAGTTCGTGGCCAACGCGGTGCAATCGGACGGGCGTGGATCTGGAGCCGCTGTCGGATTCCGACATCAAGCCGCTTCGCAATCTGATCGAGCGGCATGTGGAGCTGACCGATAGTCCGCGCGGCCAGTGGATTCTCGACAACTGGGGCGACATGCTCAACGAAGTTCGTCAAGGTGTTCCCGCACGAGTACAAGCGTGTGCTGGGCGTACCGAGGTCAGAGACCGCACCGCAGAAGCTGGTTGTGGCACAGGCCGCCAACAGCGTGGTTTCCGCGCAGGAGGCTCACTAAGAATGGGTAAGATCACCGGCTTTATGGAGTACACGCGGGAACTGCCCCAACGCAGGCCAGTCCCCGAGCGCATCAACGACTGGTTCGAGATCTATCAGCCTTTCCCGGAAGAGAAAGTGCGGCTGCAGGGCGCGCGCTGCATGGATTGCGGCGTTCCGTTCTGCCACACCGGTTGTCCGCTGAACAACATCATTCCCGACTGGAATGACTTCGTGTATAAGGACCGCTGGAAGGAAGCGATTCGTACGCTGCACGCGACGAACAACTTTCCCGGAGTTCACCGGACGCATCTGTCCGGCGCCTTGCGAGGCGTGCGTGCGTGCTCGGCATCAATGAGCCGCCGGTCACGATCAAGGTGATCGAGAAGACGATCATCGATCATGCGTTGGCGTGAAGGCTGGATTCATCCGGAGCCGCCGCCGCACCGCACCGGGAAGCGCGTTGCGGTGGTCGGCTCGGGTCCGGCGGGACTGGCGGCGGCGCAACAGCTGGCGCGCGCCGGTCACGGTGTCACGGTGTTCGAGAAGGCGGACCGGATCGGCGGCCTGCTGCGCTACGGCATTCCTGACTTCAAGATGGAGAAGCATCTGATCGATCGCCGCATCGAGCAGATGGAAGCCGAAGGCGTGAAGTTTGTCACGAATGCTCACGTGGGCGTCAATGTTCCCGTTTCGGAGCTTCGGAAGGACTTTGAGGTGATTCTGCTGACTGGCGGAGCGGAACAGCCGCGCGATCTGCCGGTGCCGGGCCGTGAGCTGAAGGGCATCCATTTCGCGATGGAGTTCCTGCCGCAGCAGAACCGGGTAGTGGCGGGCGACCACGTGGACACTCAGATTCTTGCTACCGGCAAGCACGTGATCATCATCGGCGGCGGCGACACGGGCGCCGACTGCCTGGGCACGTCGCATCGGCAGCAAGGCGGCTTCGGTGCACCAGTTCGAGATCATGCCGATGCCTCCGCCGGACCGTTCTCCGGTCACGCCGTGGCCTCTCTGGCCGCTGCAGTTGCGGCAGGAAAGCTCGCACGAAGAAGGCGGCCAGCGCGAGTGGTCGGTGGCGACGGCCAAATTCGAAGGCGACGCAAACGGTAACGTTAAGAAACTTACATGGAATTCGGGTCGGTCCGCCGCCGAAATTCGAGCCGATTCCGGGAACCGAGTTCACGCTGGATGCCGACCTTGTGCTTTTAGCAATGGGTTTCACAGGTCCAGTTCGACCGGGTCTGATTGAGGAGCTCGGGTGCAAATTGGACTTGCGCGGAAACGTCGCGACGGACGATAATTACGAGACGTCGGTCCCTGGTGTGTTCGCCGCGGGCGATTTGCGCCGAGGTCAGTCGCTTGTTGTGTGGGCGATTTCGGAAGGTCGAAAGGCAGCAAGAGCTATCGATCTTCACCTCATGGGTGCCACAAAGCTTCCAAACTGACCAGCCTGAGAGGAGGCTCTTTGTCAGAGCGGGTTCCGTTGCAAAGCGGGACCCGCCTTTTTATTTGTGGCGGGTGTGTCTGGTCTGCAGTAAAGCAGGCGCGACCGCCGTCCGCTGCACGCTTCGATGTGTCTTCACAAGTTCTCATGAGTAACAGCCGACTGTTCAACCGGAAGTCGAGCTGAGCCGCGCCTGTAAACCGAACTGCGGCAGGTCGAGGTCGTCACAGCCCCACCGCACGATGAAGTATCGTCCGGCGAAATTCGGTCCTGAACGCTCCTGTCCCTCAGGCGCACTTTCATCCCACACACCCCATCCGTTCCTCAATGCTGCCGGCTTGACGCATAAGTGGGCCACGGTCCAACAGTCCCTATTCATTCGGGAAACGTGAGCTTTGTCGCTGGATGTATGATCGTTTGCGCGGACATTCTGAAGTGGCTATTTCGGAGGGATGAGGGTTCGGAACGTCACGCCCAGTGCGAATCCGACGGCGATGAGTGAGACGATGTCTACTGCCCGGATCGTTTCCAGCCGCCCCCGGCTTGCCATGGTTCCCAGCAGTACGCACGCCAGCATTATGGGGACGACCATTCGTATTCGGTCTCGCATCATGTGGTATCCAGCTTAATCCGACGGTAATTGGATAATAGAGTGTGAGCAAGTTTCACGTCACAAACTTCGGTTGCCGCGCGTCGCAAGCTGATGGCGCAGCTATCGAGTCGCTGCTCGGAAAGCATGGACTTGAGCCGGCACCGGACCACAAGTCCGCCGAGTTTGTGATTCTGAACACCTGCACAGTGACGGCAACAGCCGATAACGAACTGCGCCAGATCGTTCGTCGAGTTCATCGCGAGAATCCCGATGCTCGCATCGTGATCACCGGCTGTTATGCGCAGCGTGCGCCGGAAGAGCTGGTGAAGCTCCCGGGCGTGTCCATGGTGGTTGGCAACTCCCATAAGACTCGGATTGCTGAGCTGATTACCGAGCCCTATCACGGCGAAGTGCACGTGAGCGATATCTTCGAGAGCCGCGAATTTCTGGCTACTCCGATCGAGGATGCTTCAGGCGACCGCTCGCGGCCGAATCTGAAGATTCAGGATGGCTGCCCGAATCGCTGCTCGTTCTGCATTATTCCGTTCGTGCGCGGCCACAGCAGAAGTGCGCCGGTCCGTCAGGTGGTCGACCAGGTTCATCAGCTGAGCCTGAAGTATCCCGAAGTTGTGCTGACCGGCATCAACCTCGGGCGCTGGGGGCGGGAGGCAGGGATGCGGATGCGGCTTGCGGATCTGCTGCGAATCCTGCTTGCCGAGACGGGCGTGCAGAGGCTTCGACTCAGTTCGGTTGAGCCGATGGACTGGTCTGACGATCTGCTTCAGCTAATGGCCGATTCCCCGCGGATCGCAAAGCATATTCACGCTCCGCTGCAGTCGGGTTCGGACACGGTTCTTCGGCGAATGCACCGGAAATACCGCCCGCATCATTATGAGAGCCGAATCCGGCTGGCACGCGAGCTGATGCCCGACGGCGCCATTGGGGCGGATGTGATGGTGGGCTTTCCCGGTGAGACTGAGGACGAGTTCAACGAGACTCGCCGTTTCATTGAGCGACTGCCATTTACGTATTTGCACATCTTTCCGTACTCCGAGCGTCCAGGGACTCCGGCTGCGGAAGCGGCGGACCAGGTGCCATGGATGGTCCGCAAAGAACGCGGGCGGGTGCTGAAAGCAATTGGGCTGAAGAAGAACGAGGCGTTCCGCAAGCGGATGTCGGGGCGGGTGTTGTCCGTTGTCACACAAGGCGACGGGCGCGCAGGAATGGCTTCGAACTACATCGCCGTGGAGCTGCTGCAGCCCCGAAAGCCGTTGACCGTAGTCGAGGTCACGGCGGGCCAGCTGACAGTTACGGGCGTCCGGGAGTACACTCCGCTGCCGGTGCTCTGTTAAGCTGTCTGCACGATGTGGGCAGACAAGGTCAGTAACCTCATTCATCTTTTCGAAGATGGCCAGATCAACCGCCGTGAACTTGTTGAACACCTGACGAAGTGCACGGGGTCGATTGCCGCGGCGCTCGCCGCGATCAACGCAGCGGGACTTGCCCATGCGCAGGCGCCCTCAACTCCCATCACGACCAACGATCCTTCCATCCGCTCGGAGAACCTGACCATTTCGGGGGAAGCCGGGCCGTTGTTTGTTTATCAGTCGATGCCGATGGATTCGTATACGAACCCTCGCCAGGCTGTGATTGTGATTCATGAGAATGCGGGTCTGACGGACTACATCAAGGACGTAACGCGCCGCGTCGCTGTCGCGGGTTACGTCGGCTTTGCGGTTGATCTGCTTTCACGCCAGGGCGGTACCGGCATGTTCCCGGACGGCACTTCTGCAATGGCAGCGTACAACCGCACGACTCAGCCAGAGCGACGTGCGGACATGCTTTCCGCGCTTTACACGATTCGCGATCAGACCTATGTTCGACGCGACAAGCTCGCTGCGGTCGGGTTCTGCGCAGGGGGCGGGAACGTCTATGACCTTGTGCTGAATACCGATGCGCTGACGGCCGCAGTCGCTTTCTATGGTGCGCCTGTGCTGTCGGTTGATGCTGTACCGCAGGTGAACATTCCCCTTCTGTTCAATTACGCAGAGCTGGACCGTGCGTTGACCGGCGGCCTGGGACCTGTGATTCAGGCGATGTCGACGCAGCAGAAGCGGTTTGAGGCGCACGTGTACAGCAACGCGAACCACGCTTTTCACAACGACACCTCGCCGCGTTATGAACCAGCGGCGGCAATGGCGGCGTGGACAAACACTCTCAACTTCTTCCGCAGATATCTTTCGTAGATGCTGGTATGAGTACTCGCAGACAAACATTGATACAGCTTGCGGGCGTTGCCGTTGCAGGCGCTCAGGTGAATTCCCACCAGCATGCTGACGCCACCTCTTCGCAGCCTGGCGATAAGCCGAAAATCGACCCGAAGAAGCCGAGGCAGGCAAAGTTCTTCAACAAAGAAGAATTCGAAACTCTCGAAACGCTGACAGAACTGATCATTCCGCGGACCGACACACCCGGGGCCAGGGACGTTGGTGTCGCGTATATCATCGACGAACGGGTGCCGCGTATCGAACGGATTCATAACGAGTGGCGGGAGGGACTTGCGCTCCTAAATCGCCCGAGCCGATTTGTGAGCCTTTCGGCGGCGGAGCAGGTCGAACTGCTCACGCGCATCAGCCAGGAAACCAACACTCATGCGCGCCGGTTCTTCGACCTTGTCAAAGGAGCGCACGGTCGACGCTTATTACGAGACGAAAGAAGGTCTCGCGGATGAACTCGGCTGGCACGGCAATCAGGCGCTTACCGAGTTCGTCGGCTGCACGCATCCGGAGCATCAGGCGTAGTCATGCAGATCAAGTCTCCACCGAAGCACGATGTGATCATCATCGGCAGCGGAGCTGCAGGCGGTATGGTCGCATGGAACCTGACGCGAAAAGGAATCAGCGTGCTGATGCTCGATGCCGGCACGAGGTTCAATCGCGCGAAGTTCTGGTCGCATGTGAAGCCCTGGGAAGTGCGTGACAAGCTCGAGGCGGGACAGCACCCGCCTGAGTTCTACCTGAGCACGAAGGAACAGCCGTACATCACGGATACGAAGAATCCGTTCGAGCTGACGCGCGTGTGGGGACGCGGCGGCAAGACCAACGTCTGGGGCCGGGTCGCGCTTCGCTATTCCGATGTGGACTTTGAGGGACCGGCGAAAGACGGCTGGGAGATTCCATGGCCGATTCGGTACAGGGATATCGCGCCTTACTACGACAGGGTCGATCAGCTGATCGGTGTCTGCGGCGGCGATGACGATCAGGACTCACTCCCTGGCAGCAAATATCACCTGCCTCCGCCGGCTCCGCGCTGCGGCGAACGATTGTTCCAGAAAGCGGCGAAGAACATCGGCATCTCCATTGTTGCGGGACGCCGAGCGGTTCTGACGCGGCCGCACAACGGACACAACGCCTGCCACTACTGCGGTGCATGCGGCAAGGGCTGTGACGTTGCCGCCTTCTTCAACTCATCTGACTATCTGCTGGAACCTGCTTTCAAGACGGGCCGGCTGAAGATCATGGACAACGCGGTGGCGGCGAGGGTTCTGGTCGACGAGCGTGGACTTGCCAGCGGCGTACAGTACTTCGACAGATATACGAAAGAAGAGCACAAGGTTTACGGCCGCCGGGTGGTGGTGGCTGCTTCGTGTATCGACTCGACGCGAATTCTGCTGAATTCGAAATCCGACCGATACCCGAATGGGATCGGCAACTCGAACGACGTTATCGGCCGATACCTAACTGAACAGGTTCGCTTCCATTTGCAGGGCTTCGCGCCCGAGCTTATCGGAACTCAGGTCCGGAACGATGACGGAATCGGCGGCGAGCACATCTACATGCCTCGCTTCAATCATCGTGACGGCCGCAGCCGCGATTACCTGCGGGGCTTCGGCAGCCAGTTCTGGTTCACAGGTGCGCAGCCGGGTCCAAGCTGGGCGCGCACGATACCTGGGTTCGGAGCGGAGTTCAAGGCGTCGGTTAAGAAGCGCTTCCCTGCTTTGATCTCGATGCATCCTTACGGCGAAGTGCTGCCACGGAGAGACAATCGCGTGGTCGTGGATGGTACGCCGCACGATCAGTATGGCGTTCCGATCGCGAAAATCGAATATAGTCTCGCCGAGAATGAGCGAAAGATGGTGAACGATATGTACGACACTGCTGAAGCCATCTTCCATGCTGCTAAAGCTGAGATGCTTCCTTACCAGCGGGGCAAGACTGACGTGCTCGGCAGTGCCATCCACGAACATGGAACGTGCCGCATGGGCGACGATCCGAAGCGATCGGCTCTGAACAAGTTCAATCAGATGCATGAAGTGAAGAACTTGTTCGTGGCGGACGGCTCCGCATTTACTACCGCGAGCGAGAAGAATCCAACGTTAACGATCCTTGCGCTGGCGTGGCGTGCGTCGGACTATCTTGCGGAAGAGATCCGGACCGGTCGGGTTTAACCCTGCGGGCTGGGAGGCGGGCAATATAAGTCTGGCATCGGGGCAGGTCAAAAGCCGGAACCTGCGCTTGTCCACGCTAAACTAGCTATATAAGATCCCATCACCTTCCGGCCCTGACAGGATTGCGTTTTGTCCTTGCTCTCTGGGTCATCATTCATCACCTGACAGGTTCCCGAATGCTTCTCGATCCGTGGATGCATTCGCTCCCGCTTGTCTGGCAGCACGTCGTTCAGGGCGGTTACCTTGCTGTTGGTACTTTCTTTGTTCTGTCGGGGTTCCTCCTTGGCCTGAGCTACGCTTCCACGGAATGGAATACTCGCAGCTTTCTCGGCTATTGCGCTGCCAGGTACGCTCGTGTGTATCCTGTTTACGCACTGAGCCTGCTGGTTCTGGTTCCGATCATCGCTGCGGACTTGCAGGCGGCTCATCGCCCGCCTGGGGAAAACGCGGTCCTTGTCGCTGATTACGGTCTTGTGCTGCAGGGTTGGTTTGCGAAAAGCCCCGTAAACTGGAATACGCCTGCATGGTCGCTTTCGTGCGAGCTGTTCTTTTACCTGTGCTTCCCGCTGGCCGCCCTGCTCGTCCGAAATGCTTCCTGGCGGCGGCTTTTGCTTATCTCGGCGATGACCCTGGCTCTTCCGAACCTGCTGACGACCTGGCGGGTGCCGGAAGCGTGGAAGCCGATTTATCACTTTGGCGATTTTCTGATCGGGATCGCGGCAGCACGGTGCTATTCGGTTTCATTATCGAAGCGATGGACGGGGCGTGGTTACTGGCTTTATGTTCCTGCTTCGGTTGCGCTTTTCTGCCTCGTCGGATTTCCGAAGATCGTACCTGCATGGATGAACACGAACAGCGCGATCCGGCCGTTCAATGCGCTGCTGCTGACCGGCCTTGCGCTCGGCGGCGGTCTGCCGGTTTTAGCACTATCGAGCAGAGCAGCGGCTTTCCTGGGTCGTGCGAGCTACTCGATGTATATCCTGCACATCCCCGTGCTCTGGTGGTTCAAACGTTACTTTAGCGGAGTGTGGTCAAACAACATTACGGCGCTGATCTATATCACGGGCGTGATTGCGGTGTCAGGAGTTGTGTCGGAACGACTGGAAGAGCCAGCGAATCGAAAGATCCGCAAGTGGGTGACCGCGCGGCTCAGCCCTTTGAGGCCGGAACGGCCTGCAGCGGCGGACCAACAAGCCGCACTGGAAACGGTTTCGCTTCACCCGGAACCGGCAACGGCTTACAAGTAAGCTGCAGTAATCAACAGGACACACGAAGCGGATCAGTGTTCTGGTCGTTTTTGCCGCCCGATTGCAGCCTGGCGCAACGTCCGGGTTGCCCTGGGGTTACCGTCGTTCCTGCTTTTCGCCGTCCATATCAGCGTCGTTCGTACTTCTGATCTGCTGCGTCCTTCGAATACACATAAATGTCTCGAGTTCGTAGCAGCGCGTCGCGGTACTGTATTTTGCGCACGATCTTATAACCCGTCTACTGTGACTGGGCCGGAAGGCTCCCAAATGAAGTACTGAGGAGAGGCGGTTTTCTTCGACAACCAGGCAAAAAAGGTGCGGTGAAAGGTCCACGCCGGCGTACCTGCCAGGTTGCGCATCCGGCCCAAGCGTCTCGAGCCAGTCATCGAAAGCTGAGTGGTATAAAAGCCAATTAGGGCCGCCACGAATGTCGTACTTGTCAACTCCAGTTTCTGATACGTCGTCCGAAGCCTGCCATATCGCCTGATCCCTGTTCAGCTCCCCGCGCGTCCAGAAAGCAACCAGAACTCCGACGGTGACGAACCCGAGCACTGTCGTGCGGACAACTGCTCCAGCCGAAAGCTCTGGCCGCAATGCGACACCGACCAGCAGGAGCACAAAGGGCAAAAACACCATCATGTAAGTGTCCTTGAATTGTGCATACATGAGGTGTAAGCACAACAAACCTGCTGCCGTGCTGACAATCATAAGGTTTGATGCAGTTCGGATCTGCCATAAGCACCGCATTGCGGACGATCGAAGGACGGAAATGAAGAGTGCCGTCGCGGTGGCGAGCGCAAGGATCGTGACTGCGATACGTACGTCGTCACCGACCGGCAAGAACGAGTCGAGAACCCACGGAATCCTCGGCAGCAGCGCCTCAGAAAAACTGCCCGCGACACTCAAGTATTCCTGATCAGCCCGGATCAGAAGCCCAACGGCCAGAAACATCGCCCACAGCAACAGAACCGCGTAGAATTTCCATGACTTAGTGGACGTTTTGCGTTCTATGCGAATACGCCGGTACTGTACGAGCATCAGCGATGGAAGTATGCCGACCAGCAACAGGCCGACGTACTCAACAAGTACAGATGTTCTGACCGCCAGCGTTAGACCCAGGTGACGAAGAGGTTGCCCAATAAATCTCAACTGCTCTGCAATCCGCACTGACTGGGTGAATGTAGGGTGGGTTTGTGAGGTCCACAGTTGAAATACGAAGGCAGCCGTGGGAAGCGCGGCACCGCTCAACACCGCGTACCATGCGGGACGGTCCGAGCGCCGGGCGAGAATCGATGCACATATTACTCCGGCCGGCAGCGCTACGCCGAACTGGCGTGTGCCCACGGCCATCGCAGCAGGCACAGAAGCTGCGAAGAGAAGTCCAGCGCTCTTGCGTCGAAGTCCCCTGGCGTACAACAGGCAAGCCAGCAGTACCCAGCCGATGAATTGAACGTCGGTCATGAACGTGAACCCGAAATACAGAACCATGGGGCTACACATCAGGCCAAGAGAGAGCGCCACAGCTGACCGGGATTCGATCGCCGCTTCCCGCAAGAGACCATACAAAGCCAGGGTGCCGCAGAGCAGCATTGCCAGCGTCGTGCACCGAAGGAGCGTCAGCGAGTACCCGAACAGAAAGCTTGCGGCTGCCGCGAGTCCGATCTGGGCGGGCATGTTTGCGGCAGCCCACTGGTCGAGCTTGTAAGAGCCCGTCTGAACAAGGTGCCTGACTGAACGTGTATATGCCCAACCGTCATCCGGCGTGACCATCTCTCTAACGGGATCTACGATGGCTACCAGAACAATGAACACCAGAACAAGCGCAAACACAGGCGAAATCGCTTCGAGTCTCCGCACCGATGTCAGTTTACACACAGCCGAGGACTGGAGCAGCGGCCGGGCCCAATGAGCACGGGCGTACCGCATCGCAAAGGGGCGCATTCGGAACGACCGCTACGAAGAGTGTTGTGCGTGTTGCAGCGGGTATGCATGAGAGCCAGCCGAGGCTGTATACGCCGACTGGAGTTCAACAACAGTGGTGCTCAGGGCCTGGCCTGACGGGCTGCCGCCAGGAGCCGTTGCGCGTCAGCGTTGCCAGGATCCTTTGTCAATGCCGTTGATGCCGCCAACTCGGCTGCTGGCTTCATACCGGACGCGAGGTATGTTTCCGCAAGTTCCACGCCGACAGGGACGGAATCGGGAGACGTGCGCTGGCACATTATGAGCACTGCAATGGCCATCGGATAGTTACCCTGCTGGCGATAAATGCGAGCTTGTTCGAGCAATGCGTCCAGTTCGCCGGGACTGGTCGCCAGGACAGTCTGCAGCATCGACATCGCATCGTTGAGCTTACCGTCACGGCGCAGCATACTCGCGGTAAAGACGCGGACCTTTGGGTCATCGGGCAAAGACTTTCGGAGATCCTGCATGGCGGTTCTCGCCTCGGCGATCCGTCCCGAGTCCAGCAACAGACGTACAGTTGCGAGTCGGTGCTGCGCCCAATGACTCGGATCGCGGCGTTCGGCAAGCTGGTAATATGCAACCGCCTCGTCTGGCAACCCGCGCCGACGCAGCAGCCTCGCAATGTGTTCGTAATGACCCGCGAACTGATCCCTGGCCGAGCGAATCGAAGCCGCGGCGCGATCGAAAAGGTCGAAGCGCCTGATGTCAAGTGCCTGTTCCGCAACTGCTAACACCAGTTCCACGTTGACGGGCCTGAGTTGCGTTGCCTGATCGACAACGCGGACACAGGCGGCGTCGTGTTTCAGCTCGCTCTGAAGACGGAGAAGCCGCCGATACCCCTCGACGTCATTGGGTGAAACAGCAAGGGTTCGCTGCCAGGAGTCCGCTGCTGCTGCAAGATCGCCCGCGAGTTCCTGGCTCAACGCGAGGTTTCGCTGTACTTTGCTGTCACCGGGTTTCTGCGCGGCAGCGCGCCGCAACAAGTCGATTGACCTTGCGGCCGATTCTTGCCCTGCTTTGGAGTCGTTACGGCTGAATGCGTCGCGCGCACGCCACATCCCTACCTCGCCCGAGATGAGCAGGGCGCTAAAATTCCCTCCATCCACCTTAAGAACCGAGTCTGCCATCCGGCCGGCGGCATCCATGTATGCGCGCTGCCCGGGATAACGGACCAGATACAGATTTCCGAGCTGAAGGAAGCAGTCGAAGAAGTGAGGACCCTGCTTAAGCTCTCCCATCGCGCGCATCAGATTCTGTTCGGCACTTCCGGAGTCGCCTTTCCGTAACTGTGCAAGTGCGAGACCGTAGTACGCCTCTCCCGACAGCGGTTCGCGTTTCAGAATCTGCCGCCAGGACCTCTCAGCCTTGTCATAGTGCTGCTCGTTGTACTGGGTCCAGGCATCATTTGGAGTGACCCGGGTCGTGCAACCGGTGCTCAGCACAGCCCATGAAATCAGCAATCCGTGGATAACGACAACGGCCCGCACCGGTTTACCTCAGATCCGGACAGGATGTTCCGCCCATCCACTGGCTGCACAATGACGGGCCTGTCGACGCCTGCTGGAGATACAACGGCGGCAAGTTCGTTTTGCCCTGGTAGCCGGAAGTCCTGGCTACAGTCTGCTTCACGTCGACTTCGTCAACGTGTAAGAACACGTCGACACCGTACCTGTTGAGGAGCCTGGTCTCGCCGGCTACTTCGGGCAGTTCAAACGTAATCCAGCTCCATACTCCGATGTAGCTGTAAGCTCCGAAGGAGGGATGGTTCAGCAGGAAGTCACGGAACGGTACGACGTTGATCGGGAACCACGGGTTGAGATCCAGCAGACCGCGGTCGATGGTGTCATGACCCTCATAGCGGATCGAGAGTTGAGGGTCGGCAGCGTACGCCAGCCTGCGAACCATGTCACGGGGCGCATAAAACGAGAGCCGGTGAAATAGAGTGACATCTCCGATCAGAATGTTCGGATCATCGAACTGCTTCATGAACTGGACATGGCCGGCAATGTCGCCACGCGATGTAAGGTTTGCGCTACGAAGTTTAACC
This sequence comes from Bryobacteraceae bacterium, assembly GCA_963794765.1. Classification (GTDB taxonomy): domain Bacteria; phylum Acidobacteriota; class Terriglobia; order Bryobacterales; family Bryobacteraceae; genus JAWXCM01. Next base: position 175,655 of record CAWCGC010000029.1, on the reverse strand, counting down.
ACCTCCAGTATCGAAAATCCGCACGCCGCAAGAATCATCGTCAGCGCCACCGCGGAGCGATACCGAGCCATTCTTGCAAATCCCGCGCAGAAGAGAATGATGAACCCGACCAGCGCCGGCAATGCATATCGTGTAGTGTACGCCTTCGTTACTAACCTGCCCACGATTACATACACAATCGGAAGTATTGAGAGAAGTGAGAAGGCAGCAGTTTGCCACAGTGGCACGCGAGTTTCCCGGTACTCGCGCGCGATTCTGGCGGATGACAGCAGCAGAAGAACAATAATGCCGGCAAACACAATGGTCAACCAATATGTGTCGAACGCCGGGAGGAACTCGAACATGTCCTTCCGAGCCGGCGGAGCCCAGAAGTGCTGTGAGTAGCCTTTTGCCTTCCTGATTATCGGCAAGAAGGCCAGAATGGGAAGCACAACGCCGCCGAACGACGCGATGACGGGAATGTCGAGTTTGCGGCGTGAATAGCTCCTTATCAGTTCGCCGACCATGAGCGGCAGAACGATTAGCCCGGCGTAGTAGTGGCTGCCGACCGCCATCGCCAAACTTAAGCCAATGAGAGGTACCGTTGAGAATCGGCGGGTGTCGTCGCATGCCAGCAGCCACGAAAGAAAGGCAAGGGCGGTGAAACCCAGCGCCATGCCATAGCCGCGGGCCTCAGTCGCATAATAGACAGCGGGCGAAGCCAGAGGCAGCAGCAGAGCAAGAGTTCCCCAAACACGATTGGTTAACCGGCTCGCGATTTCATAGCTGCATACACAAAAGAGCCAGTAGCCTGCAATGGCGGGGAGACGGACGGTAATGTGGCCACGCCAAACACACTGATGAGCGCCTGCACGAGCATGTAAAATGATGGCGGATGCTGGTCCGCTCCCGTGGAAAGTGCGGCAAGAATGCCGCTCCATCCCGGCGCCTTCGCTATGTACAAAGTAAAAAACTCGTCGTCCCACAAGAGTTTTATCGAGGCCACGTACGCACTGCTCGCAGCATAAACGGCCGTGAACAACAGAAGGACGACGACGCGTGACGACAACCAGACTTCCGCTACTTGTTCCACACGCCTGAGCCGCAGTTGCCAGCCTGAAGCGGCCGTTTCGTCCAAGGGACGGTCGTATGTTTCGATTGCGGACAGAACTTACTCCCCCTGAACGACGTGCGCGGTGGATCGCCGTGACGGTTGCAGACCTGGCTGGACACCTGTCTGAGTCGCGGCACGATTTCGGGAGAAGGGCCCCGAACCGCCGTCCTCACGTTGTTTTCGCCAGATGCGATACAGCGCTCGCCAGTAGTCGAACGCGACCTTGCTGATGTCGAAACTTGAATTGCCCATTCCGACGGTGCGGTTGATCCAGGAGATCGGCACTTCTTTGAGCCGGTAGCCGGCGAGAAGAGGCTTTAAGCCGGTTTCAAGGTTCGCGGAGAAGTGCGGCGATTCGATCTCCATATCCTTGAAGATGTCGGCACGGTACAGCTTGAGATTATTGGTGACGTCGCGCACATAGGTAAGAAAGAGCCTGATCAGCGCATGGACGGCACGATTTCCCAGCAGCTTGAGGAACGGGTAGTTCACCAGGATGGAATCGTGGGAAAATCTGCTTCCGATCGCGCCATCGTATCCCTCGGCGACCTTATCGAAGAGCGCCCGAAAATCGGACACGATCTCGAGGAAATCGCAATCCATTGACAGAATGTAGCTGCCAGTCGCAGCGCGATACCCGTCACGGAGCGCCAGCCCGACGCCGTTAGGCTTCGAACGGTTGATTACTCGCACACGCGGCTCCGCGGCGCTTAGTTGTGCGGCTACCTCGGCCGTGTCGTCAACGCTGTTGTCGTTAACTAAAACGATCTCGTGAATATACGGACCGTAGCATTGCAGCAGTCGTGCAACAAGCCGGTGCAGATTGGGCGCCTCATTGTGACACGGCACTACGACCGAAACTGAGTCGTAAAGAGCGGGATGAGTTGCGAGATTTGGCAGACTCCGTGAAACTGGTCCGGGCTTTCGCGTCCACACAAACATATCCGTGCAGAAGTTCTGCGCCACGGGCGCGTGTTCAATCAAAAGCGTCTTGGCCTGCAGCCCCCGAAGTGCCCTTTCGCCGAGCCAAACCGGGAGTAAGTCGTATGGCTTTATGTCGATGTGAGTGAAGCCCTGGTGAGAGCAGGCGTATGCGACTTGCTCGACTGACGCTGCAAATTGCGGTGCCTGGTCCTTTCGCACCATGCCGCTGAGTTTGCGCCAGATGCGCCTACCGGGGAACCGGAGGTTCGATTCAAAGAACAGGGTTTGTCCGCCAGGCTTCAGAAGTCGGTAGATGGAGGCCAGTAATTCCGGCAGTTGCTCCTGGCAGAGCATTCGACAGCCAACTACGTAGTCGAAGCTCTCGTCCGGCAAATCGTCAAGATTCGTTGTGGTTATAAAATGAACGTTGGGAATCCGGCGCGCTCGGCCACGCTCTGCATTCTCGGGAGAAAAGCTGACTGCTGTGATCGGGTTTTCGTGGCGGAGAGTGCGGCTAAGGCTCTCGGTCCAGAGTCCGGTACCCGCGCCTAACTCCAGGATACGCTCACCGGGCACGACATGGAAGCAGTGCTGGACCGCGAAAGCACGCCAGCGGAGCTTTACTTCGGTCGCGCTGGAGCGTCGTGCCCATCGCTGTTCGCGTTGAGACTCCTGCCTCTGCAAATACGGAAAATACGATGCGCAATGAGGACCGTTGAGCATACGCCTACCCGCGAACTTGCCGAGCGTCGGCGTACTGAGACGGCGTTTGCGATTTGACCAGCGGAGAGTGCTTTGAGTCGCGAAGAAAGAAGTTGTCGATGAACTCGGGGCGCGATGATCTGGTTGAATCCTTCGCGCCCTGACGAGTTAGCCGAGCGGCTTCCAGTTCTGTGGTTTGCCCAACGCCGAATGAGTGGCGACGGGCGAGTTGATCGACCGTTGTTATGTTTCGGCCCGCTGGAAGCAGGTGGGCTCGTTCCGAGTACGCGCCTCCGGCTGAGCCGATTCCCATTACTACCGTCATCTGGCTTAGGGTACCAGTAGCGGCAAGTAAGATCGTACTAAGTGAAGTACTTACCCCGATTTGTAACGGCGAAGTGTGCGAATCGCGACAACTCTGAGGTTATTAATTTTGACCAGTGCCGTTGTTGTAGTCCACTAGCGAAGTGTAAGTCTGGTTGCCCCAGATGATCTTCCAGTAGTCCGAAAAGTACCAGTTGGCGGTGAAGTTGATGCCGGTTGAGCCGACCGTGAGCGCGGGATCAAAGTAAACGAGCGGTGCGCCGTCGGATGCCTGGAAGACGTTGTCATGAAAGTAGATGTTGCTCATGGATGCACCCGGCAGATATACGACGCTGAGTGACAAGGCAACGGGAGAACTTGTCTTGCTTGCCGGCATTACGACCTTGTTATGGTTCACCTCGAGGTCGTGCATCGCACCCCAAAGACTGATTCCGGCGTAGCGGCCGTAGCGAGCGTCCCGTTCGCTCAGGTTATATCGCACTTTATTGCCGAAATGTAACGGCAGATTGACGTTCTCCGCTAAGTACAGTCCGACTCCGTAATTGTCGTGCGACCAGTTGTTTTCGAGCACTGAATTCGACGTGTTCCGGTCGAGGGCAAAGCCGTTCCCGTCATTGACGGCCGTTTTGTTGTTATAAGACTCGTTGCCCCGGATTACGACGTTCCGTGCGTCGTACACCATGATGCCGACGGGACCATCTGTGGAATCGTTCTCGGCACCGTTGTTGAAAACCTTACAGCCCTCGATTACACCGCCATCGACGCTTCCGAGCAGAATGCCATTGCCGGTACCCTGGGGTTTCCAGTTGGAGGGGAAGTTCGCCAGCCTGTAACCTGTGCTGTTGGATACCTGAGAGTTACCAACGTAGATGTTCTTGTTTCCGTAGAGTTTGCTACCGGTATCGTACGTTACGATGCCACCCTTGCGGTTCCCATCGGCGATCACGGAAGTAATCCGGACATCTGAGAACCCGCCTGTGTCCTCCCACCAGGGGCCAACAGCGATTCCGACGCCGCCGAAATTCAGAACATCGACTTGATCAATACGAATATATGATCGCGTGGTGTTTGTGTGATCGTTACCGTAGAACGCAATACCATCGTCAGTGTTTCCCGCCGTCGAATTGCGGAAGGTCAGGTTGCGAAGTTCGATGCCAGCCTTGTCGTAAATCTCGAAGCCACCGTCGAGGATCGCTCGTCCGGTGCCATAGCTGCTCACCACTATGGGCGCGTCTGGCCTACCCTCCGTGGCACAACTCATATTCAGATAGATGCGACCTTTAAAGGTCGTACCGCCCTGAAAGAAGATACGATCGCCGGGCTGGAAGCATCTTTTCCAAAAAATTTGTGTCGTCGCCCATGGCTGCTGAAGCGAGCCCGCGCGCTTATCCGATCCATTCGATGCAAAGTAGTAATCGGCAGCGGATACGCCAGTGACCACAGCGATTAACAACAAGAAGGTCCTCATACTCAGGCAGTGCCTTAGTACGAAGGCTTTTCTCACTGTTACTGTGCTTTATTTCAGTGACTTAGGTGTTTTTAGAATGGACCTAAGGTCGACTACTTAATGTGAAAGGAAGGAGAAAAGGCGAATACGGGCCCGCCCGTCACCGCGGTGCATTGTGGCTACAAACTTAGTCTTTGCGGCGGATGCGCGGCGCGACGTTGATTTTCGTCAAGGCATTCAAGTCTTCGACTCATCGACACTCACGAATGCGGCTGCCCGTACGTGTGAAGCTTTCAGGAGATTGTCAGGCCATGTGCCCGTGTTAAATTCGCATTCGTGAACCGCAGCGATTTGGTGCGCCGTTTGGTCTTCCTGGTCGTCTGGGGTACATGGGCTGTCATGTCGGTAGTGGCTCTCTTCTACGTCTACCGATACGGATCGAACGTCCCTTCCTGGGACGATTGGGACATGATACCCACGATGACGCGTCATCAGCCCGTGACGTTCGAGTGGCTCTGGTCGCAGCACAATGAACATCGGATTCCCGTCGCACGATTGGCAATGCTGGGCCTGTGCAGGATCTGGCCGGATTTCCGCACGGGGATGGTGGCAAACGTCATCCTGATGAGCCTCCTGGCCTTTGGGCTGATACATGCGGCCGGGCGCATTCGCGGACACCTCGAACTCGGCGACGTGTTCCTGCCGCTCGCGGTCCTCGGACTGGCGCAGGGCCTGAACTACATCTGGTCATGGCAGATCGAGTTCATGTTATCGACGGCGCTGGCGGGCATTGCTCTGCTGTGCATCGCACTGTATCCGCTGGCTAGCCCTCTCATTACGGCGCTTCAATTCGGCGCCCTGGTTGTCCTTCTCGCCATGTCCGGTGCACACGGATTGGCCCTGGTCCCTGCTTTGAGCTTTTGGCTGCTGGTTCTGGCGATTTGGGGCGACCGCTCCGGAAGCACACGAAAGGCGGCGCAACCGGTTTTGGATCGTGGGAGTCTGGGCGCTTTGTATCGGGACGATCGCAGCCTACATGGCGGGATATGAGAAGGTTCCACACCATCCGACCAGTTCTGGCTTATCAACCACTCTGGTGACTGCGGTTCAGTTTCTCACGATGTCATGGGGACCCGCCGTGAAGAATATCTGGCCCGCATCGGGGTGGTTTATGGGAGTTTTGACCTGCGGGACCCTGCTCCTGGCCGTATTCTGCGGTGCGCGTTCGAGTGACAGAGTGCGCGCTCTCGGGTTTCTGTGTTTTCTCGGCGCTATGGTGTCATTGGGCCTTGCCATAGGACTAGGGCGCAACGGTTTCGAGCCGCGCTATATTACGCTCTCCGTCCCCCTGCTTTGTTGTATCTATCTCGCGTGCCTGGTATACCTGCGCGGGCGCTGGCGGACGGCAATATGCTGCCGTGATGACTCTGGCCGCGGTCGGTGCCATACCGGCGAACACGAGGTCTGCGCTCGAGTATGGGCGAACATCTCGTGACAATCTGGGCGCCTTCCAGACCGAAATGCGCCAAGGTGTCCCTCCTTCCCTGCTCATCCGGAAGTATCACCCCTTGCTGTATCCGCAGCAGCAGTTGCTTGCCGACTATCTCCCGATGCTGCGCGAAGCGCGGTTTGGCGCTTTCGCTATGCTCGCCGAGAACCCGCCGTTTCGCGAGGTGGAGGTGCCGCTGGAACCTGTTGCTCTCAGCGGAGTGGAATGGCGACCCCCAATTGCAAGGACCTCATCCGGAAAAGCGTACCTGCAGTTCCGGTTGCCAGAAGACACCTTTGTGGAAGGAATCTCAGTCGCTTACAACGTCGAGAACCAGAGGCACGTCCCGCCGATGTTCAAAATCTTATGGAACAACAGCTCTGGCCCCGTAAACGGGTACGGCATCTGGCCCACCGGCGATCGGAATAACTGGCTTCGGGGATCATGGGTGCAGAGATCGCAACCCGCAACGCCCCTGACGGTTTGGGCAGGTGCGACTGTTCGCGACATTTTCATCATTCCCGATGTGGAGAGTTGCACGCTTCGCCTTTCAAAACTACGCGTCCTCCTGCCCGCGCCGACTGCTTCCGCCGCAGTGTCACCGGCTGCGGATCATCTGGCTGCAGGTCGCTTGTAGGATGCCGGCCCCTTCGCTTCTATGCGCCGCGACCGGCGTGCGCACATGCTGATTGCGGTTCTACCCTGCGTCTTCCTGCTCCTGACGTTCGCGTTTGTGCTGAGTGGGAGCGGCTGGCGAAGAGCGGTGGTGCAGGCGATGGTTGCCTTCGATTTAGCAGTTGCCCTCATCTCCGAGGCTCTGGGCACATTTCACGCCCTCGCTCCCGTACTCGTGGCAATTACATGGTTCGTAATCCTGTTGGGGTTGGCGTACATTACCTGGTTGCTCCTTAAACGCAACGGCCATATTCCTTCGCTCGAGGTGGGAGGGAGCACGACCGACAAGGTCTGCCTCGCCGGAATCGCGACGATTGTGATTCTCACTGGAATGGTGGCCCGTGTTGCAGTTCCAAGCGCTGTGGACGCGGTCTCGTACCACATGCCTCGCATTGTGTTCTGGGCCCAGTCGAGATCGCTCGATCTGTTTCCGACGAGTTTTCCGCAGCAGATCACGATGCAGCCATTCAACGAATACCTGATGCTGCACACCTATCTTCTGTCTGGTATGAGGGACCGCTGGGTGAATGTCGTCCAGTGGTTCGCATTCGCCGGCTGCATCCTCACCGTGTCGCTGATCACGGACTTTTTCGTTTCAGGACGAAGAGCGCGGGTCGTCGCCGCCCTGTTCTGCGCTACCGTTCCGACTGCTGTTCTTCAGGCATCCGGTACGAAGAACGACATGACGTTGACTTTCCTGCTGACGGCAACAGCCTATTTCCTGCTCGCGTTCTTCGAGCGGCAGTCGGCGCCGAACCTCCTGGGAGTCGGTTTCTCGCTTTCTCTCGCGCTCCTTACGAAGGGAACTGCGTATATCTTCGCGCCTCCACTCATCGCAGGTATCGCTCTGGGGCAGCGCTGGTCGAAGCAGTACCAGTTCCTCCGCGTAATTCCCGTAATTCTGGTTTGTGTGCTGGCCGTGAATGCACCCGTGTATCTGCGGAACTACGCGTTTACTGCATCTCCACTCGGCATGCGTTCGGCGTATGCCGACGGAGAATACCGCTTCGCCAACGACCGGATCGGTCCACGCATTACGATTTCAAACGTCGTACGCAACGCCGTACTTCACTTCAGCGTGCTCTGTTCCGCAGTTTCGGCTGTTTACGATTTTCACCGGTTGATGGGGATTGACACCAACGAACCTGCAGCGACGTGGACGGGAACGCGCCTGACTACCCTGCCGGAGTTCTGCCAATTCAAGGACACCTGCGCGCCAAGTCCGGTGCAAGCACTGTTGCTATTTCTCGCTGGGCCAGTTCTGCTGTGGGTTGTCCCGCGCAGCCGCGAATATGCCCCGGTCGCGTGGTATTACGCAGGAATAGTCGGCATGTTCCTGCTCTTCTGCGCACTCATTCGATGGCAGCCGTGGCACGCGCGCATGCACGTCCCGATGCTGATACTCGGAGCACCGGTGGTGGCGATCCTCGCGCAGCGACTAGTATCTGAGCGCGTCGTGCTTACTGCCTGCTTTGTATTGATACTGATTGCGCAGCCATACATATTCTGGAACTTCGATCATCCCTTCATCGGTCCGTCCAGCATTTTCAGGCACGAACGGGCATCTGAGTATTTCTCGGACTTCGCCGGCAGCGCCTATGGCTATCTCGAGGCGGTTGGAGCTGTGAGCCGAAGCGGCTGTACTCGCGTTGGGATCGATAACAGCTTCGACCGGACTGCGCCACCCCCACGAGAGCCTTTGCCCGAATACGCGGTGATGGCTGTCCTGCGTGCCTCCCGCCCGGAAACGCGCTTCATTCACGTTGGCGTACGGAATGCGTCCGAACGTTTTTCGGGCGGTACCGCTTTTTCGACGCCTTGCGCGATTATCTGCCTTGCCTGTGCCGGCGATTCCCCGAAGATCGATCAATTCCGGGCTTTCGGTCTTCCTGCAATCTACGGCAAAGCGGCGGTGTTTCTGCCCCCGCGTGCGCCGGAGGCAGGGCTATAGCATGGATCACACGATAAGAAACAGCGCCAGTACCGATGCGATACAAAGCCGGGCCGAGCGGCTCGCATCGTACATCGAGACTCGTGCGCATTGGGCGGTGCTCTTCATCATTTGCGTGTATTTCGTAGTCACTTTGTCCCTGGCGCGTGGGAAGCCATTCTGGGAAGACGAATTCTTCACTCTGTATCTTTCGAGACTTAGCCCACGGGAAACCTGGTCCGCGCTCAAGACCGGAGCCGATCAACAGCCGCCGCTGTTCTATTGGCTCACGCATGGGGTTATCTCCGTATTCGGCGTCCATCACATTTCGTTGCGCCTGCCCGCGATGTTCGGCATTGCACTCGCGTGTCTTTGCGAATACTGGATCGTATCCAGGAGGACCTCCCCCGCTTACGGTCTCGCTGCCATGGTGATGCCGCTGGTGACGGTGGCTCATTCCTATGCGTATGAGGCGCGAGGCTATGGCTGGTCGCTCGGCATGGCGTCGGCCGCTGTCGTATGCTGGCTCGCCGTAACAGAGGGATACCGGCGCATCCTCGCACTCTGCGGTCTGGCCTTCACCCTCGCTCTCGCCATCTCCGGACATTACTATGCCGTGCTGATGTTCGTACCTCTCGGATTGGGAGAAGGGGTCCGAACATGGACGAGAAGGCGTGTGGACATCCCCGTTTGGGCCGCATTTGCCGCGAGCGGCGTCCCGTTGCTGTTTTATCTGCCGGTCATTCGCGGTGCTCGCACCTACTCGGCGACATTTTGGGGCTTCCCCGAATGGTGGCGCATGCTGGACTATGCGGACTTTCTTCTCGGACCCGCCACAGTGGCCCTTATCTTTGCGCCGCTATTCGCTGCGTGGTATCTGAGCGTTGAGAACGCCCACGAAAGAAGGAAAACGCGAAGACTGCCTGCGCACGAACTGGCCCTAATGCTCGGACTGGTTGCGTTGCCGTTCGTGACAATGATCCTCGCCAAGATCATCACAAATGGTTTCACGCACCGATACGTGATGTACCCGATCATTGCCGTCTCGGTACTCGTACCGATCCTGGCTTCCGCCGCGTTTGGAGGCCGTCGGCCCGGGGCACTTGGCCTGACGGTAGTCTTATTGATCTCGTTCGGCGTTGCCTCACTTCAGGACTCTACCCAGCACTGGATAACGATGCTCGATCTGACATCCGGCGATTCGTTGCTCAAAAACAGCGCGAAAGGCGACTATCCGATCGTCATCACGGAAGCGACCACGTTCTATCAGCTTTCGTTTTACGCTCCGAGGTCACTCGCAAACAGGCTGGTTTACCTCGCCGACAAGGGTGCAATCGCTGCACTACCTAAGGCACGACACGATCGATCGCGGATTGCTGGATCTGCGGAGGTGGTTCCCTTTGAATGCGGTCCCTTATCGCGATTTCCTGTCAGCGCGTACCGGTTTTTTTGCCTACGGGCATATCACGTGGATGACATGGCACCTGTGGGCGCTTCCGAAGGACACGCCAGGAGTGCAACTCGTCGCCAGAGAAAGGCAGGCCTTGTTGTTCTGGTCTCCGGGCGAGTCCTCACAGGCCGTACCCGCGGGTGCTCCGCCGCTGGAGGCGGCACGCTCGCTTCCGGCCACGTCGTCACTGTGCTCGGCAATGACGTTAGACAGTATCTGTTCCGTGTTTTAACCAGCCCTGGAGCTAAGTATGTCACTGGAGTGATTGCGGTATCAGGAGTTGTGTCGGAACGAGTGGAAGAGCCAGTGAATCGAAAGATCCGCAAGTGGGTATCCGCGCGGCTCAGCCCTTTGCGGGGGGAGCTGACTGGGGCGGCGGCGGACCAACCAGCCGCACCCGAACCGGTTTCGCTTCAGCCTGAACCGGCAACGGCTTACAAGTAAGCTGCAGGGCGTCAACAGGAGACACGAAGCGGGTCACGTTCTTCTCCGCATCGACTCCTGTCAGAACCGCGACCTTGAATCCGGGCATGAAGATTTCGAAGATGCGCAGGGTTTCCAAACCCGTATTGCAGAGAATGACGAGTTCCTGATCTTCCTTCAGGACGTTCTGCATTGCATGGATCTGGCCGAGAATGATGCTGCCGACCGTCGCTTCCGCAGGCGCGGGTGCTTTCGCACTCTGCTCTTTTTCTGCAACAGAAGCAAGGTCAGCGGGACGCAGTGAATCAACTACATCCTTCACTTTTTCGCCGATCGTATCCTTCACCAGCTGCTTGCCGAGTGCTCCCAGATTCACGTTTCCGATGCTATCATCAGTGGCGTTCATGGCACTGGCGTCGACCGCTCCGATCCACGAACCCGCAGAAACGACGGGCAGGCTAGTATCGCTCGACGTGTTCCGGGGTGCGACCATCGCGCTGATGGTGCTGGTAAACACGGCAGGGGGCTTTCACGGGGCGTACTCTCCGCTCCAGCACGCCGAGTGGAACGGGTGGACGCCTACTGACGTGGTGTTCCCGTCGTTCGTGTGGATTGTCGGGCTGAGCCTGACGCTCTCATTGCGCAAGCGGATCCATGCGGGAGCGAGGCGCTCTTCTCTGGTCCCCACTATCCTTCGACGGGCGCTGATTTTGTATCTTCTCGGTGTTTTCCTTTACCTGTTCCCGCACTTTCATTTCGCGACGGCGCGGATTCTCGGTGTGCTTCAGCGAATCGCAATCTGCTATGCGGCGGCGAGCCTGGTGTATCTGTACACGGGAATCAGAGGGCAGATCGCGTCGATTGTCGGACTGCTGGCGACCTACACGCTTCTGATGTTGTACGTTCCGGTTCCAGGATACGGTGCGGGCCGGCTCGATGTTGAAGGCAACCTCGCGCACTATGTGGACAATCTGGTTCTGGGGCAGCATAACTACGCGCACACTAAGACTTGGGACCCCGAAGGAATTATCAGCACGCTACCGGCGATTGCTTCCGCATTGCTCGGTGTTGTCGCAGCCCATTTACTTCGAATGAAACGGGCGTTGTCGGAGCGCACCGACCTGGATGTTTCTCATCGGGAACGCACTCATCATCCTGGCGCTGATGTTTACGCCGATCATGCCGATTAACAAGAAACTCTGGACAACGTCGTTCACGCTGTTCATGGCAGGGCTCGACTTCGTTATCTTCGCGGGACTGCTCTGGATTGTCGACGGCCAGAAGGTACGGCGCTGGGCCACTCCGTTTGCGATTCTCGGGATGAATTCGATTTTCGTCTACATGCTTTCCGAGATCGGAGAGACGCTCACGAATACTCTACATATTGGCGGTCAATCTGTGCGTGACTGGGTTTACCAGCACTTGTTTGCGGGATGGATGAACGATGCAAACGCGGGACTGCTTTACTCGCTGAGTTATGTAGCTCTGATGTTCGCCGCGGCTTTAGTCCTCTACCGCCGAGGGCGGTTCGTTCGCGTCTGACTGCTGCTGAGCATGAACCGGCTTCACGAAATTCAGAACACAGTCGCGCGGCGAGTCAGCGAGATTGCGTCGGCCCATGGTGACTGGCCGTGCCGGAAGGGCTGTGATCACTGCTGCCGAAGGCTGGCATCGGTGCCGGTGGTGACGGCAGCCGAATGGGACCTGATGGCAGAGGCGCTTGGCGACCTGCCTGCAGACGTGGCTGATGAGGCTCGGCATCGCATTCGGCAATCGGCCGGACTTTCGAGACCTGTCATCTGCCCGTTGCTGGATGTCGGCTCGGGGACGTGTCTGATCTATCACGCTCGTCCGGTTGCCTGCCGAACCTACGGGTTCTATGTGGAGCGTGAGGGCGTGCTCGGGTGCAGCCAGATCGAGCAGCTTGCCCGTTCGTCGGCAGAAATCGTCTGGGGTAACCAAGCCTCCGTTGACCACGAGTTGCACGCGCTGGGTGATTCCGCCGAGTTGTTTATCTGGCTTCATTCGCACCCGAGCGGGAGTAAGCACGGCAGCTTACGGTAGAACACCCTCCTCTTCTGCTAGAATTCTCCCCAGCCGAAGAACACAGGTTCGTTATGCGGAGTATCATCACTCTGGCTGCCCTGGTCGTCTTGCCGGTGTCCGCCGTTGCTGCGGGCGCTACAGCGACAGCCGAAAAAGGCAAAGCAGTTCTGCAGCAGCAGAACTGCACTAAATGTCATTCGATCGCGGGCACAGGGATGACGGTTTCTGCGTCTGCCCTCCAGCGTCCACTCGCTCACGACTACTCACCAGCGGGTCTTGTGGCCACGATGTGGAATCATGCTCCGACGATGTGGACTACGATGGCTTCGACCGGGACGCCTGTTCCGAAGATTTCCGAGCAGGATGCAGCGGATATCTTTGCGTATTTCGCTTCCCTGCGATACTTCGAACCCATGGGCGATGCCGCCCGCGGCGCACGGACTTTTCAGGCGAAGAGATGCGCGGGCTGCCACGCCGAGGGAGCGACGCGAGGCGCGATTCCCGTTACACGCTGGCACATGGTGACCGATCCGATTGTGCTGGTGAGTGCGATGTGGAATCACGTTCCCCAAATGCGCGAGACGCTGGAGAAAGAACACATGAAGTGGCCGGAGCTGACGGCTCATGACCTTTCAGACATCGTTATCTATGCGCGCAGCTTTCCTTCGCTCCGAAAGGAGCCAGTTCAGATGGAACTCCCGCCGCTGGAAGCTGGTGACTCGCTGGTGGAGTCATACGGGTGTAAGACATGCCATACAGGCTCGCTCGATTTCTCCCAACTGAGCCGCGATCGCTCGCTCACTGATATAGCGGCCGCAATGTGGAATCACGGATCCAAGATGGTCACCCGGCCGCCGCAGATCCCCCCGGACCAGATGCGGCAGTTACTTGGCTCGGTTTGGGTTCGGCAATTCCTGAAACCGGGCGGTGATCCCGCCAAAGGCCGGAAAGTAGCCGAGACGAAGAAGTGCGCCACCTGCCACGACCATGGCCCCGGCCCGTCCTTTGCGAACTTTAAAGGCTCATTTTCGGTATTGAATCTGACGTCCGCGTTGTGGTCGCACGGACCGAATATGCTGGCCCAGATGCAGCAGAAGAAAATGACCTGGCCGCGGCTATCGGCGCTTGACGTAGACAATTTGCTTGCCTACATCAACTCGCCTGGACCTACGGATCATTCGCCCAAAGCTGGCTCGACGGGCGATTAGCGAGGCAAGGCGTCGGCTTAGTATTCCTTCGGGATTCAGTCCTGCACAGCGGCCGCGGATCGTTCCCTTGCGAGTTTAACGCTTTTCGTTGGTGTAGATCACGCGGATTCCGCGCGGGATTCCGTCTTCGCCGACGAACAACTCGGCGGGAACCCGATCGCGAAAGCGATCGGCCTGGATTGGGATTCCCAGACGATCGAACGTCTGCTTTGGCAACCGGACCGGGATGACCTCACCGCGGTCCTGCGGCGTCATCGGAGGCGCGTTGGGGATTTCATCGAACTCTTCGGTTGTTGCCGCTGTCACAACAGGAGTTGGCTCAGCGCGGGACTGGTCGAGCGTGTCCCGCAACGGGATGGGGCGGCGCCGAATTTGAACCGACGCTGCACGGGGCCGGGCGCTTGTTGCCACGACAACTGCATCCTGTTTCGCTGGTCCCAGTGGCTCGGTGGCCGCGGAGGCAACCGGCGCAGGCGGTCTGAAGGCAGGCGGCGCTTCTACCTGGGCAGGGAGAGCTAGTTTCCAGACAATCGCACCGACGGCGAGGGTCGCCGCAGCGGCGCTGACCCACGCACCCAGCCAGAAGGGTCGAGCTTTGGCGGGATGCTGCTCGCGAAAAGCAGCGCGCAAGCGGGTTTCGAGATGATGGGGTGCGGCCTGCTCGCCCGTAGCTTCCCGCAGCAGGTTGACAGCCTTGTTTAACTGTTCCGCGTTCTTCATGTTACACACCTGACTGTTGCTGCCGACGCTGCTCTTAATCCTCGCAGCTTTTCGAGCAGCAGTCCACGGCCGCGGTTCAGACGCGACCTAACTGTTCCAACCGGCACTCCTATAGCTTCGGCGGCTCCGGCGTAGGGCATTTCCTCCAGATCACAGAGCACAACCGCCTCGCGGTACGCCGGCGGTAATGTGAGCACGGCCTGCCGCACCGTTTCTATTGCTTCTTCGCGACTCAGATCGGCCAGCGCGTCACAGCCGTCGGCTTCGGCATCGTAAGCGGCCGCGTCTTCCATGTAGACGTGCCGGCGGTCGCGTTCGATATGCCTGAGAACGCAGTTTCGCGCTACGCCAATCAGAAAGGACGCGAGAGTGCCTTTTCCCGCGTCGTAGCAGTTCGGCTCCCGAATGAGAGCCAGAAATACGTCCTGCGTGACCTCTTCCGCGAGGTCCGGCCGTCCACTCATATGCAACGCAAAACGATAGACGGACGAGTGCCTGCGCCGATAGAGCGCTGTAAACGCGGCCTCGTCGCCCCTCGCCGACAGCCGGAAGAGCTCCTCATCGGATGCACGGGACAGATCCGTCATCGGTTCTGAACGTATTCCGGTAAGTTCGAGAAAAAGTTCCAGATTCGTAGGATGACAGATCGAACTGGTCACTCCCATCGATGTTTCGCCTCGACAGCTGGGAATA
Source organism: Bryobacteraceae bacterium (assembly GCA_963794765.1). GTDB lineage: Bacteria > Acidobacteriota > Terriglobia > Bryobacterales > Bryobacteraceae > JAWXCM01. The sequence continues at coordinate 160,531 of CAWCGC010000029.1, read as the reverse complement.
CCAGCCGGAACGTTTAATCCTCCCACTTTGGCGCATGCAGCGCTGGCCGCGGCAGCTGCCGGGCGTGTGGACGCTGTGCTGATGGTCGTGCCGAGGAGCGCGGCGCGAGCCGGTGCGGGTTCTACATCGCAGGGATCTGCGGACGGTATTCCGAGGAAGGATTGGCGGATCGGATTACGGACCGCCGGGCCGGTTTGCGGACCTGGTGCGAGAGTTCCAGATGCTTGTTGCTCCACCCAAGGCGAATGCGTGCCTCCCGATGAGCTTGCGCTGATGGAGACACTCGATGCGGGCTGCCGGCATCAGTACTCTTCTGCGCCGGTGCGGTTAGCTCTCGAGCGGGAAGATGCTACGCGGCGCGAGCATCCCGGAATTATTTTTTTCAACGTACGCCATAAATCGAATTCTTAGGGAAATCATCTCTGGACAAATAAAAGCAGACTGTTTAAGATCAGGCGGACATCCGCGATGGCTTTATCCACGAGGTGATCTGATGCGCGCGTCCCCGCCCCAGAAATGTTCACGCACTTACAAAAGCAAATGCTCCGGCTTCTTTATTTATTGCGTATCCGCGGCGAGTTTGTTGGCAATTTCAAGCCCGATTGCACCAGCCCAGATCACCGTCGATATATCGACTTCTACAGATCAGTCAACCGCACGATCCACGATTGCTACTCCGCCATTTTCTACCTCCTCAACGAGCGAGTTACTACTGGCATTCGTGTCCGCCGATTCGACATCCGGTGGGAACACGACCGTCACAGGGATTGCTGGTGGCGGTTTGACGTGGGTTCTTGTGAGGCGTACAAACGCTCAAAGCGGAACTGCCGAGATCTGGCGCGCGTTCGCCACAACGCAACTCAGCAATGCAACGGCGACAGCCACACTGTCCCGAGCGGTTGCCGCAACTTTGACCGTCATGGCATTCAAAGGAACAGATAGTTCGGGAACGAACGGCTCAGGAGCGATCGGACAGACAGCGGGCAACAGCGCCCGTTCAGGCGCTCCTACAGCGTCTCTGACCACTACGCGCCCGGGCTCACTGGTGATCGGAGTTGGAAACGATTACGACAACGCGGTTCCGAGAACAGTTGGTTCGAACCAGGTGATGATTCATCAGTATCTTGCCACGGCAGGTGACACGTACTGGGTGCAAAGCCAGAGTTCCGCGACAGCACTTCAGGGAACGACCGTCACGATCAACGACACGGCTCCGGCTGGAGACCGATACAACCTGTGCATCTGCGAAATCGTTGCTGCCGGATCGGGAGTAGGGATGACGACCTACTCGATTCAGGGAAACGTAAGTGCAGCGGCCAGTGGTGCAAGCGTCAGTCTGAGTGGATCATCAACAGCGAGCACCAATGCGGATGCGTCTGGAAATTACACGTTTTCGAGTCTGCCGAATGGGACCTACACAATTACCCCGGCAAAAACCGGATATACATTTATTCCGAACAATCACACTGTTTCGGTCAACAACGCTAACGTAACCGCTGTAAATTTCACGGTATCGGCGGTAACCAACGGCACCATCTCGGGCACGGTAAGCCCCTCATCGGGCGGAAGCGGAACAATCGTCATGCTGAGTGGCACTCCGAGCGGATATGCGACAGCTGCCAGCAACGGCGGTTACAGTTTCACCAACCTGCCGAACGGGATGTATACGGTAACACCGACCAGGACCGGATACACGTTTTCTCCCCCAACCACAACAGTCGTCCTGAATGGAAGCGGGGCCAGCGGAATAGATTTTGCGGCTCAGGCTGGAGTTCCTCAGACTCTGAAGTACCCGGACCTGAGCGATATCATTCCTCCCGCTCAGATTTCGATTAAAGGTACAGGAGCCAGCCGCCAGTTCCAGTACACACACGATACGTTCAATGGGGGCATTGGGCCTCTGGAAATTCAACCTGTCTATAACGCCGCTTCCGGCAACTACCAGGGAATTCAACATATCTACACACAGAACGGCTCGAACTGGACTGTAAGTCAATCCATTCCGATTGCGGGCGCATTTGTATTCGATGCAGCACACGGCCACTTTCATTTTCCGTTCGCATACTACGGGTTGTACGCAGTGAATCCGGATGGCACGATCGGCAGTCTCATGGTTGCCAGCACTAAGGAGGGCTTCTGCATCGATGACTCCTTCGTTTACGATTCGCTGCTGCCGAATGCCGGAGCGTTCGGCAACTGGGGCAGTTGCAGCAATCCCACTTCGCTGCGGGGACTATCGGTCGCCGCCGTTGACGAATACGACCAGACTGATGAGGGCCAGTCGATCTCACTGGCCGGTGTACCCGACGGGACTTACTGGCTTCGCGCCATTGTCGATCCGCAGAATTTTATCGCAGAGAGCAATAAAACTAATAACGAAACCGACGTAAAGGTGACGATATCGGGAAACAGTGTTCAGGTCATCCAACTCGTCAAACCGGTTTTGGCCAATCCTCCGGCAATAACACTCACCTACCCGGCTCCTTCCTCCACGGTGTCCAGCTCCGTGCCGCTTTCAGCGAGCACCCCCATAACCGGACCTGTGCAGTTTCTGGTGGACGGGTTACCTTTCGGGAGCTCGGTGACCAGTTCACCCTATACGATCAACTGGGACACCAGCATTCTTCAGAACGGAACGCACTGGCTTGCCGTTCAGATCACCGATCCGACGGGAGTGATCGGAACATCACCGGTGGTGTCAGTTACCGTTGCGAACAGTAACAGCAGCCCGCCAACTGTCGTTATGACGGATCCTGCGGCCGGTTCGACTGTAAGCGCGGTAATCACATTAACTGCAAATGCAGCCTCCCAATCCGGCGTGCCGACGGTACAGTTTTATGTTGACGGCAATCCCGTCGGTGCGTCGGTGAATGCGCCGCCTTACCTGTATTACTGGAACACGCAAACTGTCGGTGATGGCCCGCATGTAATCAGCGCAACCGCGACGAATTCAAGTGGTCTCACGGGCACCTCATCTCCGGTGTCGATTACCGCAGATAACTCGCGTCCGGCGGACATCATTGGTATCGACGCGCAAGTATCGCAAGACGGAGTCGGGTCACTCATGACGTCCCCGTTCTCCACTGCAACGGATTCGGCTTTTGTGGTTGCGTTCGTTGGATTCGATGGCCCGGATGGCAGTTCACAGACAGCAACGGTGTCCGGAGCAGGACTGACATGGACGCTCCTCAAACGCAGCAATGCACAAAACGGCACGGCGGAGATCTGGGCGGCCAAGGCCACAGACTTCCTCACAAACGCCAGTGTTACCGCTGTACCTGGCACGGGAGGTTATCACGGCTCGATTACAGTGGTGGCCTTTAAGAATGCAGCAGGACCTGGCATCGCTGGTCAGGCAAGCGCTTCAACCGGGGCTCCAGATGTTTATCTTCCTGGCGTTTTAGCAGGCAATTGGGTGTTTGCAGTTGGCAATGACTGGGACCGTGGGGTGGCCAGAACTCCTTCCACAGGTCAGGTCCTCGTTCATCAGTGGGTCGACACAAGTACTGGCGATACCTATTGGGTCCAATCACCGGCTGGACCAGCTGCGGCGAACGCACTTGTGGATATTCACGATACTGCTCCGACAAATGACAGATGGAACTACGCCGCCGTGGAGGTCGTCGCAACCCGGCAGTGAGCTGATCATGTGATCGCATCCGCAGGTGTTGGCCTGTTTGGGTGAGCACTCGCTCCAAGTTGGTCAGACGAGCACCACTTCCGCGCGGTCGGCGGCCATGAGAGATGTGGCCACACCCTCCGATATTGGCTGGCCAGTGCTGCCTTCGTAGTAGCTGAACGCAGGACTCGGGTTTACTTCAAAGCAGTAAACTTCATCCCCGGGGGTGATTTTCAGGTCAATGCCAGCGAATGCCAGACCCAGAGATTCCGTGAGAGCAACACATTGCGCCGCGAGTCCGTCCGAGAGCGTAACCTCACGGAGTTGCGCCGCTTCTCCTGTCTGTCTCGTCGCATAGCGGTAGTCAGTTGCGTCAGTGGTTATTGCTGTCGCGTACACTTTGTCCCCGATTGTGTGTACTCGCACGTTGGTGCCATCCACATATGCCTGGAATTGTGTTGGGCACCAGCGAATTGCATCCAGTCTCTCCAGATCGCTTTCTTCCAGAGTTTGTACGATTGACCGCGCCGCGCTCACAGATTTATAGATCACCCGTTTATGGTGCTGAACAAATTCCCGAACCAACTCCGGGATACTGGTGACAAGGGTGTCGGGTACAAGAAATCCGTGCCTCCTGATCAGTTGCGCCTGATATGGCTTGGACGCGTTCGAGCCCATGGCGACAGCCCTGTTAATCACATGTGCCGGTGTGATCTCAATCCATCTCGCCAGACAGTCATGGAACCCACGGCAACGTTGTCGGAGAGCTGAGTCCGGAGGTTCGTCGCGAAGTTCGGGCAGATTGCGATCGTCCATCATACGCGAGTAGACGGCGCAAAATTCCTCCAGGAGGAACACCCGGTCCTTTACGATAAGCTTGCCTCGAACTACACCGTGAGTTATCTCGAACCAAATCTCGGATTCTGCGAAGTCCCGCTGGTTGAACAGAAAATACGGAGCACCTGCTTCGTCGAGGCGATCGCAAACCATTTTCAACGGCGTTTCTGAAGGTATTCCGGAGATCAAAATCATGCTACGTTCCACTTCGGAGTGTTCGAACGAGTTTCGCAATCAGGGCTGCACCGCCAATCTGAAGATCAGGAAGCGGCGTCGCAGACGCAAATGTCCAGTCGCGGTTACCGGCTCGGAAAAGATCGATTCCCAGTAACCGCGTCTGGCTTTTCGCTGCAAACGCAAGACAAGCGTGGTGAATATTTTCTGGCAGACTCTGTCCGAATAATTCGTCGTCGAGGACTACACATTGCGCTATGTCAACGCCAGCGGGTGCGAGTGAGCCATAGCCGGCGTCCGGTGCGTCGCTCCAGGTCTGCAGGTATGGGAGCACCGGCAGGCCGGCAGCATGTGCCATCAGCACGCATTCAGAAGTATGAAACCACCGTCCTGCGAGTCCTTGTGGAGTGGGTCGATTGAGGACCGGACAGGGCAGGCCATGCAACCAGCTGAGGTGAAACGCGGTCATCTCCTGACTTGCGTAATCACGATCTTCCGGTACGGCCTGCCGTACGGCCTGCTCAGGAGGAGCAATCAAACGATTGAGGACACCGCCAAGGTTTCGGTCTGAAATGAACGAATCGTCTGGAAGCACAAACGAAACTTTCGCTTCGCTGGAGGAAATCCTGTGATCCCAGCGCGTCGCACTGGCTAACGCGGCTTCAGTGACGAGCTTGACAGGACCTATATCTGAGTCAGCCAGGCACTGGTGAACCCAGAGAGCCGGGTAATCGAACGACGAACAGAGAACGAGGAACAAAAATTACCTGCTTTTGTTCTTCTCTTGCTTGTGCTCTTCTGGAGTGGGCGTTCCGGAGTCCCCGGAAGTGGCGCCTTGTTCTCCTTGCCGGTTGCCTGCGTCCTTTTCCTGTGCGAGTGCTCCTGAAGCCAGATCAGGTCTCATGGCGCCCGGAATGAAATGAAGCAGTTGTGCGACTGTCGCCTCCAGAGCTGCGATTCGCGCGTCGAGAGCAGGATCCGGAGGTTGCTGAAAGCCAGCCTGAGTCTCAAGGTCTTTCAGCTGCTCCTTTTCTTTTGAAATCTCCTTCGGGTGTTCTTTATCTTTCGCAGTTTCTTTTGGATTGTGATCCTTGCTGTCCTTTACTTCTTTCTCGTGCTTTTCCTTCTCTTGTTTCTCGTGCTTTTGTTCCTTGTCTTTCTGATCTTTCTGGTCTTTGTGCTCCTTTTGTTCCTTTTGCTCCTTCTGATCCTTTTGATCCTTTTGCTCTTTGTCTTTCTGGTCCTTGTGATCCTTATCCTTCTGGTCCTTTTCGGACTTCTCCTTTTCGTGTTTCTCGCTCTTGTCGTGTTTGTCTTTGATTACTTCCTTATCCTTTTCTTTAGCGATCTCCTTCTCCTTCGCCACCTCCTTCAATTTGGCTTCGGTAAAGTGTTGGCTTGACATCATAAACTCCTTCTAATGCGTCAATATTCGACGCGCCGCTAATTATACGCCTGTTTTCCGTTGAAAGCATAGACTTTCTGGCGGTGAAATCACAACAGTTGGGGGTGGTTTGCGGGGCAGACGGCGAAGAGGTCCGTCTCGGATGCACAGGGGCAGATCCGGTATCGGTTCTGAATGTTTTCCGCCAGTCGAAGATCGAGATTCGTATGATGACAGATGGAGCTGATCACGCCAATATCGGTCCCCCCGAGCCGGCTCGGGATTCTCGCCGGGAGCTTCAACCCACCTACGGTCGCTCATCTGGCGTTGGCCGAGGCGGCGCTTCGGCGACTGGATGCGGTGCTGCTGGTTTTACCTGGCCAGTTGCCTCATAAGGAATGGGCCGGGGCGACTCCGGAGGAGCGTGTCGGGATGCTGTCGGCGCTGGCGCACGGACGGCTTGGGGTTGCCGTAAGCCGAGGTGGGCTGTACATCGAGATCGTCCGTGAGGCTCGGGAACACTTTCCCCACGCGGAGATGTCGGTGGTCTGCGGGCGCGACGCTGCCGAGCGGATCTCGACGTGGGATTACGGGACGTCAGGCCGTTTTGAGGACTTGCTGCGTGAGTTCCGGATGCTGGTGGCTGCACGGCGAGGTGGGTGGGTGCCTGCTGCCGAGTACGCCCATGCGGTGGAGGCGCTCGATGCGGGGTGCTGGGATGAGCATTCGTCTACGGCGGCTCGGTCAGCGCTGGCGCGAGGGGACGCCTCGTGGCGGGAGTTGGTGCCTGGGGTGATTCATGATTGGGTCGAGCGGATTTATCGCTGACGCCGTGACGAGACAGGGACTTCTCGGAGCCGCCTGGAAAGGCGGCTGCAGCCAGGATTGGCTGCCCCACATTACAATGCAGTGGGGAGGGTCAAATGCAGTGGGGAGGGTCGCAGTGAGCGGAGGCTAACACTTCTGGGAGTTCAGGATCTTATGGCAATCCCTTGGGGACATCAGCCACGCGTCGAACTTCCGGTCAGCATGCGCTGCGATCCTCCCACGGAAACGTTATCACATTTCGGGGTGTCCGGATCGCGCGATTTACGCCTGCCTGTTCTTTGGGAACAGTGGAGAGGTCATCATTCCTTCGGGCCTCAGACCGAGGCGGCCGTTGCGTACAAAAGGGGCGCCGCGTTCGGACAGATGGTCGATGAGCCTTTGTCGCCAGCGGCTGAGGTCTGCCGCATGAGTTGCGTCAGCGGAGTGGTCCTCGAGTTCATGCGGGTCGGTGCGAAGGTCGAAGAGCTGTTCGGCTCCGTCTCTGGCGTGGAATATGTACTTCTGGCGGCCGTCGGTGAGCGCGTTCCAGTGGTTGTCGGGGCTGTAGCAAATGTTGTGTTCGAGGTCGATGTATTCGCGCCAGCCTTTGCCGTTATTGCGGATTAGCGCTAACAGGCTTTGGCCGTCCAGCTGGCGTGATGATTCGACTCCAGCCGCTTCCAGGAAAGTCGGCAGGATATCGCGAATTTCGACTACCTGATCCATGACAGTGCCGCGCTTCGATGAGAGTAGTCCCTGCGGCCATCGAAGAAGCATTGGGATCCGCGCCGAGGGTTCATAGGGGTACGACTTGCGCCAGAGGTGCTGGTCGGCGCTCATGTCTCCGTGATCCGAAGTGAACAGAATGAGCGTGTCTTCGAGCATTCCCCGCTGATGTAGTATTTCGAGAATTCGGCCGATCTGCTCATCGACCTGCGTTACGCAACCGTAGTAGGCCTGCCTTGACTTCCGGATCTCCCCTTCGCTCAGTTCGCCATGCCAGATGTCGCGCTTGTCGCTGTTTCGCGGGCGGTATTTGTCGGCCCATTTGCCCGATTGCGCCCTCGGGAGATCGGCTTCGGCATAACGCTCCATGAATCGCTGTGGGGGGTCGTAAGGACTGTGCGGCCGGATGAAGCTGACTTTCAGGAAGAATGGCGACTCGCGTTCGTATGTGCTGAGGAAATTGACGGCTGTATCGCCAGTCCACGTGGTCGCATGCAGGCGCTCCGGCAGAGCGAACGGCCGCCCTTCATAGTCGTTCCAGCCGAGACCTGTCGCATGCGGGTTGAGATTCGGGGCTTGTGAATAGAACCAGGCTTCGTAATCACTCCGAGGCTCAGTATCCGGAACGTCGAGGAAATTGCCGCAGGGGCAGTGCTCGTCCACGATCATGGTCTGGAAGCCGTGACCGTTTCGCATCGGCGAGAAGTGATTCTTGCCGATTGTCGCTGTGTAGTATCCGGAGTCGCGGAGCGCCCGCGGTAATTCCACCGGATAGCGGTCGGCCATGCGCGTCATACCAAGCATTCCGTGATGCCACGGAGAGAGGCCGGTGAGCAGAGCTGTGCGGGCGGGCGTACAGGTCGGAGTGGACGAGTAGGCGCGCGAGAAACGGACGCCTTCGGCTGCGAGACGATCCAGGTTCGGAGTGTGGACGACGCGATTGCCGTCAGCTCCGAGGCAGTCGCCGCGATGCTGATCGGCCATGAGCAGGAGGATGTTGGGCCGGCTGGTTCGGCGCGGTCTCGGTGTCTGTGAGAGAGCAGCGCCAGTGCCGGCGGCTGACATCAAAAAGTGCCTGCGAGTCGGAATGAGCGACACGACACCAGTTTACGGTGGAAGGCCGCTACGAAAAAATCAGCCACGAGAAGTAGCCGAGTATCCCGCCGACCAAAGAGCCCACCAGGACGTCACTCATGAAGTGAAGTCCGAGCAGGACACGCGAGAGTGCGATGCTCACTGCACAGAAAAGCATTCCGATCATCAGCGAGGGATAGAACAGTCCGAGCGGGATCACGATAGCGAACGCAGTGATCGAGTGGCCCGAGGGGAACGAGAACTGGTCAGGCGGGAGCAGATTTGCCCAGCAGTGCTTCTCGATTTCGCACGGGCGCTTTCGGCCAGTAATGCGCTTCAGCAGCATGAAGAGCAGGACTCCGACACCCGCCGCAGCCGCGCAGGACTCGATGGTTACCCACTTGTGCTCTCCGCCAAAGAACAGCACGACAAGAAACATGCTGTACCAAAGCCAGCCATCGCCGCCGCGAGTGGCAAACACCGCCCAAAGGCGGACCCATCGCGGGGCGCGCCAGTTGTTGAGCCGGCGCATGACGCGGTGATCACGAGTTGCGATGTAGTTCAGCATCAGGGATCACCTCTTCTCCAGTATGAAGCTCCTCACACTCCCATCCTCATCGGGACGCGTTACATGTTGGTGACACGACAAATAAATGCCAGTGACTCATGGCACACTGTGCTTGAACGATGCCCACGAGCGAGTTCGTGTTCTTCGATGCCGGCGGAGGTCATCGTGCGGCCGCTACTGCTTTGAAGGACGTGATGGAGCAGCAGAATGGCTACTGGGACGTACGGCTGCTGAATCTTCGTGACGTGCTTGGCTCCCTCGACATCTTTCGGAAGTTGACCGGGATCGAGCTGGAAGAAATCTACAACCGGATGCTGGCGAATGGCTGGACTCTCGGCTCGCCCTATCTGTTGCCGGGCATTCACGCTCTTATCCGGCTCTACGAGGGTCCTCAGGTTCGTCTGCTTTCGCAGTACTGGACGAAACATCCATGCGACATGGTTGTCTCCGTGGTGCCGAACTTCAACCGGGGTCTTTTTAAAGGACTCAGGCGGGCGAACAGCGGCACACCTTACGTGACAATTCTGACGGATTTTGCCGATTATCCACCGCATTTCTGGATTGAAAGGCAGGACCAATATTTAATCTGCGGGACCGAGCAGGCGGTCAAGCAGGCTAAGCGAATGGGCTTTGACAGCAGTCGTGTCTACCGGACTTCGGGAATGATCCTCCGGCCTACCTTTTACATGGAACACAAGCATGACCGCAAGGCGGAGCTGTTAAAGCTTGGCCTTGATCCGAACTTGCGGACGGGCGTGGTTCTGTTTGGGGGAATGGGCTCGCCACAGATGCGGCGCATCACGGAACTGCTGGAACCGCTTCACGATCAGCTTCAGCTAATTTTAATTTGCGGGCGAAATCAGACGCTCGCGGACCGATTACGTTCTATATCAGGAACGTTAAAAAAGTATATCGTCGAATTTACAACTGACGTTCCGTTCTATATGAGCCTGGGCAGATTTCTTTATTGGCAAGCCGGGGCCGGGCAGTATCTCGGAGGCGCTGGCGATGAAGCTTCCGGTCATCATCGAACGGAATGCGCGCACGCTGCCACAGGAACGCTATAACGCCGACTGGGTTCGTCAGGCGGAGGTCGGGATCGTGGTGAAGAGCTTCCGGCATGTCGCCGAAGCCGCTCGCGAGTTGCTGGCGCCGGACACGTTCCAGCGGCTGAAAGCGAATGCCGCGGCGATTCAGAATCGTGCAATCTATGAGATTCCACCGATTTTGAACGAAATTGTCACCCGATCGTAGTGCGGGAGGTCAGGCGAGCACTTTTTGTATAACGTTGCCCGAGACGTCTGTGAGACGGAACTCGCGGCCCATGTGCTTGTACGTCAGCTTCGTGTGGTCGAATCCGAGGCAATGGAGCATGGTCGCCTGCAGGTCGTGTACGTGTACGCGGTCCTCGGTGATGTTGAAACCCGAGATCGTCGGTTGATCCGATTACGGCTCCGCGCTTCATGCCGCCGCCAGCAGCCCACATGGTGTAAGCGTTGGGATGGTGGTCGCGGCCCCCGTTGTCCGGGTCCGATGTGTTTCGAATCTCGACCATCGGGGTACGGCCGAACTCACCGCCCCATACGACGAGCGTTGAGTCGAGGAGTCCTCGCTGCTTCAGATCTTTGATGAGGGCAGCTGCGGGCTGGTCGGTTGCTTCCGTGTTCTTCAGCAGACCTTTGTTCAGGTTTGTGTGCTGATCCCACGACGCGTGCATCAGCATGACGTAGCGGACACCGCGTTCGACCATACGGCGGGCCATGAGGCAGTTGGTTCCGAACTGCTTTGTCTTCTCGTTACTGAGTCCATATGCGTCGAGCGTTGCCTTTGACTCCTTCGAGAAGTCCATCAGCTCGGGTCCGGCCATCTGCATACGGAACGCGAGTTCGTAGGAAGAGATACGCGATGCGATCTCGGCGTCGCCTGTCTCGGCGAGGTGCTCGTCGTTCAGGTCGCGGATGGCGTCGAGTCCCGCGCGCTGCGTTTCTTTGGTGACGCCTGGAGGGTTTGAGAGATACAGGATGGGGTCACCGGACGATCGCAGGAGAGTGCCCTGGTACAGCGACGGCAGGAAGCCGCTGGAGAAGTTCGATGCGCCGCCGCTGGTACCGACGCCGGATGCTGAGCACCGCGAATGCCGGGCAGATTCTGTCGACTCGCTGCCGAGACCGTATACCACCCACGCGCCCATGGTGGGGCGTCCGAATTGCACCGAGCCGGTGAAGAGCAGCAACTGGCCGGGATGATGATTGAACGCGTCGGTGCACATCGAACGGATCATCGTGATGTCATCGGCGCAGGTCGAGAGATGCGGGAGGTAATCCGAGAAGTACATCCCGCTGTCGCCGAACTGTTTGAACGTTCGGGGGCTTGCGAGGACGGCTGCGGTCGGTTTGATGAACGCGAGTTTCAGATCCTTCGTCATGGACGGAGGCAGCGGCTTTCCTTGCCACTTCTGCAGCTCCGGCTTGGGATCGAAGAGATCCATCTGGCTCGGGCCGCCCTCCATGAACATGAAGATGACGCTCTTCGCCTTCGGGGCGAAGTGGGGCTTCTTCGCGGCGAGAGGGTTAACCGGCGCCGGACCGGTGGCTCCGTGAAGCAAATCGCCAAGCGCGATGGAGCCCAAACCTCCTGCGACGTTCCGGAAGAACTCACGGCGTGCCAGCACTCGGCGTATTTCGTTCGGGTTCATCTCGTTGATCCTGAGTCTTTCTACTCGCGTGTGATGAATTCGTCAAGGTTGAGGAGCACTCGGCTGGCTCCGACCCATGCGGCTGCTTCTGTCCGATCGACGCCTTCGGGTGTGAATGGCATGATCTTTGCGGACGACTCGCTGTCTTTCGCGAAGATGGTTCGCTGCGTGTCGAGATAGGCGGCGAGCCGCTGTTTCTCGTGCGCTGACGGACTGCGTCCGAGCGTGAGCTGGAATATGTAGTCGGTGCGATCGCGAAGGAGCTTCGGTAAGGACGCGAAGCGCGAGTGCCTGGGCGGCTTCGACGAACACCGGGTCGTTCAGCAGATTCAGCGACTGCAGCGGAGTATTGCTCCGGCTACGGCGGGTGCAGGCCACATTCGAATCAGGCGCGTCGAAGGTCATCAGCATCGGGTATGGCGCAGTGCGCTGGAAGTGGATGTAGAGCCCGCGACGGTATTTATCCGGACCTTGTGTCTCCTGCCACTTGACGCTGTTGGCGTATCCGAGTTCGGCGACTCCGGCCGGTTGCGGAGGCCGGATGCTGGGGCCGCCGATGTTGGTGTTGAGGAGTCCGCTGGCTTCGAGTGCGCTGTCGCGTACCAATTCGGCAGGCAAGCGGAGTCGGGACTGACGCGCGAGGAGTGTATTCTCGGGATCGCTGGTTGCCAGTTCCGGTCTGGCTCTTTGACGATTGACGATAGGCGGCGGAGGTGACGATGAGGCGGTGCATGCGCTTCATGCTCCAGCCTGAGTCCCGGAACTCGGATGCGAGCCAGTCGAGAAGCTCGGGATGCGTGGGCTTTTCTCCCTGCGTTCCGAAGTCATCGGAGGTGCGGACGAGGCCGCGCCCGAAGAACTCCTGCCACATGCGGTTGACGGTCACTCGCGCTGTGAGCGGGTTGTCGGAAGAAGCGAGCCAGCGCGCAAATTCGAGGCGGTTGCGAACCGGTTTCGATGACAGGAACGCGGGTACGGCCGCGTCAACTTCGTCGCCTTTCGCCTTGTAGTCGCCGCCCTGCGCGATGTACATCTTCGGAGGCTTTCCGTTTTCAGCAATCGTCATCGCTTCTGTCAACGGTGGCAGAGTGCTGTCCAGCTTCGTGAGCTTCTCACGGCATTCCTTAAGCTTCGCCGTGAGATCTTTGTCGCGGTTGAAATCGGGGCCAATTACGCGCAGGAAGCGTGCGGTCATAATCCGCTTCTGACGGCGGGTGCGCTTCTCGTCGGGTGTGTAGAGGACTTTCAGAGCGAGGTCCACGCCAGCTTTGATTTCGGTCACCTGAAAGTCCCACTCGAGGTTTTCGCCGGGATGTTCGACCGCCTGCTTCAGCCGCTCCTCGTATTTCGCCTGATAGTTCGGGACGTCGTATTCCCGGAGCAAGGCTTCGCGACTGGAATCATACTCGGGTCTTGCGTGCAGGTACGGCCCGATCTCGCCCGGCATCGGAGCGTCGATGTCCTTCTCTTCGAGGTTGTTCACATACGCAAAGAGTGAGTAGTAATCACGCTGGCGAATCGGGTCGAATTTGTGGTTGTGGCACTGCGCGCAGCCAGCGGTCAGTCCGAGGAATACTGTGGAGATCGTGTTCGTGCGATTTATGTTCTGTTCGAAGCGAGCTTCTTCGCGATCGGTGCCTGCCTCGCGATTGACCAGGACATTGCGCTGAAATCCGGTGGCCACCTTCTGGTCGACGCTGGCGTTGGGCAGGAGGTCGCCTGCAAGCTGCTCGAGCATGAATTCGTCGAACGGCAGGTCCTTGTTCAGCGAGTCGATGACCCAGTTGCGATACCGCCAGGCATACGGCCGGACGAGGTCCTTCTCATATCCGTCGCTGTCGGCATATCGTGCCAGATCAAGCCATGGTCTTGCCCAGCGTTCGCCATAATGCGGCGACGCGAGGAGACGATCGACGAGACGGTCCCAGGCATCGGGCCGATTGTCTTCGAGAAATTCCTTGACTTCGGCGGGCGTGGGCGGAAGTCCAGTGAGATCGAGGCTCAGGCGTCGAATGAGCGTGGTCTTGCCCGCTTCGGGTGACGGCTCAAGATTCTCCCCCTCGAGACGGGAGAGGACAAAGGCATCAATGGGATTTCGGACCCAGTCGCGTTTGCGTACGGCGGGCACGGAAGGTCGACGCACGGGCTGGAAGGACCAGTGGGTCGAACCTGCCGGCTTAGGTGCGGCGGCGAGGCCATCCAGCTTTGCGCCGTCTTCGATCCAGGAGCGGATTGCCGCAATCTCGGCCGGGGCGAGACGGTCGCCCACCGGCGGCATTTGAAAGCCTTTTTTATCGCTGGTGATTCGTTCTACCAGAGGGCTTGTGCCGGCCTTGCCGGCCACGATCACACCTTTGGAAATTGCCGCGGCGGGGTCGTCGAGCCGCAAACCCGCCATCTGCTGACCGGGCCCGTGGCATCCGATGCACCGTTTCGCAAACACGGGCTGAATTTCGCGAGCAAAGTCGGCGGCCCGAGCCGACTGAGTTACCGACGACACGACGGCGAAGAGCGCGAAAACGGCGGCCTTCTGCATAAGGAATATCTATTGATTTTACCGCCTGGCTACACTGTCCGGTAGAACACTCATGGCCTTCTGCACCAATTGCGGTAACAAGATGGCGGACGACGCCCGGTTCTGCGGAAGCTGCGGCCAGCCGGTGGGCGCTCAACCCGCTGGCGCTCAGCCTGGAATGAGTTCCGGTGCTTCTGCCAGCTACGCGAGCAGCGGCACGACCGCCGCAGAAAGCGGGACAGCCTGGGGCACAGGTCCTGTAGCGCCTCTGGATTTCACGATACAGGGCGATAATCTGCAGATCGCGCGGGTGAGGCTGAAGCCCGGACAGGAAGTGTACGCCGAGGCAGGGCGAATGGTGTACAAGATGCCGCAGATCTACTGGGAGACGCGGATGCAGGGTGATACCATCGCGTCAAAGCTCTGGGGTGCGGTGAAACGCAAGCTGATGGGGGAGTCGCTGTTCCTGACTTACTTCCGCGCCAACATGGACGGCGAGGTCGGGTTTGCGGGAAGCTATCCGGGACGCATTCAGCCTTTCGAACTCGCGCCGGGTCAGAGCATTCTGGTGCAGCGCGATTCGTTCCTGTTTGCTCAGTCGTCGGTGCAGTTGAACATTGCGTTTGTGAAGAAGCTCGGGGCGGGGTTCTTTGGCGGCGAGGGTTTCATTCTCGAGAAGCTCACCGGACCTGGTGAGGTGTTCATCCATGCGGGCGGCGATTTCGTGGAGTTCCGGCTCGGACCCGGAGAGACGCTGCAGATCGACACCGGATGCGTGGTCGCGTTCGACGAGTCCGTCGGCTACGACATTCAGTTCGTGGGCGGGATCAAGACTGCGATCTTCGGCGGCGAAGGTCTGTTTTTGGCGACGATGACCGGACCGGGAAGAGTGATTATTCAGAGCATGACGCTCGAGAAGATGCGCCGTGAACTTGTTCCTGCCGGTGGCAAGGGCAATGGTGACGAGCACAATCCGATCGGCCGATTTGCCGAAATGTTCGGACGTGAGGATTAGGCCAAATGATAGGGCGAATTGTCTTTTTAGGTATTGCGGCTTTTGTCAGCTTCAAGTACATCAGCCGGTCCAACCGGCAGGTTCAGAAGGAGATTGGAGAGGCTGCGGGCGCGGTTCAGATTTTGCCTCCCGAGGGGTCTTCCCCTTCTGTGAGTGCTGGGCGGTCCGCGGCGACGGAGCAGCTTCGGGGCGGCCGGGTTATGCCTCGCATCTCGGCTGCAGCTGAGGATCTGAGCGGGAAGTAGGCTTCAGACCATTCGCTGAATTCCATTCAGATTGCAGTGCACATCACTCCGGCTTGACTGGCGGCACGTCTCTGGAGCGAACACGAGCCTCGACGCGATCTTCGCCGTCTTCGACGCGAAGTACTGTTTGACCCCACTGGGATGAGCCGCCTTCGTCGCCGTAGTTGGGAGCGTCGGTGTGCGGATCGGCGGGGTCGAACTCGACGCCAGTTTCTTTGATCGCAGGTTCGTGATGCCTGATGGCTTCGGGCTGGTGCTGATGCAGAACTTCGATCGCGCGATTGGTAGTATCCTCGTTTACCCGGACAGCGACTAAAGAGCCTCCCTGCTCGACCACCTCGGAGTAACGACGTGCTTCGGCTTCAGGGAGGCCGAGATCGCTGAGTGCGCCAAGAAGAGAGCCAGTGGCGGCGCCGACACCGGCGCCTGTCAGTGCGGCCGCAATTGGACCAGCAGCGATCAGCGGCCCGATCCCGGGGACGGCCAGTGCAGCAAATCCAAGCAGAGTTCCGGCTCCGCCTCCAACGAGCGCACCAGTCGCGGCACGAGATCCGAACAGATTTTTGCCGCGAAGCCGGTCGGCGAATCGTCCGGAGCCATCGTGAGCGACGTAGCTCACCTGATCGGCAGTGAAACCCTGCCGTTCGAGGTCAGCGAGCGCGTCCTGAGCCTGATCAGCATCCTGAAAATGCGCGACGATGGTCGTGTTCAAGGCGTTCCTCCGCACTTCCGCAATTCGGGTGCGAGAGTTAGACCCGGCACAACGGTCGCCCGTTTCGAGGGCTGTTAATCAGGGGGGTAGCTCAGTCTTCGTCGTAGACCAGGACGGGTTCCAGATCCTCCGCTTCGAATACCTGGCCGCAGGTATCGCAACGAACGTAGTCGACTCCATCCCGGCGGGCCAGGACTTCCGTCTTATCGTGAGTGCAGGGGCGTTCCATACTCGAACATCCCTATTTTAAGGACCGCTATATGCTTGTCAAGTCCTTTTTATGTTGACCAGGGTTTCATGACTCTTCGCTACGCCACAACGTCGATAAAGTTACTCTGCGGCCCGGATCTGGACGCAGATATCGATGCCGTCCGAGCTGGCCCCGCCGTGTTTGCGGTATTTCCGCAAAGCGGCGGTGAGCCTTATATCGCGCGCACTGGCGACCTGCGGCGTCGTTTGCGGCGTTTGCTTCGGAAGCGCGAACGGCTTACCTCTTTGTTAAATCTGCGCGAGGTTGCTGAACGAATCGAGTACTGGCCAACGGGATCGAGCCTCGAATCGCTGCTGGTCTGGTATGAGTGCGGACGGCTGTTCCTCCCCACAACTTACCAGCACTTACTCAAGCTGCGATTTCCGCCTTACGTACGGTTACTAACCACAAACCCGTTTCCGCGCACGCAGGTCAGCTCCCGGTTAGCTTCTGCCGGCATCACTTACGGTCCCTTTCGATCCCGAGCGCTTGCAGATCAGTTCGATCATGATCTGCTGGATTTGTTCCAGCTTCGGAGATGTCAGGAAGACCTGCAGCCATCCCCGGAACATCCGGGATGTATCTACGGCGAGATGAACATGTGTCTTCGTCCCTGTCAGGCTCTGGTCAGCCCTCAGGAGTACGGGAGCGAGGCGGTGAGAGTGGCGGAGTTTCTTTCCTCCAGTGGACGGCTTGCGCTGCAGACTGCCCGAACGGCACGGGACAGCCTCAGCCAGGCGCTCGAGTTTGAGGCTGCGGCACAGCAGCACGAGCGTGTCGAGCGAATCGAGCAGTTGCTTCGGCTGCGCGACGATCTCGCTCACGACATCACGCGGATCTACGGTGTGGCGGTTGTGCCTTCGACAGAAGCGAGGGCAGCAACCCTGATCGTCTTCGCACGGGCAGCCTGGCAAGCCCCCATTACGTTCCGGGTGGAGGAGAACGCTGCGGTATCGCTCGACAAGCGATTAAGGGAGATGCTCCAGTCGGTGGAACCGATCGAGGTTGCAGTTCGTGAACAGGAAGAGCATCTCGCGTTGCTTGCACGGTGGTATTGGTCGAGCTGGCGTGAAGGGATCTTCATCCTGGGAGATGATCCCTTCAAGCTTTCCTATCGCCGAGTCGTAACCGCGGTTTCAAAAGTTGTACACCACTCGGTATCGTCAACGTCTGTTGGGGAGACGAAAGGGACAACGGCTACCGAACCATGAAGAGAGTTTCATGCCTGCTGCTGTTATGCCTTGTGCTGACGGGATGCGTACAACACATTGGCCGGATCATGAATGACCCTGCACGTTATCACAATCGCAGCGTTACGGTTGAGGGTCGTGTTGTGAATGTCGTCGGTGCCATGAACAACGGTATCTATCAAATCGACGACGGCACGGGCACGATCTATGTTGTCTCAAGCCGCGGAGTACCAAACCGCAATGCACGGGTGAAGGTGACGGGCACTGTGACGCCCGGCGTCAACATCATGGGCCGAAGTCTGGGAACAGCAATTCAGGAGCAGCACCATAAAGCTCATTACTGAGTAAGGCAAGGCTTCGCCCTGATGTCGCTTCCGGAGTCCGAAGCCAGAACCGTCTAAGCTTCGCGGTTCGCGTACGTGATTGCGGCCGGCACTGAGTCTTCGATATTTGCAGCGGCGACAGGCTCACTGATGAGTCGCACTCCGTTTATCTCACAGACCTCGGCAACAGACTCGACTGCATCGACACCTTCGTCGGCAGTTGTCATGATGAGCATCGGATTCCAGCGATCGATTCCGAACTGAGCGGCAGCTGCGGCAAGGACCCGGGTCTCACCGCCTCGGAGGAACACTACACGCTTTGTGCCGAAATTCCGTGAAAGAAACTGCCGGCCACGGAACAGACCCGGACGAGTATTCGGAAACTGCTTCTCGATGTACGTCCATTGCTCGGCCGTATTCACCAGCACCACAGCGTAGACCTGCAAGCGTACTGGTCGCAAGGCAGTTTTCATCCTCCGTTTGGTCCGAATAAGGCGCGAAAGCGCCGCGTCATCTCGCCCTGCTCCGATTCGACGTAGTCTTCAAGCGCGATGAGCGAGAGATCGCCACGCTCGAAATAATGCAGCTCTCGTTCCGTCAGCGGCCAGGGCATAGTCCCGGGGTCTTCGTCCTCGTCCCGGGCCCGGCAGACTACGAGCAGTTCACCACCTGGCGCAACAAACGACGTAACGGCCTTTGCGGCACGTTCCCGGACCTCAGGAGGCAGAGCCTGCACTGTATACGCTTCGAAAACGAAATCGAACGCGCGATGAAAGTCACCGGGCGGCGAGAACAGGTCGGCGCAGCGGTAGATGACGTTGAGGAAGGATGGCGCTTTCCAGCCCACTCGATGGCAGCGGGGGAGATATCGAAGGCGACCACCCTGCCGCCGCGACGAGCCAGCTCTTCGGCGTCCTGGCCCAGACCGCAGCCGACAACCAGAATACGCTTCCCTGCTACGGAGAATTGCTCGCGGTCAAGCCACGAAACGAGATTGGGATTGGGATTGTCGTCCACCCAAGGCAGTAGCTTCTCGTTTCCGTCAGCTTCGCGATACAGAATGTCGAACCAGTCCGCGGGACGGCTTCGGTCAAAGTGTTCCTGTGCGACGCCGCGCGCGAACGATCGATCACGCATTGGCTGCTACCTGAACGAGCATCCGGTCCGTGGCTGCGATGGCATTGGAGAGAACAGTGTGAGCCGGTTCGTCTGTAACTTTGATGATCTCGCGAGGCCCGGGTCCCCAGGGCTTCCACCGTTGAAACATGCGCTCGGACACCCATCCGGCAAAAATGGTCACCAGCGGCACTCCCGATGCGGCGGCAACATGCTGGCCGGCCGAATCGTAGCCGACGTAGAGCTTTGCGCTTCGGATGATGCCAGCAAAGTCCGCGAAAGATCCGCAGAATCGCTGCAGGCCGGGGATGCGAGTGCAAAGCTCGCGCACACGCTCGGTCTCTTCGCCGCCCGCGCCTTCGTCGACCACTACGGAGAGATTCCGTTCTATCAGCGAGCGCAGCAGATCCTCTTCAAACGCTCCGGGGATCCGCTTCGCCGGGTTGTCACCAACTCCCAGGCTCACGGCGACATCGGCCCGGATTTCGGGCGTACTTAGCGGGAACAGCCATGGCCGTCCTGCTTCACCGAACACTTCGTTACACCAGGCAGAGGCCAGTTGCGGCAGCGCCAGATCCGAGTCCGCCTGCCAGGCGCGACTTTCGAAGAAGAAGTAGTCCTCTTCGGAACAGAAGGGCAGAATCCCGAGCTGTGTGAGACGAGAATCGGGATCGACGACGATGCTGTCGGGAGCGTTGATCGGTTCCCATTTCTCGAGTCGCTCCGCGAGACTGCCCGCGCGAGGATACGGATAGGGCGCGTGTGCGATGCGGCGGTTGCCGGCGAAGAGCTCGAAGTTTTTTCGCGGTCCGGTGAAGTGGATGTTTGCGTTCGGAAATCGCCGCTGCACGGTGTCGAGAATCACGCTGGTTACCGCGACGTCTGCTCCGAGCGTGACACGCGAAAGCACGAAGACATCGCGAACGTTTGTGTGCTCGCAACGCCGGATTCGGCGAACCCTTTCGTAGCGCGACAACAGATCGGAACCCTTCCATTCAGGACGAAGCAGTTCGACCACACGAGTGAACAAGCTCGCGTATTCATCACATAAAGCCGGCTCAAAGAGATCTCCGAGCCGCTCGATGACAACCGAAAACAGCTGCCGCCCCTCATCCTCGATGAGGGCGCGGCGCAGCAGGTAATCCGACCAGGGATTGCCTTCCAGAATGGACGTCAGCAGTTCCGCAGATGCTGAGGATTCAGTTTGGAAGGTACTTGCCAACGAGCGGCTCCAGCTTCCTGCGGGTTTCTTCGGGAATTGCGGAAGGATTTGTTATCAGCGCGTGCTTCAGTGCCGATCCACACTTGCACGTTCGCGCTTCCGGCATGGCCGCGACTGCCTCGGCCACGACTCTGGCAGCGTTCGCTGCATTCTTGTTGAGCACTTCAATGATCTCGGTGACCGTGACGGCGTCGTGATGCGGGTGCCAGCAGTCATAGTCTGTCACCATCGCCACGGTGACGTAGCAGATCTCCGCTTCACGGGCCAGTTTGGCTTCCTGAAGGTTGGTCATGCCAATGACGTCCATGCCCCAGGAGCGATAGACATTGGATTCGGCCCTGGTCGAGAACGCAGGTCCTTCCATGCAGATGTAGGTTCCACCCCGTTTGCCGACAACGCTGGCCTTCCTGCACGAATCCTCGAGATGAACCGTGAGTTGCGCACACACCGGGTCAGCCATGCTGACGTGGGCTACCAGACCGTTGCCGAAAAACGTCGAGACTCGGCCCGAGGTGCGGTCGAAGAACTGGTCCGGGATCACGAAATGCAGCGGTTCATGCTCCTGCTTCAGTGAACCTACCGCACTCAGGGAGACGATTCGCTCTACTCCCAGTGTCTTGAATCCCCAGATGTTGGCACGGAAATTCAATTCCGACGGCATATGCCGGTGCCCGCGACCGTGGCGGGCGAGAAAGACAACCGGCTTTCCGGCCAGCGTGCCGACGACGTAGGGATCTGACGGGATGCCCCAGGGTGTCTCGATCGTGAGCTCGTCGCGGGCCTCGAAGCCCGGCATGGAGTAGAGGCCACTGCCACCGATGATTCCGATCTTCGCGTTCAACGCTTCATCACTCCTGTTGTCCCATCTTCAACGACTGCCCACGGATCTCGCCGGGAGCCGCGAGCCTGCTGTTGTTGATCCGTCAGAAATGCGGCGGAGGCAACACGGCTCGCTCGCGAAACATCTGCGTTGCGTGTGGCTGCAAAACTTCTGCCACGCCAGTACCGTCGAGAACACGACAGCGCACGACTGGAGTTACCGAGGGGCTGAATTTCCACAAAACGAAAATGCCGGCGATTCCATGATACCCGCCTTCCCCGGATGGACATCGTCTCGAGAACCGGATGTCAGCACGACTACGACAAGATCAGCGAATTGCTTCTCCGCTGAAGAAACGGGACGGAGCCATCGCGAGAACGAAATGCGCTTAGTGCGCTGCCGTCAGCTCCTGCACCTGCGCACTGTAATTTCGAGCAACGTAGTCGTTGAGCATTCCCATGAATGTCTCGACGATGGCGCTGCCACGCAGGGTGGTGGCCAGCTTGCCATCAACGTAGACCGGCGCGACCGGCTCCTCAAAGGTCCCGGGCAGGGAGATGCCGATGTTGGCGTGCTTCGATTCGCCGGGGCCATTGACGACGCAACCCATGACGGCGACCTTCATCTCTTCGACTCCGGGATACTGCTCCTTCCAAATGGGCATCTGGTTTCGGAGATAGTTCTGAATCTGGTCTGCCATCTCCTGGAAGAAGGTGCTGGTGGTGCGACCGCAACCGGGACAGGCCGCAACCTGTGGCGTGAAGCTTCGCAGTTCCAGCGATTGCAGGATCTGCTGCGACACAACCACTTCTTCGGTGCGGTCGCCGTTTGGCTGAGGAGTGAGAGAGGCGCGAATGGTATCGCCGATGCCTTCCTGCAACAGGATGCCGATGCCGGCGGTCGTGCCGACAACGCCTCTCGATCCCATGCCTGCCTCGGTGAGTCCGAGATGCAGAGCATAGTCGCAACGCTTCGCGAGATCCCGGTAGACGGTAATCAGGTCCTGAACGCCGCTGACCTTTGCACTGATGATGATCTTGTCGTGGGCCAGGCCGTAGCTCTCGGCAGCTTCGGCCGACAACAGAGCGCTCGCGACGATCGCGTTCATCGTGACCTGACGTGCGTCGAGCGGATCGGGCAGGCGGTTGTTTTCATCCATCATCCGCGTGAGGAGGACACCATCGAGCGATCCCCAGTTCACGCCGATGCGAACCGGGCGATCGTACTCGATCGCCGCCTCGATCATGGTCCGGAAGTTGTCATCGGTTTTGCGGCCGATGTTGACGTTTCCGGGATTGATTCTGTACTTCGCGAGTGCGCGGGCGCAGTCGGGATACTTTCTCAGCAAGAGGTGGCCGTTGTAGTGGAAGTCACCAACGATCGGGACTCGAACGCCGAACATTCCCAGCGTTTCCACAATCTTCGGGACGGCCACTGCAGCATCATCGGTGTTTACGGTGACGCGGACCAGTTCTGAGCCGGCCTGCGCGAGAGCCATCACCTGATTGACCGTCGCCGTTACGTCAGCCGTGTCTGTATTGGTCATGGACTGCACGACGATCGGATTGTTGCCGCCGACCATCACGCCGCCTACATTGACCGCGACCGACTTTCGGCGCGGAGCTGCCGCCATTTGTTGCTTTCCTCCTGTCCCTGTTTACGAGAGCGTAAACCCTTATTTTACTGTGCCGTTGGAGGAAACTTGCGGTTGGCGGCCGTTTACCTCAGTTTGCGCCGCCGACGCCCGATCACCAGCCCGGCAAGTCCCAGTAAGGTCAGGGCTACGGTTCCGGGCTCCGGGACGGCGTCGATGCGGGCAAACAGACCATTTGCCTCATCATTTAAGCCAGCCGTGAGGTACAGAGACGTACCGCGAAACGTGAGTGCCCACAAGCCATCGTTATCTATTGGTATGCCCGCAGCATTTGCGATAGTGCCGATCAACAGGCCGTTTGGATCATAGGCGTTGATCAGACCGTCTCCGAAATTTCCGACCAGGAGGTCGCCCGCCGGGAGTCCGCCAAAGCCGGCCGGAGTCAGAGCGAGTCCCCACGGAGCATTCAACGCTCCCTGCGAAATAAGACGTCTGAGGAAATTACCGTTCAGATCGAAAGCACTGACGTAACCGAACCCGGGGCCGGCTTGTTCATCGTCGCTGCCTGTCGGCTTCAAGGCGTATGCGACATAGATTTGGTCCGTTCAGGTTTTGGACGTTGAATGGAGCGTATCCTGAAGGCAGATTGGGGTCGTTGAAATTTCCTGGCAGCTGCGGAGCAGTGGGATTGGCAAACACATCGATGTGATTGTTGTGAAAATCGGCAGCATACAAGTATGCTGTTCGCGCCTATCGTACCGACAGCCAGACCTTTATAAACAGCACCCGCGCGTTGTAATGGAAAGCACTTCGGCGGTCGTACCCAGCGCGGCTCGCCAGCCCGCAATGGTACCCTCTTCGGTTGCGAAGATGAAGTTTTCGCCGCCGAACAAACCCAGCCCACCGGTGAACACAGCACCGGTTGGTGCCGACATTCCGCCAAGCGGATTGGGGATGGTTACGACGAGCGACTTGTGGTGTTCCAGCGTTGTCGTAGAGTGTGGTCAGCCCGGTTCCGTTGTCCGAAACCCAAAAAGGCGAAGTCGCTGAAGCTGCGATTCCCCACGGGTTCTTTAAGTTTGTGTCTGTATGGGCGGCCCCGGGAAGATCAGATGTAAGGTTTGTCTGCACGTAACCGCTGATGCTCGCGGCCGAAAGTGGTACGGTTGCCAACATTGCGGACACTGTCCAGACAAGCGAGATTCTATTCGACACAGTAACCCTCCGGCCTTGAATTGTAGGTCAATTCGGAGCGGCCGAATCCGCAAGTTTGCCGAATGTCAGCGCTATTGCGATTTCAATAGCTGTCGAGCGATCACGAGCTTCTGGATCTCGCTTGTTCCTTCACCGATGGTCAGGAGTTTGACGTCGCGATAGAACTTCTCCACCGGATAGTCCTTGATGAAGCCGTAGCCGCCATGGATCTGGAGGGCGTCGTCGCAGACTCGGACCGCGATCTCAGAGGAAAACAGCTTGGCCATCGCGGATTCGCGCGTGATTCTGGTCTGTCCCTGATCTTTCATCGACGCAGCGCGTAAGGTCATCAGGCGAGCGGCCTCGATTTGGGTCGCCATTTCGGCGAGTTTGAACTGAATCGCCTGGAATTCGGATATCGGCCGGCCGAATTGCTTTCGCAGCTTCGAGTATTTCAAAGCGGCGTCGAAGGCTCCCTGCGCGGTGCCCACCGAAAGCGCAGCGATGGAGATTCGGCCACCGTCGAGTATTCGAAGGCTGTCGATAAAGCCCTCACCAGGTTTGCCCAGCAATTGTGAATCGGGCAGGCGGCAGTTGCGGAACAGGACCTCGCCCGTTGCACTCGCGCGCATGCCAAGCTTATTTTCCTTTTTTCCAACGCTGAATCCGGGCGAGCCGGGTTCGATGATGAATGCCGAGATGCCGTGGTGTGCGGCCGTTCTGTCCGTCACGGCCATCGCTACGCAGACCTGGGCGTAATGCGCGTTCGTCGTGAAAGTCTTCCCGCCATTCAGGATCCAGTCGTTGCCTTCGTGTACTGCCTGTGTACGGGTTCCACCGGCATCGGAACCAGCCTCCGGTTCCGTTAAGGACCAGCAGCCGATCCACTCGCCCGTTGTCAGTTTTGGAAGATAGCGCTGCTTTTGCTCTTCGGAGCCGGCCAGATAGATGTGATTCGTGCAAAGCGAATTGTGCGCGGCGATGATCAGCGCAACAGCAGGGTCAACACGTGCGAGCTCCTCGATGATGATGGCGTATTCCACATAGCCGAGCCCACTTCCTCCGTAGTCCTCCGGGAAGATTGCTCCCATGAAGCCCAGCTCTCCGCATTTTTTTATGACATCGAGCGGAAAGGTCTGGTTCTCATCCCACTCGAGGACATGCGGGCCTATTTCCGCTTCGGCAAACTGACGAACTTGCTTCCGCAACTGCACTTGTTCGTCGCTAAACGAAAAGTCCATGATGGTCCTGTAATGAAGTTTAGATGACGTCAGCGAAGCTCTTGCGGAGCTTGTGGAACCAGGCGTAGCCCAGCACGAATACGACGCCGGAAAGCAGCCAGAGTTTCCAGAGGGAGTGGAACTCGGGAGGGGAGCCTTCGAGAAGGATCGCGCGATACCCCCGGACCAGCGTGTAGATCGGGTTTTTTGTCAGCATCCTGGCGAGTCCGCCCTGGATGGTGATTTCGGGATAGCAGATCGGTGTGAGCCAGAACCAGAGCGTCAGCAGGAAACTGATGATCTGACTGAGGTCTCGCAGGAAGACACCGAGTGCGGAAAGAAACCACGCGATTCCAAGTGTGAACATCAGCTGCGGCACCAGCAAGACCGGTAGGAACAATGCGGTCAGCGGCATCGAGCCACGCACGATCACGAGAGCAAGAACGAAAATTGCCAGGGTGAATGCCTGTGTAACAAGCGCCGATATCGTTTGGGTGACCGGCAGAATCTCCACCGGGAACACGAGCTTCTTTATGAAGTTTCGATGCTCGACCATCACGTGGGGTGAACGGCCGACGGCTTCGCTGAATGCGAGCCATGGCAGGATTCCAGCGAGCAGGTAGAGTACGTACCCGGTACGGCTGTTATCCGGACCGAACTTAGACTGCAGCAAGACGCCGAACACGACGAAGTACGTCCCGATCAACAGCAGAGGATTCAGGACCGTCCACAAAACGTCGCCGAAGCTGCCGCGGTATCGGGCGAGAATGTCGCGTCGAACCATCGAGCTTAAGAGACTGCGGTTGACGGCAATGGTCCGGAACGGAAGCGTGAAGGCGAGACGGATCTGGCGACGCCGGGTCTGTCGCCGGAGAGCGCGCATGGTGGTCTCGCGGGGACCGTCGAGCACACTTGCCTGACCGCGTTCCACGAACGCATCCAGCACGAGAAAGAGTTTGCCGCGCTGATACGCCCAGCCGCTTGCTTCGTTCAGGGCGGAGATGTAGACGAGATAGCGACCTCTCTCCGGCGGGAGCACCACATCCAGAGTCAACGAATCGGATTCGACCCGGCTCCACTCCCCTTCTGCGATGAACATCCCCGACTCGGGATCGTAGATCTGGTACCCAACTACGGCGTTCTGTGTCGTTCCGAGCGCCCGGATAACGGCCGGAGGCACATCAACCGCAATAGTCCGTCCGGAGACGGCGGAGTTCGAGCGCGGGATCGACGAGGTGGAAGCCATGGGCGCCGGTTCAGTTATACAGCCATGAAGGATAGCGCTGATGAACCGGCCCGCGCTTTACACCGACGGCGTAGAGACCATCGCCTCGAAGGTCAGGGTCGAGCCAGTAGGTGTCGAGAAGCTGGCGAACCCACTCGTGCTCGGGGTGCGCTTCCTCCCGGAATTCGCCGGTTTCCAGTGACGCGACTTCAAAGCCCACCGTCACGGAAAAGGGCCGCAAGTTCCCGCGGCGCATATTCGCGGGCGTGGCGTGCGCCATTGTCGGTCCCGTCGGCGGATGGCCGGATGTAAGCGGGAAAGAACCCTGGGTGATAGCCCTGCAGGATCGCTGCAATCGCGCGCACCGAGCAGATGTTTGGAGTTGTGATGACGAGATGGCCGCCGGGCTTCAGGATGCGGTTTATCTCGCTCATCATATGCATAGGATCGGTCGGCAGGTGCTCGAGCAACTCGCAGCACAGCACCGTATCGAAGTGCTCATCCGGATACGGGAATGCATCACGTTCGGCATCGAAATGGTCGACGTCGCAGGTGAAGTGCTCGCCGTCAGCGGACACGATCTCTTTGTGATCGATCTCGCCCAGCTTGCCGTAATAGCAGCCCCGAACTTCGCCGTACTGCAGCTTTGACCGCAGCGCCGGAGTAATCTGCATGTAGGCGCCCATCTCGAGCACGCGCTTATCGGGTGCTCCCGGGGGCGTAATCTGAAGCGTCTTCTGCAGACGGTCGATGTGCGTGAGCGCGTAGCTTCGACCACCGGCATCAGCGGCCCACCCGAGGATGTATTCCGGCTCGACGATCGGGGCGGGCTTGCTGTCTTCCGGATGATCGGCTCGGTCGGCAGCACCGCCGACAGCCGCAGCGGTCGCAGTCTCCGCTGGTTTGGGAACGCGCCCGGAGACGACGCGTTCCAGGAATTCCACATAACGGTCGGCTACCGAATCCCACGAGCATTCCTGCTCGACCCACCGGCGCGCGGCTTTGCCAAGTTTGTGCGCGACTTCGGGACGGGTCACCAGCAGGTTCAGGTATTCAAATATGGTGTCTTCTTCCCCGACGCCGACCGGGACTTTGAGACAAATCTCATCCGGGTACTCGGAGAATGAACCCACATCGGAGACCAGCACAGCACGTCCCAAACCAAGGGAGCGCAGCAACGTACCGGAGCTTTCGCCAACTGTTGGCCAGCGCAGGTTCAGGATGATGTCACACGCGGCGATATAGCCGACGAAGTCGTCGATCGGAGTGAACCCGAGCACCCGGACACTGCGCTCGATACCAAGAGTAGAGATGAGCGACTGCAGCGCAAAGTCGGGATGCGGCTCGCCGACCAGGATCATCTTGGCTTCCGGGTGCAGCCTCAGCAGACGCCGAAACGCACGCAGGGACTCCGCGATTCGTTTGTATGGCTTCAGGAACCCGAAGATACCGACGAGCGGCGTTTGCACGCTGACACCGAGGCGGTGGCGGAAGCCCATCCTGTCCGTGTCCGGAATCCACGCTCCGTGAGGAATGACGGCAGTCGGTCCGGTGAAACCGGCAGAGAGGAGATCTTTCTGGACGGCTCGGCTGTGAGCGATGGCGCCTCGAGACGACTGCAGAAGGCGTCGCAGCATTGGGACGCCTTCGTAATCGGGACCGACCTCGAGAGCGCGGACGCGCCTCGCATATTCGAGTGCACGGGGGCCGCCATCGAATTCCACTTCCCGCAGGTAGCCGTCCCAGTCCTTGCGCTTAATAGTGATTTCGGCGATCAGGTGGTGCAGATTTGCTTCGTGCATCACCACGACGCCCGGACTGCGCAGCGCCTGCTCGTAAACAAACGCGTGCCAGGAGTTATTGCCGACCTGGTAGAGCGGGATGTCAAAGGATGCTGGGTCGAAGTGCTCTGGAGCGCGATCGAAGACGGTCACGTCCGCGATCCGCGACATCGATTCCAGCAAGGCCGCCGAGTAGTCTGCGATGCCGCTGCGCGCCGGCGGCATGGGCGAGAAGAGCGCAACGCGCAAACGTGCGCTCAGCGGTCGAACTCCACGGTGAACTTCCCGATAGTGACGGGTATGGTGACCGACAACGGAGTTCTTGTGGGATCGCGGCGAAACAACAGTTCGACCGTGAGTTCCGATGCAGGGCCTTTGATCGAGGCGGTCAGCTTATCGGCTTCCACCATTTCGTTTCCCGACCGCACGCTTTGCGTTCCGACGTACTGCACTCGCGTCTGGTACGGCGCACCGTAGTAGACCTGCTGCGGCTGCGGCAGACGCCCGGCGGCGAGTTCGCGGCGAATAAACTGCACGAAGCTCATCGCGTCGCGAGCGCAGCCCGGGATGCGGTATTCGGTTTTACCGCCGTCGTTAGTGACGGTTCTGCGGGTCGCGGTCAGCTTCGATGGATCAAACGTCGTCTTCTCGGTCGTCTTTCGGCGTCCGCGGGTCGACTCCTTCGTGAGTTCGACGGAGCACAAATCCTTACCTGCCGTGGACTGTGCCGATTCGGCGAGCGGGAAACCTGGGAGTGCGGCATCAACTTTCATCGAAAATGACCACGTGCCGGAGGAAGTATAGACGGACGAGAGCTCCCCTTCACCAAGGCTCAATCCGCTTGGCCAATTAACACTGAAGTGCAGTGTTTCCGATTTGTTCTGCGGTGCCGCGGATTTTGCCGCTTCCGCAGCGGCGCCAGCGGCAGCCGGACCAGGATCTCTGACGGGAGCGCCCGGAGCTGTCATTACGGGTGTGGCACTGCGTGCAGCAGGCGCAGAACCAGTGTGACCGGCAGGCTGCGCGAAGATCACCGGCAACGCAAGCGTCGTGATAAGAAGAGCCCTGAACATTACTTGCGAATCTCGGAAGCTGTTGCGACACCGCTGGCTGCTCCCGCCACCTCGTAGTAGACGTTCAAAGTTTGCCGGGCACTTCGCTCCCACGAGAACAGGGACGCGCGCTGCAATCCAAGCCGTTGCATCCGTGTGCGCAGTTCGTGATCGATCAGAAGGTCCTTCATTGCCGAGATCATGGCATCGTGATCACTCGGATGGAACAGCAGCGCCGCCGAATCAGCGACCTCCGGAACCGCAGATCGATCGGAGCACGCGACCGCACAGCCGCATGCCATGGCTTCGAGAACGGGCAGTCCAAAACCTTCGTAGTGGGATGGGAACACAAGACAATCGGCCGCGTTGTAGAGATTGACCAGGTCGTCATCAGACACCCAGCCCGTGAACTGGATGCGACGCCCCACCGAGCTTCGCTTCGCACGAGCATGTACTCGCGGCGAGAACCACGTGTCTTTGCCGACCATCACGAGGTGATGGGGAAGAGATGGATACCGCTGCAGGAGTGCATCGAAAGCTTCGATCAGACCTAATTGATTTTTTCGCGGCTGAAGATCCCCAACAGTCATCACGAACGGAGTGGTGATGCCGAATCGTTCACGAACTCGACGAGTTGCAACGTCCGCCGAGATCGGACGAAAAACGGGTGATGCGGCATTCGGTACGGCGACGACGCGATCAGGATCCACGTCGTACGCGCTAAGAATTCTCTCGCGCGAGAACTCACTGACAGTGAGAACTCGAGCAGCCGATGCAACAGTGCGCTTCACTGTAAGCTGCAACTGCTTCGCTCGCTGAAGCGGAAAGTAGTCCGGATGTTCGAGAAAGCTGACGTCGTGAACGCTGACCACGACGGGCACCGGACAGATCAGTGGCGCGGTGTATTGCACGTGCAACAGATCCGGAGCGTCGCGATATACGAGTCGTGTCAGATCGAAACCGAGTCGAATAAACGGGTTTGCAGACACGGTCCGGCGCTGCATGCGCGCTGGCACCGCATCTGGTTTATCCACGATGTCGCTTGTCAGGTAGGCAATAAACTCAGATGACCGGTCGAGTGCCGCAAAACCATTCAGCAGGTTGCGGATATAAACCTCGTTACCCGTCAGGTGCCGCCCGATCGCGTGAGCGTCAACAGAAAAACGCATTCACCGGATACCAGTATAGAGGGTGCATTACAACCCAAGTTTTTCTAAGCGTGTCCACGCCGAAGCCCATGTAAGCTCTCTCTCATAAAGATGACGTCCGGCACTGCCGAGTGCATACTGTGAACGCGAATCCTGCAACAGGTTTACAACTGCGGTGGCAAAATCGTGAGGCTCATCAGCGATTATCAGATGCTCACCGGGGACGCCGGGCAATCCTTCAGCGCCGATCTGAGTGGAGACCACGGGGACAGCAGCGGCCCACGCCTCAATGATCTTAAGACGTGTTCCGGAACCATTCAGCAGCGGAACGATCGCGACCGAGCTTTCGGCGATCGCTTCGACCGCGTCGCCCACCGGGCCAGTGGCGATGAGATCGGGATCACTGCTAATAAGATTTCTGATGCCATGGTCATTCCTCCCAACGAAGCGGCAGCGCACGCCCGGACATTGATGCTTAATCTGCGGCCAAAGATTCTCGACAAACCAGCGGGTACCAGAGATATTCGGGTGATACTCCCAATTGCCCGAAAAGACGAGTTCATTGGGACGGCGCTTTACGCGGGATGACGGACAGGGCACGAGGGGGACTGTATTGGGATACACGGTTGACTGCACCGGGATCCGTTTCGCATCGACGTCGGAGGTGACCAGCACGGTGTCGTAGTCGGCCAGCAGACGGCTTTCCATTTCGGCAGATGCCCGAGCCCACCGCCGGAACATCATCGAGATCGGAAAGCCATGTAAGTCTGCAGTCCGCTCGAGCAACACCGATTCCACATCGACGAGATCGATGATGAGACGTTTTGCTGCACCGCGCAGGACTCTTCCGTATTCCGCAACCCAAAAGTGCTCGAACAGAGCAACGTCCCATGACCGTCCGCGAATAAGGTCTGTGAGTTGCCTTTCGAAGCCGCGAAATCGATCTGTCAGGGGCGGTACCGATCGAGCGAATCGTCCAAGGTTACGCGCCGCTTTCGCAAGTTTGCCTCGATTGTGAAACGGGAGTTCAAGAACGTCGACGCGAATGTCGGAAGGAAATGCTGCACGAGGGTCGGAAGCACCTGGTTCCTGCCAGGTGATGACATGCAGATCGACATTGCGGGAGCGGAAGTACTCGACCAGCGACGCCGTCCGCAATGAGCCACCGCCGGTTATCGGGTACGGCGCCTCAGGCGTGAGAATGAGTGCCGTGGAAACGCCGGATGGCCTCCGCATAGACCTCCCGGGTAAGAATAGCTGTCCGACGCCACGAGTATTCACGCGACCGACGCATACCTGCTTCCCGCAACTGAACTCTTAATCCGGAGTTGTGAAGCAAGCTTTCCATTGCGTCCGCGAGTCCTTCCGACGAGACGTGCATGGCCGCACCACCGGAAACCTCCATCAGCGCAGGATCGCGAGACGTGATGACCGGAGTCCCGCACTGCATGGCTTCGATCACCGGCAATCCGAATCCCTCATACAACGATGGATACACCAGCGCGGTGGCCGCAGCGTAAAGCCGGCCTAAGTCTTCGTCCGTCACTTCCCCGGCAAGTCGTAATCCGGGCTCGGGAGTGATTGACGGAGCGTCGGCACGCGAGCGTCCGGCGATAACGAGTTCCACGTTGTGTCCGCGTGTTCGCAGTTCACGCCATGCTGTAACAAGGGCCGGGACATTTTTCCGCGGCTCCAGTGTACCGACGAACAGAAAGCAGGGTTTCTCGGGTTGGACCTGCTGCAGATTGAAGACACGTGCGCAAGCTTCGGGGACGACAGCAATCTGCTCCTCGCGGATCCCAAACGTTTCGATGACCTGCGACCGCACTGCCGCAGTCGGAGTGATCAGCATGTTCGCGAGGCCGAGGCGCAAAAGCCAGGGAGTTCGCCTTTGTACCCTCTTCACTGCTGCGGCGTCGTGCCATTCGGGATTCATCCATGGCGACATGTCGTGAATCGTCATCACCGAGGCGCAGAAGGGGACGTAGGGGACCGCAAAGTCAGTACCGTGAAACACGGAGGTCTGCTGCCGGCGCAACTCCAACGGCAGGCCGACGGACCACCACCGTTTGTGCAGAAAACTTTTTGCAGGTTTCAGCTGATCCGAGACGAGCGAATACTCATCTGACGGAAACTCTTCGCGCAAGGCTCGAAACAACTCTTCGGTGTAACGCCGAAGGCCACCGGAAGTGAGAGTAAGAGGCGTCCCGTCGAGAGCGGCGCGAATGTTCACGGCTTCTGCGCGGCTACCGGATCGTCTTCGGCCTTAGTGGGAGCCAGCAGTTCGTCTCCTTCCTGCTTGCTGACCTGGTCTGCAAGGACGGTGTCCGCTGCCTGGGACAGGACTTCCTCGACTGGACGCGGCGGAGGCTCGGGTCCGATTTCACCGGCTCGGTAATAGTCGGAAGCCCTGTAGATCTCGCGCAGAAATTTCAGGAAGACAGACATCACCGCAATCGTCGGAACGGCCAGGAGTATGCCAAGCAGTCCGAAAAGCCGACCTGCAATGAGCAAGCCGAGAAACACCGCCATGGGATGCAGGCTCAGACGACCGCCGAGGATTCGGGGTGTCAGATAGTATCCTTCGACACTCTGGACGGCGCCGAACACGCCTATGACGCCGAACACGCGCCAGAGCTGTCCGGTGTCCGCGAAGACGAACCCGCTCGCCAGGATCAGACCGGACCCAGTGCCCACGTACGGAATCACATTCAGGAATCCGGAAAGCGCCGCCAAACCTGCCCATGCAGGCACGCGCAACAAAGCGAAACCTACGGCGTACATGGCTCCCATGATCATTGCGATCATCAGCTGACCGAGCACATAGGACTGCAGAATGCGCCCAACTTCGTCGAAAAGGCGGGTAAAGGGCTCGCGAAACCTCGGCGGCAAAAGCTCATCAAAGTTCTGGCGCCAGTGATCGAAGTCGATCAGAATGTAGTAGACAAAGAACGGAATAATCAGAAGGTCGAGTGCATTCGCCGCCGTCGCGACGATTCCGGTGAGACCGCCGGTGAAGAACCGCTGTCCCGCGGCTGTCAGAGCTGCCGGACTTTTCAGAAACGTATACAATCTCGCGCCGGCGATTCTGTCGACCAGCGGCACACGATCCTGCATCCACTGCCGCACGTGGCGAGCGTTGGTCTCATTCAGGTTTTGGATAACGGCATCGCTGGCCCTGAGTGCCTGCGTCCAGAGATCCGGAATTACAAACCAAAGGAACAACCCCATTCCGACAGTCACCAGCGCAAGTGTCAGGAGCGCCGCGACTGCGCGGGCGAGTCCACGCGTTTCGAACCACTCAACGATTGGATTTACGACATAGGCGATCGCGAACGACGCCAGCACCGGTATGATTGCAACCCGGCCGAGATAGTATCCGAGGTAGAGAAAGAGGAGGGTCAGCAGCGCCGCGGGAACCCACCGAAACCACCAAAGAGGCGATCGGTCCTCAATGCGGACCGACAGCGGGCGGGATGCAGGTGCAACCATTCTGGGCATAGATCAGCGGAATGATGCCGGCACAATTGTCGTCAGAGAATGGCGCACGTGCCAGACGCTCCTTTCCTGGACTGCCTCATGGAACAGTTTGTTTCATTTCCGGAGCGAAACGTTTCTCCGTCGGCACCGATTCATTGCAGCGTTATTCTACATCGCGGAAGACATACAGGTCTCGCGTGCTGACAGCCATGCCGGACGCCTTCAGATTCATGAACAGCTGGTACTTGTGGGCGACCAGGTGGGAGTAGTTGCTCAGCAGAATCGTCAGCAACGCTTCACCGTCGGGCACGAACACGGTCGGAAGCTTTCGGGCGAGGTCTGTGTCTTCAAGCACGGTGAAGCCGGTCCGCACGGCGGACGTGAGTGCGGCGAGGCTTTCCAGCGCGTCCGCGGGCGCGTCGACACGTTTTGCCAGTGCGGCTTTCAGGACGCTCGCTGCCTGGAGACCTCCCGGGAGGGCACGATCGAGCGCCGCGCAGAAACCAGCGGTGCAGTCAAGAAGGTGTTTCAGGAGAGCCCGAAACGAGAACCCGCCGAGCGGCGAATTGTCGAGCATCTCCGGACGGACCATCGTGGCAAGGTGCTCGACGCGGTCGATCTCTTCCAGAACCTTCGCTGCGAACGCTGCGGCAAGATCATGTGATGGCACCGAACTGCAGGGTAACAAGCAGACTGTTTCAAAGACGCCGGCTGGACGAACCGGCGCGATAATGTTCAGTCGTGCCAGCCAAAAACGCGTATCTGGATTTCGTCGTGGAGCAGTTGTCGATCCTCGGGGATATACGTTCCCGGTCGATGATGGGCGGATACTGCCTGTATTGTGACGGCTTTGTTTTCGCTCTGCTTGCCGGTAACACACTGTATCTGAAAGCTGATGACCGCAATCGCGCCCGATTCGACAATTGCGGCCTGAAAGCTTTCCGGCCGTTTGACGGACCCGGCACGATGTCCTATTACGAGGCACCCCCCGAAATCCTGGAAGATCCCGATGCGATGCGGTCCTGGTGCGGTGGTTCAATCGACGCGGGCCGTCTCGCTGCGGAGAAACGATTATCGAAGAAGAAGTCGAAAGGAGCTAAAGCATGAAGATGAGTGAGCCTCTCGTGGCTGAACTCGACCACGAAATTCAGGGAACCCGCAAGATGCTGGAACGGGTTCCGACCGATAAGTTTGGTTTCAAGCCACACGCGAAGTCCGGAAGCCTGATCTGGCTCGCGAACCACGTCGCCACGGTCTTCGACTGGGGCTATCAGACACTGTCGACGCCTTCGCTGAGTATGGATGATTTCACGCCTCAGCCGCTGCCGAAGACTTCGGAAGAGCTGATGCAGGCTTTTGAGAAATCGTCCCGGCAGTTCAGGGATCAACTGGCTGTTTCGACCGACCAGGATCTTACGACTGTCTGGACGCTGACCTGGAAAGGTCAGCAGATGGTCAATTCACCTCGAGCTGCGGTGCTTCGGGGTATGGTCCTCAACCACATGATTCACCATCGGGGACAGTTGTCGATGTATCTGCGTGCACTCGATATCCCGGTACCAGGGTTGTATGGACCGTCGGCGGATGAAGGTCGGATGGGCACGGGAGCTTGAGCGTATACATCGCAATGCTCCGAGGCGTCAACGTCGGAGGTAACCACATCATCAGGATGGCCGAGCTTCGCGACCTCTGTTGCGAGCTCGGCCTCATTGAACCCGAAACGCTGGTCCAAAGCGGGAACATCGTGTTTCGGGCACCGAAGCTCTCGGCCGCGAAAGTGGCAGCGGTTGTATCCGACGGGATACAGCGCAAACTCGGCTTTCGTCCGGAAACCGTCGTCCGAACCGTCGATGAGCTGCAGAGCACGATCGCGCGAAATCCGTTTGCCCATCGAATGGACGAGATCAATACCTCGAAGCTGCTGGTCCTTTTCTTCTCCCGCGAGCCTGCTTCCCTGCCCGCGTTCCCGACGCAAACGAATGAAGAGCTTCACCTTATCGGGAAGGAGCTATTCGTCTACTACCCGGACGGGATGGGCCGGTCGAAGCTGGGATTACAACTCGATCGCTCACTCAAAGCCCATGTGCCGACAGCACGAAACTGGAACACGGTAACCAAACTCGTCCAAATGGCAAGCCGTAAGATGTAGTAATAAACTACAGCCATGCACCTGGACGCGAACCGCCGAAGGTTCCTCCGTTACCTGCTGGCAAGCCCCGTAGTCGCCGTCGGTCAATCGCTTCAGCTTCCTGAGGCCGAGCCGATTACAAGCCCCGACCAGGCGATCAATCTGCTCGATTTCGAACCTGCAGCTCAAAAGAAGCTGCCGCCGGCGCATTACGGATATCTCGCGACAGGTGTAGAAGACGATGCCACGCTGCGCGCGAATCGTAATGGTTTCAATCGCTATTACCTGCGTCCGCACCGTCTCACTGGGAACCCCAATGTCGACATGAAGACAGAGGTGTTGGGAATGCCGTGGGCCAGCCCGATAGGGTTTTCTCCCGTCGGCAACACGATGGCCTTCCATCCCGAAGGTGAACTGCCCGTTTGCCGTGCGGCAAAAACGCGCAACGTCACGCAGATACTTTCCACGAACTCGAATCTTTCCGTTGCAAACGCGGCCGAAGCTCGGGGCGGCCCGGTATGGTTTCAGCTGTACCCGGCAAGTCCATGGAGTGCCCTGGAGCGCCTGGTACACAACGCCGAGACAGCCGGGTCACCGGTGATCGCGGTCACGGTCGACACGCTTTTTGGGCGGCGCACGGACACGTTCGAGCGCTGGCGGCGCCTCGACAAACGAGACTGTACACAGTGCCATCCAACCGATCGGCAACAGCGGTTCCGGAGACTCGGAAACTTCAACGGAATGGACTTCACCGGGTTGACCTCCCAGGATCCTCTCTTCAGCTGGAATCACATCACCAGGCTCCGGAAACTCACGAAAGCCAAACTGCTGGTGAAGGGGATCGAGACGGATCAGGATGCAAAGCTTGCGATAGAAGCGGGAGCCGACGGAGTCATCGTTTCCAACCACGGCGGGCGCGCCAGTGAAACGGGACGTGGCACGATTGAGTGTCTGCCCGAAGTAGTGGATGCGATCGGGTCAAAAAGCACAGTTTTGATCGACGGCGGCTTTCGGCGTGGCTCCGACGTCTTCAAGGCCCTTGCGCTGGGAGCAAAGGCAGTCTGCATTGGCAGGCCGTATATCTGGGGGCTGGCTGCTTTCGGGCAACCGGGCGTCGAGCGAGTCATCGACATGCTCCGCGCCGAACTACTGCTGGTGATGAAGCAGACCGGGACCCCGTCGATCAACAAAATTACCGGCGATTTTATCCGAAGAGTTTGACGAGAGCCAAAGCCCGAGCCGAGGTGCTCAATCTGAGACTGCCAGTTCACCAGGCACGATGGGCCGGGTGCGCGGAAGTCTGCCGAGGTACGCAAGCGTTCCCATAAACGCGAGAACACCAACGAAAACGATCAGCTTAATTATCGTGCTCTGCGTGTCTTTCCCCTGCACCCGCCAGAGAATCCCGAGGATGGGCTGCGCGACACAGACAGCCCACACCGAGCCATAAAACCATCGCCGCTCATAACCTTCGCCCTTCGTCGAGGGGAGCACGCGCGGAAGCTTTCCGAGCGCGCCCAGTGTCCAGATTGTGATCGCCAGAGGGAAGTATCCGTAGATGTAGATCTGCTTGAGATACCACTTCTTCGTCACAAGCGCGACGATCAGGCCGGTGACGTTCAGGACGGCATAGGTAATCACTGCCGACCACGCGAAGGTGTAACAAATCCGCCGATAGAGCGGATTCGGTTTGTCTTCGGTGAAACGGATGATGTACGGTGCGGCTTCGCAGCCCGGCAGTTGTCCCCTGAGTCCGAAGTACCCGGTGACCAGCAAGACGAGACCGAGCCACGCGGCCATGCGCCAGTCGAACCCTTTTTCAAACAGGTCGAAGGTCAGCGGACCGGGCGAAAGAAAGAAGACCGTGATCCAGATCGGCCAGTGATTGACGCGATAATACCCCTTATTTCGGGTACGAATCTTCCGCTCAGTGTCGTACTGAACCGGGACAAAACCTCGTTCCATGGAAACACTCAGAATAGCTCAGGCGATTAGGGTCGCCTTTGTCCCCGCTATGAGTTACTGCGAACCCACTTGTCAATTCGCTCAACAGCCTCGTTCAGGTTTTCCAGTGAGTTGGCGTAGCTGAACCTGAGATACCCTTCGCCGTATTCGCCAAACGCTGTTCCGCTCAGGCAGGCGACGCCGGCGTCAGTCAGCAAGGAATCTGCAAGACGCTTCGACGGGATTCCGGTTCCGGTGACATTTGGGAACGCGTAGAAAGCTCCCTCGGGCATCTGGCAGCGGAATCCCGGGATGCGATTCAGTCCTGCGATGAAAGCGTCACGCCGGCGGCGGAACTCTTGCACCATTGCTTCGGAATCATCCTGCGGCCCGGTGAGCGCAGCGAGTGCCGCGCGCTGGGTAAAGCTCGCGGTGCAAGAGTTCGAGTTGACCATCAGTTTGTTCACGGGATCGACGAGCCATTCCGGCATCACGCCGTAGCCGATGCGCCATCCGGTCATGGCGTAGATCTTGGAGAATCCATCGAGAATAATTGTCTTCTCGAGCATGCCCGGAAGGTTTGAGATGGAACTCGGCGGAGCGTCGTAATAGATCCGCGAATAGATCTCATCCGAGAGGATCATCAAGTCGCGATCCCGAACCAGATCAGCAATTGCCCGAATGTCATCCGGACGAATCACGCCGCCAGTCGGGTTTTGGGGCGAGTTCAGAATCACCATCTTCGTTCGGTCCGACAGCCGCGAACGGAATACATCGAGATCGAAGGTAAAACCGCGCTCCTCGACGAGTGGAATCGGAACCGGCGTGCCGCCCGCGTGAGCAATCATCGACTCGTAAATAGGAAAGCCGGGGTTGGGGTAAATGACCTCGTCACCTTCTTCGATGAGGGCGAGAATCGGGAAGTAAATGATAGGCTTTCCGCCCGGCACGACGCAAACATTCTGCGGGCCGACATTGATGCCGCGACTCTCGCTAACCTGCTGCGCGATTACCTGACGCAACTCCGGAAAGCCCTGCGTCGGACCGTAATGCGTCCAGCCTTCATCGAGCGCCTTTTTTGCGGCAGCCCGGATGTGGGAAGGCGTATCGAAGTCGGGCTCGCCGATTTCAAGGTGAATGATGCTTCTGCCCTGAGCTTCAAGGGCGCGCGCGCGAACGAGAACCTCGAATGCGGTCTCGACGCCAATGCGCTGCATGCGGCTGGCAAGTTTCATGTGATCGGTCTTATCGTACCCCTGGCGCGTAATATGGCCAATAGAATGCTCACGGTGAGCTGAAATAGTGTCGTAAAACAGCAGAGTTATTCGAGCGATACGGGCAGATCTACCCGGGCATACTTTTCAGAACCAGGTTCCCCGTTGTCGCTGATCATCAGCTGATACGCCCCTACAGGCGCGTCGAAGACTATCCAGCCCTCCTCCGTTTGCGCCGGCTGAACCTTGCGAATGATGCCGAGATAGTTCGGAACATCCTGGACGCCTTCGTTAACTTCGGTGTAGGACTCGCCCCTCGCGTTCACGATGGTGAAACTCGGAATTGCGCCCGGCGAACCACCCCCGTTCGTCGCTGTTAGTTTTACCAGCAGGTAGCGCTCTTTCGGAGGTTTACCCGTGCCGTCGTCTCTCAGAGCCGGCTTCCACCGTGACTCGAGCACGTTATACGTCATGGGACCGACTTGTATCCGTTCTCCCATCCGAAACGTACCAAGTATGGGCGGTGCTGTTTCTTTGTTGCAGCCGACGAGGTTGAAAAGAATCATCGTGAGGGCGGCAGCGGACAAAGTCGCGCGTACCCGGACGAGGGACAGCAATTGCATACTGGTATTTTATGCAGCAGAAACTAAACACCTTCAAAACCTTGAGTTTCGGCGTTCTACTGCTGCTCGTAGTCCCGCTTACATGTCTGCCGCAGGCCGAGCATCCAGTGACGGGCAGGCCGATTGCGAACGTCATGAGCGTCAGCGGCGCGGACTGGCTGGAGCGGAGTGAACGGGAGATCGAAGAGCTTCCCGAAACGGCGCTGGAAAAGATAGGGATTCGCCGAGGTCAGACCGTTGCCGATGTTGGCGCCGGTTCCGGGTACTTTACGGTCCGCCTCGCTCGACGAGTCGGAGTTGAAGGTAAGGTCTATGCGGTCGACGTCCAGCCGGAGATGCTGGCGATTATCCGGAAGCGCATCGCGAAGGAAAACCTGACCAATGTCGAACCTGTTCTTGGCTCAGAGGTGGATCCGAGGCTTCCCAAAGACGCACTGGACCTGATCCTGATGGTTGACGTGTATCATGAACTCTCTCAACCGCAAAAGATGCTTCGGAAGATGCGTTCGGAACTGAAGGCCGACGGGAGGCTGGTTCTGCTGGAGTATCGAAAAGAAGACCCTCACATCCCCATCCGTCTGGAGCACAAGATGACGGTTGAAGAGGCGAAGGCCGAACTGGAAGCGGAAGGATTCCGGCTGGAGAAGGTCCTTGAGGACCTTCCCCGCCAGCACATCCTCATTTTTCGCAAGAGCTGATGTAGTTTACGGGGTCTGGTTGGGCGTCCTGCCCGTACCCGTTCCACTGCCAGCGAATTCGTCGCGCTGATTCTCTTCCCGACCCTGCTGACCGGACCAGTAATTTGACCCGGTATTGCCGCTTCCAGAAGTCTGGCCACCGGTTCCGGTAGTTCCTGAGCTGCTGGTACCGCCGCCAGCGGAGCTCGGACTCTGAGAACCGGACCGATAATCGCTCGACCCGCTGCCGTAATTCGAGCTGCTGGTTTGGCCGCTGGTCTCGCTTGAGCCGGTGCCCGAGCCTTGGCCGCGTCTGTCAGATCCGTAGTCGCTCGATCCGCTGGACGGACCGCTACGCGATGACTGACTTCCCGAACCATAACTGCTGCTTCCGGAACCGTAACTTCCGGCACCGCTGAAGCCCTGGCTGCGGTTGCTGCCGCCCTCGTTCTGACCCATTCCCAAGTGCTGTTCGAGGCCCGGCACCGCCTGTGCCAAAAACTCTTTCGCTTTTGAGATACCGAATGCGATCATCGCGGCCTTAATGTGATCGAGCGCGTCCGTGACCTGATGCATCTGCTGGTCACCGATGAGGCTGGTGAGCTTGAAGCTGCTCCCGCTGCTGGTCTGCGCCGATCCGCTGGTGGGGGTGTCGCTGCTCGAAGACGACGAACTCGGGGTATAGCTGCTGCCGGATGATGAGGAGCCCGGACTGTAGCTGCTGCTTCCCGATGAAGAGGAACTCGGATTGTAGTTGCCGGACGCCGAGCTGGGGCTATAGCTGCTCGATGACGATGGGTTGTAGCTACTCGCTGACGACGAACTCGGGCTGTAGCTGCTCGAGGACGAGGCAGGGTTGTAGCTGCTCGCGGATGAGGAAGAGCTCGGGTTGTAATAGCTCGACGAGGACGAAGGGGATTTGTCATATCCCGAACCGGTCGAACCCATCAGACCCATTGCCGAGGAGCTGGTGTAACGGCTGCTGGTCTTCGACGTCCTGCGTGAAGAACTCCGGCTTCCGCCGCCGACCATGGTGCCGAGCAGAATGCCTCCGCCCAGAGCCGCACCCAGCACCAGCATCGGATTCCGCTCGTAGTGAGTTCTCCAGTCCGTCGTTTCCCTGACGCGCGATTCCAGTTCGCTGAGATTGCGGCCAAGCTCGTGCCGTTTAGCCTCAATGTGATCGATTATCTGGTCTGGTTTTTCATCCATTCGACGTTCTCCTTAACATTTTCGATTGTTTTGTTTGGCGTCGGGGGACGCAGGTGCTGCTTACCTGTCATCAGCAGGGCAACCCCGATCAGTCCGAGGACGATGCCCATAACAAGGCTCGCGGTCCAGGCCGGCATGACCATCGCAAGACCCTGGGTGATCGCGACCAATATGAACCCAAGCGCGAACAGGCCTAAGACGCCGCCAATCGCCAGCATCTGTGCGGAGCTCAGCGTACTACTGAGTTCTTCCCGCATCTCCGCTCTGGCCAGTCGTATTTCCGACCGGACCATCTCCTGCACGTTGCTGAAGATATCCTTCAGAACGTCCGCAATCGAGCGGTCACTTCTGTCGTTCGCGTATGCGTATTCTCCTAATGCTCCGCTCGCGGTCTTTCCCGGGTCGTTGATCATACACTTACCTCTCTGCGTTTTGTTCCCGATCTCAGCCGGGTCAATGTCTAGTAGTCGTACTTGCCTGAATAACTGACGTTTCTGTTGCTGTCGCCGCTGCGGAGGGTCATCCCGAGGAAGAAGCCGATGGCCAAAGCTCCGCCAATTGCGATACCAGGGTTCTGACGTGTCCAGCTCTCGAATTGAGCGAATGCCTGACGCGTATCGAAGTCCTGGAGTGCCTGGGCGGTGGAGTCGAGCTTTGACGCAGCCGTGTGCGCCATGTCGGCTACCTTACTACCCTGGGCGGAACCAGCCTGAGAACGAAGCTTGTCTGCCGTTGAGTGAAGCGCTCCTGCAGCTCCGCGAACTCCACTGTCGATTTGATCGACGGCGGTGCTGCCGTACTCGCTTGCCGTGTTTTTAAGCTGCGAAGCCGCGCCGGAAATCTTTTCTTTCACCGAATTCGCGGTGCTGCCGGTATTTGAAACAGAGCCGCTGTTTGAGGCGGCGAGGGGATCGTGAGTAGTTGCCATATTTTGTCTCCGAGTTACCAGCCACACTCTCTCGCTGGCAGTTATATGACAGCGCGCAGCAGTTAATCATTCCGAAAGCTACCGTTACAGATGGAAGTTGCGAACACGCCGACAGTCCCGATGCGGCGTTACTTACGATAGGGGCATGGACGAAACGAGTCCCGCCATCGCGGTCCGTGATCTTCGCAAGCTCTACGGCTCCTACCCCGCAGTGGATGGACTCACGCTGTCGGTTCCTCGCGGCAGCTTTTACGGTTTCCTCGGGCCGAACGGCGCGGGCAAGACAACGACCATTCGCATGCTGATGGG
Source organism: Bryobacteraceae bacterium (assembly GCA_963794765.1). Taxonomy (GTDB): domain Bacteria; phylum Acidobacteriota; class Terriglobia; order Bryobacterales; family Bryobacteraceae; genus JAWXCM01. The sequence continues at coordinate 117,510 of CAWCGC010000029.1, read as the reverse complement.
CCTTGCGCCGCCGACCTCGGGATCGATTGAAATTCTTGGTTTCCGACTGCCAGACCAGGACATAGATGTCAAGAGCCGGATCGGCCTAGTCCCCGACGAGTCGCTGCTGTTCGATCACCTGACCGGTGCGGAATTCGTCGAGTTTACGGGGCGGATGTATCGCCTTTCCCGCGAGGTTGCGCGGGAGCGCGCGAGAGAACTGATGGTGTTATTTGAGCTCGACACGGCTGGGCGCAAGCTTATCGCCGAATACTCCAAAGGCATGCGCAAGCGTGTCGCGATGGCCGCCGCATTGATTCACCGGCCCCAGTTGTTCCTGATGGATGAGCCGTTTGAAGGCGTGGACGCTGTTGGCGCTCGGCTGATGAAAGACATTCTGCTGGAGCAAGTTCACCGTGGCGCAACGATCTTTCTGACATCGCACGTGCTGGAAGTTGTCGAGCGGCTGTGCGATCGTGTCGCCATCATCCACAAAGGGCGCGTGCTGGCGGAGAACACGATGTCGCAATTGCGCTCCGGTTCAGAGACTCTCGAAGACTCGTTCGTTCGCCTTGTGGGTGCGACGCGCTCGAGCGAAGCACTGGAGTGGCTGTCCTGATACCTCAACAGACTGCGGCCATCTTTTCGGCGCAGTTCCGCTCAATGTGGAACTACGGCTTCCGGCGCGGGGGGTTCGCACGCGCGCTGACGGGCGTGTTCTCTCTGGTGTGGTACGTGATGTGGGCCTTCCTGGCATGGACCGCTTTTTCGCTTTGCCGCGACCCGGTAACATTCACTGAGTTTGTGGCTCCGATTCTCGGAGCCTTGTTGCTGGGCATGACAGCTTACTGGCAGGTTGTCCCGATTATGACGGCGAGCGCAGGACTGTCGCTCGATATTCCCCGGCTTTCGGTATATCCAGTTCCGCACAGGCAATTGTTTATTGTCGATGCGCTGCTTCGGCTGAGCACTTCCATTGAGATGGTTCTGGTCACCGCCGGCTTGTTCCTCGGGTTGATATTGAATCCGCGGATTTTCGCCTTGTTGCCGTTTGTGCTGTTTCTGTTTGCAGCATTCAACGTGATGCTGTCTGCGGGCATCCGTGATCTTCTGGTGCGCGTCATGGCCCGCCGCGGAATTCGGGAGATGCTGATTCTGCTGTTTGTGCTGGGGACGATGCTGCCGCAGACATTCATCGTGCTTGGGGTCGAGCGCGGCCCATGGCTGCAGGTGTTAAAAGCAGGCGGTCCCGAATGGCTGCCGTGGGCTGCGACGGCCCGAATCCTGACCGGCACGGGGGACATACGTGCCTGGGTTGTTGACATCATCGCCGTCGCAGTCGCCTGGATTTTCGCCCGCACTCAGTTTGAACGCTCCCTGAAGTTCGATGAGTCAGCGGCGACAGCGCAAACGCGCAGCGAGAAGAGATCATCGGTCGGGGCATTCGAATGGCCGGAGCGGTTGCTTCCCTCGCCAGTGGGGACGCTGGTGAGCAAGGAGCTTCGGACACTGATCCGCGCCCCGCGGTTTCGGCTGCTCTTCATTATGGGCTTCACGTTTGGTCTGCTGATCTGGCTGCCGATGGTGATGCGGGCTTCGGCCTCCTCACCGATGCGATCGAATTATCTTGCAATGGTCAGCGCGTACGCCATTCTGCTGCTGGGCGAACCGCTGTTCTGGAATAACCTCGGGATGGACCGTTCCGCTGCTCAAAACTACTTTGTTATCCCGGTTCGATTTCGCGCCGTTCTGCTTGCAAAGAACTGCGCCGCGGTAATTTTCATCACCCTGGAGCTTGTCATTGTCGCGGTCGCCTGCAAATTGCTTCGCTTTCCGGTCGGAGGTCGGGAAGTGCTGGAAGCTTTTGCCATCTCTTCGCTGTTGAGTTTTTTCCTGCTGTCAGCGGGCAATCTCCTGTCGATGTATGCGCCGAAAGCCATCAACCCGGTGAAAGCGTGGCGAACGTCGACGGGACAGACGCAAGCCTGGCTGATTCTGGTCTACCCGCTTGCGTCGCTGCCGGTGTTGCTCGCGTACGGTGCGCGATACGCCTTTCGAACCGACCTGGCATTCTGGAGCGTGATTCTTGTGGACTATGTCGGCGCGGCGATTTTCTACGTCATCGCACTCGACTCCGCCGAAGAGATGGCGATACGCCGCCGCGAAGAGATTGTGCACTTGTTGTCGAACGCCGAGTCGCCCGTGGCAGGATAGACGAAGGTTCCCTTGAAGCTTGCGCTGATTGGATTCGGAAACGTCGGACGTGCGTTCGCGCGACTACTGGAAGCACAACGCGCGAAGTATCCGTTCCGAGTCACTGCAATCCACACTGCCCGGCACGGCAGCATAGCAGGAGAAAAGAGACTCAGTGAGGAGCCGGAGTTTGGTCCGCCCGCGAGCAGCGTGGAGGAGTTCCTTGATCGCGCTCGTCCGGATGTCGTCATCGAACTCACAACGTTGAACGCAGTTACAGGCGAACCCGCGATAACTCACATCCGCAAAGCATTTGAGCGAAACGCGCACGTGGTGACGGCAAACAAAGGGCCGATCGCGGTCGCGTTCCACGAACTTTGTGCGCACGCGAGGGCAGCAGGTGTCGAGTTCCGCTTCGAGTCGACGTGCATGGATGGCGCGCCCGTGTTCAACATGGTCCGCAACAACCTGCCGGGTGTTCAGATTCTCGGGTTCACCGGTGTTCTGAACTCGACCACAAAGATCGCCATTGCTGCGATGCAGCGTGGACTGTCGATGGCGACTGGAATTGTGGAGGCGCAGTCACTCGGGGTCGCGGAGGCCGACGCGAGTAACGACATCGACGGCTGGGACTCGGCTGCAAAGACCGCGGCGCTTGCAAACGTACTGATGGACGCCCGGATTACTCCCCGGGATGTGGAGAGAACCGGGATCGGCCACCTGACGCCGGCATATGTTCAGTCACTTGCTGCGAACGGCAAAACCGTTTGCCTGGTGAGCCGCGGGGAAAATGGCCGGTTTCTGGTCAGGCCGGAAGAGGTTGAACACAACAGTCTTCTTGCCGGAGTAACCGGCACCTCCAACTTGCTCCTGCTCCACACGGATCTGATGGGAACCGTCGGTACCGTTTCCATTTCGCCTGGAGTGGACCAAACCGCTTATGGCGTTTTCAGTGATGTTGTAGATATAGCTCGCTCCTTATGAAATTGATTCGCTTTCGCCACCACGACCAGATTCACTCCGGTGTTGTTACCGACAAAGGCATCGTTCCGTTTGTCGAGATTGGAGCACGTACCGGTATCCGTGTGCCGCCGGATCTGCTCTCTTTCATTCAGCAGGAGAAATCCCCCGAATTCCGTGAGCTTCCGCCGGACCTCGATGCGATACCTTACGGCGATGTCAGCCCGTTGCTGCCGTACGATGTGCCGCCGAAGATCTGGTGCATCGGTCTGAACTACAAATCGCATGCCGTTGACATCAATGCAGTGCAACCCGAAGAGCCCGGCAGTTTTATGAAGCCGGCGAGTTGCATGTTTCAGCCCGAAGGCGAGATCGTACTGCCTCCGCCGGAGGTGAGCAATGATGTCGATGCGGAAGGCGAGTTGGGCGTCATCATCGGCCGGCGCTGCCGTTTCGTGCCGATGGAGCATGTGCGCGACGTCATCTTCGGATATACGACAACTCTCGATCTGACCGCGCTGGATGTGCTGCGCAAGAACCCTCGGTATCTGACGCGTGCGAAGAGCATCGACACGTTCTTCTCATTCGGGCCGGTGATCGTCACCGCGGACGAAATCGCGGATGTCGATCAGCTTGAAGTCATCACCGGGCACAACGATGGTATTTGTTCGCGGGACTTCGTGTACAACATGCATCACCGCCCGTACGAGCTGGTGCGCTTTCATTCCGACTTCTTCACTCTGAATCCGGGCGATCTGATCTCGACTGGCTGTCCAAAGGGTGCGCGCATCAAAGCGGGCGACCGGGTTCAGGCACGCATCGACAGCGTCGGTACGATCGGAGCGACCGTGCGGCAGGGTGAGCGAGCTCCGTTCAGGGTGTAGGGGGCGCGAACAGCGTCCCGCGCCCAAGCAGCCAGTGCGGATCGAAACGTTCTTTGATGGCGCGCATCTGCTCGATCTCCGCGGGCGTCCACTGCAGCTTGAGGAAATCACGCTTGCGCTTGCCGAGACCGTGCTCGGCTCCCACGGTTCCGCCGAGGCTGACGACTTTTTCGGCGAACTCGTGAATCAGGATGCGCCCGCGAGCGACCGCGTCAGCATCGGCGGGCAGCAGATTGACATGAACGTGGCCATCGCCAATATGTCCATAGATGACTGCGTTCTGGCCCGGAAACTGTTGGTCGAGGCGCTTGCGATAGTACGCGATGATCTCGCGATTGCGCGGGATGGGTACAGCGAAGTCCGTCCCCATCTTCTGGAAGCCGCGACGTCGAACCGTATCGTTGACGGACTCCGGCAGCGCGTGACGGAAGACTCGGAATCGTTCGCGGTCCGTGGGCGTGGTCCCGAACCATGAGTCCTCGGCAAGAGCGTTCGCGGCATCCAGCCGATCAACCCACGCATCCACTTCCGAATCATTGTCCCCGGCCTCGCTCTCGATGATGACGCAGGCGCGTGCCTCTGACGGAAATTCGAAGTTGCGGGACCGGAGCAGGTCGAGGGAGCTGCCGTCCGCGTATTCAAGCATGCGCAGTCGCGGCACGGGCCGCCACCGGTCCACGGCGTCGAGCGCCGCTTCCTCCGATGCGAAGAACACCACTCCCGACAAGATGCCCTTTGGCATCGGGAGGAGGCGAACATCGGCTTCGGTCACAACGCCGAGAATTCCCTCCGACCCGATGAACACGTCGACATAATCGCTGCCCGGACGCAGGTCGAATCCGGCTGAGAACTTCGTCGTGGCGGGATAGCTGAGCTTCGGGACATCAAAGGGAATCGGATCGCCGCGCCTGATGATGAGGACACTGCCATCGACCAGAACGACACGCAGGCTCAGCACCGAGCGCCGCGTATCCCCGTATCGAAAGCTCCTTGACCCGCTCGCATTGGTTGCGATGTTACCGCCTATCGAGGACGAGTTCTCGGTGCAATCAGGGCCGTAAAACTGACCGACTTTCGCTGATTCCGCCTGTAAATCGCGAAGCAGCACGCCCGCTCCGACCGTCGCCTCGCCGGTGCGCAGTTCCATGCGACGGAAGCGATCCATGGAAACAGCGATGCCTCCGTCCGGCATGCCGCCGCCAGCCAATCCGGTGCGTGCACCAACGATCGTCACAGGCGTGCGGGACTGAGATGCGGAGCGCAAGATGGCGACGAGTTCGCCCTCGTCCGATGGCGTCAGAAGCGTGTCTGCGCTGCCCGGAAATCCGGAAGCATCTTCAAGCTGGATCATCAGACTTCAAGTATGACCGGCATGATCAGCGGACGCCGCTGCGTCTGCTTGTTGAGGAAGCGGCGCAGGTCCGCACGGATCTTCTCCTGCATCACGCCCCAGTCTGTCCGCTCTTCGGGGCTGGAAGATTCGAGCGTCCGGGCGACCACACGGCGTGCTTCGCGTCATGATGTCGCGATCGTCGAGTGAGACAAAGCCGCGCGACGACGATCTCCGGCAGACCTTCATTGCGGCCCGTGCTCTTGCTGATAGCGATTATCGGCAGCACGAATCCATCTTCGGAGAGATGACGGCGGTCGCGAATCACCATATCTTCCACCACGTCATCCAGGCTGCCCGAATCGATGCAGACCCGACCGACCTGAACTTTCGCTCCGCGGCGGGCGCCTGCGTGGTCGATCTCGACCGTCTCTCCGGTTTCGAGGACGAAGGTCTCTTCGAGCCCCGCACTGCGGAGGTGTTGTGCAAGGCGGGCGTGTCGCGACATCTGCAGGTATTCGCCGTGCAACGGAATGAAGTACCGCGGCCGAACGAGATTCAGCACCAGCTTCAGTTCTTCGGCGCTGCCATGACCCGAGACGTGGATCGGCGGATTCATCGATCCGTACTGGATGTCCGCGCCGCGCTTGGCCATGTGATTCAGCATGCGGCCAATTGCCTTTTCATTGCCAGGAATGACACGAGCACTCAGGGCGACGATATCGCCCTTCTCGACGGAGAGGTTTTTATGGTTGTCGACTGCAACTCGGGAGAGTGCAGACATCGGTTCACCCTGCGTGCCCGATACGACGACGCAAACTTTGTCGCGAGGCGCGCTCATGATGTCCTGCGGCCGCAGCAGAATGCCGTCAGGGATATCGAGCAGGCCCAGATTATGCGCGATCTCGGTAACGCTGGTCATGCTGCGTCCGAGAAACGCGACCTTGCGGCCATACTCGAAAGCGAGATCCAGTATTAACTGCAGGCGATGCACAGAGGAGCTGAAGCTCGAGACGATGATGCGGTTCTCGGCGCGATTGAAGATGTCTTCAAACCGAGGCCGAACGGCGCGTTCGCTTTCTGTGTATCCGGGCCGGTCGACGTTGGTCGAGTCCGACATGAGCAGCAGAACACCACGCCGACCATATTCGGCGAGGGTATGCAGGTCGAAGAGCTCATTATCTGTCGGAGTCGGATCAACCTTGAAGTCTCCGGTATGGATGACGACACCAAGCGGAGTGGTGATCGCCAGGGCGACAGCCTGAACGATCGAATGCGTTACGTGAATGAACTCGATCGTGAAAGGCCCGAGTTCCAGCTTCTGCCTCGGCTTGACACGATTGAGTCTGGTCTTCGAGAGCAGATCGTGCTCTTCGAGACGACGTTCTACCAGCGCGAGTGTGAACGGCGTTCCGTAGATTCGAATGTCAGGAATGACGGACAACAGAAACGGAACTGCACCTATATGGTCCTCGTGGCCATGTGTGAGGACCAGACCTCGTACATGCTGGCGATTTTCCTCGAGGTATGAAAAGTCAGGCGTTACGATATCGACGCCCAGTAGTTCCGGCTCCGGAAACATCATTCCGGCATCGACTACGATGATGTCATCACCGTAGCGAAGAGCCATTGAGTTCATACCGAACTCGCCGAGCCCTCCAATCGGTATTATTTGTAATTTGCGGTCAGAAATCGGCTCCAACGTCCCACATTAGCAGATAGCTAATGACTAAGGACCTGAAAGATAGCCGCCCCGTACTTCTCAACGAGCTTTGGCCCCATCCCTGGAATTTCGAGCAGCTGCGTGAGATTCCTGGGCTGTTCCTCAGCGATTGCGTCGAGAACACGGTCCGCCAAGGATACGGAATGCAGGGATGGATTGTTTTTGCGCTTCCTGCTTTCTCCATATGCGAAGTGCCGCTGCGTATCGTTCTGCTGCTGTTGGAAGCGGCGCAGGCCCGGAACCAGCGCCTGCGGCTGCTTTCTTCACTCTCGAAGCACGGGCCGGCTTCTTCTTACGTCGTCCTGAAGCGGAAGCAGCTGCACCGGATACTTCGCTTTGCTCGGGTATGCGGATTTCTGCCGCGACTCCGTCTTCCCTGCCCGCCGGGGTGATGTGCACCTTCCGGAACTCGATTCGCTTGCCGTCCTTCTCCCAGGATGCATCCACGATGTCCACGAGTCCGAAACGCGCTGTCGCGCGCAGGATGTCCTCGAAATCGCGGCGCAGCACGTTCGTTCCCTCGAACAGCTGGGCATAAAGCCGGCCGGTTGCGATCGACCCTGACGTCTTCAGAGCTTCAAGAATGCGCTCAACCTGTGCGGTTTCGGCTTTCGTGAGGCTTCTGGTGCTCTGCGCGATGGCAGAGTTGGGATCGCAGAAATCGCAGATGTCGCACTTTCTGGCGGCATCGGCGAAGTCTCCGAAGTAGCGAACCAGCGACATCATTCGACAGACGCTGCTCTCGCACCACGTCAGCACCTTTTCGAACTGCGCGATCTTGTAGTCACGCTGTTCCACGTAAGATTCGGGCCAGTCGTTCTTCCCGCGGCAGATGTTGTCGTCGTAATCGACCGATGCACCGCCGTGAATCCACAGCTTTTCCAGCGCGATGTCAAAGATCTCGGGAGCAAGCTTCGACCGCATCTGCACCATCTCTTTGGGTTGCGGCTCATCGGTCAGTTTGGCGAAGATTTGTTTCAGGACGGAAGGATCAGGATAATCGCGCTCGAAGAAGAAGTCATGAGTGTGCCGGTCCGACCATGCGTGCATCAATACAACGCGCGAAGGCGCTCCGTCGCGGCCCGCTCGGCCGATCTCCTGGTAGTACCCTTCCATGCTGCCGGGCAGGGCAGTGTGGATGACCGTCCGAATGTTCGGCTTATCGACGCCCATGCCGAACGCGATCGTCGCAACGATGACGTCGAGCTTTCCTTCGAGGAAATCGCGCTGCACCTGGTCGCGCCGCGAGGCTTCCATGCCGGCGTGATACGCAGCCGCGGAAAAATCCCGACTGAGGAGCGTGGCCAGTTCGCCGGCGTTGCTGCGCGTGGGCACGTAGACAATCGCCGGCCTGCGTTCGCCCGCATGAAGGAGTTGTCGCGTGAGTTCGAAGCGAGCATTCGATGGTACGCGAACAACTTCAATCGCCAGGTTGTCGCGGCGGAAGCCATGGATGAAGGATTTCGGATTCTCAAGCCCCAGCTGGCGCGCGATGTCGACCTGTACCGGGCGAGTTGCTGTCGCAGTCAGCGCGATCACTGGTGTGGGACGGAATAACGGCAGGTGCTGACCGATGGTGCGATAGTCGGGGCGAAAATCATGGCCCCATTGTGAGATGCAGTGCGCCTCGTCAATGGCAATAAGCGCGGGTTTGCGCTTTGCAAGTAGTTCCAGGAACCCCCGAACTCGCAGGCGTTCCGGCGCGATGTACAGGAAATCGAGGTCGCCGTTGAGGTAGCGCTTCGCCACTTCCCGCGATATTGCGCGATCACGTCCTGAGTGAATTCGATCCGCGGCAAATCCCTGGGCCTGCAGCTTCGCGATCTGATCTTCCATTAACGCGATCAGAGGACTGATGACGAGCGTCGTACCGCCGCGCATGATTCCCGGAAGCTGGTAGCAGAGGGATTTCCCGGAGCCGGTTGGCATGACGAGCAGGACATCGCGGCCGGTGGTCACCGCCTGGCAGACTTCTTCCTGGTTCGGCCGGAATGCTTCAAAACCGAATGCTCCCCGGAGTACATCGTGGAGCGTACCACCGCGGTCGATTTCACGCTTTGGCGGCGCAGGAGTGTTGGCGGATGCTGTTGCCGGAATCGCTTCCTCTGCACGCGTCATGACATGCGTCCGCACTCCAACAGTTCCGATGACCTCACGCACGTAGTCCTCAATACCGTCCATGAACGGATCGAGCTTGCGCTTCACCACGGTTGATTCGACGGAGATACGCTTCCCACTGGCCCGTCATCGACGGGCTTTTCACGTGGGGATGCACGACCTCGATCAGGCGAATGCCTTTGTCTGTCGCTTCGAGGCTCTTGCCGCGGCGTTCGATGAACCCTCGCTTGAGCAGGACTTCGATGATTTGTGCGCGCGTCGCCGGTGTGCCGAGGCCGCTCTCCTTCATCGCGTCTGAGAGTTCTTTCTCTTCGAGCGTCTTGCCAGCGGTTTCCATTGCGGTCAGCAGAGTGGCATCGGTAAGCCGCTTCGGCGGACGCGTCTTCTTCAGGTTCGATTCGATGTCGATGACCCTTTGCTGTTGACCTTTGGTGAGGCCGGGAGGAAGTGTCTGCCCTTCCTCGGCGTCATCGCCGTCTTCTGCGTTCCCTCCCCGGAGCGCTTTTTCTTTCCACCTCCGCCGATGTCGAGCACTTTCCATCCGACCTGGACTACTGCCGTTCCGCTCGAATGAAAGCGATCCTCTGCTTCAGGACTGCGCACCAGCGTGATAACGGTTGTGACATTCCAGATGTAATCTTCGTGCCACGCCGAGAGCAGCCGTCGCGCAATCAAGTCGAAGAGCTTCTTCTCGTCGGCGTCCAGCGAGACTCGCTCAGGCGAGACTCCGGTAGGGATGATGGCGTGATGGTCGGTGACTTTGGTGTCATCTACATACCGTTTGTTGAGTAGACGTTCGCCGGTGCCCGGAGCGACTGCGTTTCCATAGGCAGGAGCAATCACGCGTACGATGCGAGGCAGCGTTTTCGCGACGTCTGCCGATAGATAACGGCTATCCGTTCTGGGATAACTGATCAGCTTGTGCTTTTCGTAGAGAGCCTGAGCCAGTTCCAGCGTTCGACTGGCGCTGAAGCCGTAAAGGCGGTTTGCGTGCCGCTGCAATTCGGTCAGGTCATAAAACAGCGGCGGAGCCATGCGCTTCGTCTGCGCTTCGATGCTTTCGATTACGCCAGTTCCAGCCTGCTTCACGCGTGCGACAATTGCGCTGGCTTCTTCGCCGTCGGCAGGCAGTTTCGCTGCGGCGTCCATCGGCTCGACACCGGGACGAAACCAGGTTCCCGCATATTCCTGACGTTCTGACGGGTGAGAAGGTCGCGACGATCGTTCGAAAGTCTTCCGGTACGAAGTTGCGGATCGCGAGTTCGCGTTCGACAAGCATCGCGAGCGTCGGCGTCTGCACGCGTCCGACGGAGAAGTCTTCGTTGCACGCGATTGTGTAGGCGCGCGAGAGGTTCATGCCGACCAGCCAGTCGGCCCGGCTGCGTCCGCGCGCGGCATCCGCCAGATTGTCGTACTCGCTGGCGGGCTTCAGGCTGGCGAAGCCATCGCGAATTGCTTCCGGCGTAAGCGATGAGATCCACAACCGGTCAACCGGCTTATCGCACTGGGCGGCTTCGTAGATGTAGCGAAAAATCAGCTCACCTTCGCGTCCAGCGTCGGTTGCGCAAACGATGCTGGTGACCCTGGGAGAAGTGAGGATCTTCCGGACGACTTCGAATTGCTCTTTGGTCTGCTCAGAAACTACCAGCGGCCAGCGATCGGGAATCATCGGCAGCTGATCGCGGCGCCATGATTTCCACTCAGGCCTGATCTCAGCCGGCTGAGCCAGCGCTGCAAGATGGCCGATGGCCCAGGTAACGACGTAGCCGTCACCGTAAATAAAGCCTTCGCCGCGCTTACTGCAGTTCAGTACGCGGGCAATGTCACGCGCGACCGACGGCTTTTCGGCGACGACCGCGACGGTACCTTGCGTCGCCATTTGAGTTTCTATTCAGATTATCAGGCAGCTAACATGTGACCGATTCAGCGGCGAACAAGAAAGACCGCCATCTCGGCCATCAGATTGGGAAGGACAGTGACACGTCTGTCGTTCGAAAGGAAGAAGCGGCGCTCGATGGTCCAGCCCTCCGCAGTTGCCAGTTCCTCGAAGTCGTGAACCGTGAGGAAGTGGATATTCGGCGAGTCGTACCAATTGTGCGGAAACAGCCTCGTTCTGGGTGCGCCACCGGACCACAGGTGTACCAAACGCACGCGCCAGTGGCCAAAATTCGGAAACGCGACAATCGCGAGGCGCCCGACGCGCAGCATCTCGCGAAGCACGCGAAGCGGCTCCCGAACCTCCTGCAGGGTCTGGCTGAGAATGATGTAGTCGAACGCTCCGTCCGGATAGTCGTTCAGTCCGTTGTCGATGTTGCCCTGGTAGACCGAAACGCCGCGCGTAATCGCCTTTTGGACACGTGCTCCGTTGAGTTCGACTCCCCGAGCCTCGACCTGCTTGTTTTCCTGAAGCCAGGCAAGTAGTTCCCCATCGCCGCAACCAAGGTCGAGAACGCGCGTCTGCGGTTCGATCAATTCGCTGATGATCGCGTAGTCGGACCGGCGCAGGATGGAACGGACAAACGCCGATGGCCGCGCATCGGTCGTGGGCTGACTGGTGCTGCTCATTACGAGGCCCTCGCCAGCCGTTCACGCGCGGTACTCGCAAGAAAGCCACGAACCAGATTAGTCTGTTCGGCCACATCCACAAGGAACGCGTCGTGTCCGTAGTTGGACGGCAGTTCACAAAATGCGACATCGCGATTGCGAGCGCGCAAAGCACTCACAATCTCCAGCGACTGATAGGTCGGATAAAGCCAGTCTGATGTGAAGCTCAGTACGAGGAATCGAGCCCGCGTGCGTTCCAGTGCCGCACCCAGGGACTGATACCCGCCTGAAAGATCAAACAGGTCCATCGCCTTGGTGATGTACAGATACGAATTCGCGTCAAAGCGGTCGACGAACTGACTGCCTCGATAACGGAGGTAGCTCTCCACCTCGAAGACATTGTCGGTATCGAGCGGATTGAGCAAGGTCTCGGCGGCACGAAAACGGCGCCCGAATTTCTCGCGCATCGAGTCGTCGCTCATATAAGTGATGTGGCCGACCATGCGCGCGACCGACAGTCCGCGGGCAGGAAGCCTGGCGCCGTAGTAGTTGCCGTTGTTCCAGTCGGGGTCAGCCATCACGGCCTGCCGTCCGACCTCATTGAACGCGATTTGCTGTGCGCTGTGGCGAGCCGTTGTTGCGATCGGAATCGCCGCGAGCACACGTTCCGGGAACTGGACCGCCCATTCGAGAACCTGCATGCCGCCCATCGACCCTCCGGCGACGGCCAGTAGCCGCTGGATGCCGAGGTAGTCCATCAGCTTCGCCTGCAGGCGAACCATATCCGAGATGGTGACCGGCGGAAAAGTCATCGCGAACGGGGCGCCCGTTTCCGGATTGATAGAGGAGGGTCCTGTTGTTCCGCGGCAGCCGCCGAGAACGTTCGAAGAGATTACACAATACTTGTTTGTGTCGAACGCCTTTCCGGGTCCAATCATCAGGTCCCACCAGCCGGGCTTGCCTTCGTGGTTAATACCTGCGGCATGCGCGTCCCCGGAGAATGCGTGAACAACAAGGATGGCGTTGCTTTTCGCCGCGTTCAACTCGCCGTAGCTTTCCCAGGCGACATCGACTGGGGTCAGGACGACTCCAGAATCGAGTTGCAGAGAGTCAAATCGGACAATCTGAGATTCGACAATCATCGGTGCGAAACGGGGCTATACCAATGTAGCAATCGCTATGTCGATAAAAACATCTTCATCGTAGTGACCACCAGTGCGTGTGTCACCATTGCGGCGCGAATGCTCCGCGCCTGAATGTAGGCTCGGCCGTAGAAGATGCCTGCAAAAGTCGCAAGCAGAGCGAATTTCCAGTTCGGGAAAGCATGAGAAGGCAGGTGCGCAGCGCCGAAGATCACTGAAGCGACAATCAAGCCGGCGACGTCGCCCCGGAATAAACGCGAGAGCTGCTGCTGCAGCAAACCACGAAAGAAGAACTCCTCCGCAACCGCGAGAACGCATAAAACGCCGACGAAGGTAAAGATCGTCAGCGCGAGGAGGCGCAGATCCCAGGTAACATGCCGGAAGTGAACGAAGCCGATAGCGAGCGCAAGTCCGAGCGCAGGCGGAGTGAACCACAAGTAGTTCCGAAGACCGATGGCCCAGTCATTGCGGCTGGGGACGAAGCCGAAGTTTATGCCTTCCATGCGGCGTATACAAAGAACCGATAACAAGCCGGTTCGATACCACATCAGCAGGCCGAGGATCTGGCCCGGAATTCGATCGGCAGGGTCGGGATAAAGTACGTCGAAGGTCTTGAGCAGAACCGGCGCGGACATCAGGACGAGGTAGCTGAGATCGGTCGCCAGTTTGCGCGGCAGTACGACGTACCAGAGCGATGCCACAGCGGCCAATCCGAGCACCGCGAGAAGCGCCACGAGGCTGAACTGATGAAGAGCGATGCTCAGCAGAATCCAGGAGACGGGTGCGCTGGCGATCAGCACTGACGCGATGGTCAGCGGCTTCCGGCGCTCCAGCGCTGCGCGGATTTCCGGGAAGCCTGACAGAGCGTAAAGCGTAGCTTCTGCCAAAAACGCCGGAAGTACGGCCGCTGCAACATGCGGCGCCAGACCACGATCCTGTGCGTAGGCCATACCGGCCGCCGCGAGGGCGGCGACCAGCAGCAGCAGCCGCAGAAGCAGGCTCAAATCAGCCTAACCGAGCCGGCTTCGCAGCCAGGCATTGATATCCTGCATGCTTTCGGGCGTGACGTAATGACCCATGTCGTACTCGTGCCACGTCAAATCAACCGGAAGGGACTTAAGGAAGTCCCGCATCTCACGGCCATCGGTAACCGGAATAACCTGGTCCTGTACACCGTGCACCGCGACAATCGGCAGCCCTTTCAACTCTTCATCGCTGGCGCGGCTGGTCTTGAACGAGGGCAGCATTCGTCCGCTCATTCCGACGACTCCTGCCACAGATTTGGGATTCGCCAGCGCCGCACCGATGCTCATGATGCAACCCTGACTAAAGCCCATGAGAAACAAGCGATCGGGATCGACTGGATACTCCTGCTTCACTTCATCGATGAACGAGGCAAGATTTTTCACGGACTGGTCCGCCTCTTCTTCATTGATGCGAAATCCGTCTGGCAGAAACTCGACGTGATACCAGCCGTACGCTCCCGGACCGAGGGTCAGAGGTGCCCGTACGCTGATCAGATGAAAACGGTCATCGAGTGCCGGCGCCAACCCAAGCAGGTCCTGCTCGTTGCTCCGGACCCCGTGCAGCAACAGCAGCGCCGGAGGGCGATCTCCATTATTCGCAGACTTCCGTCGAGGCTCGCGTGCAATGTGGTGATGGCTCAGCACAGTCCGATTTTAGCGGCCGGGATATGCTGACTCTGTGAGCAGGTTCCGTCTTATCCTGGCGATCGCGATTTCTGCAGCCGTTTGTCTCGCCGCAGAGCAGGGCGGGAAGGCTGCCGCGCTCGCAACGGAACTGAAGCAAGTCGGTCTCGATCCCGACGCCTGCTATCGTGTCCGCGATCTCGCATTTCAAAAAGAGGATCTGCGGTTTTATCTCACCGAAGGCTACCTTATTTTCTCAAGAGCGGTCGCAGGCCGCCGATTCGGCGCGATGTTCACGGCAGATGTTCCCGGCGGCGATGCAGAGGTGCTGTTGTTCCCGCCTCTCCGCAGCGAACGCATGTCGCTGGCTCACTTCGCGAAATCGCCGAATCTCAATGAACATTTCGTGGCCGCGTTATTCCTTTTTACCGATGGTACCGGCGAAGAACTGCTGAATAAGATCGAATCGGGAGTGCCGAAGCGGGTGCCCGAGATTGGGACGTCAATGGCGAAAAATTACGCCGAGACGCTCCGTAACCTTGTCGGAAGCTTCGACATGCGGCTGGTGCAGGATTTTTTCACCTCTAAGCCCCAGCAAACAGGCTTTCTGTACGCGGGAATCAGCACCCGCAATCTTGGCCCAATCGACCTGATTTATGACCAGCGTCAGAGAGACCAGATCGTTGTGGGACAGGTTGCGACGCGGCAGGAGCGGCGGTTCTTCGACACATGGTCCAGTTTTCCCGCGCTGAGCTTCCGGAAGGGCGAACGAAAACCGCTGTCTCCCAATGTTCATCTGGACAACGTCAACATCAATGCGTCCCTCACAGGGCCGGAACTGCATCTTCAGGCCGTAACTGCAATGGACGTCACCGCGAGGACGGATGGCGATCTCGCAGTACCGTTTGAGATCGCAAGAAGTGTGAACGTTTCGAGTGTAAAGGTCGACGGAGTAGCTGCGGAGATCTTTCGCGGCGAATCGCTACGAACCAATCTGATGCGGAACAGCGGCGGCGCGAACGAGCTGTTTCTGGTGATGATGCCGAAACCGCTGGCCAGCGGCGAAAAGCATCGTATCGAGTTCACCCATGAAGGCAACGTTGTGCAACCGGCCGGGAATGGCGTGTACTTCGTAGGCGCGCAGACTGAACTGGTATCCGAACCGCGATGCCGAGTTCTCGCGGTACGAGATGACTTTTCGTTACCCGCGGAATCTCAGGCTTGTGGCGACCGGCGACATCTATGAAGAGCATGTAGATGGCGACACTAAAGTCGCACATTACAAGGCTTCGAGTCCGATCCGATTTGCGGGATTCAACCTCGGTGATTATCAATCGATGAAGACGACTCGCGCCGGAGTTGTCCTCGAAGTTTGTGCGAACCGGAGAATCGAATCGGCTTTGATGTCGCGTAAAGACGTTCTGGTGCCACCGGCGCCGACGATGCCGCCCGGAAGGCCCGCGCGTCGCAACAACACCAACGAGTCTCTGATCACGTCAATGCCGACGCCCGCAAATCCGCTCAGCCGGCTGGAGCAGCTGACCAACGATATTGGTTCAGCCCTTGAGTTTCTGGTTACGAGGCTGGGACCGCCGCCGCTTAAGACGTTGACGGTGTCGCCGATACCTGGCACGTTCGGGCAGGGATTTCCAGGCCTGATCTACATCTCGACACTGGCGTATCTCAACCCTGCCGACAGGCCGATGCCATTGCAGACGGAGGCGAACAAGCTATTCTTCTCCGAATTGCTGCATGATCACGAAACTGCACATCAGTGGTGGGGAAACCTGGTAACGTCGGCTTCGTATCAGGACGACTGGATCATGGAAGCGCTGGCTAACTACTCGGCGCTGCTGGCCCTCGAGAAGCGGAAAGGCCGCAAACGATTCGAGTACGTGCTCGACGAGTACCGGCACGATTTGCTGAAGAAAGATCAGGAAGGAGAGATCATCGAGTCCGCTGGACCGTTGATTTGGGGATCGCGGCTTCAGTCTTCGCGAGATGCGGCAGCGTGGCGGCCCGTGGTGTATGAAAAAGGCACGTGGGTGGTTCACATGCTGCGGGAGCGAATGGGCGATCAAAACTTCTTTAAGATGCTGGGCGAAGTCGTTCGTCAGAAGCGCTATGCAACGCTGAGCACGGAAGAATTTCGTACCATCGCTGCCGGGTTCATGCCGTCGAAATCAGAGGACGCGTCGCTCGAAAACTTCTTCGATTCCTGGGTGTACAACACCGGTATCCCCGCTGTGAAGGTACAGTGGAGCGTGCAGGGCAGAGCTCCGAAATTACAGCTGAAGGGAACCGTGACACAATCCGAGGTCAGCGATGATTTCACGACAGCCGTGCCGATCGATGTCGTGCTTCCGACGAGAAAGGTGGTAAGACACTGGGTCCAGACGTCAGGCGAGACGACGAGCTTCACGATCGCACTTCCGGCACCACCGGCGAAGGTGAACGCCGACCCATCCGGAGCGATGCTCGCGCGCCGGTAAATCCATCTGCGCTGGTACATTTGCGGCCTGCTGTTCTTTGCGACGACCGTCAACTACATTGACCGGCAGGTGCTCGGAATCCTGAAGCCGGTTCTCCTGACGGACCTGGGCTGGGACGAAGAGCAGTACGGCTATATCGTGTCGGCATTCCAGCTTGCGTATGCGCTGATGATGCCGATTACAGGCTGGGTTATCGACTGGCTGGGCACAAAGCTCTCCTACACTGCAGCGGTAGTAGTCTGGAGTGTTGCAGCGATGGCTCACGCGCTCGCACACTCTGCCGGAGGATTCAGCGCGGCCCGGTTTGCGCTTGGATTGGGTGAGGCCGCCAACTTCCCGGCCGCGATCAAGACCGTTACCGAGTGGTTCGCGCCGAAAGAGCGAGCACTGGCGACCGGTATCTTCAACAGCGGTTCGAATGTCGGCGCAATCGCCGCACCGCTGATGGTGCCGTGGATCGCAGCGAACTGGGGATGGCGCCCGGCGTTCGTTATTACCGGATCGCTTGGATTCATCTGGGTCGTGCTATGGCTTTGGACCTATCGCGAGCCGGCGTGAGCGCGTCGTTGCCCGCCGAGTACCGTATCTGAAATTACTTAAGACTCGACAGGCCTGGGCTGTTGTTATCGGCAAGTTTCTCACCGACCCTGTCTGGTGGTTCTATCTGTTTTGGCTGCCAGGCTTCCTTTATGATCGCTACGGCCTGAATCTGACACAGCTTGGGCCACCGCTGGTTGTCGTTTACGTTGCAGCCGATGTGGGCTCGGTTGGAGGCGGGTGGCTGTCTTCGAAGCTGCTGGCCTCCGGTATGAGTGTGAATCGAGCGCGGAAACTGGCGATGCTGGTGTGTGCCATTGCGGTCGTCGCCGCGGCGTTTGTTATGTGGGCCGGCTCGAACATGTGGCTCGCAGTGACGCTTGTGAGCATCGCTGCCGCCTCGCACCAGGGGTGGTCGGCGAATATGTACACCATAATTTCGGACCTGTTCCCGCGCGAATGGGTTGGGTCTGTAGTCGGCCTGGCCGGAATGGGCGGAGCCGTTGGAGGCATGCTCGTCGCTGCCGCACTCGGCACATACCTGAAGTGGAGCGGAGGCGCTTACGGTCCCGTATTCGTGGTGGCCGGTACGATCTACCTCGTGGCGCTGTTTATTATCGACAGGCTGGTTCCGAACCTCGACCGCGACCGAATCAGCAGCTGAACATTATCCGAGCTTTTCTTTGATCAGTTCGTTGACGGCCTGCGGGTTGGCCTGACCTTTCGAGGCTTTCATCACCTGGCCAACGAGGTAGCCGATGACGGTCGTCTTGCCTGCCTTGTATTGCTCGACCTGTTTCGGGCTGTTGGCGATCACTTCGTCTACGATCCTCGCCAGCGCTCCGGTATCGGAGATCTGTTTCAGGCCTTCGCGCTCAACGATGGCTTTGCGGAGCGTCACCGGTGGCGTACATCTTCGCGAACACGTCTTTAGCTATCTTGCCGGAGATCTCGCCGCTGTCGACGAGCGCGATGAGTTCGCCGAGATTTTCGGGCGTAACGGGAGAGTTGTCGAATTCGCGGTTGTCCGTCTTCAGCGCCGCCGAGAGGTCGCCCATGACCCAGTTCGCCGCGGAACGCGCATCACTGGCCTGCTGCTTTGGCCGCTCGCTCGAAATACTCCGCTATGGCTCGCGGTTGCCGTCAGAACATCGGCATCGTACTCGCGCAGACCGAAGTCCTTCAGAAAACGATTCCGGCGGGAGGATGGCAGTTCCGGCATCGACTGACGGATCGACGACAGCCAGGCGTCGCTGATGCGCAACGGCACAAGATCGGGCTCGGGGAAGTAGCGGTAATCGTGCGCATGCTCCTTCGAGCGCATACTGACGGTTTCGCCGCTGCCCGGGATTAAACAGCCGAGTCTCCTGAACGATCTTCTGCGCCTGATTCGACCGCCGCAACCTGACGAGTGACTTCGTAATCAAGCGCCTGTTTCAGAAACCGGAACGAGTTGAGGTTCTTGACTTCCACCTTGGTGCCGAGCTCCGGGGCGCCGAATAGCCGCACCGAGACATTGGCGTCGCAGCGGAGCTGGCCCTTCTCCATATCGCAGGCGGACACGTCGATGAACTGCATCACCTGCTTGAGTTCGGTCAGGAACGCATAAGCCTCATCGGAACTGCGAATATCGGGCTCAGTCACGATTTCTATCAGCGGAGTGCCTGAGCGATTCAGATCGACGTACGAATACTGGTCGGAATCGCGATAGCCGTCATGGACGCTCTTGCCGGCATCGTCTTCCATATGGATTCTCGTGATACCGACGCGCGTGGTCTGCCCATCCACGGTAACGTCCACATGACCATGCTCGGCAAACGGCTGGTCGTATTGCGAAATCTGGTAACCCTTGGGCAGATCAGGATAGAAGTAGTTCTTGCGCGCAAATCGGGAAAACGGACGTATCTCGCAGTTCAGCGCTATGCCGGCACGAATTGCCATCTCCACCGCATCGCGATTCAGAGCACCGGAAGCGCTCCCGGCATTCCGAGACAAACCGGGCAAACGTTGCTGTTCGGCTCTGCGCCGAAACTCGTGGGACAGTTGCAGAAGATCTTGGTGCGCGTACCGAGCTGAACGTGTACTTCCAGCCCGATGACGACCTCGTATTTCGCCAGGACATCCGGCGAAACCGGGGCGCTCAGGGTTGTGGACATTGCCTCGATTATAGTCCGCTAGCGCACGCGAACAGGCGGCAAGTTCGCCTGCGGCGCCTGTGCAGTCGGCGGAGAAAATACCAGCGTGAACGTGAACACCTTTTTGAGCGGCGAGGCCTCGACGTACACTATCACCGGCGCTTTCGGGAACTTATTGGGCGGGTCGTAGCTGAAGGACACATGGGCTGTCTCGCCCTTACTGACTACTTGCTTGTCGAGTTTGACCGTCAGGCCCGCGACCGTGTACGGCATCACCGAGAGCGTCACCTTACCAGGAACCTCACTGCTGATCCCGGCGTCCGCTTGTGTCTTGTCAGAACTGGACAGAAGGATTTCTGATTTGTCGGCCTTGATCTGATTCAGGATTTCCTGAGCATCCGGGATGTGAATCGGGGTGGCGGCCGCAGTGGGAAGTTGTTTCGAACCTGCGCCACCACTGCCGGAAACCTGATCTGCCGACTTCATCACGCCCCACGGAGTCTCCCAGCCGTCTCTCTTCTGGATGTACCACCACCACTGGCCCTTATCCAGCACCCAGAAACTCTTCATCGGAGGCTTGACGCGGAACTTTCCTCGCGAGGTGACCCAGTCCAGTTCGACACTGGTCACGACTGTGGCTTTGGTGAAATTGTCAGACCAGTTGATGCGGCTTATCTCAAAACTGATAAGCCGAGTCTTTTCCGAATTGTAGAAGTCGTCGAGACAGTCTTCTTTAATTACTTGCTCGGCGCGTCGAAACTTACCGTCGACATGCGCCTGAAAGAAAATTGCGACGCGGTCCCGAAGAGCTTTATCGATTTCCGGGGGCGCCTTTTCGAAAACATCAGTCGGTGACTGCGCAAACACCATCGCAGCTGCGAGGCAGCCAAGGACAACTCTCAACTTCATTTCTAACTATTGTAGCCGCCAAATGCGCGGAAGGCGCGGCTTTCACCGCGCCCCCCTTGTCCGGAACAGTGTGCAGGCGATGCCTACCACTGAATGCGGCCAACAAGCTGAATCGTCCGGGGATTACTGCCGAAGGCTGTCTCAGCGTTGTTGAATGCCGGGTTCTGCGGAAGCAGGAAAGACCGCGTGTCGGATCGACTAAGGAGTTCCACGGTGTTGATCTTTCCAGGGCTGAACTGTGCGTGGTTGAACGCGTTGTAAGCGTCCGCCCGGAACTGGAATCGAACACGTTCGCCCTTTATCGGGAACCACTTCGAAAGCGACAGATCGAAGTTGTTGATTCCCGGCAGCGGCAAGCTATTGCGGCCCCCGTTCGGATACGCACCGAGGCCAGCCTGAATGTATCTCGCCTTCGGATTATCCGCGAGATACGCGACAATCTGTCCCGCCGAGTTCTTCAAGGCTGTCACCCCACTGCCAACGCCGTCCTGACCTGCGGGGTTGATGATGGTCCGGTCGCCGGCTGCATCGCCGTTGAGATTGGAATCCACTCCGCTCTGAACGGTCGCGTATTCCGGTGACTCAGCCGTGTACGTTCCTGCCAGCATCCAGCCTCCGAGCGCGGCACGCGCGACTCTGTTACCTGTGGTTCGTAACCAGGGTGTCTCATAGATTCCTGTAAACGTGAACCGCTGACGACGATCCAGCGCGGATGAGGATCTCTCCGCCCTCCAGTTCTGGAAATCCTGAGGTCGACGCGGGGAAAGCAGAGTCGAAAACACCGCCGCGGTGGAATCGTCGATATTGTGCGACCACGTGTAAGCGCCCTGGAACTGCAAGCCGTTGGAGTACCGCCGATTCACCTGCACCGCGAGGCCGTGGTAAATCGAATTGCCCCACGGTTCGAAGGAAGTGATCTTGCTGCTGAATCCATACGCCGCAAATGGATTTGTCGACACATTCTGCAGCATCGTCAGAGTGAGTGGGAGTGCATCGAGCTGAGCCTGAGAAGGAGCAGTCAAATACGTCGGCAGGGAGTTCCCGGGCTGCACGGGTGCGGACGAATTCAGTTGTGTCTGCACCGGGAGATGCACGCCGCGAGTTCCAAGGTAACGAATTTCGAGAGTGTAGTTATTCAGGAAGTTGTGTTGTATGCCGATGTTCCAGTTGATCGCGTAGGGACGAACCTGGTCGGGCACGTAGGCCGAGGTCGCTGCTCGCAGATCCGTGACGCTCGGCGATCCGCCCAGCGCTGCACCGCTCAGACCGCCCGAGGCGAGAAAACCGGGAAGATCTGCTGCATCTGGACTCGCATCCCGGGTGAGCGCGAATTGCGGCGGCAGACTGAGTGTTCCCAGATTCTGGTAGACCTGGTCGTAAGCCATGCCGAAGCCCGCTCGGATGACTGTGTTCTGGCGCCCGAACGGTGTCCAGGCGGCACCGATGCGAGGAGCCCAGTTGTTCTTCTGGGGTTTCGGCTGGTTGAACGTAATCACCCCTGGAACACTGGAAGCGTTATTGAGTGACTGCAGCTTCGACCCGTAAGGAACGTCAACGTACTCCCAGCGAATGCCGAGGTTGATCGTCAGGTTGCGAGTTGCCTTGAAATCATTGTTTGCGAAAAGGTAGTGTGAAAACAGATCGCCGGCAAAGGGAAATCCACCTGCGCTGCGCTCGGCAAGAACATCGGGAGTGCGATCCTGCAGCCAGCGCTCAAGGGTGGAGTAATCGTAATCGCCTCGAAACCGCTGAACGAAGAATGAGGGCGCTATGACCTTCCGGCCGTCATAGCCAAACTTCCAGGTGCTCCGGCCTTTTACCCACGTCAGGTTATCTACCAGCTGATAGGTCGTCTGAATTCCCGATTGTGGTGCGTTGGGGTCGGGTCCGATGTTCAGACCGCCGAGTTCGTCCAGCGTGATGTTCGGGAAGGCATCGAGGCCGGGATAGAGTTGCTGGCCGACAGGAAAGTCCTGGTTCTGTCGGTTAAACGCAAGCCGCAGTTCGTTGATAACGCTGGCGCTGAAATTGTGAAACTCCGACAGCGACGCCAGATGAGACGTCTGTGGATTCGGCGCGAAGAACTGCGGCAGAGTCGCGAACGTATCGATGCTGTCGATTCGATTGTGAATGTACCGGCCGCGTAACTGATCGCGTTCGCTGAAGTTGTAGTCCGACGAAATCAGCCAGTTATAGCGGTTCTCGAACGATGGCGCCGTAACCGGAACGGCACCAACGGGAATATCCAAGCCAGATACACTGACAGTCTGAGAGGCTGTGGGCGCCGTCGTGACGTAAGTCTTGAGCACCGAGAGCGCGTTCGCATTCAGTCCAGGTATACGACCAAGGAGATCGTAGCCGGCCTGGGTTGGCCCGAGGATTTCGTTCGACGTGGTGCCGGCCTTGCCAAGCGGATGATATTCGAAGTTCCCGAAATAGAACCACTTGTTTTTGATAATTGCTCCACCGGCGGTGGCGCCGAGACGATTCTCGTCATAACGAGGCGCAGAAACAGGTCCGGTCTGTCCACGCGTGAAGGCGACATCGATTGCGTTCAGATTCTTGTTGTTGAAGTACTCGTACAGTGAGCCGTGAAACTCATTGGTGCCACTCCGGACGATGGTGTTGAATACACCACCAGAAGAGTGGCCGAATTCCGGATTGTACTGGTTCTGAATCAAAGTGAATGAAGCGACTGCTTCGTTCGAGACATCAACAAGACGCCCAGTGACGCCCTTGTCGTTGTTGTCGACTCCCTCGATCATGAAGTTGTTATTCGTCGGGCGCTGACCGCCGACAGACGGGCCTGTACCGTAGCCGACCCCGCCGCTGGAGGCGACGCCAGCACCGAGCAGGCTCAGATTTAACACGCCGAGATTGCCGTTTGCCGCCGATGGCAGTTGCGTCACGTCGCGTGTTTCAAAGTGCGTCGTCACCTGCGCCGACGTTGTGTCGATCAAAGGCGCAGATTCTGTTACTTCGATGGTTTCCGTCACCGCACCCACTTCCAGACCGAGGTTGACGGTCGTAGTGCGGCTCAACTCCACCGCAACGTTTCTTTGTGTCAGTTTTTTGAAGCCGGTTGCTGCAGCTGCGATGTTGTATGTCCCTACAGGCACGTTGTTGAACCTGTAAGAACCGTCAGCAGCCGTTTTCGCGGTGTACTGAACACCTGTCGCAACATTTTGCAGCGTGAGCGTTACATCCCCGATCGCCGCGCCTGTCGGATCCGTGATTGTTCCGACGATGTTGCCATCGGTAATTTGAGCAATACTCGTCCCCAGCGATGCCAGAAATGCAAGCAGCATCGCAAGCCTTACGCATGCTTTGTACATATACTTCCCCTGTAAAGCCACCTGCCCAGGATTGGCCCTGGTCGGCACCCACGCCATGGTGGGAGCCTCGCCTGCTTTGACGAACTCTCAGATGTGAGGTTTCAGTTGTTGCGGGGAAATTATGGTGAATAATTTGTGCACCGTGCTCAGAATTTCCATTTCGAGTCGACAAAAGGTGTCACATCATTTTTGTTTCGGAGCCACTAACATCGTTTGCTTCCGCCAGATAGCGGCCTCCAATGCTGGCCGACAATTTATTTGTTGTTTTCCGGCCTGCTTTAGTTTGTTGTCACCGTAAACGTGCCGAAACCCTCAACTCTCAAGCGTGTTTGGGTAGAGTGAGCTCCTTAGTGAGCGGCTAATGATCGCCGACTGCGGAGTGCCTTCAGCATTGCCCATCTGATAAGCCTTGCGCAGGAAAGTTTTGCTCTCCCGAAGATGGTCCTGCGATGACGTTCGCTTCGGTTGACGCGATCACAATAACGGCCATTTCCGGCAGATCCGCTACACTAAAAGGCCACGCAGCAACACAGACATACGACCGTGATGACTTTGACCCGATTCTGGATTCTTGTTGCTGTGCTGTCCGCTGCGATATTCGTCACAGCAGCAGAACCCGACACGCATGAAGAGAACAACAAAAACGCGGCCGCAATTAAGCACGCTCCGAAAGTAGACGCCGCACCGGTTGTACCTGCTCGGTTCCTCACGCTTCCGACCGGCTGGAAGATCGCTCCCGCGGGCAGACAGGTCAATGTCGGCACATTTCCGTTCGATGCTGTTTTTACCCGGAACTCTACCGTCATCATCAACAGCGGCTGGAGTAGCGGGCAGCAAAGCCTGTCGGTTGTCAATCCTGACACCCCAGGCGATGCACCCGAGGTTGCGATTCAGAACGTCTTTCCAGGCGCCGCAGCGGCCCCGAACGGATCGCTCTTCATCAGCGGAGGCAAGAGCGCAGAGGTTTATCGCGTCGATGCGTCGGGGCAAATCCAGACGACGTACAAGACACCTGGATTTACTTTCGGTCTGGCCGTCGTCGACGATCGCTCTGTTGTCGCCGGCTACTCCGAAGCCCCGTCTGGTGACGGTCTCCTGCGTCCGGGACACGTGATCAGGATCGACACCACCACCGGAAGTATGCTCGGCGACACACGGATTGGAGACCACGAACCTTATAACCTGGCCGTCGCTGCGGGCAAAATCTACGCCACCATTCCGGCAACCAATCAGGTTGTAGTTCTCGACAACGACCTCAATGTCGTCGGAAGTGTCAAGGTCGGCGCGGTCCCGCAAAGCATGTGCCAGGACAGCGTTCGCCTGTATGTGGTAAACGCCAATTCCGATGAAGTGTCGGTTATAAACACCAGCACGGACACGGTAGAGCAAACGATACAGATTTCCTTCAACAACGAAACATCGGGCGCTGGGCTGACGTCCTGCGCAGTGGACGACAGCAGTCTTTACGTCACGATGGCGCAGGTCAACGCTGTCGCTGTCATCGACCGGGCAAGCGGACTTTTTCGCGGCTACATCCCTACAGCCTGGTACCCTACGAAGGTACTTGCCACCGAGAATTTCCTCCAGGTGGTTAGTGCGAAAGGCATCCAACCTCTGCGGCCTAACAGCAACGGGCAGTATGTCCTCAGTCTGCTGAAAGGTACTCTCGGAATCATCGATAAATCAGATATCGAGCCGAACCTTGCAAGATGGACACTGCAGGTCATGCTTAGTGCGCCGTTCCTGCCTGTCACATCAGCAGCGAGCGACCAGATCAGGCACGTGTTTTATATCGTCAAAGAAAACCGAAGCTACGATCAGGTTCTCGGCGACCTTGGCAAAGGAAATGGCGACTCGAATCTGACGATGTTCGGAAGGAGCATTACTCCTGTACAGCACTACCTTGCCGATGAGTTCGTAACACTGGACAACTTTTATGCGAACGGAGAGGTCGGCACGGCAGGACACAGCTACGCTGCCAGCGGCTACGCAAGTCCTTACCTCCAGCTGATGGCAGGTCTGGACCATTCCAACCGTCTGGACACCAGTTCCAGTTTTCTGCCGGGCGCGTTCTCTTCCCGATACATCTGGGAATCGATGGGCGAGAAAGGACTTACCTACCGCGTTTACGGCGAGGCGCTTTATCTGCAAAGCCTTTACAGGATTGTGGCGAAGTACTTCGGTCCCCAGAGCGATCTGGCTTCGAGGCTCAAGCCGGCGGCAAGTCCGGGAGGCCCGAGTCGGGACGTTATGACCCAAATCAATCGGCTTTTTGCCGGACGCGTCGAGAGCGCGAGTAATCAGGGCGATCGTTCAGAAGCTGTTGACAGACCCGTCGTTTGGACATTCCTTTTCAAGAGCCGTGTCTGAGGACGATTCGCTTTATGACGCGATGCAGTCGAACACAGGTTTTCTTCAGGATGTGATCGCATGGCTGCTCCACGTTCAGGTTGATTACCCGGCCTTCGACCTCGACGTTTCCGATCTCGACCGAGTCAAATCCTGGCTAACTGACTTCCGCCTGAAGGAGGCGCTGGGACGTCTTGAGCAATTCCACTACATTCACCTGCCAAACGATCACACAGCGGGCGCTGGCTCAGGACATCCGACAGCTATGCAGTATGTAGCGCAGAACGACGCTGCCGTCGATGTTATGCTTCGTGCGATTGCGAAAAGCCGCGTGTGGTCGAGCAGCCTTGTTCTCATCGTCGAAGACGATGCTCAGGATGGATCCGATCACGTCGATTCGACGCGTACGACTGCATTTGCAGTCGGACCCTGGGTAAAGCGGAAGTCGGTCGTGAGTGATCGATATGACCAGGTCAGCATGGTGCGAACAATGACGATGCTGCTCGGACTTGATCCGATTTCTCTCGAAACAAGTGTGGCGACGCCCATGCTTGGCATCTTTACCCTGTTCCCATCGGGCGACTACAATCCGCCTCCGGTGTCGTCTCTGTTGCTGCCCGACGATAAGACGAAGTACGACGCCTTGCGAAAGGTTGTGGATCAATAAATAGCTGTCGCCATCTACGCTGATCTAACACTGCCTGGACGGTGTCGTCTCCTGATCACGGAGAAGAAACAAACGGGTGTAAACTCGGAACGCGTTATGGCATTCACACCGATTCTCCACTCGGTCAGTTACTCCGGTTCCTGGGGACAGGCGAAGCTTTCGCCGGAAGCATTTGTCGAAAAAGCGGCTTCGCTGGATTACAAGGGCGTGATGCTGATGGCGAAGCGGCCGCATGTCTCCGTGCTGGATTATGGCGAGAAACGACGGACGACCCTGCGCCGTTTGATCGAATCGCGGGGATTGACGACGGTCTGCATCGCCGGGTACACCAATTTCACGTCGGATCTGGAACATCCTGACATTCCGACGGTCGAGATGCAGATTCAGCACGTGACTGAACTCGCGAGACTTGCTCGGGATCTCGGCGGCTCCGCCGTTCGCATTTTCACTGGCTACGACAATCCCGCGCGCAAATATTCAGATCAGTTCAGCCTCACGGTCGCGGCACTACGTGAGTGCGCTGAGCGCGCGGCTGAGATGAATGTTGTTGTCGGCGTGCAGAATCACCACGACCTGGCTGTCGGCTACGAGTCGCATTACGATCTTCTGCGGGACGTTGGGCACCGAAATTGCCGAGCGATGTTTGATGCGTGGGCTCCCGCTTTGCAGGGAACCGATCTCACAATGGCGGCCAAACACATGGCGCCTGTGATGATTCAGACGACGGTCGCGGATTATGTGCTGCGGCCGCGGTTCAAATACAATCCGGCGCTCGTGAATTATTCTCCGGAAACGCCGGCAGTGCAGGCCGTTCCGATGGGCGAGGGTTTTATCGAGTACCGCTCGTTTTTCGCTTCGCTGGCGGAAGCAGGCTTTCACGGTCCCGTTGCTTACGAGATGTGCTCACCGCTCGCAGACGGAGGGTCGGTCGAGACGCTCGATCATTATGCACGGCGATTTCTCGAGTACATGGAAAGTTTGCCCCGGACGGCAGCTGCTGGTCAGTAGGATTGCTCGCCCAGCCGTTCCCATGCCGATCATGAACGGCGGAAGCAGGTAGTGGACATCATTGTTCCGGTGCCGCTGACCTTTCATCTGCGCCCGTGGCGATGGCATTTCCAGGCGGTCGGTTCCATCCGGATGAACCATGCAGGCAACACGTTGCGTGGCGCACTCGGGGTGGCGCTGCAGGACTCACCGGAGATGTCGGCATGGTTTCGTCCGCACGCATCCGGAACCCATCCCAGCGGCTTTGCTGACCCGCCGCGTCCTTTTGTGCTTCGCGCGATGCATCTCGTTGGCGCGCTTCTCCGGCCCGGAGAAGACTTCAGTTTCGATCTCTACTCTTTCGAGCTGCAGCAGGACCGCCGTGCGATGCTGTGCCAGGTTATGAGGCAGCTTGGCGAAGCCGGCATTGGACCGACTCGTGGCACAGCAAGGTTGATCGGCGTGGAAAACCTTACGGGTGATGAATCGGATGACTTGCTTGCGCTTCCGCTCGATCCAGTCTCGGAACCTGTCTCGCGGGTGCGCGTTCATTTTCTGAGTCCGACAGAGTTAAAGGGTGATGACGCGGCGAGTTTCTCAACGCTGCTCCGTCGTGCACGAGATCGTGTCGCTGGTTTACGCGCGCTTTACGGAGCCGGCCCGTGTTCGATCGACTTTCATCGGCTTGGCACAATCGCGGCAACGGTCCGAACAGACGTGTTTCAGCAAAAGGTCATTCAACAGGAACGGCGGAGCAGCCGAACCGGGCAGGTTCACTCAATCGGCGGATTTACTGGCGTCGCGGAGTATTCAGGCGATCTTCGTGAGCTGGTCAGGTGGCTGGACGCCGCGCAATTCACCGGGGTCGGGCGGCAAACCGTGTGGGGCAAAGGTGCGATCCGGGTTGAGCGGCTTGAATATCGGCTCTGATAGCCGACTGCTGTTACCGCTGTATGCGGATCAGGTTCAGAAAGTGGTGTGATAGTGAGTTAGGACGTTGACATGGCAAATCGCAGAGCTTTAGCGTCGCGCAGCAGGCTGGCTCAGCGGACCGGATTCGGGATTATCATCGCGCTGCTGCTGCTCTCCACCGTGATGGCGTGGGGTGTTCAGGAGACGTTTTCAAAGCGGAGCTTCAGGATCCACCGGCAGTTCATGCAGCAGCAGGATCTGCTGACAAATCTGAGAAAGACATTGTGGACGGTGGGTTTGCTGCTGCGTGATTACTATCTTGATCCGAATGCCGATTCTGGACAATATGAGAGCAAGCTCGCGAGCCTGTCGGCAGAGGCATCAAAGTACATCACAGAGCTGGACAAATTCTCAGCGCATTCGTCAGAGGTCGGCAATCTGAAGCGCAGTCTCGACGATCTCATATCTAAGGCTCGTTTCAGCGGTCCGTCACAGACAGGCGCGGCCGGTCGCTACGCTTTTATCCAGCGCGAAATCATCCCGCGCCGCGATGAAGCGGGACGATTGTTGCGCGAGATTGAGTCAGCTACGCACAGTTCGCTGACCGAGAGCGAGTCACGGCTGCAGGAAACCCGCTCGGCCGCATCGAACCTGCTGATCGCGACTCTCGGGACATGTTTGCTTGCCGGTGTCGTTGTGGCATTTTTCAGTATTCGTGACGCCGAATTTCTCTCGGCGGAGGCATCGCGCCGGTACGACGAAGTAGCGGCGGCAAAGCGAGAGCTCGAGCGTCTGTCGTCCAGGCTGATGGAAGTCCAGGAAGAAGAGCGGACGCGGCTCTCACGGGAGCTTCACGATGAGATTGTGCAAAACCTGGCGGTTCTGAAAATGGAGATCGTCAAGGCGCAGAGCCTGGCGAGTGACCGCGTTCCCGGGACGAAAGAGGTTTTGTCGCGCGCAAGAGGACTTGCAGACGAAACCGTCAGAACGGTTCGAAATATCTCACTGCTTCTTCGACCGTCGCTGCTCGACGACCTGGGTCTCGGACCGGCGCTGCAGTGGCAGGCAGAAGAGTTTTCACGACGCACCGGAATCGCGTGCAGCCTGGTTGAGCAGGATCTTCGCGATGATCTTCCGGACGCCGTGAAAACTTGCGTTTATCGAGTCACTCAGGAAGCGCTCAGAAATTGTGAAAAGCATTCACGCGCTACGTCGGTCAAGGTGCGTGTCGAGCAGCATCCTTCCGATCTGTGCGTCGTCGTCGAAGACAATGGCTGCGGCATCAGTGGAGTTGCGCGTAAGCCGGACAGTCTCGGACTGCTCGGAATACATGAGCGGGCAAGTGCTCTGGGCGGGCAGGTAGACATCGGAAACGGTATCGAAGGCGGGACGGTGCTTCGTCTCACGCTTCCGCTCGCGCACGCATCAGGCAAGTCGGAAAATCTCGAATTGGGAGTTTCGGTATGAGCATTCGTATTCTTCTGGCAGACGACCACAACCTGTTCCGTCAGGGTCTGCGCCGAATCATCGAAGAGCAGGATGGCATGGAGGTGGTCGGGGAGGCCGGATCGGGCCTCGAAGCCATCAGTCTGGCGCGTGAGCTTCGTCCGGACGTCGCCATTATGGACATCGCCATGAAGGAACTCAACGGCATTGAAGCCACCAGCCAGTTACTTCGTCAGACACCGGAAGCAGCAGTGCTGGTTCTCAGCATGTACAGCGATGAGCGGTACGTAATCCGGGCTTTGCGCGCAGGCGCTCGTGGATATCTGCTGAAAGACACCGTCGAGGAAGATCTCATTCGGGCCATCCAGCAGGTCGCCGCGGGTCAGGCCTACTTCAGCCCGGTAGTTGCCCGGATTCTGCAGGAGGCGCACTCACGCGATGTCGAAGGCCATAAGGTCGACGATCGCTATGAGATGCTGACCGAGCGTGAGCGCCAGCTTTATCACATGCTGGCGGAAGGGCAGACCAATAAAGACATCGCCAATCGGCTGAGTCTCAGCCTTCACACGGTCGAGACCCATCGAACGCGCATCATGGAAAAGCTCGGTGTCCACACGATCGCAGAACTCGTGCTGAGCGCTGTTCGCCGCGGAATTGTTGTATAAAGTAACCTCTATTAACTGTTAATCAGCTAGTATTTCTCGAAACTGCCCTGCCCGTTTTGGGTCCAAAACACGCCTGCGTACTTAAGGTCAGTACGTGTGCTTTTTGGGGGTAGTCACTTCATACAAGAGTAGGGGAAAACGGCGATTAAGTGCTTCCGGCGCATCACCTTACAAGCAGATCGGGAAAATGCGCCCGGTACCTATATCCGTTTCAGTACTTCTTGACGAAGTAAGGTAGTAGGGAAATAATTAGTTCTCCGGTGCTTCTTGCGGTACTGGAATAGGAGGAAACATGCGCAAGCTGGCCACATTTTTATTGGCCCTATTTTCAACAACTGGAGCAATATTTGCCGCTCCGATTTCATGCTCAAGCGGTAATCCTCAGGACGTACTCACTTTGAACTCAACCGGAGGGTGTACGTTCGGTGGATTAACCTTTAATAATTTCCAGGTGGTTCCGGCGGCTGGCAATCCGAATCCGGAAGTCGATCTGGTCAGCGCTGTCTTTACCGACAACGTCATTAATCTCCAGTTCAATCCGAATATCAGTGCACCGCCATCCGGAGGGAACCAGGATATCCACTTCTTCTTTACGGTCTCAGGCGGCGTCGATCAGGTTGATCTGGGTGTCGGAGGTGTCAATGCCACGATCGCAGAACTAGTCTGCAATGCAGCAATTCCGACCACGAAGCCAACATGTGCACCAGGTAATACTCTCTCGAATATCGTCGCCTACAGCGCCGGGCCGAATTCGGCGACGTCAGCGACGTTCGCTCCAACTGGCCTGATTTACGTCTATAAAGATATCGGCGTCAGCCCGAATTCACCCAGTGGAGCTGGCGGCGCGTTGACGAATTTTAATCAGAGCTTTCATCTCAACGGCAACTTCGGCCCGCTGGGTGATGTGCCCGAACCATTTACATCTGCTCTGTTTGGTTCAGGTCTGGCGGCACTTGGAATCCTGCGGCGAACGCGAAAGTAAATTGGAATTAATTTCAGCTGAAAGCCCGGCATAAATAGCCGGGCTTTTGTTTTGAATGAAAAAGCCGGCCCTAAAAGCGGCTTTTTTTTAAATAACTATTCGTCAGTTCGAATCGAGTATACAAACATCCTGAAGCTGGCGGTAATCCTCGGCAAAATCGAGACCGTAGCCGACGACGAACTGATCCGGAATCGCGAATCCGACGTAAGTAGCCAGAACGGGACGCATCCGGCGTTCCGGCTTGTCGAGGAAGGCAGCAATGCGGATGCTTCTCGGTTTTCTCTGCTCCAGAACACCGAGTAGATAGGTCAGCGTGACTCCGGTATCCACAATGTCCTCGACGACGAGCACGTCCGCGTCCTGAACGGAAGTATCCAGATCCTTTGTAAGCTTGACTTCGCCGGAACTCGTCTTTCCTTTGCCGTAGCTCGAGATGCCGATGAATTCCAGGCGAACAGGGCGGTCAATGGCGCGGGCGAGATCGGCGTGGAACATGATCGCTCCCTTGAGAATGCCGATGAGGTACAGGGGCCTCGTATGGTCCGGATAATCGGCCGTAATCTGCGCGCCCAGTTCCGTGATCCGGGCCTGAATCTGATCAGCCGGGATCAGAACGCGCAAATTGGACTCGGCCATGTTCAGTCGGCCACACGGAGCCGCAGACTCGGCGGACCAAGGTGGATGTGAGGTGCGGTCGCAGATCCAGGAACAGCTGCGCGGAACGCGAAGTACGGGATATTCAGCCTCTTAAGATAGCTCCGGAGCCAGACGCCTTCCTTCTGGTCAGGATTGAGAGCAATATCAACGCGGCCGCGATGGTCAAAGCCGAGCAGACGGTGGGTCGCTGTCTCGCCACGAGCGCTTACCGGAAGCGGTTTAAAAAACACCTTCTGGAACTCGGACGAGATCCGGCCGAAGTCGAGATCGGTGAAGCGGCCGGCACCATTGAACTTTTCCACGATGCGGCCCATCTTAAACGTCACGCCATCGTCCGTATCGACGGCTTCTTCGACGCGTGCGTATTCGGCGAGTTCGTCGACCAGCTTTGCACGAAAGCGGGCCAGGTCCAGAGCTTTCAACCGGAAATCAAGATCTTCCTGCAGGCTGCTCAGACTGGCGCGAGCAAGTACGCCCTCGTCCACAAGTTCCTTCGATCGCTCGAGCCGGTCGTTCTGGCGGTCAACCAGCCGTTGAGCGGCCGCTACCATTTCGTCCGCCTGCTCCTTCGTGAAGTCTTCGACCCGAACGGTGCCGTACAGGTTGCGACGGAGAACCATATTGTCCTCGGCGTCGGCCAGCTCCGCCTGCGCCTGCTCCAGGCGAGCTCGCGGAATGGCGCCTGCGGCGGCCATGCTCCGCAGCCGCTCAACTTCTAAACGCTTGATTTCAGTAAGGTCTACAAGCGGTGCCGAAACCGAAGCAGGTACCGAAGTCGGCTTGGGTATAGTCTTGGGCGGCTCGGCGCTAAGTAAAAACGCAGAGACAAACATCCCGCACAAGATCCCGGATGGACGCACTTTCAATATTGTAGTACGATGTGGGCAGGAGGGCACCATCCGCAGGCAAGACCAGGACCTCACGGTTGTAAACGCATCAGCGAAACGCGCGGAAAATGCTGAACAAGAACCGAACTGGCTGGAAGCCGTTCGTGCGGCCCAGTCAAAAAAAGCACTCGACATCGTCATCCTCGATCTTCGCGAGATTACAAGCCTCACCGATTACTTCATCATCTGTACCGGCACGAACATCCGCCAAAATCAGGCCATCAGCGATGAGATTCATCTGCGGATGAAAGCTGCCGGTGAGTTGCCATTGAGTATCGAAGGGTACGACAGTGCCGAGTGGGTCCTGATGGACTACGGCGACTTCATTTTCCACATCTTCGTCGAGAAGACCAGAAGCTACTACGACCTCGAACGACTTTGGCGGCACGCGAAACGCGTCGAAGTGCCCCCGGAGCCGATCGCGGCATAAACTATCGTTTTCGATAACTATCGGATGCGAAAGAGGCCGGGCAAGTCGCTCGGCCTTTTCGTCCTTACCGTCAGTTCTTCTCGATTCTGATCGACTTGGCGGCGTCCGGAGGAATCGGCTTCGCCGGCGCGGCTGGCGGCCGTACCGCAGCGTCCGCAGGACCTCCCTTACGGAGGCGAACCGTTCCGCGGTTCGAGTGGAACGTCAAATCCGGCCCGGATCCCACGTTGCCGGCGAGCGTCGCACCCTTGTGCTGCTGCGTGATCTCGAACGGCGGACCATAGTCATTCTCGATCTCGCCCCGATCCACAGAAGCACGAAGCGCAAACTTTCCGTTTTCCGGGAGCGTGACCTCCAGATTACCTGAGTTTGTGACCACCGCCATCCGCGGCACCGGAGTTACGCCGGCATTGACCTCGAGATCCCCCCGGTCCACGTGGAGATCGAGGGCGTTGGTGAAATCCGAGATGGTGACGTCCTTCGATCGGGCCTGGACCACCACTGGCCCTATCACATTCTCAATCTGCATGTTGCCCCGCTCGATCCGAATCTGGCCGGGACAAGCCTCGACGCGCAACTCGGTTCCGTTCCCGCGGGAAGCACCTTCAAACTTTACCGGCTTTGCGATCTGCCGGAACTGAAGATCGCCGACGTAATTGCCGCCGACGGTGACTTGCCCGGCGACGTTCTCCAGCTCGACATCGTGACCGGAGCCGCGAATCTCAACGTCGCCCCGGACGCCAATCGCCCGAACGATATCGCTGGCCCGGAGTTCGATTCGCACGTTGCCGGCTACGTTTTGCAGGCGAACACCCGCATTGTCGCTGTCCAGGTCGACGTCGCCATTGACGTCGGTAATGTCGAAATCGCCCCGCCTGCCGTGCGCTTCGATCCGGATATTGCGCGGGACCGTAATCTCAAGATCGCTGCTGACGAATTCGTTTCGCCCGCGGCTCCAGTCCGATCCGGTCGGGCGGACGTGAATATCGTCCCCTTGACGGACGACCTCCCACTGGAGACCGTTTGAGATACGATCGGCTTCTTCTTTGTCCATGGCACGGACGGTTTTGCGGCCGCTTACCCGAACTTCGGAAGAATCAGCACCCGTGATGCGGGCATTCCCGCGAAATGCATCGACAACGAGGCGGAGCGATGTCGAGCCTCCGGTACCGACCTGACGTTCCGGCAACTGGTAATCGTAGGGCTCACCGAGAAGTTCCAGTCCCCGGAGCCGGACGTTGAACCCCGGCCAGCGATCGCGATGCATGGCAGTGAACGCACCGCTGCCGAACAATCCGAGAAAGACAACGAGGACCCATTCTCCACCGGAAATCCCGTGCATCGGGAGTGCTTTGCCGGAACCGGCCCAGTACATGATTTCGATCAGCCGAAGCACGCCCCAGCCGATCAGCAGGAACGGCCACCAGGCGGCGATGATGGACATCACCGAGAGTTCGGGCCGGAGATTATTCATCAGGAACAGGAATCCGATGACGATCAAAAACAGCGGGCCAACAAGGGATCCGCGTCTCATTTCCATCCTCCGCGTCCGCCAGCCGGGACAGAACCGCCGGAGTACCTCAGAAAGCTGAGAACACCCACTGCGATCAGGATCACGGGCCAGGTCCGGCCAAACCCGATCCCGACGATGTTCTGCAGCAGAAATAGTCCGCCTATTACGACCAGAAGAACGCCGGCTGTCATGTTGCCATACATCTTTGCGGGACCGGAAACACCTGCTTCGGCAATTTTCAGTGCGCCGATTAAGATCAGCAGCCCCGGCCAAAACTCGCGAACAAAATATCCAATGGAAAGATGAAAACCGAAGTTATTAATCAAAAACAGGACGCCGACCGCGATCAGGACGATGGGTCCAACCAGGCTTGCTCTGTTCACCGCTGTAGCCCTCCGCTGTTTCCGCCGGGAGCGCCTGTCCATGGGTTCGGCGCAGGCGGGGGGTTCGGCGCAGGCGCGGCGTTCGGCGCAGGCCCAAGGAGCCGCTCAGCCAGCTTAAACAAACCAAACACAATCAGCAGAAAGGGCCACGTTGCGCTAACCCGGACGACCCCGGACTGATCGAGCACAAACAGCACCCCGACGGTAATCATCACCATCGGCCCGCGTACTGCCCGGAGAAAAGCTGCGCCGCTAAACATCGCGACGAACTCCCTCTGAGCCGGAAGCTGCTCCTGCTCGCGTCCGGTCAAACGAACCCAAAGCATGTACGCGCCGATCCCGATCAGAAACACCGGCCAGAAGCGCAGGATGTCGCGCAGCCGGACAAGTTCGAGCGTGTTCAGCAGGAACAACACTCCGAGACCGATAAGCACGACAGGGCCGACCGGAAATCGGCCGCTGGTTGCGGCAGAACTTGTCCGCTGCATCGGGATGAGGCCCGAGAATTCATCGACGACCTCGCCACGAACCCTCCGGCCGGCCGTATGGTAAGCCTCGAAGGCCATATAGAAAACCCAGACGCCCGTGAGTATTCCAATAAGCGGCTCCATGCCCGGAGCCGCACCTGTGCTCTGGATAGAAACAAGCAGTCCAAAGACGATCGCGTGAATCAGCCCTTTGGCATATTGCCCGTTGTAAACGGCGCCGACACCGGGAATAAAACCCAAAATGAAGGCGAGACCCGGGGAAGGAATCGACCCGAGGTACGGATTCGGCCCAGGCGGTGGTGCGGAATACGGAGGAGGCGGCGGCGGTCGCGGCAAATCCGCCGACGGTCGCCGGATCGGGCGAAGACGCCGACGCAGCAGCCGCTGCGGCAAAATCTTCTTCGCACAAGATGGTTCCCTGCGCCGGACGC
Organism: Bryobacteraceae bacterium; assembly: GCA_963794765.1. Lineage (GTDB taxonomy): Bacteria > Acidobacteriota > Terriglobia > Bryobacterales > Bryobacteraceae > JAWXCM01. The sequence continues at coordinate 80,783 of CAWCGC010000029.1, read as the reverse complement.
TGGCAGATCGAGCACAACGGCTTGCCGCAATTACGGCAGAAAGCTGTGGCTGCCACCTCTGGATGGTTGGCGCAATTCATTTTGAATCCTTCTCTCCTTTTTGACCGGGGTCAGTTCCCTGCCCGCGCTTCCCGGCAGCGCGGCGCTCCTCCTCTTCCTGTTCCGTCCACTCCTGCAGTCTGGTTTGAACCTCATAAACCAGCCGCAGGTTTTCGTAATACTTCACTGCTCGCTCCCACGTTCGGTGCATTCGGTTATCCACTGCCGACCAGACAGCGGCAGGCTCCAGATCCGATGGCCGCAATTGCCGCACTTCGATTCCCGCAAGACGAGCAAGCATCGAGAACGAAAGAATCGTCATCGCCATGCCCATCGCGAACCGCGGCTGCATTACCGGCTCTAACCACCCGAACCATCGGGTCCGCCACGATCCGCGTCCCAAACCGGAAGGGATTTGAAAGGCGATTTTGGCCAGCAGTTCCGGCGGAGGCTCGACAGGTTCGGCCCGCGATATGAAATCCACCGCAGAGGCTGCGTCGGCTGCCAAACCGGCGCATGCCGGACAAGATGCCATGTGTTGCTGAAGCGCACTGCGCTGCGCTGCATCGAGCGTGTCGTCGATGTAGTCGCAGAGCAAAATCTCAAACTCAGCGCACGTCATGGCCACATCCTCATATCGCCACCCGGAACCGGCGAAGCAAGCGCGCCAGTTCCGCTCGGCCGCGGTTCAGTCTCGATTTGACCGTACCTTCCGGCACCCTGAGTATTTCCGCGATCTCGCGGTATTCCAGTTCCTCAACATCTCGCAGAATTACCGTCTCCCGCAACTCAGGAGAGAGCTTCTGCAACGCATTCTGCAGCAGGTCGCTGGCTTCACGGCCGGCAAGCATGCCTTCGGTTCGCGACGTAATGGCGGTCGATTGCTCGATCCGGGGCAGTTGTTCTTCGATCGATTCGGTTACCCGCTCCTGTTTCGAACGCCGGTAGTGGTCGATCAGCAAGTTCCGCGTCAGCCGGTTGAGCCAGACGGAGAACGTTCCCTCTCCCGACCGAAAACTCCGGAGCGTCCTGAAAACCCGAAGAAAGACCTCCTGCGTCAAATCCTGTGCTTCTTCCGAAGTGCCAGTGAACCGATAGCAAACCGAATACACCCGCCGGGTGTGGATGCGAACCAGCTCCTCCCAGGCTGCTTCGTTCCCGGCCAGGCATTCGTTTACGACATCGAGATCAGGGTCGGATGTTCTAAACGAGGGCGCGGACATGCCTCCGTCCAATCGTCCGGGGCCGAGCATCCCGGCTCGAAAGCCCTGGGCGAAACTGGCTGTAGCAGCGGAGTGCATCCTGTCGTACCTGACTGGTAAAACGAGGATCTATCATAAGAAGTTCGCGTTTTCTGTTCCCGCAACATCATAGAACAGCTGGATAGTTCGGAGGGAGTCCGAAAATTTGAAGAAGAGTCACTGGGGCGTGGTGCTCGCCGTCGTCCTCGTCCTGACGATTGCCGCCGTCCTCGCCGGTCCGCTCGCCGGGGACCGCTTTCGCTGGGCCGAGTTTGCTGCCGCACTCCGGACCGTTGACCCGTGGTGGGCGCGTCGCCGGGACGGTATTAGCGCTGGGGACATACGTGGTCAGGGCGCTTCGCTGGCTGGTTATGATTACGCCGCTGCAGCCGGAAGCCCGGCTCCGGCCTGTGCTGGCTGCGACCGTAATTGGATTCACATCTGTCCTTTTGTTCGGACGTCCGGGCGAAGTGGTCCGACCCTGGCTGATCGCGATGCGCGAAAAGGTGCCCGTAACGTCGCAATTCGCTGCCTGGTTTCTGGAGCGCATCTTCGATCTGCTCAGCGTCGTCCTGTTATTCGGGTTCGCTCTTACCGGCGTCGGCTCACGGCTGGATCTTTCGCCGAAAATGAAGGCTTTGTTTTCGGCGGCCGGGATGGGCGGCACTGGCGGCCGGCATCGGCTGCGTCGTCTTTCTCCTGATTTCAGCGGTCTTTCACCACCCACGCCCGCGGCTGGACCGACTCGGTCCTCCGGATCGTCCCTGCGCGACTTCGGGGCGTCGTTGCGAGTCCGTTGCATTCTTTCCTGGACGGATTGCAGTCGACAGGAAGCGCCCGAACGGTTGCGGCTGTGGGACTTTGGACGATACTCGAGTGGGCTCTGATATGTAGCTGCACACGGGCGATTTTCCTGGCGTTCGAGCCCACTCGGGGTTTCGGCTGGCTGGACACTCTGTTGTTCACCGGTTTTGTGGCGCTTGGCAGCGTTCTTCAACTTCCGGGGATTGGGGGAGGAATGCAGGTTGCGTCCGTCCTCATCCTGACCGAACTTTGGGGACTGCCGCTCGAGGCGGCCACCGCTTGCACAATCCTCGTATGGGGCATCAGCTGGCTTTCGGTAGTGCCGTTTGGGTTGTTCGCCGCCTTCCAGGAAGGTCTTCAGTGGCGCAACCTTCGCCAGGTCACAGCTATGCAGACTGAGGCCGTCCAGTGAAGTGCCCGTTCTGTTCCCATCCCGAAGATAAGGTGATCGACTCCCGTGAAAGCCGGGAGGGAGAGTTAATCCGCCGTCGCCGGGAGTGTCTGAAGTGCGAACGCCGCTTCACCACCTATGAACGGATCGATGAGATCCCCTATATGGTTGTAAAGAAAGACGGCAGACGGGAAAAGTTCGACCGGCAAAAGATGCTCTCGGGCCTTCTGAAAGCCTGTGAGAAGCGTCCGGTCAGCATGACAGACATCGCCCGAATGATCGACGATGTCGAGACACGACTCGCCGAAAACCCCGAGCGGGAGATGTCCACGACAGAGATTGGGGAGTGTCTGATGACCCGTCTCCGGGGTCTGGACAAAATCGCCTACGTCCGCTTTGCTTCGGTCTACCGAGATTTTCAGGATGTGGAAGCCTTCCTCGACGAAGTTACTGATTTGATTCGGCAAAAACGAACCTAACTGAAATACGATCGTAAAGAAGTGCAAGTTTCTCGCGTTACCTTAGAAGGGACGCGAGCATCCAAATAGTACACACAGCGGGACAGGAACGGTAGAGTTTACCTGAAACGCATTCAATCGGGGTACATCTCTTAAATTGGGATTTAAATTGCGGGCGTTTGGTGTTATACTAATTCACGCTCGGGCGATCCGCAAGTCTACAGTACCCCTTACCACGACAGAGTGTACACGTATTGTGTATTTCTGTCGCTTTTGCCCCACGTCTTCCCCGGACGTGAGGGTTCCCGCGCTCAAACAGGGGAGGTGACCTGAATGGATCAATTTGAAGAACAATTTTTAACAGAAGCCGGTGAGCCCCTTAGCATCCCTTTTGATGATGATGCGAGTTTCTTCCATGCGGAGGAGCAGGACGGCGAAGATCCGCAGGCTAACCAACACGTAGAAGAATCGATTTATACCGACGACCCGGTTCGCGTATATCTCCGCGAGATGGGTGCCGTTCCGCTTTTGACCCGCGAAGGCGAAGTCACACTGGCTCGCAAAATGGAGCGCGGCAAGCTCCGGATGCAGAAGTCGATCAGCCGGTCTCCGCTTGTACAGCAGCGTATTGTCGAGCTGGCCGAGCAGGTTCGGCGCAACGCGAATGAACTCGACGACCTGGTTGACCTCGGCAACAATGAGATCGAAGAAGGCAGCCCCGCAGACACGAAGCGCCGCGATGAAGTCAGCGCTGCGCTGTATCTGATCGTCGACGCGTACAAGAAGCAGCTTCAGCTGATGGAAAAGGCGCAGAACGCGCCGGCAGGCACCCACAACAAGAAGGCTCGCCGCAAAGCGATCGGCAGGTTCAATCGTGCACGCGTCGAGACATCGCGGGCGATTCGCGGGGTTCCGTTCACGACGTTCCGCTGGAAGCAGTTCGCTCAGGAGCTCGAGATCGCGGCCGAGGAAATGAGCCAGCTCGAGACTGAAATCAAGCGGCTGGAGAGTTCGTCCGATCCGGACATCCAGATGCGGATTCGCGAGCTTCGCCGCGAAGTGAAGAAGCGCGAGCTGATGGCCGGCGCAACGCTTCCGGAACTGCATCACACCCTCACCGTCATCCGGCACGGCGAAATCGAAGCGGAACGGGCCAAGAAAGACCTCGTCGAAGCCAACCTTCGACTGGTTGTCTCGGTTGCAAAGAAGTATGTCAACCGTGGTCTGCACCTGCTGGATCTGATCCAGGAGGGCAACATCGGTCTGATGCGCGCCGCCGACAAGTTTGAATATCGCCGCGGCTACAAGTTCTCGACTTACGCGACTTGGTGGATTCGTCAGGCGATCACGCGCGCCATTGCCGATCAGTCGCGGACGATCCGAATCCCGGTTCACATGAACGAGAGCATGAACAAGTTCCTTCGTGCGACGCGTGAACTGGAGAAGGAACTCGGTCGCGCTCCGACCAACGACGAGATCAGCCGTCGCATGGACATTCCGGTCGAGAAGGTCCAGAAGCTCAAAACGATCTCACGCGATCCTGTGTCACTGGAAACGCCGGTCGGCCGCGATGGTGAGTCTGCTCTCGGCGATCTGATCGAGGACCGCTGGGTTGGTTCGCCCGTCGATGCTGTTATCGATTCCAACGTTCGGGACGAGACGGCCAACATTCTGAAGACGCTGTCGCCGAAGGAAGAGAAAGTTATTCGCCTCCGGTTTGGCATCGGGTGTGAGCGGGAGCATACGCTGGAAGAGATCGGACAGGAGTTCGACGTCACGCGCGAACGTATCCGTCAGATCGAGGCGAAGGCCTTACGCCAGCTTCGCTCGCCGGAGCGTGCTCGCCACCTGCGGGCACTTCTCGCAGCTCGCTAACCAGACAGTACGACTAAACACTACTGCCGCCCAGAGCTGCTCTTGCTCCGGGCGGCAGTAGTTTTACCGACCGAGATAGGTAATCGTCGTCGTGTCGGTCGCGGTCTTCCCCGTTGAATCGATCACCGTCAGCTGGAACATATAGCTTCCGATGGCGTTGAACTGAACTGTTGGCGTTGCGGTAGTTCGCACCGCTGATGGCTGCTGTTACGCCGCCAATCGACTGGACCAGAGTAAGTGAGCGGCTTACCGTCTCCAGCTTTCGATTGTGAGGTGTCGAGAGTCAGCTGCGGCTGATAGACAACGAGGTTCTTAGGAAGCAGAACCGCGGTGGTCGTTCCCGTACCGCCGCCTCCTCCCGGTCCCGAACCACCGCCGTTTCCGCTGCCACCGCCGTTTCCGCTGCCACCGCCGTTGTTATTGCCTTGGCAGGTGCTCCCCAGAAACGGCGCCACCATGGCGAGAATCTCGCTCATCATCTTTGCCTGATCGAAGGCGCGCGGGAATGGAATGCTTCCATTGAGCAGGTTCAGGTAGGCGGCATGACGCGCTTCCACCGTCGCGATGCTCGCACCCGCAGCCTTGAGCGCAGCGGATGTTAGCTGGGCGACAGCGCCGTCGTATGCCATCACGCCGGTCTCTTCAAGAGTCAGTGCAACCTGCAGGAATTCGTCCGGGTTTGTATACGGGAAGTTGTACGTGCACGCAGCCACAGGCGTCCCGCCCATACCGGTGATCGCCTGTTGCAGCGCCTGCACGTGCGCGGCTTCGTGATCCCGGATTCTCTGGAGGTTCGTGTAGGCTCCGTTGACGGTGCCGGCGCCGATAGACTGCGCGAAAGCAGCATTGGCGAAATCGTTAACACTGTATTTGGCCAGTCCTGTGGCGTAGAAGTTCGCCTCAAGGTTCTCGAGTGTCAACGCATAGTTCAGGATTCCGATGTCGCCGGTGGTACTGCTTCCGCTGCCTGAACCTGTAGTCTGCGCTTCGGCGCTTTTTACGGAGGAAATCGCCAGTCCGGCAAGACTCGCACCAAGCGCGAAATTGCGGCGGGTTGCGGCAGTGAGGATTTCTTTCTTTTCGTTTTCCATATGTTTATCTCCTGCCCGATTAACCAAGGAACGGTCCTATCGCCGCGAGGATATCTGCCGCACTCTTGCCCAAATCAAAAGCATTCGGGAAGGGGTTCTGCCCGAGAACTCGGTTGAGGTACGCAGCATGCCTTCCCTCAACGGTTGCGATCGTCGCTCCAGCCGTTACAAGCGCGGGGTTGTAGATAAGATTGATCGCTCCGTTGTAAGCCGAAACGCCAGTGTTCTCAAGCAACGCTGCCGTTGTAAAAAAGTCGTCTACATTGCTGTAGTTGATCTTGAAGGCAGGGGCTGTTACAGGTGTTCCGCCGAGACTTGTGATGGTGTTTCGGAGGGTGCGAACGTGTTGCTGCTCGTGATCGCGAATCAGCGAGACGTAGGCGTAAACGTCCTGGGCAAGGCCGGTATTGGTGTCCCCCGCAGGAGGCGGGGTGCCAACGCCGGAATTCGAATTGAGGGCATTTATCGAACTCGACTGAGCAAAGTCGCCTGAACTGAACTTCATAAGACCCTGTGTGTAGAACGTCGCTTCCAGTAGTTCCAGCGTAAGAGCGAAGTTCAGGATCATCAGGTCGTTGGCAGGCGAAGGAGTTGTCGTGGTTCCACCTGGAGGCGTGGTGGTTTGACCTCCCAAAACTGCTGCCGCGAGTCCTGTTCCCGCAACAACGCTCACCCCGCGCAGAAACTCACGTCTGGCGTGAGCCTTCACGTCGTCTGACATTTCGGACCTGCCGCTATTTGCGGCACCTTCTGTTTGAGTGCTCAAACGTACATCCTTTCTTCCGCGTCGCACAGCCCATAACCGCCGGCTTTTGCGGGTTGAGCGGGCGAAAGAACATACCCGCTTCAGAAGGTGGACGAAACAGAATGGAACCTGGATTTATTCTTGGGTATTTTCACGGTGAATGCCTAAACTATGGTGTCTGAGCGTAAATCGAGATATGTCGATCGCTGGTGTGCGTGAGTGGTGACTGATCCCAGTTTCCCCATCGTTCGGCCAAATGCAAACCAGCAAGCCTCGCCATCAAGTCGAGCTCAGACGGCCACGCATAACGAGTTTCGAACGGGTGAAGCCGAACCGAGTTGTTCGACAGAAGGATGTGCGTTGCACTAACACGCTGACTAACAGGATCGTGAATAGCGGCATCAAGCCTTACAGTTTCCGGTGAGAGCGTTCGACTTACAACAAACTGTCCTCGTGAAAAGGCGCCCGGGTCTGGAACCGAGACTTCGACGACAAACTTGCCATCGGGCTTCAGTGCTCGTCCCGCGCTGCGGAAGCACTGGATTTGTGCTTCCTGAGTCAACAGAGCAAAAAATGTGCTGAATACAACGTATATCAGCGAGTAAGATTCCGGACTGACATCAAAATCCGAGAAGTCACCCTGAATTACTTGAATGCTGTTTCCGCCAGGGCTGGATCTCAGCTTCCTGATCATGGCAGGCGAGGCGTCGATTCCGTGGACTGCGAGCCCACGGCGAGCAAGCGGAATTGCAACTCGCCCGGTTCCTACTCCAAGTTCGAGAACGGGTCCGTCCCCGGCGAGTTCTGCGAGCGCTGCTACGCTTGCCTCGGTTTCATAGTCCGGTAAGCTCGCCCATTGATCGTAATCGTCAACGATGCGATCTCCGTAAGCCGCAGGATCATGTTCGTTCGAGTGATTCATCAGCCTGCCCCCATATACCAGAACCGAGCGAGAAAGAGCGCAGTAAGAATGTAAGTGAACCAGTGAAGACTACGCCACTCGCCGGTAATTACCCGCAGAAGAGCATAGGCTACGAACCCGAATGCCAACCCGTTTGCAATAGAGTAACTCAGCGGAATGGCCGTAATGGTCAGAAATGCCGGGATTGCCACGACTGGCCTTGACCATTCAATCTCGGCAACGTGCGCCATCATGAACGAACCTATAAGAATCAGCGCCGGAGCTGTTGCAGCCGCCGGTATGGCTCCGATCAGCGGTGCTACGGCCATCGACAGCAGAAACAAAATGCCCGTTACGATCGCGGTTACACCGGTTCGCCCACCAGCCGTGACGCCTGCTGTGCTCTCGATATAACTCACGATGGTGGATGTGCCGACGAGCGATCCACTAAGCGTTGCCAGTGCGTCGGTGTAGAGAATTCGATTGAGCCGCGGGATCTCTGAGGCGGAGTTAAACAGTCCTGCACGTTTCCCCACAGCAAGTAACGTCCCGACATTGTCAAACAGATCCACGAACAGGAACACAAAGACAATCTCGAGAGCACCGAGCCGTAAAGCGGAGCGTACGTCCAGTTGCAGCGCTGTTGCACCGAGAGCACTTAATGAGTACTCCAAAGGCCTGGAAGGAACGAGCCCGGCGAGGCCAGTAATTCCCGTGATGGCGAGAACTCCAATCAGCATGGCGCCACGAACACCCCAAACAAGCAGCGTGGCCATGGTTAAAAGCCCCGCCACCGACAGCATTGTTTGAGGATCGCGCACGTTGCCAAGCGTAACCATCGTTGCGGGGCTGGAGACAATAAGGCCGGACTGGCGGAAGCCTACGAGCGCAATAAAGAAACCGATGCCGCAAGCGACCGCGGCATACAGGTCTGCAGGGATGGCAGCAACAATCATCCTGCGAACGCCGATCAGGTTCAGGAACAGAAATGCGATTCCGGACAGAAACACCGCCCCGAGCGCCGTCTGCCAGGGAACGCCGAGACCCTTCACAACCGAATAGGTGAAGTAAGCGTTCAATCCCATCCCCGGAGCCATTGCAATCGGATACCGGGCCAACGCACCCATCAGAATGCTGCCGATACCTGCTGCAATACAGGTCGCAAGCAGAACGCTGGCGAACGGCATGCCTGCGTCGGCCAGAATGGCAGGGTTAACGAAGATGATGTAGGCCATGCTGACGAACGTAGTCGCGCCTGCAAGCACCTCCGTGCGCCAGCTGGTCCTGAGGCTTTCGAACTCGAAGTAGCGCTCGAGTTTGCGTCGGAGCATGAGCTTGATGTCCAGAGTGTACCAGGCGACCTCGTTCACGATAGACTCGGCGCATGGGCTGGTCGCGACTCGTTCCCGTTACGCAGGAGTTTCCTCATCGAGGCCTGAAAGACGTTTTCGCCGCAGCAAGGAAGGCACTCCGCGATCGCGCGATTGGAAGCAATTTGCCGGCGGACGCACGCGTGGCGATTACCGCTGGCAGCCGGGGCGTTTCGAACCTCTCGACTGTGATTCAGGCTGCCGTTTCTCACTTCCACGAGCTTGGACTAAAACCGTTTGTCATCCCGGCGATGGGCAGTCACGGCGGTGGCACTCCGCAGGGTCAGCTCGACGTTCTCGCCCGGTATGGCGTGACAGAAAGCAAGGTGGGATGCCCGGTGCTGAGTTCGCTTGATGTTGTCGAGCTGGGTAAGACGGCGGAAGGTATTCCGACTTACATGGACCGGCATGCATTTGCGAGCGATGGCGTGTTTCTGGTGAATCGGGTCAAGTGGCACACCACGTATGAGGCCCCGATCGAGAGCGGTCTCACGAAGATGGCGGCCGTGGGTTTGGGCAAGCTTCACGGGGCGGCGACTTATCATCGGCATGCCGTCCGGCTTGGCCTTGGGACGGTTATGCGAGCAGCAGGTCGCCACGTGATTGCTTCCGGCAAGATTCTCGGCGGCCTGGCTCTGCTCGAAGGTGCGCATCACGAAACAGCCGAGACGGTCGCCCTGTTGCCGCACGAGATTGATTCGGAAGAGCCTCGCCTGCTGGAACGCGTCCGGGCCTGGATGCCCCGCATTCTCTTTCCGGAGGTGGACGTTCTCATGGTGGAAGAAGTCGGCAAACATATCAGTGGGGTGGGAATGGACAGCAAAGTCGTCAATCGGCATCCGTATGGGGGCGCGAACCTCTGGCCCTGGGCTCCGAAAATTTTTCGTATCTATGTTCGAAGCCTCAGTCCGCAGTCGTATGGCAATGCCGTAGGTGTGGGAATGGCAGACGTGATCTCCGAGGGCATGTATCAGGCGATAGACTGGGACACGACTCGAGTCAACGCGACGACGTCGTCAAACCTGACATCAATCCGAACGCCGGTGCGCACGCAGACAGATCGGGAGGCGCTGGAACTGCTCTCGAAAGTCGTCGGACGCGACCGGCAGGAAGATGTCACGATCGCGTGGATTCAGAATACTCTCGAGCTTAGCCAGATTGCCGTGACTGAGAACCTGGGTCTTGTTGACGGCGTGCAAAGGGTTGGAGAGCCCCTCGAATGGGAGTTCGATACCTCCGGCAATCTGGCTGGTGGCCTCGAACGCGTGCTTCAGGCTGCCGCTGCGTAATGAACTTGGGTACCTATACTCGAGCGACTCCTGCCGACGCAAATGAAGATAGGCGCAGAAGTGGTGGCTACAATAGCGAAAGCTGATGGCTCATCAGCACCTTAAACCTACTTGCGGGCCCTTAGCTCAGCGGTTAGAGCAGGGGACTCATAATCCCTTGGTCCACGGTTCGAATCCGTGAGGGCCCACCATAAGGATCATCAGGTTGCGGACATTGATGTAAGCGATTTTCTGACGATGAGGGCCGTGGACCTGAAGCGAGAGTCAGTTCGGAACAGAGGAGTGGCTTGAAGCCGCACCTCCTTCAGCTTTCACATAAATCAATTTCCAATGAGCCGCAAGGTGCTTACCGACATCGCCGATCAGTTCGGCTTTTGGTAAAGAACCGTTCGGAGAAACGGAGTGCTCCCATCCTCAGAAACACCTGAAACCCGCGACGAGTTCATCGAACCATACGGTCGCAAAGCCAAGCCGGATCAGGTGGTGATAATCGAGAAGGCACGGGAACCGGCACGGATCATGACGGCCATCCACAGCGCGAAGGAAACCGATGGCATTGCAGATGGCTCAGCGCTGAGTCATTCAGTGCAATTTAGCGGAAATAAGGGCACATGCGGACGAACATGCGCCCCCACTGGACATCGTTGAGGTACCTCTGCGCGGTTGTGTCTGGATCAGCGCCACTGGTTGGAAACCCGGCTGAGAGAAGGCATCAGCTTCGAGAAGACCTCGAATGCGTTTCTCAAATGCGGTAACTTCTCAGGCCTTCAGGAACTGGCCTATTCCCTGACGGCAAAAGACCTGCTCGCCTGCGGACAGATGGCTGACGGCCTTCACCCTGTTTTTCAACCGCACGTGAGCGGAAGGACGGCGGCTGCCACATCGCCTGTTCTTTGCTCAGGTTGAATATTGTGGCAACACGATTTTCCATCGCCGGGCAGCGCTCGATGTGCTCGGCGAATGCCTGCTGGATGCCAATCGTACGATCGGCGGGCCGGACAAGATTACTGTCATTTTTGGCCGCAAGGTCAGCAGCCGGTATCGCGGCAAGCGGCAAACCGACATCAAAAACATGCACCTGCCGAATCCCGGCATCCGCAGCGATTACGCCAACGGCTTTATCAAGCAGTATGTGCGCGATCATGTGCTTCTGCGAACGGAGGCAGCAACAAACGATGTCGATGACTATGGCGTCAGGAAGGCCCTCGAAAACCTCCCGGAACTGCGCAACAAACTCTCGGCTATCGACGACAATTACCAGAACGTACAACAAGACATCCTGAAAACGTTCATCGACCGCGGACAGATGCGAAAACCCGCGGCGCCGACGGTTCTCCCCTGTGTTAAATGGATACGTCGATCACCGGCGCCAGCTTGCGCTTAGGCACGCACCGGTCCGGTTCGGGCATATCACCGGCAGTTCCACATTCACCACAGTGGAACTCTATCGCGAGGTGCTGGATGTCCTCGGTTGCTGTCCAAAGAATTCAGTTTGGCCTCTCTCCCTTACGATCTGTCAAAGCTCAGGGCCAAGGCTCTCGTCGATAACTGCCAGACTTTCGCAAATACTGTTCCACCTTCGACGATGCCTGTCCCGCAGAAGGTCAGCGACAGAAGCCGTGTTATGTCCTCGCGCTGCTGCAAGAACAAGGTTTTGCGCCGTCCGTGCGAATAGTCGGGCCGTACGAGATCACACAACCTCGTACGACTACACGCCCGCAGTATCAGCGTGCACGAGTGCGGCGGATTTACGGCGAATTACAACCCGAAAAGAGGAAGAGGAGTCTCTGGCGAAGGCTCTGAAAGCCTGATTCGACTCCTGATTTCACCTAAAATCATTTAGGTTTGCTGAAACCTCGGGACATTTCGTGGAGTCTATTCGAAAACTCCATGTAACAGTCGCGTCGCCCGGCAGCGATTCGACGAACGAGAGCATCCTTCAGGAGGTAGAGCTGTGACTCTGTCAAAAGGCTTCTATTCCGCTTTCGCAGCGCTCGCTTTGGGTCTTGTTGCGTGTGCTGCTTGTTTCGCACAATACACAAACGGAACGGTTGCGGGAACTGTTTACGATTCCGGCGGCGCAGTCGTCGCTGGTGCAAACGTCACTGTCCAAAGCCTTGCCACCGGCTATTCCAAAAGCGCCACTACTGGGCCGGAAGGCACCTTTCTCTTCCCGGCGACACCCACAGGCCAGTATCAGCTCACGGTTGAGAAGCCTGGTTTCTCCAAGTTTGTGCAGAGCGGTATCACTCTCCAGGTAAATCAGGTCGCCAATGTCCCAGTGACTTTACGCGTCGGCGATCTCACCCAGCAGGTGACAGTCGCGAGTGAAGCCGAACTCGTCACAACGCAGAGCGCCGCGGTAACTCAGGTTATCAACACGCAGCGCATTCTCGATCTTCCATTGAACGGCCGTCAGCCGGCAGCTCTTCTGTTTCTCACTGCGGGAGCGCTGGACGAAACCGGGAAATATTGTCTCGTCAACTGCCAGGGAGGTGTGTACCCCGGCGAGCAAGACGCCAATGTCGGCGGTGGAGGGCCCCGGTCTGTCAATTTCCAGATGAACGGCGCCGGCCATAACGACACGTATCTGAATACCAATTTGCCATTTCCCAATCCTGACTCGGTTCAGGAGTTCGCGGTCCAAACCGATAACCTTTCGGCACAATATGGCATGGGAGCCGGCGCGGTGGTCAACATCGTGACCAAATCCGGGTCGAACCAGTTGCACGGTTCTGCATTCGAATTTGTGCGGAATGGCGCGATGAACGCCAGAAATTTCTTCGCGCCAAAGCAGGACACGCTGAAGCGAAATCAGTATGGCGGCAGTGCGGGTGGACCGATCATCAAAGACAAGTTGTTCTTCTTTGGAACTTATCAGGGCACACCGATTCGGAGTGCCGCGCAGGGAAGAGTGTCTTTCGTGCCGACTGCCGCCGAGAGAGCGGGCGACTTCTCGGCCATTACCACACAACTGAAGGATCCCACTACGGGGACACCTTTTCCCGGAAACCAGATTCCGGTCAACCGCTTCAGTGCTCCCAGTCAGTCACTGCTTTCAAAGATCCCACTTCCCAACGGACCCAACGGGCAGCTGACCTATGCTGGGCCCAGTCTGGTGCAGAACGACAATCAGTGGCTGGCCAAGATTGATTACCTTGCAGGCAAGCACCAGCTGAGCGGCAGCTTCTTCTGGACTCGATTTGACGAGCCTCCCGACCTCGCGGCCGCGAACCGGAACGTGCTTGCCGCGGACAGCAGCGGCAACCGGGTGACTATCAAGAACCTTGCTCTCAACCACACGTTCACCTTGTCGCCGACCACACTGTTCCTTACCTGGTTCGGCTGGGACGAGCAAACGGGCGGCTCGCTTTCGGGTGCGCCCTTCTCGTTCCCTGACATCGGTGTTCAGATTGCTGCTCCCACGCCGCCGGAACTGGTTGTCAGCGTGCCCGGATTCTTCAGCATCTCCACGAATCATCTCGGCAATTTCGATCGCGGCGATTACACGTTCCGCGAGGATGTCACAATGCAGCGCGGGAAGCACGAGATTCACGTCGGCGGCGAAGCTGTTCGCGTTTTCAATAATCTGGTCAATACGTACACGATGTCCGGCCAGTTCACGTTCGGCAATCAGCTGAGCGGCAACAATCTCTCCGACTTCTTTCTTGGTAACGCTTCCCGCTTTCTTCAGGGCGCCGGTGAGTTCAAGGATCTGACCGGCACGCTGTGGAGTCTCTTCTTCCAGGACAACTGGAAAGTTACTCCGAAGCTGATGATCAACCTCGGTATTCGCTGGGACCCGTACTTTCCTTACACCGAGCAGAAGGGTCGCGTGCCCTGTTTTGCGCCGGGCCAGAAATCTGCGAGGTTCCCTAATGCTCCTGTCGGCATCATCTATGGCGGTCCAAACGCCGATCCCGGCTGTCCCGCTGCTTCTGGTTCAGAGACGAATGCAGGGAACTTTGCGCCAAGACTCGGCTTCGCTTACCGCCTCGGAAACAGCGGCAAGACGTCGATACGCGGAGGAGCGGGTATTTACTACACGCCGCTGGGCAACCACGATTCGAACGGTCTCGTCGACACCGCGCCGTTCGGACCGCGGTTCGACTATTCGGGCAATCTCAGTTTTGTGAATCCGTATTCCAGCATCGGCATACCGAATCCATTTCCCAGTCAATATGGGCCGAATCTGCCCACTCCGGACGCAACGTTCACGTTGCCGCTCTCCGTGTATGGCTATATGCAGCGTGACTGGCGTATGCCGCAACTCGCTACCTGGAATCTGACGCTGGAACGTCAGTTCGCCGGAGACTGGGTCGGACGTATCTCCTACAGCGGAAACAAGGGAACGTATCTGGCAAGCGGCGCGCTTGGATTTCGTGAATCCAATCCTGCCGTCTATTACCCCGGTGCTTCCACCAGCGCCAATATTCAGCAGCGCCGCTTGTATCCACAATTCGGATCGGTGGGGCTGTTTTCCTCCGATAACAACTCGCACTATAACGCCATGAAGTTGAACGTCGAGAAACGCTTCAGCCATGGTTTGTCGGTGTTGGCCAACTATACCTGGTCCCACATGATCGACGACTACGGACCGGGCGGGACAACCAATCCGTTCAACCGTCGTTTCGACTACGGCACATCGAACGACGATATTCCGCACCTGCTGCACTATTCCGCGGTTTGGAGAACACCGGACACCAGGCTCCGCGGTGTCGCGGGCGCATTCGTCAACGGCTGGGGACTGACCGGAGTCGGCACGTGGAGATCCGGGTTCCCGTTTTCTGTGTCGAGCGGTGTAGACAATTCGTTCAGCGGTGTCGGCGCCGATCGCGCAGACTACATCGGCGGACCCGCCACACTCGATTCGGGAAGGTCGCACGGGGCGATGATCACACAATATTTCAATACCTCGGTGTTCGTAAAGAATGCCCTGGGAACCTTCGGCAACTCAGGGAAGAACATCCTTCGCGCACCCCGATTCTTTGGAACCGACGTCGGCCTGCTGAAGAGCAACCGGATTACGGAGCGAGTATCCACTCAGTTCCGAGCGGAGTTCTTTAACGTGTTCAACCACGTCAACTTCAACGGACCGAGTGCGAATCTCTCGTCCGCTTCATTCGGCCAGATCACTTCCGCAGGTGATCCGCGTATTCTTCAACTGGCGCTGAAGCTGCAGTTTTGATTTGATCGAATCTCACTTGAGGGCTGTTTCGGAAGCCTGCATGGCGTCTCCAGCCTTGCAGGCTTTCAGCTGCTCGTCTGGCAGAAGGGGTGGTATCAGGCACCGGGATGCGGACCTGAATACGTGCTGTTTCTACTACGATTCGCGAAAACGGGATGGGCCGATACCGCCCTTCTGCCCGGACCTGGGCCCGATCCGATCTCGCGTTGCGCTGTTGTCCCCCAGATCTATTCGGTCGGTTCGTTTCCGCTGAGTTTGCGTTAACATAAATCTCACCCACGAAGGTGCTTGTGACTTCCTGTGCAGGAAGCCGAACTAACGCTATTCCCTCCAGGGGGCTACTGTGGTGAAACTCAAAGTTGTTTGTTTATTTTCGGTCTGGTCGCTTTCAGTTATGGCGCAGACGGGCGCGACGGCTACACTTTTGGGAACGATCACCGACTCAACCAGCGCTGTTGCGGCAGGAGTCAATGTCACAGCCGTAAACATTGAAACTAACCTGACGCGCTCGTCACTTACTGACGCCGCGGGCAATTACACGATCTTCTCCCTGCCGATTGGACGTTATGACATCCGCGCCAATCTGGCCGGATTTCGGTCGAGTGAAGTGAAAGACGTAGCACTGACTATAGACCAGCGGGCCCGGATCGACTTTCAGCTGCAGGTCGGCGAGACACGCGATACTGTCACGATCACGGGAGAAGCTCCGATTCTGAAGACCGATGATTCATCGACATCTCAGGTGATTACGCAGCGAGCGGTCGTTGATCTGCCACTGAACGGGCGCAACTTCATGCAGCTAACGCGGCTTACAGCAAGCGTTAACACCGGAGATGGCTACAACATCACGTCCGGGTCTGTCGGCACCGTGATCAAAGACCAGGCGACGGGCAGCGTCTACGGACAACGAAACTCGAACAACACCTTCCGGCTGGACGGCATTCAGGTCACGGAGCTGACAGGTAACCGTGCTCGTCTGGAGCCCAGCATGGACGCCGTCGAGGAGTTCACTCTTATCAAGGGCATCTATCCTGCGGAATTCGGCGGTGTTGCGGGCAGCACAGTCAACGTTGCAATCAAATCGGGAACGAACTCACTCCACGGAACGGCGTTCGAATTTCTCAGAAACGACAAACTGGACACGCGAAACATGTTCGACACGACCGGAAAGGCTCCGAACCTGCGGCGAAATCAGTTCGGAGGTGTGCTCGGCGGTCCTGTCAGGAAGGACAAAACATTCTTCTTCGTCAGCTACGATGGCACGCGGTTGCGACAGGCGAACGTGAGTACGAACCGCATCCCGACTCCGGCCCAGCTCAGCGGTGACCTTTCCTCGCTTGGTAAGACGATCATCGACCCGCTGTCCGGAGTGCCGTTCCCCGGCGCGATCATTCCCGCAAACCGAATCGATCCATTGTCGAAGAACATCGCGCCGTATTGGCCGTCCCCAAACAATCCGGCGGATCCGGCTCGTAACTACATTTCAAGCTTCAGTGAGGCGGTGACAAACAACGACTATCTTGGCCGCGTGGACCACAGGATCAGCGCCAATGACCAGTTGTTTGCTCGGTATGGCTTCGGAAAAATACAGGACAGCCGTCCACCCGTGATTCCGCCCTTTGCGACCTACACCGAAGATACGTCGCAGAGCATTGTATTGGCGGAATCGCACGTATTTTCGCCGGCGATCCTGAACGAAGCACGGCTTGGCTACACGAGAATCAAGTTCTACGACACACCGCTTACGACCTTTCCCGATTTTGCTGCTCAGAATGATATCCCGCTTGTGACGCGTGACCCGCGTTTCGCGGATCTCCCAATTGTTTCTGTGAGCGGGTATACCGGTCTGGGGGCGAGCGGTTCCGCTCCGGACTATTCCACGCAGAACAATTACCAGTTCACTGATAACTTCTCAATTCACAAGGGCCTCCATTCGCTCAAGATCGGTGCTGAGGTCATCCATCGACGCATCTATCAGCAGGTTCCGCAAACGAAGAAAGGCAGCTTCACCTTTGATGGAAACTTCAGCGGCGACAATCTTGCCGACTTTCTGCTCGGCTTTCCTCGCCAGACTCAGGTCGGAGCCTCCAGCTACATATCGACAGCCGATATGCGGATGACAGACTGGTCGCTCTACGCCCAGGATGACTGGCACATTTCGAACCGCCTGACGCTGAACCTTGGGCTTCGGTATGAAGTTCACGGCGCACCGGTCGACAAGGGCGGGTATATCCCAAACTTTAATCCCTCCAAAGGGGACTTCGAGTATCCTCCTTTCACAAAAGACGCACCCATCTACAACACAGACCGGAACAACTTCGCGCCGCGGTTCGGCTTCGCTTACCGTCCGTTCGGAGACAACAAGACTGTGGCACGCGGCGGATATGGCGTGTTCTTCAACATGAACAACTACGATGAGTTCCTTTTTCTGCCGTACAATCCGCCATTCGGCAACGTGCTGACCTACCAGAGTCTGCCGACGACGCCCACGCTGTCGCTGAGAAATCCCTTTCCTGCGAACATATCCGGCGCCGGCGCTCCTACCGCGTATGGAATTGCGCGCGATCTGCAGATGGGTTATGTGCAGTTCTTTATGGCGGGAGTGGAACGGGAAATCGTCCGCAACACCATTCTGGAGATAAGCTACGTCGGAAACAAATCGACTCGCCTGACCAAGGGAGTCAACTTCAACTTCGCGCCTCCGGGTCCGGGTGCTGTGCAGACGCGGCGTGTTCTGAGACAGGACCTCGGGAACATCTTCGTGACCGAGCCATGGGGCAATGCGACATTTCACTCGCTGCAGGCTCAGCTGGAGCGCCGCTTTTCAGGCGGTTTGCTGCTTCTCGCTAGTTACGCTTATGGCAAAGCGCTTACGGATGTTCCCACCTCGACGGGCGATAAAGGAGGAACAACAGCACAAAATCCGTACTGTCTGAACTCGTGTGAAAAGGGCGATCCGACCTATGACCTGCGGCAGCGGTTCACGGCAAATATCGTATACGAACTCCCGTTCGGTCGCGGCCGGACAATGATGTCAGGGGGCGGGATCGCAGATGTGTTGCTTGGCGGGTGGGATATGGCCAGCATCATCAGCCGCCAAAGCGGACGGCCGCTGACAGTGAACGTTTCCGGCGATCCTTTGAACACGGGCCAGTCGAATGCGCGCGCGAACTATCTGGGTCTCCCCAAGACTGTGGAGAATGCCACACTGGACCGCTGGTTCAATACCGCAGCCTTCGCTGCTCCTCCTGCTTATACCCCTGGCAATCTCGGGTACGGAACGTTTTTGGGGCCCGGTACGTTCAACTGGGATTTCTCTGTTTACAAGACGTTTCGGTTCACGGAGCATCACCGGCTGCAGTTCCGCACGGAATTCTTCAACGTGGTGAATCATCCGAACCTGGGCAATCCAGGACTGACGATCGGGACGGCTACATTCGGAAAAATCACGACAGCGGGTGATCCCCGGGTGTTGCAGTTCGGGATGAAGTATTTGTTTTGAACAGATGCGCGTGCGGGAAGCCAATGCTACTGCGCTGGTGCGAGCAGCTTTTTGAGCCCCTGCATCAGCACGTCTTCCACATCGGGAGAAGTTCGCGACACAGGACCGGTCTCGTACCCGCCCTGTGAGTACGCTATCCGCGTGCCGATATAGCCAGGACCGTAGTCACCATAAGCTGCCATCGCAACGAAGGTGTCTCCTGCCATCTTCTGCGCTTCGAGCTGGTACTCCACGAAGAGTTCACCGGGCATGTGGATGACGCGGGCCCGACCCAGCGTGAGCAGCGTTAACGGGATCCTGCGATGGGCTGCGTTGAGGCGGACCCATCCCAGGTCGCGAGCCGCTGTGAGCCGGACACGGTCTGCCTGTTGTGCATCCCGGATAGTCTGCATCAGCCGTGCCTGATCTCGAATTGGCTCGGCGACAGGAAGAGACACAGGGAGAACCTGCCATCTGACATCGCCTTCAGTGATCGGAGTCCTGGTCGTTGCGTTCCATGCCTGTTTCATGCCGTCCGCCAGCCGGCGAGCGAGAACCGGACGCATCGCGGTGGCGCCGTCATTATATTTGCCTGCTGCAACGTTCCCTCCGGCTCCATTGAAGTGAATCTGCATCACACCGGGTAACTCCGTTTCACGCATCCCTCGTGCCATCCCGACGAAATCTGCGCTCACGCCGCCCTGCCCGTAGTAGCTCTGCGGGTGTGTCGCGTAATAACTCAGTGCCACCACTGGACGGCTGCCCTGCCAGAAGCTAACGATGCGAACATACGGATCAACTACACCCTCTGGCGCTTCGCGAGCTTCCGGAATCTTGCATGCACTAAAGCGAACATACTTCACTTTCCCGTCAGGACCGAGCACACGCCGGTTGGAAGCAACCTGAAAGACTTTGGCTTGTCCCAAGCCGAGGTGGTCGACCGTTTGCGGATGCTGAATGGCTTCACCAACTGCCGATGCGACACGCTCGAGCGCAGTGCGCATGAACGTCGGATCATATAGTTTGCCGCCGAGATTGTTTGATGCGAGCAGCCGTCCAGCGCTTGGGTCGTACCCGGGTGCGTCATGCTGATGCAGTGTGTGAACAGTGACACGATCTGCGTCGGTTCCCGCGGCTCTCGCGATTGCGAGGCGCCATTCATCCCAGCCCTCATTTGCGATACCTTCCCAGTCGACGGCCGCCAGGACGACAGGCTTCGGCTGAACCAGCAGAATCACACCACGGGCAGTTAACGGATCGTCGATTGTCTCCGCCGGCTTGACTCCGGCCGAGCAGCAAAGCGGAGAGCCGATGGGCGGCGTGACATCCACTCTGAATGTGGCGATACGCAGCGGTGTCTGCGCCGACGTTACACCGCAGCAGAGAAGAACGAGGGCCAGCCCGGAACTGTTCATCGTTCACATATTATGTCTCGTTACGGTCTCGCGACAGAGGTCAATGTTTAAAGAAGTCCGCCGGAAGGGTCAGGGACCAGACTTCATTGCTCAGAGGCCTTGCATGTCCACCAGCAACCCAGAGCTTGTCCCTGAACACAAACATCGAGAATTCGTGTCGCTCCTTCCACATGACAGCGGATTTCAGCTGCGTCCAGTCGCTGCCATCTCCGGAAAACCACACGTCGCCCCAATTGGTGTTGCCGTCCTTCGACCAGCCTCCGGCCACCCACATACGGTTTCTATAGACAGCAGCCGAGAACCAAAGCCGTGCCTGCCACGGAGCATTCCCGGTCACCTTGGTCCAGCTCACGCCATCGGGCGAAGACCAAACGTCGTTATGGGCTTCATAGCCGGGCACATAGTTGCCGCCGCCGAACACCCATATCTTTCCGTCGTAAACCACTGCCTGATGATAAGCGCGAGGAGACCATGAGGCATGTTCGGTTTCCCTCTTCCATGTGTGGCCATCCACACTCGACCAGACATCGTTTTTCAAGCTGTCCGCATTGCCAAAGTAGTAGTCTTCGATGCCGCCAAGCAGATACATTCTGCCACGGAACTCCACAACCGCAGCGGCGATTCTTGGCGACCACTGAGCTTTCGGAGTCACCTGCTTCCAATGTGCGCCGTCGGTCGAGGACCAGACGGCGGCGCTGGCTGAGTGTCCCGGCAATCGACCGTTGTACCAGCCACCCATCATCCACATGCGTCCTTTGAAGGCGAGGCTCATCGGCAGATCGCTGTGAGTCCACGGCGCAGACTTCGTGACCTCCGTCCAGGTGGCCCCGTCGGCGGAACTCCAGACATCACGCGGGGGTGCCTCATACGAATTGAACCAGCCACCCAGGATCCAGAGTCGATTGTTGAAAACAATCTCGCCCTGCGAGTCACGCGGCTTCCACTGAGCCGAAGGAGTCACTTTAACCCAGTCAGGACCGATACGCTCGGCACCGTAAATGGTGCCGACTGACACAAGACAAGTGATGAGGGATGTGAAGCAAACGCCGAGTTCTCGCATGAGGGCAGGATTACACCTTAACAGCCCCGTGGAGAACCGAAGCAGGCTGCCAGGCTGTCCAAACGCCTCTTACATTCGACACGAGCGCCGGGGCGACAGCATCGATTTCCCAGGGCCGGCGCAGGCAGGGGAACAACAACTATCAACACCGGGATCATCCAGCCCAATCCCGCCGTTGTATATTGGCCAGGAGCATTCTCTGATGTCGCCCCGCTACACGGCGTCGGTCCTCTCCATCGCCTCGTGCATTCTTTTTTCGCGCATCTCTTCCGCGCAGAGTTCTCCAGACTTCGTTCGCGATGTTCAGCCGATACTCTCGGCTCGGTGTCACGGCTGTCACGGCAACAAGCTGCATCTCGGTGAACTGCGTCTTGACCAGAGGAGCGCCGCACTGAAGGGCGGTGGTTCCGGCGTGCCGGCGATTGTCCCGGGCAAGAGTGATCAGAGTCTGCTGATTCGTTACGTCTCGGGACTCGACTCCAAAATCGTCATGCCGCCGTCGGGGCCGCGCCTCACACCCGAACAGGTGAACGTGCTCCGTCTCTGGATCGACCAGGGCGCAAACTGGCCCGAGCAAGACGCGCGATCGCCCGTACAGGCCACGGCCGAGACGCATTGGTCCTTCCAGCCTCGCCGACAGATCACACCGCCCGAGGTACGAAATAAGTCCTGGGTTCGCAATCCGATCGATACATTTGTCCTGGCGAAGCTCGAAGCTCATGGTTGGCAGCCCTCTCCCGCGGCAGAGCCGATGCAACTGCTCCGCCGCATTCATCTGGACCTCACCGGCCTGCCCCCGACGATCGCAGAACAGGACGGTTTTGCCCGGCGCACTGCCGCCGATGCACTCGACGCGGTAATCAATGACTTGCTGTCTCGGCCAACGTACGGGGAACGCTGGGCGCGCTACTGGCTGGATGTGGTCCGGTATGCCGAAACCAATGGATACGAGCGTGATGCAACGAAACCGCACGCCTGGCGCTACCGCGATTATGTGATCCGATCTTTCAACGACGACAAGCCATACGACCGGTTCGTGCTGGAACAGATCGCCGGGGATGAGTTGCCCAACGTAACAGCCGACACCCTGACCGCAACAGGTTTCAATCGCCTGGGAGCATGGGACGACGAGCCGGCCGATCCGGATATGGACCGCTTCGATCAGCTCGATGACATTGTGAGCACGACATCCCAGGTGTTCCTCGGCCTGACGCTCGGATGCGCTCGGTGTCACAACCACAAGTTTGATCCGCTAACGGCGCGTGATTACTATTCGATGGCTGCCATCTTTAACGGGCTCGAACGTCCCCGAAATGGCCGCATCGAACTCGATCTGCCGGCAGGCACATCCGCCGAACTGGAGCGCGAGGCGCAGCGGGACGCGAGGATCGCACCCCTCAGGAAGCAGATCGCTACAATTCGGGACTCGTTCCGTCAGAGCTTTCTCGAAAAGGGCGTGAGCAGCCTTCCGGCTGAAGTGCTCGCTGCGTTCAGAACAGATTCCAAACAGAGGACAGACAACCAGAAGTCTCTCGTCTCAAAACACACCAAAGAACTGGACAAAGAGACTGCGGCGGCTTTTCCAACGGAACTGCAGTCCGAGGTTTCGAAACTCGAGGCGCAGATCGAGGCGATACGCCGCGAAACGCCCGACCTGCCGAGAGCCTATTTTTTGAACGAGCCCAAACCGCCGGCGATCATGCACGTTCTGGTGCGCGGAAATCCCAGGTCGCTCGGCCCTGAAGCACCGCCTGCCGTTCCTGCCATCCTTGCACCGCAGCAACCACCATTCGCGGCATCTCAGAAGACCAGCCTCCGTCGCCTGACACTCGCACACTGGCTGACGGATCCCGCGAATCCGTTGACCGCTCGAGTGATCGTTAACCGCGTGTGGCAGGCACACTTCGGTGAGGGGCTGGTTCGAACACCCAACGATTTTGGCAAGATCGGTGAGAAACCAACTCATCCGGAGCTGCTGGACTGGCTTGCAAACTGGTTCGTGGAAAACGGCTGGTCAATAAAAAAGCTGAATCGCCTCATCCTGACGAGCAACACGTATCGCATGAGTAAGCGAACGAATTCCGCATATATGGTGGAAGATCCGGAAGACCGTCTGCTCTGGAGAGCCCCCTGGAAGCGGCTGGAAGTTGAAGCGATTCACGATTCCATGCTCAACGTCAGCGGAAAGCTGAACCCGAAGATGTACGGGCCCAGCATGTATCCCTTCGTTCCAAAGCAGGCTCTTGAAGGAAGCAGCGATCCCGACAAAATCTGGAAACCGTTCGATGAGGAAGAAGCATCGCGCCGCTCGATCTACACCTTTATCAAGCGATCGATGCTGGTGCCGATGCTCGAAGTCCTCGATTTTTGCGACACAACACGAAGCACGGCGAAGCGAACCAACACGAGCGTCGCACCGCAGGCACTGACACTTTTCAACGGCGATTTCGTAAATCGGCAGGCGCGCTACCTCGCCGACCGGCTGATCCGCGAAGCCGGCGATAAACCTGAAGACAAGATCGCGTACGCATGGCGGCTTGCGTTCGCTCGCAAACCTGCCGATTCGGAAATGGCAGACATGCTCCGCTTTCTCAGGGATGAAGGCGGCGACCGTCGAGCGCTGGAGCAATTGTGCCGTGTGGTTCTGAACATGAACGAGTTCGTTTATCCCGATTGAGGTTTATGGATGCTGAGAAATCGTCGTGACTTTCTGTGGAACGTGCTTGGCAGCGTCGGCGCGCGCTTTCCCATGCTTGCTCTGGTCGACCTGCTCAGCCGTGATGGTTTCTTTCAGCGCCATGCGCAGGCTGCCACTTCGGAGCAGTCGTCTAATCCTCTCGCCCCGCGTCCTCCGCACTTCCCGGTAAAAGCGAAGCACGCCGTGTTTCTTTTCATGAACGGAGCGCCCAGCCAGGTGGACACGTTCGATCCCAAGCCTGCACTGACGCGATACAACGGACAGCCGTATAAGGGAGATCTGGTTGTGGGCTCGAATATGAGGCCCATCGGTCATCTGATGGGGTCGCCTTTTGAGTTCCGTAAATGCGGGCAGAGTGGACTCGAGATCAGCAGCCTGTTTCCCCACACCTCCAAATACGCAGACGACCTCTGCGTCATCCGGTCGATGTACACCGATACTGCCGCGCACGCCTCGGGCTGCCTCCAGATGAATACGGGCAGCATCCTTATCGGCAAACCGGCGCTCGGTTCCTGGCTAAGCTACGGCCTCGGCAACGATAACGAGAATCTTCCGGCGTTCGTCGTCATGACGGATCCCCGTGGCGGACCCATTGGGAGTGCCTCGAACTGGACGGCGGGTTTTATGCCCGGTGTGTTCCAGGGCACTCTGTTCCGAAGCGGAGCCAACCCGCTACTCGATCTTGCCAACCCAGACGGTGTTTCAAACAAAACTCAGCGCCACTCACTGGATCTGTTGAAGCAGTTGAACGAGCGCCACATGGAACTGCGTCCTGATGAAAGTGAGCTGGCTGCAAGGATTCAGTCCTATGAACTCGCCTACCGTATGCAGACAGCCGCAGCCGAAGCAGTCAATCTCGGCCAGGAGTCGCCGCAAACTCGCGCGTTGTACGGACTCGACAACAAGGTGACAGAGGATTTCGGTCGAAAGTGCCTCATTACTCGAAGGCTGCTCGAGCGTGGGGTACGTTTCGTCCAGCTATACTCAGGCGGCGGTCACATCGAAGATACCTGGGACGGACATAACGACTGCATATCGAATCACAAACTGCATGCCGGCGAAACGGATCAGCCAATCGCGGCGCTGATGACCGACCTGAAACGCACAGGGCTGTGGGATGAGACGCTGCTCGTCTGGGGCGGTGAGTTTGGCAGAACTCCGACCAGCGAAGGTGTCGGGAAACCCGGACGAGATCACGACTGGCACGGCTTCTCCATGTGGCTGGCCGGCGCCGGTGTCAAGGGCGGACAGGCGATCGGCGCGACGGACGACCTCGGATTCAAAGCCGTGGAAGAGCCGGTGCACGTATCTGATCTGCACGCGACCATCCTGCACCTGATGGGGCTCGACCACACTAAACTCACTTATTTTTATTACGGACTGAATCAGCGGCTCACTGGGCAAAGAGGCAACGTGGTCGCCAAAGTTCTCGCGTGATGCTGCGCCGGCACTTCTTCTTCGCCACTCTTCGGTCGACTCGTAATAGTTGGCGTGAAATCCCATATTCGACTGTGCTTTGAAAAGTGCCCTGACCCACACTGTTTGTTTGCAATTGTGTATGCCGCCCGCACCCCTGAGGGGACTCTGATCTTGCTCAGCGATTGCTGCTCCGCACCCTCACTCGTTATTGCATCTCTTGGCATTGCTGGCCAACTCTTGCAACAAAACAGACACATTATGGCAGCACACTGCGGAGGAGGTTTTTGGCGGAGGAGGTTTTTGGCGGAGGAGGTTTTTGGCGGAGGATGAGTGCCGTCACTAAGCAGATCCTACCGCAACCCTTTTGTTCCGGTGGGCCACCAGTTCGTAACTTGTCCAATCTTGGTTCGCACAGTCGGTGTGAATGTGGCATTCAACCAGCCGCGCTAAAAGACGCGACTGAGCGCGCCACCATCCACCAGTAGCGCGGTCCCGGTAATGTAGCTCCCGGCCTCGCTGGCCAAAAGCAGTGCCGGACCAATCAATTCGTCCGGATTGCCCCAACGGCCGAGTGCCGTAGTTTCGGCAAACACCTGCTTCTGCTCCTGCGAGAGCACCCGCCCCGGAAGATCGGTGAGAAACGGTCCGGGAGCGATGCAGTTTACGGTGATGTTGAATGGTCCAAGGTCAAGAGCAGACGCCCGTGTAATCCCCAGCAACGCCGATTTCGTTGCACAGTAGGCGCTTCGTTGTTCTTTACCGCCCAGTCCAAGAACGGATGAGATGTGGATCACCCGGCCCCACCGGCGCTCCTTCATCTGCGAAACGAGTGCGCGCGTCAACCTCATGCAACTCGAGAGGTTGAGCTCGATGATTCGATCCCAGTCCTCGTCCACAATGGATTCCGCACTCTGAGGAACATTCGAACCTGCATTGTTGACGAGGATATCCACGCGTCCGAATCGCTGGAGTGCTAAATCGGCAAGAGCGTCGACGGCACCGCGGTTCACCATGTCCGTCACCGCCCATTCGATACGAGACGACACGCCCGAGGCGAGTTCCCCGGCAGTTTGACGCAACTCGTCTTCATGACGACTGGAGATGAGGACGTCGGCTCCGGCTTCAGCGAAACCTCGAGCCATAGATTTGCCCAGGCCTTTACTGCCACCTGTCACAAGAGCGACGCGTCCGGTAAGGTCGAAAAGGTTTGACACCATTGTCGTGTTACAACCTTCGCACACTCAAAGGAGAATCGATGCAGAGGGCGTGCCGCACGATATCGCGCGCTGGCAGCCAGCGCACCTGCCCCTTCCTCATCCGATGAATAGCCTCATAACCGTCTATGGTGCGCCGCGCGGAACCAAAAGCCCGAAAGCCCTGTTTGGCAGTGATTCGCTTTTTCACGAAGCGATGATCTTGCTCCACGATGTTGTTGAGATACTGCACGGCCGAGCGCCAGACCCAGAAACGGGTAAACGAGACTCATCGGCTTCAAAAAAAAACATTGCGCCAGAGAGATGCCTTAGCTTCACGCTCGCTGTTTGCTGTCAGGTATTGTTGCAGAACAACCTAATCGGCTCCTGCGCTCGACGAAAGCATTCCGGCAAATCCGAGAAGCAGCCCTCCTGCGATGCTAAGATCCGCCGTAAGGCTGAACGCTGGAGGCGTCGTGAAACGGTGGAAATCAATACCGGTCCGGACGATATGACTCAGGCCTCCGCTACGGTTTACCCCAATTACCATCATGGTGATCAACCCCGAAAGCAAGACGAAAACTGCATCACATCCGTCCAGATTACGGCGTGCATCCCTCCCATGAGCGCAAATGTGTCAGCGAGCGCGCCAATGCCGTAAATGGCCCATAACGGTCCGGTCTCGTTCGTGGTTTCGTTGAATCCCAGCATCGTGGAGACGACGAGCGAAGCCGAATAGACGATCGTTGACATCCACATTAGCCGTGCGAGTAGAACCGTCGTACCGGCGTTCCAGATATCATAAGGCCGAGGTGATACCGAGCCGGTAAAACAAGGCAGGGTAAAGCCAAACGACCAGCGGAACGGCCAGAATGATGCCGATGCTCTGAAGCGCGATCCAGACGGTTCCGTTAGGTCGGTTGACCCAGCCCGTTATGCCGAGAAATGAATTTCGTGCTGAAAAGCGCCATATACATCCTAACGGCGATCGACCACCGGATCATCGAACGGCCGGCGGAGAAAACGTCATCCTGACGGTTCAGTTTGTGCGCATGATACGCGGAGATTCCAAACAGAAGCGCCGAATATAACCCGATGCAAACCCAGTCTGCAAAATTCACGTGCGATTCCCAGCTCGATAAGAGTATCATGCGCCAAACCGGCCGAATGTCTTCGTCGTTCCGCATGTCAGAACAGTCGGCGTTACTGCATTCCGCGCTCGGTTTGGAATCAACCCTGGGCAACCTCTGACTTCGGACATTCCGTTCAGCAGACACCTGAGACAGTCGGGTGACATGCGCTTTCAGACACGCGGGCGTGAACAACCGGACTAGTTACCGGCAGAAGGTGTCATGTGATGCGGCGACCATGAACAACTTGTGAATGGACTTTATTTATCTACCCCGATGCAGCGATCATCGGCGTTGGGACAGCGATCGTTATCCAGCGATCACAGCAGAGAAAAAGCCGAATCTGTTCAGCGGTTCGCTCAATTTACAGGCGACCTTCAGAGACTTGCACGTTTCCTGAAGTCATATCGAATTCGCTCGCGCGCGACTGTCGTTCTCGCAAATTGCACCACCACTGGCAAATGACAGCCGAAATGAAATGGAAGTCAATTAGGGTCAGGATCCGCCTCGGTCCTGATCTTCAGATGAATTCAACCCACCGCCGCGAGCGTACTGATTGTGTCAATCCGGTCCGTCCGCCTGTGGGTCCTTAAATTGACGTTTCGAAGGAATCAACAGCTTACGATTCGCTTCGTAAAAACGTTATTCGGCTCCGAGCAGGTGAAGTTCACAACAGAGAGGCTCGAGTTTTAACCCCATTTATTCTCTTTTAGAAGCGAGCAAAAACAGCTGGTGCGGAGTTCGGCGACTGCGTTTACTCTAAGGTCACCTGGCTTGCGCATGTCGGCGCTAGCGGAGTTGTAGACTGCTATCGGACGACGATGGTGACGCCTGGCTGACTGCCGACTCCACCGACAAATATCTGTACTGGCTGGACACCCGGCTCAATGTCATCCGGTATTCGAACGTTCACCTGCAGCAGACCTGAGACCAGACCTGATGCCGAGCCGGCGTACGTGACCGTCGCGGGCTTGCCGCCGACCGTAGCAGTCACCGGCAGAATCGGCTGGCGAAGATCTGTAAGAATGATCCGGCCGTCCTGCCCTGCGGGGTCGGTCTGTCCTTCGCCGGTTCCGTACAAAGCGATAACGCTGCCCCTCGGAGCTGCATTTGGTCCGGAGTTAGAGGTGAGATCAGCATTAATAGCGTTTGCCTGGCCGCGCCCGGTAGCAGAGATGGTGAAGACACCCGGCGCCTCGTCGACAACTTTTAATTCCAGCGGCACCGAAGGGTTCCCGCTTTCTTCTACCTGCAACCGCGCATTAAGCCGGCCGTAGAGGGCGTAAGGAACAATCGCGGTGACAACGTCATTGCGTGCGAACAGTACCGGTGCGGGCGTTCCATCGATCAGAACGCGTGTCCGCGCGAGTATCGTGTCGTAGGCACCCGCGGCAGTCGGCCGTGCGCTGAGGCCTGCCACTGGCCCGAGACCCGTACCCGTAATCGTAATGATCAGGCCAGGCGCAAGCGCTGTCGGCGTCATCGTTGCTCCGTTCAGAACCTGCTGTACGACGAGCGGTGCGGCGGTAACCGTCATGGTCACCGGTATCGTCGCAGGCGATGCGCCATTGGCCGGAGTGATCGTAATTGCTCCCGTCTGCTGCCCGGGGACGAACAATGTCGGATCGATGTTGACCGTCAGCGTTGCGGGTGTTTGCCCGCTCGAAGGAGTTACCGACAACCAGGAAATCCCGGAGCTCGTCGTTGCAGCAGCAGTAAAACGAATCTGTTCGTCGGGGCTGCCGGAAGTAACGCTGACGGAAATCGGACTCGGGGCACCTTGTCCGATCTGGTACGGAAGTGACACTGCTGACTGCGAAACGACGAGTGCTGCGGGCGGCAGAGTGGACGCTGTAACAGGAATAGCGATGTTGTTACTGGGGCCGGCAATTTGGATTGTCGCTGTATTCGATCCAGGCGGCAGCAGAGCAATATCCACCCACACCTGAACGGTCGCCGGCGTAGAGCCTCGCGACGGTGCCACGTGCAGCCACGCGGGCAAATTGCCCACTGTATACGTGCTGTTTGCGACATTGGACGAAATTGTGATTTGTTGTGGGGGAGGCGCGACGCCTTTTTTCGTCTGCGTAAACGTCAGCATCGAAGTATCGGAGACGATGGCCTGACTGGCAAGGGTAAAGCTCACCGGAATGGTTAGCTGATCACCGGTTCGTACCGCAGTCAGGATCACTGAACCTGTGTACGTACCTGCCCCGGGGACGGCGTTGGACTTCGCGCGGACAGTGATTTGAGCAGGGGTGCTGCTGCGGAATGGCTCAGCGACAAGCCACCCTCCAGTGGAAGTTGTGTACGCGGTGAAGTCAATGCTCGAATTAGTGCTGCCACTTACGAAGACTGCCTGGGTCGGATCGCGCTGCCCGACAATGCCGGTGAGAGTTATCGGGCTTGGCTGAGCAAGGAAGGTGACCGTGGCCGAGTTGCCGTTGCTGACTGTCAGCCTTACTGGAATCGTTAGCGGTGGTGCGCCGCCAGAAGGAGTGAGTGTAATGCTGCCGTTGTAGGTTCCGCTCTGGAGGGCGTTCACATTTGCCATCACTGTCAGAACCTGCGCACCTGAGTCAGTGCTGCCGGTCGCCGGCGTAACGGACAGCCACCCGCCTGCGGATGCGGCTGCGGCGGTGAATGAGAGCTTCGAAGTGCCGGTGCTTGTGACGGAAATAGTTGCCTGAGTTTGCAGAGTGTCGTCAAGTATTACCGAACTCGGCTGCGCATTCAGGGCGGGTGAGGTTGTGACAGTCAGAGTGACCGGAAGCGCGATGGACGGAAAGCCCGGAGAGATGATGTTAATCGTATCGACGTAAGTTCCCGGATTCAGACCGGTGGGATCGGTCTGAATGTGAAACATACCGGGAGCGATATCAGTGATTGATGTGCTCGGCAGCGGGTTGAAGGTCGACACGAGTTTTAACCAGGGCGCGGCAGCTGTTGCCGTGTAAAGTGCGCCTCCCGTAGTCGAGGTTATGGTCACGTCCTGCAGAGCGGGAGCGTTGGTGCCGGTCTGATAGGTGACTGAAACTGAGCTCTGACCCAGTTGCAGTTGCGGCGTAGCGGTACCGCTTGCTTTCACGATGAACGTCACCGGCACCAGGGTCGGTGACCCACCGCTCGCCGGAATCAGACTGATGCTGCCTGTGTATGTGCCGGCAGTCAGATTCTGCGCCGTCGCAGTCAGGCTAACGTTAGCCGGCGAGGTCAGCGGAACAGGCGTGACCGTCAGCCATTGTGCGTCCGAACTGGCTACGGCCTGGAACCTGACCTGGTCTGTTCCGTTCGCACCTGACGTGACGGTCAACCCTTGTTCTATGAGCGTCGGATCGCCGGCTTGCGCCAGCAAAGTGATGCCCGAGGGATCGACGTTCAGGGAACCCAGCCCTGACCCGACCGTGAGGATTACGTTTGTGACTGCGCCCCCGGCACCTGCCGTGACGGTCACCTGGCCGGTGTACGTGCCCGGGGGCAGACCTGCTGGATTGACGCTGACCGTCAGGTTTGTCGAGCCCGAGCCGCTGGCGGGACTGACGGACAGCCATCCTCCCATGGAGCCGAAGGTGCGTGTCGCTGCCTGGAACGCCGCGCCGGGCGAGTCGGGCGCGACCGTAAGTACTTGCGTTAAGGGTGTGACCGAGTTCGCCGGAACGCTGAAGCTCAGGTTGCTCGGCGAGAGCGCGACCCTCGTTTGGCCGGTGACAATGGTGCCAGCGACCAGCAGGCAGAGCACAGACGTGATGAAGCGTCGACCCAGCAAACGACACATATATCATCCATCGTACGGTTAGCCGAAGAGCATTAACTGAAGTTCGATGCCACGGTCCGGCCGCGGAACCGTGACAGACCGTTCAGTGAAAGCGAATGCAAATAGGACAGAAGGAGTTCCACAACCTCAAACAACCCGGCGTTCTCCAAACAAACCAGGCTGTTGTAAGTACTGCTCGCGATTCCATCTGATAACCTGAGGCCCAGAAAGAGCACGTGGGGACTGGTCCTTGCCGGTGCTGCAGTATTGCACAGAAGGAAGACAGCTTGTTGATTACTCGTCTGCGCGGCGCTATGCAAAGCGTAGCTCCACCAGCTTCCGGGACCCTGAAGTGCGGCCACCATAATCTAACGCCGGGGAGGATCCTTTGCGCAGCGGAAGCCGACGTACGCTGCCCGAAAGCGAAGAGGGACAACTTCCGACCTCCACGGCAGAGCGGCCTCGAGAGGCTGCATGTAAGAGCTACCCTTGATCTGATACCAGGGCTCGCGAGCGACAACATCACCCAACAGCCGAGACCAGCGTGCAACATCATTCGGGCCGGGGCGATCTGATGTCCGTACATACTCCGCAACGTTCCCGGCCATGTGGAGCAAGTTGTACGGGCTCTTCACAGCCTGCATGGAATCCACAGGCATCGGCCGGTGCGGGCCGGATGGATCGTCGGACACGTTCGCAAGCGACGGATCACGCGTATCACCCCACGGGAACAGGTGCCCCTCGGCACCGCCGTAAGCCTTCTCCCATTCGAGAGCGTCGGGCAGCCGCTTGCCCGCCCACTTTGCGAACGAGGCAGCGTCCTCGATCGTGATGTTCACGACAGGATCTTCCGGGCGATCCGGCGGCAGGCCACCAGGCGGCAACTCATGCCGAGTCGCTGTACAGAAGTTCGCGTAGAGGCGGTTAGAGACTTCCACCCGATCCATGTAAAAGGCGGGCGCAACCCCCTGCTGCTTGTCGGACCCATGCACGAATGGCCCTGCCGGAATCAGCAACATCACACCCGTGGCATCATTCAGCGCCGGGGGAAGAACCTGCGGCTGGTGTTTATACCAAATCAATCCGCCGGCCGTAGCGGCGACAATAACCAGCAGGAGAATCACAATGAGCGTTCCGCTCACCGCGCCCGACTCACCACGCCCACGACTTTCAGTTGCAGCAGACACTGTCACCTTTCAGATGCTCACACCGGCAGTGCCCGAACCAAATCCTCCAAAGCCGCCCGCCGATCCTGAACCTGAGCCTGATGGACCGCCACACACACCACAAGCTCCTGAGTCGAGGATAAAGCCTTGATCCAGTTCGGATCAGAAGCGCAGTTCGCGAGGGTAAGGCAGCTCTTTGAAAGCGCCGGGTTCTACGAAGAACAGTTGTGCCAGCGGCTCGGCATACCATCACTCGAGAACTTCGAAGAAGACTTCGAGCGGACCGATCTCGAGGACTACGGCCGTGATGCCACGGGAGCGCTCATCGAGCTCTTCGTTGAAGGTCACTACATCGACGGAAAGCTAGCCGAGCAACATTTCGGCGCGGAGGCCCTGGCCGCTATGAATGAGCTCGGATTGTTAGACGCCCACGGAGAGCAGATCGCGGCAACCGTCGCCCTGTACCCAACCGCGGGGCTCTGGATCGCCTCCGACCGGTGGAACACACCGGACCGAACGACCTGGAAAACTCCGCCGGATGTGGTCTACCCGGCGATCGTCTCGAACGCACAGCGATTCCTTAAGTTTCTGCCTGAGACCGCCTGCGATTGTCTGCTTGACCTTTGCTCGGGGACAGCCTTTGCTGCGCTCAACGGCGCGAAGCAATACGCGGGCGAAGCCTGGGCGCTCGACATCTCCGAGCGCGCGACGATCTTCGGCGAGTTCAACCGCCGCCTGAACGACATCGCGAATGTGACCATCGCAACCAGCGATCTGTACGAGT
Source organism: Bryobacteraceae bacterium (assembly GCA_963794765.1). Classification (GTDB taxonomy): domain Bacteria; phylum Acidobacteriota; class Terriglobia; order Bryobacterales; family Bryobacteraceae; genus JAWXCM01. The sequence goes on along the minus strand of CAWCGC010000029.1, from coordinate 47,291 downwards.
CCGCCGGAGATCAGCAATTCGATCGGATCGTCGCACATCCGCCGTACGTTCCCGTGCTGCGGCCCAAATGGGTTTATCAGGATGGTGGGTCGGATGGCGAGCAGATCGTTCGAGGCTGTATTCAGGGCATCCCCGACCACCTCAGGCCCGGAGGTCTCTTCTACCTTCTGGCGATGGGGTCTGATCGCGAAGACAACACGTGGGAGCGCCGCGTCCGCTCATGGCTGGGAGAAGACGAAAGCGAGTTCGACATCGGGGTATTCGTCGTGCGCACTCTCGATCCCGACGAGTTCGCTGTCCGTGCCGTTGTCAACAGTGAAAATCCACCGCAGGACTTACGTGAATTCAAGCGTCTTTTCAGTAGTCTCGGCATGCGGCAGATGGTCTATGCTGTCCTGCTGATTCAGCGGCGAAGCGAAATTCGACCGGTGTTCACCATCCGCCGCCAGAACAGCGCAACGACCACCATCGCCGAGATCATGAGTTCGATGAAATGGGAAACGGACCGTCTCACACCGAATGTAAATGAAAGGGTGCTGCAGTCATGGGTGCGTGCGAATCCTGGCGCTGAGCTTCGGGTGAAACACACACTCTCCGCGGAAGAGGGATGGCAGCCGGCAGAATACATGCTGCGAACCTCGCATCCTTTCTCGATGGAAGCTCGCACCGACCCGTGGGCGCCTTTCCTCCTGGCGGCATGCGATGGAGCGCATCGTGCCATAGAGCACTACGAAGGTCTTCGAGTTCAGGAGGTTATTCCCGACACGACAGCACCGGAAGAGTTCGCAGAGGCAATCGGTGTGCTCGTATCCGGAGGGTTACTGGAACTCAGCGCTGTTCCATTTGCCGGGCCATTGCCTGACGATAGTGCTCAGCATCCCAGTTCATGAGGCGCGCAACGTCTTCGTACGGAAGGTAATGCACTTCTTCGTCGGCTGGTATTCGGCGCGCCACCCGAGCCAGGCAGATAAGCATCTCACGGCCGGCACGCGACAACTCGGCAGAGGTCAGGACACCTGCGCCCTCGCAGACGAGCACGGCAGGCCTCTTCTCCCACTGAGCCCGGTAACGCTCGACGGCATGAACCGGAGGCTCGCCCGGATACAGCTTCGCGAGAGCGTGCCCCAGATACACACAATGGTCCGGATACATCGTCCCGGACGTAGCGGCCTCAAAGGTATCGCGATCGGTCCCGAGAGCATGAACCTCGTCGTCGGCAGCAATCTGCCATTCATCGCTGACTAGCGAAGCCAAATTCCCGTGGGTTGGCGGACTGCTGGCGCGCATTGGCAGCTGCAGCCGTCGTTCGACGTCGGCAAGCAAGGCTTCCGCTGCCTCGCACGAATCCGCAGCAAGAATCAGCCCGTGATTCTGAAGAACAATGACGTCCGCAGGTGTTCGCGAGATCGCCTCACGAATTCTCAACGCAAGCGGCAGCCCTGGGTGAATGTATGGGATCCAAACCCAGCGCAAGCCGCTGAGGCGATCTGCGAACGCATCGGGCGAGGCCGAGAGCGCAGCCCAGGCCAGCACGTTCACAGAGTGAACATGAATAGTGCAAAGCTGTGGAATCACAGCGTGCATGGTCGTCTCGACCGAAGGTCGGAGTCCACTCTGAGCGATTGTGTATTCCTCGCCGCGCTCGATGGACGTACCGATTTCCGACATCGCGACAGGAAGAAACATCTCCTCGGAGTCGGCATTGATCAGCCACTTGCCGGACGCCTTAATCCACAACTCTCCCCTGAGTTTCAGTGATGTGTTACCGCCACCGGCCTGGATCAGATCGAGATTGCGACCCAGCCGAGCCGATAACTTCCGGAGAGTCTCAAGCGAATCCACGAATCGAAATGGTTATTCCAGGACGTTGTGCCCGTCCATAAACGGACGGAGCTTCTGGCTTCGGCTGGGATGCCGCAGTTTGCGCAGAGCCTTTGCTTCGATCTGGCGAATGCGCTCGCGCGTAACGGCAAAGTGCTGCCCGACTTCCTCGAGTGTATGCTCGCTGCCGTCCTGCAGCCCGAAACGCATCTTGATGATCTTCTCTTCCCGGGGACTCAGGGTTTTCAGGACCTCAGCGGTCTGCTCCCGCAGGTTGAGATTGATGACGGCTTCCGAAGGTGAAGTAACGCGCCGGTCGACGATGAAGTCTCCAAGATGCGACTCGTCCTCTTCACCGACAGGAGTCTCGAGCGAGATGGGCTCCTGGGCGATCCGAAGGACCTTACGGACCTTGCCAACAGGAAGCTCCAGCCGAACGCTAAGCTCTTCAGTGTTCGGATCGCGACCCAGTTCCTGCTGCAACTGGCGCTGCGCTCGCACCAGCTTATTGATCGTCTCGATCATGTGGACTGGGATGCGGATCGTACGAGCCTGATCCGCAATCGCACGTGTGATTGCCTGCCGGACCCACCATGTCGCGTAGGTCGAAAACTTGTAACCTCGAAGGTAGTCGAACTTGTCTACCGCCTTCATCAGGCCGATGTTGCCTTCCTGGATGAGGTCGAGGAACTGCAGACCGCGGTTTGTATAACGCTTCGCAATGGAAACAACCAGACGAAGGTTGGCTTCGATCAGCTGCTTCTTCGCGCCTTCCGCTTCGCACTCGCCGCGATCGATGATCTGGAGGGTGCGCCGCATCTCAACGACCGGAACTCCTGATTCAAGCTCGATCTGCTGCAGCCGTTGCATGCACTGCCGAACATCACGACGTACATGCCCGTTGAGACTGCCGTTCACGACGACCGCCATAACGGCTTCGTTCTGTTCCGCACGGCGTTGGGCGCGTGAGATCTCGTCTTCGAGCACGCGGCATTCTTCAACCGCATTCCGGAGCCGGTCGACAAGAGCCCGGCGGGCAGGGGACGCGAACGGAATAGCACGAACGCTGCGGGAGAGAAGAACCAGGTTGCGAGCAAGTTCCCAGCGCGCTGCCCGATGCTGCCTGGGCTTAACCTGTCTGGAGATGATCTGCAGTTTTGTGCGCAACTGATTTACCTTCTCATGCTGCGCAGCAATCTTCTCGACCGATTCCAGAAACTCGGTTGTGTTCGTATCGAGGGGTTCGTCAACTTCTACCGGCTCGCTTGCCTCGGGCAAAATGAGCAGATTATGGACAGATAGGTTGCCGGTTCGAATGTGCTTCCCAAACTCGATAATTCCCTGGATCACCAGTGGCGACCGCGAGACAGCTTTGCTGACTGCGCGATTGCCTCGCTCAATACGACGGGCAAGCTCTATCTCGCCTTCACGCGTGAGCAGCGGGACCGTTCCCATCTCGCGGAGATACATCCGGACGGGATCGTTGGTTTTCTCGGCAGCATCGCCTCCAACCTCAGCTTCAGCCAGGTCGTCTGAGGCGTCCGACTTTCTTGAGAACTCGGCACGAGGCTCGTCGAGGATTTCTATTCCGGCTGAGTCGAAGTCAGCGAGAATGTCATCCAGCTCAGGGCCAGAAGTGATGTCGTCAGGGATTAAATCGCCGACTTCGTCATAGAGCACATAGCCCTTCTCTTTGCCGGAGTCTACGAGCTCTCGTAATCGCCCGTATTTGTCTTCTTTACTCACGTGCAAACCACCCTCAACTTCACCGAAGACCCTTTCGGTTCCACCGATTGTACCTCAGCCCGCGACATGACGGTTCTGGCGTTTCAGTTCTTCAGCCTGCTGCATCAGAGCCATCGCCTCCTGAAGATTTCCGGAACGTTCCGCTACCTGGATCTTGCGACGCAGATCCCGAAACTGTGCCTCTCGTTCCTCTGACTCCACTTGAGTCATGAACACCTCCGCCTGACTTGTTGAAAGCAACTCGGAGGAATGATCGGCAAATATTGCGCCCGACATAAGGGTCTTCCTCTCCTCGTCCAGGCGTTCTTCAAGCGCAGCGTAGGCGAAGTCCGGATTCTCTTCCATCAAAGCGCAAATTTCGTCCAAAACGGGCCATGTCACAAACGAACGGACCACAGCAAACCCCGCGAGCCGGGGCAACAAAAGCGGCCGTATCTCGGGTTCCTGAATCAGCGACCGAAGCAGGACGCGTTCCCGGACAGGGATAGCATTCTCTTCAGCCGCGGCCTTGTGATTCGTCACCTGACGCCGCTGCCCCGGAATTTTTCGAAATTCATTCAGGACCAGATTTCGATCCAGTCCCAGGTAACCTGCAACCTCGCTTGCCACGGACGCGCGCTCCAGTGGATCATCGATTCTTTTTATGGCAGGCAGCAGAAGTGTCTCATAGCCCTGCATTCTTGACTCGGCGCTCGCACCTCCGAATTTCCGCCGTGCACGATCCGCCAGCCAGATGAAGTAATTGGTTGACGAATCGAGCCGCGCAAGATAAGTATCGGCTCCGCGTTCCTTGATGAACTCGTCGGGATCGAGACCGCCTTCAAGTTCAAGCACACGCATATGCATGCCTTCCTTGAGAATCATCTCGACCGATTTCTCCGTCGCATTAGCTCCTGCGTTGTCAGGATCGAAATTTACCACAACATTTGGAGAGAATCGCTTCATCGAACGGACTTGCATCGACGTCAGCGCCGTTCCGCAGCTTGCGACGACGTTTCGAATGCCCGCCCCAAACACACCGATCACATCCATGTATCCTTCCACCAGGACGGTGCGATCGCTCTTCTTCATCGTGTCCTTCGCGCGGTGAAGGTTATACAACACCAAACTCTTTTTGTAAATCGGAGTCTCGGGCGAATTCAGATATTTTGGCTCATCCTCAGGCCGAAGTGCACGGCCGCCAAAAGCGATGATCTTACCCGACTCGTTGTGAATCGGAAACATCAAGCGGCCGCGGAACTTGTCGTAGAACCCGCCATCGTCACGCTTTCCAAACAGGCCCGATGCTTCCACTTGCTGAGGGCTGTATCTGTTGCCGAACTGCTTCAACAAACCATCCCAGGAGTTTTCGGAGTAACCAAGCAGGAACTGCTGCGCGATTGATCCAGTCAGACCTCTCTTCGTCAGGTATTCACGTACACCCGCACCAGGGGCACCGAACAGGTTCTGCGCATACCAGACTGCCGCGCGCTCATGCATCTCGAAGATTGCAGCGCGGAGATCTGTATCAGGATCAGGCCCTCGGTCCCGGCGTTGCGGAATGGGAATAGCGTTGCGTTCGGCGAGAGCCTTCAGAGCTTCCCAGAAGGTCAGGGTCTCGATCTCCTGGACAAACTTGATTACATCGCCGCCAACCCCGCAGCCAAAACACTTATAAATACCAATGGATGGATTGACGTTGAAGGAAGGAGTCTTCTCGGTATGAAAAGGGCACAGCCCTAAATAGCGGGCGCCCATCTTGCGCAGGCGCACGCCGTAGTCGGACACCGTTTGTACAATGTCTACCTGTGCCTTTACCTGCTCGGCGAAATCCATTCGGAGGGCTCTCCTCCATTATCGTCTCTGCTCGAGCTACTGATTCTCCGGAACATTTACTGTCAGAGCGGAGTCCGCTGTATACCACACATCTCGTGCTGTAGACAGGACTCTTAGTTGTAGTGTGTGAGTTCCCTTCGAGAGTGGCAGAGCCCACTCGAAACCAGCAGTGCGACACTTATGACCCGGGAACAGGATCGGAATCGCCGAGTTAAAGATTCCGTAGGCGGCCTGGGTGTCCTTAGTTCCGTCGATTTCAATCGTCACTGCACTCGCGCAGTCGCCGCTCGCCGGATCGATTGCCCATCCGGAGATACGTGTCCAGGGCAGCGACCGAGGCACGTTTACTTCTTTGGCGGATGCGGCGTCGATTCCACTGACCTTTTCGATTCGCCACGTATTAAAGCTGCCTCTCACCGGAAGTCCGCGAAATGCATCATAGGCCTGCGCAGCTTCCGTGAGCTCGATGTTCGGAATTTCCCAGAACTGCACGGTCACTTGCGGCTGGTAAAGAGCGATACCCGGCCCGAAAAGCCCAATGTGAGTTACACGCGTGTCCACCTGATTGCGTTCCGTCAGGTTCTTGACGCCTTCGAGACTGAACGGCATGAAGTTCGCCGGCCCGGCACTCGCCAGAGCCGCCGGCGCCGCGCGACTATCCCAATACGACCCGTGAGCGCCTGTCGATCGCACATCGACCTCCGGCACCTTCCAGAAGAGTTTGCTTAATCTGCCCGCCAGCGTCAGGGACAGCTGAATGCTCCCGACTACAGGGTGCGAGCTTTGCGGGATCTCTGCAGAATCCGCGGGCACCTGATGCGCGGCGCCAAGTTGCCTCAGGTCTCGAAACCGCGGCTGAAGCCGCTTTCGCAGCAGAATGCGTTGTGCGTAGCCAGAGTCGAAATCGTACCACTTGTAGATCGCGAGAAAGGTTGCGGGAACGTCGTATAGAGGGTGCCGGTAGTCGATAGACTTCCACTCCATAAGAAGAAAGTCCGGACGCCGGGCATTATCCTCAAACAGCCGGGCATTCCACTCGTCCAGTGAAGCGGAGGCCGCAATATAGGTCTGCAACAACGGCATCAGCACAAGCGTCAGGTCGTTCGCCGGACCGTACGCCAACTCATACGGAAAAACACTGATGCTGCTCTTCCCTACCCTCTGCAGCAAGTCTGGCGGCAACCGGTCGGCAACGACCAGCGCTGCTTCCTGTGCCGCGAGCGCCCGTTTCAGTTCCGGCACCTTGAGAACCTTCAGTTCGGCTGGCAGGGCACGCACACCGGCCAGAATCGGATCGTGCCAAACGAGCACCTTTGCCAGAGACGGCTGCAGCAACAGTACCGGAAGACCAATGCCCAGAACACCGAAAACAATCCACTGCCGTGCAGGCCGGAACTCGGCAACCAGGCACATCAGTCCGATCAGAAAGCCCCCAATCGAGAAGTAGAACCCAACATGAGTATCGGATCGAACAAACCCGTGCTTGAATGCGATGAATAACGGCAACACCAGAACCAGACTGAAGCGAGCCGCCCGGTCCCTGAAAACGAACAGAAGGACAGATAAGAGAACGTAACCGATCGTCAGGTACAGGGCAGCGATCGAAAGCTCAGGGACGGTATACAGCGCCTGCGATACGGTGTACGCATCGCTGATATCGACCGACAGGCGCAGAAATGTAAACATCGTCGCAACGGAAAGGTTGTGAGTCAGGTACAGCCCGGTAAAGGCAATCGACAATACCGCCACGGCGATTGCGAGACTCTGCCACAACTGCCTCAATCGGCGCAACAGAAACGTCGCCGGAAAAGACAACACAGCGACGGCGCAAAATACGCCCGTGCTGAACTTGATCATCATCGCCACGGCGGCGATGAACCCGCCAGTCACCAGAGGAACGATCCAGCGTGTCGTTAGGTATGCTGCCGCAAGATAAAGCAGAGACAAAAAGCCGAGATACTCGTCGCAAGTAAAGTTCGCGATGGTGGCATGCGCGAAACCGCTGCTCCATGCAAACAGGAGGACACCGGGCAATTTCGCACGACGACCGAGCAAATACCACAAAGGCGGCAGCGCTGCGAGCCAGGCCAGAGCCTGGCAGACCACCGCTACGTCGATGTTGGCGCCAAGTCTTACCGGAACGGCGAGAAAGCCCCATGGTCCGTAAGTGAATGCGACGTCCCGTCCCCAGACCAGCCCTTTCGCATGCGCATAGTTGAGACCGAAAACCCAGGACGGATCGAGATCGGTCCCGATTTGTCGCACCGCCAGCGGGCACAGATTCAGAAAACAGATGATGATCGCCGCGACTCGAAGGAACATCGAGCCGTAGCCGACAAGTTGCGGCGGCAACTGCCACTTACGATCCGGGGCGGAGAGGGTTGGGGCGGAAGACCGTTTCCCGCCTGCCTTCATGAACGCATACGGGCCAACAGCATCACTGCAGCGGCCTGACCTTCTTACTTCGCATCGATCATCAGCGTAACATCGCAGTCTCGCCGAAAATCTGTGCTGAGCGTCCTCCATCCTTTATCGTCGTAGCTATGCGATTTGCAGTGTTTGTGCTTCTGTCTCACTCGTTATTCGCACAACCCGCTCCGACAGCCGAGACACTTTTCGAGGCAAAGCTAATGGAGCAAGTTCGCGATCTCGACGCGCATCTCGATGGCGTCCTGGGAATCTGCGTAATCGATCTCAACACAGGACGTTCCCTCTCGTATCACGGCGAGACTGTGTTCGCGCAGGCGAGTTCTATCAAAATACCGATCCTGATCGAGTTGTTCCACCAGGCACGAGCCGGAAAGTTCCACTTAACCGATCCGATCACGCTGGAGCCCAGGGAAGCCGTTGGGGGAAGCGGTGAACTACAGCGGTTCTTGCGCACGCGTTCGATGACCCTGACCATCGAGGAATTGACGAAGTGGATGATTCAGAGCAGTGACAACACAGCGACCAACAAACTCATAGCACTCGTCGGCATGGAAAATGTAAACACCGGTCTTGAACGCTTTGGGTTGCATAGCACGCGCCTGCAGCGAGTGATGCTGGACACGGCCGCAGCCGAAAAAGGGCAGGAAAACGTTTCGAGTCCCAAAGAAATGGCGCAACTCATGGAGCTGATCTATCGCGGCAAAGCAGGAGATCAGGACGACACAAAGCGAATGCTGGAGATCCTCTCACTCCCGGATGCGGACTTTCGTAAGTCGGTTCCGGCGAACACCCGCGTTGCCGCGAAGCCTGGCTGGGTCCCAGGCGTTCATACCGAAACCGGGATTATCTTCGTCCCGAACCGGCCGTTTATTCTCAGCGTCGCAGCCGCATTTCTCGATTCGGCCAACCCTGTTCCAGAAATCGCAAAGCTCTTCTACAATCACTACGCCCGGCTGGCGAAATCCAATGCGTACGGAAACGGCAGCGTCCGCTAGGCTGCCCGGGCAGACTCAGAAAACGCCCGAGCCGTTCGAATGTCTGCAACGAGGTTGCCGTATTCCTCAGCCTGACGCCGCGGATCAGGCATGCGCAGGATGAAGCTCGGGTGCACCGTGACGATAGCGCCGCGTGCAACACGGTGCGGCATTACGACCCCGCGCTCCTCCAGCAGTCGAACGCCTCGGCCGACGACCGACAGCACGGCGGTATTACCCATCGCGACGATGACATCCGGCCGAATGCGGGCAAGCTCTGCTTCGAGCCACGGCTGGCACGCTGCAATCTGAGCCTTGCTCGCCGTCTTGTGGATGCGCATCTTCCCACGCTGTTCAAACCGAAAATGCTTTACGGCACCCGTGATGTAAACATCTTCGCGTTCCAGCCCGGCATCGGCCAGCGCGCGATCGAACAGCTGCCCGGCAGGCCCGACGAACGGCTTCCCTTCCCTGTCCTCGTTGTCTCCCGGCTGCTCGCCTACAAACACAATCCGGGCATTGTCAGGACCAAACCCAAACACCGGCTGCGTTGCATGCTCCCAAAGATCGCATCCGCGACACTCATGCGACAGCGTCGCGCAGCACCGGCAGTGATCCGCCTTCGGGAATGAACGGAGCCGCGGACATGACCTGCCGCGAGATCATGGCCTGCGACCGGGCGGTGGACTCGCGCGCGAGCCCGCGAATCAGTTCCGCTTCCGGAAGCGTTTGCCATCGCCGCTCGGGCATATGCTGCCGCAGCAAATCGACGTTGGTACGCGAAGGGTTAAAGGTAGAAGCATAGTAAGCTCGCCACAGGTCTTCGAGTGAATCTCCGGCCGGAGCCGCCGATCGACCGACACCTCCTGAAAAGGTAAGCAGGCGCGTATCCCAGTGAGCGCAGCGGTCAGGCGTAAGAATGCTCCACTCCATCGCGGCGAACCGTCGAGCGAACCAGGGCGCAAGTGCTTCGACGATGAAGTGGTCAGGCTCGTACCACGCGACATACCGTCCGTCGTGCTCGCGAAAGCGCACAAAAGCCTTCATCTGGTGCATGTCGTGCGTCACCGACTTCTTCATGTTGAAGAGCTCACGAACATCCTCATCGCTCTGCACTTCCAGCAGATGAGACTCGCCGTGCGTCAGCCGAAACAAGACACGATACATCACCGACCAGCGATGGTCATCCCGATGCAGCGCCACCAGTTCGGCGACGTCGAGAAATGGTTTCGGCACCGTGAGCCGGCGCGCGGTACCAGCCGGAATAGCGTCGCAGAACAACGCAGCGGAGTCTCCGCCCCAGACAATGTCGCCTGCCGGTACGTCAGCGGAAAGAAGGTTCCGAGCCTTCTCCCTCCACCCGGCAAACGTTCGGTCAAACTCGATGCAAATCACAACTCACCCATCACCGTCGCACCGAACAGACTCATCTGCTTCGGCACTCTCACCGGCAGCGTGAGGCTGTCGATCGCTTTCGGCGCAGCATCCCGATCCGATGTCGTGATAAACCAGCGGGATCTGCCGATCGGCACACGCAACCGCCGCAAATCTTCAAGCGAAAGACTCCGATGCCGCCGGGTCAGCAAAATTCGCTTGACGTTTCGAACACCAAACCCGGGTACTCGGAGCAAAGCCGACTTCGGCGCCCGATTAACATCCACAGGAAAGAACTCCCGGTGCCGCAAAGCCCACGCCAGCTTCGGATCCATGTCGAGCGGAAGATTCTCTTCCTCCGTCACGTCCTCGATGGTGAAGCCGTAAAACCGCAGCAGCCAGTCCGCCTGATACAGCCGGTGCTCCCGCACCAGAGGCGTTCGGTCGAGCGGCAGTCGCGAGTCTCCATGCGGAATCGGACTGAACCCGGAATAATAGACGCGCCGGAGTTTGTACCGCTGGTACAGTGCGGAAGCCGTTTGCAGAATCTGCCGGTCCGGACTCGGAGTCGCGCCCACGATCATCTGCGTACTCTGCCCCGCTCTGGCATAATCGTTCCGCGCACCGTTCTCCTTCGCATCGAGAATCGAATCGCGGATCTGCACCATCGACGTCTCGATCTCCCGATGCGACTTCGCCGGAGCAAGTTTGTCCAGTTCCCCCTGCGTAGGCAGCTCAATGTTTGCCGACAATCGATCCGCCCACTGCCCGGCTTGGCGCAGCAACTCGGACGAAGCGCCCGGAACTGCCTTCAGGTGGATGTATCCGCCGAAGTGATGTTCGGTCCTCAGCAGAAACGCGACCCGGACCAGTTGCTCCATTGTGTTATCGGCGCTTCCGACAACGCCGGAACTGAGGAACAGCCCCTCGATATAATTGCGCTTGTAAAATTCGATCGTGAGCGCAACCACCTCCTCCGGCGTGAACCGCGCGCGGGGAGTGTCGGACGAAATTCGATTCACGCAATACGTGCAATCGTAAATACAGTAATTCGTCAGCAGGATCTTCAGCAGGGAAACGCAGCGGCCATCAGGAGTATAGCTGTGACAGATCCCAATCCCGGTGCCGTTCCCGATTCCGCCTTCGGGCGTTTTGCGATTCGAGCCGCTGCTCGAGCACGAAACGTCGTACTTGGCCGCGTCGGCGAGAATTCTTAAGCGCGACTCAACGTCCATAGGTCAACTTCCCAAGGCGAAACCAGGGCGAAACCGCCTTTATTGTCGCACGCCTTACTTGCTGATGAGATCACCCGTAGTCGACACTGGCCGTATGCGTTTGGGAATCCTGTCCGATATCCACGACAATCTGTGGAATCTCGGGCCTGCGATCGCGTACCTGAACGAAACTGCAGATGAGATTTTGTGCTGCGGCGATTTATGCTCTCCGTTCGTAATGGACGAATTGCGGAAATTCAGCCGCGGCCCGATTCACATCATCTTCGGTAATAATGATGCGGACCTGTTTCGAATCACGCGCAAATCGGATGAACGCGTTCAGGTATACGGAGAGTTCTTTACGGCGGAGCGCGACGGCCGGAAGATCGCAGCAAATCACTTCGATTACATCGCGCGGCCAATCGCGAAATCGGGTGAATACGATCTTGTATGTTTCGGCCACAATCACCGCATCAGCACCGAAACGTTCGGGCGCACACTTGCAGTGAACCCGGGCCCGATCATGGGCGCTGCTTTCGGACCCGGCGGATGGGAAGAGGTCCGACCGACGTTTCTCGTCTGCGACCTCTTAAACATGTCGCTGGCTACTTACGCGATCGCGCCCGACAAACAAATCGAGCGAGTAAGCCAACGTTAGAGCTTGAAGCGCTCCGTCGGCTGCTTCAGTCTCTTGATCCACCTCCCACGATTCTGGCCAGGAGCAATCCACCCAGAGCGGCGACCCCGAGCGCTACCCAGGGACGTTCCCGCACCTGCGCTCTCCAGTCCAGATTACGTTCCATCTTCTGCTGCATCTGAGAGATGTCTTCAATCGCCCGCTCGCCGGCCTGAAGGGCAAGTTTCGTCGACTGCAATGCGTCCTGTACTACTTCATTTACAGGCGCGTTCTCCGCATGTGTTGTGGTCGTCGGGTTCATGCCTTGGGGATGCTTTCGGGCAACCGAACATTTCGGTTTGACTACAACGCTCTCAGGACCGCACGTGACACCAGGCACGTCGCCGTGACAAACCGGAATATATCCCAGGGACCTTTCCGCATTTTCGCCGTCTATGTTCCAGATATGAGCAGCAACTCTGGCCACCTGCCGTCGTGGCCGTTACTCCGTCAATTTCGTCAAGGTGACTTGACTGGTCTGGGCGACGCGGCGGCTTCTCCACGCTCACAAAACCTCGAGGCGAGAACCAGAAACGCCGACAAGGTTGTCGGTTCGGTTTGTCCATACTGTGCCGTCGGCTGCGGGCAGCTGATTTATATAAAGAACGAGAGAATCATCGATATCGAAGGCGACCCAAGGTCTCCGATATCGAATGGTTGCCTCTGCCCAAAGGGGGCAGCGACGTTCCAGCTGGTTACGGGTTCTCACAGGGTACAAGACGTTCTGTATCGAAAGCCGCACGGCACCGCGTGGGAGAAGATTCCGCTCGAAAAAGCGATGGACATGGTTGCAGAGCGGGTGAAATCCACCCGGGAGAGCACCTGGGAAGCACAAGATGAGAACGGCAAGCACCAGCTTCGGCGGACCATGGGAATCGCGCATCTCGGCGGTGCGACGCTCGACAACGAAGAGAACTACCTGATAAAGAAACTCTTCACCTCTTTAGGAATTCTCCAAATCGAAAATCAGGCCCGTATTTGACACTCCTCAACGGTCCCCAGTTTGGGGACTTCCTTTGGCCGAGGCGGTGCAACCACGTTCCAGCAGGATCTGCAAAACGCGGACTGCATCGTCATTCAGGGTTCGAATATGGCAGAATGTCACCCCGTAGGCTTCCGCTGGGTGATGAAGGCGAAGGAGCGTGGCGCGACCATCATCCACGTCGATCCCCGATTTACGAGAACCAGTGCCGTCGCTGATGTGCACGTTCCCATCCGTGCGGGAAGCGACATTGCATTTCTCGGCGGAATTATCCACTACATTGTCGAAAACGATCGCATCTTCCGGGACTACGTTGTCAATTACACCAACGCCGCAGCAATCCTGAGCGAAGACTTTAAAGACACAGAAGAGAACGACGGTATCTTCGGCGGGTGGGAGCAGGACAAAGCGCAGTACACCGAAGAGGCCTGGAGTTACGAAGGCGTAGAGCCGCAGGCTGCGGCGGGTGCGCGCGAAGCCGGTCCCGAAGGTTCTGGTCCGGAACAGAAGCAACCGATCCAGGCAGAACACACCGACCCGACTCTGCAACATCCACGATGCGTCTATCAGGTGCTGAAGCGGCACTATGCCCGCTACACGCCGGAGATGGTGGAGCAGGCGTGCGGCATCACCAAAGAGCAGTTCCTGAAAGTCGCTGAAACGCTCTGCCACAACTCAGGACGCGAGCGTACGTCAGCATTCTGTTACGCAGTGGGATGGACCCAACACACCATCGGTGTGCAGTACATACGTGCGGCCGCGATCATTCAGGCACTGCTCGGGAACATGGGCCGACCCGGCGGAGGCATCATGGCTCTCCGCGGGCATGCATCGATTCAGGGCTCGACCGATATTCCCACGCTCTACAATCTGCTCCCGGGCTATCTGCCGATGCCCCGGGCTCAGCACGATAAGGACTTCAAGACCTACATCGAACTGAACGAGTCGCCGTCAGGGTGGTGGGGAGAGTTTGACAAATACGCTGTCTCTCTGTTCAAGGCGTGGTACGGCGACGCGGCAACTGCTGAAAACGGGTGGTGCTTCAATTACCTGCCCGCCATGACCGGCGATCACTCGCACATGAACACGGTTGTAGACATGGCCGATGGAGTTGTCAAAGGATATTTCGTGATGGGCGAAAATCCTGTTGTCGGCACCGTCAACGGACCGCTCCAGCGCGAGGGACTCAGGCAACTCGAATGGCTTGTCGTCCGAGACTTCCAGCTGACCGAGACTGCGGACTTCTGGCGTGAGGCACCCGAGATCCAGCGCGGAGAAGTGCGTCCGGAGGACATTCCAACCGAGGTCTTCTTCTTCCCCGCCGCGGCGCATACCGAAAAAAGCGGCAGCTTCACCAACACGCAACGGCTGCTGCAATGGCATCCGAAAGCGATCGAGCCTCCGGGCGACTGCCGCAGCGAACTGGACTTCATATACAAGCTGGGGCAGCGACTCAGGGCGATGTACGCGGATTCGAGGGACCCAAAAGACCTTCCCATCCAGCACGTGACCTGGGAGTATCCAACGGAAGGTCCACTTGCTGAGCCGAATGCCGAGGCAGTCCTGCAGGAAATAAACGGCTACACAGTCGCTGACCGGAAGCTGGTGGATGGCTTTACCTCATTAAAGAATGATGGGTCGACTGCGTGCGGCTGCTGGATTTACTCAGGCTGTTATAAGGACGGAATCAACCAGCCCGCGCGGCGAAAGCCGCACTGGGAGCAGCACTGGGTCGCTCCGGAATGGGGCTGGGCCTGGCCTCATAACCGGCGTATGCTCTACAACCGGGCATCGTCAGATCCGGAAGGAAACCCCTGGTCAGAGCGCAAAGCTTACGTCTGGTGGGATGAAGACAAGAAGAAGTGGACAGGCCACGACGAGCCTGACTTCGTCGAGAAACCGCCATCTTACCGACCATCCAAAGATGCGCGAGGCAAGGACACAATTTCCGGTGTCGACCCATTCATCATGCAGTCGGACGGAAAGGCCTGGATCTTCGTGCCGAGCGGATTGCAGGACGGACCGCTGCCGACACACTACGAACCGCAGGAATCGGTGCTGAAGAACCCGCTGTACGGACAACAATGCAATCCGTCGCGGATGGAGTGGATGCGGCCTAAGGACAACCCATACCATCAGCCGTACAACGACCCGCGCTTTCCGTACGTACTCACGACGTACCGGCTGACGGAACACCATACCGCAGGCGGAATGAGCCGCTGGCTCGGCTGGCTTTCCGAACTGCAGCCGGAAATGTTCTGCGAAGTCTCGCCCGAGCTTGCCGCCGATTGTGGCCTGAAAAACGGGGGCTGGGCGACCATCCGCACCGCGAGAGGCGAGATCGAAGCAAGAGTGCTGGTTACCAGACGACTACGGCCGCTGAGACTCAACGGCAGATTCATTCACCAGATCGGCCTTCCGTATCACTTCTCGAGCAAAGGTCTTGTCAGAGGTGATGCCGCGAATGAGCTGATTTCCTTTGTTGCCGACCCGAACGTCGCCATCATGGAAACTAAGGCGTTAACCGCAAACATCGTCGAAGGACGAAAGAGTTCCGGCAGGCGGTTCGTCACCAGTGGCCCCCTCGTGCCTTCATTGCCAATGAACGAACAACAACGTGACCTTCCACAAGCGCAGCACAAACCCGAAACCGGTCACGGACACAAGACCGAGCAGGTAAAGGAAGGGCATGTCTGATGCAGGACACGGTTTCTCCGTCACAGGCTCTCGAGTTCGAACGGAAAGCGGCGCAGGAAGATACTCCGAACCAGCGCGGGCAAAAGAAAAAGGGATTCTTCACCGACACCACACTGTGTATCGGCTGTAAGGCATGTGAAGTTGCGTGCAAGCAATGGAACCAGTTGCCTGAGGATGGATTCCTGTTCAGCGGGATGTCTTATGACAATACCGTTGCGCTCGGGGCTTCCACGTGGAGGCATGTTGCCTTCATTGAACGTCCGGTGCCTTTGTCCACCCAGTTCGACGGGGGTTTTTCCTGGCTCTTCTCGTCCGATGTGTGCAAGCACTGCGCCCGTGCGGGCTGCCTCGAGTCGTGCCCGACGGGAGCAATTATTCGCACCGAATTCGACACTGTCTATGTGCAACCGGACGTTTGCAATGGCTGCGGCTATTGTGTAATCAACTGTCCCGTTCGGCGTGATCGATCGCAGGCCGGAAGACGGTCGCGCTTGGAAGTGCACCATGTGCTACGACCGCATGAAACTCGACATGGAGCCTGCCTGCGCGAAAGCATGCCCAACGGACTCCATCAAGTTCGGCGTCCTCGAGGAGCTTCGGCAAATCGCTGCCGAACGTGTCGAAAAGCTACATGAGAAGGGCATGGCGGAAGCGTACCTTTACGGCGCGGATGCGACCTCGCAGCCGGGCACCGAGGGGCTGAATGCCTTCTTCCTGCTGGTTGACAAACCAGAGGTGTACAACCTCCCGCCCGACCCCGTGGTTCCTACCAAGTTGGTCAGGAATAGCTGGAGTTCATTCGCGATCGCGGCGGCAGGAATGCTCGCACTCGCTGTTGGTTCCGTGCTGGCAGGCAAGGGGGTGAGATCGTGAGCAGTGCTTCGGAACAGGTAGTCCGTTACGCAACCACCGTTGACCCGGTCACAACCGACGGTCGCGATATTGACCCCAGAATTGGCACACTCTCAGGCGAAGCATCGCACCAGATTACGAGCACTCGGGACCCGCACATCGCCCGCATCGCACAACCTGCCTGGAATCAGGTGCCTGGGGTATCGGACGACCCAACATACTACGAACGTCCGATGCTGAAGGAGTCGATCTGGTCGATTGACATTCCGATCTACTACTTTCTTGGAGGTGCGGCAGGCGGGGCACTGACGTTGGGAGCAGCGGCACAACTCGTGAACGACCCGGATCTGCGCCAGTTTTCTGCACATTGTCACTGGATTGGAATTCTGGGTTCCACTGCGGGCGCAGGTTTTCTCATTCACGACCTTGGACGCCCGTCGCGATTTTTGAACATGATGCGGGTATTTCGCCCGACATCGCCCATGAACATGGGTGCGTGGATTCTGGGAGGCGCGGCTCCCACCGCAATCGCAACGGGTCTTTTCATCAATCGGGGCGGCCTGCTCGGACTTATTGGCGAGGTTACGGGCTACTTGTCGGGCGTGTTCGGCGCCGCGCTTGCGACTTACACCGGCGTGCTGGTTTCCAATTCAGCAATCCCTGTATGGCAGGAAGCGCGACGCTGGATGCCCGTGCTGTTCATGGCTTCGGGGGTGTCTGCAGCAGCCGCCGTACTCGACCTCCTGCACGACAACCAGAAAGCTAATCGAATCTCGTTCGCGTTCGGAACCGCCGGCTGCCTGCTCGAACTTGCAGCTTCACATCAGGTCGAACGAGCCGCGTCCGTCGTCCCTCAGGTCGGGCGGCCTTTCCGCGAAGGGGCGACCAGTTACCTCTGGAAGGGTGCTGCCGCATTAACGTTTTCCAGTCTGTTTTTGGTTTGCATTCCCGGAAAATCGAACGCACGACGCCGAACGGCAGGCGTGCTCGGGATCGTCGGCTCACTTATGTTGAGGTTTGCGGTGCACTACATCTCCGATGCTTCCGCACGAGATCCCCGGGCGTCGTTTCATCATCAGCGATCCCGAAATCAACGCGACCAGGAAATCATCACGTCAGCCAGTGCCGATATCGAAGTACGCCAAAACTCGTAACAGCGAATTTAAGCAGCTGAATTGACCGACATTGCCTTCTGTGAACGAGGAATTTGTTAAGCTCGCTCATGAATGACAGCGAAATTCAGTCCGCAAATACGGTCAAAACATTACTGTCCGCATTTGGTAACAGCAACTCTGGCGTAAGTACGTCACATTCGACTCACGCGCGAATCAATATTAACGATCTGCTGTGAGACAGCCATTCACACCGACAGCGAACACGGTCATGAGGCTGGTTCTGCTTATGGTCGTGATTCTGGTCACTGGCTTCTTCTGGGCGGTGACAGGAATCAGCGGCTCTCCCTGGGTGACTCGCCAGGATGCTCCGCGGGAGCAACCCGTCCCGTTCAGTCATGAGCATCATGTTGGCGGCCTTGGCATCGATTGCCGTTACTGCCATCTTTCGGTCGAACACTCCAGCATGGCAGGAATTCCGGCAACAAAAATCTGTATGAATTGCCACTCGGAGATGTGGGTCGGCAGTCGCACACTTTCTCCGGTTCGCGCAAGCTGGCGAACCGACGCATCGATCCCGTGGACACGCGTGCACGACCTGCCTGGCTATGTGTATTTCAACCACAGTATTCACGTTCAGAAGGGCTTCGGTTGTGAAACCTGTCATGGCCGCGTCGACACCATGCCTCTTATGTGGCAGGCTGCGCCATTGACTATGGAGTGGTGCCTCAACTGCCACCGCAATCCCGAGCAGTACGTTCGTCCGAAAGAGCAGGTCTTCAGCATGACGTGGAAACCAGACGGCAGCCAGGAGGAGCTCGGGCGAAGGCTTGTCCGTGAATACCACATCGAGTCATTAACTAGTTGTTCGACGTGCCACCGATGAAACCTCGATATTGGCGAAGTCTGGAAGAGCTGGCGGAGACACCGGAGTTTCGCGAAAAGATCGAACGCGAGTTTCCGCGCGCCGCATCCGAATGGGACGATCCGGGCAGCCGTCGCCGATTTCTCAAACTGATGGCCGCATCGTTGTCGCTCGCCGGAATCACCGGATGCACGCGACAACCGACCGAGCTGATCATGCCGTACGTTCACCCTCCGGAAAACCTGGTGTACGGCAAGCCTCTGTTCTACGCGACCGCAGTAACCGTATCCGGTGCCGCCCAGGGTGTTCTCGTCGAGAGTCATGAAGGTCACCCGACCAAGGTGGAAGGGAATCCCGACCATCCTGCGAGTCTGGGCGCAACCGACGTCCTCAGCCAGGCGTACATCCTGTCGCTCTATGATCCGGACCGGCTGAGATCCGTGTCGACGCCCAGCGGCTACGCAACGTGGTCAGGGTTTAGGAATGGGATCGCCGCTCTGATCGCAAAACACACAGCCGACGGTGGCGCTCGCGTCCGACTGTTGACCCGAACGATCGTTTCGCCGACACTCGCATCCCAGATTCAGGACCTTCAAAGCCAGCTCCCGAATTTGAAGTGGACGCAGTATGAGGCCGCCGGCCCGCACAGTGCGCGTGCCGCAGCACAGGCGGCGTTCGGACGCCCGGTGAACACCTGGTATCGCCTGGATCGGGCAAAGACGATTGTCGCGCTGGATTCCGACTTCCTCGCATGCGGACCCACTGGCACGCGGTATGCGCATGACTTCGCGCTTGGCCGTCGAGTACGCGGTTCGCAGACAGCAATGAACCGTTTGTATTCGATCGAGTCAACTCTGACCAGCACCGGCGGCAAGGCAGACCATCGCTGGACCGTTCGTGCATCACAGGTCGAATCAGCCGCCGAAGGTCTGGCGGCAGCGCTTGGACTTGGCGGAGCCGCTTCGGGTGAAGCTGTTGTCCCGCAACAAGCGCTCGCTGGAATCGCGGCTGACCTGCGAAGGGAGCCGGGCACCGGCGTCGTGATCCCCGGCGAAACCGCTACCCCGAGAGTTCATGTCATCGCTCATGCGATCAACGCCGCAATCGGAGCCCCCGTCGTCCATACCGCGCCGATCGACGTGCAGGGCACCGATCAGCTCTCCGGGCTGCGAACACTCATTGGAGAGATGAACGCGGGAGCCGTGGACGTGCTCGTAATTATCGGCGGCAACCCGGTGTATGACGCACCCGTCGACCTCGATTTCGCCGGAGCACTGTCACGAGTTCGTGACCGCATCATTCTTGCCGATCGACCGAACGAGACCACCCTGCTGTGCAACTGGATAGTTCCCGAATCGCATGGATTTGAGACCTGGGGTGATGCACGAGCGTTCGATGGCACTACGACGATACTGCAGCCGCTGATCCTTCCGCTTTACGACAGCTATTCGGCGCACGATCTCATCGCGGCTCTCACCGGAAATGCGGCGTCAACGTACGAAATCGTCCGGCAATACTGGTCGACACAACAAAAAGGAGGCGCCTTCGGAGACTGGTGGCGGAAGTCGGTCCATGACGGCCTGATCGCGAACTCCGCGCTTCCCGAGGTACCCGTGCCCGCGACGGTCGCGATTCCGCCTCGAACTGCAAACAACGGCGCAGGCGGTGGAATCGAAATCTCATTCCGGCCGGATCCGTATATCCTTGACGGACGTCTGGCAAACAATGCCTGGCTCCAGGAACTGCCTCGGCCGATGACGAAGATGACATGGGACAACCCGGCGTACGTCAGCGTCAGAACAGCCGAGAAGTATTCACTGTCCAGCAAGGATGTCATTGAAATCGACTACGGCGGGAAGAAGGTACGCGTTCCCGTATGGATCACCCCGGGGCAGCCAGACGACTCCATTACGTTGCACCTCGGGTTTGGCCACTCGCACGGCGGAACTGTAGAAACCCACGCCGGTGTCAATGTCGGACCGTTGCGCTACGCGAACTCTCCATGGATGACAGCGGGCGCATCGATTCGAAAAACAGGTGAGGCGCACGAACTCGCGACGACGCAGCTGCATCACAACATGGAAGGCCGGGACATCGTAGTCTCGAATTCCATCGACGTGTACCGTAAGAACCCTGATTTTGTTCACGGGCGAGTGGAGGAAGTGCCGAAAGGCCTGACGCTTTACCCCGAGTGGGACTACAGGGGCGTTGCCTGGGGAATGGTCATCGACCAGACCGCCTGCGTTAACTGCATGGCCTGTGTGATCGCGTGCCAGGCCGAAAACAACATTCCCGTCGTTGGGAAGGAGCAGGTACTCGCGCAGCGGTACATGCACTGGCTCCGGGTCGATACCTACTTCGAAGGACCGCCCGAATCACCTTCATCGCACTATCAGCCCGTGCCATGCATGCAGTGCGAAAATGCGCCCTGCGAGGTGGTCTGTCCGACGCAGGCGACGAATCACAGCAGCGACGGCCTGAACGATATGGTCTACAACCGCTGCGTCGGCACACGTTACTGCTCCAATAACTGTCCCTATAAAGTTCGGCGTTTCAACTTTTTGCTGTACGCAGACTGGCAGACCGACAGCCTCAAGTTCCAGCGAAACCCTGACGTCACTGTCCGAAGCCGGGGCGTGATGGAAAAGTGCACCTACTGCGTGCAGCGGATCAGGGAAGCGGAAATCACGGCCAGAAAAGAGGACCGCTACATCCGCGATGGTGAGGTCGTCCCCGCGTGCGCCCAGGCCTGTCCAACGCAGGCCATAGTTTTCGGTGACCTGAACAACAAGGCAAATCACGTCGCACAGCTGAAACGCGAGAAGTTGAACTACAGTCTTCTCGCCGAATTGAACACGCGTCCGCGTACAACGTATTTGGCTGAGCTTCGCAATCCGAATCCCGAGGTCGCCTCATGATGATCGAAGGCAACTCCGAGCTTGAGCTTCTTGAACCCGTTAAACGCCCTCCTGTCCTGGCCGGGCCTCAAACGTTCACTTCGGTCACAGATGACATAGCCAGCATTATTCTCACAAGGCGAACACCCGTTACTTGGTTCGCGCTGTTCTACGTTTCGCTTCTCCTGCTGGCAATTCTTGGATGTGCTGTTCTGTATCTCCTTTATGAGGGCGTAGGGATCTGGGGCGTCAAGATTCCGGTTGCCTGGGGCTTTGCGATCACCAACTTCGTTTTCTGGATCGGAATCGGACACGCAGGCACATTCATCTCTGCCATCCTCCTGCTCCTGAACCAGAAATGGAGAAATTCCATCAACCGGTTTGCCGAAGCGATGACGCTGTTTGCGGTCGCCTGTGCTGGCATGTTCCCGATCCTGCATCTCGGACGCCCGTGGCTTGCTTACTGGCTGTTCCCTTACCCGAACACAATGAACATCCAGCCGCAGTTCCGAAGCCCTCTGGTCTGGGACGTTTTCGCAGTCTCGACATACGGAACGGTGTCGCTGGTCTTCTGGTATCTCGGCATGTTGCCGGATCTCGCAAGCCTCAGGGACCGTGCAAAAACCCGCCTCGTCTCCGGATTCTATGGGGTTCTCTCTCTGGGCTGGCGCGGATCCTCGAAGCAGTGGATGAATCACAAGACGGCGTCCCTGCTCCTCGCGGGACTGGCTACTCCTCTGGTCCTCTCAGTTCACACCGTAGTCAGCTTCGACTTCACGATCGCGATCCTGCCCGGCTGGCATTCCACCATCTTTCCGCCTTACTTTGTCGCAGGTGCCATCTACTCCGGGTTCGCGATGGTGCTCATCCTCGCGATACCGATGCGGGCGATCTATCACCTTGAGCACCTCATAACGGAGCGCCATCTCGACAGCTCCGCAAAAGTAATGCTCGGCACCGGACTCGTCCTCGCCTACGCGTACATGATCGAACCATTCACGGCCTGGTACAGCGGCAGCAAATATGAGATCTACGCGTTCTACAACCGCGCGTTCGGGCCGTACTGGTGGGGCTTCTGGCTGACCATGGTTTGCAATGTCATCGTCCCGCAATTGTTGTGGCTCGCAAAGGTCCGTCGCAACACTTTCGCGCTGTTCGCCATCTCGTGCGCCATTCTCTACGGGATGTGGCTGGAGCGGTACGTCATCATCATCTCGAGCCTCCATCGAGACTTCCTTCCGTCTTCATGGGGCTACTTCACCGGAACACTTTGGGATCACTTCACCTTCTGGGGATCCGTCGGGTTGTTCCTGTTCCTTTTTCTTCTGTTCGTGCGCTTCCTTCCGTTGATGTCCATCTACGAGGTTCGTGAACTGGTCGAGGACAACAAGCAGGAGGTCCACGCATGAAGGAACTCGCGTATTACGGAGTAGTCGCCGAGTTCGCAACAAAAGAAGAGCTCGTCGAAGCCGCCCGATCCGCCCGCGAGCGAGGCTACTCCCGCGTCGAGGCATACACGCCGTTTCCGGTGGAAGAACTGGATGAAATTATTGGCCACCGAAACTGGGTGCCTCTGATAACGCTGGTGTGCGGAGCCGCGGGGACGTTCACCGGCTGGCTACTGCCGACCTACATCGCCGTCTGGGACTATCCCATCAACGTTGGGGGCAGGCCTCTGAATAGCTGGCCGTCGTTCGTCGTGATCATGTTCGAACTGACGGTGCTCTTCGCCGCCCTTGGTGCGTTCTTCGGGACGCTCATCTTAAACGGATTCCCCTCGCCGTATCACCCGCTGGGCAATGCTTTAGATTTCGATCGTGCATCGCAGGACCGGTTTTTCCTTTGCATCGAATCACGCAATCCTGAGTTCGATCGTGATCGTGCGGTACGGTTTCTGTCGAGCCTTAACCCCGAAAGGGTCGAAGATGTCGTTGGCTAGTGTCCTGTCACGCATAACGTCGAACAGCCGCGGCGCAACTCCAATATCTGCGTTCATCAGCGTTAATCTTCGGCCAATATCAGCGCTGATGATCGCCGCTGCCTGTGCCCTCACCGCGTGCCGCCAGGACATGCACGATCAGCCAAAATACAAGCCGCTGGCCGCCAGTTCCTTCTTCCCCGACGGCCGATCCGCACGGCCGATACCGGCCGGAACCATCGCACGCGGAGAACTCAACAACACCGGCACGGCATTCACAGGCGTCGACAACGGCGGACGTTTTGTCGACCAGCTCCCTGTTCCCCTGACGCGGCAGTTGGTCTACCGCGGCCGGGAACGGTTCGACATCTACTGCAGCCCCTGCCATGGACTGAACGCGGACGGTATGGGCATGGTAGCTTTGCGGGGCTTTCGAGCGCCGCCGTCCCTTCTGACAGACCGTGTTCAAAGAATGCCCGTGGGCTACATCTTCGCCGTGATTAGCAATGGCTTCGGCGGCATGCCGGATTACTCAGAGCAGGTCGCAGCTCCGGATCGATGGGCCATCATCACCTACATCCGAGCGCTGCAGATCGGACACAACGCTACTGCCGCCGAGGTCCCCTCAGATAAGAGAGGAGAACTGGAAGCGGCGTCTGGCGAGTCAAACATCGCCCCAAAGAAATGATCACCGACAGGCTTTACACCCCGACCGAGATGGACAGCTGGCTGCAGCAGCGGCAACGCTTGTCTCTGCTGGTTGCCGTCGGAGGAGCGATCGGAATCATCATCGGCCTCATGTTCGATGCGGACCACTTCTTCCGGTCGTACCTGATGTCGTTTCTGATGTGTTTCGCTCTTGCCCTTGGCTGTCTCTCCATTCAGATGCTGCAGTTCCTGTCGGGTGGGAAATGGGGCGTATCGATAGAGCGGATACTGGAAGCCGCATCCCGAACGCTGCCGCTCGTAGGTGTGCTCTTCATACCGGTAATCTTCGGAATGCACTCGCTCTATCCGTGGACGCATGCAGACGTTGTCGCCGCGGATGAAGTACTGCGACACAAGCACATCTACCTGAACACTCCTTTTTTCATAATTCGGGCAATCCTGTTTTTTGTAATCTGGGCAGGCGGAGCATGGTTCCTGCACAATTACGCGGCGGACCAGTACCGTCGCGGCAACTATGTCGCTGTCCGACGAATCAGCGCGGTCGGCCTGGTTGTCTATGTCTTTACTTTGACCTTCGCCGCGATCGACTGGGCGCAGTCCCTGCAGCCCCACTGGTACTCGACAATGTGGGGATTTCTGTTCGTCGCTCAGCAGGGCCTGACGGCTATTCCGTTCGTGATTACAGCCGGAGTGCTGCTCTCCCGCGACGAGAGTTATTCGAGGCTCTTCACCCATGAGCGGCTGCACGACCTCGGGAAGCTCTTCCTGATGTTCGTCATGTTGTGGGCATATTTCTCGTTCGCTCAATTCCTGATCATCTGGGAGGGAAATCTCAAGGAAGAAATTCCCTGGTACTTCGAACGAATGGCTACGAGCTGGGGTTGGATTGGAGTCATCCTGATCGTGCTGCAGTTTGCAGTTCCGTTCGTCATCCTGCTGTCGCGCCCCGCCAAGAAGAACGGATTCATTATGCTGGGCCTTTCTGGTCTCGTCCTGCTGATGAGACAAATCGACCTCTTCTGGATCGTCATGCCGGATCAGTATCGGGCGGGAATTCAGGTGCACTGGCTCGACATCGTTACGCCCATAGCACTTCTCGCACTTTGGCACGCTGCGTTCATCCGCGAGATTCGGCGGCGGCCTCTGATTCCCGAAGGTGATCCCAGACTGGAGGCAATGCTGCAGCATGTCGGATAACGCGGAGCGACATCACGAGCCGGAACGACGTAATGAGCCGGAACGCCGTAACCAGGATGTTGCGTTCGAGCACTCGGACATAAGAAGCATCGCTGTCACTGGGACCGGGATCGCCGTCCTGCTGGGCACATTGGTCATCGTCTTCCTGCTGTACTTCTTGTTCGAATACTTCCGCAACACTCACCCGAATCCGGCCCCCCAGGCCGAACTCGGTCCTGAATTTTCCAGGATCAGACAGCCATTACTGCAGGCGTCGCCCCGATCGGACCTGCAGAGTTTGCGAGCGCGCGACCTGCGTCTGCTAGAGCACTACAACTGGGTCGATCGTCAGAAAGGAACCGTCTCAATCCCCGTCGACAAAGCGATCGACAAGCTGTTGACGCAGGGCATGCCTGCAACCGTGGACTACTCGGACCTGAAACTCTTTCCGCCGCGTGCCGGAAACAGGGAGACAGGTTTTGATCTGGTCGAAGGAGCGGGTCAGCCGTGAGCGGGTCCATGCTTCAGCGGTTTTTCGGAAGGCTTCCGCTGCCGGAGCAGGCGTCAACGCATGCGCCCAATGTCGACCGGCTCTACTTCTTCCTGATAATTTCGACCGTTTCTCTGGCCGTATTACTCGCCGTCCTGGTCATCACATTCGCCATCGTGTATCGCCGCCGTTCGCCAAGAGAAATTCCAGTTCAGATTCACGGAAATAACCTGATGGAGTTCGGCTGGACCGGCGCGACTTTCCTGTTGTTTATGGTTATGTTCTTCTGGGGCGCAAAGGTCTTCTTCGATCTGTCCGTTCCCCCAAAGGACGCGCTCGAGATCTTCGTCACTGGCAAGCAATGGATGTGGAAGCTTCAGCACCCCGAAGGCGAGCGCGAGATCAATGAGCTGCATGTCCCCGTCGGGCGCGACGTCCGGCTCACGATGACATCCCAGGATGTTATCCACAGTTTCTTCGTGCCAGCCTTCCGAATCAAGCAGGATGTTGTTCCCGGCCGCTACTCAAGTGTCTGGTTCAGGGCAACGAAACCGGGCCGTTATCACTTATTCTGCGCCGAGTACTGCGGCACGAAGCACTCGGGCATGATCGGCTGGGTCTATGCGATGGAAAGCGCCGACTACAGTCGGTGGATCTCGGCGGGAGGCGCCGAAGGCTCGCTCTCGTCAATGGGCGAGAAGCTGTATCACCAGTATGGATGCTCAACCTGCCACGACCTCC
This sequence comes from Bryobacteraceae bacterium, assembly GCA_963794765.1. Taxonomy (GTDB): domain Bacteria; phylum Acidobacteriota; class Terriglobia; order Bryobacterales; family Bryobacteraceae; genus JAWXCM01. Next base: position 20,842 of record CAWCGC010000029.1, on the reverse strand, counting down.
AGGGTAAAGGACCGGGTCCGAGCTTCATAGGTGTGTACGGCAGCACTGTTCGCCTTGATGACGGGTCAACCGTCGTTGCTGATGACGCTTATATCCGTGAGTCTATCCTCCAGTCACAGGCAAAAGTAGTGCTCGGATTTAAGGGAATTATGCCGGTATTTCAGGGCCAGCTTGCTGAAGATCAGGTTCGTGCCCTTATCGAATTCGTGAAAGCACTTGGCGTGAAGCCGGCGGAGAAGCCGCATAATCCAGCTCCCAGTCCGGGCGCGCCAACAGGCATTTCCGAGTCGACAGTGGACCAAAGGTGAATCAATGTCTGCGCCAGTAATGAGTAAATTGGACTACCTCCATTCGGAACAGGGCATCAAGTCCTGGCTGCTGACAACCGACCACAAGCGAATCGCGTGGCTTTACATCGCCGCAATTACATTCTTCTTCTTCGTTGGTGGATTCGCGGCGCTCCTGATGCGGCTCGAGCTCCTGACACCAAGAGGCGATGTCGTCACATCAGAGACGTATAACAAGCTCTTCACCATGCACGGAATCATGATGGTGTGGTTCTTCCTGATTCCGTCGATTCCAACCACGCTCGGCAACTTCCTCATCCCGATGATGCTGGGCGCTAAAGATCTCGCATTCCCCAAGCTCAACCTTGCAAGCTGGTACATCTTTGTCCTCGGCGGACTTGTCACGTTGTGGGCGATGTTGTCAGGCGGCGTCGACACAGGCTGGACGTTCTACACGCCGTTCAGTTCCCTGTACTCCACCACGCACGTAATCTGGGCGGCAACGGGAATCCTGATCTCCGGCTTCTCCTCGATCCTGACGGGTCTCAACTTCATCGTCACGACACACACGATGCGGGCACCCGGGCTTAACCTGGTTTCGCCTTCCCCTGTTCGTCTGGTCGAATTACGCGACCAGTCTGATCCTGGTCCTGGCGACTCCGATCCTCGCAATCACTCTCGCCCTTGTCGCAGTTGAGCGCGTTTTTGGCGTTGGATTCTTTGATCCCAAACTCGGCGGCGATCCGGTTCTGTTTCAACACCTGTTCTGGTTCTATTCGCATCCGGCGGTGTACATCATGGTGCTGCCGGGAATGGGGGTCACCAGCGAACTCGTGGCCACTTTCTCACGGCGCAGCGTCTTCGGCTACACCTTCGTCGCCTTCGCCAGCATCTCTATCGCTGTTATCGGATTTCTCGTCTGGGGCCACCACATGTTCGTCGCCGGCCAGTCGGTTTACTCCGCAATGACGTTCTCAATTCTCAGCTACCTGGTTGCTGTACCCTCTGCCATCAAGGTTTTCAACTGGACGGCAACCATGTTCAAAGGCTCCGTTTCGTGGGACACGCCGATGCTCTACGCGATTGGGTTTATCGGCCTGTTTACCGCTGGTGGCCTGACAGGGCTGTTTCTCGCGGCGCTTGGCGTCGACGTGCATGTCACGGACACATACTTCGTCGTGGCCCATTTCCACTACATCATGGTTGGCGGCACCGTGATGGCATTTCTCGGAGGAATGCATTACTGGTGGCCAAAGATGACAGGCAAGATGTATCCCGAGGGTATCGCACGAGTGTGCGCGCTGATCGTTTTCCTTGGCTTCAACCTGACGTTCTTTCCGCAGTACCTCCTCGGCTACTGGGGGATGCCACGACGCTATCACGCATATGCCGAGGAGTTTCAGGTTCTGAACGTTATGTCGACCGCAGGCGCATCCATTCTCGGCGTGGGTTATGTACTGCCGCTGCTCTATTTTGCATGGGCATGGAAATACGGCAAACCGGCCGGTCCAAATCCGTGGCCTGCAACGGGCCTCGAGTGGAAAACCGATTCACCGCCGACCACGCATAACTTTGAGGAAACGCCGGTCGTCGTGCACGAAGCCTACGATTTCGAGGCCCTGCGTCCACTTATAGAGAGCATGCCGGAAAATGAGCACAGCTACTGAACTCGCATTACGCTTTCAGTTCGCGACGGAAGAACAGCAGCGCCGCGTCGCAATGGTCGGTATGTGGGTCTTCCTCAGCACGGAAGTCATGATGTTCGGCGGCTTGTTCACAGCGTATGCGGTTTACCGAATGTGGTACCCCGACGCGTTTGCGGCCGGCAGCAACCTGATGGAGTTGCCGGCTGGGGCTATCAACACTGCCGTTCTTCTTACAAGCAGTTTCACGATGGCCATGGCCGTATTTAGTTGCCATGCAGGGAATCGGAAACTGACCATGACCATGCTGGTCGCAACGATGCTGATAGGCGCGTGCTTCCTCGGCATCAAATTTTACGAGTACTACCACCACTACCAGGATGTAAAGCTACCGGGCTTCAATTTCCGGTATGACGGGCCACAGGCGAACCATGTAGAAATGTTTTTTTTGTTCTACTTTGTGATGACGGGACTGCATGCGGTCCACATGATTGTCGGGCTCGGCATCATGTCTGTGATCTGGTATCGAGTGAAGATTGGAAGCATAAACGAGGTCTACAATACCCCGGTTGAGATTGCCGGACTGTACTGGCACTTCGTCGATATTGTGTGGGTGTTTCTGTTCCCGATCTTCTATTTGGTTGCCCAGCACTAAGGAAAACGAGATGAGTGAACCAACCATTTCACGCCGCACTTATGCGCTGACGTATATCACCCTGCTGGTTCTGACTGCCGCGACCACTGCATTTTCATTCGTCGATCTTGGCCCGATGAACACCATCCTCGCAGTAGGGTTTGCGGTTGGAAAAGCATTGCTGATCGTACTCTTTTTCATGCATCTGATCGCAAGCCCGAATCTCACTCGCGTGATTGCCATCGGAGCAATCGTGTGGCTCCTGATCCTCATGTCACTCACTCTCGGCGACTACTTCACCCGCGGCTGGGTTCCTGTGCCCGGAAAGTAGGCTGGCAGAACGTTACACCTTCGTCGACCGCAGTGCCCGCAGTGATTGCAATCCCTCCTGCAAAGCGGTGCGGAACACGGCTATATCACTCGCCCAGGAGATAACGCGGAATCCCATATCCCACCATTGCCGGGCCTGTTCGAGCGTTCCCGGCTGGATCCCCGCAACCTTGCCCGCCGCTCGAGTCTCCGCCACAACCTTTTCTACTGCATCCAGGAACAGCTTGTTCTGAAACTGACCAGTAATCCCCATTGCCTGTGTCAGGTCGAAGTGTCCCACCCAAAGGCAGTCAACACCTTCGAGCGCAGCAATCGAAGCAGCATTTGCGATGCCGAGAGGTGATTCAATCTGGCAGATGACGGTGGTGTTCTCGTTCGCTTCCCGAAGATAAGCGCTGGCATCCGGAGGTTGCACGTAATCCGTGTGCGCTGTGCCAAGACCAACGCCTCTCTTCCCCAAAGGCATGTACTTCACTGCATCGACAACTTGCTTCGCCTGCTCCGGGGTCTCGACGTTAGGCACCATGATCCCCAGCGCACCCGCGTCCATCACTCGGGCAATGAAGTGATACAGCGTCTGTGGAACGCGGACAAACGGAGCAAAGCGAGCACCCCGGAACCAGGCCATCTGATTGGCGACATCCGCCGCGTCGAAGCCGCTGTGCTCCATATCCACCACAACGAAGTCCGGCTGCGCGGCATCGAGGATCCGGCCCATACCCCGACTCCCGAACTCCATGACCATGTGCCCGAAGGCAGAACCATTCTGGCGGAGTGCTTCCTGAAACTGATTCGATCTCACCGTCTGCTCCTGTACCTGCTCAGCTTCGCCTGAAAACCTGGCTTGGTGATCACATCGTTGTTCACAATCCCGCCGGGCAGTTCTCCGCGGAATACCGCGAGCATGTTCTCGCATGCCTCTATCCCGTTATCGCGTGCCAGTTCCTCCGTCCATGCAAGAGCGTGAGGCGTCACGATCACGTTGTCGAGCTCAAGCAACGGATGATCTGCAGAAAGAGGCTCCCGCTCGAACGCATCGAGTCCGGCGCCCGCAATCCAGCGTTCCCGAAGGGCCCGGACCAGCGCGGGTTCCTGCACGATCGCACCCCGAGCCGTGTTGATAAGGTACGCCGACGGTTTCATCGTCCGCAGTTCACGTTCCCCGATCAGACCATGAGTCTCGTTATTTAAAAGACTGTTGATCGCAACGAAGTCAGAGGTGCGGAGCACAGTATCGAGATCCGTTAGCTCCACCCCGAGCTCAGCCGCATTGCTCCGGTTGGCGTAAGGATCATAAGCAACCATTCGTGAAAACCCAAACGGCCGTGCGAGACGGAACATTTCCGACCCAATATTGCCGAGACCAATCGAGCCCAGCGCCTGACCTCGCAGATTCCGCCCCATGAGCGGCAGATCACCCCGCCACTTGCCGGCGCGCGTAGTTCGATCTTGCAGAAAAAGGTTCTTCTGCAGCGCGAGTATCAGAGTAAAGATCGCTTCCGCGACAGGGGTCCTGACCGCATTCGGTGTGATTGCAAGGACAACATCGGCAGCCGTCATCGCGGGGACATCCAGCTTGTCGTAACCGACACCCCAGCGAGCAATGATCGTGAGACGGTCGACACCGGCGAGGCTGTCCGCCGTGACCCGCAGTGCCAGGGCGAACACGGCATCGTATCGATTCAGCACCTCGGGTGATGCGACATTTCCGTCGAGCTCAGGCATCGCCTCCCATCGAATGCCGGGAAGTTTCAGGCTTTGGGCGAGAACAGATTCAAACCGGCCTTTCGCATCGACATAGAAGTCCGGCGAAACACCGACACAGAACGTATCAGATTGCTGATCAACAGACATGTTTACGTCTGACACTCCGATAACTCAGAATGAAGGGCAGGATATAAGCATTCTTGCACTGACATCATGCCGGAGGCTAGTTTGAGAACGTCGCATGGTGCTGCTGGGCGCTGGCAGCCATGGTATCGGGAAGGATGGGCATCGCTTTCTCGCCGTGGGCGACGGACCTGTTCTCGGGGATGCCATCATCGCGGCAATGAAGCGCGACTTACCGTCGATAACGCCGGAACCGTGTGGCGCAATCGCCAGTTGCTCTGGACAAATACTGCCAAAGGTTACCGAGGCGAGAGCGTGTCCGCGACGCTCCGGACACTTTGCAGATGCGCTGTGCCCAGGTGAGCCATTTGAGACAGCCGTCGCGGAGTATCTCGGCGCCGTCGCGGTTATGGAAGCTGCTTACCGCAGCGCTGCAGAAAACCGGATAGTCCGGATTCAGGAGTTCCTGCCCGCATCAGTCTGAGGCATGCAGCTTCCATGGGCCGTGACAATCACGCGGCAGATCGCTTAGCCCCGATACACGCGAATGCGAACAGTGCCGTTATTACAGGGAACATAAATGATGGCTCTGGTACCGTAGCCGATGGCGTGACCCAGGTTCCTGGAGTGCCCTGATTCCCGGCGAGAATCACGGCGTGGCCCACCGCCACACCCCAAATCGCGTCACAAACGTTATCGCAGATTATAGCGGGCCCGACGCTCGGAATATTGACAAGTAAATGACCCGGATCATTGACGGAAGTGATGTCGAGGAAACCTGTGGCGATACTAAACTCGGTGTCAAAAGCCCACGCGATGATTGCCCCTGCGGAGTTCGTGGCAACATCGAACAGGAGCGGTCCCGAGGTGATTGTGTCTACGCCGTCAGATATCGACCATGTCGTGGGAACCAGAGTTCCGACCGCCAGCGTATTGGGAGCGATCGGTGAAGCAAATGTGAACGATGCTGTGACCGCCATAGCGGTGCTGTATGGAGAGACTCCGTCAGAGTAATTCTGTCCAGTATAGGTGTAAGTGACCATTGCGGCGTGCACAACGGGCGTACAGGCAAAAACAAGAAGCGTTATCAACCAGCGATTCAATTTCTTCGTCAGTGATTTCTGGTTATCCGGATTACTGCGTTGTACAGCGAACATGGGATCGAAAATCTCCTGTGATGCAAACGTTGGGCCTGTGGAATGGCAGACGGACTGCTTGCCGGCAGCCGCGGTTCTGATCTCGCGTGTGTGAGCCTGAATCAGCCTCATTTAGCCTTTCTCTGCAGCCCAGATCGTTCGATTGTAGTCCAGGTAAGATCGCTGCAGCACTCTTTTTTCCTACAGCGATCCTAAGCCCCAAAAAGGGACGAGGTGAGTGAAAATACTTTCAGGCCGCTTTACTTTGTGCTATAAAGCGTTCGAGGTAAATCCTGATGAAGCAGGCTTGGTTCAAACGCGTTAGCGGTTTTCCCGTACCTGTATCGTTGCCCGGGGCAGTGATTTGTGCCGCAGCGACAGTGTTTTGCGTAAATGTGTTTCTCGCCGTCGATCGTCGATCGCATTCGGTGAGTGACACGCTATATGGCGTTTTTCCGTTTTTCGCCTGTACCTTTCTGCTGGTCGAGTGGATTGCCCGAAGTACAGGCGATTCTCAGCGCTGTCGCAAGTAGCGTTATCTCAGATGGACAGGTTGAGTGAAAGCACCATTTCCGGCCGAATCCCAAACCGCGAAACGCACCCACTTCTTGCCCGAGGCGTCAAACGGGATGCGGAATTTATGGTTGGAAAACGGACTCATTTCGGTCAGCGAGATGACTTTCCGATCAACAGATTTGCCGTCACTCCACACAAGCTCCGCGAATTCAGGAGGAAACGTCCATTCCGCTTCCGCGGTCAGCGTACGCTTGGAACCCGTGCCCTCGATACCGGAATTCAGCAGCAAAACCTCTCCGCTGGAAATAAAGTAATCACCTGCCCGCAGCTTGTCGAGTACAGGTTGCCAGCCATCCTTGTACCGAGGCACACGGTCCATCTTCACGTAATTCACGATCAGTTGTGGAAAGGTCTCATCATCGGGATACTTCATGTACGTGTCGCCTTCAGCGATCATGTACTTCGGTCCCGTCCAGTTGTTCATATCGTCCAGAAGACCCAGACAGCGCTTCTCGCACAAGCGCTGCTCCGACAGATCAACCGGCAGCGACTGATACGACCCGCCAAGGAACCGATCGCTCAAAAAGAAGTCCTTGTCCTTTACAGCGTCGGGATAGCCGGTCGATCCCTTGGTGCGTGGATGCGTTTGCCACACCAGCCCGTTCTCGCGCTTCAGCAGATCGAGTTCGTTAGCCGCAGTTGTTGTGTGGTACACCTTCCCGAATTGCGCCTGAGTCTCCTCAAATGGCTGGCCCGAGGGGCCCTTGGCTGGCTGCTTTACGTGAGTAAAGAAAAGTGGCTTGGGAAACACGAACATGTAATGTCCGCCGAAATTCGCGTCGGGCTCCTCCCCCGGAATCAGCAGCAGATCGCGATCGGAGAAGCGTTCGCAGCCTTCGAAATATACCTTCTGCTCATTCAGCCTGATTGACCCCGTGTCGCTCGGATGCGAATCACTGTGGAAGTCGGCCAGAATTGCCATGTTGATTCCGAGATCACGGAACACAGACACCCATGTCGGCTGCAGATCGAGTGTGCCGGCGTCGGTCAGTTGCTCATTAAAGTGAAAGTGGAAATGGCTCACAAGGACCTTGTAGCCGGGCAGTGGCTTATACACGTCGTCGTGTGTAAAGTTCATGATCGACTTCTGAGTGGTCCGGCTGTCGTCAGCACTGAGATAGAAGTACACCGGCATGCGCTGCATCGTTCCGGGAGGCGCGTTGTAAAGCGCGAAGTTATTCAGGTGCCCACGTGATTCACCAACACGTCGGTTCCAGACTTCGTCAGATACTCCCCAGGGTTTCGCTCCGATTTCCCGGTCGGGCTGCCTGACGCCGATCGAAAACGCGTCCTCGCCATCCTTTCGGTAGTACACGTATCCAAGGTTGGTCTCGATCTCACGCGACCAGAAAAACTTATGTGACGGCGGAAACACTGCCAGAGAGCCGCCGTTTGTTTCCAGAATCGCGAGCCGATTGCGCGCCTGTAAGCCAACAAGTTTCTGATTTGGAGAACCGCCGAACTCGTACTTCTGCCAGCCTCGTGCTGTGTCACGCCAAACCAGACGCGTGCCGTCGGATATCGGGAAACCTTTCAGCCCCGATACATATTTGTAAGCAACCGATGGCTCATTCGTTTTTGCGATAGCCTCCTGCCGGAGCAGATTGGTTCCGCGGTAGACCGTGTATTGCAGGCCGCCGCTGAAAATGCCGGCATCGAATCCGTTGAAAGCGACTTCGATTCGAGCTCCCTGTGTCTTTACCTGGCAGCTGGTGGTGTGATACGTCGCCCACGCACGCCGAATTTCTTCAGGCTTTCGAGGAAGATCCAGATTCGTTCCCGGCCGGCCAGGAACCATCAGAGGAGAATCCCAAAAAGCATTCCACTTTTCCTTCTCGATCAACGCAGGTGTCAGCTCAACCTTCATCTCTCGCAGCGGACCGATCTGCTGTTCTGACAGCCTCCGAACTCCGCTCGTCAATTCAAACTCCGGAGTGAGATTGCGGCCGAGAACAACCCATTTGCCGCCCCCGGATTTGGCCGCCAGTTCCTGAACGACCGGCTGACCGGAGCGCACAGCAAAGGACGCGCGTAACTCATCTTTGCGTTCCCCCTGCCACTGCAGTTCAAGCGCCCCTCCTCGAACCTCAGCTTTGAGACCTTCCTGAGGCTTGTATCCGCCGAGATCGCAATTCGTGCCCTGAGCCGCCACCGGCAGCACGGAAAGAACAATAAACACCGAAATTCGAAGCTTCACCGACACCTCCGTCCGAATATCACCGGATCAGCGCCAGTATATATCGCAAATGATTCGTTGTGCGTGTTGACAGCCGATCGGCGATCGGTATACAGTCCTCTGAACTGGACGCGAACCGTCGCGACATTATGCGCGTTGCAGGAGGGTCACGATGAAAAATAAGCTGCGAGCGATTTCTGTTATTGCCCTCTCTATATTTCAGGTACCGGCTCAGGTCGCCACTGGTAATATCCGAGGCACTGTTCTTGACGGCACCGGCGCGGTTCTGCCAAACTGCCCGGTTTCGATCACGAACACCAGCAACGGAATCCAGAGATCGGTGACCACCAATGAGCGTGGTGACTTCAATGTGCCGTCCCTGCCGGCCGGCTTTTACGACGCCACAGCAGCACTCACCGGATTTCAGAAGACCACCATCAGCGGCATCGAACTGCGGGTCGATCAGACGGTGAGTCTGACGCTCGAACTGAAGCCCGGTGCTGTCACCGAATCTGTCGAGGTGAATGCGTCGGCACCGCTGCTGGAATCTCAGATCTCCTCACTTGGACAGGTTGTCGAGAATAAGCAGATTCTGGACATGCCTCTGAACGGACGCAATCCTTTTGCTCTTGGAACGCTCGCAGGTGGAACCGTTCAGTTTCAGGGACTGACGACAAACCTGCCAATTGTCGCCAGCGGTGGCCGATACAACTCGAATGACATCCTCCTCGACGGTGTCGACAACAACCTGCGCAACTATGCAGGCTCAGTCGGCAGAGCAGGCCTCGCATACACGCCATCAGTCGACGCCGTGGAAGAATTCAAGGTAAAGACAAATAACTTCTCCGCCGAGTATGGCCACTCCGCCGGCTACGTAATGAATGCCACGATCAAGGCCGGCTCAAACGCCTTTCATGGACACGCCTGGGAGTTTCTCAGGAACGAGAAGCTGGATGCCAACAGCTTCGTCTCCAATTTTGCCGGACAGCCTCGTGCCAAATACCGCCAGAACCAGTTCGGGGCGAGCCTCGGAGGGCCTGTGATCGTGCCGGGCTATAACGGGCGAGATCGGACATTTTTCTTTGTGGATTACGAGGGGACCCAGATTCGACAGGCGGCGACCTCATCACTGGTCGATCTCCCACCGACGTCGTATCGTGCCGGTAATTTCTCGAGTCTTTCGACAGTAATCTACGATCCGGCGACGCGTCGTCTGGGGCCGAGCGGCGTTGTCATAGCCGATCCGTTTCCTGGCAACATCATCCCTCAAAATCGAATGGATCCGGCGGCGCTGCAATATCAGTCACTGATTCCACAACCAAATACCGGCAGTCCTAACGCTACCTCCCGCAACTATCTGGGCACATCGCCTCTTTCGCTCGGACGCAATCAGGGCGATGCGCGTGTCGATCATCATCTGACGAAAGACAATTCACTCATGGTCCGGCTGTCGATTTCGCAGCAGACACAGACGAATCAGGGGATCTTTGTATACAGCCCAACCCAGCCTCTCTTCAATACGATCAACGCGGTCATCAGCGACACTCACCTGTTCAGTCCCACGGTCATTAATGAGTTTCGGGCCGGATACAATCGCGCAAACACCTCCAGCCAGGCGCTCAAGGCCGCTGAAGAAGCAAAGTTTGCCGCCGACAATGGATTCGCATCGGGGCCGATCACCGGCTTCCCAAACGTGAACTGGACGGCTTCCGGTCTGACACAATCGACCAATATTTTTTCCTCATTTAGCGGAGCTTCATCGAATTACTCGTTCGAGAACGTATTCCAGTACTCCGACAATCTGACCATTATTCGTGGCAATCACACCGTCAAAGCCGGAGCCGAATTGCGGCGCTTCCGCTTCGACCGGCTGCAGGCGTTTCCTCCTGCCGGCAACTACTTCTTCGGCCCCACGTACACAACGAATCCGAGCGTAAGTCAGGCGTCCGGTTCGCCATACGCTGACTTCCTTCTGGGACTTCCTACCAGCGTGATCAACTCCAGCCCGATCGACTGGTCGCGTCAGCGCGATCTGTACTTCAGTCCCTTCATTCAGGACGACTGGAAGATCACGCGTAAGCTGACCCTGAATCTTGGCTTCCGCTACGACCTGTATACCCAACCAGTCGATGCGAAGAATACCGGCGGAATGTTCGATCCGAACGGCACGAATCGCGACGGACGGCGGGGCATCATCATCGTTCCGGGAACTAACGGATATACCCGCGCGATCGTGCAGGGCCATCATAAGAACCTTGCACCACGCTTCGGATTCGCCTATCAGGCGGCTCAGAAATTCGTCGTGCGCGGTGGATGGGGGATGTTCTACAGCAATCGCGAGCAGAATGATCAAACGACCGATATGGCCTTGTCGTTGCTTAATTTCCGAAACATCGACATGCCGGTCCCATCCGCGCAGACAACAGTCGCACCGCTGTACACATTCACCTCTCCATTGCGCGTGAATCCGCTGATCGATCCTGAGTTGAGCGCATTCAGCGCAACTCGCCCGCTGAGTTCAGACAGTGGTTCGTTCAACGGAGCGGACCTGACCTTCTCGAAGTTTCCGATGCTCCAGCAGTACAACCTGTCCGTACAATACGAACTCATCCCGAACCTTCTCATAGAAGGAAGCTATGCCGGTTCCCGGGGTGTGCACTGGGTCCAGAGGGTCGATCTCAATCAGGTACCTTTCTCTTATGCACTGCAGGGAATAAACACCCAGGCAAACAGGCCATTTCCGTTCCTCGCGAGCTCCGTTGGTCTCGACACAGCAAACGTCAGCAACTGGTACAACTCGTTCAACCTGAGGGTGGAGAAGCGTTACTCACACGGCCTCGTGCTTCTGGCGAACTACACGATTTCTCATGCGACCGATTCGGGAAATTCCGGCATCAGCACGCTTTCACAACAGGGCAATACACGCGCGATGAACACTTACAATCTCAGTCAGGAAAAAGGTGTTGCTCCTCTCGACCTTCCTCAAAAATTCATAATGAGTGGCGACTACGCACTCCCCGTTGGTAAAGGCCGCGCCCTCGCCAGTTCGCACCGATGGATCAACGAGATTGTGGGTGACTGGCAGGTAAACGCAATCGTCACCTTGCGCTCCGGATTGCCAACCGACGTTCTCGTCGCCCGACTGCCTCCCGTGTTCGCGACGGTCAATCGACCCGACGTCGTCGTCGGGCAGCCACTGCTGGTTGATAATCCAGGATTCGATCAGTACTTCAATCCCGGAGCGTTTGCAGTCTCGCCCACCGTCACCAACGCACTCGGCGCGCCGATTCAGACATACGGCAATGCAGGCCGATCACTGCTTCGTGGACCTGGTTCGAAGAACATTGATGCGTCCTTGTTCAAGGACTTTCGCCTGACCGAGAGCAAACGGCTGCAGTTCCGTGCCGAAGCGTTCAATCTCACCAACACGCCGACGTTCACACTTCCAAACGCGAGGAGTGCCGTATTGACGGTTGGCAACGCGGCATTTGGAAAGCTGTCGGGCTCACAAACTGTCGGCCGTCAGCTACAGTTCGGGCTAAAGCTGATCTGGTAGTCGGGACGAGCGAAATAGTTTAATGTAGCGGAAGCCAGTGGGAGTCGAACTGTAAATCTGACAAACGGACTAGCCACGTTATTGATTTGGCGTTTGGAATAGTTGGACGAAACGGGACGTTTGAGACACCCGCCCGGGGTCGCGCCCGAACCCGTTATCCAGGACGGATGCGACGGACGGCCCCTTACGTGATCGATTTAGCCCTTCGCTTTTGGGTCGAAGGACCTTTTCAGTGTGTGCCGAGCATGCACCAGCCAGCGGAATGAGAAGTTACCTTTTGCGTTCACGGCGGCTCGCCCAACGCCATCGGGACTCCTAAGAGCCAATGCGATTCGTAGGCGTGGCTCATGGACACGCATGCGGAGACCAACACTCGGAAAGACTGCGCGCCGCAGTTTCGAGGCAGGGTTGCGGCGACAGCTTTGCCTGTGACGGAGAGAAAAAGACCGGTTCGCCGGCCAGGGCTCCACGCTGTCCCGCGCGGGAAGACTTCTTCGCGTAATTCGTGGATAATGAGAATCCCGAAGCATAAAACCCTACAGTTCCGTTCCAAATTCGGGCTCGTTTTCGGCAAAAAAATGTCAGGACCCGAACATAGCGATGGGGTCGAACTCGCGGATAACCGGCCAGGTCACTGGCCGCTGCTAAGGAGCCTGTATGCTTAATCACTTCTCCGGCCGGATTACCTGGACTCTGTTCGTCAGTCTGGCAATCTCAGGGCCTGCGATTCTGAAGGCAGAATCGGTAAAGCTTTCGAATGGGATGGTAGCGGTACCTACACTGCGCCAGCCGATTACGATGGGCCCGGTGCTCCAGCAGGGATCGGTTACGACGCTCGCCTCCGGTTTGCCGCACTTTGTGCTGAATCTTTCTTTCTTCGGGACGATCTTGCCGACTGCGTTCGTCGGGGGAGAACCGAGCACAGGTGCGGGGACGACCACAATTCCGACTACGATCATTCCGATCAGGGTTGTGTTTCAGGACGGCAGCGGATCACTGGATCCAACATCGAACTTGCCAGTCGTGCTGCAGTCTCCCGTGTTTACGCCTGTGAGTTTCGACGGAATCGCTCCAGGCCTTGGCTTCACCCAGTATGGAGATGCAGGGCAAAGAGCGCAGTTCTGGTTCAATACCCAGCCGGGAGGAATCGCGCCGAATTATCATCTTCTCCTCGGCTCGCCCAACGTTCGAAGTACCGTGACGATCAACATACCGGCGGGGAGCGGCACTCTGACGACGACTGCGTCGGGCAAGAAGCTGGGCGTGGTAGATGAATTCTTCTGGAGCCTGTCGATTCTTTTCGCGCTGCTTGGTTCGGGCGTAACGCCCGATCAACTTCCGATACTTCTGACGTCCGATGTGGCTCTCTCAAATGGGAATTCGTGCTGTGTTCTCGGGTTCCACGCTTCCGGATTCGGACCGGCGGCGACGAACCAAACCTGGTTATGGGCATCGTGGCTGAGCCCCGGAATTTTCTCGACGTTCCAGGATTCCGTGGGCCTGAGTCATGAAGTTTCCGAATGGATCAACGATCCCTTCGTTGGTGCGATATTCGGGCAAACGCCAGGTATTAACTGGGTAGGGCCGTATGTTCTCCCCGGTCAGAACGGTGCCTGTCAGTTCAATTTCGAGACGGGCGATGTCGTGGAGGCTCTTCCGAACGGAACCTTTTCGATTCGAGCGGCAAACGGATTCACGTACCATCTGCAGGACATTGCCTTCATCTGGTACTTCCTGCATACGATCCCGTCGCCGGCAATCGGTGGCAGGTACACGCTGAACGGCATCTTCCCTCAGCCAGCGACTTTCTGCGGTCAGGGATGATCTGCACTAGCGACAGCGCACTCGGGTTTGGATTGGGATAACGCTCTGTGATGCGTCGGATTCGCGTTCCGGCTGCGCTTGCGCAGCCGTGATCGGTTTGCCAGGCGGAGGCACGAAGAGCAGCGCAGCCGTAAGGTCATGATTCAGAAATCGTGAAACTTCATCCTGATTGCGACGGAGCCCGCGTTCAACGTGAAAGCGAACGCGGTTTTTGTCGACATGACACGAGGAAGGAACCGGGTATGCCGCTGGACCTGGCCATCGACCAGGGCCCAGTGCAATATGGCCGCAATACAGGGATGGACGGTGACACGCTTCGATCGGCGGATGAGCGGTTTCGACAGCGGCGAACTGCTGCGCCTGTTGAGACGAACAGAGGCACTGCCCTGGGAAGCCGAATTCCCGGTACCGATACGCTCCCTGTCTGAGTGGAAGTTCCCATGACTACACGAAAACTTTCTCCTCCTCGGTGCCTGGGTGCTTGCCGTATGTCTGTGCTGTGCCTGCGGAGGCGCACCTGCTGAACCCAGGAAAGTGCGTCCCGTGCGGTCGCCGGAACTCGAGATCGATCCCGCTCAACTCGACGGTTACAAGGTGGCACTGACAGAAGAGATCGAGGCTTCAATCCGGCTGAAGTCAGGGGTGCTGACCCTCTTCGCTGTATCGGTCAACGATCATCCGAACCAGATCCGGGTTTTCGAGACATCCGCTGACGTAGCTGCCTACAAAGCGCACCTCGAGACTCCTCACTTCAAGAAGTACAAAATCGGAAGGCAGCGCATGGTCAAGTCCCTCACGCTAGTAGAGACAGATCCTATTCTGCTCGGTGCGAAGACCAGGCGAGCGCGTACGCAAAGTTTGAGGTGTAAGGCCCCAGCGTAGACAGGTTCGCGGGATGCCAGCTGTGATTGCGACTAGCCAGGTCCTTACAAGCTCCGCGTTCAAACCGTCGCCGGCGCTCGCGCGTTAAGTACCGATTCGCTGCGGGGTCGTCCGGAAACTGCTGCGTCATGGGCCCCCACTGCAACCGCCGATTTAGCTGGCGCGTGATATTCGCGATGTAACTGATGCTCACCGACCGTTGCCCGATCTCCCGCATTTTTGACGTAAAGCCGTTTGGCGGAAGCCAGTGGGAGTCGAACCCACCAGTGACGCGAGCGCCACTCACTGGTTTTGAAGACCAGGCCCGGCACCGGCCGAAACGGGCTTCCATCCCGATTCTAACCTCCAGCGCCAATCACGCCGGGTATGCCTCTCCAGCGGCCTCTCATGATCCGGAACTGATCAACAGCGCACCACCACAATTGCGAACGAAGCTGCGAATCCAAAAGCCGCAATCACAGGACCGCGTCTTTCCAGCGCCGCATTGTCAACTAAATTAGATCCGGAAAAAAGGCGGCCAACAGTGATTCAGCAGAGAGTGCAACAGCGGTGGGACTGGAGCTGAACCCTTATTGAGACCAGGCGATCGTCATCGATCCCGCACTCGACTCATTGGCCGCGCAATTAACCATTCGGCGACACCTTTTCCATTGAGTCGTCTCCTATAATGGTTGGTACTTCAAGTTCCATCGATACAATTAAAGGGGATGGAACATCCAGTGGTGGTTTGGCGGAATTCACGACGACCTGATTTTGACGATGGCTATCAGTACCGCTAATCCATCCAACATGCATCGAGCTTTACTGACAAAGGTCTATCGCTTTGTCCGACCCCTTTTGACGGTGGCGCATAGTCGAGTTCTGCCGCTGGCAATCGGGGCACTCCTGTTCTAAAAAGGATAATCTCTGAAGACCCTCGAAATCGTAAAAGCCTGGGGCAAAATTCTAAAAGGTGAACAGCCCTCGCTGTCCATTGAAATCACCAAAGAGTGCCCCCTTCGTTGTCCCGGTTGTTACGCGTACGACGATCAGCACCTCGGCGGTGAAGTCACCCTCCGAAGCCTGCACGACAGAAAAGGTCAGGCTCTTATCGATGGTGTGCTTGAGGTGGTCGATCGGCTGAAACCACTCCATCTTTCGCTCGTGGGTGGTGATCCTCTGGTCCGCTATCGGGAGCTCGAGGTGCTGGTTCCGACACTCATCGCCCGCGGCGTTCATGTGCAGGTGGTCACCAGTGCTTTCCGGCCTCTCCCGGCGGCGTGGGGCACGATGGATATGTTGAACGTCGTCGTCTCGATCGATGGTTTGCAACCCGATCACGATGTGCGTCGCGCGCCCGCGACATACGACCGGATCATGAAGAACATCGCCGGGCAAAACATTACCATTCACAGCACGGTTACCGGGCAGATGATGAAGACGCCCGGATACTTGCACCAGTTCCTGGACGTGTGGACGCCCGGCCTGAAATCAAGAAAGTGTGGTTTAGCCTGTTCACGCCGCAAATTGGCGACTCAATGCCGGAGATTCTGACATCGGCTGAGCGTGCACAGGCGATCTCTGATCTGCTGGAACTCAGGCTGAAGTTCGCGAAGCTTGACATGAGCCACGGCCTGATCAGCCAGTTCGCAACTCCTCCTCCGAATCCCGACAGTTGCGTCTTCGCTCTCACCACTCAGACGCTCTCGGCCGACCTGCAGACGAAGGTCACGCCCTGCCAGTATGGCGGGAACCCTGATTGCTCATCCTGCGGGTGCATCGCTTCAATGGGGCTGAAGGCAATTGCGGCGCACAAACTGGGTAAGGTGATTCCTGTCGGCGCACTTTTCACGGCCTCCATCAAAATCGGACGCATGTGGCGAGGGCCGGATGTCCGTGCTTCGGCACCAGTCGAACTGAAAGTGCTCCAATAAACGCCGCTGAGGCGAGCCTGAACTCGCCGGCAGCCATGTCAGTTCAGTTCCAAAAACAAAAGACCGGCTTCATCCTGAGGGGCGAAGCCGGTCTCAATCTTAAGTTACGTCTCAGAACACGAATTTAAGCGCAAGTTGCAATTGACGCATGTTCGTTCGGGTGCCGCCAATCGAGCCGAACCCTGACGAAAACGGATTCGTGTTCGGATTCCCCCAGTTAGGATGGTTCGGCAGGTTAAATGCCTCGAATCGGAACTGCAGGTATGTCCGCTCCGTGAAGTTGAAATTCTTCAGTATGGATGCATCCATACTGAAGATCCCCGGACCTATAAGCGTATTGCGTCCGACGTTGCCATACGTTCCGAATGGCTGAACCACGAATGCCGCAGTGTTGAAGTACTTGCCCGTGTTCCGCTGCGCGATATCGTTCGGGCTGATGCCGGTCGCGTTCGGACGATCGAAGCCGGCTCCGGTATTGGACTGGTCGTTGCCGTAAGTGACTGTGAGCGGGAATCCGGTTTGCCACGTCAGGATCGAGCTGAATCTGCCATCCACCGGCAACTGCATTCAGCACCGGGTTGCTGATGTTGAGCTTGCGCCCTTTCCCGAACGGCAGATCATAGAGCACTGACGATGTTACGTCGGTGGGCCACGTTGAAGCTCGACAGCCCGTACTCGCACGCCCGGCAGCCGCTGTTCTGCGGGAAAAGCGTATCGCCGTCATGCGTACGAATCGCGCTGCCCGTGTCGAGAGCTTTCGACCACGTGTAGCCCAACAAGTAGGTCAAACCCGAGCTGTAGCGCTTGGTCAGCTTCAGTGCGAGGCCGTTGTAGTTGCCAGTTCCACCGTTATCAACCAGCTGAATGCGTCCAAATTCGGGGAATGGTGACCGGCTGGCGATCGACCCGGTAGCCGACGGATATGCTTCGTTAACGGCACGAAGCTGCTCGAGGTGACGCAACTGGTTGCCAATGTATCCGATCTCCAGCAGTTGATTACCTGGCAATTCGTACTGGACGTTGAACATGTACATCATCGTCAAAGGCGTGTGCCGGTTGTATTCGTTCGCAAACGAGTACGGCTGAACGACGTTCGCAACCGCGCCCGAAAGACCTACGAATGCAGTCTGGAACGTATACAGCTGGCTGCCGATGGATTCAAACCGAGTGCGGCCGGCGAGATTTCGCGCCATATCGAACCGTGGATTTCCGGTGTCCTGCGAATAGAACATTCCGAAGCCGGAGCGAATCACCCACTTCGTACTCGGACTCCAGGTAATGCCGAGCCTGCGGGGCGAAGTCGTTGTAATCCGTCTTGACCATTCGGTTGCCCAGCTGCGTCCCGCGCTGGACGTTGATTTCCGGCCAGCGAAGGTTGACACCTTCGTAAGGATCGCCCGTTCCCTGCCGCAGGAAGACGGGTGCAGCTTGGATCCGCAACCGGGCCGCCGCGAATATCAAGCGGAATCGCCACCGTGAACAGCTGTGCCGGACTGGTATCTTCCCATGGGGGAGTCAGTTCGTATCGAAGACCGTAGTTGACCGTCAGTCTTCGGGGTGACCTTCCAGACATCGTCGAAATAAAACGCGTAGTTCGTATTTCGGAACTTTGCGGCGGCGATCGCGACGGCAGCTTCAGAACGCTTCGAATATCCCAGCATGAAGTCTGCGAACGCATCGCCTCCGACCCTCGATGACGCGGTCGCACCCGTGATGCTGGTGAGGGTTCCGTCGAACGTAAACTGCCCGCGGGCGAACTGGTTGCCGACCTGGTTGTACTTGTCGCGGCGAATCTCACCGCCAAACCGAAACGAGTGCTTGCCGCGAATCCAGGAGAATTGTCGATGAACTGCAGCGAGTTATTGTCGTTCGCGTACGGACCTTCGGAGTCGTCGCCGAAGCCGCTGTAGTTCGTGATGCGCGACGTTCGGAATCCCCCATGTGACGGGACTGCCACCTTTCAGGCCCGGGAATACCAATTTCGGTGACCACGTCGCGCTCGAAAGCGAGCTCGCGGCCGGCCGAGTTGAAGAACCGGGTGTAGCCGAAACGGAACTCGTTCACCATCGACGGCGAAAGCACGCGCACGTTCGAGCCCATGTACTGCTCCACATTCGTCAGCACCTGAGAACCGTTCAGCTTGAGACCCTCGCTCAACTGTTCTCGTCGCCCCAGCTATAGCGGCCGAACCACTGCGACTTGGACGACTCGATGAAATCCATGCGGAGAATGAACTGGTCCTTGTTGATCGGCCGTCCCTGCGCCTGCTGGTCGTTGCGAACCAGTGTCGGCGTGACGAGATTCGGCTGTCGGATGGAACTCGCAGGAACTTCGTCGGAGATCGGATTGATTCGGTTTGTCGGAATGATGTTGCCGGGGAAGGCAGTGGCCGTGATCGTCCCGTCCGCGTTACTATACGCGAGTCGCCGGATCATAGATTACGATGCCGCGCGACAGCAGTTCTGAGAAGTCGCCGCTTCTGCATCGCGGCGGACGGCAGATCGTAGAGACGCCTGCACCTGCCGGCGCTGCCGGAACGATTCGTAGTTCGACATGAAGAACAGCTTGTCTTTGCCGCTGAAGAGCTTCGGAATCCACACTGGTCCGCCAAGGTGATAGCCGTACTGGTTCCACTTGAACGGATCCTTCGGAGGCCGGGCCGTGGTGAACGCGTAGTTCTTGGCATCGAGCTTGTCGTTGCGAAGGAACTCGAACAGCGATGCCGTGATAATCGTTCGTGCCCGGCTTCGTCGAAACGTTGATCTGCGTCGCCTGGCGCCCGAACTCGGCCGGATAGACTCCGGTCTGGACCTTGAACTCCTGCAGCGCGTCGATCGACGGCTGAATCACGTAAGTGTTGAAGTTCGGATCGGTGTTGTTCACGCCGTCCAGCGTGAAGTTATTGAAGTAGCTCCGCTGCCCGGCAACCGAGATGTTCTGGTTCGCGCGCTCGCCGCCTTGCCGCGAGCCCGCCTGTCCGGCACTGCCGAAGCCGTAGCTGACATTTGGCGAGAAGCGACACAAGCTGCAGATAGTTGCGGCCATTCAGCGGCAGTTCGACGATGCGCTTATTCTCAATGACAGTACCGACGGTCGCATTCTCCGTCGTCAGCAGCTGAGCATTGGCGCTGACCTCGACCGATTCGCTTACCTGACCGACAGACAAGTCGAAGTCCAGTCGAGCGGACTGTTGTACCTGAAGCAGCACACCATTCTGCACGGCAGCCCGAAATCCCTGTTTTTCCACGCGGACGTTGTAAGTACCCGGCGGCAGCGCCGGGAACGCAAACGCGCCTGCCTCATTGCTTTCCGTCGTTCTGGTTGCATTAGTTTCAGCATTCACGACCGTAACCTGGGCGTTCACCAGGGCCGCGCCGGACTGGTCCCGCACCAGCCCTGTGATCTCACCGAATGTTTGCCCGATGGCAGGTATGGCGAGCGCAATACACAGCGCCCCCACGTACAGCAAAGATCTCATCACCCACCTCACCCCAAAGATTCGCAATTCCGATCGTGATCTAACACAAGAACGGAATAGCCTTGTTTGTTATCACATTGTCCGCTCATGCGCAAGCGCAAGGGGTTACAGAGAGCATTTTCTTACAGATCTTTTTCTTGATTCCAGGCAAGTCGACAAGATCTCTCGTACTGTCCCAGGGGATCCACTTAGGACTGTCATACACGGAGGATTTGGAACTTACACAGGGAAGGTTTATAACTTACTGCGCAGAGAAGCCGACGAACCTACCGGCCCGGCTCGAGGTCTTGAGACAGCTTCCCGACCGCAGCATCGACGCGTTCCGCCTCCACAGCGCTCTCAGCGCTGAGGCTGCCATGCTCCCGTTGACGCTGATAGATCTCCGCAGCTTCTCGATACAACTTGAGCGCTGCATCCGGCCGCTTCCGCGCAAGCTCGATATCCGCCAGCGCCGTCGCGGACTCTGCGACCTCTGCGCGTGCGCCGGTGTTCCCGGCATTCCGTTGCGCCAGATCACGCCTCATCTCCAGCGACTTCTGCAGCAGTTCCCGCCCCGTCTCGATCTTCCCCGAGGCAA